>NZ_JBSSFP010000001.1:4800000-6471480 GCF_054062775.1 Pseudomonas sp. TE3911 | reverse complement strand
TAACTCATTGTTTACCAAGGAGTTTTCCGCTTCGACTGCGCCGGAAGTGGGGCGAATTATAGGCTCCCAGAATCTGCGGTCAAGCGTTAATTACGCTTTTGTTGCAGAAGGTGGTTTTTTCGCAATAAGCCGGGGGATTCGGCGCATCACCGGTGGTAAACGCAACACCAGCAGCAGCGCACCTACAGATGCATAGATTACCCACTCCTTTAGATCAGCTCGCACGATCCACAACATATGCAGCAGTCCAAGCCCAAGAATCATATATACCAGGCGATGCAGCTTCTTCCAACGACTGCCCAGTCGACGCTGGCTATAGCGATTAGACGTCACCGCCAACACCAGCAACGACAAGAACCCTAACGTACCCACAATAATATAAGGCCGCTTACGTAGCTCGACCCCAAGCTGAGACCAATCCAGACCCAGAACAAACACACAATAGGCCGCCAGATGCAGTACCACATAAGCAAAGCACCACAACCCTAGCTGTCGGCGCACCGCTATCCACCCCGCCCAGCCGCTCAACTTTTGCAGCGGGGTCATCCCCAGCGTGATCAACAGCAGGATCAAAGTGCCCAACCCCAGTCGATCAACCAGCACCTTTCCTGGATCTGGCCCAAGAACAAAACTCCACGCCTCATATAGCCATAACAAAGGCCACACTGCCGCGACTATAAAAACGCCGATGCGCCAGATGGGGTAGCGCATTAGTAGTTCTTCCGCAGGTCGAGACCGGCATATAAAGAAGCAACCTCATCCGAGTAACCATTGAACATCTGCGTTTCACGTACATTCGGACTGAACAAACCACTTGGCAGACGACGCTCACGCGCCTGAGTCCAACGCGGATGGTCCACTGTAGGGTTCACATTGGCATAGAACCCATACTCATCCGCCGCAATACTCTGCCACGTGGTTTTCGGCTGCTCACTCACAAGGCTGATCCGCACGATCGACTTCACACTCTTGAAACCGTACTTCCAAGGCACGACGAGACGTAACGGCGCGCCGTTCTGATTGGGCAACTCGCGCCCATACATCCCAACGGCAAGAATCGCTAAAGGATTCATCGCCTCATCCAGGCGCAAACCTTCAACATAAGGCCAATCGATCAAGCCAAAACTCGAACGCTGCCCCGGCATGCTCTTGGAATCCTGGAGTGTTTCAAAACGGATGTATTTGGCCTTGGAGGTTGGCCCAACCTGCTGGAGCAACGCGGAGATCGGAAAGCCCATCCATGGAATGACCATCGACCAAGCCTCGACGCAGCGCAACCGGTAGATCCGCTCTTCCAACTGATAGGGCTTCATGAAGTCCTCCAAGGCATAACGCCCCGGCTTGGCAACCTCACCATCAATCACGACACTCCAAGGTTCGGTCTTGAGTGAACCCGCGTTGTTCGCCGGATCCCCTTTGTCAGTGCCGAATTCATAGAAGTTGTTGTAGTGGGTTGCGTCCTTGAACGGGGTGATAGCCTCACCTTCAACCGTCACAGCCTGCCATTTAGTAGCAGGCAGCTTGCCAGCAAACCAGCCCGGCGCCTTCCCCGGCTCAACATCGGCATATCGCGCAGCGTCATCTGCACTGGCCCAACGCGGCAGGCCGCTGGCAGCAATGCCCGCAAGCGCACCACCGATCAAGCTACGGCGAGAAAGATAGAAGGATTCAGAGGTGACATCCGACTCATGGCAATCGGACGCTTTAGGCAATTTGATTAACATGGCAACTCCGCAGCATTGGAGGACTGATGCACCAATAGACTGCGGAGTATGGGGGAAATTACATTAAGGCAACGTTTTGTCCCGGCGCATATGTAGCAAGTACTGAACTGGCCCAGAAGCGGCGTAGACCAAGAAGGCCAATAGCAGAATCCGAGGCGGATCACTGAAGACCACCGCAAACACCAGCACCACTGCCAGGATTGCCACGAAAGGTACTCGCCCTTTGAGATCAAGCTCCTTGAAGCTGTTGTACTTGATGTTGCTGACCATCAGCATTCCGGCAGCGGCAACCATTAACGCCACCAGGAAAGACATTTTCGAGCCCTGGATGCCGTAATCACTGAATGCCCAGACGATACCCGCCACGACACCCGCCGCTGCCGGACTGGCCAACCCGATGAAGTAACGTTTATCAGCAGTACCCACCTGAGTGTTGAAGCGCGCCAGACGCAAAGCGGCGCCCGCGACATAGATGAAGGCAACCATCCAGCCAACCTTCCCCATGTCACCCAACGCCCAAGCAAATGCCAACAGCGCCGGCGCGACCCCAAATGCAACCATGTCAGACAGCGAATCGTACTCGGCACCGAAAGCACTTTGGGTATTGGTCATACGTGCAACACGACCATCCAAACCGTCGAGTACCATGGCCACGAAAATGGCAATGGCCGCAAAACCGAAGTACTTGCTGGCACTCGCCGCATCACCCGCCGCCAGCGCACTTTGGGCACTCATGGAGTTGATAATGGAATAGAAACCGGCAAACAAGTTTGCCGTAGTGAAAAGATTGGGCAGCAAATAGATGCCACGATGCCGGACCTTGCGGCCTTCAGCGTCATGCCCTTCTTCGACATGTTCATCGATCGGTAGCAGGCTTTCGGCGTCAGGAGCCTGGTTAGGCTCTTCGGGACGTTCGCTCATGGACTTTACCTTGCAACGGTGTGAAAAAATTCGACCAATACTTGCGGCGAGTGTTCGCTCGCAAACGATGCAGCTTTATACCAGAACCCGCCCCCAAACGAAAAAACGCGGCCTAAGCCGCGTTTTCTCTTGATGCGTACGACTTAGTTTTTAGCTTTGTCGACGATCTTGTTGGCACCGATCCACGGCATCATGGAACGCAGTTGCTCGCCGATGACTTCGATACCGTGAGCAGCGTTGTTACGACGCTTGGCGGTCATCGAAGGGTAGCCGGTAGCGCCTTCACTGATGAACATTTTGGCGTATTCGCCGTCCTGAATACGTTTCAGGGCGTTGCGCATAGCCTGGCGGGACTCGGCGTTGATCACTTCTGGGCCAGTCACGTACTCGCCGTATTCGGCGTTGTTGGAGATCGAGTAGTTCATGTTGGCGATACCGCCTTCGTACATGAGGTCAACGATCAGCTTCAGTTCGTGCAGGCATTCGAAGTAGGCCATTTCCGGCGCGTAGCCAGCTTCAACCAGGGTTTCGAAACCGGCTTTAACCAGCTCAACGGTACCACCGCACAGAACGGCTTGCTCGCCGAACAGGTCGGTTTCGGTCTCGTCCTTGAAGGTGGTTTCGATGATGCCGGTACGACCACCACCGACGCCAGCAGCGTAGGACAGTGCAACGTTTTTGGCATTGCCGGATGCGTCCTGATAGATCGCGATCAGGTCAGGGATACCACCGCCTTTGACGAACTCGGAGCGTACGGTGTGACCTGGCGCTTTTGGCGCGATCATGATCACGTCCAGGTCTGCGCGTGGCACAACCTGGTTGTAGTGAATCGCAAAGCCGTGGGAGAAGGCCAGGGTGGCGCCTTTCTTGATGTTCGGCTCGATTTCGTTTTTGTACAACGAGGACTGGAACTCGTCCGGGGTCAGGATCATGACCAGGTCAGCAGCAGCAACAGCGGAAGCAACGTCAGTCACTTTCAGGCCATGAGCTTCCGCCTTGGCAACGGTGGCCGAGCCTTTACGCAGGCCAACAGTCACGTCAACGCCGGAGTCTTTCAGGTTGCAAGCTTGCGCGTGACCCTGGGAGCCGTAGCCGATGATGGCGACTTTCTTGCCCTGGATGATCGACAGGTCACAATCTTTATCGTAATAAACTTTCATGAGGTTCCTCTATATATCCAGGCCGTAAGGCCATTCACTAATTTGGGTTAGATGCTGAGTACTTTGTCGCCACGGGCAATCCCGGTGACACCACTGCGTACCGTTTCCAGAATCGAGGCCGTCCCGATCGACTGGATGAAGCTGTCCAACTTGTCGCTTGTACCGGTCAGTTGCACGGTATAAACGCTGGCGCTCACATCGACGATCTGCCCGCGATAGATGTCGGTAGTCCGCTTGATTTCGGCACGTTGGGCACCCGTAGCCTTGACCTTTACCAGCATCAGCTCGCGCTCGATGTGGGCACTTTCCGACAGGTCGACCAGCTTGACCACTTCGATCAGCTTGTTGAGGTTCTTGGTGATCTGCTCGATCACCTCATCGTGGCCCACGGTGGTCAACGTCAGGCGCGACAGAGTCGGGTCTTCGGTCGGAGCCACGGTCAGGCTTTCGATGTTGTAGTTGCGTTGCGAAAACAGGCCGACAACACGAGACAGAGCGCCGGGTTCGTTCTCCAGAAGCAGGGAGATAATGTGCCGCATGATTAAGTACGCTCCGTCTTGTTCAGCCACATGTCGCGCATAGAGCCGTCTTTGATCTGCATCGGATAAACGTGCTCGCTGGTATCCACTTGAATATCGAGGAACACCAGGCGGTCCTTCATGGCGAACGCCTCTTCCATCTTCGGCTTCAGATCTTTCAGATCGGTGATGCGAATGCCGACGTGGCCATAGGCTTCAACCAACTTGATGAAATCCGGAAGCGATTCCATATAGGAATGAGAGTGACGGCTGCCGTAGCTCATGTCTTGCCATTGACGAACCATACCCAGCACGCCGTTGTTCAGGCAGACGATCTTCACCGGAAGACCGTACTGCAGGCACGTCGACAGTTCCTGAATGTTCATCTGGATGCTGCCTTCACCGGTAACGCACGCGACGTCGCTGTCCGGGAAGCTCAGCTTCACACCCATGGCCGCAGGAAAACCAAAGCCCATCGTGCCCAGACCACCGGAGTTGATCCAGCGGTTAGGCTTGTCGAACTTGTAGTATTGCGCGGCGAACATCTGGTGCTGACCCACGTCGGAGGTCACAAAGGCGTCGCCCTTGGTCACTTCGCACAGGGTCTCGATCACGGTTTGAGGCTTGATGATGCTGCCGTCGCCCTTGTCGTAAGGGAACAGGCCGCGGTCACCGCGCCATTCGTCGATCTGCTTCCACCAGCTGGCGACGGATTCCTTGTTCGGCGTCTCGCCGATGTCCTTAAGCGCAGCGACCATTTCGGTCAGTACACTTTCCACAGGACCTACAATTGGCACGTCGGCCTTGATGGTCTTGGAGATGGACGCTGGATCGATATCGATGTGGATGATCTTCGCGTTCGGGCAGAATTTGCTCGCGCCGTTGATCACACGATCATCAAAACGCGCACCCACAGCCAGGATCACGTCGGCGTGGTGCATGGTCAGGTTGGCGGTGTAGCTGCCGTGCATGCCGAGCATGCCGACGAACTGACGGTCCGTACCCGGAAAGGCGCCGAGGCCCATCAGGGTGTTGGTGACCGGCAGGTTGAGCAGCTTGGCCAACTCGGTCAATGGGGCGGAGCCCCCGCCGAGGATCACACCGCCACCCGAGTACAACACAGGGCGCTTGGCTGCCAGGAGCATTTCTGCCGCCTTGCGAATTTGCCCCGAGTGCCCACGAACGGCCGGACTGTAGGAGCGCAGCTTGGCTTTCTTCGGGAAGACGTATTCGAATTTCTCAGCCGGGTTGGTCATGTCTTTCGGGATATCGACCACGACAGGGCCCGGGCGACCGGACTGCGCGAGGTAGAACGCCTTTTTCATGACTTCCGGAATTTCCGACGCATGCTTGATCATGAAGCTGTGTTTCACGATCGGCCGGGAGATACCGATCATGTCGGTTTCCTGGAATGCATCGGTACCGACCATGGTGCTTGGCACCTGGCCAGAAATGATCACCATCGGGATGGAGTCCATATAAGCAGTCGCAATGCCGGTAATGGCATTCGTTGCGCCTGGGCCGGACGTTACCAGCACCACGCCGGCTTTACCGGTGGCACGGGCGTAACCGTCAGCCATATGGGTCGCGGCTTGTTCGTGGCGAACCAGGATGTGGGTAACAGCCGGCTCCTTGAACAGTGCGTCGTAAACATGCAACAGAGCACCACCTGGGTACCCGTAGATATAGTCGACGCCTTCGTCACGCAAAAAGCGGACGAGCATCTCACCGCCAGATAAAAGCTCCACGTTGTTCACCTCTAAAACGCCAGAATACCGTCCGTTGAAAACCGACGGGTCTTAATAGGTTTACTTCTCAACAGAGCATGAGCGACGGTGGTCGCCGACTACGTCAGCACTGACTGAGCAAGTATTGGGATCGTCCCAAGTGTTGCGGGCTTTTCCCACCCAGCGCGAGGTAACGCGTTGCGGGTGTAACAGGTCGGCGCGGATGTGCGCCTCATGATCTGCTGAGCGGGCCTGCTTCTGGCAGTCCCGATACAGCGGACTTTGGATTCTTCTGTTTCAGGCCGTTCAAGTCAAGCAATAATTGCGCTTTTTTCCAACTAAGCGCATGAGAACGTAGAAGAAAGGGCTTTGAGGAGGGATAAAACTCGCCTGAATGTCGTCAAGCGGTAGAAATATGCGCAAGACTGCCGAAAAAACCGGCAGTCAGGCAATTAACGAGCGTCGACGATCAATTGATCGAACTTTTTCAGCGCATTGCGTAAACCGAGGCTCTCGCGCGGCCGATCGGCGTACACCATCTCGGCCATCTCCAGAATCCCTGACGCATTGGGCAGTGGCAGGTCCTGTTCGAGGATCTGCTTCATGCGCGTCAGGAAAATCCATTGCAGCCACTGGTGAAAGTCCAGGGTATCCACCGAAAACGGCTCAACACTGCTGAGCGCCTCGATGCTGGGTGACACCTCATCCCACCAGCCTTGTATGCGCAGTTCGCGCTCAATCAGCAATAACTGTTCGGCAATCGCGGGAAACCGTACATCCATCAGAGGCTGACCTTGGCTTTCTGCCGGGCCTGAGCAGCGCCAGCGGCATCACCTTGTGCGGCGCGCGCATCTCCGATTAACGTCCAGAGACTGGCCTGCAGATCGGGACGACCGTTGGCCAGCGTGAGGCCACGACGGGCGAACTGTTCGGCCTGAGGCGCATCGCCTTGGGCCATGCGTACCTGTGCCAGGCGATACAGTACTTGCGGTTCACGAGGTGCAACTCGCTGCGCCCGCTCAAGGCTCGATGAGGCGCCGTTCAGGTCGCCACCGGCCTGTTGTTGCTGCGCCGTAGTCAGCAAGGCCAGCACCGGACCGTCCAGTTGCTCGTCAGCCGAAAGGCCGCCACCACTGGAGGAAGATGGAATGCCACTCGGCGTCGACGGCATGCTGTAGGTGCCCTGGTTGATCGGCGCGGTCTGAATCGGCGTGGGCTCAATCGGTCCGGAGGTGCTTGGCCCTGGAGTCCATGGCTCGGCACTGATCGGTGCGGACGTAGCAGCGCCGCCGCCCGGCACCATCACCACCACGCCCGAATCTTGCGGCACGGCCTGAGGCTTGGCCTGCGCCGGACGGTTGGTCACGGTCTGGCGGAAACCGCCATTGGCCGAGATCCGGTCGCTATTGGAGACGGCAGTGCTCGAATCCACCACGGGAATGGAGCCGCGCTGCACGCTGGAGCAACCGCTGAGCAAAGCCAGAGCTGTAATCGCTGGAATACACCACTTGTTCACTTGAAACCCTCTTTGCTTAATTCATCCAGCCCTTGACCCAATCCATCACCGATTCCGCGTCCGCAGGGGCACCGCCGCCGCACGCAGCACCGGGTGGTGGCTCGCTGCCGCGAATATACGGCATCTGTACTGCGCCCGGACAGTTAGCGTCGGAACCCTGGCCGGTATGCGGATCAATCCAGGCCTGCACGATGTTATCCGGCTGCGGCATATTCAATGGCAACGGGTCGGCCTTGCGCATAAAACTGGTCCAGACCTGCAACGCACCGGTAGCACCGGTAAAAGGCGTCTTACCGTTGTCGTCTCGACCGAGCCACACCACGGCCAGTACATCCTGACCGAAACCTGCAAACCAGCTATCGCGCGAATCGTTACTGGTACCGGTCTTGCCCGCCAGCGTCAGGTTGGACGGAAGCACCTTATAGACCGAGCTACCGGTACCTTCACGCATCACGCGCTGCATGGCGTTCTGTATCAGGTAGATAGAGCCAGCGTCAAAGCGCTGCTGGATCTGGAACGGGTAGCGCTTGAGCGGCTCACCCTCAGCCGTCAGTACACTGCGGATCCCGCGCATCGGGGTGTTGAAGCCACCGTTGGCGAGGGTCTGGTACATGGTCGCGACTTCCATCGGTGTCATGGCGCCGGCGCCCAACAGGATCGATGGGAACGCCGGGAATTCGCGGGTGATGCCCAGTCGAGCCAGCGTCTTGAGGACATTCGGCACGCCGACTTCCAGGCCAAGCCGAGATGTAGAGATGTTGTAGGAGTGAGCCAAGCCTTGATACAGGAACACCGTGCCGTGGGAACGGCGATCGAAGTTCTGTGGGGTCCACACCTGGCCGTCCCCGCCTTTGACCGACAGCGGATCATCCGACAGCCAGCTCGTCAGGGTGTACTTGCTCGGTTTTTCCAACGCAGTGAGGTAGACCGCAGGCTTGACCAGCGAACCAATCGGCCGCACCGCATCCAAAGCGCGATTGAATCCGGCAAAACTCGCCTGGCGACTGCCGATCATGGCTTGGACTTCACCGGTTTCCGGATTGGTGACCACCATTGCGGCTTCTACTTCGTCGGAGCCTTTACGACCCGTCAGACGCTTGAAGGTATCGCTGACTGACGCTTCGGCCTTCATCTGCAAAATCGGGTCAAAACTGGTGAAAATTCGCAAACCTTCTTCGGTCAAGTCCTCGTCGCGGTAGTCTTCACGCAGTTGACGTTTAACCAGATCGATAAAGCCTGGGAATGAACTGTCCGCCAACTTGCCGCGAGTTGTCACACCCAGCGGCATTTTCTTCGCTGCGGCCACCTGTTCAGCCGTGGCCACGCCTTGCTGCTCAAGCACATCCAGCACCAAGTTACGGCGCTCAAGCGCACGCTCAGGATTGCGACGCGGGTTGTAGTAGGAAGGCCCCTTGACCATCCCCACCAACAAGGCCACTTGATGCAGCTTCAACTCAGACAGCGGCTGACCGAAGAAGAACTGGCTGGCCAGACCGAAGCCATGTACCGCGCGCTGGCCATCCTGCCCGACGAAGACCTCGTTGAGGTATGCCTCAAGGATTTCCTGCTTGCTGTAGTGAAGCTCAAGCAGCATAGCCATCATCGCTTCGGTGAGCTTTCGGGTCAGACTGCGCTCGTTGGTGAGGTAGAAGTTCTTCACCAGCTGCTGAGTCAGCGTACTGCCGCCCTGGGTCATCTTGCCGCCGGACGTGTTCACCCAAACCGCACGGGCAATCGACTTCGGCGAAACACCCCAGTGGCTATAAAAATCGCGATCCTCTACCGCAACCAGAGTTTCCAGCAGGTACGGAGGCACCTGATCAAGCTTGATCAGGATGCGATCTTCAAGGTTTTTCGGGTAAATCCCGCCGATCATCAACGGTTCAAGACGTACCACCGGCAATTTCGAGCCGTTGAGGGAGGACAACTCGGCGACGTAATCACCGGAAAAGCGCACGCGGACCGGCTGGGCTTTTTCCAGGCCTTCATAGAACTGGAAGCCACGGGTATTCAGGTCGACAGTGTTTCCGCTGACAGCGGCCGCACCCGGGCCGTTGCTCACGGGTTCGCGGCGGTAGCCGAGGGCATCGAGCTCGGTAAGGAAGTCATCCTTGCTCAGCTTCTGGCCGCTGAACAATTCCAGCGGGCGCGCGTACACCTTTGCAGGAATGGTCCAGCGCTTGCCGGAGAACTTCTCCTGGACCACAGCGTCGAGGTACACGGCGAAGCCGGCGAGTACCACAAGGCCTACGAGGCCGAGCTTGAGCGCCCAGCCAAGCCAAGGGCGCAGGCCGCGGGAAGGAGGTTTTTTACGGGAACGGGGAGATCGGGTTCGAGTCATGGCGGCGGATTATACGCACTTTATTGATGATCAACATGAGCCGGACAGCGGTTTGCACGACCGTCCGTAGCAGCCATAATGCGCGCCATGATTTCCCCCAGACTCTGAAGGATCGCCCGTGAGCCAGTCACTGATCGCCGCCCTGCAAAACCCGGCTTTGTACCCTCATCCGGTTGAAGCGTTCCAAGTCATCGAGACCCATATTTCATGGGTCGTATTGACCGGCCCTTACGCCTATAAACTGAAAAAGCCGATGAATTTCGGGTTTCTGGACTTCACCGACCTGGAAAAGCGCGAACACTTCTGCAACGAAGAGCTGCGTCTGAACCAGCGTCTGACGAACGATTTGTATCTGGACGTGTTGCCGATTACCGGCACTGCCGAAGCGCCTCAATTGGGCGGCGACGGCCCGGTGATCGAATACGCACTAAAGATGCGCCAGTTCCCGCAAAGCCAACTGCTCAGCACCCTGCAAGCCAATGGCGAACTGACTGCAGCGCACATTGATGAAATGGCCAAGCAAATTGCACACTTCCATCTCACGGCACCGAAAGTCCCGCAAACGCATCCGGCAGGCACTCCTGACGAAGTGATGGCACCGGTACGGCAGAACTTCGACCAGATCCGTCCGTTCCTAAGCGATAAGGCAGACCTGGTTCAACTCGAAGCCTTGCAAGCCTGGGCCGAAAGCAGCTTCGAACGCCTCAAGCCACTGCTGGCACAGCGCAAGCTCGACGGTTTCACCCGCGAATGCCACGGTGATATCCACCTCGGTAACGCCACCTTGATCGACGGCCAAGTGGTGATTTTCGACTGCATCGAGTTTAACGAACCGTTTCGCTTCACCGACGTGTATGCCGACACCGGCTTCCTGGCAATGGACCTGGAAGACCGCGGACTCAAGTCCCTGGCCCGCCGCTTCATCAGCCAATACCTGGAACTGACCGGCGACTATCAGGGCCTTGAAGTGCTGAACTTCTATAAAGCCTACCGCGCCCTGGTACGCGCCAAGGTGTCGTTGTTCAGCATGCCGAGCGAAGCAAGCCCGGTACAACGCGCCACCACTCTGCGCCAGTACCGCAACTACGCGAACCTGGCAGAAAGCTACAGCACTATTCCTTCACGCTTCCTGGCGATTACCCACGGCGTCTCGGCTGTGGGCAAAAGCCACGTATCCATGCGCCTCGTGGAAGCGCTTGGTGCCGTGCGCCTGCGGTCGGACGTGGAACGCAAACGCCTGTTCGGCGAGCAGCAAGTGGAAAACACGCTGCAGGCCGGTATCTATGCAGCCGACGCCAGCACAGCAACCTACGCTCGTTTGAACGACCTCGCAGATACCGTGCTGCGCGCCGGCTTCCCGGTGGTACTGGATGCCACCTTCCTGAAACGCGAACAACGTGAAGCCGCCGCCAAGGTTGCCGAAGCCACCGGTGCGCCCTTCCTTATTCTGGACTGCAACGCACCACAGGCCGTTATCAGCAGTTGGCTGGCACAACGTCAGGGAGACAAAAACGATCCGTCCGACGCTACTCTGGCCGTTATCGAAGCACAGCAGGCCAACCGTGACCCCCTCACAGCTGAAGAACTGTTACTGAGCAAACGCGTCGAGACCAATCAAAGCGGGACTCTCGACGCGGTGGTCGCGCAAATTCGCCAGCGCTTGCCAGGCCTGTAAGAAAAATTTCTTGGTCGTGTCGTCAACTTGGGCGCACGGCCGAGCAATAGTGGCACTATAATGGCGCCATAAATCCAACAGGAGTTCGTTGTCATGAGTCAGCCCAAGCTTCTTGATACCCCGCTCTACTCGCTCCTGCATAAAGACGATGTTCGCGGTTTCAACCAGGAGCGTCCGAAAGACGGCGCTATCGACATGCGCGGAGGCGACTTCCGTGGGCTGGACTTACGCGAGTTGAATGTCACCGGCGTAGATTTTACCGACGCGTATTTCCGCTCCACCGACTTGCGCGGGTTGGATTTGCGCGACTGCTCGCTGGAGGGCGCCAGCCTGGCCCATGCGCAGATTTCGGGCACTTACTTTCCGCCTGAGTTGACCGCCGACGAAATTCTCATGTCGGTCAATTTCGGCACGCGTCTGCGCTACCGTACCAAGTAACACACGCCTCAAGCCCGCTACGTGCAACGTGTAGCGGGCGGCTCACGCCTGCTCACCGTCAAAATCCCCGCGCCATTCTTATAAGCTTTTTGGCCGTTTCGGACCAAAGAACCACGCTTTTCCTACTGAACGCTACACTCCTGTTCAGGCTTGCCTGGTCACGAATACCCACCGCACCATTCGGCCGTCGCAAGGAGGCTTGATGAACGATGAGCTGCAACACCTGAAAAACCTTGGCAAGACGTCAGCGCAGTGGCTGCATGCGGTGGGCATCCACAGCGCGTCCGACTTGCGGCGCTTGGGCGCGGTCGATGCGTATCGAGCTGTAAGGACTCGCGGCTTCCGCGCATCGAAAGTTTTGCTGTATGCCATCGAAGGGGCGCTGATGGATGTGCACTGGAACGACATCCCCGTTGAGCGTAAGGAAGCTTTGAACCGGCAACTGGATGCAATCTCAACGCGCCAGAAGAATTAGATCGACCAAAACACTCAATATTTACGTAGGTTTCGAACATCTGTTTAAGGAAAGCGGATGGTCACGTAAAAACAATTGTTGACTCTCAAATGAGAATCGTTATGATTATCACAGCTGGTCGCGAGATCAGCCGATAACTGAAAGACCATTGGTTCGGACTCTCAGATTATCTCCTCATCAGGCTAATCACGGTTATTTGACCCGGCTCTTGCCGGGTCTTTTTTTGTCTGTAAGAAAGCAGACTTTAACGCGCAATGATCAGCGGATGCCCGCGCTCCGGGTGTGGCTGTACCAGCACATCCAAACCAAACACGGCTTTAAGCGGTTCTGGACGCAGCACCCGCACGGGCGTATCCAGAGCGTGGGGGCGCCCCCCGTCAAGCAGCAGAATACGATCACAGTAGCGCGCCGCCAGATTCAGATCATGGAGGATCACCAGCACCGCCGCGCCCCGATCTGCGAAAGTCCGAATAGCTTGCAAAGTCGTGTGCTGGTGCAGGGGATCCAGCATTGACGTAGGCTCATCCAGCAGCAACGTCTGCCCCTCCTCCCCCGGCCATAGCTGCGCCAGCACCCGCGCCAAGTGCACGCGCTGGCGCTCGCCACCGGATAACGCCAGGTAGCTGCGACCGCTCAAGTGCGAAACATCTGCTGCTTGCAAGGCTGCATCGATGATTTCGTCATCCCGCACGCGTCCGGTCTGATAGGGCAGACGCCCCATCCCGACGACCTCCTCTACGCGGAATGCAAAGTCCAGGGTCGAGGTTTGTGGCAACACCGCCAGTCGCTGGGCGCGCTGCGATCCGCTCCAGTCTTTCAGCGCCTGCTGCCCCAGCCAGACCTTGCCGTGATCGGGATGCAACTCACCGCACAACGCCCCCAGCAACGTGCTTTTGCCGGCGCCATTGGGGCCCAGCACGCCGAGCACTTCGCCTGGCAGCAAGTCCAAAGTGACATCCGCCAACACGGTTTTTCGACCGCGGCTGATCTGCAGGTTTTCAACACGCAGCATCAGGCACGCCCCCGTAACAACAGGTAAAGAAAAAACGGCGCACCAATGAACGCCGTCACAATCCCAATCGGCAACTCCGCGGGCGCCAAAGCCAGCCGTGCGACCAAGTCAGCTAATAGCAGCAGACTCGCGCCCGCCAAAATTGAAGCCGGAAGTAACACGCGGTGATCAGGCCCTGCGAGCAATCTGACCAGATGCGGCACCACCAGCCCCACAAAACCAATCATTCCGGCTGCCGCCACCGCCGCGCCGACACCTAATGCGGTGCAGAACACCAACTCGCGCTTGAGTGCTTCGACATCAATCCCCAGGTGACTGGCCTCGGACTCACCGAGCAGCAGCGCATTCAGTGCCTTCGCCCGGCGCGGTAACCACAGCGCCACACCCGCGCTGACCATCAACAACGGCCACAGCCGGGAATAGCTCGCGCCGTTGAGGCTGCCCAGGTTCCAGAACGCCAGGGTCCGCAGGGTGGCGTCGTCAGCCAAGTAAGTAAAAAGGCCCACCGCCGAGCCGGCCAGCGCAGTGAGGGCAATACCGGCGAGCAGCATCGTCGCCACATTGGTCTGGCCATTACGCCGCCCCAGTCGATAGACCAGCGCGGTAACGCCCAACCCGCCAAGAAATGCGCACAGCGACAGGAGATACGGCCCGAATGCATCCGGCAAACCACCAAAAAACGCACCACCGACGATGGCGACGGCGGCCCCGAGCGCCGCACCACTCGACACCCCCACCAGCCCCGGATCGGCCAACGGGTTGCGAAACAGCCCTTGCATGGCGACGCCCGACAATGCCAATACGCCGCCCACCGCCAGGCCCAGCAAGGTACGCGGCAAACGAATCTGCCCAAGGATAAGCTCGGCCTGCTCCAAGCCCTGCGCTTCAATTGGCACGCCGACCAAACGCAAGGCCGCCTTAAGCGTGTCGAGCAACGGCAGGCTCACCGGCCCCAACGCCAACGAAAGCCAGATCGCCAACACACACAATAGCGTCAGCCCGATAAACAGCGTTTTTGGCTTAACCAGCGTGGTCATAGGGCTGGTTTAGCCTGGGCCGGATATAACCCGGCGGACAACTTCACCAGGCTTTGCGGCAGGCGCGGCCCGAGCCCTCCCACCAACAATGTCGGGTCCAGCTCAAATACACGTCCACTCTTGGCGGCTGGCGTCGACGCCAGAATAGGATTCTCTTTGAACAGCGCCGCACGGGCCGCATCACCTGTGAGGGCACGGTCAGCGAATACCAGTACATCCGGGCTCAACCCTGCCAACGACTCCACCGAAAACGGCTTGTAACCGGTGTGCGTGGCCAGGTTTTTACCGCCCGCCTGCTGCACCATCCAATCTCCGGCCGTGTCCTTGCCAGCGATCAGCGGCTTGCCGCCGGCGTGACCGATCAGTAGCAAGACACCAGGGGTCTTTTGAGAAGCCTGGGCCTTCGCGACCCAACTTTTCTGCTGACTGAGGGCATTCTCGTACCGGGTAAACAATTCGTCGGCTTTAGCCTCATCACCCAGCAACTTGCCCAAGTGCTGAAGATTGCCTTTCAAGGTCGGTAAATCCGGCTGCGCCGAGAACATTTCAACCCGAACCCCCGCGCTGCGAATCTGCGCCAGTACCGGCGGCGGGCCCATCTCTTCAGTGCCTACCAGCACCTGCGGGCGCAGGCTGAGAATGCCTTCGGACGACAATTGCCGCTGATAGCCAATACTTGGCAACGCTTTTAGAGACTCTGGATGCTGGCTCGTGGTATCCACGCCGACCAACTTCGGCTCACCGCCCAGAGCCGCCACCCACTCCGACAGCGCCCCACCGGCACTCACCCAACGCTGTGGCAGTTCAGAGGCGTGCGCCCCAGGGTTGACCAGCAATCCGACAACAAGCGCAATAGCGCTGGCACTCAGGCGCATAACAGGGTTTCCTTCCTAAGGCGGGGCCTTTCGGGCACTCATTGATGTGACAGTTACCCCCTGCCATGCATCGAACTGAGCACCCAGTCAGCTAACGGGCGAGCCGGCATTTGATAATTGTTTGCATTTGAACGTCAAGGCACTTAAGGATTGAAATGAAGTTTCTCTGCCCCTCCTCTAGCCTCGCGCCAGACAGCAGCCTCGGTTTTGAAATCGATGGTTGCAAATTATTCGCGGTACGCCGGGACGGCATTGCCTACTTCTATATCAACCGCTGCCCTCATCGCGGCATACCGCTTGAATGGCAACCCGATAAGTTCCTAGACGAGAGCGCCAGCCTGATCCAATGCGCCACCCACGGCGCTCTGTTCCTGATCGAAAGCGGTGAGTGCATTGCCGGGCCGTGCTCCGGTAAAAGCCTCCAAGCCCTGCGCGGCCGCGAAGACGAACAGGGCCTGTGGGTAGAGCTCTAATCGAGCAGCACGTCCAACCGGCGATCCACACAAATTTCCTCGGACGTCACGCGCACGCCGTACGCCAATACTTCCACTCCAGCAGCTTTAGCCTCACGCAAGGCAGCGCCATAGACGGCATCGATTTCCAAAGCTGGGCGCACGGCGTCAATCCCGGAGAGGTTGACGCAGTACAACTGCACCGCTCGCACACCTTCGCGCGCCAAGTGGGCCAGCTCCCGCAGATGCTTGGCGCCACGCTGGGTCACTGCGTCGGGGAAGGCGGCAACCCGGGTGTTATCAAAGCCTAGGGTGACGCTTTTGACTTCGACATAGGCCGCACCCTCTGGATACTCCAGCCGAAAGTCGATACGGCTTTTCTCCTGACCGTAAGGCACTTCGCGCTTCAGTGCGGTAAAGCCATTGAGCTCCGTGATCACACCAGCCAGTAACGCCTCTTCGACCAACTGATTGGCGCGCGCCGTGTTCACGCACGCCAAACGGCCCTGAGGCGTTTCGGCAATCTCCCAGGTGCCGGGCAACTTACGCTTGGGGTCGTTGGAGCGACTGAACCAAACTTGCCCGCCTTCCACCATGCAATTGAGCATGGAACCGGTGTTTGGGCAGTGAATAGTCAACAACTCGCCGGTAACAGTTTCGATATCGGTGAGAAAACGCTTGTATCGGCGAATCAGTCGACCTTCTTCGAGGGGAGGATAAAAGCGCATCAGCCTTGCCAGCTCCGCAAGCCACGGGCGATGCGTTCCACCGCTTCCTGTAACCGATCGAGGTTTTGCGTGTAGGCAAAACGCACATGATGGCCCGCTTGATAGCGACCAAAATCCAAGCCGGGCGTAAACGCAACATGCTCGGTTTCGAGAAAGTGCCGGCAAAACGCGAAGGCATCACCGCCGAATGCGCTGATATCGGCGTACAAATAGAACGCCCCTTCCGGCTCGACGGCAATGCCAAAGCCCAATTCGCGTAAGGCGGGCAGCAGGAAGTCGCGACGACGGCCAAACTCGGCACGACGCTCCTCCAGAATGCTCAGTGTTTGCGGGGTAAAACAGGCGAGCGCCGCATATTGGGCCATGCTCGGCGCACTGATATAAAGGTTTTGCGCCAGCTTCTCCAATTCACTCACTGCAGCCGGCGGCGCCACGAGCCAACCCAGCCGCCAGCCGGTCATGCCGAAATACTTCGAAAAACTATTCAGGACGAAGGCGTCATCATCGACCTCCAGCACGCTGGCGGCATCAGTGCCGTAGGTTAGGCCGTGATAGATCTCATCCACCACCAAATGGCCGTTACGCGCCTTGATTGCTTCGGAAAGCCCGGCTAATTCATCGCGCGAGAGGATCGTGCCGGTGGGATTTGCAGGGGAGGCAACCAACGCGCCCACGCTGTCTTGATCCCAGTATCTGGCCACTAGGTCAGCGGTCAGTTGATAACGCACTTCAGGGCCTACCGGCACCAGTTGCGCGGCGCCTTCCACCAAGCGCAGGAAGTGTCGGTTACAGGGATAACCCGGGTCTGCCAGCAGCCAATGCTTGCCTGGGTCCACCAGCAGGCTGCTGGCCAGCAACAACGCGCCAGAACCTCCTGGAGTGATCAGAATACGCTCGGGATCTACATTCAACCCGTAGCGCTGCTGGTAGAAACCGCTGATGGCTTCACGCAATTCTGGCAGGCCTCGGGCTGCGGTATAGCGAGTCTTGCCATTGGCGAGCGCCGCCTGACCGGCCTGGATGATCGGCTCCGCCGTTGTGAAATCGGGCTCGCCGATTTCCAGGTGAATCACGTCATTGCCGGCGGCCTGCAGCTCATTGGCCCGCGCCAGCAACGCCATGACATGAAAAGGTTCGATGGCGCGACTGCGCGCACTGTAGGGCTGAGCCATTAGCCTTCCTTAACGGTGAGGATAAAATCGGGATTCTACCGAACCCGCGCGGTAAAACATGTTCTATTGCCTGCCCGGCCACCTGTGTGGTGCGGGCAAGCGCGCGCAAAACGACTAAAATCAACATTCGAGCCGAAACATACCCAGCCACGACGGGCCTCTGCAGTTTGCAACCCCGACGCGACAGGCTCGACAACCGGGAGTGGCGCACCCCGAATCTATCTGGTAAGTTCGCCCGCTTGCAGCCGCAGGGCCGGCAGGTGTCGGTGACGTTGCAATCCTGCGCAATGGATTAGAAGAGTGAGAGGCGGTCTATTCATGTCCACCCAAGCAAAGCAACAGCAGACTCAAGGCCTCAATGGCTTCGAACCTTACGTAGAGAAGAAAGGTGAGGAGTACATGGGCGAGCCCATGCGCGAGCACTTCACCAAGATCCTGAGCAAGTGGAAACAGGACTTGATGCAGGAGGTCGACCGTACCGTTGACCATATGAAGGACGAAGCAGCCAACTTCCCTGACCCGGCCGACCGTGCCAGCCAGGAAGAAGAGTTCGCCCTTGAACTGCGCGCCCGTGATCGCGAGCGCAAGTTGATCAAGAAGATCGACAAGACACTGCAACTGATCAAAGACGAAGAGTACGGCTGGTGCGAAAACTGCGGGGTCGAGATCGGTATTCGCCGCCTGGAAGCCCGCCCAACCGCGGACCTGTGCGTAGACTGCAAGACCTTGGCTGAAATCAAGGAAAAACAGGTTGGCAAGTAATCCTGTCGAGCTGAACGAATGGAGCGTGTAAACGCTCCATTTTTGTTTCTGGCGTTTACCGATTTTCCAGTAGTATCCGGCCCATGACAGCCTCTACCTATATCGGGCGATTCGCCCCCACGCCCAGCGGCCATTTGCACTTCGGCTCCCTGGTCGCCGCCCTCGCCTCCTACCTTGATGCCCGCGCCAACCACGGCCGCTGGCTGATGCGCATGGAAGACCTCGACCCACCCCGCGAAGAGCCCGGTGCACAGGCGGCGATCCTGCATGCCCTGGAAAGCTATGGCTTTGAGTGGGACGGCGAACTGGTCCGACAAAGCGAGCGGCACGAGGCCTACGCCAAAGTGCTGAACGACATGTTCAACCACGGCCTGGCCTACGCCTGCACCTGCTCACGCAAGCAACTGGAACCCTACAATGGGATTTACCCAGGCTTGTGCCGCAACGCCGGTCACGAGCAGCAAGATGCAGCCATCCGCTTACGTGTACCTGAGCTTTCGTACCACTTTACTGACCGTGTGCAGGGTGAGTTCCGACAACACCTGGGGCGCGAAGCAGGCGATTTCGTCATCCGACGCCGCGACGGCCTCTATGCCTACCAACTGGCCGTGGTCCTGGATGACGCCTGGCAAGGTGTTACCGATATCGTGCGGGGTGCCGATTTGCTCGACTCCACCCCGCGCCAACTGTATCTGCAAGAACTGCTGGGCCTACGCCAACCGCGCTACCTGCACGTGCCCCTGATCATCCAACCGGACGGTAACAAACTGGGCAAGTCTTACCGTTCGCCGCCGTTGACGCCCGACCAGGCCACGCCTTTGCTATTGAGAGCACTACGCGCCCTTGGCCAACAACCCGGCAGCGAATTGCTTCACGCGAGCCCTAGGGAACTGCTGGATTGGGGCATTCGGCACTGGGATGCCACACAGATCCCGCGCACACTCACCCTGGCCGAAGCGCAATTGAACTGACGGCGCTTGCAGCTTGCCAAGCATCCGTTACCATCGCCGCAGTTTTCTAATCAGAGGCCAACATGTACATCTATCGATTGGTCCTGCTGTTGGTCGTCGGGATCTACCTGTTTTCTCCCGCCATCATGGATTGGTGGATCGATGCCACGGGCGCTTGGTATCGCCCTTATCTGCTGTGGCTGATCCTGATCGTCGTGACCTTCATCCTGCAGAGCCAAAAAGATGCCGATGAGCTTTAGCCTCACTCAGATGCTGCTGATCAGCGCCGCCTACCTGGCCGCGCTGTTCGGGGTTGCCTGGATCAGTGAGCGCGGAATGATTCCGCGGGCGATCATTCGCCATCCGTTGACCTACACCTTGTCCCTGGGCGTATACGCCAGCGCCTGGGCGTTCTATGGCACCGTGGGCCTGGCCTATCAGTACGGTTACGGCTTTCTCTCCAGTTATCTGGGAGTATCCGGCGCGTTTCTGCTGGCGCCGGTATTGCTGTACCCGATCCTCAAAATCACTCGCACCTATCAGCTGTCGTCCCTGGCCGACCTGTTCGCCTTCCGCTTCCGCAGCACATGGGCCGGGGCATTGACCACGGTATTCATGTTGATCGGCGTGCTGCCTCTGCTGGCTCTGCAAATCCAGGCGGTGGCCGACTCCATCAGTATCCTCACCCATGAGCCGGTACAGCATCGGGTGGCTCTGGCGTTCTGTGCACTGATCTCCCTGTTCACCATCTTTTTCGGCTCACGCCATATCGCCACCCGCGAGAAACACGAAGGCTTGGTGTTTGCGATTGCTTTCGAGTCGGTGATCAAGTTGATCGCCATCGGCGGCGTCGGCCTCTATGCGCTGTATGGTGTGTTCGACGGTCCGCAACAGCTGGAACTGTGGTTGCTTCAAAACCAGACCGCCCTCGCCGCCCTGCACACTCCGTTGCAGGAAGGTCCATGGCGAACGCTGCTGCTGGTGTTTTTCGCCTCGGCGATTGTGATGCCGCACATGTATCACATGACCTTTACCGAGAACCTCAACCCGCGCTCGCTGGTAAGCGCCAGCTGGGGCTTGCCGCTGTTCCTGCTGTTGATGAGCCTCGCGGTGCCGCTGATCCTGTGGGCCGGCCTGAAACTGGGGGCCACCACCAACCCCGAGTATTTCACCCTGGGTATCGGTATCGCCGCCAATAGCCCGGCGTTGGCGCTGCTGGCTTACGTCGGCGGTTTGTCTGCTGCCAGCGGGCTGATTATCGTCACGACGCTGGCTCTATCGGGCATGGCCCTCAATCACCTGGTGCTGCCGCTGTACCAGCCACCGGCCGAAGGCAATATCTACCGCTGGCTGAAGTGGACCCGCCGCGCGCTGATCGTCGCAATCATCATGGCCGGTTACTGTTTCTACCTGCTGCTCGGCGCCGGGCAAGACCTGGCCAACCTGGGTATCGTCGCGTTTGTCGCCACCTTGCAGTTCCTGCCGGGGGTACTGTCGGTGCTGTACTGGCCGACGGCCAATCGCCGAGGTTTTATCGCGGGTCTGCTCGCCGGGATCCTGGTGTGGATCGTCACCATGCTGTTACCGCTGGTCGGCAACCTGCAGGGTTTCTACATCCCGCTGCTAAACATGATTTACGTGTTGGACGACACCAGTTGGCACATGGCCGCGATTGCTTCTTTGGCCGCCAACGTCCTGATGTTCACCCTGATCTCACTGTTCACCAATGTCAGCCCAGAAGAAACCAGCGCCGCCGAGGCTTGCGCGGTCGATAACGTACGTCGCCCGCAACGCCGCGAACTGCACGCGGCCTCGCCTCAGGAGTTTGCCACCCAACTGGCCAAGCCCCTGGGTGCCAAGGCCGCGCAAAAGGAAGTCGAGCAGGCGCTGCGCGACCTCTACTTGCCGTTCGACGAGCGCCGACCGTATGCGCTACGCCGTCTGCGTGACCGCATTGAGGCGAACCTGTCTGGCCTGATGGGCCCCAGCGTGTCCCAGGACATGGTAGAGACGTTTTTGCCCTATAAAGCCGGTGGCGAAAACTACGTCACCGAAGACATCCATTTCATCGAGAGCCGGCTGGAGGATTACCACTCCCGCCTCACCGGCCTTGCCGCCGAGCTTGATGCCCTGCGCCGCTACCATCGCCAGACGCTGCAAGAGTTGCCCATGGGCGTGTGCTCCCTGGCCAAGGATCAGGAGATCCTGATGTGGAACAAGGCCATGGAAGAACTCACCGGTATCGCCGCGCAACGCGTGGTGGGTTCGCGCCTCAATACACTCGGCGATCCGTGGAAAGAATTGCTGCAGGGCTTTATCAACCTGCCCGACGAACACTTGCACAAGCAGCACTTAGCCCTCGACGGTCAGACCCGTTGGCTCAACCTGCACAAAGCGGCCATCGATGAGCCACTGGCCCCCGGTAACAGCGGCTTGGTGCTGTTGGTGGAAGACCTGACCGAAACCCAGATGCTCGAAGACAAGCTGGTGCACTCCGAGCGCCTGGCCAGTATCGGGCGTCTAGCGGCGGGGGTGGCCCACGAAATTGGCAACCCGATCACCGGTATCGCCTGTCTTGCGCAAAACCTGCGGGAAGAGCGTGAAGAGGACGGGGAAATTACCGAGATCAGCGGGCAAATTCTCGAACAGACCAAACGCGTATCGCGCATCGTGCAGTCGTTGATGAGCTTTGCCCATGCGGGCGCCCATCAGAATCAGGACGAAGCGGTCTGCCTGGCCGAAGTGGCGCAGGACGCCATTGGGTTGCTCGCCTTGAACCGGCGCAATTTCGAAGTGCAGTTTTTCAATCTGTGCGACCCCGACCATTGGGTCGATGGTGACTCACAACGCCTGGCCCAAGTACTGATCAACCTGCTGTCCAACTCCCGCGACGCGACGCCGGCCGGTGGTGCGGTACGCGTCAAGACCGAGGCTTTCGAACATACGGTCGATCTGATCGTCGAAGATGAAGGTAGCGGTATTCCACAGAACATCATGGATAGATTGTTCGAACCCTTCTTCACCACCAAGGATCCAGGTGAAGGTACAGGTCTGGGCCTTGCACTGGTCTATTCCATCGTTGAAGAGCATTATGGACAAATCACCATCGACAGCCCGGCTGACACCGAAAGCCAACGCGGCACCCGTATTCGGGTGACCTTGCCGCGTCATGTCGAAGCGACGTCCGCTGTGAACTGAGACCGTCGAGAGAATTGAATCAATGCCGCACATTTTGATCGTCGAAGACGAAACCATTATCCGCTCTGCCTTGCGTCGCCTGCTTGAACGTAACCAGTACCAAGTCAGCGAAGCCGGCTCGGTGCAGGAAGCACAAGAGCGTTTCAGCATTCCCACGTTCGACCTGATTGTCAGTGACCTGCGCCTGCCTGGCGCACCGGGCACCGAGCTGATCAAGCTTGGCCAGGGCACCCCAGTGCTGATCATGACCAGCTACGCGAGCCTGCGCTCTGCGGTGGACTCCATGAAGATGGGCGCGGTGGACTACATCGCCAAACCCTTCGACCACGATGAAATGCTCCAGGCCGTCGCGCGCATCCTGCGTGACCGTCAGTCGGCCAGCAGCGCGCCTGCCGAGCAGCGCCCCGCCAGCAAAGCCGCCGACAAACCGGGTGTTGACAACAGCAATGGGGAAATCGGCATCATCGGCTCCTGCCCACCGATGCAGGACCTGTACAGCAAGATTCGCAAAGTGGCACCTACGGACTCCAATGTATTGATCCAGGGCGAGTCAGGCACCGGTAAGGAGCTGGTGGCCCGCGCCCTGCACAACCTCTCCAAGCGCGCCAAAGCACCGATGATCTCGGTGAACTGTGCGGCGATCCCCGAATCCCTGATCGAATCCGAACTGTTTGGCCACGAGAAAGGCGCGTTCACAGGCGCCAGCGCCGGACGCGCGGGCCTGGTGGAAGCGGCGGACGGTGGCACGCTGTTCCTCGATGAGATCGGCGAACTGCCGCTGGAAGCACAAGCGCGATTACTGCGCGTGTTGCAGGAAGGCGAGATTCGCCGGGTAGGTTCGGTGCAATCGCAGAAGGTCGACGTGCGTCTGATCGCGGCCACGCACCGAGACCTGAAGAGCCTGGCCAAGATCGGTCAGTTTCGTGAAGACTTGTACTACCGCCTGCATGTGATCGCGCTCAAATTGCCGGCCCTGCGTGAGCGCGGCGCCGACGTCAATGAGATAGCCAGTGCGTTCCTGCTGCGCCAGAGTGCGCGCATCAACCGTACCGACCTGAAGTTCGCGCCGGACGCCGAGCAAGCGATTCGGCATTACTCGTGGCCGGGTAACGTGCGGGAGCTGGAGAATGCGGTGGAGCGCGCCGTGATCCTGTCGGAGAGCCCAGAAATTTCCGCCGAGCTGCTGGGTATCGATATTGAACTCAGTGACTTGGAGGATGACGACTTCATCGGCCTCGCCCCGACACCGGGCGGCGGTAGCAATACCAGCCATGAGCCGACGGAAGATTTGTCACTGGAAGACTACTTCCAGCATTTCGTCCTTGAGCATCAGGACCACATGACCGAGACCGAACTGGCACGCAAACTGGGCGTGAGCCGTAAATGCCTGTGGGAACGGCGCCAGCGCCTGGGTATTCCACGACGCAAGACCGGTGTGGCCAGCGAAAGCTGAGGGTGCGCCCCCTTAGGTAACACCCAATGATGTGAAAAAACTGTTACCGCTGATTTTTTGCGTAACAAAAGCCGGGGCTTACGGTAACGAAGCCCCGGCTTTTTTTGGTCCGTCAAAAACCCGAAAACCCCTCAACCCCCCGGTTTTACTAGGCACTGCAAAAGTTGGCACGCACCCTGCTATATGCTTAGTACAAAAACAATAACAAGCTTTGTACAAGACAATAAAAATAAGACGAATCGACTCACGCATAATAAAAACAACACGGCGGAGGCGCAGCTAACTGATTCTTTTGGAGAGGCGTTGCATTTGGGGCTTGCCCCGCAACCAGGCCGAGAACAACAAAAACTGCCCTAAGGCAGAGCCTGAACTGGTTGGATCATAGATCAGCAACACAGCGACCAAAGCAATCCGTTTGCTCTTGACTCCCGATTGGGAGTGTCATGAAGGTGAAGCTTCGTGGCGAGGGCGATCAACAAAAACAAGAAGCCCGCAACCAATAATAAAAATAGAGCACGCAACTACTTCTGGGGGAGCTTCGGCTCCCCTTGTAGTTTCTGGGATTTGGTGCTCAAAGGCTTGTGGCGCAATGCCTGTAGCTTGTTCCTACACCATCCCCTGACTAAATGCTAGAATCCCGACCCATCATGCGGTCATTCTTCGTTATGGCCGAACATTCCTTCAAACAGTGCATCCCATGCTGAAGAAGTTGTTCCAGTCATTCCGTTCTCCCTTGCGTCGTACGCAACACATTCGCAGCACGCCTGAAGTGCTTAACAGCAATCAGCATTCATTGCAGCGCGCTCAATTCAGCCGTTATGCGGTGAACATCGTCGAACGTTTGCAGAACGCCGGCTACCAGGCTCTATCTGGTGGGTGGGTGCGTACGCGACATGCTGCTCAATATCACGCCCAAGGACTTCGACGTCGCCACCAGCGCCACGCCCGAGCAGGTCCGCGCCGAGTTTCGCAATGCGCGCATCATCGGTCGGCGTTTCAAGTTGGTGCACATCCACTTTGGTCGCGAAATCATTGAAGTCGCGACATTCCGCGCCGGTCATCCGCAAAACGATGAAGAGGAAGATACCAATCAGTCTTCCCGCAACGAGAGCGGGCGCATTCTGCGCGACAACGTCTATGGCACTCTTGAAGAAGACGCGCAACGCCGCGACTTCACCATCAATGCCCTCTATTACGACCCGGTCAGCGAGCGCATCCTCGATTACGCCAATGGCGTACACGACATCCGCAACAACCTGATTCGCCTCATCGGCGACCCAACACAGCGCTATCAGGAAGACCCGGTGCGCATGCTGCGGGCCGTGCGTTTTGCCGCCAAGCTCAACTTCGGTATCGAGAAACACACCGCCGCGCCGATTCGGGAACTGGCACCAATGCTGCGGGAAATCCCTTCGGCACGTCTGTTCGAAGAAGTGCTCAAGCTGTTCCTCTCGGGCTATGCCGCCGACACCTTCGAGATGCTCGTGGACCTGGAGTTGTTCGACCCACTGTTCCCGGCCAGCGCCGAAGCACTGGAGTACAACCCTACCTATACGCACACGCTGATCAGCGAAGCGTTGATCAACACCGACCTGCGCATCAAGCAGAACAAACCGGTCACCCCGGCGTTCCTGTTTGCCGCCCTGTTGTGGCCAGCCCTGCCAAAACGCGTACTGCGCCTGCAGGACCGTGGCATGCCGCCGATTCCGGCAATGCAGGAAGCCGCGCACGAACTGATCACCGAACAGTGCCAGCGCATCGCTATTCCGAAGCGCTTCACCATGCCGATCCGCGAAATCTGGGACATGCAGGAACGCCTGCCCCGCCGCAGCGGCAAACGCGCCGACCTGCTGCTGGACAACCCGCGTTTCCGTGCAGGCTATGACTTCCTGCTGCTGCGCGAGAGTGCCGGCGAGCAGACTGACGGCCTGGGCGAATGGTGGACCGATTACCAGGACGCCAACGACAGCCAGCGCCGCGACATGATCCGCGACCTCGGCAGCAAAGGTGATGGAGCCAGCGAAGGGCCCAAAAAGCGTCGTCGCAGCGGCAGCAAGCGCAAACGCAGCGCCGATGCCTCGGGCGCCGCTGGCGAATAAACGTGGAACGTATCTACATAGGCATGGGCAGCAACCTCGCTGCCCCGGAGCAACAATTGCGCAGCGCTGTCGAAGCGCTCGCGCGTTTGCCAGACACCACCGTCTTCGGCGTCTCTGCCTTCTATCAAAGTGACTCCCTGCTCCCGGGCCAACCGCGCTACACCAATGCGGTCGCCGCCCTGGACAGCAGCCTGGCGCCCCTGGACCTGCTGGATGCGCTGCAAGCCATCGAGAATGACCAGGGCCGCGAACGCCTTGAACGGTGGGGGCCCGCGCACGCTTGACCTGGACATCTTGCTGTTTGGCGATCACCTGATCGACGAGCCGCGTTTGAAGGTGCCGCACTACCAGATGCACCTGCGCGCATTTGTGCTCTACCCCTTGTCCGAATTGGCACCTGAGGCCCTGCAGCTACCCGATGGCAGGGCACTGCGCGATTTGCTCGAAGCCTGCCCATTCGTCGGCCTGGAACGCATTGTTTAAGCCAGCTCACACAGCTGAAACGCGTCAGTAACAGCGGTAACACCCCACGCGTAACAATGCGGTAACACATCCAATTGACTTCCCGTGTCCTCCTCACGACTATAGGCGTCCCGCTGCCGCCAACCCGGCGCTAAAGGGCGCAATCCAGGCCTTATAAGCACTGCTCTCAAGACAGTGCGCCTGTATAAACGAAGACTCACGCGCGTAACTCGCTGTTTCCAAGCGCCTGAACGAGGACCCTTTTCATGCCAGACATTACCCTGACCACCTTGCAGAGCCTCAAGCTCAAAGGTGAAAAAATCACCATGCTGACCTGCTATGACGCCACCTTCGCCCACGCCAGCTGCCAAGCCGGGGTTGAAGTGTTGCTGGTAGGCGACTCCCTGGGCATGGTTCTTCAAGGGAATGACAGCACCCTGCCCGTTACCACCGATGACCTGGCTTACCACACTGCCAGCGTCAAGCGCGGTAACGACGGCGCCTTCATCATCGCCGACCTGCCGTTCATGGATTACGCCACCACTGAGCAGACCTTCCTCAACGCAGGCAAACTGATGCGCGCCGGCGCACACATGGTCAAAGTGGAGGGCGCACTGTGGCTCGCCGAGTCGATTCGCTTGCTGGCTGAACGCGGCGTGCCGGTGTGCGCACATATGGGCCTGACGCCACAGTCGGTAAACCTGCTCGGCGGCTACAAGGTACAAGGTCGCAACGAAGCCCAGGCACGCCAGATGCGTGCCGATGCCATCGCCCTGGAACAGGCCGGCGTTGCAATGATCCTGCTTGAGTGCGTGCCCAGCGAACTCGCTGCAGAAATCACCCAAGCCGTAAAAGTGCCGGTGATTGGCATTGGCGCGGGCTCGGCCACTGATGGCCAGGTGCTGGTGCTGCACGACATGCTCGGCCTGTCGATCACGGGTCGCGTGCCGAAGTTCGTGAAGAACTTCATGACCGGCCAGGACAGCATCCACGCGGCATTGAGCGCGTACGTTACCGAAGTCAAAGGCGTGACCTTCCCAGGCGCCGAACACGGATTCTCTGCATGAACACCGTAAGAACCGTACGCGAACTACGCGCCGCCGTCGCCCACGCCCGCAAGGCGGGTAAACGCATTGGCTTCGTACCTACCATGGGCAACCTGCACAGCGGCCATGCAACCCTGGTGACGAAGGCTGTTCAGCAAGCGGACTTTGTCGTCGCGAGTATCTTCGTCAACCCGCTGCAATTTGGCGCGGGTGAAGACCTGGACAAATATCCCCGCACCCTCGCCGCCGACCAGGAAAAGCTACTGCAAGCCGGCTGCAACCTGCTGTTCGCACCCACCGTCGAGGAAATGTACCCCGGCGGCATGACCGGCCAGACCCGCGTCAGCGTCCCGCAACTGTCCGAAGGCTTGTGCGGCGCCAGCCGTCCCGGGCATTTCGAAGGCGTGGCGACCGTGGTCAGCAAGCTGTTCAACATGGTCCAGCCGGACATGGCCGTGTTCGGTCAAAAGGATTACCAGCAACTGGCCGTGATTCGCGCCATGGTCCATGACCTGAACATGCCGATTCAGATCATCGGTGAGCCCACCGTACGCGCCGACGATGGCCTGGCGCTGTCGTCGCGCAACGGTTTTCTCAGCGAAGAGGAACGCGGGATCGCGCCGGTGCTGTATCGCAGCCTCAGCCAGATTGCCGCAGCCATCAAGGACGGTGACCACAACTTCGCCACGCTGCGCGCCGAACAGGTCAAGCAGATCGAAGCTGCCGGGCTGCGCGTGGATTACCTCGAAGTGCGCCAGGGCGTGCATCTGCGCCCGGCAACCCCTGAGGACAAGGACATCGTGATCCTGGTGGCAGCCTTCCTGGGCACGACTCGGTTGATCGACAACCTGCATTTGAGCCTCAATTAAACCTCGCTGAACACCCCGCCTGTTGCCCTGCTCGCTGTGCCGGTATAAAAAAGTACCGGCCACAGCGCAGACAAAGCCAAGACATATCGACACGCTAGGTTTAATGTAATCGCCCGGCGCTATAGTTAGCGCTGTCTGGAACCCAATGCTTGAGATAAGACTGGATGTTCCGGGCTATGAAGTGTCCTAAAGGCAGTCCCCGTAATAAAAGGAAACCCGCAGCGATGGCGTACTACCGCACCCCTCATGACGTTACCGCTCTGCCCGCCTGGCAAGCGCTCAATCAACATCGCCAAGCCATGCAGGATTTCAGCATGCGTGAAGCGTTCAATGCCGATCCTCAGCGTTTTTCCCAATTCACCTTGAGCAGCTGCGGACTTTTCCTCGATTACTCGAAAAACCTGATCACCAGCGAAACCCGCGACCTGCTGGTAGGGCTGGCGGAGGAAGTCGGCCTCAAGGACGCGATCAACTCGCTCTACGCTGGCGAACCGGTCAACTCGTCAGAAGGCCGCCCGGCCCTGCACACCGCCTTGCGCCGCCCAGTGGGTGACAAGCTGTCGGTCAATGGCGTGAACATCATGCCGGACGTGCACAAGGTGCTGAACCAGATCACCGACCTGGTCGGCCGCATCCACGACGGCCTGTGGCGCGGCTACACCGAAAAGCCGATCACCGACGTGGTGAACATCGGCATCGGTGGCTCGTTCCTCGGCCCGGAGCTGGTCTCCGAAGCGCTGTTGTCCTACGCCCACAAAGGCGTGCGCTGCCATTACCTGGCGAACATCGATGGCAGCGAGTTCCACGAGCTGACCATGAAGCTGCGCGCCGAAACCACTCTGTTCATTGTTTCGTCGAAGTCCTTCAACACCCTCGAAACCCTGAAAAACGCCCAGGCCGCTCGTGCCTGGTACTTGGCCCAAGGTGGCTCAGAAGCTGAGCTATATCGCCACTTCATCGCCGTGTCGAGCAACAACGCGGCAGCCGTGGCCTTCGGTATTCGCGAAGAAAACATCTTCCCGATGTGGGACTGGGTCGGCGGCCGTTACTCGTTGTGGTCTGCCATCGGCTTGCCAATCGCACTGGCCATCGGCATGTCCAATTTCAAGGAACTGCTGTCCGGTGCCTACACCATGGACCAGCATTTCCAGAACGCGCCATTCGAACAAAACATGCCGGTGCTGCTTGGCCTGCTGGGCGTGTGGTACGGCAACTTCTGGGGTGCGCAGAGCCATGCGATCCTGCCGTACGACCACTATCTGCGTAACATCACCAAGCACTTGCAACAGCTGGACATGGAATCCAACGGCAAGAGCGTGCGCCAAGACGGCAAACCGGTGTCCACCGACACCGGCCCAGTGATCTGGGGTGGCGTCGGTTGCAACGGTCAGCATGCTTACCACCAGTTGCTGCACCAAGGCACCCAACTGATCCCGGCCGACTTCATCGTGCCGATCGTCAGCTTCAACCCGGTGTCCGACCACCATCAGTGGCTGTACGCCAACTGCCTGTCCCAAAGCCAGGCACTGATGCTCGGCAAGACCCGCAGCGAAGCTGAATCCGAGCTGCGCGACAAGGGCATCCCGGAAGACGAAGTGCAGAAGCTGGCCCCGCACAAGGTGATCCCGGGCAACCGTCCGAGCAACACCCTGGTGGTGGAGCGCATAAGCCCGCGTCGCCTCGGCGCGCTGGTTGCCATGTATGAGCACAAAGTGTTCGTACAAAGCGTGATCTGGGGCATCAACGCGTTCGACCAATGGGGCGTTGAACTGGGTAAAGAGCTCGGTAAAGGCGTCTACAACCGCCTGACCGGCGCCGAAGAAACCTTGGCTGAGGACGCTTCGACCCAGGGTCTGATCAACTACTTCCGCGGCCGTCACCGCGGCTGATGCAGGTATAGCAAGGCCAACGTCCTTTTGGACGTTGGCCTTGAACCCTCTCCACACAGGGTGCATCTTTATGACTTGTCGCAAAAACAAGAATAAGGATCGCTCATGTTCGATATCAGCACGTTTCCCATCGCCGATGCCGTCCGCCGGGCTGCGCAACTCAGTCAAGAGGACTATCACCGCCTCTATCGCCAATCCATCGAACAGCCGGACACCTTCTGGGCTGAACAGGCCAAGAGCTTTCTCGACTGGATGACCCCATGGCACACCGTTCAACACTCGGACATCAACACTGGCGCCGCCCAATGGTTTGCCGGTGGCCAACTGAACGTCAGCTACAACTGCATTGATCGTCACCTGGCGCAACGCGCCGATCAGCCGGCCTTCATCTGGGAGGGCGATGATCCGACAAAGTCTTCCAACATCACCTACCGTCAACTGCATCAAAACGTCTGCCGCCTGGCCAACGTGCTGAAAAGCCGTGGCGTGAAGAAAGGTGACCGGGTGTGCATCTACATGCCGATGATCCCGGAAGCGGCCTACGCCATGCTGGCCTGCACGCGGATTGGCGCGGTGCACTCGGTCGTGTTTGGTGGTTTTTCGCCGGACGCCCTGCGCGACCGCATTCTCGACGCCGATTGCCGTACCGTGATCACCGCCGATGAGGGCGTGCGCGGCGGCAAGCCCGTGGCTTTGAAACAGAATGTCGACAAGGCCCTGGCCAGTTGCCCGAATGTCAGCACCGTCTTAGTGGTGCAACGCACCGGTGCCGACGTGAACTGGAGCGAAGGCCGCGACCTCAAATACCAGCAGGCCGTTGACGCTGCGAGCGACGATTGCCCGCCAGAGCCGATGGACGCCGAAGACCCGCTGTTCATCCTCTACACCTCCGGTAGCACCGGTAAACCCAAGGGCGTGTTGCACACCACCGGCGGTTATCTGCTGCAGGCAGCGATGACCTTCAAGTACGTACTCGACTACCGTGACGGCGAGGTGTTCTGGTGCACCGCCGATGTGGGCTGGGTCACCGGCCATAGTTATATCGTGTATGGCCCGCTGGCCAATGGCGCGACCTCACTGATGTTCGAGGGCGTGCCGAGCTACCCGGACAGCTCGCGGTTCTGGCAGGTGATCGATAAACACCAGGTGAATATTTTCTACACCGCGCCGACAGCCTTGCGCGCTTTGATGCGTGAGGGCCACGGACCACTGGAAAGTACCTCCCGCGCCAGCCTGCGTTTATTGGGCAGCGTGGGCGAGCCGATCAACCCGGAAGCCTGGGACTGGTACTTCAACGCTGTGGGCGAACAACGCTGCCCGATTGTGGATACCTGGTGGCAGACCGAGACCGGCGGCATCATGCTCAGCCCGTTAGTCAGCGCCCAGCGGATCAAGCCGGGCTGCGCGACCCAACCGATGTTTGGTGTGCAACCGGTGTTGCTGGATGAGCAAGGCAAGGTCATCACCGGTGCTGGCAGCGGCGTACTCGCCATTAAATCAAGCTGGCCGGGACAGATCCGCAGCGTGTACGGCGACCCGCAGCGCATGATTGACACCTATTTCAAACCCTACCCCGGTTATTACTTCACCGGAGATGGCGCGCGCCGCGATGAAGACGGCGACTACTGGATCACCGGGCGTATCGACGATGTGATCAACGTGTCCGGCCACCGTATCGGTACCGCCGAGGTGGAAAGTGCGCTGGTGTTGCATGACCAAGTGGCCGAGGCCGCTGTGGTGGGCTACCCCCACGACGTCAAGGGCCAGGGCATCTACGCCTTCGTCACGCCCATGAACGGTGTGGAACCCAGCGATGCGCTGAAACAACACCTGCTTGAGCTGGTCAGCAAGGAAATCGGCAGCTTTGCCAAGCCGGAACTGATCCAATGGGCACCGGCGCTGCCGAAAACCCGCTCAGGCAAGATCATGCGCCGGATCTTGCGCAAGATCGCCTGCAACGAACTCGACAGTCTTGGTGATACCTCGACCCTGGCCGACCCCAGCGTCGTGGACGGCCTGATCGACAAACGCCTGAACCGCTAGGAAAACCTGAGCCGCCATGGAATTTATCCGCAGCCGTATCGAAACCCAGCTGATGAGCCTCACCGGCTTGTCACTGGGGCAACTGGACCTGGAAAACCCCAAGGGCGATCCCGGCCTGTTCGGGCCAGACTCGGTCAGTTGGCAAGTCCATGGTGACTTCAGCAGCATGCTGATCGGCGGCATCAGCGCATTGATGCTGCAAGCCTTGCACCCACTGGCCCTGGCCGGCGTTTGGGACCATTCGAACTTTCGCCAGGACATGCTCGGGCGCCTGCGGCGTACCTCGCAGTTCATTTCAGGTACTACCTTTGGTTCGCGCAAAGACGCCGACTGGCTGATCGAAAAAGTGCGCACCATCCACCTGCAGGTGGTCGGGCATGCGCCGGATGGACGGCCTTATTCGGCGAGCGACCCCGAACTACTGACTTGGGTGCATGTAGCCGAGGTGAGCAACTTTATGGCCGCTCACTTGCGCTATCGCAACCCGACTCTGTCGAGCCGCGATCAAGATCGTTACTACAGCGAAATCGCCCTGGTGGCGGAGCGCTTGGGGGCGCGGCATGTACCGCGCTCGCGGCAGGAAATTTCCGATTATCTGGAGCGTATCCGTCCGCAATTGCTGTGTGACGAACGCAGCCGCGAAGTACTGCGCCTGCTGCTGAACGCCCCCTCGCCCAGTACTTTAGCCAAGCCGTTTGGCGTCTTGATGATGCAGGCCGGGATCGATCTGCTGCCAGACTGGGCCAGCACCATGCTCGATCAGCATCAGAACCCGCTGCAACGTCAGATGATCCGTGCAGGGGTCAAGCGTAGCGCGCCGTTATTGCGCTGGGCGATGCGCAATGGCTCGGTGCAACGGGCACACAGGCGGATGGGGTTGGTGTAGGCAAGGCGCCATAGCTGTTAAACTTCGCGCCCTCATTTACAGCCAGGCGCGCTCCATGTCTCCCTTGAATCAGGCGCTGCGCGCCGCCCTCGATCATCGCCAAGACCTGATCAACGAGCTGCATGCCCAGGGCACCGATTGCTATCGCCTGTTCCACGGCAGCCAGGAGGGCGCCGGCGGCCTGACCATTGACCGTTATGGCCCGCAGTTGCTGGTGCAAAGCTTCCACCAGTCGCTGGAAACCACAGACCTGCTGGACCTGCATCAACTGATCAACCAGTACCTGGGCCTGGAGTTGCTGCTCGTGTACAACGACCGCTCCCGCGGCAACTCGCGGATCGACCGCGAAGACACGGTATACCGAGCCGAACCCGCAGCACTGGAAGACATGGTCGGGCACGAATGGGGCCTCAATTACCGTGTTCGCGGGCGCCATGCCGGGCAGGATCCGTTGCTGTTCCTCGATCTGCGCAATACCCGCGGCTGGGTCAAAGATCACAGCGCCGGTAAAAGCGTACTGAACCTGTTTGCCTACACCTGCGGCGTGGGCCTGAGCGCCGCCGCTGGCGGCGCGCGTGAGGTGTGCAATTTGGACTTCGCGGAAGGCAACCTGGCGGTCGGGCGTGAAAACGGCCAGCTCAACCCGCAGCTGCCGAGTATGGAGTTCGTGCAGTCGGACTACTTTCCGGCGATTCGCCAACTGGCCGGGCTGCCGATCACCCAGCGGCGCGGGCAGAAACTGCCGAGCTACCCGCGTCTTGAACAGCGCCAATATGACTTGGTGCTGCTCGATCCTCCGGCCTGGGCCAAGAGCGCGTTCGGCACCGTCGACCTGTTGCGCGACTACCAGAGCCTGCTCAAGCCCGCACTTCTCGCGACTGCCGACAACGGTGTGCTGATCTGCTGCAACAACTTGGCAAAGGTCAGCATGGAGGATTGGCGCGAGCAGGTCCTGCGATGCGCGGAGAAAGCCGGTCGCCCAGTGCGCGACTGGCAAATCATGACGCCGGGTGCGGATTTTCCCTCACAGGATCAGCAGCCCCCCTTGAAAACGCTGATACTCCAGCTGTAGGAAGCGTCCCAACGCCCCGGCTCTTCGGAACCGAAAACCCGTGCCATACTCCAAGGCACTCCTGTTCGATATAGATGGCGCCGCCCCATGCCCAAAGGATTGATTCGCGCCACTGGCGCCTTGTTGACCGCCCTTGCCCTGTACAGTTTGCTGGGCTTTTTGATTCTGCCGGGCATCGCCCTTCGCGTTGCCAACCAACAATTGGCCCATTACGCCACGGTGCCGGCGCGGCTTGAGCGCATTGAACTCAATCCCTTCAGCCTGGAAGTCACCGCATGGGGCTTGAAGATTGGCGAACCCGGCAAGGAACAGGTGGGTTTCGAGCGCCTTTACGCCAATCTGCAGATTGACAGCCTGTGGACCCGGGCACTGCATTTGGCCGATGTGCAAATGGATCAGCCCAAGACGGAGTTGCTGTTCGACAAGTCTGGCCAATTGAACCTGGCGCAGTTGTTCAAGCTCCCTGCGAGCGAACCCTCCCCGGCCGACCCCGATGCCAAGCCGTTCCCACTGCGTATCGACAGCATCAAGCTGGCAGGCGGCTATGTGCACTTTCAAGATCTGCGCCCCAGTGAACCTATCGAATTTCTCTACAACAAACTCGACTTCGAGCTGAAAAACCTCAGCACCTTGCCTGAAGACAACGCCGATATGACCCTGGTCGCGGCAGGCCCTGAAGGTGGTCAAATTGATTGGAAAGGCAACTTCAGCCTGGTGCCGATCACGTCCGAAGGTACGCTAAAGGTCACTGACGGCAAGATGAAAGCCTGGTGGCCATATGTGCGTGACGCGCTCCCCCTGGTACTCGAAGACGGTGTGCTCAACTTCAGCACCGACTACAAATTCAGCCTGGCCAAAGAAACCGAACTGAACTTGACCAACACCGCCGCCAGCATCGCGCCGTTCGCCTTAAAGGCACCGGATGGCCGCCCACTGGTGCGCCTGGAACGCCTGGACGTCAGCGAGACCACAGTGGACCTCGCCAAGCAGCAAGTGGTGGTCGGCAAGATCCGCAGTAATAAGCTGGAGACCTGGGCTGCTCGTGAGGCCGATGGGCAATTGGACTGGCAGAAACTGTTCGCCAGCCAACCGAGCAAACCAGCCAAGGCGCCGGAGCCTGCCACTGCGCCAGCTACAGCCGACTCTCCAAAGCCTGCCCCGACTGCGCCAAGCAAGCCTTGGCAAGTGCTGCTCAAAGACGTGCAACTGCGCAACTATCAAGTACATCTGGCCGACCGTCAGGCCAAACCTGCGGTAGCGCTGGAGCTGGGCCCGTTGAATGTGGATGTACAGAATTTCGACAGCCTCAACCAGAGCCCCTTTAACCTCAAGGTCGACAGCGGCTTGGGCAAGCAAGGCAAGATTCAGGCAACGGGCGTGGTCAACCTCAACCCAGTCAGCGCCAAGCTGAAGGTCACCACCAAAGATATTGACCTACGGGTTGCCCAGTCCTATATCAGCCCATTTATCCGTTTGGAGCTGCGTAGCGGCATGCTCGGCAGTGACCTCGACGTGAACCTGAAGAGCACCGAGCCCCTGGCGCTGCAGATTACCGGCCGAGCGCAGGTCGACCAGTTGCATACCCTGGACACCCTCAAGACACGTGACTTCCTGAAATGGCAGCGTCTGGTCGTCGAGGGCCTGAACTACCAGCACGGCGACAGCCTGTCGATCGACAAGGTCAACCTGCTGCAGCCATATGCGCGGTTCATGATCAACGATGACCGCACCACCAACGTCGATGACCTGCTGATCCCGCAGCCAGCCGACAGTGGCGCCAAGTCGGCCCCCAAGCCTGCGGCGAGCAAAGATAAACCCCTGGGCATTCGTATCGGGCAGATTGCAATCAACGATGGCTCGGCCAACTTTGCCGACTTCAGCCTGACACCCAACTTCGCCACTGCCATCCAACAGCTCAACGGGCAGATCGGCACGATTGACAGCCGTCAGGCCAAACCAGCCAGCGTCGACATCAAGGGCAAGGTGGACCGTTACGCGCCAGTGACAATCAAAGGCAGCGTGAACCCGTTCGATCCGATGGCGGCGCTGGATATCGCCACCAGCTTCAAGCGTGTCGAGCTGACGACCCTGACGCCCTACTCAGGCAAGTTCGCGGGTTTCCGTATCCGCAAGGGACGCCTCAACCTCGACCTGCACTATGTGATCACCAAGGGCCAGCTTAAGGCCGAGAACAAAGTGGTAGTCGAGCAACTGCAACTGGGTGAGAAGGTCGACAGCGCCGATGCCGTGGACTTGCCGATTCGCTTGGCAATCGCCCTGCTTAAAGACACTGACGGCAAGATCTCCATCGAACTGCCGGTGACCGGTGACCTGAATAACCCGCAATTCAGCGTGATGCCGATTGTGTGGCAGACCCTGCGTAACCTGGTGGTGCGTGCAGCGACCGCACCGTTCAAGTTCATCGGCGGGCTGGTCACCGGCGGCGGAGCGGAAGATCTGAGCAACGTGTCCTTCGCTGCCGGCTCAAGTGAGTTGAACAAAGACGCCGAAAGCGCGCTAAACACCCTGGCTAAAGCGCTGAAGGAACGCCCTGCCCTACGCCTGGAAATTGAAGGCACGGCCGCTGCAAGCAGCGATGGCCCCTTCCTCGCAGCGCAACGTCTGGAACGTGAATACCAGTACAACTATTACAAAATCCTGCAGCGCCGTGGCGACAAGGTTCCGGCCCAGGCGTCCTTGCTGGAAGTCCCGGAAAGCGAAAAAGCGCCATTGCTCGAAGGCATCTACCGCATCCGCGTGAAACAACAGCCACCGGCGGAGTGGAAAGACCTGAGCCGCGATGACCGCACGGCCAAGCTGCGTGACGGCGTGATCAAGTTCTGGAGCAACAGCGACGTGCTACTGCGCCAACTCGGTCAGGACCGCGCGAGCACTATCAAAGACTACTTGGTGGATAAGGGCCAGTTGGAAGACGACCGCGTGTACTTCATTGATGCCCACTTGGGACAGGCGGAGAAAGATGGTCGCGTTGTAACGCCTATGCATCTGGATGCTGAATAACCATCGGCACCAGAAATAGAACAGGCCCCGACACAAGTGCCGGGGCCTGTAATGACCACATCCATATGGTCAGTCGCATGAACCTTAGAGGTGCATTTGAGTGGATATCTAACTCACTCGTGGCCGCCGCTTAATTCAAACGAACTGTCGAGCGTTACTCTGCTTTCAGGCCGTCGGCCGAGACAGCTTTAACGCCTTTGATTTTCTTGGTGATTGCTACGGCGGTGGCTTTCTGTGCGTCGGTAACAGCTACAGTCGACGACAGGGAAACAACGCCTTTGTTGGTTTCGACTTTGATGTCGGTGCCAGGAATACCTTTCTCGGTAACCAGGTCAGCTTTTACCTTGGTGGTGATCCAAGTGTCGCTGGTGGTTTCTTTGGCGTCATGAGCGGCGCCTTTGGTTTTATCGATACCGTCTGCTTTGGTAGCACCGCCAGCCATCAGGCCATCAGCGGAAACAGCGGTCACGCCTTTGATCTTTTTGGTGATCGAGACAGCAGTAGCTTTCTGTGCGTCAGAGATAGCGACTGTCGAGGACAGGGAAACCACGCCTTTGTTGGTTTCAACCTTGATGTCCGAACCAGGAATGCCCTTCTCGGTCAGCAGGTCGGATTTAACTTTGGTGGTGATCCAAGTATCCGAAACGCTTTCCTTAGCCTTGGTAGCTTCGCCAGCCGCCAACGTCATAGGGGCTTGGGAAGTCTGAGCAAAGGCTACGTTAGCACCCATGGCCAGAGTCAGAGCGGTAGCAGTAGCGAGAGCGAACTTCTTCATACGAGTAACTCCTGTTTTATTAAAAGTCTGCAGTGCGTAAACCTTGATGCTGCAGCGTTAACAGGGATATTGCAGGCAGTGTGCCAAGTCGAAGCTATAAATTAAATCCTTATAAAACAATGACTTAACAATAATGCTAATTTCCGGAATCGTGCAACTTGCATGAAGCCCATCATGCCTGCATGCAAGTTGCGGCTTTTGCAGAGGGCTAAACGGCTGATTTCACTTCACTTTCCCTCGCCCATAAAAAAAGGACCCCGAAGGGTCCTTTTTTTCAGCATAAGCCAGGGGTAATTAAACGCCCGAAGCCTTAGCTGCTGCTACGTCTTTGATGGACAGCTTGATGCGGCCGCGGTTGTCCACGTCCAGCACCAGCACTTCCACTTCCTGACCTTCTTTCAGAATGTCGGTCACTTTCTCAACACGAGCGTCGCTCAACATGGAGATGTGAACCAGACCGTCTTTGCCCGGCAGGATGTTGACGAATGCGCCGAAGTCGACGATGCGCTCAACCTTACCGACGTAGATCTTGCCGATCTCGGCCTCAGCCGTGATACCCAGAACGCGCTGACGTGCTGCCTCAGCCGCTTCCTTGGTTTCGCCGAAGATCTTGATCGAACCGTCGTCTTCGATATCGATCGAAGCCTTGGTTTCTTCGCAGATCGCACGGATGGTCGCGCCACCTTTACCGATAACATCACGGATTTTGTCGGTTTCGATTTTCATCGCGATCATGGTCGGAGCATTTTCCGACAGCTCGGTGCGAGACTGACCAATGATCTGGTTCATCTGGCCGAGGATGTTCAGGCGCGCTTCCAGGGCTTGGCCCAGAGCGATCTCCATGATTTCTTCGGTGATGCCTTTGATCTTGATGTCCATCTGCAGCGCGGTAACACCTTTAGCGGTACCGGCTACTTTGAAGTCCATGTCGCCCAGGTGGTCTTCGTCACCCAGGATGTCGGTCAGGATGGCGAACTTCTCGCCTTCTTTAACCAGACCCATGGCGATACCGGCAACCGGTGCCTTCATCGGCACACCAGCGTCCATCAGTGCCAGGGAAGCACCACAAACGGAAGCCATGGAGCTGGAACCGTTGGACTCGGTGATTTCCGACACAACACGGATGGTGTAAGGGAACACGTCAGCAGCAGGCAGCATGGCCTGAACCGAACGACGCGCCAAACGGCCGTGACCGATTTCGCGACGACCAGCGCCGCCCATACGACCACACTCGCCCACCGAGAACGGAGGGAAGTTGTAGTGCAGCATGAACGGGTCTTTTTTCTCGCCTTCCAGGGTGTCCAGCAGTTGTGCGTCACGGGCAGTACCCAGGGTCGCGACTACCAGAGCCTGAGTTTCGCCACGGGTGAACAGTGCCGAACCGTGAGTTTTCGGCAGAACACCAACTTCGATATTCAGCGGGCGCACAGTGCGAGTGTCGCGACCGTCGATACGTGGCTTGCCGTTAACGATGTTCTCGCGAACGGTGCGGTATTCGATTTCACCGAATGCAGCTTTGACTTCGCTGGAAGATGGCTGACCTTCTTCGCCCGAAAGCTTGGCAACAACCTGGTCCTTCAGCTCGCCCAGGCGAGCGTAACGGTCGGCCTTGACGGTGATGGTGTAGGCGTCGGAAATGGCGGCGCCGAACTCGGAGCGGATAGCGCCCAGCAGTTCGGTGGCTTCGGCTTGCGGAGCCCAGGCCCAAGTAGGCTTGGCGGCTTCAGCAGCCAGTTCTTTAACGGCGTTGATCACAACCTGGAATTCGTCGTGAGCAAACAGTACAGCACCCAGCATCTGGTCTTCGGTCAGCTCTTTAGCTTCCGATTCAACCATCAATACGGCTTCCGAAGTACCGGCAACGACCATGTCCAGGCTCGATGCTTTCAGTTGCTCGTAAGTTGGGTTGAGCAGGTAGCCGGTGCTCTCGTGGAAAGCAACGCGGGCAGCGCCGATAGGGCCATCGAAAGGAATGCCGGAGATAGCCAGGGCAGCCGAAGTACCGATCATCGCAGCGACGTCCGGGTCGGTTTTCTTGCTGGTGGAAACGACGGTGCAGACAACCTGCACTTCGTTCATGAAGCCTTCTGGGAACAGCGGACGGATCGGACGGTCGATCAGTCGGGAAGTCAGGGTTTCTTTCTCGGAAGGACGGCCTTCACGCTTGAAGAAACCGCCAGGGATCTTACCGGCAGCGTAAGTCTTTTCCTGGTAGTGAACAGAAAGAGGGAAGAAGCCTTTGCTCGGGTCAGCGGTCTTGGCGCCAACAACGGTCACCAATACGGTGACGTCGTCATCAACGGTAACCAGCACTGCGCCGGAGGCTTGACGGGCGATACGGCCTGTCTCAAGGGTAACGGTCGACTGACCGAACTGGAATTTTTTGATAACCGGGTTCACGGTGTCCTACCTTCTTTGTGGCTCTTGGGGAACTTGTTTTCTTACGAAATTCTTGGGCAATGTCGGGAATCGGCCCAACCCTTGTCCAGGGGGTAAAACGTGTATCCAGATAAAACTTGAGGCTGGGAGCCTACCATGGGCCAGCGGGAATCCCACTGACACACGGCAGACAACCAACCTCTAGCGCAATCGCTTATTAGCGACGCAGACCCAGGCGACCGATCAGAGTCTGATAACGACCCAGATCCTTGCCTTTCAGGTAATCCAGCAGCTTACGACGCTGGTTTACCATGCGGATCAGACCACGACGGGAGTGGTGATCTTTACCGTTGGCCTTGAAGTGACCTTGCAGCTTGTTGATGTTGTGGGTCAGCAGTGCAACTTGCACTTCTGGCGAACCAGTGTCACCAACAGCTTGCTGATAGTCAGCAACGATTTGTGCTTTTTCTTGAACGTCGAGAGCCATGAGGCAATCCTTTTTTCAGGAAACCACCCAAAGGGCAGTCTCAACAGGCCAGGGACAAATCCCTGTATCTAAAAATGAGTGTTGACCGTGCCTGTTAACAGCCACACTCGTTCGGTCATTCTGACCGAATCAGTCTACGTGGCGCGATGCGCCCGTCTTCGCTCACTTCACCGATACCGATAAAGCGACCGTTATGATCCTGTACTCGCACCATGCCGAACTTAGGGGCATCCGGGGCACGTACCGGCTGGCCGTTAAGCCAGTAGAACGCGCTGTGCTCCGAGAAGTGCAGCAATGGCCAATCCAGCAAACCACTGTCCGATGGCATCAGGAAGCGATCAACCGCTTCATTGCCGCCTTCGGCGTGTACCGCTTCCAACTCTTCCAGCGTAACCGTCTGGGCCAGGCTGAAAGGTCCGGCCTGAGTGCGTCGCAGTTCTGCGACGTACGCGCCGCAACCGAGCTGTTCACCAATATCTTCCACCAGGGTACGGATATAGGTGCCTTTGCTGCAGTCCACGGCCAGTCGTGCGGTTTCACCCTCACAAGCGAGCAATTCCAAGCGCGCAATAGTAACAGAACGCGGTTCACGCTCCACTACTTCGCCGGCACGTGCCAGCTTGTAAAGTGGCTGCCCGTCACGCTTGAGAGCCGAGTACATCGGCGGTATCTGACTGATTTGCCCACGAAAAGCGGGCAAAGCGGCTTCGATATCAGCACGACCAACGGTCACGTCGCGAACCTGTAAAACATCACCTTCAGCATCCGCTGTGGTGGTGGTCTTGCCCAGTTGCATCAGGGTTTCGTAACCCTTATCGGAATCAAGCAGGTATTGCGAGAACTTGGTCGCTTCGCCAAAGCACAGCGGCAGTACGCCGGTGGCCAGTGGGTCGAGGCTACCGGTATGCCCGGCCTTCTCGGCATTGAGCAGCCAGCGGACCTTCTGCAACGCCGCATTGGACGTAAAGCCAATGGGCTTATCAAGCAGAATGATGCCGCTGACGTTGCGACGGATACGTTTGACCTGAGCCACCGCTTACTCCTTGGCGTCTTCAGGTGTGGACGGATGCTGGCTGTCTTCAGCCACGGCGCGCTCGATCAATGCAGACAAGTGCGCGCCACGCACGACGCTTTCGTCGTAGTGGAAGTGCAACTGCGGAACACTGCGCAGCTTCATTTCGCGGGCCAACTGCATGCGCAGGAAGCCGGCAGCCGAGTTGAGCACTTTGATGCTTTGTGCGATTTCTTCGCTGTTGTCCTGGCCCATCACGGTGATGAAAATCTTGGCGTGACCCACGTCACGGCTCACTTCAACAGCGGTGATGGTGACCAGGCCAACGCGTGGGTCTTTGACTTCGCGACGGATCAGTTGGGCCAGCTCGCGCTGCATTTGATCGCCGATACGTTGGGTACGGCTGTATTCTTTTGCCATGTCTTGTTACCTGTTACTGCCACACGGTGAAACCCATGGGGTCTGAAAGCGGCAAACGCCCGGCCTGACAAAAGCCAGACCGGGCGTTGCGTTTAGAGTCCGTACGCTGCGCGAGGCATTTGCATGCCCACACGCGGCGTGGCTCCGGAAGTGCGCGAGTTAGAGGCTGCGAGCAACCTGAACCTTCTCGTAGACTTCGATCTTGTCGCCAGCCTTGACGTCGTTGTAGCTCTTGACGCCAATACCGCATTCCATGCCGGCACGTACTTCAGAAGCGTCATCCTTGAAGCGGCGCAGGGATTCCAGCTCGCCTTCGAAGATAACGATGTCTTCACGCAGTACACGGATTGGACGGTTACGGTACACAGTGCCTTCGACAACCATGCAACCGGCGATCGCGCCGAATTTCGGCGAACGGAACACGTCACGTACCTCGGCGATACCCAGGATATTCTCCCGAACGTCACTGCCAAGCATGCCGGTAAGGGCTTTCTTGACGTCTTCGATGATGTCGTAGATGACGTTGTAGTAACGCATGTCCAGGCCTTCCTGCTCGACGATCTTCCGTGCGCCAGCATCAGCACGCACGTTGAAACCGAACAGTACAGCGTTGGAAGCCAGTGCCAGGTTGGCGTCGGATTCAGTGATACCACCGACACCGCCACCGACAACACGCACTTGCACTTCATCGTTACCCAGGCCATTCAAGGCGCCGTTCAACGCTTCGAGAGAACCACGAACGTCAGATTTAAGGACGATGTTAAGCGTCTTCTTCTCTGCCTGGCCCATGTTCTCGAAGATGTTTTCCAGCTTGCCAGCGTGAGCGCGAGCCAGTTTGACTTCACGGAACTTGCCTTGACGGAACAGAGCCACTTCACGGGCTTTCTTCTCGTCGGACAGCACGCTCATCTCGTCGCCAGCGTCCGGGGTACCATCCAGGCCGAGGATCTCGACAGGGATGGAAGGACCCGCTTCTTTGATTGGCTTGCCGTTCTCGTCGAGCATGGCACGTACACGGCCATAGTTCGAACCGACCAGCACCATATCGCCTTGGCGCAGGGTACCGTCTTGAACCAGCACGGTCGCAACCGGGCCACGACCTTTGTCGAGACGCGATTCAACCACAACGCCACGACCTGGGGCCGATGGAGTTGCTTTCAGTTCGAGTACTTCAGCTTGCAGCAGGACCGCTTCGAGCAGTTCGTCCACGCCAGTACCGACTTTCGCCGAAACCGAAACGAATGGCGTATCACCGCCCCACTCTTCAGAGGTCACGCCGTGAACCGACAGTTCGCTGCGGATGCGATCGAGATCGGCGCCCGGCTTGTCGATCTTGTTCACGGCAACAACCAGAGGAACACCAGCGGCTTTTGCGTGCTGGACAGCTTCAATGGTCTGCGGCATCACGCCGTCGTCCGCTGCAACAACCAGGATCACGATGTCAGTCGCCTTAGCACCACGGGCACGCATTGCGGTAAACGCGGCGTGACCTGGGGTGTCGAGGAAGGTGACCATGCCGCGCTCGGTTTCAACGTGGTACGCACCGATGTGCTGAGTGATACCACCGGCTTCGCCAGCAGCTACCTTGGCACGACGAATGTAGTCGAGTAGCGAAGTCTTACCATGGTCAACGTGACCCATTACGGTCACGACTGGCGCACGGGAGAACGTCTCACCTTCAAACTTCAGGGATTCTGCCAGGGAATCTTCCAGGGCGGTGTCGCTGACCAGGGTCACTTTGTGGCCCAGTTCTTCGGCTACCAGTTGAGCAGTTTCCTGATCAAGCACCTGGTTGATGGTCGCTGGAGTACCCAGTTTGAACATGAACTTGATGATTTCAGCAGCCTTGACCGACATCTGATTGGCAAGATCGCCAACAGTGATGGTCTCGCCAATCTGCACATCACGCACGACAGGACCGGTTGGGCTCTGGAAACCGTGGGCGTTGCGCTTCTTCAGCTTGGCCTTGCCGCGACCACCGCGACGGAAGCCATCGCTTTCTTCGTCGGTAGTACGTGGGGCAACGCGTGGAGCAGGCGCTTTCTCTTTGACCGAAGCACGATGCGGAGCGTTTTTGCGCTCGCCATCGCCACCACCACCGCGACGATTGTTATCGTCGGCACGTGGTTTGTCCGGACGACGAGGTTCCTCACGCTTACGGGCATCAGCAGCAGGTGCTGGTGCAGCGGCAACCGGAGCGGCCTCGCGCACAGCTTCCACAGGAGCGCTAGGCGCGGCGACCGCATCAGCCGAAGCAGTTTGCGCAGCAGCAGGCTGGCGACGCGCTTCTTCTTCGGCGCGACGCTTGGATTCTTCTTCAGCCTTCTGACGAGCAGCATTATCTACTGCGCGACGTTCATCCAGTTCACGCTTGCGCTCGGCTTCAATTTCTTCCGGGCTGCGCTGTACGAAGACTTTCTTCTTGCGTACTTCAACGCTGATGCTCTTGCTACCAGCAACACGCAGGGTGCTGGTGGTTTTGCGCTGCAATGTAATCTTGCGCGGTTCTTCCACTTTCGCCTTGTGGCTGCTCTTCAAGTGAGTCAGCAAAGACTGCTTCTCACTATCGCTCACACCTTCATCGGCGGCGGTGTGCGGCAGACCTGCCTCACGCATCTGCTGCAACAGGCGCTCTACCGGTGTTTTGACCTCATCGGCCAGTTGTTTCACCGTGACTTGCGTCATGCACTTCTCTCCTCAGGCCGCGCCTAATTACTCGAACCAATGGGCTCGGGCGGCCATGATCAACTTGCCGGCACGATCATCGTCAATGCCGTCGATGTCGAGCAGATCGTCAATAGACTGCTCGGCCAGGTCTTCGCGGGTAATTACGCCGCGCACCGCCAGTTCCATCGCCAAATCCTTGTCCATACCCTCAAGCGAGAGTAGGTCTTCGGCCGGATGGGCGTCTGCCAGCTTTTCCTCAGTAGCGATGGCTTTAGTCAACAAACGATCCTTGGCCCGAGCGCGAAGCTCGTTGACGGTGTCTTCGTCAAAGCCGTCGATGTTGAGCATTTCTTCCAACGGTACGTAGGCAATCTCTTCCAGGCTGGTGAAGCCTTCATCTACCAGCACCTGTGCCAGGTCTTCGTCGACTTCCAACTCGTCAATGAAGTTGCGCAGGATGTCACCGGTTTCAGCTTGCTGCTTAGCCTGGATGTCCGATTCGGTCATCACGTTCAGGGTCCAGCCGGTCAATTGGCTGGCCAGACGCACGTTCTGACCACCACGACCAATGGCCTGAGCCAGATTGTCTGCGCCAACGGCGATGTCCATTGCATGGGCATCTTCGTCAACGATAATTGCCGCCACTTCAGCAGGCGACATGGCGTTGATCACGAACTGCGCCGGGTTATCGTCCCACAGGACGATGTCCACACGCTCACCGCCCAATTCGCCCGACACTGCCTGGACGCGCGAGCCGCGCATACCGATGCAAGCGCCTTGCGGGTCGATGCGTTTGTCCTTGGAACGGACCGCGATCTTGGCGCGCGAACCCGGGTCGCGGGACGCAGCCATGACTTCGATCAGGCCTTCGGCGATTTCCGGCACTTCGATACGGAACAGCTCGATCAGCATTTCCGGCGCGGTACGCGACAGGATCAACTGAGGGCCACGGTTCTCGGTGCGGATTTCCTTGAGCAGCGCACGCAAACGCACGCCGACACGGAAGGTTTCGCGAGAGATGATGTCTTCGCGGGCCAGCAACGCTTCGGCGTTGTTGCCCAGATCGACGATCACATTGTCGCGGGTAACTTTTTTCACAGTGCCGGAGATAATTTCTCCCAGCCGCTCGCGATAGGCGTCAACGACTTGAGCGCGCTCGGCTTCACGAACCTTCTGCACGATGACCTGCTTGGCGGTCTGTGCAGCAATGCGGCCGAACTCGATGGACTCGATCTTTTCTTCGACGACATCACCAACCTGGGCGCCTGGGTGCGTTTCGGCAACCTTGCTTGGCCAGGTTTCGATGGCCGGATCATCAAGATCGGCTTCTTCGACGACCGTCCAGCGACGGAAAGTCTCATAGGCACCGGTGTGGCGGTTAATTTCCACACGCAGATCAACTTCGTCTTCAAAACGCTTTTTGGTAGCAGTGGCCAGAGCCAACTCCAGCGCTTCAAAAATCACGTTTGCCGGTACGCCCTTTTCATTGGATACCGACTCAACAACCAGCAGTACTTCTTTGCTCATCGTACGCCTCGCCTTTCGCAAGCCATTGGATCCGCGGGATCCGCGTCTCAGTCAAAACTGGGAATAATGTTGGCCTTGTCGATCATATCGATCGGCAACAGGAACTCATGGTCTTCTACCTGCACCACGACATCCTGTTCTTCTACACCGCGCAGAAGGCCCTGAAAGTTGCGTCGTCCTTCAAAAGGAGATCGCAGCTTGATCTTCACTTGTTCACCGGCAAATTTTGCAAACTGATCAATAGTGAACAGTGGGCGTTCCATGCCTGGCGAGGAAACTTCGAGGGTGTATTCAACGGAAATTGGATCTTCAACATCCAGCACACCGCTGATCTGACGGCTGACAATGGCACAATCGTCCACCAGCACACCGCCCTCTTTATCGATATAAACGCGCAACATTGAGTGGCGACCTTGAGCCGAAAACTCAACACCCCAGCATTCATAGCCTAGGGCCACGACCACCGGGGCCAACAAGGCCTGCAACTCTTCTAGCTTGCTCGACACCTGAACCCCCTCGTGCATGTATGTGCATGCTGTGCAAAATAAAAAAATGGGCGAAACGCCCATCCTTGAAACGCCGTCGAACAGCGGCGTTGAAAGTGTCCAGCTAACAAAAAGCCCCTTAAAAGGGGCTCCGCTAAAACTGGTTGCGGGGGCCGGATTTGAACCGACGACCTTCGGGTTATGAGCCCGACGAGCTACCAGACTGCTCCACCCCGCGACAAAGCTGGGGCGGAAGTATACGACCGATCCCTTACAGGGTCAATGTAACCTTCCACCTACAAGAAAGCCCGCAACAGCGGGCTCTCCTGATAATTGGTACCGAGAAGGGGACTCGAACCCCTACACCCTATGGGCACAACCACCTCAAGGTTGCGTGTCTACCAATTCCACCACCTCGGCAATACAGCGCTCACAACCCTTCTTACTTCTGCTCTTGAGCTGGAGGTACGTCAGTCGCTGGAGTAGCCGACTTCTGCTCTTGAAGCACCGGGACATCATCAGAAGCCGGTTTTGCTTTTGGTACTTCCAACACTGCTGGGTTTGGCAAACCTACTTGAGTCAGCACATGAGCTTTCTCTTTAGCAAAGTAACCTAACCCTAAGCTGGTTATGAAGAAACCGGCGGCAAGTATAGCAGTAAACTTACTAAGAAAGGTAGAGGAACCTTGGCTTCCGAATACAGTATTTGAAGCACCTGCACCAAAAGACGCACCAGCATCCGCACCTTTACCCTGTTGCAACAAAACCAGGGCAACTACGCCCAGGGCTGCCAACAGATGAAAAACGACTACGACTGTTTCCAGCATTTTTTCAGTTTCCCGCGGCGCGACAAATCGCACCGAACTCATCTGCATTCAGGGAAGCTCCACCAATGAGCCCCCCATCGATATCCGGCATGCCGAACAGTTCGACCGCATTGGCCGCCTTCACGCTGCCGCCGTATAGAAGCCGCACACCTTGTGCGATTTCAGAATTCTCTGCCGCTAACTGCGCACGGATGGCTGCGTGCACATCCTGCGCCTGTTGCGGTGTAGCAGTCAGCCCGGTGCCAATGGCCCAGACCGGCTCGTAAGCAATTACCGCCTTTGCGAAAGCACCAACACCCAGCTCCTCGATGATGCTGCCAAGCTGACGCGAGACAACCTCAAGAGTCTTGCCAGATTCACGCTGCTCAAGGGTCTCCCCAATACACAGCACCGGAATCAAGCCACAAGCCTGTGCAGCTGCGAACTTGCGATTGAGTGTTCCATCACGCTCGCCCATCATCTGACGGCGCTCGGAGTGCCCAACAAGCACATAGGAACAACCCGCATCAACCAGCTGACTCGGTGCAATCTCACCGGTCAACGCACCTTGCATGGCTTCCACCGCAGAATTCTGCGAGCCGACCTGAATCGACTTACCTTTCAAGCCATCAACCACTTGGGTGATATGCAAGCAAGGCGGGAACACCGCGATGTCAACACCGCTAGGCAAGGCCAAGTGACGAAGGCCATTGATCAGCTCAGCGACACTGGCGCGGGTACCGTGCATCTTCCAGTTACCAGCTACCATAGTGCGACGCATGCTGTACCTCGTCGGTCAAAGTGGGCGCAGATGTTACCCAACCACATCATCACTGGCAAGCCGAATTCAGGCGCAAACTTCAGTTACCAGTTTTGCCAGGTCTTCGGCGTGGCCGCGAACCTGTATTTCATCGTCACCTTCGACCATAACGCGCACCAAAGGCTCTGTGCCGGACTTACGTAGCAATACCCGTCCACGACCAGCCATTGCCAGGGTCGCGCGCTCGCAAGCCTCTTTGACAGCAGGGTGGTCGATCGGGTTTTCTCCACCTGCGAAACGCACGTTAAGCAATACTTGCGGGCATTTGCGCAAAGCCTGACGAGCCTGAGCCAGGCTCTCTTCGCGGCGACGCAAAGCCAATAGCACCTGCAACGCAGCAATAATCGCGTCACCGGTGGTGGTGTGCTGGAAGCACACCACGTGCCCGGAGTTCTCACCACCTACCTGCCAGTTACGCTCCAGCAGCTCGGCGATCACATATCGGTCACCGACATTGGCGCGAACAAAAGGAATACCCAGGTCTGCCAACGCAAGCTCAAGCCCAAGATTGCTCATCAGCGTACCGACGACACCGCCTTGCAGCTTGTTGCGCTCATGCAGGTCGCGGGCAATGATAAACAACAGATCATCGCCATCGACCACGGCACCCGTGTGGTCAACCATCAGCACGCGGTCGCCGTCACCGTCGAAGGCAATACCGAGGTCGGCATGCTCGGCCAGGACAGCAGCTTGCAGCTGCTCCATATGGGTCGAGCCGCAGTTCTCGTTGATGTTCAGTCCGTTGGGCTGAGCCGACAGCACAGTCACGTCTGCGCCCAGCTCCTTAAATACGCTTGGCGCGACTTTGTAGGTCGCACCATGGGCGCAGTCGACGACAACCTTCAGGCCGGCAAAGTTGGTACTGGTTGGCACACTGCTCTTGCAGAACTCGATATAACGACCGGATGCGTCATTGATCCGCGACACCTTGCCCAGCTTGCTGGACTCGACCACGGTCATCGGCGCATCCAACAGCTCTTCGATCATCAACTCAATCTCGTCCGGCAATTTGGTGCCCTGCCCCGAGAAAAACTTGATGCCATTGTCGTCATGAGGGTTGTGCGAGGCGCTGATCACAATACCTGCTTCAGCGTGAAACGTACGCGTCAGGTAAGCGATCGCCGGAGTCGGCATCGGGCCCAGCAACATCACATCAGCACCTGCGGCGGACAAGCCAGCCTCTAGCGCAGACTCAAACATGTACCCGGAAATCCGGGTGTCCTTGCCCACCAGGATGCGGCATGCGCCCATGCTGCGGAACGCCATGCCTGCCGCCCAACCCAGCTTGAGCATGAAATCTGGAGTAATCGGAAACTCGCCGACCCGACCACGGATCCCGTCGGTGCCAAAGTATTTTTTTGTCATAAGTGCTCCATCATTCTTATTCGGCAGATTCTACAGCGGCAATCATGCGCACCACATCCACGGTTTCTGCAACGTCATGCACACGCAAGATGCGTGCGCCTTTGGTCACTGCAAGTGCCGCCAGTGCGAGGCCACCATACAACCGCTCACCCACCGGACGGCTCAATGCCAGCCCTATCATGCTCTTGCGCGATACACCGACCAACAGGGGCCGACCAAGGGCATGCAAGGACTCCATGTGTTTGAACAAACTTAAATTGTGTTGCAGGGTCTTGGCGAAACCAAACCCCGGATCAAGGATGATCCTTTCCGGCGCAATACCTACCGCAGCGCATTGGGCAACGCGTTCTGAGAGAAAACCACTCACCTCACCAACCAGGTCATCATAGTGCGGACTGTCCTGCATATTGCCGGGCTCACCCAGCATATGCATCAAACACACCGGCAAACCGGTAGCCGCAGCTGCATCCAGAGCGCCGTCGCGCTGCAGGGACCGCACATCGTTGATCAAGCCGGCACCTAATCGCGCAGTCTCACGCATCACGGCCGGGGTGGAAGTATCAACCGAAATAATCACATCCAACTCTCGAGCGATGCGCTCGACAATCGGCGCCACGCGCTCCAACTCTTCCAGAGGAGAAACAACGCGAGCACCAGGCCGAGTTGATTCACCACCGACATCAATCAAGGTCGCGCCGGCCGCCACCATGGCTTCTGCGTGACGCAGTGCAGCATCAAGTTGGCTGAAGCGGCCACCATCGGAAAAGGAGTCAGGGGTTACATTAAGAATGCCCATAACATGTGTATGGGCCAAATCAAGAACCCGGTTGCCGCAAGGCAACCGGGGGGAGGACGAAGCAAAAGTCATTTCAAACCTTAGTGGTCAGCTGCCGGGCCACCGATTGGGGTTTCAGGGCGCTCGTTCTGAACCACAGGCGGGGTGCCCGAAGTACCCGAACCACCTTCCCAATCACGAGGCTCACGAGGTGCACGACCGGCCATAATGTCGTCGATCTGGTCTGCATCGATGGTCTCGTACTTCATCAATGCATCAGCCATTGCATCGAGCTTGTCGCGATTATCGGTCAGGATTTGTTTGGCCGTGCCATAGCACTGGTCAATGATACTGCGCACCTCGGAGTCAATCAGCTTGGCTGTCTCACCGGAGAAACTGGCGTTTTGACCACCGCCGCCACGACCCAGGAATACTTCACCTTCTTCCTCGGCGTACATCAAAGGACCGAGCTTTTCCGACAAACCCCACTTGGTCACCATGTTTCGCGCAATCTGACTGGCGCGCATGATGTCGTTGGAAGCCCCAGTGGTCACGCCGTCGAAGCCCAATGTCATCTCTTCAGCGATTCGACCGCCGTACAGAGAGCAGATCTGACTGATCAGCGCACGCTTGGAGAGACTGTAACGATCCTCTTCCGGCAGGAACATGGTGACACCCAAGGCGCGACCACGAGGAATGATCGACACTTTGTAGACTGGATCATGCTCAGGCACGACACGCCCCACAATGGCGTGACCCGCTTCGTGATAAGCAGTGTTCTGCTTCTCTTTTTCGGACATGACCATGGATTTGCGCTCAGCGCCCATCATGATCTTATCTTTCGCCAGTTCGAACTCTTTCATTTCAACAATGCGCTTGCCGGTACGGGCCGCAAACAGCGAAGCCTCGTTCACCAGGTTGGCCAAGTCAGCACCGGAGAAGCCTGGAGTACCACGGGCAATCACAGCCGGAGCTACGTCGTCACCCATTGGGACTTTGCGCATGTGCACTTTCAGAATCTGTTCACGACCACGAATGTCCGGCAGACCAACAACAACCTGACGGTCGAAGCGACCCGGACGAAGCAGTGCAGGGTCAAGCACGTCTGGACGGTTGGTTGCGGCTATCACGATGATGCCGTCATTCATCTCAAAACCATCCATCTCGACCAGCAACTGGTTGAGAGTCTGCTCACGCTCATCGTGACCACCACCCATGCCGGCCCCACGATGGCGACCAACGGCGTCGATTTCATCGATAAAGATGATGCATGGCGCGTGCTTCTTGGCCTGTTCAAACATATCGCGAACGCGGCTGGCGCCGACACCGACGAACATTTCAACGAAGTCAGAACCGGAAATCGTGAAGAACGGCACCTTGGCTTCGCCAGCAATCGCCTTGGCCAGCAAGGTTTTACCGGTACCTGGAGGGCCGACCATCAGCACGCCGCGAGGAATACGACCACCAAGGCGCTGAAATTTGCCTGGATCGCGCAAGAACTCCACCAACTCGCCGACTTCTTCCTTCGCCTCATCGCAACCTGCTACGTCAGCCAGGGTGGTCTTCACCTGATCCTCAGAGAGCAGGCGCGCCTTGCTCTTGCCGAAGCTCATCGGCCCGCCCTTGCCCCCCGCACCGCCCTGCATCTGGCGCATGAAGAACATGAACACGGCAATGATCACCAGGATCGGGAAGCTTGCCACCAGGAGTTGAGTCCAAATGCTCTGCTGCTCAGGCTGCTTGCCTTCGACAACCACGTGGTTATCCACCAGGTCACCGATCAGACCGTTGTCCTGGATTGCCGGACGAATGGTCTTGAAGCTATCGCCATCGTTGCGTTTGCCGGTGATCACGTAGCCATCAACCGCTACGCGCTCGACCTTGCCATCCTTAACTTGCTGGATGAAGTCGGAATAGTTGAGGGTCTGCGGCTCGTTAGGACTGGAGAAGTTGTTCATCACCGTCACGAGGACAGCCGCGATGATCAACCACAGGATCAGATTCTTTGCCATATCGTTCAATTAACTACCCTCTGAAGCAAGCTCCGCTACTGGCGCGCGCTTCGCATGATATTCACCGGCCTAACTTACTACATTACCTACAACTCTGGCAGGCGCCGTCTGTAACCCTTTGTGAAACTTTGACTACATAATATTCGTAAAGCTTCGTGACGAAAGCGACATAAAAAAACCTATCGCCCTCCTCGAATAAATCAAAAACGCTCTTCGCTCGCCGCACCTTCAACCCCGCGGAACCCGCGGCACAGCAGATATTGCTCGCGAGACCGGTCCCGGGAAGAGTCCGGCTTTCGCGTCTGCACCTTGTCGAACAGCTTGCGAATGTTCTTGTGATACTCGTCAAAACCTTCGCCCTGGAAGACTTTCACAAGGAAATCACCGCCCGGACGCAACACCCGGCCCGCCAAATCCAGTGCCAATTCACAGAGGAACATGGCCCGCGGCATATCGACGGCCGGTAATCCACTCATATTGGGGGCCATGTCGGAAATCACAAGGTCTACCTGCGAATTTCCCACGGCCTCCAGAATCTCGGCCAATACCGAGTCCTGGGTGAAGTCACCGTGCACAAAGGTCACATCCGGGATGCTGTCCATCTCAAGGATGTCGGACGCGATCAATCTTCCCTGGCCACCAATCAGACGACTGGTCACTTGAGACCAGCCACCCGGCGCCGCGCCAAGATCAATCACGCTCATGCCCGGACGAATCAATTTGTCCTTGTCCTGGATCTCCAGGAGCTTGTAACTGGCCCGCGAACGGTAGCCGTCCTTCTGCGCCTTTTTGACGTAAGGATCGTTGAAATGCTCTTGCAGCCACTTAAGGCTAGTTTTGGAACGGGCCACGGGCCACCTCGAAAATAAAACGGGTCGTGATTAACTGGGCGGTCCCGGACTCGCTCGGGTAAACTGGCCGCCGCTTTTTACAAGATCAGACGCAGGGGTCAGATTATGCCGCTCACTCAAGAGCAGAAGAAACAGTACAAATCCATTGGCCACCATCTGAAACCAGTTCTGATTGTGGCAGACAACGGTTTGACTGAGGGTGTGTTAGCCGAACTTGAACGCGCATTGGGCGATCACGAACTGATCAAGATTAAGGTCAACATCCTTGACCGCGAAGCGCGCCTGGCCGCCATTGCAGAACTGTGCAAGGTTGGCAAAGCGGACCTGGTTCAGGTCATCGGCAAGATGGCGCTGCTGTATCGCAAGAACTTCAGCGTCAACAAGCAACTGTCGAACGTTCATCGCTTCAAATGACACAAGGGTCACGGGCGTGCTTTGCGCGCCCTGCCACTCCATCCTGGCGCGGGCTGTACTACCAACACCAAGCCGGAGAACCCTAGCACAAGATAGCTGAATAGCTGCCAGCGCAACGCTTCCGGCAGCCACACATGCACGATGCAATACATTGCACACGCATACAGCGCCATCAACAGCAGTTGGCCGCGAATATCCCGCCACAAACTCACAAACCCCTCAGCCTTGACCAGCACCAATGCCTGAAGGGTCACGCACGCCGCTGCAAAACCCACCAGCAACGCACTCAGCAATCCATCGATCTCATCGATCAACAGCGGAGCCAGGCCAATAAGGCCCAGCACCGGGAGTACACCAATGTGCAGCAACCACAGGCCACCCACCCAAAGCATCTGGGAGAGCTGCCAAAGCATGGCGCCCGCACGAAGCGGGCGCCGCCTTTCAGACGTGACGAACTTCAACAATCTCGTACTCGATCACGCCACCAGGTGTTTTTACAGCGACCACATCACCCTCTTCCTTGGCAATCAAGGCGCGGGCCAGCGGCGAACCGACAGAGATCTTGCCGAGTTTGAAATCAGCTTCGTCTTCGCCAACGATGTGATAGACCACGCTTTCGTCCGTCTCGACGTTAGCGATTTCCACGGTCGTGCCGAAAATCACCTTGCCGGTTTTCGGAATGGTCGTGACATCGATGATGACCGCATTCTGCATGCGCCCTTCGATGTCACGGATCCGCGCCTCGACCATACCTTGCTGCTCGCGAGCAGCGTGGTATTCAGCGTTTTCCTTCAAGTCACCCAGCTCGCGGGCCGTACCGATGTCCTGGCTCAACTTAGGACGTACGACCTTGGTCAGATGGGCGTGCTCCTCTTCCAGGGCCTTTGCGCCCTGGACGGTCATTGGGTATTTGATCATGCCTTCAATCCTGCGTGTAGATCCTGCAAGCGGCGCACGGTCTTTTCCGGACCGAACTTGAGCGCTTCACAGATAGCTTCGCCAGCAGCAATGGTGGTGGTGCAGTAGATCTTGTGCTGCAAGGCATTACGGCGAATAGAGTAGGAATCCGCGATCGACTGACGACCTTCGGTGGTGTTGATGATCAGAGTAACTTCGTCATTCTTGATCATGTCGACCACGTGCGGACGGCCTTCCGTCACCTTGTTTACGCGTCGCACCTTCAGGCCTGCCGCTTCGATCAGCTTGGCGGTACCTGCTGTGGCAACTACTTCAAAGCCCAAGCTGATCAGATCACGGGCAACGCCCGCAACCAGTGGTTTGTCGTCATCACGCACACTGATAAACGCAGTTCCGCCGGTCGGTAGCACTTCACTGGCGCCCATCTGAGCTTTGGCAAATGCTTCACCGAAGGTATCGCCCACGCCCATCACTTCACCGGTGGACTTCATCTCTGGGCCCAGGATTGGGTCCACACCAGGGAATTTGGCGAATGGGAACACCGCCTCTTTCACGCTATAGAAGTTCGGAATGATTTCCTTGGTGAAGCCGATTTCCTTCAGGGTCTTACCAGCCATCACACGGGCAGCGATCATGGCCAGGGACACACCGATGCACTTGGACACAAACGGTACGGTACGCGAAGCACGTGGGTTAACCTCAATGACGTAGATGTCTTCGCCTTGCAGCGCCAACTGAACGTTCATCAGGCCAACAACACCCAACTCAAGGGCCATTTTCTTGACCTGCTCGCGCATCTCATCTTGGATGTGCAGCGGCAACGAATATGGCGGCAGCGAGCATGCGGAGTCACCTGAGTGAACGCCTGCCTGCTCGATGTGCTGCATGATCGCGCCGATCACCACGTCGGTGCCGTCACAAACCGCATCGACGTCCATTTCGATGGCGCAGTTGAGGAAGTGGTCCAGCAGCACCGGGCTGTCATTGGACACTTTCACCGCATCACGCAAGTAACGCTTGAGCTCGTCCTCTTCGTAGACGATTTCCATCGCCCGACCGCCCAGCACATAGGAAGGACGCACCACCAGCGGATAGCCGATCTTGCTGGCTGCACGGATGGCTTCGTCTTCACTGCGCACGGTAGCGTTTGGCGGCTGACGCAGGTTAAGGCGCTCAACCATTTGCTGGAAGCGTTCACGGTCTTCAGCGCGGTCGATAGCGTCCGGGCTGGTACCGATAATCGGCACTCCAGCAGCCTCAAGCGCACGCGCCAGTTTAAGCGGGGTTTGGCCGCCATACTGCACGATCACGCCTTTCGGCTTCTCAACGCGCACGATTTCCAGCACGTCTTCCAGTGTCACTGGCTCGAAGTACAGGCGATCAGAGGTGTCGTAGTCGGTGGAAACAGTTTCCGGGTTGCAGTTGACCATGATGGTCTCGTACCCGTCGGCGCGCAGAGCGAGCGCGGCGTGCACACAGCAGTAGTCGAACTCGATGCCTTGGCCGATACGGTTAGGACCGCCGCCCAGGATCATGATCTTGTCACGACCCGATGGCGCAGCCTCGCACTCTTCCTCGTAGGTGGAGTAAAGGTACGCGGTATCGGTGGAGAACTCGGCCGCACAGGTATCAACGCGCTTGTAGACAGGGAAGATGTCCAACTTATGGCGATGCGTGCGCAGGTTCTTCTCGGTCACACCCAGCAGTTTGGCCAGGCGTTGATCGGAGAAGCCTTTGCGCTTGAGGCGGAACATCATGTCGCGGTCGATGCTAGCCAGCCCCAGGGTCTTGACCTTCTCTTCTTCCTTGATCAGATCTTCGATCTGTACCAAGAACCACGGGTCGATCATGTTCATGCCGAAGATGTCTTCGACAGTCATACCGGCACGGAAGGCGTCAGCGACGTACCAGATACGCTCGGCGCCCGGCACAGTCAGCTCACGCTTGAGCACGCTCATGCTTTCCGGGTTGCTCAGGTCGAGCTTCTCGTCGAGGCCGCAAACCCCCACTTCCAGACCACGCAGAGCTTTCTGCAAGGACTCCTGGAACGTACGGCCGATGGCCATAACTTCGCCGACCGACTTCATCTGAGTGGTCAGACGCGCGTCAGCCTTGGCGAATTTCTCAAAGGCAAAACGTGGAAGCTTGGTCACTACGTAGTCGATGGACGGTTCAAAGGACGCAGGGGTCTTGCCGCCGGTGATGTCGTTCGACAACTCGTCCAAGGTGTAACCCACAGCCAGCTTGGCCGCGACCTTCGCAATCGGGAAGCCGGTAGCTTTAGAGGCAAGGGCCGACGAACGGGAAACACGCGGGTTCATCTCGATCACGACCATACGACCGGTGTCCGGGCAGATGCCGAACTGGACGTTGGAACCGCCGGTTTCCACACCGATCTCACGCAATACCGCCAGGGAGGCATTACGCAGGATCTGATATTCCTTGTCCGTCAGGGTTTGTGCAGGAGCAACAGTGATCGAGTCACCGGTGTGCACGCCCATCGGATCGAAGTTTTCGATGGAGCAGACGATGATGCAGTTGTCCTTCTTATCGCGGACAACCTCCATCTCATATTCTTTCCAGCCGATCAGGGACTCGTCGATCAGCAGCTCTTTGGTCGGAGACAGGTCCAGACCACGGGCGCAGATTTCTTCGAACTCTTCACGGTTGTAGGCGATGCCGCCACCGGTGCCGCCCATGGTAAAGGACGGACGAATGATGCACGGGAAACCGAGGGTTTCCAGAACCGCATAAGCCTCTTCCATACTGTGGGCGATGCCGGAACGCGGGCAGGCCAGGCCGATGGATTTCATGGCCTTGTCGAAACGCGAACGGTCTTCAGCCTTGTCGATGGTGTCGGCATTGGCGCCGATCATCTCTACGCCGAATTTTTCCAGGACGCCTTCGCGCTCCAGGTCCAGGGCACAGTTCAGAGCGGTCTGGCCACCCATGGTTGGCAACAGGGCGTCCGGACGCTCCTTCTCGATGATCTTGGCAACAGTTTGCCATTTGATCGGCTCGATGTAGGTAGCGTCAGCCATGTCCGGGTCGGTCATGATCGTGGCCGGGTTGGAGTTCACCAGGATGACGCGGTAGCCCTCTTCGCGCAGGGCCTTGCAAGCCTGGGCGCCGGAGTAGTCGAATTCGCAAGCCTGGCCGATTACGATCGGGCCAGCGCCTAGAATCAGGATGCTTTTTATGTCTGTACGTTTTGGCATGGGTTTGTCACTCAAATCCGCAGGTCAATCGGCAAGCCGTCTTGAACAATCTTTGAAGAACCTGCGGGGGCCACCGGGTTTCGGGGCCGCCCGCAGGCCGCTCAGTCAGCGTCGCTTGGCCATCTCATTAATGAAACGGTCGAACAGCGGCGCTACGTCGTTCGGGCCCGGGCTGGCTTCAGGGTGGCCCTGGAAGCTGAACGCGCTTTTGTCGGTGCGCTCGATGCCTTGAAGGGAGCCGTCGAACAGCGACTTGTGAATTGCCCGGACGTTGCCCGGCAAGGTCGCTTCATCCACCGCAAACCCGTGGTTCTGACTGGTGATCATCACAACGCCTGTATCCAAGTCCTGCACAGGGTGGTTGGCACCGTGATGGCCATGACCCATTTTCAGAGTCTTGGCACCGGAGGCCAACGCCAACAGCTGGTGGCCCAGGCAGATACCGAATACCGGAATCTCGGTTTCCAGCACTTCCTTGATGGCCTGGATGGCATAGTCGCAAGGCTCCGGGTCACCCGGGCCGTTGGACAGGAACACACCGTCCGGTTGCAGGGCCAGAACATCGCTGGCCGGGGTTTGCGCAGGAACAACGGTCACGCGGCAACCGCGCTCAACCAGCATGCGCAGGATGTTGTATTTAACGCCGTAGTCGTAGGCGACCACGTGATAAGGCAGGTCAGCCGCGTCGATGGTCTCGTGGCTATCGGTCTTCAAGTCCCAGACCGTAGAGCGCCACTCGTACTGCTCCTTGGTGCTGACGACTTTCGCCAGGTCCATGCCTTTCAGGCCTGGGAAGCCTTGCGCCGCGGCAATCGCCGCTTCTTCGGAAATATTGTCACCGACCATGATGCAGCCATTCTGCGAGCCTTTTTCACGCAGGATGCGTGTGAGGCGACGCGTATCGATACCGGCGATCGCCACGACGTTGTTGGCTTTCAGGTAATCCGACAGCGACATCGTGTTACGCCAGTTGCTCGCAACCAGTGGCAGGTCACGAATGACCAGGCCGGCCGACCATACACGATCAGACTCGACGTCTTCCGGTGTGGTACCGGTATTGCCGATGTGCGGATAGGTCAGGGTAACGATTTGCTGGGCGTAGGAAGGATCGGTAAGGATTTCCTGATAGCCGGTCATGGCGGTGTTAAACACCACCTCTCCAACGGTTTGACCGTCGGCTCCAATGGCTTCGCCGCGAAAAATGCTGCCATCAGCAAGGGCGAGTATGGCTGGCTTAGTCAAGAAGACCTCCCGTAAATAAAGCCTGAAAGGGCGATCGCAGGTTGTAAAAAAGCGGAGTGACGTATGGACACGTCACCCCGCTTCTTCACTGAATTATTCTGCGCGCTTTTAGTGGACACACTAAAGCTGTAGCTTACAGAAAAAGGCTTTTTTGGTCCACCGCTAATGAGCCTTAAAGGCAGGAGAATGCGACAGGACGTCGCTTAGCGGGTAAAAACGGGGCCTTAGGATAATCCTGAGACCCCGTTTTAGCTACTGATTAGTGAAGATCCAGTACATCGCGCATGTCGTACAGGCCTGCTTCACGACCTTCCAACCAAAGCGCAGCACGCACCGCCCCCTTGGCGAATGTCATGCGACTGGAAGCCTTGTGTGTGATTTCCAGGCGCTCGCCCTCGGTGGCGAACAGCACGGTGTGGTCACCCACAACATCACCACCGCGAACGGTCGCAAAGCCAATGGTGTCACGCGCTCGCGCACCGGTATGGCCTTCACGACCGTAAACGGCCACTTTAGACAGGTCACGCCCCAGCGCATCAGCAATAGCTTCGCCCATGCGTAGCGCTGTGCCCGACGGCGCATCGATCTTGTGACGGTGATGCGTTTCGATAATCTCGATATCCGCCTCATCACCCAACACGCGCGCCGCCATATCCAGCAACTTGAGCGACAGGTTCACGCCAACACTGAAGTTGGCAGCGAAGACGACAGGAATATCCTTGCCCGCCTCCACCAACAACTGCTTCTGCTCGGCAGTCAAACCCGTGGTACCGATCACCATCGCCTTGCCCGCCTTACGGCAGAATGCGAGATTTTTCAGCATCACTTCCGGCAGCGTGAAATCGATCAGCACGTCGAATTCGTCAGCCACCTGCTCCAGGTTGCCGGACAACGACACACCGATACGCCCCAGCGAAGCCAACTCACCCGCATCCGCACCAATCAACGTGCTGCCAGGGCGAACAATCGCCGCCGTCAGCCCAGAGGCCGGCGAACGCTGCTGCACTGCTTCGACCAGCGTCTTGCCCATGCGCCCGGCAGCGCCCATTACGGCTATACGTCGCATACTCACTTCCTTACAGGTCGCCGAAGAAGCGCTTCACGCCTTCGAAGAAGCCAGTGGTTTTCGGCGAATGGGTGTCATCGCCCTCCAACGAACTGCGGAACTCTTCAAGCAGTTCACGCTGACGGCGCCCCAGATTGACGGGAGTTTCCACCGCAACACGACACATCAGGTCGCCAGCACCGCCACCGCGCACCGGCGCTACGCCCTTGCCACGGATGCGGAACTGTTTACCGGTCTGCGTCCCCTCAGGAATCTTGAGCTTGACTCGACCATCAAGGGTCGGAATCTCCAACTCGCCACCCAAGGCTGCATCGACAAAGCTGATCGGCACTTCGCAGAACAGGTGCTTACCATCGCGCTGGAAGATCGAGTGCTCGCGCACATTGATCACCACGTACAAGTCACCCGTTGGCCCACCCTGCGTCCCTGCCTCGCCCTCGCCAGAAAGGCGAATACGATCACCAGTATCAACACCAGCCGGCACTTTCACCGAGAGGGTCTTGTACTCTTCGACGCGCCCCTCACCGTGGCACGAATCACACGGATCGGAAATGATCTTGCCTTGGCCATGGCAGCGCGGGCAGGTCTGCTGCACCGAGAAGAAGCCCTGCTGCATACGAACCTGGCCGATACCGCCGCAGGTTGGGCAGGTAATTGGCGAAGAGCCTTTCTTAGCCCCCGAACCATCGCACGGCTTGCAGTTAACCAACGTCGGTACGCGAATATTGACGCTGGTGCCGCGCACGGCCTCTTCCAGGTTCAGTTCCAGGGTGTAACGCAAGTCGCTACCACGCTGGGCGCCACCACGCTGACCACCCCGGCCACCGCCAAAGAAGTCACTGAATACGTCACCGAAAATATCGGAGAAGTTCTGACCACCAAAACCAGCACCGCCACCACCCATACTTGGGTCGACACCCGCATGACCATATTGGTCGTAGGCTGCACGCTTGTTGGGATCAGACAGACATTCGTAGGCCTCGTTGGCCTCTTTGAACATTTCTTCGGATTCTTTGCTATCCGGATTACGGTCCGGGTGGTGCTTCATCGCCAAGCGACGGTAAGCCTTTTTCAGGTCCGCCTCGCTGGAGCCGCGCTCCACACCCAATACTTCGTAATAGTCACGCTTTGCCATAAGTCTTTGCACTCTTAAGGACGTTCAGCCAGACCCTCCTGAGCCCGACTAAACTCGTTGAGCCCCAATACAGGCCCGGACCCAACTCACGTCAATTCAACGATCCTGGTCATTACTACTTTTTAGCCAGGGACCCGGCCAAAAACGCGGTATTTATTGATCGGAAAGCAGGAGCATTCCCGATCACACCGCCAGCATCCGAGCGTTGTCGCATGCTGTAAAAATTCACATACCCCAGACACGCCAACGCGGGAGCAAGCTCCCGCGCGGCGACATCCTACCAGTCACCGCTTGATAGCGGTCAACCGGGCGACCAACTTACTTGGTCTCTTTAACTTCTTCGAACTCAGCATCGACAACGTCGTCGTGCTTGGCTTCAGGCTCTGCCTGTTGCGCAGCAGCGTCAGCAGGCTGACCTTGTTCGGCGTACATCTTCTGAGCAACTGGCGCGGAGACTTTCGACAGCTCCTCAACCTTGGCATCGATAGCAGCCTTGTCGTCACCTTTTACAGCGGCTTCCAGCGCAACTACAGCGGCTTCAATTGCGGCCTTCTCTTCAGCGGTCACTTTCTCGCCAGCATCAGCGATCATTTTGCGCGTCGAGTGAACCAGTGCGTCACCCTGGTTACGGGCACCAGCCAGTTCTGCGAACTTGGCATCCGCATCAGCATTGGCTTCAGCATCACGAATCATCTGTTGAATTTCTTCATCAGACAGACCGGAGTTGGCCTTGATGGTGATCTTCTGCTCTTTGCCGGTAGCCTTGTCTTTCGCGCCGACGTGCAGGATGCCGTTGGCGTCGATGTCGAAGGTCACTTCAATTTGTGGCACGCCACGTGGTGCTGGTGGAATCTCAGCCAGATCGAACTTGCCCAAGGACTTGTTCTGAGCAGCCTGTTTACGCTCACCCTGCAGCACGTGAATGGTCACAGCACCCTGGTTGTCATCGGCAGTCGAGAACACTTGGGATTTCTTGGTAGGAATCGTAGTGTTTTTCTCGATCAGCGCAGTCATCACGCCACCCATGGTTTCGATACCGAGGGTCAGCGGACTTACGTCCAGCAGCAACACGTCTTTCACGTCACCGGCCAATACCGCGCCCTGGATGGCAGCACCCATGGCAACCGCTTCGTCCGGGTTTACGTCTTTACGTGCTTCTTTGCCGAAGAACTCGGTAACCAACTTCTGAACCAGTGGCATACGGGTCTGACCGCCCACCAGGATTACGTCGTTGATAGCACCAACGTCGATACCGGAGTCCTTCAGCGCGATGCGGCAAGGCTCGATAGTGCGCTGAACCAGGTCTTCAACCAGCGCTTCCAACTTGGCGCGAGAGATCTTCACGTTCAAGTGCTTAGGACCGGTAGCGTCTGCCGTGATGTACGGCAGGTTAACGTCGGTCGACTGAGCGGAAGACAGCTCAATTTTGGCTTTTTCAGCGGCTTCTTTAAGGCGCTGCATCGCCAGCGGGTCACCTTTGAGGTTCATGCCGCTTTCTTTCTTGAATTCGTCAACGAGGTAGTCGATCAGACGAATGTCAAAGTCCTCACCACCCAGGAAAGTGTCGCCGTTAGTAGCCAACACTTCGAACTGGTGTTCGCCGTCCACTTCAGCAATTTCGATCACGGAGACGTCAAAGGTACCGCCACCCAGGTCATAAACGATCACAGTGTGGTCGCCCTTGGCCTTGTCCATACCGTAAGCCAGAGCAGCTGCGGTTGGTTCGTTGATGATACGTTTTACGTCCAGACCCGCGATGCGGCCGGCGTCTTTGGTCGCCTGGCGCTGGCTGTCGTTGAAGTAGGCCGGAACAGTGATCACCGCTTCAGTCACTGTCTCACCCAAGTAATCTTCGGCAGTCTTCTTCATCTTTTTCAAGATTTCAGCCGAGATCTGTGGCGGCGACATTTTCTGGCCGTTTACTTCAACCCAGGCGTCACCGTTGTCAGCCTTGGCGATTTTGTACGGAACCATCTTGATGTCTTTCTGTACGACTTCTTCGTCGAACTTACGACCAATCAGACGCTTTACCGCGTACAGCGTGTTATGCGGGTTAGTCACTGCCTGACGCTTGGCCGACTGACCAACCAGGATTTCACCGTCGTTGGCGTAAGCAATGATCGACGGCGTGGTACGCGCGCCTTCGGCGTTTTCGATTACTTTTGCTACGCCGTTTTCCAGCACGGAGACGCAGGAGTTGGTGGTCCCCAGGTCAATACCGATAATTTTGCCCATGATTTACTCTCCCGAAACTTGAATTTGGTTGCCGCAGCAGTGGTGGCTAACTGCGGTAGCACTTAAACGCTTGACTTATAGATGGGGGCCTTGCGGCGGATTTCAAGCCTGCTCATCAATAGAAGGTGCAACCGGTGCAGGAGCCTTGCTCACCACTACCATTGCCGGACGCAGCAGACGGCCGTTGAGCTGATAACCCTTCTGGAACACTTTCAACACACTATTAGGTTCCAGATCATGGCTTTCCTGCATGGCCATAGCCTGGTGATGCTCAGCATTGAACGGTTCGCCGCCTTGCGGATCGATGGCTTCAAGCTGATAACGCTTCAGAGTGTCCTGAAACATTTTCAAGGTCAGCTCAATACCTTCGCGCATCGGGCGGATGTTTTCGTCATCCGGATTAGACAATTCAAGACCACGCTCCAGGCTGTCGATGATCGGCAGCAAGTCATTGGCGAATTTTTCCAGCGCGAACTTGTGAGCTTTTTCTACATCCTGCTCGGCACGGCGGCGGACGTTCTGCAGATCGGCGGCAACACGCAACGACTGATCCTGCGCAGCGGCCAACTGCTCTTCGAGCACTTGCACACGAGTTGCCAGTTCATCACCGGCAGCCGAATTGGCGTCTGGAGTTTGCGTATCCTGCGTCTGTTCGTCAGCCATAGATTTCTCCTTTCAAAATCATGCGCGAACTCAACTCGCGCTTCTGCTCCGGTATATGGGGCCACAATTTCAAGGTTCAAGGGCGCAGGCGTTACCAAAAGTCTTTCGCTTGCCATAGATCAATTCCCGCACCAACATTCTTCTTTGCGCTAAAAAACCTGCCGGACCGAGCAAATCGAGCTAAGCATCAGGATTGTCAGCCCCAAACAAAACACTGTATAAATAACCAGACCTAAAGCCTGGGAGCGGCCTTCATGCTCGTGCACCTGTCCGTACATAACTACGCCATCGTTGAACATCTGGATCTCGAACTGGATCGCGGGATGAGCGTAATCACAGGCGAAACCGGCGCCGGCAAATCGATCATGCTCGACGCATTGGGCCTGACCCTGGGCGATCGAGCCGATAGTGGCGTAGTGCGCCCAGGGGCGGACAAGGCCGACATCCTGGCCACCTTCGACCTCGCCGATATCCCCGAAGCCGAAGTCTGGCTAGCCGAGCGCGACCTCAATAATGACGGCCCATGTATCCTGCGCCGCGTCATCACTGCCGAAGGACGCTCGCGCGGCTATATCAATGGAACGCCCTGCCCCCTCGGCGACCTGAAAGCCCTGGGTGAACTGCTGATAGACATTCATAGCCAGCATGAGCACCAGTCCCTGCTCAAAACCGATACCCACCGCCGCCTGCTCGACGAATACGCCGGCGCCACCGACCTTGCCCGGCAAGTACAACTGGCTGCCCAGCACTGGCGCCAGACTCGCCAGGAGCTGGAACGACTGTCCAACTCCGGCGACGAGCAGCGCGCTCGCCACCAACTGCTCAGCTATCAACTTGAAGAACTGGAAAGCCTGGGTCTTGGAGAAACTGAGCTCGAACAACTGGAGCAGGAACACAAGAACCTCACCAACGCCGAAACCCTGCTGGGTATCTGCCGCCAAGTGGTTGAGCAGTGCAGCGAGAGCGACTCCGGCAACGTGCTCAATGCGCTCACGGCGAGCCTAAACAGATTGTCCAGCGTTAACAGCGCTTCGGGCTCATTGAGTGAAGCCACAACCCTACTGACCAGTGCGCAAATCCAAGTAGAAGAAGCCGTGGGCGAGCTCAACCGCTTCCTGGATCATTTCGACGCCGACCCGGCGCGCCTGCAGGAAATAGAAGAGCGCCTCGACACCATCTACACCCTGGCGCGCAAACATCGAATCCAACCCACTGAAGTAGCAACCATGCAGCAAAAGCTGCTGGATGAAATCGAGACGCTGAACGCGAATGACGAATCCATCGAGCGACTAGGCGAAGAGCTCGGCTCTTTTGCCCGCCATTACCAGGAAAAGGCCCGCGAACTGAGCGAGCTGCGCCAACAGGCCGCGAGCAGTCTGGCAGATGCCGTTGAGCAGGAAATCCAGCGCCTGGGGATGCCGGGCGGGCGCTTCACCATTGAATTGCGCGCCAACACCACTACTGAGTTGCAGCCACACGGCCTGGAGCAGGTTGAGCTATTGGTCAGCGCCAACCCAGGGCAGCCGCTCAAGGCGCTTGCAAAAGTGGCGTCCGGTGGCGAGCTGTCGCGTATCAGCCTGGCCATCCAGGTGATTACTGCGCAAACATCCCGGGTGCCGACGCTGGTGTTCGATGAAGTCGACGTAGGGATCGGCGGCCCGACCGCGGAGATTGTTGGCCAGTTGCTGCGTCGCCTGGGAGATCGAGGGCAGGTACTGACGGTCACTCACTTGCCACAAGTGGCAGCCCAGGGGCATCAACACTTATTTGTGCACAAGGTAAGAGGAAGCGATGCGACGCACACGGCAGTATCTAAGCTGAGCAAGTCGGAACGCGTTGAAGAAGTGGCCCGAATGCTCGGGGGTATCGACCTGACTAAAGAGTCTTTAGCACACGCTAAGAAGATGGTCGTAACCACCAAGGCCTGACCCAAACTTTTCCTTATATAGAAAGCACGAAGGCGACCCTAGGGTCGCCTTCAATCGTTTTGCAGAGCAAATCTGCATCGATTTTTACTTTTTCTTACGGATGTACAACACGAGATTGTGGTCAACCAAATCGAAGCCATGCTCCTCAGCAATCTTATGCTGCAGCGCTTCGATCTCTGGGCTAGTGAACTCGATAACCTCATTGGTATCCAGGTCAACCATATGGTCATGATGACCACCGTCGGCCAATTCGAACACTGCATGACCGCCGTCGAAATTATGACGAACCACCAGCCCTGCGGCTTCAAACTGGGTCAGTACACGGTAAACCGTGGCCAGGCCGACGTCCTCGTTAGACTCCATCAGCGCCTTGTAAACATCCTCGGCACTCATGTGGCGCTGCTCAGCAGAATCGAGCATTTGTAGAATCTTGACTCGTGGCAGAGTCACTTTAAGACCGGCTTTGCGTAGTTCGCTATTTTCAACCATGGTTAGCTTTCTCGCGGATGCTGCTTCGCAGCTTCTCTTAATACGGGTATGATCGGCGTTTACGTTGTCCCAGCCAAGATAGTGGAAGTCGCCCACCGATGCAAAACACCAAGCTCTTGCTAACCAGTTTCACCTTTGTGGGACTGCTCGCACTCGCCGGTTGTTCATTCCCCGGGGTTTACAAAATCGACATCCAGCAGGGCAATGTCGTCACGCAGGACATGATAGACCAGTTACGCCCGGGAATGACCCGACGGCAAGTACGGTTTATTATGGGCAACCCCCTGCTGACTGACACTTTCCACGCCGATCGCTGGGATTATCTCTACAGCCTGCAGCCTGGTGGCGGTGAACGCCAACAGGAACGTGTCAGCGTCATTTTCAATGGCAATGACCAGCTTGTCAGCCTGTCCGGTGACTTCATGCCTGGCGTAAGCCGAGATGAAGCCCTGCTCGGCAAAGACAATGGCACCAACGTGACTGCACCTGCGCAGGAAAGCGAGAAGCCGAAATCCGAAGTGCCAGCGAAGCCAGGCTCGTTGCTCGACAAGATTCAGAAGGACGTCGACGGAGTGGAAACCGTTCCGGTACCGACGCCTCAGCCGCTGGACACCAGCCCGCAGTAACATTGCGGCACCTACAAAAAAACCCGGCACGCCGGGCTTTTTGTTGCCTGATGATTAGCAATCTTATGAGTTCTGCTGCTTGATCAACGCCGCCTTGGCGGCACGCAGCCTTCGCACCTCTTTAGGGTCGACGAGCAAAGGTCGATAGATCTCAATGCGATCACCCGATTGCACAACGCGCGCTTCAGCGTCGGCGACAACCTTACCGAATATCCCCAAAGGACAATCAGCCAGATCCAACTCGGGAAACCGCACTGCAATTCCTGACGCCTGTACCGCCCCTCGCAGACTGGTACCCGAAGCCACCGTTACCGCCAGCAAGACCTGCTGATCTAGGGCAGCGTATACCACCTCAATCTCAACCATGCAGTTGCTTGGCCCGCTGACAGAACGCATCTACCAGCGTATTGGCCGCCTGATTGAACAATGGCCCCAATGTCGCCCGCACAAGCGGGCCAGCGTAATCAAACGACAGGTCCAAGCTGATCTTGCAGGCCTTGTCGGTCAGCGCCTTGAATACCCAGATACCGTGTAACTGGGTAAAAGGGCCTTCCTGCAGATTCATTTCAATGGACTTGCCCGGCACCAACACATTGCGCGTGACAAAGTGCTGGCCCAGCCCACCTTTCGCCACACCGACACTGGCGACCATGTGCTCATCAGTGCTTTCAAGCACCTCAGCCGTTGAACACCAAGGCAGGAATTCCGGGTAACGCGCCACGTCGTTGACCAGGTCATAGAGCGCCTGCGCCGGATAGGGCAGCAGGGCCGAACGTTGAATATGCGTCGTCATGTGCGCGTTATTTCCACAGCTGAGCGGCAAACATCGCGAAAGAACAGCTCGTTCCGCGAGAGAAAAAAAGCAAAGAACTGCCAGCATTGTCCGGGATTCGACCAACACGCTCAAGCACGTAGGTTGACCGTAGCCGACACGCTCGCAACTCCCTATAATGCCGCCCCTATGGCTAAACAAAAGAAACACCCCACAGGGACCATCGCGCAAAATAAAAAGGCGCGACACGATTACTTCATCGAACATCGGTTCGAAGCTGGTCTGGTCCTGGCCGGCTGGGAAGTAAAGAGTCTGCGCGCCAGCAAGCTGCAACTGGTCGACAGCTACGTATTGCTCAAGGATGGCGAGGCATGGCTGCTGGGCAGTCATATCACCCCGTTGACCACTGCGAGCACCCACGTAATTGCCGACCCGGTGCGCACGCGCAAACTATTGCTCAACGCACGCGAACTGGAAAAGCTCGCCGCTGCCGTGCAGCAGAAAGGCTACGCCTGCATCTGCCTGTCCTGGTACTGGAGCAAGCATCTGGTCAAGTGCGAGATCGCACTGGGCAAGGGCAAGAAGGAATACGACAAGCGTGATACCGAGCGCGAACGCGATTCCAACCGGGAACTGCATCGCGCTGTGCGCAACAAGGGCAAGGAAGAGTAACCCTTGTGACGATGTAGCCTCGGAATAAATCCCCCGGCTACATCCCTTTACGACGCTCCGCTCGCGCCACGCGCTGAACCTCCTGACGCACTTCCGCCAACACTTCCTGCACGTATTCCAAATGACGCGTTGAGACTTCTCGCGCCTGCTCTGCCCGCCCCTCAATAATTGCCAGGTACAACTCCCGATGCTGACTGATCAGCATGTCGCGAGTTTCCGTACGCTGCTGATACATGCCGCCAATATTGGTCACCACGTTACGCTTGAGCAGGTCGAACAGGCCGCGAATGGTGTGCAGCAACACGGCGTTATGACTGGCCTCCGCAATGGCCAGATGAAATCTTGCATCCGCAGCACCCTCCTCGACCCGACTCACTTCATCAACGCGGCCATAGCAATCCTGCAGCGCCTCGAATGCAGCGGTCAGCCGCTCGCGATCGACCTCGGTGGCACGCAACGCAGCGTAATAAGCACAGGATGCTTCGAGGGTCTGGCGGAACTCCAGCAGGTCGCGCTGCGCCTCGGGGTTGTTTTCCAACAGGTGTAGCAACGGATCACTGAACGTCGAGCCCAGTGACTCGGCAACATAATTGCCTCCGCCCTGCCGACTCACCAACAACCCCTTGGCCGCCAGTTTCTGAATGGCCTCCCGCAGCGACGGACGCGACACGCCAAACCGCTCAGCCAAAGCGCGCTCAGCCGGCAAGCGCTCACCCGACTTCAGCGTGCCCTCAAGGATCATCCCCTCAAGCTGCTCGACAATATCGTCAGACAAACGGCGCTGACGCACCTGATCAAACCCCATAACTCACTCTCCACCATCCCGACCACTCGCCGGGCCCTCTATTCTGGCCTATCGCCGCCCTTCCAGCACCTATCAGAACAGCTTCGATTCAACCGATCAGATGGTCTTACCCAATGACCCACGACCAAAGTTTCGCGAGCGGCAAATTGACACATCCCCTGAAGGCTTTTAACCTACCCTCCAGCGATTGCGAATTGGTAATACCAATTATCCAGATCGACTAAAAAGTGCCTGACCAACAACAATTAGGGGCCACCCCATATGCAAACCTGGCAACAGCTTTACAGCCCGCTCGGCAGCCTCGGCCTGTCCGCATTGGCCGCCGTTATTCCGATCGTATTTTTCTTCCTGGCCCTGGCCGTGTTTCGCCTCAAAGGCCACGTGGCCGGCAGCATCACGTTGGCGCTGTCGATACTGGTGGCAATCTTTGCCTTTCAGATGCCAGTAGATATGGCGCTGGCCGCTGCTGGCTACGGCTTCGCCTACGGTCTTTGGCCTATTGCCTGGATCATTGTCGCGGCGGTGTTTCTCTACAAACTAACGGTCAAGAGTGGCCAGTTCGAGATCATCCGCAGCTCGGTGCTGTCGATCACCGATGACCAACGCTTACAGGTGCTGCTGATCGGTTTCTGCTTTGGCGCCTTCCTGGAGGGCGCTGCCGGTTTCGGTGCCCCCGTGGCAATTACCGCCGCATTGCTGGTAGGTCTGGGGTTCAACCCGCTGTACGCAGCCGGCTTGTGCCTGATTGCCAACACCGCGCCCGTTGCCTTTGGCGCCCTGGGGATTCCGATCATTGTTGCCGGGCAAGTGACCGGTATCGATGCCTTCAAGATCGGCGCCATGACCGGACGCCAGCTGCCCCTGTTGTCGCTGTTCGTGCCGTTCTGGCTGGTATTTATGATGGATGGCCTGCGCGGTGTGCGCGAAACCTGGCCGGCTGCGCTGGTCGCTGGCTTGAGCTTTGCCATCACTCAATACTTCACGTCCAACTTCATCGGCCCGGAACTGCCGGACATCACCTCGGCTTTGGCCAGCCTGATTTCCCTGACCCTGTTCCTGAAAGTCTGGCAGCCCAAGCGCACCGCAGGCGCGCAGATTGCGGGCGCAACCTCCGGCGTAGCCATTACCGCCAGCGTTGGCGGCTTCGGCTTGCCACGCAGCACCGTCGCCTCGCCTTATAGCCTGGGGCAGATCTTCAAGGCTTGGTCGCCATTCCTGATCCTCACCGTGCTGGTCACTATCTGGACGCTCAAACCGTTCAAGGCGATGTTCGCCGCCGGCGGCTCTATGTACAGCTGGGTATTCAACTTCGCGATCCCACACCTGGACCAACTGGTGGTCAAGGTCGCACCCATCGTGACCAACCCGACTGCCATTCCAGCGGTATTCAAGCTGGACCCAATTTCAGCCACTGGTACAGCGATTTTCTTCTCCGCACTGATTTCGATGCTAGTACTGAAGATCAACATCAAGATTGGTCTTACCACTTTAAAAGAGACGTTCTACGAACTGCGCTGGCCAATCTTGTCGATCGGCATGGTGTTGGCCTTTGCCTTCGTCACCAACTACTCCGGCATGTCGTCGACCATGGCGCTGGTATTGGCTGGTACCGGTGCAGCCTTCCCGTTCTTCTCGCCGTTCCTTGGCTGGCTGGGCGTTTTCCTGACGGGCTCCGACACTTCGTCCAACGCCCTGTTCAGCTCGCTGCAAGCCACTACAGCGCACCAGATCGGCGTCAACGACACCCTATTGGTAGCCGCGAACACCAGCGGCGGCGTCACCGGCAAAATGATCTCGCCGCAATCGATCGCAGTGGCCTGCGCCGCAACCGGCCTGGTGGGCAAGGAATCCGATCTGTTCCGCTTCACCCTCAAGCACAGCCTCTTCTTCGCCACAATCGTCGGGCTGATCACGCTGGCTCAGGCCTACTGGTTTACCGGCATGCTGGTGCACTAAAGCCACAAGCAATAGGGTAATAGCCGACGCCGGGCGGTAACCTCGGCGTCGGCATTGCGCATTCGTGTCAATACGGCGCCCTGGGGGTGCTGATCCTGGAGGCCCCATGAGTCTGCCTGCCGCTTTCTTAGCTGACGTCGCACAGCTGATCCCAAAAGATCGGCGTTTCGACGATCCACTTTCCACCCTCGCATTCGGCACCGACGCCAGTTTTTACAGATTGGTCCCACAACTAGTGATCCGCGTGGAGTCGGAAGGTGAAGTGGTAGCTCTGCTGCAACTGGCCCAGCGTGAGCGCGTGCCGGTGACCTTCCGCGCGGCCGGCACCAGTTTGTCCGGTCAAGCGATCAGCGACTCCGTACTGATCGTGTTGGGAGACAATTGGAACGGCCGCGAGATTCGCGGGCACGGGACTCAGATCCGCCTGCAACCCGGCGTAATCGGTGCCCAGGCCAACGCCTGGCTGGCGCCGTTCGGGCGCAAGATCGGCCCGGATCCCGCATCGATCAATGCCTGCAAGATCGGCGGAATCGTCGCCAACAATGCCAGCGGCATGTGCTGCGGCACCGCGCAAAATACCTATCACACCTTGGCTGGCATTCGTCTGGTGCTGGCCGACGGCAGTTGCCTGGACACCGAAGATGCGGCCAGCGTCAGCGCCTTTCGTGAGCGGCACGGCGCGCTGCTTGAACGCCTGGCGACACTGGGTCGCGAGACGCGGGCAAACGCCGAACTCGCCGCGAAAATCCGCCACAAATATCGTCTGAAAAACACCACAGGACTGTCACTCAATGCCCTGGTGGATTTCGATGAACCACTGGATATTCTTAGCCATCTGCTGGTCGGCTCCGAGGGGACGCTGGGCTTTATAAGCGCAGTGACCTACGACACCGTGATCGATCATCCCAACAAAGCCTCGGCATTGATTGTGTTCCCCAATGTGGAGACGTGCTGCAACGCAGTAACCGTGTTGAAAACCCAGCCGGTCTCAGCCGTAGAGCTGCTGGATCGACGTAGCATGCGTTCGGTCCAGAACAAACCCGGCATGCCCGCCTTCGTACAACACCTGTCGGAAAATGCCTGCGCGCTGCTCATCGAATCCCGCGCGGCATCACCTTCTTTGCTGCATGAGCAAATGGCGCTGATCATGGCGTCCCTGGCCGTTTTCCCCGTCGAGAAACAGGTCGATTTCACCGAAGACCCTGTAGAAAACGCCCGACTCTGGGCGATTCGCAAGGACACCTTTCCTGCCGTCGGCGCTGTGCGCAAAACCGGCACCACGGTGATCATCGAAGACGTAACCTTTCCCGTCGAGCAACTCGCCATCGGCGTAAACCGTCTGATCGAACTGTTCGACAAACATCACTACGACGAAGCCATCCTTTTCGGACACGCCCTGGAAGGCAATCTGCACTTTGTGTTCACCCAAGGCTTCAACAGCGCCGAAGAAGTCACACGCTACCAAGCGTTCATGGATGACGTGGCGCAACTGGTGGCCGTCGAGTTCGGCGGGTCACTGAAAGCCGAGCACGGTACCGGACGCAATATGGCGCCATTCGTCGAGTTGGAATGGGGCAGCGATGCCTACCAACTGATGTGGCAGCTCAAGCGCCTGCTCGACCCCAACGGCATTCTCAACCCCGACGTAGTGCTCAGCAACGACCCGCAGATTCACCTCAAGCACCTCAAACCACTGCCTGCAGCCGACGAGCTTGTGGATAAGTGCATCGAGTGCGGCTTCTGCGAGCCTGTGTGCCCCTCAAAAGGCCTGACGTTGAGCCCACGCCAGCGCATCGTGATCTGGCGCGACATTCAGGCGAAGAAACGCGCCGGCGTCGACACCACCGAACTGGAAGCCGCCTACCACTACCAAGGCATCGACACCTGCGCAGCCACCGGGCTATGCGCCCAGCGCTGCCCTGTGGGAATCAATACCGGCGACTTGGTGAAAAAGCTGCGCAGTCGTGACGCCGACCGTACGAAAACAGCCGAATGGCTTGCCACCCATTTCGCCACCGCACTGCGCGGTGCGCGCTTTACCCTGCATGTCGCCAATGGTGCTCGCATGCTGCTCGGCGCTCCTCGCCTGGCGAAGCTGTCTGCCACCGTGACCAAGCTGTCCAAGGGACAAATTCCGCAGTGGAGCAGCGCTATGCCACAGCCGGAAAAGGCGATTCGTTTCAGCCCGGCTGTGACGGATGAGCGGCCTCGAGTGGTCTACCTGGCGGCGTGCGTCTCACGCGCCATGGGCCCGGCGTTCGGCGATAAAGAGCAGATGTCGCTGTACGACAAAACCCGGGGCCTGCTGGAAAAGGCTGGCTACCAGGTCGTCTTTCCCGACAACCAAGACAGCCTGTGCTGCGGCCAGCCGTTCGCGTCCAAAGGCTATGCCGAACAGGCAGAGCACAAGCGCCAGGAGTTGATCGGCGCCCTGCTCCACGCCAGCCGCGGCGGCCTCGATCCGATCTATTGCGACACCAGCCCGTGCACCCTACGTCTGGTGCAAGACCTGGGCGAAACCCGCCTGGACCTCTACGACCCAGTACGCTTTATCCGCACGCACCTGATGGACCGCCTTGATTTCATGCCGCAGGAAGCACCGATCGCCGTACACGTCACCTGCAGTACCCAACACCTGGGAGAAAGCCAGGCGCTGATCGACCTAGCCCGTCGCTGCGCCAAAACCGTCGTGATTCCAGAAGGCATCCACTGCTGCGGGTTTGCCGGCGACAAAGGCTTCACCACGCCAGAACTCAATGCCCACTCACTGCGCACCCTCAAGGATGCCGTGCAATATTGCAGCGAAGGCATCTCCACCAGCCGCACCTGCGAAATCGGCTTGAGCCAGCATGGCGGCATTGATTATCACGGGCTGGTGTACCTCGTGGACCGAGTAACCGAGGCCCGCGCCCAATAATCCTGCAAAAAAACAGAACCCCTGCACGCCAGCGTAGTCACTTGAATAGGCCTCGACGAACGAGGCCAATCAGTGATGTCGCTGGCAGCGCTTGAAGGCCAGCAGCGTCGAGCCCTTTGCGCAAGGAGATACCCTATGAAGCGTTCCGCTCTTGCTGGCTTGTTCGTTACCGCTGCGATGCTGGCGTCCCCGGTCTTCGCGGCCGACAGTGAAAAAGACCTGTGCCAGATCAATATAGACAAAATTAACAACGCCAAAGCGACACTCGCCACCGACACCACCGGCAAGAGTGGGGAAATAGACACGGTTGTCTCCCAAGCCAAGGCATTTCACGCATCTGGCGATGATAAGCAGTGCATCGAAGTCACCAGCAAAACCCTGCAAGACCTGCAAAACAGCAACAAAGGCGGCAAGTAAGCAGTAAGGCCAACCTTCGGGTTGGCCTTCGGTGACCGTATGGCGTACACTGCACAGGCTTGTCACTCACTATGAAACAACGAGTTACAAGCACGGGGCCGTTTAGGATTCGACGCCGGTCGCGAAACTTTAGGTGCATGCCGAGTTGGTAACAGAACTCGTAAATCCACTGTTGCAACTACTTATAGTTGCCAATGACGAAAACTACGGCCAGGAATTCGCTATCGCTGCGTAAGCAGCCTTAGACCTGAGCTTCTGGTACCTTCGGGTCCAGCAATCACCAGGGGATGTCTGTAAACCCAAAGTGATTGTCATATAGAACAGAATCGCCGTGCAGTACGTTGTGGACGAAGCGGCTAAAACTTACACAACTCGCCCAAAGCACCCTGCCAGTCGGGTCGCTGAGGGTTAACTTAATAGACACGGCTAAGCATGTAGTACCGACAGCGGAGTACTGGCGGACGGGGGTTCAAATCCCCCCGGCTCCACCACTTCATCATCTAAAGACGTCCACGGACGTCTTTTTTTGTGCCTGAAATCCACTGAGCTCAAGCATTACAGCACTTGCGACACCCACCCAATACCCACTCCGCAAGCTGCAGCGTTCAATTTCCCACAGATCATTCGATCCATACGGGTACCGGTGAACACAGCTACGCCTTTCCCCCGTTAACCCTCCACAACAACTCCACAAACCCGTAGATCTTTTACGCCTATCAGACGGTGCCATACCCGTCCCAAAGCAACGTTCTCTCTGAACTGGCTCTTTGGCCCATACAAAACGGTGCCAGCCCCCCAAATCACCTTCGATTGGACCCGTGAATATGATTTCGTATGAAGCACCAACGGTGACGTGGTCCCGGCGTTGTGGCTCGAAGCCTCGGAAGACATCCCCGGCGACCTGACGGATAAGAACGTCAGTCAATATGCCGTCGTTTTGTACCCCCGAGTAAATAGAAAGCGACCGGTTCGCTCATCATCCATACCGTACCGGACAAACGCCTTGCAGTTGGTATGAGAGTGAGGGCTGCGCGGCCTTCTTAATGGATCCCGGTCTAAATCTCACCCGTCAGTTACCTCCCGCTCCGACTTACTGCATCGCAGCCGTTTCGGAAATAGGCGGACGAACCATCCGTGACGTCACTTCCGTCAACCGAGCCAACAAGTGATGCCCCCTGACAATATTTACGCGCTGCCTATGCACTGGGGCTGAGTCACCACCGGGTGACTGTCTAAGAGAAGAAAGGGCTGGCCGGTAGACCTTTCCACGCAATGGAGGTGTTGGAAAATACGCCTTGTGGCCGCTGTGCGTGGGGCATTTTCGGATTCGCCGGGCTCGTTGATTATTGGTCTGGCAACCCGCGTACGGTCGCCACTTCTTTCGTTTAGGAGCGATGCATGGCGACTCCATCAATCAAGGAGGTTGCGCCATGAAAAAATCTCCCCTATCCCCTTAATCCCCATTCCCCCCTCCCCTCACTAAACACCATGACCACCAGCCAGCCCTTCGAACTCGACAGTACTCACCGCCACACGCCGCCAGCCGAAAGCTGGACGTGGAACGCATAAGGCGCCGTAACTTTGCTGCATCCTGGCTTCTAATCTTAATCATTCTCAACACTTAAACTAGCAAGTTAGCCAACTAACTAATTTCAAACATCCACTTGAGTAGCTCATCATCCGCTTGGCTATCGCTTTAACGATTAACCTAAAATGTATTTCGCTTTCACATATATTTTACATTCCCCTACATATGATAATGTCATTACGACATCAACGCTGTTCCAACCAGAATCAAAGGGGTGTGTATGGCAGGTGTAATGGCATCCGTTAACAGCCGTACACAACTGGTCGGTCAGAACAGACTGGAATTATTGCTATTCCGCTTTAACGACCAACAGCTGTATGGCATTAACGTCTTTAAAGTCAGAGAAGTTATTCGCTGCCCCAAGCTATCTCTACTACCAAAGTCTAATAACAACATTTGTGGCGTTGCGAATATCCGTGGTGCTTGCATCCCCATTCTAGACCTTGCAATGGCTACCGGGCTGCCTGGCATCACGGATAAAGAAAGCGCCTTTATCATACTTACGGAGTACAACAACCGAGTTCAAGGTTTCTTGGTGTATGCAGTTGAACACATCGTTAACTTGAACTGGGAAGACATTCATCCGCCTCCCAAGGGCAGCGGTGACAACAATTACCTGACAGCGGTTACCCGTACCGATGATCGTCTGGTTGAAATCATCGATGTAGAAAAGGTGCTGACGGAAATCTCGCCCTCGTCCGAGGAAATTTCGATTGGTGTGGTGGATGACGCGGTCAATCAACAGGCTCGACACCTGCGAGTGCTGACCGTGGATGACTCGATGGTTGCGCGTAAACAGGTGACCCGCTGCCTGGAGACAGTGGGTGTCGAGGTCGTCGCCTTGAACGATGGTCGCCAGGCGCTGGATTACCTTCGGGCCATGCTTGACGAGGGGCGCAACCCGGATGAGGAGTTTCTGATGATGATTTCAGATATCGAAATGCCGGAAATGGACGGTTATACGCTGACCGCCGAAATCCGCAGCGACCCACGCATGGCCAAGTTGCATATCGTGCTGCACACGTCCCTATCGGGCGGTTTCAACCAGGCCATGGTCAAGAAAGTCGGGGCCGATGACTTCCTCGCGAAGTTTCGCCCGGATGACCTGGCAGGTCGTGTAGTCGCACGTATCAAGGCCGTGAGCCCTACCTGAAAGGCAAAACGACACTGCTCAAGCCAAGGAGGCTGATGAACAACGTATAAAAAGACCATCAACAGAGGGCATACCATGTTGAAGTGCAATGAACTCGATCTTCAGGCGCCTGATGGCGAGGCAAAGCCATTCTGGCGGGGCGGTGAGCCGTCGCAGGCACCGTGCGCCTTGGGCTGCGGCGCTCAACCGGCCGCTACGGCCCAAGCGGCTGCGCCAGCCGTCCCAGCCATCCCCACATCCATGCAAAACGAATTAGTCGCCGCACAGGAAATCTGTAGTCGCGCTAAAACCGCCGTTGTCGAGATGTTCGGCCATGCCCGCATGGGCCGGGCCCTGGAGCTTGAGCACATCAGTGCATTGGTGGACGACATTTCGAGCTCTATCGCCCGCCACCCTAATGCCTTTATCAGCCTGGCACGCCTGAAAAGCATCGACGACTACACCTACATGCATTCAGTCGCCGTGTGTGCGTTGATGATTGCCCTCGGCAATCAATTGGGCCTCTCTACCGCACTGATTCGTCGCGTCGGTATGGCCGGGCTGTTGCACGACATCGGCAAAATGGCCATACCGGGCGCCATTCTCAACAAGCCTGGCCGGTTGAGCACTGACGAATTGCAGTTGGTGCGTACCCATCCACTGGAAGGGGAAAAAACCCTGCAAGCGACCTCGCAGATGTGCGAAATGGTCGTGGATGTATGCCTGCATCACCACGAAAAAGTCGACGGCACCGGCTACCCCCATCAGTTGGTAGGGGACCAGATCAGTCTGGTGGCTCGGATGGCTGCGGTGTGCGATGTCTACGACGCAATCACCTCGGACCGCTCCTACAACCAGGGCTGGGACCCCGCCGTCGCCATCCAGCAAATGTCCACATGGGAAGGGCATTTTGATGACGAGGTATTCCGCGCGTTTTTAAAGTCCGTGGGTATTTACCCGGTCGGTTCTATCGTTCAATTGAAAAGTGGCAGTATCGGTGTAGTGATAGAACAACATCCCGAGTCGTTACTGACACCAAAAATCAAAGTGTTCTTTCTGCCCGTTCTAAATATTTATGTAACGCCGAAAATAATAGACCTGAGTGATCCCGAACAACCCGACCGAATTGTCGCGCGGGTACCGCCCCAGCGTTACGGTTTTAAAAACACCGAACGTTTATGGCTCGACGAAGAGATGCCCAAAGAGCATTAAGTAACTCCAAGCGCTGTACAGCATGTCCATGCCTAAGCAGCCAATGATAAAACACCGTGCCTTGTGCAAAAGAAGTACCGAAATGTCGACATTCGATGATGTTGACGACTATTAGCATGGGCAGGAAATATCATGAAATTCAACTCATTGCAGACTCGAATTTGCTTCACTGCCGGACTCTGCCTGTTTATCTCGTGTGCGAGCCTGGTCTCATATGGCCTTTATTCTTCAAGCGCCAATCAAGCGTATGTCGGCACTGAAGTTTCAGCCCTGATTGAAAGCGCCACTATCCGCGAAGTGCAAAACCTGGCTGAGTCGCGTGCCAATGCCATCCAGGCAAAACTGCAGAACGCCTTGGATTCGGCACGCACAATGGCCAATACGCTGGGAGCGAGTAAAAGTGCGCAGAGCCCACTGACCCTCAGCCGTGAGCAGATCAATACGATGCTGCTCAGCGTGCTCAAGGACAACCCCGACTTCAACGGCACGTATTCATGCTGGGAACCGGATGCGCTGGACGGCCAGGACCAAGCCTTTCGTATCAATGAGGGCGGTAACAACCCGTTGACGGGTCGCTTCACTCCCTATTGGACACGCAGTTCAGATGGCCATATCGCCGTGCAACCGCTGGTTGAGTACGACTCCGATGCCCGCCACCCCAATGGCGTGTTGAAGGGCGGCTGGTACTCAGGCCCACGGGACACCCAGAAAGAAAGCGTGCTGGACCCACTTCCCTACGTGGTGCAAGGCAAAAATGTGTGGCTGACCACGCTATCGGTACCTATCACTGCCAATGGCAAGTTCTACGGCGTGGTCGGGGCTGACTTCGATATCTCATTTATCCAGAAACTCAGCGAGCAAATGTCCGCAGACCTGTATGGCGGCAAAGGCTCCGTGTCGATCCTGAGCAATCAAGGGCTCGTGGTGGCTGACAGTAAACGCCCGGAATTCATTGGCCAGTCACTGAAAGGCTTGTTGCCAGGCACTTGGGAAAAGGTGTTGGCGAATGTGCAAAAAGGCCAGGGAGACAGCCGGCTCAATCAGGACTCCCAGGAAATCGAAGTACAGATGCCGATCAATCTGGGGCGCACCGGCAAGCCGTGGGCGATTTTGATCCATCTGCCCAAGGCGGTGGTCATGAGCCAGGCCTTGGCCCTGGAGCAGGAACTGCAGTCACGCGGCGTCAAGAGCAGCATCTGGCAGGTCTCGGTCGGCGTAGGTGTCTCCTTGCTGGCATTGCTGGCGCTGTGGTTTGCCACAGCGAAAATCGTCGGCCCGATTCGTGAAGCTGCCGCTCTGGCCGCGAATATCAGCCTGGGTGATTTCTCTCGCCGGCTGGTGCAGAAATCTGATGACGAAGTCGGCCAATTGTCCTTTGCCTTGAACGATATGTCGGAAAGCCTGCAACGCCAGGTGCGTGTGGCCGAGCGTATTTCCGAAGGGGACCTGGATTTGGAAGTGCGCCTGTCCTCCCCCAACGACACCCTCGGCAAATCGTTGGAAAAAATGGTCGGTAACCTGAACACCCTCATTTCCCAAGTGCAGGCCAGCGCCACGCAAATCACCGGCAGTTCCGCGCAGGTCACCGAGTTGAGCCAGTCGCTGTCCGACGGCGCGTCCAATTCTGCATCGTCCATCACCGAAATCAGTGCCGTGATGACCCAGATGGCAGCGCAGACTACCGACAACGCCGCCAATGCGAAGAAGGCAGACGAGCAATCCCAAGCCTCGCGCGCCGACGCCGGGGAAAGTGACAAGTTGATGAGTGAATTGATCGCGGCCATGGCGGAAATCGACAATTCGGGCAAAGACATCACCGCGATTATCACCACCATCGACAACATCGCCGCTCAAACCAACCTGCTGGCGTTGAACGCAGCTATCGAGGCCGCACGCGCCGGCGAACTGGGGCGTGGTTTTGCGGTAGTCGCCGACGAAGTCAGAAGCCTCGCCGCCCGCAGCGCCGAAGCCGCCCAGCAAACCGCCGCGTTGATTGCCGACTCCTCGACCAAAACGCAACGCGGCATGATCATCGCCGGCCGCACCGCCGACTCGTTGAGAAATATCGTCACTGGCACCAGCACGGTTTCCAGCCTGGTGTCGTTGATCTACCAAGCCTCCAGCGAACAGGCTTCCGGCCTGCAACAGGCGAGCATCGGCCTGGAGCAGATCGACGAAGTCACCCAGCAGAACCAGGCAAACTCCCAGCAATGCGCAGTGGCGGCCAAGAACCTGTCGGAACGGGCCAACTCCATGCAACAGGGCCTGAGTCGCTTCAAAGTCAAAGCCTCGTAATGCCTCACGCGAAGCCAGGGGGTCGTCAACCTCCTGGCCCAGCGACATAACCCACGCCCATTCATGAAATATTAAGAATCACCTCCCTATACTCATCGATTGTGAGCCTTTCCCTCAAACGATCCCCCTTCTCTCGGTAGCCAGACTCCATGACGCGTCCCGCTCCTCTGCTGCTCCTGCTTGCAGGTCTGCTGTTCTTCTTGGCCCTGGGTAACCATGAACTGCAAGGCTCCACCGAGGCCCGTGTCTCGGGCATTGCTATGGCCATGCACTTGGACAATGACTGGGTCGTACCGCAACTGTTTCGTGAGCCCTTCCTGGAAAAGCCGCCCCTGAGCCTGTGGCTGGACGCCGGAGCGATTCGCCTGTTTGGCGGCACACCTGGGGCGGTACGGCTGGCTTCGGCATTTGCCGGTCTGTTCAGCGTGATGCTGCTCTATGGAATGCTGCGCAGGTTCGGACGCCCAAAGGCACTGGCGTTTTGCGCAGCGCTGATCCTCGCGACCATGGCTAGTTACTGGGGCAATGTGCGCGGCGTGGGTGAAGATTCACTGCTCAGCCTGGGCGTGACCACCGCGCTGCTGGCGTTCTACCAAGCCGTGCGACCCGGGCGTGAGGGTTCCAGTGCGTGGGCATGGATGCTGTTTACCGCCGGCATGGTGATCGCCACCCTGAGCAAAGGCGTGCTGGGCCTCGCGTTGCCGGGCATCGTGATCTTTGTGTACCTGACCAGCATCAGCCTGATGGACAAGCGCCTGCGTATCGGCGAGTGGCTCAAACCGGGCGTGTTCACCGTGCTGGCGTTGGTGCCGTTAATGATCTGGCTGGGCTTCCTGTTCCAGCGCGGCGGGATGCAGGCCGTGGGCGAAGTGTTGTGGACCAACAGCGTCGGGCGGTTCAGCGGGTCGTTCGTCGAGGCTGGGCATTACGAGCCGTTTTACTACTACTTCGCGAAGCTGCCGCAAGCGTTCCTGCCCTGGAATATCCTCGTGTACCTGGGCCTGTGGCACTTTCGAAAAAGCCTGGTGCGCGATCGCTACCGCCTGTTTTTCAGTGTCTGGCTGGTGGCGCAGTTCACTCTGCTGACTCTGGCGTCCAGCAAGCGCACCGTTTACCTGATGGCACTCACGCCAGCCGCCGCCGTGCTCGCAGCAGAATATGCAGGTGTGCTGTTGGAATGGCTCAAGGTGCGCAAGCCGGCGCTGTACCGCTACCACCGGGTTGTGATCATCGGCGTGTTCAGCCTGGCAATGGTCAGCTACCTGACGGCGGCGTTCTGGTTCGCACCCAAAGCAGACAAGCGCGAGTCTTTCGTACCCGTGATCAGTCAGGCCAGGGCGTTTCAAACTGAAGGTAAGAACGTGGTGATGTTCCAGCCCAATGAGCGCATCGCCGGGGCGAGCGTGTTCTATCTGCAGGCCTACTTGCCGATCCTGCAGACCGAAGCTGAATTACACAGTTTTCTCACGGCCAAGCCCGGCAACGTTGCATTGCTGGACAACACCCGCCAACTGAGCGGGAAGATCACCGTGATCAAGGAGATGAAGATCGGTCGCCAGCCTTACTACTTCATCGAGCAGTAAGGCCAGCGCACGCAGGGCATCAGTGCTTGGTGAGCTTGTCCAAGTAGCCCATGGCAAAGGCCGAGACCACGAAGGTCATGTGGATGATCACGTACCACATCAGGTGCTGGGGATCGACGTTCTTGGCGTCCATGAAGATGCGCAGCAGGTGGATCGAGGAAATCGCCACGATGGACGCCGCCACTTTCATCTTCAGCGACGAAGAGTCCATGGTGCCCAGCCAGTTGAGCTTTTCCTTGTTTTCATCGATATCCAGCTGCGACACGAAGTTCTCGTAGCCGGAAATCATCACCATCACCAGCAAGCCACCCACCAGCGCCATGTCGATCAACGACAGCAGCAGCAGGATCACTTCCGCTTCCAGCATTGTGAAAATGTTGGGAATCACGTGAATGATTTCCTGGAAGAATTTCAGCGCCAGGATCAATAAACCCAGGGATAACCCCAGGTAGATCGGCGCCAGCAGCCAGCGTGAAGCGTACATAGTGTTTTCGATAAAGCGTTCCATGGGGTCTCACACAGCTTGGCTAAAAATGGCGGCGAGTATACCAGCCGCTACAAGACACCTGTAAGCGCGAGAAAACTGACCCAGGCGGCATCTGTAAGAGAATTTTTCTGCTAGTGTCGAGCCCATCTCAACTCGGCTCGATGACGTCGGACAGGAAAAACTCAGATGATGGATGTGCGATCCCCTTTGGCCAGCATTGGCCTGTGCGCGGCATTGCTGCTGGCCAGCGGCTGCTCCCCCAGCGACGAGCAGAAGCAGACGACCCTCGAAGAGAAAACCGCCAAATTCGAACAGTCCCTCGACAGCATCCAAGACCCCAAACTGCGTGACGCCGTCGCCGACCTCGGCGGTTCGCTGCTATTGCTGGAACGGGCGCGGGTCAAACTGGCCACCAAGCCCATCGAGGCCGAGTACGGCGAAGACAACCTGGCCCTGCTCAAGCACTACCCCACGCCCCAGGCGCTGGTGGATACCTATATCAATGGCCTGTTCGTACTGCGCAAGACTTCACACTCCGACTACCTGACGGATTTGCAGCCGGTCTTCCCGTTCAGTTTCAACATGCCCGACCAATTCCCCTTCCCCCATGGCCTGGAATGGCAGTCGGTCACCTTGAGCAACAACAAAGTCATCCCCTTCCAGCCGGAATGGTCGGAGACAGACCCCGGCATTCAGTTAAGCCCCAGCAGCTCCAACCTGACCAACCCCGATGACCTGACGGTGACTTACCCCTTCATCGACGGCATCGAGACGGAAAACAAGAGCCAACCCCAGCCTGTCACCCTAAAAGGCGCGGTCGAAGTCATCGCGCCGGGCAAGGTGCTGACGTTCGACCTGTCGAAAAAGGACGTGGGTCACAAACGCACTGAGGGCAATATCACCCTCAATTTGCTGCTGCTGGAGAAGAACTACGCCGAAATCGAGCTGACCAACAGCGAGCCACTGGCGCCGCAAGTCGGCGACGAGTCGCCAAACCCTCTGCTGGTGCAGGCGCGCGACACTACCGGGCAATTCCTCACACGCTCAGGTTCGATCAACGAAAGTGCCGCGCAAGTGGCGTTCTACGAGAAACAGTTGGCCGAGATGCAAAAGCAGAAGGCCTGGTCGGAGGGGTTCGAAAAACAACTGACGGATGAACAGAAAGCTTTCGAGCATAAGCAGGGCAGTCATTACGCCAAGGTGTATTTCAACGGCCTGATCGATACCCTGCAGGTCAACGTGATGGACTTTTCCACGGCGTCCGTTACCCGCAAGGACCTCGACTTGCCGGTGTTGCGCTTCGACAAAAACAGCCTTGAAAAGACCGTACAAGCCTTGCCGATGCCGGTCACCGTCTACGACGACAGCGCTGCCAGCTGGCTCAAAGACTCGGCAATGACCGAAGAACAACTGAAAAACAGCGTCAGCATCAGCCAGTCTGTCGAAGACGCCAGTGCCGCGCATATCGTGTTCGACCACCCGTTCACCTTTAATGACGACCTGGTCGGTGCAGAGCGCAACAGCAGCGAATCGCCGATTACCTTTTTTACGGCGGACGAAAAAGGTGAGCGCGGCGACCCCATCGAGCTGCCGACCGAAGCGTTCGAGCTGAATCCGGCCCGTGGAACTCTCACCTACGACCTCACCCTGTTCCCGGAAAACCCGGCGTTTGTGGTGGGCTCAATCCCGCTGTTTTTGGCGACTATCGAGAAAGGTGAGTTAGACGTGGCCAAGCTGCCCAAGGGCTTGTCGCTCAAGGACAATGCGCTGATCGTCGATCAGAAAGAATTCCCGGCCGACAGCTGGCGCTTCTATGCCAAGGACGCCAGTGGCCAGTACCTCAAGGAAATCCTTGGGGTGAGCCACCGCGCCGAGGAATACGGTACAGCGATGTTTGACGTGCATTATTTCTACGGCCGACCAACCGCACTGGAAAGCTACCAGCGCACCGACCTGAACACCGTGCAGTACGGCTTCGAGGTCAAGCTGGACAAGCCCGACAGCAAGTGACCGCCACTACAGCGCAAGCGGCTCATGGTTGCCATTGAGCTGCCGCAGATGGGCCTGCATATGCAGGCACCAGATCTGTGGGTCGCCCGCCACTTCATAGCCGTGCATGGTCAGGCTATCCACAATCGATTCCAGGATGGTTTGCGCCGCAAAAGGCCCATGAAACGGGCCTTGGGACTTGATGGTGGACGGCTGTTCACCGGACATTCCGGCGGCAAATAACAAGGTCCACATCCCGTTATCCCCCGCGAGAGGGCGAATGGAGCATTCGATACGGGTGACCAGGCCAAAGCACTGGCGGGTAAGACAAAGGTTGCGCGGCATGGCGGCGACCCTCGGCAGATCGGTGTTCAGCCCGGCCTGGGGCAAGGCTGTTTCTATCCAGCGACTCCTGTGAATATCCCTAAAGCAGAGAATAGAAGAAAAACCCGACAAACCAAGGCCGTAGGGACCAACGGACATTAGTCCCTCAGAAGGAAGTCAATTTAGTGACGCAAGCAGTTCCAAATGTGGAAGGGGGCTTGCTCCCGATGCAGTGTGTCAGTCGACATTTAGATGACTGACCTATCGCAATCGGGAGCAAGCCCCCTCCCACATGTTTGACCCGGCCTGGCCTCAGAACTCAGGTGGGCTTGGCTTCGGCCAGCGCCTGCTGCGCCAACTCCTTCTCCGCCTCTTTCAAGTCTTCCTCGCTGATCATCTCGGCAATCGCACGCAAACGCTCGACCACTCGCGCATTGACGGTCCCTTCCGGGAACTGCCCCTCGGCGTCCGGCTCACCCGCGTCTTCACCCACCAACAGGCTCAACGCCTCATCGGCCTGGCGCACCGCGTAGATATGGAACTGCCCGGCACGGACGGCCTGCAAGACCTTCTCATCAAGCATCAACGTAGCAACGTTGGCCTGAGGAATGATCGCCCCTTGCTCACCGGTCAAACCGCGCGCTTCACAGAGACGGAAGAAGCCTTCAATCTTCTCGTTGACCCCACCTACCGCCTGCACTTCACCAAACTGGTTGATCGAACCGGTGATGGCAAAACATTGCTTGAGCGGGGTTTTCGACAGGGCCGAGATCAAGGTGCACGCCTCGCCCAGGGACGCACTGTCGCCGTCCACATAACCGTAGGATTGCTCCAGCGCGATGCTCGCCGAAATCGCCAGTGGGAATTCCTGGGCATAACGGCTGCCCAGGTAACCCGTGAGGATCATCACGCCCTTGGAGTGAATCGGCTGACCGAGGTTAACCTCACGTTCGATGTCGACAATGCCGCTGCCGCCCGGGTACACCGTGGCGGAAATCCGCGCCGGTACGCCGAATGCCGAGTCACCGACTTCCAGCACCGTCAGCCCGTTGCACTTGCCCACGGCCGCACCGGCGGTGTCGATCAGGATCACCCCGGCGAGCATGTCATCCAGGATCCGTGCCGACACGCGGCCGGTACGGGTGGCCTTGGCTTTGAGGGCGCGCTCGATATGGCCGGCATCGGTCATTTCATCGCCGGCCAGGTGGCGGATAAAGTCCGCCTCGCTCACCAGTTGAAACAAGTCACCAATACGCGCCGACAAACGGCCCTGATGCTCCGCCAGCCGCGCGCTGTAAGTCGCCAGCCGCGCCACCGCGTCCGAGGTCAACGGCGCCATGCCCTCTTCCGAGGTCCGGGTTTTGAGCAACTGAGCGAACTGCTCCAGGCTTTCGTCGACCATCGGGATGTCTTCGTCGAAATCCACCAGCACCCGGAACATCTCCTGGAAGTCCGGATCGGCGTCCTGCAACGCGTAGTAAAGCTGGCGCGAACCGATAATGATCACCTTGACCTGCAACGGAATCATTTGCGGGTTGAGGGTCACGGTAGCCAGACGGCCCAGCTCGCCCAGAGGCGATTCCATCTTCAACTTGCGCGATTGCAGGGAGCGCTTGAGGGCGTCCCACACGAACGGCTCGCTGAGCATTTTTTCGGCTTCGAGGATCAGGAACCCGCCATTGGCACGGTGCAAGGCACCCGGTCGCAGTTGGCGATAGGTGGTGTAGAGCGCGCCCTGGTCGGTGCTGTACTCGATACGGCCAAACAGGTTGTCGTACGTCGGGTGCGGTTCAAACACCACTGGGGCGCCGCCGTTGACCGGGTGCCCAACCACCAGGCTCGGGCAGTATTGCTCTTCGAGCAGCTTGCGGGCCTGGGCGTCGGTCTTGGCGTCGTCGACCAATTGCTCGACCACAGTTTTCAGCAGGTACACCTGCATCGCCTGCAAGTAACCGCAGACAGCTGCGTTCTCAGCGTATTTTTCCGACAGTGGCGCAAGCAAAGGTTGCAGGGCCAAGGTGATGGTTTCTTCGTTGAACTGGCGCAGTTGGTTGTTGGACTCACGCTTCCACTGCGGCAGGCTGGCCAACTCCTCGTTGAGGCGCTCTTCCAGCTCGGAAATATCTGTGTGGAAACGCTCGCGATCTACTTCCGGCAGTTGCGAAAACTCGGCTTCGTCCAGCGCCTTACCGTCGAGCATCGGCGTGAACGCGATGTTGGAACTGTCGCGGTACAGCGCCACGTCCTTTTCCAAAGCCAGGCGTTCGATCACATCGAGGGCCTTGTCGTAACGCTGGTTGAACGCGCGGTCGATGGCGCTTTTGCGCTGTTGATAAGTCGGGTGCTCAAAGACCGCCGGGAAGGTGGCCACCAGGTTGTCGACCAAGCCGTTGATATCGGCAATGAACGCCGCCGCTGCACCGCCTGGCAGTTCCAGGGCGCGTGGTTCGCGGGGTTCATCGAAATTATTCACATAGACCCAGTCCGCCGGGGTCTGCAGGCGCTTGCCTTCGGCCTTCAGGTAGCGTTTGACGAACGAGAAGCGACCGGTGCCCGGCTCGCCCATGACAAACACGTTGTAACCGGGGCGTGGCATGGCCACACCGAACTGCAACGCTTCAACTGCGCGTTCCTGGCCAAGCACACCGCGAAAGGGCTCCAAATCATTGGTGGTCGAGAAGCTGAACTGTTCAGCGGAAAAAGGACGAGTCAGCGCTTCGGGCGCTAGACGCAGGCTGGCAGCAACAGGATCAGGCATCGGGCTTCCTTACATCAGGCGGGGCAGATGACGGCATTCTGGCTCCCCGTTGCGCGCTCTGGCAAGGCGAGCCTTTGTGAAAGCGTAGACACCGAATGAGTCCTACAAAAAAATCGCGACATCTCTGATTGTTTTATAAAAACACACGGAACCCTTGGAACGTGCCTAAACTCCAAACTGCGCGGGTTGGACTAATAACCGATCCCTAGGGCGCTATGAAGTGCCTGAACCCTTGTCCATTGGTTTGCACACAAAGAGAACAAAGCTATGAAACGGATCCTTCTCGGTACTCTCTTCACCGTCGTCTCCCTCAATGCAATGGCTGAAGCACCAGGTGGCCCGAACTGCGGTTGGGGCAACATGTTGTTCGAAGGCCAGCGCGGCACTCCGGCTCACTTCCTGGCTTCCACCACCAACGGTACTTCGGGTAACGCCACCTTCGGCATGACCTCGGGCACCAACGGTTGCAGCACCAACAGCGCGCTGACCTACGGCGGTAAGTCCTGGATTGCCATGAATGGCATGATGAACGAGCTGTCCGAAGACATGGCCAAGGGTAATGGCGAAGCACTGACCACTTACGCGGTGGTACTGGGCGTTGCTCCGGAAGATCGCGAACACTTCGCTGCAGTGGCTCACGAACACTTCCAGCAAATCTTCAGCAAGGCCGATGTGACCGCTGAAGACGTGCACAATAACACTCTGGCTGTACTGAAAGGCGATGCCCGTCTGGCGAAATACGCTACCCAGGCTTAAGCTCGACCTGCCCGCGCCTCCCCAGGCGCGGGTTTTATTTTTGGACCCGCTTCCCCTTTGGGTCTCTCTAATTTCCGACTTAAGTTGCCCCTATGCTCAAACGCTTTGCCTGGATGGCACTCTTCGCCTGCGCCCCGCTGTACGCAGCACCGCACCTTGATGATCAACGTTTGCAGCAATTGGCCAACGATCCGTTCTGGCTTTCGCTGGGCCATTACGAAGCCGGCAAAATCAGTGGCTGGCGCAGTTATGTCAGCGAGCAGAAATTTTTCCTCGCCCCCGATGGTGCCCATCACCCGGATGCCGAACTCAAGGCCACCGTTGAAGCACTCTATGCTCCGGCCAGCCTGGGTGAAAAACACGCCCAATGTGTCTACCCCGCACGTACCCGCTGGTTAAAGGATCAGTTGCACCTGACTGACCTGCCCGCCGTGGACTGCACCGAATTCAAGCAATGGTTCAAGGACGTCTCGCCCCATAGCGCGGTGATGATCTTCCCGGCGGCCTACCTCAACAGCCCGTCCTCGATGTTCGGCCACACCCTGCTGCGTATCGACCAGGCCGACGTGCAGAGCAACAAGACCGCGCTGCTCAGCTACGCGATCAACTTCGGCGCCTATATAGAAGGCTCGGACAACAGCATTCTCTACGCCTGGAAAGGCCTGATGGGCGGCTACCCCGGTCTGTTCGCGCTGGTGCCTTACCAGGAAAAACTCTCCGAGTACCGCAGCCTCGAAAACCGCGACCTGTGGGAATATCGCCTTAACCTCACCCAGGTCGAGACCGAGCGCATGGTTGAGCACGTGTGGGAGCTCAAGCAGATCCAGTTCGACTATTTCTTCTTCGACGAAAACTGCTCCTATCGCCTGCTGGAACTGCTGCAAGTGGCCCGCCCCGGCCTGCGCCTGACCGAGCAATTCCCGCTGACCGCCATTCCTACCGACACCGTCAAGGCAGTGAAGGACGCGGGCCTGGTCGAGAAGATCGACTACCGACCGTCCCGCGAGCGCGAGTTGCTGGAGCGCGCAAAGCCGCTGGACAGCGACGAGCAGCAATGGGTGCTCAAGGTCAGCGATGACCAGCAGCAACTACAAGAGCCTGCTTTTAAAGCGTTACCCCGCGAACGTCAGGCCCTGATCATCGACGCCGCCTATCGCCTGGGCCGCTACCGTGCAAATGGCCTTGAACGGGACACCGCACGCTCCCAACGCAGCTTCGAACTGCTGCGCGCGATCAACCAGAACCCCGCGCCCGATCTAAAGATCACGCCTCCCGGCCTGCCGGAAAACGGCCATGAGTCGCGTACCTGGCAAGCTGGCATCGGCACCCGGGGCGACAAAGCCTTCGGTGAATACGGCCTGCGCATGGCCTACCACGACCTCAACGACAACGCCGAAGGCTTCCCCCTCGGCGCCCAGATTGAAATCCTGCAAATGAAACTGCGCCAGTACGAAGGTAACCACTGGCAATTGCAGCAACTGGACCTGGCTACCATCCGCTCCCTGACCCCACGCAACGCCCTGCTGCAACCCTGGTCCTGGCAAGTCACCGGTGGCCTGGAACGCGTGCCGGGCAAACACGACGACGAAACCCTGGTCGCCCACGTCAACGGCGGCGCCGGCGGCACCTGGCAACTACGCGACGACATGCTCGGCTTCGCCCTCGGCACCGTGCGCGTGGAACACAACAACGACTTCAACGAAGCCATCTCCCCCGCAGCCGGCTTCAACACCGGCGTGCTGTGGAAAAACCCGCTGGGCAACTTGAGCCTGGAAGCCAAGGGCGATTTCTTCACCAATGGTGAAGTGCGGCGCAGCATCAGCCTCAACCAACAGTGGGAACTGTCCCGTAACCTGGGCCTGCGCCTGAGCGCACAGCGCGAGTACAGCCACCTGTCGACGCCGGTGAATGAAGTGATGCTTGAAGTGAAGTGGTATCACTACTGACCAAAGCCTGGCGAAAATCAAAAATGTGGGAGCGGGCTTGCCCCCGATGACAGTGTTTCAGTTAAGTATTGACTGACAGACACTCTGCTATCGGGAGCAAGCCACCTCCCATATTTTGTTAGCATTGCCCGCACAATCAGGAGTTCACTCGACATGGCCGTTACCTGCACCACCCTTGAAGACGTTCGAAACAACATCGACCGCCTCGACCAGCAAATCGTCACCCTGCTGGCCGAACGAGGCCGCTACGTATCACAGGCAGCACGCTTCAAAAAAGACACCGATGGCGTCAAAGCCCCACAGCGGGTTGAGCAGGTGATCACCAAGGTGCGGGAATTATCGGAGACCGTGGGCGCAAACCCCGAGGTAACCGAGCAGGTCTATCGCGCAATGATTGCGGCATTCATTGAGCAGGAATTGGCGGAACACAGGGCTTTGGCGAACAGCCAGGCCACATAGTCTTTTGTGGTGAGGGAGCCCAGCTTCCTCATCACCGGTTCGGCACTCACCGACCGATCTCATCGTGCTCCACACCTTTCTCACACCCCTTTCACACCTCCCCGACAAATCCCTATCTAGACTTCCCCTATCAGCCGTTAAACGGCCAGGGAGCAAGCAATGTGGCGGTATGCAGTAATACTGTGTGCGATGGTGTGGCTGGCGGGTTGTCAATCGACTCATCAGGAATTGCTGGCCAGAGGTTATCCACCGGCCTTCGCCGATGGATTTGACGATGGCTGCAGCAGCGGTCGCCAGGCCGCCGGAGTGATTTCCGGGGAGTTTCGCAAAAATGTCCCGCGCTACCTGAAAGACCGGACATACGCCGAAGGCTGGGAGGACGGCTTTCGCCAGTGCAAGGCCATGCGTGAAAACGAAGAACTGCGCGACTACAAGGACAATCACTGGGACGACCGTGAGCGCGCCTGGCAGCACGAGAAGGATCGCGATGCCGCTCGGGCCTATCGCTCGCAATAGGTCGCTTTCAGACATCCATCGAAACTAAAGCGCAGCGAACATGGCCCAAGCTCCATAGAGGGAGAACGTCATGAGCCGAGCTTTTGTAAATGAGGATAACGCCGCCGCCCAAGCTGATCAGCCAGTGGAGCGTCAGGTCAGTGAGCAACCCAATCACTTGACCGCGCAAGGGTTGGCGCAGTTACAGGCCAAGGTTGCACAGTTGAACGCTGAGCACAGTGCCGAATCTGCCAAGGGTGAGCAGGCCGATAAGCAGCGCCAGGCCGATCTTGAGCGGGATTTACGCTACTTCAACCAACGCGTCCAGAGCGCCCAGGTCGTGGCGCTGGCCACCGGCACCGACAAGGTGCAGATTGGCAGCTGGGTGACCTTCGCCAATGAGCATGACGAGCAACAGCGCATCCAGTTGGTCGGTGAAGACCAGGCCGACGCCAGCACAGGCCTGATCAACTGGGGTTCACCCCTGGGCCGCGCGTTGCTGGGCGCCCAGGTGGGTGATGAGGTGCTGTGGAAGCGCCCCGTTGGCGATCAGCTGATCGAAGTGCTGCGTATCGAAGCCGAGACCTAGACGATGCCTTGGGCCAGCATCGCGTCGGCGACTTTCACGAAGCCTGCGATGTTCGCGCCCTTCACGTAGTTGATGCGGCCGTTTTCTTCGCCGTAGTGCACGCAAGCGTGGTGGATCGACTGCATGATGTTGTGCAGCTTGCTGTCCACTTCACCAGCGGTCCACAGCAAGCGCATGGCGTTCTGCGACATTTCCAGGCCACTCACCGCCACGCCGCCGGCATTGGATGCCTTGCCCGGTGCGAACAGAATGCCCGCCTCGATAAAGATATCCACAGCCTCAAGCGTTGTAGGCATGTTGGCGCCTTCGGCCACGCAAATACAGCCGTTGCGCAGCAAGGTGCGGGCGGCGTCGGCGCCGAGTTCATTCTGGGTGGCGCATGGCAGGGCGATATCGCAGGCCAGGTCCCACGGCGTTTGCCCCTTGCGGAACTCCAGGCCGAAACGCTCGGCCAGTTCGCTGATGCGCCCACGCTGAACGTTTTTAAGCTCCAGCAGCGCCGACCATTGTTCCTCGGTCAAACCACTTTCGGCGTACAGGGTGCCTTCGGAGTCAGACAAGGAAATCACCTTGCCGCCCAGGTCCATCACCTTACGCGCCGCGTATTGGGCGACGTTGCCTGAGCCGGAGACCGCCACACGCTTGCCCTCGACCCGTTTACCGTCGCGCTTGAGCATCTCTTCGGCGAAGTACACGCAACCAAATCCGGTCGCTTCCGGACGGATCAGACTGCCGCCGTAGGTCATGCCTTTGCCGGTCAACACAGAGGTGAACTGGTTGCTCAGGCGCTTGTACTGGCCAAACAGGAAGCCGATCTCACGTGCACCCACGCCGATATCGCCAGCCGGCACATCCACATCCGCACCGATATGGCGGTACAGCTCGCTCATGAATGCCTGGCAAAAACGCATGACTTCGGCGTCGCTCTTACCTTTTGGATCAAAGTCCGAGCCGCCTTTGCCGCCGCCCATTGGCAACGAAGTCAGGGAATTCTTGAAGGTCTGTTCGAAGGCGAGGAATTTCAGCACGCCCAGGTTCACCGACGGGTGGAAACGCAGGCCACCTTTGTAGGGGCCGATGGCGCTGTTCATCTGGATACGGAAACCGCGATTGACCTGGACCTTGCCGTGATCATCGACCCACGAAACCCGGAACGTTATCGCTCGTTCCGGCTCGCAGATGCGCTCCAAAATACCCGAGGTCAGGTAATGGGGATTGGCTTCAAGAAACGGCCACAGACTGCGTAGGACTTCTTCTACAGCCTGGTGGAATTCTGGCTGGTCTGGGTCGCGTTTTTTGAGGCGGGCAAGGAAGGATTCGACGGATTCGATCATGAAAAGTCTCGGCAAATTGATTGTTTTTAAGGGAGATTGAGCCGGACTTTATCAATTCATGTCGCACCGCGACAGGGCAAAATGTCGCTTTTGTGAATTTAAATGGTGCATTGGATATAAATAAACACAGGAAACAGGGTTTTTTCGCACCTAAAAGGGGATCTCAAAACCAGGTTGTGCACTAGTCGGGAAATAGCTATCGGGAGCAAGCCCCCTCCCACATTTTGGATGTGTTCACAAATCAAATGTGGGAGGGGGCTTGCTCCCGATAGGGCCATCAAAAACACTGCAAAACCCCAGCGCAAAAAAAAGCGGAGCCCGAGGGCCCCGCTTTTTTCAACCAGCCGGATCAGGCCAGTTTTTTGTGCCGTACACGGTGCGGCTGGGCAGCAGCTTCGCCCAAACGCTTTTTACGGTCCGCTTCGTACTCGGTGTAGTTACCTTCGAAGAACACCGCTTGTGAGTCGTCTTCGTACGCCAGGATGTGGGTCGCGACGCGGTCAAGGAACCACCGATCGTGAGAGATCACAATGGCGGCGCCCGGGAAGTCCAGCAGGGCTTCTTCCAGGGAACGCAGGGTTTCAACGTCGAGGTCGTTGGACGGTTCGTCGAGCAGCAGCACGTTGCCGCCCTCTTTCAAGGTCAGGGCCAGGTGCAAGCGACCGCGCTCACCGCCGGACAGGTCCTTGACGAACTTCTGCTGATCGCCGCCCTTGAAGTTGAAGCGGCCAACATAGGTGCGCGACGGAATTTCATAGTTGCCGATGCGGATCTGGTCAGAGCCGTCGGAGATTTGCTGGAACACGGTCTTGCTGCCGTCGAGGTCATCACGGCTCTGGTCCACACAGGCCAGTTGCACGGTTTCGCCAATCTCGATGCTGCCCGAATCCGGCGTTTCCTTGCCCATCAGCATGCGGAACAGGGTGGATTTACCCGCACCGTTACCGCCGATAACGCCGACGATCGCGCCTTTTGGCATGGAGAACGACAGGTTGTCGATCAACACGCGGTCGCCATAGCCTTTGGAAACGTTCTTGAATTCGATGACCTTGTCACCCAGGCGCGGACCGGCCGGGATGTAGATCTCGTTGGTTTCGCTGCGCTTCTGGAATTCCTGGGACTGCATTTCTTCGAAGCGTTGCAGACGTGCCTTGGATTTGGACTGGCGGGCCTTGGCGCCTTTGCGCACCCACTCCAGTTCTTCCTTCATGGCTTTTTCATGGGCCGATTGCTGCTTGGATTCGGCGGCCAGACGATCGGACTTGGCTTCCAGCCAACCGGAGTAGTTGCCCTCGTACGGGATACCGGCGCCACGGTCGAGCTCAAGAATCCAGCCGGCCACGTTGTCCAGGAAGTACCGGTCGTGCGTGATCGCAACCACGGTGCCCGGGAAATCGTGAAGGAAATGTTCCAGCCAGGCGACGGAGTCGGCGTCCAAGTGGTTGGTTGGTTCGTCGAGCAGCAGCATGTCGGGGGCCGAAAGCAGCAGACGGCACAGGGCCACACGACGCTTTTCACCACCGGACAAGAATTCGACCTTGGCATCCCAAGCCGGCAAGCGCAGCGCATCGGCGGCGACTTCCAGTTGGCGTTCCAGGTTATGACCGTCACTGGCCTGCAGAATGGCTTCGAGCTTGGCCTGTTCGGCGGCCAGCTTGTCGAAGTCGGCATCCGGCTCGGCGTAGGCGGCGTAGACTTCGTCCAGGCGCGCCTGGGCGTTTTTGATCACGCTGACCGCTTCCTCGACCACTTCACGCACAGTCTTGGTTGGGTCCAGGATTGGTTCCTGCGGCAGGTAACCGATGTTCAGTTCCGGCATAGGGCGGGCTTCGCCTTCGAACTCGGTGTCGACGCCGGCCATGATTTTCAGCAGCGTGGACTTACCCGAACCGTTGAGGCCGAGCACGCCGATTTTGGCGCCGGGGAAGAAGGACAGCGAAATATTTTTCAGGATTTCCCGCTTCGGCGGAACAACTTTTCCCAGCCGATGCATGGTGAAGACGTATTGAGCCATGGTGAACCTAGCGTCAGTGACTGATGAATTAAGCGGGCGAAGCCCGTGCCAAGCCATGCGCCGCGCGGGCCGTTGACTATCATCAATGCCAGCGAGCGAAAAAAGCCTGAGTATCTGGGGCTGGAACGCCCCCGCGTAACCGGCAAAGCTACCTCAATGCGCTTGGTCAGTCCAGCCAAGCAGGGCTGGCACTTTGCCACAAGTCAAGGCATGCTAGCCGCCCTCCGGGCGTCCGGCTTATAGTGCACGTCGCGCGCCAGTCCAGCCAAACCGCAGGATCACAGCTTGTCCAAAGTCACGCCGCCAACTCCCTTGCGCGCCGCTCATATAGCGCCGGGAGCGCCCCTGCACGGCACCCTCAAAGGCGCATTGGCGACGCTCGTCCTCATGCTGCTCGCCTTATTGTTCTGGCAACTGCTGGACCAACTGCAGCAAAACCAGAAAAACCAGCAGCAATACACCATCGACTACAGCGCCGACCTGGCTGAGCAGATCAGCCTGAACATGGCCCTGAGCGCAAAAATCGCCTTGAACCTGCTACCGATGGTCGAGCCGCCGCGCGACATTGAACAGCAACAGGCCCTGACGCGCACGCTGCAGCGCTCGCTGCCGGAGCTGCGCAGTATCGCCCTGCTCGCGCCCAGCGGCGCGATGATCAGTGACAGCGCCAACGACAGCCAGGACAGCGCCTGGCTGGAAGAACTGGTGCAGCGCAGCCACGGCCAACCGTATTACCTGAGCAATAACGAAGACGGCACTATCATCTATCTGCTGCTGCACCAGCCCAGCGGCGGCTCAAGAATGTACTGGGCGCTGCGCCTGGCACCTAACTACTTGGTCAACCTGACCCGCCAGGACAGTCAGGGCCAGCGCCCCATGTGGGCCATCGAGAACAGTCTGAACCACCGCGTCGTCAGCCGTGACAGTGGCATGCCGGCGCAATGGTCCAGTGCCCTGACCCCGGATGACTTGAATAAAAGCGTGCTGGTCACCCCCCTGAGCAAAAGCGACTGGCAGTTGCGCGGGATGTTTGACCGCGCAGCCGTGCTGGAACAACTGCTGCCGGCGTTTATCGGCAAATGCCTGTTGGGCCTGGCTTTCTCGCTGATCCCCGTAATCGTGCTGCTGAATATGCGTCGCCGCCAGCGCCAGGTGCATGAAGGCCGGCGGCGTTATCAGGATATTTTCGAAGGTACCGGCGTCGCCCTGTGCGTCCTGGACCTGTCAGGCCTGAATGCGTTTTTTGCCAAGACGCACTTGCAGACCCGCGAACACCTTCACGCCTGGCTGCAAAACAAACCTGAAGAATGCAGGCAACTGCTCGCCGAGCTGCGCATCACCGAGATCAACCAAGTGGCGGTGCGCCTGCTCAACGTGGACTCGTGCGAGAAGGCTTGGGAGCGGCTGATCGATGATTGCCCACGCAACAGCACGTCCATCGGCCATCAAATACTCGAAGCGGTCCTGACCCAGCAGAGCCAGCTTGAACTGGAGATCCAGCTCAATGATGTGGTCGGCAACGAGCAATACCTTTGGCTGGTGATGCGCCTGCCGGAGCAGCAGGACGATTTCAAGGCGGTGATCCTCAGCATCAGCGACATCACCAGCCGCAAGCTGATCGAACTGTCGCTGGTGGAGCGTGAGAGTTTCTGGTCGGACGTGGTGCGCACCGTGCCTGATCACCTGTATGTGCAGGACGTGGTCAGCCAGCGCATGATTTTCAGCAACCACCACTTGGGGCAAACCCTCGGCTACGTAAAGGCCGAACTGCAGCAAATGGGCGAGTACTTCTGGGAAATCCTGCTTCACCCTGAAGACGCCGAGTATTACCACGATTTGCGCCAGCAACAGCGTCAGGCCGGCTACGCGACGCAGTTGCACTGCCAGTTGCGCTTCCGCCATCGCAATAACCAATGGCGGCGCTTTGATATTCGTGAGCAGGCCCTGGCCCGTGATAAAACGAGCCAAGTCACCCGCATCATTGGCGTCGCCAAAGACATCACCGACCAGATCGAAGCCAGCGAATCCCTGCGCGACAGCGAACAGCGCTATCGCATGCTCGCCGAAAGCATCAGTGACGTGATCTGCTCCACCGACAGCAAACTGGCCCTCAACTACATCAGCCCGTCGGTCAGTGCGGTGCTGGGGTATGAAGTGGACTGGGTGTTCAAGAATGGCTGGCAGTCGATCATCGCCAACCCAACGCAATTGGCGGGTATTTACAGCCTGATGGAACAGGTCAGCCGTGCGCTGGGCGACACCGATGCGCTCAATAAGCTGCGCGATGAAGTGCAGACCCAGCTGTTCCTGTTTGACTGCCTGCGCGCCGACGGGCGTAAAGTGCCGATCGAACTGCGCTTGGTACTGGTGTGGGACGAGCATGGCGCCTTCGAGGGCATTCTGGGCGTCGGCCGCGATATCAGCCAACAACGCCGCGCCGAGAAAGACCTGCGCATGGCGGCCACGGTATTTGAGCATTCCACCTCGGCGATCCTGATCACTGACCCGGCGGGCTATATCGTGCAGGCCAACGAGGCATTCAGCCGAGTCAGCGGCTACGAAGTGGCGGACGTACTCGACCAGTTGCCGAACATGCTGACCGTGGATGAACAGCAGGAAGCCCACCTGCGCTACGTACTCAAGCAGTTGCACCAGCACAGCACCTGGGAAGGCGAAGTTTGGCTCAAGCGCCGCAACGGCGAGCACTACCCGGCGTGGGTCGGCATCACCGCCGTGTTCGACGACGAAGGCGACCTCGCCAGTTACGTATGCTTCTTCAGTGATATCAGCGAGCGCAAGGCCAGCGAGCAGCGTATTCACCGCCTGGCGTATTACGACGCCCTGACCCACCTGCCCAACCGCACACTGTTCCAAGACCGCCTGCACACCGCGTTGCAGTCTGCCGAGCGGCAGAAGTCGTGGGTGGTGCTGATGTTCCTCGACCTTGACCGCTTCAAGCCGATCAACGACTCCCTTGGACACGCCGCCGGCGACCGCATGCTCAAGGAAATGGCCACTCGCCTGCTCGGCTGCGTGGCCGAAGACGACACCGTCGCGCGCATGGGCGGTGACGAATTCACCTTGCTCCTGCAACCACGGGTCAGCCGTGAAATGGCGCTGAACCGCGCGATTCACGTGGCCGAACAGATCCTCGCCAGCCTGGTGAAACCCTTTGTGCTGGAAGGCCGCGAGTTCTTTGTGACCGCCAGTATCGGCATCGCCCTCAGCCCTCAGGACGGCAACGAGCTGAGCCAACTGATGAAAAACGCCGACACCGCCATGTATCACGCCAAGGAACGCGGCAAGAACAACTTCCAGTTCTACCAGGCCGACATGAACGCCAGCGCCCTGGAACGCCTGGAGCTGGAAAGCGACCTGCGCCACGCCCTGGAGCAGAACGAATTCGTGCTTTATTACCAGCCGCAGTTCAGCGGTGATGGCAAACGCCTGACCGGCGCCGAAGCCCTGCTGCGCTGGCGCCATCCGCGTCGCGGGCTGGTGCCGCCGGGGGACTTTATTCCGGTGCTGGAAGAGTTGGGCCTGGTGGTGGACGTCGGCGACTGGGTGATCAGCGAAGCCTGCCGCCAGCTCAAGACCTGGCATCAAAACAAGGTGCGCGTGCCGAAAGTCTCGGTGAACATCTCGGCGCGGCAGTTCTCCGACGGCCAACTGGGCACCCGCATTGCCACCATCCTCAAAGACACAGGCCTGCCGCCGGCGTGCCTGGAGCTGGAGCTGACCGAAAGTATCCTGATGCGCGAAGTCAACGAAGCCCTGCACATCCTCGACAGCCTGAAAAACCTGGGCCTGAGCATTGCGGTGGACGATTTTGGCACGGGCTATTCATCGCTCAACTACCTCAAGCAGTTCCCCATCGATGTGTTGAAAATCGACCGCACCTTCGTCGACGGCCTGCCGTCCGGCGAACAGGACGCGCAGATCGCCCGGGCGATTATTGCCATGGCCCACAGCCTCAACCTGGCGGTAATCGCCGAGGGCGTGGAAACCCATGAGCAGTTGGATTTCCTGCGCGAGCATGGCTGCGATGAGGTGCAGGGTTATCTGTTCGGACGACCGATGCCGGCGAATCGGTTCGAGGCGCAGTTCAGCAATGATGCCCTCTTCATGTTCGACTGATGGTTTGTGGTGAAGCCACTGGCCTCATCGGGGGCAAGCCCCTCCCACAGGGGAATGCGTTTCAAATGTGGGGGGACTTACCCCCGATTAGGCCGGCAATGACACCGCTCATCCCTAAGTGAATCCCACTTGTCCGCGACTTGATGTCCTTTCATATGCCATCTAAAACCCATTGGGTTAGAATGCCCTCCTTTTCTGCCCCCGATCCTTGAGGACCGCCATGTTCAGCCGTGATTTGACCATTGCCAAGTACGACGCCGATCTCTTCGCCGCCATGGAGCAAGAAGCCGTGCGCCAGGAAGAGCACATCGAGCTGATCGCTTCGGAAAACTACACCAGCCCTGCGGTCATGGAGGCTCAAGGTTCGGTTCTGACCAACAAGTACGCCGAAGGCTACCCAGGCAAGCGCTACTACGGCGGTTGCGAGTACGTCGACGTGGTTGAGCAACTGGCCATCGACCGTGCAAAAGAACTGTTCGGCGCCGATTACGCCAACGTCCAGCCACACGCCGGCTCCCAAGCCAACAGCGCCGTGTACCTGGCCCTGCTGCAAGGCGGCGACACCATTCTGGGCATGAGCCTGGCACACGGCGGTCACCTGACCCACGGCGCCAGCGTTTCCTCCTCCGGCAAGCTGTACAACGCCGTTCAATACGGTATCGATGCCAACGGCCTGATCGACTACGACGAAGTTGAGCGCCTGGCGGTTGAACACAAGCCAAAAATGATCGTGGCCGGTTTCTCTGCCTACTCGCAGATCCTGGACTTCCCACGCTTCCGTGAAATCGCCGACAAGGTTGGCGCCTACCTGTTCGTGGACATGGCTCACGTGGCCGGTCTGGTCGCCGCGGGCGTCTACCCGAACCCGGTTCCATTCGCTGATGTGGTAACCACCACCACCCACAAGACCCTGCGCGGTCCACGTGGCGGCCTGATCCTGGCTCGCGCCAACGCCGAGATCGAGAAGAAGCTGAACTCCGCTGTATTCCCAGGCGCCCAGGGTGGCCCGCTGGAGCACGTGATCGCCGCCAAAGCGATCTGCTTCAAGGAAGCACTGCAGCCTGAGTTCAAGACCTACCAGCAACAAGTGGTCAAGAACGCCCAGACCATGGCCAGCGTGTTTATCGAGCGCGGCTTTGACGTAGTGTCCGGCGGTACTGAAAACCACCTGTTCCTGCTGTCGCTGATCAAGCAGGACATTTCCGGCAAAGATGCTGACGCTGCCCTGGGCAAAGCCTTCATCACCGTGAACAAGAACTCGGTACCGAACGACCCACGCTCTCCGTTCGTCACCTCGGGCCTGCGCTTCGGCACCCCGGCTGTGACCACTCGTGGCTTTAAAGAAGCAGAGTGCAAGGAACTGGCCGGCTGGATCTGCGACATCCTGGCAGACCTGAACAACGAAGCCGTGATCGACGCGGTCCGTGAGAAGGTCAAGGCCATCTGCAAAAAACTGCCGGTATACGGCGCTTGATTGCAGTTGCTTGAATAAAAAGCCCGGCTCTTAAGCCGGGCTTTTTTATGCCTGGTGTCCAACTTGAAATGAGATCAAGTGTGGGAGGGGGCTTGCTCCCGATAGCAGTGTATCGGTCACATATGGGTTTACTGATCCACCGTCATCGGGAGCAAGCCCCCTCCCACCGTTGACTGCATTACAAGTCAGGGTTGGTAAACCTTGGCAAAGCCTTCGCGGATTTTGTCTTCCGGCAATTCATCGGCAATAAACACGATCACACTCTCCCGCGCTTCCCCCTCGGCCCATTCGGTGTCCCAATCGAACCCGTAGAGCTTCAGCACGCCCTGAAACACCATGCGGCGGTCTTCGCCGGCAATGTTCAGCACGCCCTTGTAGCGCAGCAGTTGCTTGCCGTGGTCTTCCAACAGCTCATTCATAAACTCGCTGAGGCGGTCGATATCCAGCGGCTGGTCGGTGCGCAGCACCAGGCTGGAAATACGGTCGATGGACGGGGCCTTGCTCACCGGGCGCAAGCTCATGCCGGCGTTGAGGTTGAAACCACGAACATCGAGCAGTTCGGCCAAATCAATCTTGCCGTGCTCGACCACGCGAATCGGCGCGCGGCGGTTGATGCGGGTGAGGCGATCACTCAGCGCCTCGAAGGTGGCGTCGTCCACCAGATCACGTTTGCTCACCAGCAGGCGATCGGCAAAACCGATCTGGGCCTGGGCGATGGTCTGCGTCAGGTGGTGCTCGGCGTGGGCCGCGTCCACCAGGGTGATGATGCCGTCGAGGATGTAGCGCTCGCGCAGTTCTTCATCGATGAAAAAGGTTTGGGCCACCGGCGCCGGATCGGCCAGGCCGGTGCACTCGATCACCAGGCGATCGAAGGCGATCTCGCCGCTGTCCAGGCGCTCAAGCAGCAGATAGAGAGCCTTGGTGAGGTCGGTGTGGATGGTGCAGCACACGCAGCCGTTGGACAGGGTCATGACTTGCACCGGTTCTTCGCCCAACAACTGGGTGTCGATACCGGCATCGCTGAATTCGTTTTCGATCACGGCGATTTTCAAGCCGTGTTCGGCCTTGAGCAGATGGCGCAGCAAGGTGGTCTTGCCGGCGCCGAGAAAGCCGCTGAGTACGGTCACTGGAATGGGAGAGGACAAAAAATTCTCCTTGAAGGAACACTGAAACAAATGTGGGAGGGGGCTTGCCCCCGATAGCAGTGTGTCAGGCACTTATCTGTCACTGACACACCATATCGGGGGCAAGCCCCCTCCCACAGTAGATCACCACCAGCCCGAACTAACGGGTCAGCAGCACTTGGGTCCACCCTTGCCGCCGTATCGGGCCTCCTGACGTTCCCGGAAGAACGCCTTGTAGTCCATCATCGGCTTGTCTGGGTGCTTGGTTTGCATATGCTCGACGTACGTGTCGTAGTCGGGCATGCCGACCATCAAGCGCGCGGCCTGACCGAGGTATTTACCGAGGCGACTGATGTCATTGAACATGTTTGCAATCCTCGGTTATGCGTCGGGTACTGCCTGAAACGGGGCTTCTTTATCCGTACGCTCTTTGTTGCCCCAGGCGGCGACGCCAACCTTGAGCGCATAGAACAGGATGCTGAACACCACGAACAGGAACAGCGCCGTCAGCGTTGCGTTGGTGTAGGCGTTCCAGATCACGTGCTGCATCTGGTCGATGCTCTTGGCCGGGGCCAGGATCTGACCGTTAGCCAGCGCGTCACTGTACTTCTTGGCCAGCGACAGGAAGCCAATCGCCGGGTTGGCGTCGAACAGCTTGATGAAGCCTGCGGTGGTGGTGCAGATCAGCAGCCATACCGCCGGCAGCATGGTCACCCAGATGTAGCGCTGGCGTTTCATTTTGATCAGCACAACCGTCGCCAGCATCAGCGCGATACCGGCCAGCATCTGGTTGGAGATACCGAACAGCGGCCACAAGGTGTTGATACCGCCCAGTGGGTCGATCACGCCTTGGTACAGCAGATAACCCCACATCGCCACGCAACCGGCGGTCGCGATCAGGTTGGCGGTCCAGGATTCGGTGCGTTTGAGCGCCGGCACGAAGGAGCCAAGCAAGTCTTGCAGCATGAAGCGACCAGCTCGGGTACCTGCGTCAACAGCCGTCAGAATGAACAGCGCTTCGAACAGGATCGCAAAGTGGTACCAGAACGCCATGGTGTTTTCACCCGGCAGTACGCTGTGCAGGATCTGCGCGATACCCACCGCCAACGTCGGTGCACCGCCGGCGCGTGCCAGGATGGTGGTTTCACCGATGTCATGCGCCACGGCCGACAGTGCCTCAGGGGTAATTGCAAAACCCCAGCTGCTGACGGTTTGTGCCACGGTAACCACATCGCTGCCGACTACGGCGGCTGGGCTGTTCATAGCGAAGTAGACGCCAGGCTCGATCACCGAAGCGGCAACCATGGCCATGATTGCGACGAACGACTCCATCAACATGCCGCCGTAACCGATGTAGCGGGCGTGGCTTTCATTGGCCAGCAACTTGGGCGTGGTGCCCGAGGAGATCAGCGCATGGAAACCCGAGACCGCGCCACAGGCGATGGTGATGAACAGGAACGGGAACAGGCCGCCCTTCCACACCGGGCCGGTGCCGTCGATGAACTGGGTCAGGGCCGGCATTTTCAGGTCTGGCATGGTGACCAGGATGCCGATTGCCAAGGCGATGATGGTGCCGATTTTCAGGAAGGTTGAGAGGTAGTCACGCGGCGCCAGGATCAGCCACACCGGCAGTACCGCCGCGACAAAACCGTAACCGATCAGCATCCAGGTGATCTGGATCCCAGTGAACGTGAAGGCCTTGGCCCAGACCGGATCAGCGGCAATTTGCCCGCCCAGCCAGATCGAGCCGAGCAGCAACAACACGCCGATGATCGAAATTTCACCAATGCGGCCCGGGCGGATGTAGCGCATGTAGATGCCCATGAACATCGCGATCGGGATGGTCGCCATCACCGTGAAGATGCCCCAAGGGCTCTCGGCCAGGGCCTTGACCACGATCAGCGCCAGCACCGCAAGGATGATGATCATGATCAGGAAGCAGCCGAACAGCGCGATGGTCCCCGGAATACGGCCCATCTCTTCACGAACCATGTCCCCCAGGGAACGGCCGTTGCGACGGGTCGACAGGAACAGAACCATGAAGTCCTGGACCGCGCCGGCCAGCACCACGCCGGCAATCAGCCAGAGCGTGCCGGGCAGGTAGCCCATTTGCGCCGCCAGTACCGGACCGACCAGCGGGCCCGCACCGGCAATGGCCGCAAAGTGGTGACCGAAAAGGATGTGTTTGTTGGTCGGCACATAGTCCAGACCGTCGTTGTTGATCACTGCGGGGGTAGCCCGCCGTGGATCGAGTTGCATCACGTTGTTAGCGATGAACAGGCTGTAGTAGCGATAAGCAACCAGGTAGATGGCCACAGCAGCGACCACAATCCACAAGGCGTTGATCGCCTCGCCTCGGCGCAAGGCCACTACGCCCAGGGCGCACGCTCCTACGATTGCCAGCACCAGCCAGGGTAGATGGCGTAGCAGGCTATTATTATTTTTCATTTTTATATTCCAGCCAGGGTGGACAGAAAGGACAGCCGTTCGGAGTTTAGCGCTGTTGGCCTTAAAGGCCACCCCCCTACGTTGGTCTAGAGCCTTGCAACGAAGAAAAAACCAGAAAAAACGGCTCAATGATGGCGCAGGGCTACAATCCTTTTATCCTCAGAGGGTTTCACCATGACCGAGCAAGCGTCTGATCGTCGCCGTTTTCGCCGGATTGCCTTTGATGCCAAGACCGAACTTCGGCAAAACGGCAACGAATGGCCAGTGCAATTGGTGGATTTATCGCTTAAGGGCCTGTTGGTGCAACGGCCTGAAGAGTGGAAGGGAAATAAGGCGCTGCCGTTCGCGGTCGACATACGCCTGGATCCCAAGGCGCATATAAAGATGCAAGTACGGCTAACCCACGAAGCAGTGGGTCAACTGGGGTTTGTGTGCACAGACATCGACCTGGACTCGATCAGCCACTTGCGGCGGCTGATCGAGTTGAACCTAGGCGATCAGGAGGAACTGGAGCGAGAGCTGGGCGCGCTGCTGGAAGTGTGATGGCTCAGGGGAACGCACTACGTGCGGGAAAATCACTTTCCATGTCCCAGTAACCCTTCTTCTGACTTGAGGCGCCGTGCCACTGCCCGTCGACAAACCGATAGGTCTGATAACGGGTGGCAAAGTCATCCTCACCGTCGCCGTCCATAAATGACGACACCTGCAGCAGTTCATCCGCGCCGCCGTTGGCTGGCGTTGCGATCATCCACGCAGCCTTGCCGGTATGAGCCAGGGTCAGCGCCTGGACTTTGCCGTCGGCGCCCTGGTAACTCAACGGCTTGAGTTGCTGCTTGCCGGGCAGCAGTAACTGCGTGGCAGGTCCGCTGTAGCTGCCCATGGGGGCGGTCTGATCGATGGTCAAAAAATATACAGGCTCGGGCAGCCCTTTGAGCGGGGCTTTCTTGACCTCGGCCAAGGGGTAGCCGAGGTCTTCGTGAGCTATTACCTCGCCAGAGGCCGATACCCACCGCACCTGGGCTTCGAGCAGCGGGTTGTCGACCAAATCGCCGGGCTCGTCGAACGAGTCTTCATCCAGCCCACTGCCCCAACTGTCCTTGTGCAGTTGGGGGCTGATGCGCTGGTCTTCGAGCACCTGCAGCACACTGCCCTCTGGCGTCACCAGCGTTTGCTCCAGGCGATAGCCCGTTGGCAGCTCCGCCCAGGCCATGGCGGGCAAGCTGGCCAAGGCGATAAACAGGGCGACTACACCCCAGTGATTCGATCGTTGCATCGCGTCCATCCCTGAATTATTCGAAAAGTGCATCCAGTGCCTGTTCCAGGCGCGTGACCCCAATCACCTGCAATCCTGGCGGCATTTCCTTCGGCGCGTTGCCCTTGGGCACAATCGCGCGTTTGAAGCCGTGCTTGGCCGCTTCCTTCAAGCGCTCCTGACCGCTCGGCACCGGACGCACTTCGCCGGACAGGCCGACCTCCCCAAATACCAAGAGGTCGTGCGGCAGAGGCCGGTTACGCAAGCTGGACATCACCGCCGCCATCAAGGCCAGGTCGGATGCGGTCTCCAGCACCTTGACCCCACCCACCACGTTGAGGAACACATCCTGATCGTGGGTCGGAATGCCGCCATGGCGGTGTAACACCGCCAGCAACATCGCCAGGCGGTTCTGATCCAGCCCCAGCGTGACCCGGCGCGGGTTGGCCAAATGGCTGTCATCCACCAATGCCTGGACTTCCACCAACATCGGTCGGGTACCTTCCCAAGTCGCCATCACCACACTGCCTGGGACTTCTTCCTGGGCACGGGTCAGAAAAATCGCCGAAGGGTTGGAGACTTCTTTCAGTCCCCGGTCAGTCATGGCGAATACACCCAGTTCGTTCACTGCGCCGAAACGGTTTTTCACCGCCCGCAGCAAGCGCAGTCGACCATCGGACTCGCCTTCGAAATACAGCACGGTGTCGACCATATGCTCCAACACTCGCGGCCCGGCCAGCGCGCCTTCTTTGGTCACGTGGCCGACCAGGAAGATCGCCGTGCCGCTCTGCTTGGCATACCGCACCAGTAGCGCTGCACTTTCGCGCACCTGGGACACACCACCCGGCGCCGATTGCAACTGCTCGGTGAAAATCGTCTGGATCGAGTCGATCACCATCACCTTTGGCTTTTCGATACGAGCCGTGGCGATGATGCTTTCGATGCAAGTCTCGGTCATGACCCGCAACTGATCCTGAGGCAAGCCAAGACGGCGTGCGCGCATGGCCACTTGTTGCTGGGATTCTTCACCGGTGACATATAACGCCGGCATGCGGCTGGCGATGCTGCACAGAGTTTGCAGGAGGATGGTCGATTTACCGATGCCAGGGTCGCCGCCGATCAGCACCACCGAGCCGTCCACCAGGCCGCCGCCCAGCACACGGTCCAGTTCACCTGAGGCGGTGGAGAAACGCGGGATTTCTTCGACGCTGACTTCGGCCAGGGTCTTGATCTGCGCCTGCTGCCCAGTCCAGCCGGCGCGGCCCGTGGGCGCCGCAGCGCCGCCGCTTTCGATCATGGTTTCGGTCAGGGTGTTCCACGCACCGCATTCGCCGCACTGGCCGGCCCACTTGGGAAAGGTCGCGCCGCACTCCGTGCAGCCGTACATGCGCTTGGCCTTTGCCATTTGAGAACCTCCAACCGAAAAACCGCGATGATAGCTCAGCGCGGCGCCGGGGTCCGGATTTCACCGCTGGCCAATCGCGAAGCACTGTTGCCGATCGGGTCTTCGGCGTTGAGGTCAGCGCCTTTGGCTTTCAATTCATCAAGCAATTCGACGCGCTTGAACAGGCCTGCATACATCGCGGCCGTCTGCCCGGCGCCGTTGCGTTGGTCGGGGTTGCAATCGGTGGCCAGCAGGCGCTGGGCAATGTTCAGCTCGCCTTTGAAGATCGCGCCCATGAGCGCGGTGTTGCCACGTTTGTCCTGTACACAGGCGTCGGCACCGGCACTGAGCAAACGCTCCACAAACCGGCCCTGGCCGTGATAGGCGGCGAGGATCAACGCGGTGTAGCCCTTTTCGTCCTGGGTGTTGAGGCTGTAGCCAGACTCAATAAAGGTGTTGAGCATATCGAGGTCGCCACGGCGGGCGGCGTCGAAGTAATAATCCTGCAACTGTGCCTTGAGTGCTGCCGGTTCGGGGGATTCGGCATGGGCGACAAAGGCCAGCATGGCCATCAGCAAACCGATAGAAATACGCATGGGTTTCTCCTGCCATGGGTCGACGCCCCAACCGGCGCGTCGACCGTCACCAATGTCAGTCAGTCAATTTTTCAGCCAGCGCCTTGACGCGGGCCAGGTCACCCTTCGCGACCTTGGCCACGCCGGTGCCGTATGCCGGGTCCGCTTTGTAGAGGAACGACAGGATGATGTGCTTGCTCTCGTCATCCGTGGTGGCCAGTGAGCCGCCGAAGTTGTCGATCAAGTCCTGCTGCTCTTTTTTGGTGTATGAGCGATACAGATCACCGGCCTGCTTGAAGTTCTGCTCGCGCTGAATCTTCGCCTGCTGGGTGCTACCAGACAGTGCCGTCTGGCTGTAGCGCGCGGTTTGCGGCTCTTCGCGGTTTTCCAGGCGGCTTGGCTGGTAGTTCACGCCGCTGGTGGTCTTGCCGAAGTTCATCGCGCCGTCCTGGTTACCGTTGTTGACGGTGACCCGTGGGGCATTGATCGGCAGTTGCAGTGCATTGGCACCCAGGCGGTACATTTGGGTGTCGGCGTAGGAAAACACCCGGCCTTGCAGCAGGCGGTCTTCCGACGGTTCGATGCCGGGCACAAGGTTGGCCGGGGCCATGGCGACTTGCTCGGTTTCCTGGAACACGTTCGCCGGATTGCGGTTCAGCACCATCTGCCCAACTTTGCGCTCAGGCACGTTCGGCCAGATCTTGGTGGCGTCCAACGGGTCGAACTCAAACTTGGCCAAGTCTTCGGGCTTGAGCACTTGCACATACAAGTCCCACTTGGGGAAATCGCCCTTGTTGATATGGGTGACCAAGTCATTAGTCATATGGCTGTAATCACGACCTTGCACTTCGGTGACTTGCTTTGGATCAAGGTTCTTAATGCCTTGCAGGCTCTTCCAGTGGAACTTGACGTAATGCACTTCGCCTTTGGTATTAATCAATTTGTAGGCATGTACGCCATTACCGTCCATTTCCCGATAACTGGCGGGCGTGCCAGAGTCCGAATACAACTCGGTCAGCGTGCGCGTGGCCTCGGGTACATGAGAGAAGAAGTCAAAGCGACGGGAGTCGTCATCCAAGTTCGTGCGCGGATCCGGCTTGAACGCATGCACCATGTCCGGGAACTTGATGGCGTCACGAATAAAGAAAGTTGGGAAGTTATTGCCGACCAAGTCCCAGTTACCGTCAGCGGTGTAGAACTTGGTGGCAAAACCGCGCGGGTCACGCAGGGTTTCCGGGGAGTGGTTGCCGTGAACGACGGCCGAGAATCGCACAAATACCGGGGTGGCTTCGCCAGCGGCGAAAACTTTGGCCTTGGTCAGGTCGCTCAGGTTATCAGTCACCGTAAACGTGCCGTGGGCGCCGGTGCCCCGGGCGTGCACCACGCGCTCGGGAATGCGTTCGCGGTCGAAGCGCTGCAACTTCTGAATGAGCTGCACGTCTTGCAGCAGCACCGGGCCATTGGCGCCGGCGGTTTGCGAATTCTGGTTGTCGCCGACGGCCGCGCCGTTATCTCGCGTCAGGTTAGCGGCTTGCACCGAAAGAGAAAGCAGACTGGCAGTCGCCAGCAACAGCGCATGTCGCGCCAGCACTGGACTGCGGCTCATTGGGTTGTTCATCGAGGTTTCCTCTGGTTTTTTTAGTGCACATTCAGTTGTGCTTGCCAGAGGCTAGTGACCTGGGAGTCAGAAGATAAATAGAAAAACCCCACCAGGGCGATTAAGAAATTAATGTGGTAACCCACTGAAACAGCGAGTATTTCGCGCGCGATTGGTGGCACTTTGCAAACTATTTGAGTTTTAATGTGTCGATTAAAATTAACAGTATTAACAGTTGTGTCGCACAAGCCCTATACGACTGACTTACACTGTGCTTCACCCTTCTCATCTGTAACAAGGAATAACCTATGAGCGTGATCAGTGAGTTCAAGGCCTTCGCGGTCAAAGGTAATGTGGTCGACATGGCCGTCGGTATCATCATCGGCGCAGCCTTCGGCAAAATTGTTTCCTCGTTTGTCGGCGACGTGGTGATGCCGCCCATTGGTCTGTTGATCGGTGGTGTGGACTTTGGTGACCTGGCGGTCACCCTCAAGGCGGCCCAAGGCGATGTTCCCGCCGTCGTGCTGGCCTACGGCAAGTTCATCCAGAGCGTGATCGATTTTGTCATCGTCGCCTTTGCGATCTTCATGGGCGTGAAGGCCATCAACCGCCTCAAGCGCGAAGAGGCCGTAGCACCTAGCCTGCCGCCGACGCCGACCAAGGAAGAACTGCTGCTGGGGGAGATCCGCGATCTGCTCAAGGCACAGAACGACAAGCCGCTTTAACCCGGATCGGCTTTAAAAAAGGCGCCTGCTTGAGGCGCCTTTTTTATTACCAGTAGTTTTCCACCGCCACCTGCCCAGGCCTGCGGCTCAGGCTCAGTTGCATGTCACGCTGCTTGAGCAACTGGCGGGTGTCATCAACCATCTGCGGGTTGCCGCAAATCAGCACGCGGGAATGCTCCGGGCTCAGCTCTACGCCCGCTGCGCGCTCCAGCTCACCGTTTTCAATCGAGGTAGTAATGCGCCCGCTCAATGCGCCTGGATGGTGCTCGCGGGTAACGAGTGGAATGTAAGTCAGTTTGTGCGCGTACTCGGCAAGGTACTCACGCTCACCCAGTTCCTTGATCAGCGACTGATAGGCCAGTTCCTTGGCTTCCCGCGCGCTGTACACCAGCACGATCTGCTCGAATTTCTCCCAGACTTCGAAGTCCTGCAGGATCGACAAAAACGGCGCGACTCCGGTCCCTGTCGCCAACATCCACAAGTCACGGCCATCGACGAACCGGTTCAAGGTCAGGAACCCCGTAGCCTGGCGTTCCACCATCAAGGTGTCGCCCACGCGCAGGCGGCTCAGCTCGCTGGTGAACTCGCCTTCAGGGACCACAATCGAGAAGAAGTCCAAGTGCTCATCAAACGGCGAGGAAACTATCGAGTAAGCGCGCCACACCGTAGTGCCGTCCGCCTTGGTCACGCCCAGACGCACGAACTGACCCGCAGTAAAACGGAACCCAGGGTCGCGAGTGGTTCGCAGCGTAAACAGGCTGGGGGTCAGCGATTGCACATCGAGCAAGGTCTGGCGGGTAAATTTCTCAGCACTGGCCGTCATGGGGGGCTCCGTTCTACAGGTGCCCTAGTGTCCCTCAAAGTCGCGCACGGAAACACCGGTGGTTTGTAGTGGCATCGCGCAGCCCCTAAGTAGTGGCAATTTAGTGGCAGCCCAACCCATTGGCTATTAGTCCCTCTACCCTAGCTACAAGCCCACTCTAAGTTGATCATTCAACTCACTAAAAAATCGAAAAAAACCAACTAAGCGCCGTCACACCCCTTTTGCCGTCCTTAAAAAATCTTCTTAAACCCCCTGCGTTCAAGAGCGAAATTTTCCTCTTGCACCGTAAGTAATGTCCTACACTCCTTTCCGTGCATTTGGGAGTTCAGGAGGTATCCCATGTCATGTAGACCCCACATGGAGAGTTAAAAATGGTTAACTGGCGTAACACACGTCTTCCCAAACTGGAAGGCGAAAGCGAGGCCACCACTCTTTTCGAGATAGCCCTCAACCACACCTTCGCACTCGGCGTTGAATACTGTTCCTTTACGATGAGTTCACACCTACCCAACAATCGAACAAAGCCCGTTCGCTTCAATAACTATCCAGATGAGTGGAACAACCTTTACAACCAGGCGCACTTTTTTGACGTTGATCCCGTGGTGAAACATTGCAAAAGCTCTGTGTTACCCATCGTCTGGGAGGAAAAAACTTTTAAAGACTCACCCAACTTGTGGTCTTTGGCTCAATCGTATGGTGTGCATCTGGGTTGGACCCAGGCAGTGCATGATTTCCAGGGTGTGTTCAGCATGCTTACCCTGGGTCGCAGTAAAGGTGCGGTGACTCCGGAAGAGCTCTACGAAAAAGCTGGCCAGGTCCTGTGGCTTTGCCATGCGATGCATGCGGCCGTGGCGCAGACTTACGCGGCCAGCCCCAGCATCAACCCTGCAAAAAAATTGACCTCGCGCGAGACCGAAATCCTCAAATGGTCAGCCATGGGCAAAACTGCCGCAGACATTGCCACCATCCTGTGCCTTTCCGAACGTACCGTGGGCTTTCACATCTGCAGTTGCTTCAAAAAGCTGGGGGTCAACAACAAGATCGCCGCAGTGCTCTGTGCCTCGAAAGCAGGGCTGTTTTAACCGCCCTTGAAACACCGCATGTAATCCCCGTAGAAAAAAAGTAACATTTACGCCCAATTCTGAGTGCAGGGCCCCTTGGGGGCCCGCCTGTAGTTCACTCAGACGGTTGCGCAGGTCACTGCCGCCGCCCATCGATTACCCAGAGCCTCCCCCGCCATGCCCCTGCTCGACAGCCCCTTCGCCCAGCTCGATCTGATCCGCCAGCCAGAGCAACATAACGATCCGCTGCAAGCCTTCGATGCGGCCGACGAATACCTGCTCAGCCACCTGGCCGGACAACAGCCGAGTGCAGCGACGCGCGTGCTGGTACTCAATGATAGTTTCGGTGCCTTGGCGGCCAGTCTTGAAGGCCAGATGCAGGTCACCTCCAGCGGCGACTCGTTTCTCGCCGCCCAGGGCCTGGAGAAAAACCTGGTACGCAATGGCAAGGCGTTTGATGGCGTGACTTTCGTGCCTGCCCACCAAGTGCCGACCGGCCCTTTCGACCGAGTCCTGATCCGCGTACCCAAAACCCTGGCACTGCTGGAAGAACAGCTGATCCGCCTGCAAGGCCAACTGGCACCGGGCGCAGAGGTCATCGCCGGGGCGATGGTCAAGCACCTGCCCCGTGCGGCCGGTGAGTTGCTGGAGCGTTACATCGGGCCGATGCACGCCTCCCTTGCGGTAAAGAAAGCACGGTTGCTGATTGCCACTCTGGAAGATCGCCCCGCGGCAGTCTCGCCCTACCCAACGCGCTATCAGCTTGAAACACCCGCTATCGAACTGCTCAACCACGCCAACGTGTTCTGCCGTGAAGGCCTGGACATCGGCACCCGCGCCTTCCTGCCGCACCTGCCCAAAGGCCTGGGCAGTGCGCGCGTCGCGGACCTGGGCTGCGGCAACGGCGTGCTGGCGATTGCCAGCGCGCTGCAAAACCCGGACGCCCATTACACCTTGCTCGACGAGTCGTACATGGCCGTGCAATCAGCCCTTGAGAACTGGCAAGCCGCCCTCGGCGAACGGGAGGTGATCGTGCGTGCTGCCGATGGCCTGGCCGGCCAGGCCTCGGACTCTCTGGATGTGGTGCTGTGCAACCCACCGTTCCACCAACAACAAGTGATCGGCGACTTCCTCGCCTGGCGCATGTTCCAGCAAGCGCGGGAAGCGCTGGTGGTGGGCGGCGCGCTTTATATAGTCGGCAACCGCCACCTGGGTTATCACAGCAAATTGGCGCGACTGTTCCGCGGTGTCGAGCAAGTGGCCGCCACGCCGAAATTCGTCATCCTCAAAGCGCGCAAATAAAAAAAGCCCTGCCTTTTCCAAAGGAAAAAGCAGGGCTTGAAAACCGGGCCGCAAAGCCCGGATCGGGATGTCAGTGGGTGGTCAGGCCGGCCGCATTCATGAACATGCGCATCAGGCTGGCCACGACGAACAGTGCCAGCACACTGCCGGTCCAGATCATCGCCAGCCACCCCAGACGCCGCCACAACGGCTGTTTCTCGCCCTCTTCAATTTCGTGCAACGTAGGTTTGCCGGACATGCCACAACCCTCCTAGTGATAGCCGTCTTCGTGGGTGACCTTGCCGCGGAACACGTAGTAGCTCCAGAAGGTGTAGCCCAGGATGAACGGGATGATGAACAGCGTACCCACCAGCATGAAACCCTGGCTTTGCGGCGGTGCGGCCGCGTCCCAGATCGACACAGAGGGCGGAATGATGTTCGGCCACAGGCTGATCCCAAGGCCGCTGTAGCCGAGAAAAATCAACACCAGCGTCAACAGGAACGGCGTGTAGTGGGCATTACGCGCCACCGCGCGGATCAACCCGTACATGGTCACCAGCACCAGGATCGGCACCGGCAAGAACCAGAACAGGTTCGGCAGGGTGAACCAGCGCGTCGCGATTTCCGGGTGCGCCAGCGGCGTCCAGATACTGACGATGCCAATCACCGCCAACACAACGAATGCCAAGGGCCGCGCCAGGTTGTGCATCTTCTCCTGCAACGGGCCTTCGGTTTTCATGATCAACCAGGTGCAGCCGAGCAAGGCATAGGCCACGATCAACGCCACGCCGCAGAACATTGTGAACGGTGTGAGCCAGTCCAGTGAGCCACCGGCAAACTGGCGGTCCACCACTGGAATCCCATCGATAAACGCCCCCAACGCTACACCCTGGAAGAACGTGGCCGTCAGCGAACCGCCGATAAACGCCTTGTCCCACAGGTGGCGCTTGTGGTCCTTGGCCTTGAAACGGAACTCGAAGGCCACGCCACGGAAGATCAGCCCGATCAGCATCAGGATCAGCGGCAGGTACAGCGCCGACAACACCACCGAATAGGCCAGCGGGAAGGCGCCAAACAACGCTGCGCCACCGAGTACCAGCCAGGTTTCGTTACCGTCCCAAACCGGGGCGACGGTGTTCATCATCACGTCGCGGTCGACTTTGCCCGGAATAAACGGGAAGAGGATGCCAATGCCGAGGTCGAAGCCGTCCATCACGACGTACATCATGATGCCGAAGATGATGATCACGGCCCAGATCAGCGGAAGATCAATACCCATCTCAATGCCCCTTGTGCTGGATGTCGACGTGGTCGTCATCGTTGCCGTCATCGGCAGCCGACAACGGACGGGCCGGTGTGCGTTTCTGGCCAGGGCCACCGTGGGTCGGTTCAGTACTTTCGTGGGTCACAGGGCCTTTGCGTACCAGGCGCATCATGTAGCCCAACCCGGCGCCGAACAGCGCGAAGTACACCACCACGAACAACACCAGGGTAATCGTCATCTGCGCCAGGCTATGCCCGGATGAAGCATCCGCCGTGCGCATCAACCCGTAGACCACCCAAGGCTGGCGGCCGATTTCGGTGGTGAACCAACCGGCAAGAATCGCGATCAGGCCGGACGGGCCCATCCACAGCGCCAGGTACAGGAACGGCTTGGACGTGTACATCTTGTCGCCGCGACGCAGCCACAGGCTGAACAGACCGGTGAAGATCATCAGGAAACCCAGGCCGACCATGACCCGGAACGACCAGAATACGATGGTCGAATTGGGGCGGTCCTCAGGCGGAAACTCCTTGAGCGCTGGCACTTGTTTGTCCAGGGAGTGGGTCAGGATCAGGCTGCCCAGGTAAGGAATTTCCACCGCGTATTTGGTTTTTTCGGCCTTCATGTCGGGCCAGCCAAACAGAATCAGCGGGGTCGGCTCATTGCCTTTGTTTTCCCAGTGGCCCTCAATCGCCGCGATTTTTGCCGGCTGGTGCTTCAGGGTGTTGAGGCCGTGGAAGTCACCGATCACCGCCTGGATAGGCGCCACGATCAGCGCCATCCACATCGCCATCGAGAGCATTGTGCGGATCGCCGGGTTGTCCTTGCCGCGCAGCAAGTGCCACGCCGCCGAGGAACCGACAAAGAAGGCCGTGGCAACAAAGGCCGCTGTGGCCATGTGCGCCAAGCGGTAAGGGAACGATGGGTTGAAGACAACGGCGAACCAGTCGGTTGGAATCACCCGGCCATCGATGATTTCAAAGCCTTGTGGCGTCTGCATCCAGCTGTTGGACGACAGAATCCAGAAGGTCGAGATCAACGTGCCCACGGCCACCATCACGGTGGAGAAGAAGTGCAGCTTGCGCCCGACCTTGTTCCAGCCGAACAGCATCACCCCAAGGAAACCTGCCTCAAGGAAGAAGGCGGTGAGCACTTCGTAGGTAAGAAGCGGCCCGGTGACGGCGCCGGCAAAGTCCGAGAAGCGACTCCAGTTGGTGCCGAACTGATACGCCATGACCAGGCCCGAGACCACGCCCATGCCGAAGTTGACCGCAAAGATCTTCGACCAGAAATGGTAGAGGTCACGGTAGGTGTCGTTGTGGGTCTTGAGCCACAAGCCTTCCAGCACCGCGAGGTAACTGGCCAGGCCGATGGTGATCGCCGGGAACAGGATGTGGAACGAGATGGTGAACGCGAATTGAATTCGGGCGAGATCTAGCGCCTCCAAACCGAACATAAGTCTTCCTCTGTCAGGTAATACCGGCTGCTGGCGGAAGCCTGCACCCACTGCCCCCACGGATATGGAGTGTGGCGAATTTCAATTCGTTTCTTTTTTTACCAGCCACGTAGGGATTCTGGCCTTGCGGCCGCCAGATCAATCCCCACGGAGGTTTTGATCTGGATCAAGCATTACTGAAAGAGTAGTCCCATTTTCTGTGTCCAGTTATGTGGTCTTTTGCCGCGTGACAGACTGCCTCAGCCCAGCTCTAGCAACTATCTGTTACAACTTAATGCTAATCTCGCGGCTCCCTCTCGCCTCGACCCGAATTCCCGATGCCTAGTGAACCCGTGTTGCTGTTGCGTCATCACCGCCCTTTCATCGCGTTCTGGCTGGCACGGATTTTCACCGCCAGCGGCTTCCAGATGCTCACCGTGGCCATCGGCTGGAACCTGTACCAACTGACCGGCAATGTGCTGGACTTGGGTCTGGTCGGGTTGGTGGAGTTCGTGCCACGGGTGCTGTTCATGCTCCACACCGGACACGTGGCCGACCGCTACGAGCGGCGCAAAGTCGCAGCCATCTGCCAGACCGTACAGGCGCTGATTGCCCTGTCCCTGGCCATCGGCGGCCTGACCGGCAACGTGACCCGCGAGATGATTTTTATCCTCGCCTTCCTGCTCGGTGCCGCGCGCTCGTTTGAATTGCCCACCACCCAGGCGCTGCTGCCGAGCATCGTGCCCAGTGCGCTGTTCCCGCGTGCGGTGGCGTCTTCACAGTCGGCCCAGCAACTGGCCACCATCGTCGCCCCGGCGCTCGGCGGTTTGCTTTATGCGTTCGGCAGCGTCTGGGTGTATGGCCCCACGGTGGTGCTGTACATCATCGCCTGCGTGCTGACCCTCAACCTGCCCGCCCGCCAGACCCCGCTGAACAAAGGCAAGGCCACCCTGGATTCGCTGCTGGCCGGCATCCGTTTTATCCGCAGCCGCCCGGACATCCTCGGCGCTATTTCCCTGGACCTGTTCGCCGTGCTGCTGGGCGGCGCCACCGCGTTGCTGCCGGTGTTCGCCAAGGACATCCTGCTGACCGGCGCCTGGGGCCTGGGCCTGTTGCGTTCGGCACCGGCGGTGGGCGCACTGTTGATGTCGTTGTGGCTGGCGCGCTTTTCGGTGGACCGCAAAGTTGGCAGGGTAATGTTCACCGCTGTCGGCGTGTTCGGTGTGGCGACCATTGCTTTCGGCCTGTCCACCTCGTTCTGGTTTTCCCTGGCGGTGCTGGTGGTGCTGGGCGCGGCGGACATGATCAGCATGGTCATTCGCGCCTCCTTCGTGCAGTTGGAGACGCCGGATGAAATGCGCGGCCGGGTCAGTGCGGTCAACGGGCTGTTTATCGGCGCGTCCAACCAGTTAGGCGAGTTCGAATCCGGTATCACTGCGCACTGGTTCGGCACCGTGCCCGCCGTGGTCATGGGCGGAATCGGTACGCTGGTGGTAACCGGAGTGTGGATAAAACTGTTCCCGACACTGGCGAATCGGGATCGTATGCATGTGCCGGTGGAGGAAAGCATCAAGCCCGCTGCATGATTCAATGTGGCAATAAGGTCAATGTGGGAGGGGGCTTGCTCCCGATAGCGGTGGATCAGCCAACTTATGCTTGGACTGAAACTCCGCCATCGGGAGCAAGCCCCCTCCCACATTTGGATCTTCAATGTTTGCTGGACCGCGTCAGAGCACCTTATCCAGGGTGATCGGAAACTCCCGCACCCGCTTGCCGGTGGTTAGGCGAGTTCGAGTCCGGTATCACCGCGCACTGGTTCGGCACCGTGCCCGCCGTGGTCATGGGCGGAATCGGTACGCTGGTGGTAACCGGAGTGTGGATAAAACTGTTCCCGACACTGGCGAATCGGGATCGTATGCATGTGCCGGTGGAGGAAAGCATCAAGCCCGCTGCATGATTCAATGTGGCAATAAGGTCAATGTGGGAGGGGGCTTGCTCCCGATAGCGGTGGATCAGCCAACTTATGCTTGGACTGAAACTCCGCCATCGGGAGCAAGCCCCCTCCCACGTTTGGATCTTCAGTGTTTGCTGGACCGCGTCAGAGCACCTTATCCAGGGTGATCGGAAACTCCCGCACCCGCTTGCCGGTGGTTAGGCGAGTTCGAGTCCGGTATCACTGCGCACTGGTTCGGCACCGTGCCCGCCGTGGTCATGGGCGGAATCGGTACGCTGGTGGTAACCGGAGTGTGGATAAAACTGTTCCCGACACTGGCGAATCGGGATCGTATGCATGTGCCGGTGGAGGAAAGCATCAAACCCGCTGCATGATTCAATGTGGCAATAAGGTCAATGTGGGAGGGGGCTTGCTCCCGATAGCGGTGGATCAGCCAACTTATGCTTGGACTGAAACTCCGCCATCGGGAGCAAGCCCCCTCCCACGTTTGGATCTTCAATGCTTGCTGGACCGCGTCAGAGCACCTTATCCAGGGTGATCGGAAACTCCCGCACCCGCTTGCCGGTGGTTAGGCGAGTTCGAATCCGGTATCACCGCGCACTGGTTCGGCACCGTGCCCGCCGTGGTCATGGGCGGAATCGGTACGCTGGTGGTAACCGGAGTGTGGATAAAACTGTTCCCGACACTGGCGAATCGGGATCGTATGCATGTGCCGGTGGAGGAAAGCATCAAGCCCGCTGCATGATTCAATGTGGCAATAAGGTCAATGTGGGAGGGGGCTTGCTCCCGATAGCGGTGGATCAGCCAACTTATGCTTGGACTGAAACTCCGCCATCGGGAGCAAGCCCCCTCCCACGTTTGGATCTTCAATGTTTGCTGGACCGCGTCAGAGCACCTTATCCAGGGTGATCGGAAACTCCCGCACCCGCTTGCCGGTGGCATGGTAAATCGCGTTGGCTACCGCCGCCGCTACCCCGACAATGCCGATCTCGCCAACACCCTTGGAACCCAGTGCATTGACGATCTCGTCGTGCTCTTCGACAAATACCACGTCAATCTCGCCGATATCGGCATTCACCGGGATGTGGTACTCGGCCAGGCTGTGGTTCATGTAGCGCCCCAGTTGATGGTCGATCTGGGTTTCTTCGTGCAATGCCATGCCGATTCCCCACACCACCCCGCCGAGAATCTGGCTGCGGGCCATCTTCGGATTGACCACGCGCCCGGCCGCAATCGCGCTGACCACACGCCGCACTTTGATTGTTCCCAGGTCTTCGTCGACCTGGACCTCGACGAACACCGCCGAGTGGGTGGCGGTGGCGTAACCCTCGCGTTTTTTGTCCGGCTCGCTGTCGACCTGCACTTCCAATGCGTCTTCGCCACTGTCCTTGACCAACTGCGCCAGCGACACACTCACGTCACCGGTGTGCAGTTGGCCGTCTTCAAAGCGAACGGACTCGGCGTCCTTGAACACCGGGTAAGTCTGGCGGGCAATGCTCAGCAGTTTGGCCGTCAACGCTTCGCAGGCTTGCTGCACGGCAGTGCCCACTGAAGACACGGTAAACGATCCACCCTGCAACGGCGCGGTGGGTAAAGACGAGTCACCGAGTAGAAAATTGACATCGTCGACAGCCACGCCACTGGCCTGGGCCGCGATCTGAGTCATCACCGTGTACGTACCGGTGCCGATGTCGGTGGTGGCGCTGCTGACCGTCAATTTGCCCAGCGAATCGATGCGCGCCTTAGCGCTGGCCTTCATTTGCATGGCCTCCCACACCCCGCCGGCCATGCCCCAACCAATCAACTGGCGGCCGTCGCGCATGCTGCGCGGCTCCGGGTTGCGCTGCTTCCAGCCGAAACGCTCGGCGCCTTCGCGGTAACACTCGCGCAGGGCTTTGCTCGACCAGGGTTTATCTTCGTTCTGGTTGCGTTCGGCGTAGTTGATCAGCCGCAGTTGCACCGGGTCCATGCCCAGGGCGCAGGCCAGTTCATCCATGGCGCATTCCAGGCCAATCACGCCCAACGCGGCGCCTGGCGCGCGCATGTCCAGGGGCGTGAAGACATCCAGCGGCACCAACTTATAAGTAAGCTGCACGTTGTCGCAGTGATAGAGCATGCCGCTCCATTCCACCACGTGTTCACTGAAGTCCTCGAAACGCGAGGTCTGGCCAATCGCGGTATGCCCCAGCGCCAGCAAACGGCCGTTGGCGGCGGCGCCCATCTGCAAACGCTGCAGGGTGCGCGGGCGGTAGCCAAAGGTGAACATCTGCTGGCGCGTCAGGGTGACCCGCACCGAACGCTTGAGCGCCAGAGACGCCATCACCGCCAAAGGCAATTGGTACTGCGGGCGCAGACCAGAGCCGAAGGCGCCCCCGACGAACGCAGCAAAGATGCGCACCTGACTTTTATCCAGGCCGAAGACTTTTTGCACATAGGCCTGGCAGTTCTGCGGGCCCTGGGTCTTGTCATGGATGTGCAGGGTGCCATCCGGCTGATACAGCACGGTGCTGGCGTGGGGCTCCATCGGATTGTGGTGTTCGATGGGTGTGCTGTAGTGCAGATCGAGGCTGATGGCCGCGCCGGACCATTCAGCCTGGAAGTTACCGCGCGGCTTGGGCGGGGTTTGCGGCGAGGGATAGGCCAGTTCCTGCTGGGCGAGCAGATCGGTCTCGAAGTCCTCGCACTCATAGTCGATATGCACCAGCGAGCCGGCGTGTCGCGCCAACTCCAGGTTATCGGCGATGACCAATGCCAGGGGCTGGCCGCTGTAGAGCACGCGGTCGTTGTACAGCGGGCGAAACGGCGAGCCATCCGCCGCATCGTCATCGGCGAAGGCGTCGTCATAGCTGGCGATTTTCGGGCGGTTGAGATGATGGATAACATCCACCACACCCGGTAGCGCTAACGCTTTGGACGCGTCGATGTTGATAACACGGCCTTTGGCGATGGTGCTGGACACCACGCTGCCATGAAGCAGGCCAGCCTCAGGAAACTCACCGGCGTACCGCGCCTGGCCTGTGACCTTGAGCAGACCGTCGACACGGTTCAAGGGTTTACCGATAGCGGTCATGGCTGTTCTCCTGCAACGGCGGCGTCGCTCAGCGCGCGGATAATTGCGCGGCGCGCGAGCTTGATCTTGAAGCCGTTATGTTCCAGCGGCTCGGCGTCTTGCAGCAGCACGTCGGCGGCGTTGCTGAAGGTTTCGCGGCTGACGGTCTGACCGATCAGCGCGGCTTCTACCGCGCGGTCACGCCAAGGTTTGTGGGCCACGCCGCCGAGGGCCAGGCGAGCGTCAACGATAGTGTCGCCGTCCAGTTCAAGGGCGGCGGCGACTGACACCAAGGCAAACGCGTAAGACGCGCGATCGCGAATCTTCAAATAGTGGCTGTGACGTGCCAGATGGTCGGCGGGCAATTCAATTGCAATGATCAGCTCATCGTCGGCCAGCAGGTTGTCGCGCTGCGGCGTATCGCCAGGAAGACGATGGAAGTCGGCGAACTCGATGACCCGTGCGCCGCCACGTCCCTCCACATGCACCCGCGCCTCCAACGCAGCCAAGGCGACGCACATGTCCGACGGATGAGTGGCCACGCACTGCGCGCTGGCGCCAAGAATCGCATGGATACGGTTCAACCCGCTGCGGGCCGGGCAACCACTGCCGGGTTCGCGTTTATTGCACGGCACCGTGGCGTCGTAGAAGTAGTAGCAACGGGTGCGCTGCAGCAAGTTACCGCCGGTACTGGCCATGTTGCGCAGTTGCGGCGAAGCACCTGCGAGGATGGCTTGGGACAGCAGCGGGTAACGCTCTTCAATCAACGGGTGCCAGGCCAGGTCGGCGTTGCTCACCAGCGCGCCGATCCGCAGGCCGCCATCGGCGGTTTCTTCAATACCATGCAGTGGCAGGCCGGTGATATCGATCAGGTGTTCGGGACGGCTGATGTTTTCTTTCATCAGGTCCAACAGGTTCGTACCACCGGCAATAAAACGCGATGCGCCGCTGGTCAGGTGCACGGCCTCCTGTACGTCGACAGGTTTGCTGTAGTGGAAGGGATTCATTGCTCACCTCCCAGGCCGTCTTTGATGGCATCGCGGATATTGGTATAGGCACCGCAGCGGCACAGGTTGCCGCTCATCAATTCCTGGATTTGTGCAGTGTCGTGGGCACGGCCTTCATTGGCCAGGCCGACGGCGGAGCAAATCTGCCCGGGGGTGCAGTAGCCGCACTGGAATGCATCATGTTTGATGAAGGCTTGCTGCATCGGGTGCAACTGGTCGCCCGTTGCCAAGCCTTCGATGGTGGTCAGCTCGGCGCCATCGCACATCACGGCCAGGGTCAGGCAGGCGTTTATGCGCTTGCCATCGCGCAGGACGGTGCAGGCACCACATTGGCCGTGGTCGCAGCCTTTTTTACTGCCGACCAGGTCGAGTTGTTCCCGTAGCAAGTCCAACAACGTGGTCCAGGGCAATACGTCCAACTGACGATCCTGGCCATTGAGGGTCAAGCGTATGGAGTGGGCGACGAACGGTTGGGCCGCCGCGCCATTGGGGGTCGCGCTCATAAACACCTCACGGGTTGGTGTACATCCGCGGCGTTCAGGAAAGTCGCCGTCTCAGGGGTACGACTTCCCGGGGTTTTGAGCGTTCAAGATGATTGATCAGCGGATATTGAGCAGGGTCTTCAAGGTGTTTCGCGGGGGATTGATCGATGAGTTGCTGTATTCGAACCAGCCTTGGGCTTCCACATTCAGGTCAAACACATAGATGTAGCCCATCAAGGTGCCCCCGCCAGCGCAGGCCTGGCTGACGTTGCCGACCTGGCACACCGGCGTGCGCTGGCCGTTGAGCTGCGCGCCGTTGAAGAGGCCGACCGGGTTGTTACCCAGGCCTACTTCCATCACCGACACCTTCGTCGGCCCTCGGTGCGTGCACATCTGCGTGGTGCTGGTGCGCTCTGGAATGGTTTCGGTGCACTTGGCCGATTCGACCTTGAACACGCGCACTTCGCTCAAGGCCGGTGCAGTCGCGCCCCAGACCGGTGCCGCACCCAGCCACAGGCCGAGACAAGGGATCAGGGCTAGACTCCACGCGTTGGCTTTTCTCATGCTGTCGATGACCCGGTATTGAACGTCGGCGCAGTATGCCTCAAGGCCATGCGCCATACAGCCTCGGCTGCTGGTATGATGCGCCGCTTTTTCCGATCCTCTCTGAAACCACAGGCGTTTGGCGCAGTTTGTGCTTTGACTTAGAGGTCAACAAATCACGACGCAAGATAGCGTCACAGGGAGCAGGCATGCTGGAAAAGCTGTTTCAACTCAAGGCACACAACACGAACGTGCGCACCGAGATTCTCGCGGGCATCACGACATTCCTGGCCATGGCCTACATCCTGTTCGTGAACCCGAGCATCCTCGGCGAAACCGGCATGGATAAGGGCGCGGTATTTGTCGCGACCTGCCTGGCGGCGGCCATCGGCTCGACCGTGATGGGCCTGATCGCCAACTACCCGATCGCACTCGCGCCGGGCATGGGCCTCAACGCCTTCTTTACCTACACCGTGGTCCTGCACATGGGCCACACCTGGCAAGTGGCGCTGGGTGCGGTGTTTATTTCGGCGGTGCTGTTCTTCCTGCTGTCGATCTTCCGCATCCGTGAGTGGATCATCAACGCCATCCCGCTTCCCCTGCGTTCGGCGATTGCCGCCGGTATCGGCCTGTTCCTGGCGTTGATCGCCCTGCACAACGCCGGAATCGTGGTGAGCAACCCGGCCACCATGGTAGGCCTGGGCGACCTGACAAAAGCGGCCCCGATCCTCGCCACCCTCGGTTTTGTGCTGATCGTCGCACTGGAAGCCCTGGCCGTGCGCGGCGCGGTGCTGATCGGCATTCTTGCGGTCACTATCGCGTCCATCGTCCTGGGCGTGACCCCGTTTGGCGGCGTGACCTCGATGCCCCCTTCGCTGGCCCCGACCTTCCTGCAGCTGGATATCAAAGGCGCACTGGACATCGGCCTGGTCAGCGTGATCTTCGCGTTCCTGTTCGTTGACCTGTTCGACAACTCCGGCACCCTGATCGGCGTCGCCAAGCGCGCCGGCCTGATGAGCAAGGACGGCCACATGCCGAAAATGGGCCGCGCCCTGATCGCCGACAGCACCGCCGCCATGGCCGGTTCGCTGCTGGGCACGTCGACCACCACCAGCTACATCGAATCCGCCGCGGGCGTGAGCGCCGGTGGCCGTACCGGTTTGACCGCCATCGTGGTGGCGATCCTGTTCCTGCTGGCGCTGTTCTTCTCGCCGCTGGCCGCCAGCGTACCGGCGTTTGCCACGGCGCCGGCACTGCTGTTCGTGGCGGTGCTGATGACCCAGGGCCTGGCAGAAATCGACTGGGATGACATTACTGTTGCAGCGCCGGTGGTGGTCACCGCCCTGGCGATGCCCTTCACATACTCCATTGCCAACGGCATCGCCTTCGGTTTCATCGCCTGGACCGCCATCAAGCTGCTTTCGGGCCGCTACCGTGAGCTGAACCCAGCGCTGGTGATTCTGTCGATTCTGTTCGTGATCAAGCTGGGCTGGTTCAACGCATGACTTTTGACGCCGCAAGCTACACCGTTCAACTGCAAGACAAGGTCACGCGCTTGCGTGACCTGCTGGCGCCGTTCGACGCGCCCGAGCCACAGGTATTCGACTCACCGCTGCAGAACTTCCGCCTGCGGGCGGAGTTCCGCCTGTGGCGCGAAGGCGGAGATCGCCACTACGCCATGTTCTCCCAGGACGACAAGCGCACGCCGATCCTCATCGAAGAATTCCCGATTGCCAGCCAACGCATCAATCAGTTGATGCCGCAACTCAAGGCCGCCTGGCAAGCCAGCGCCGCCCTGAGCCACAAGCTGTTCCAGGTGGAGTTCCTCACCACCCTGGCCGGCGATGCGATGATTACCCTGTGTTATCACCGCCCGCTGGACGAGCATTGGCACACGGCGGCGAACAAGCTGGCAGCTGATTTGAATGTCAGCATAATCGGCCGCTCCAAGGGCAAGCGCGATGTGATCGGCCACGACTACGTGGTGGAAAAACTCGACGTGGGCGGGCGCACCTTCAGCTACCGCCAACCCGAAGGCGCGTTCACCCAGCCCAACGGCACGGTGAACCAGAAGATGCTCAACTGGGCATACGAAGCCTTGGGCGATCGCCCGGATGACTTGCTGGAGTTGTACTGCGGCAACGGCAACTTCACCCTGCCGCTCGCCACCCGCGTACGCAAAGTGCTGGCCACCGAAATCAGCAAGACCTCGGTGAATGCGGCCCTGAGCAACCTCGATGAAAACGCGGTGGATAACGTCACGCTGGTGCGACTCTCTGCCGAAGAACTCACCCAAGCGCTGAATGAAGTGCGCCCGTTCCGTCGCCTGCAGGGCATCGATCTGAAGAGCTACGAATTCGGCAGCGTCTTCGTCGACCCGCCCCGCGCCGGCATGGACCCGGACACTTGCGAATTGACCCGTCGCTTCGACAACATTCTGTACATCTCCTGCAACCCGGAGACGTTGGCGGCGAACATTGCGCAGTTGCATGACACGCACCGCATTACGCAATGCGCGATGTTTGACCAGTTCCCGTGGACGCACCATATGGAATCCGGGGTGTTGCTGACTCGTCGGTAATTCCAAGGCTGGTAGCAGTTCAACATGTGGGAGGGGGCTTGCTCCCGATGGCGGTGGGTCAGTTGAAGGTTTGCTGATTGACGCACTGCTATCGGGGGCAAGCCCCCTCCCACATTGGCTTGGTGTATTGGCAAATAGCGTTGTCAGGCCGACGGTTGGAAATACCCCGCCAACGCCCGCAAGTCCTGCTCGCTGAGCAGTCCCGCGTAGTACTTCAACTGAATCCTGGCCAGCAAATACGCATGTCGAGCGTTCGCCAGGTCGCGGCGGGCGGTGAACAGTTGCTGTTCGGCGTCGAGCACGTCGAGGTTAACGCGCTCGCCTCCGCTGACGCTTTTCTTCGTCGCGGTGACCAGTGCCGTGGCGGAGCTAACGGCCATTTCATAAGCCCGCACTTTTGCCGCGCCGCTGGTATTGAGGTTGAACTGCTTGCGCAACTCCACCAGCGTGGCCGAGGTTTGCGCGTCCAGTTCGTACTGGGCCTGGCTCAATTGATTGCCCGCCTGACGAGTAGAAGCCGACACCGAACCGCCGGCAAACAATGGCAAGCTGACCTGAATGCCGACGCTGTTGGTGTCGTACTGCTGGTTGTAGCTGCTTTCCGAATCGGAACGGGTCTGGCGGCTGCTGGCGTACAGGCTGACCTTGGGCATGTGCCCGGCGCGTTTGCGCTCCACTTCGTAGGACGCCACGTCCAACGCGTGATGCTGGGATTTAAGCTCCGGATTGTTGGCCATGGCCATTTCCCGCCAGGTCTCGAAACGGTTCGGCTCCAGGGGCGGGATATCGAATTGACGGGTCAGCGGCGCCAGTTCTTCGATCTGCAGCGGTTGGCCGACGATGGCTTCCAACTCTCGCAGGGCGCTGTCCTGGGCATCCAGGGATTCGATTTCTTCAGCCTGGGCCAGGCTTAGGCGCGCTTGGGTTTCCAGCACATCGGTACGTGTCCCCTCGCCACCTTTGAGCAGGCGATCGTTGAGTTGCAGGCGTTCGGCAAATGCGCGTTTCTGCGCGCGGCTCAACTCGATGCGTTCCTGGGCCAGCAACGCCTGGCTGTAAGCGCTGAGTACCCGCACCGCAAGTTCCTGGCTTTTGCCGCGAAAGCGCTCATCGGCCATCAGCGCCTGGGCCGTGCCTTGGCGAAACCGCGCGTAGGCTTCGTAGTCCAGCAGTGGTTGCTGCAAGGTCAGGGTCGAGGCATAGCTGCGGTAGTCGCGGTCGCTGGTGACATCACCTGCGGTCACCTGCGACTCGTTGCGCGAATTGTTGTAGCTCCACGACAGATTCGGCAGCAACGCCGCCCGACCTATCACGCGATTCTCTTCACCGGCCTCACGCGCCTGGATGGAGGCCTGAAAAGTCGGGTCATTGCGCAGCGCCAGGTCGTACGCATCCAACAACCCCAGGGCTTGCGCAGCCGGTGTAAAGCTCACGCACAAGGTAAACAGCAGCGCCTTCATTCTTCCACCAAGGCCATATGGGTGCGGTCCAGCAAAGGTTTGAACAGGTAGTTGAGCATCGACCGCTCACCGGTCTTTATGAACGTTTCCACCGGCATGCCGGGGCGGATCTGTGCGCCGGCGAGTTGCTGCATACCCGCCGTGCTGACTTGGGCACGCAACGTGTAATAAGGCTCATCGGTGCGTTCATCGACCTGGCGGTCGGCGGATACCAATGTCACCTCACCCGCCACCCGCGGCGTGGTGGCCTGGTTGAAGGCCGAGAACAGCAGTTCCACCGATAAACCGGGGTGCACTTTGTCGACCATCTGCACCGGCACCCGCGCTTCCACCAACAGCGGCTCGCCCTGGGGCACGATGTCCATCAGCGCCTGACCGGGCTTGATCACGCCGCCTTCGGTGTACACGTCCAACCCCACCACCACGCCGGACGCCGGGGCGCGGACCAGGCTGTTGGCCAGTTCGAACTCGGCCGACGCCAGGCGATTACGCAGGTCGTCGCTGCGGGTGCGGGTTTCGGCCAACTGGCTGCGCAGGTCTTTCTGGAAGTCTTCGCCGAGCTGGCGGATACGCAGGCGCAGCTCCAAAACCTGACGCTGCAACTGGCCGATGCGGCCATAGTCCTCGGCGATGGTGCCGTCGATCTGCGAGTAAAGCCGCTCGCTGTCGAGCAGGCGATTGCGCGGGATATAACCGTCCCGCGCCAGTTCGCGCAGGCCTTGCAGTTGCTCATTGAGCGCCGCCCGTTGCTGCAGTTTGCTTGCTTGGGAATCCCGCGTGCCACGCAACTGCGCTTCGGCCCCGGCGATGGTTTCGCGCAGGCCTTGTTGCTCGGTGGCCAGCGACTGGGCGCGGCTGTTGAACAGTTGCCGTTGCAGATTCAGGGTGTTGGTCGCCTGCGGCTCATTCAGCAGTTCAGGGCCGAAGGTGATCGCAGGCAACCCTTCGCTTTCGGCATTCAACCGCGCCTCGGTGGCCAAGGACGCGAGGTACTGGCTGCGCAGCGACTGCATCTGCCCGCGCAACGGGGTTTCTTTCAAGCGCAGCAACACTTGGCCGGCGTTGACCACCTCACCGTCGCGCACTTCGATACGCTCGACGATGCCGCCGGTTGGGTGCTGAACGGTTTTTCGATGGCCCGAAACCATCACCTTGCCCGACACCGCGACGCCCTTGTCCAGGGGGGCCAGCGCAGCCCAGCCGATAAACCCGACAAATCCGCCAAGCACCAGCAGCCAGCCCAGGCGTGAATATTTTTTGTCATCCAGCGCCAGCACGTTATGGGATGCGTCGCTGACCAGCATCGGTTTACTCATGCTCATGCCTGTTTTCCTTCGCCGAGGCGGTAACTCATGCTCATGGTCGACACCGGTTTGCTGACTGCCGGTTTCTGCCGCGCCTCCAACACCCGCGCCGTTGGACCGAAGGCCTGCAACTGGCCGTCCTTGAGGATCAGCAATTGGTCAGTGAGGCTCAGCACATTGGCTTTGTGGGTAATCAGGATCACGGTGCGACGCTGCTGCTTGAGCTGGGCGATGGCCTGGAGCAGGGCCTGCTCGCCCACTTCATCGAGGTTGGCGTTGGGTTCATCCAGCACGATCAGCGCGGGCAAACCGTACAGCGCACGCGCCAGGGCCACCCGTTGTTTCTGGCCGCCGGACAAGCCTGCGCCCCCCTCCCCCAACTGCGTGTCATAGCCTTGGGGCAGTTGCAGAATCAGGTCGTGTACGCCGGCCATTTGCGCGGCGGCGAGGACCTTGTCCGCATCCAGCTCGGTAAACCTCGCGATGTTGTCGGCGATGCTGCCGGCAAACAGTTGGATGTCCTGGGGCAGATAGCCGATGTGCGGGCCGAGTTGCTGCTTGTCCCATTGGGTCAGGTCGGCGCCGTCCAGGCGCACCTTGCCGGCCAGTGGAGCCCAGGCGCCCACCAGCACCCGCGCCAGGGTTGACTTGCCGCAGCCTGACGGCCCGATCACCCCCAGCACGTCACCCGCAGGTAGGTTGAAGCCCAGGTTGGCCAACGCCGGCCGACGGCTGCCGGGGGCGCAGGCGCTGAGTTGCTCGACGCTCAATTGCCCCTTGGGCGCCGGCAGGCTCATGCGCGCCGGGCGCGCGGGGTTGTCCGCCAACATCTTCGATAGCCGATCAAAGGCCAGGCGCGCCGAGCCCCATTGCTTCCACACGCCGATCAGTTGGTCGATGGGGGTGAGCACCCGGCCCATCAGAATGGAACCGGCAATCATCATCCCCGGCGTGATGTCGCCCTGCACCGCCAGCAACGCGCCCAGGCCCAGCACCAGCGACTGCAACGCCAGGCGCACGCCCTTGGACCAGGCACTGACAGCGGCGGTCTTTTCACTCGCCAGGTTCTGCTGCGCGAGAAACGCCTGGTGCTGGTTGAACCAACGCCCGCGCAACGTGGCAAGCATGCCCATGGCTTCGATGGTGTCGGCATTGCGCAGGTTGGCGGTGGCTTGCTGGCTCGCGCTGATAGACAGTTGGCTGGCCTGGGCCATCGGCGCCTGGCTCACATGATGGTTGATCCACGCCAGCGCGATCAAAATCACCGCGCCGCCCAGCGCCAGCATTCCGAGCCAGGGATGGAAGAGGAAGATCACCAGTAGGTACACCGGAAACCACGGCGCATCAAAGAACGCGAACAACGCCTGTCCGGTAGCGAACTGGCGCAGCGTCGTCAGGTCATTCAGTGCCTGCCCCGCCGCCTGGGTGCCGCCCTTGAGTTGTGCCTCGAACGCGGCGTCGTACACCCGCTGGTTCAGGCGCATGTCCATCTGCGTGCCGAGGCGGATCACCACTTGGCTGCGCACCCACTCCAATGCGCCCATCAGGCCGAACAGGCCGAGGATCATCAGCGTCAGCATCAACAGGGTCATCTGATTGCCCGAAGCAAGCACTCGGTCGTACACCTGCAACATGTAAAGCGCCGGGGCCAGCATCAGCAGGTTGATCACCGCCGAGAACAGGCCGATGTTGAAGAAGCCACTTTTATAGGCCGTGAGGGCGGCCAGGGTTTCGTTACCTGCGTGGCGCATCTGGAGGTTCTCGTGGGGTTAAACGTGCAAGGTCGCCGCGTTGACAGGCGATACGACGCTGCGCAGAATTTGGCACCGCCGTCGCCGGAAGAGTTAGAAGGCTTGGGCGACGGCGGTGTGTCATGCGGCGAATGGGAGAGCGATCTTCCATTCGCTTTTTTCATGCAGCGAAGGCGTTAGGCGGCGAGTGCCCAGTCCTGTGTCACGTCTTGCACACCCACCAGCGCAACGTCGGTGGTGGCCGAGGATGCGGCATGGCTGGCGACAGCGGCGCTGATCTCGTCGAAGGTGCTGTTGAGGTCTTCGCCGATTGCGCCCAGCAGGTCAGCGAGAACGGTTTCCAACGCGGACGTGTTGCCCTGCATCAGGCCGTAGATCACGCTCTGGACCTCGTTACCGACGCGACCGGCATCCGACGCTGCGCTCAGGTCGAGGCCGTTGAAGGCGACCTTGAAGTCGGTCAGGCTGAAGTCGCTGCCGCCGCCGCCGCCCAGACCAGTGCCCAGTTGAACGTTATCCAGCTCACCCCACAGGAAGTGGTTTTGGTTGCTGCTCGCTGGCAGCAGTGGATTGAATACATAGTGCAGGCCATTGCTGGTGTCGCTGTCGGCAATGAAGGCGTAGTCGGAGCTGTTGGCGCCGTGGGTAGCGTACTGGTCACCGGCGAGTGAGCCGTTGCTGAAGCCACCGGTGTTGCTGTTGCCGTGACCGGCTGTGTTGAAGCCCAGGGCCCAAGCGCTCAGGTATTCCGAGACGGTTACATCACTCAGGATCGAATCGTAGCTAACAGAAATAGTCATCACTAAACCTCGTTAAACAACGCTATTGATGAGTACGCACAAGCGGCGCACTTTTTTACCCACTGTTGGGTAAAACCATTGATCACGTACCGCTGCACGTAGATCAGAACTTGTATTCCAACATCCCGCTCAACGTCCGGCCGCGCGCCAGGCTCAAGTTGTTGGCGTCGCCCATGGCGACGAAATAGGCTTCATTGGTGGCGTTTTCCAATGCCAGCGAAATGTTCAGGTGGTCAGTCATCCAGTAACTGCCGTACAGGTCATACAGGGTGTATTGAGGCCAGAGCGCCTGGTCGATCAGGTCGTAACCCTGCTGATTGAGGTTTTCCCCATTGCCCGCGCTGTAGCGCACACGCACACCGGTATCCAGGCGCTTGTCCAGGAAGCGCGCACCCAGGGTCACGGAGCCACGGTCGGCGGGCATGTAGGTGGCGTTGCCCATGATCCGGCCGCAGCTTTCCCGATTGTTGGCAACGTCATCGTCGAGTACTTCATAGCGGGTCACGAGGCGGATTCGTGAAACGCCGTTTGCATCCACATAGCGCTCGATACGCGTTGTGCTTGGGCCGTTTTTCTTCGCGCCGCCCATGTAATAGTTCTTCGAACAGAACTCGTTACTGCCGATCATGTGGGTGAAGCTCAGGTTGGCGTAGACGCGGCCCATGTCGTAGTTGAGCTGGTACTCAAGCCCACGGAAACGCGTGGGGTTGGTGTTGTTGACGTAGGCCATGGTCCCGAGAAAACCACCCGATGTGGTTTCCGGAAGGCTGACGCTGGTGTTGAGAAAGGAGAAGTTTTCGATCTTGGTATCAAAGTAGGCCACCTTGATGCCCAAGCGATCATCACCGAACAACAGCCCTTCCTTGAACACGTTCACGCCCACCTCCCAATCCTTCGACTCCTCTGGCTTGAGATAGGGGTTGGGGAACACGCGCTCACCCGAGCCGCCGCCATGGGGGCGGCCCGTCATGAAGGTTTCGGTCACTGCCGGCGGGCGCCAGCCTTTGCCCCAGCGCGTATAAAGCTGCAGCCAGTCCAGGCCAGGTTTGACGGCGATGCCGAAGGTGGGGGAGAACTGCCCCTCCTCGCGATCGACATCGTAGACTTCCACGACCCGCTTGGCCCCCACCAGGCTGCTGTAGAAGCGATCACGGCGGTACAGCGTCATGCCCGTTTCGCCTTCGAGCCGATAACGGTCGTAACGCAAACCGCCATCCAGGGTCAGCCAATCGCCATACTCGTATTGCAGGTTATTAAACAGGCTCGCGATGGTGCGTTTGCCGCCCGGCGTTCCACCCTCGGCGTAGGGCAGCAAAGCGAGGTCGTTGGTGGCTTCGACCTTGTTGGTGCGTGGCTTGAACTCGTCCTGGTACAGCTCCCCACCGTAGTTCCAGCTCACGTGGCCCAACTGACCGAAATCAAAGCGCGAGGTGTTGTCGCCTTGTAGTCCCCAGGTGTCCGTCTGGAAGTGGTCAGTGTAGGTCCCCACGTAGTTTCCGGTGCCTACCGTCGCGCCGTTCGGCGCATTGGTGCGATCAAGCTGGGTGGTGACGTAGTACGCCTTGGCCTTCAGATCGATCAGTGGGTTGTCCGGGGTATAGCTGTAGTCCAACGCAAAATTCTTGGCGTTGAGGTTGTTTTTGCTGACTCGTTGGTAAAACACACTCTGGTTATCGTCGCTGGTGTAAGCCCAGGCATCGTTGCTGTCGCTGTCACTTTCCAGGTAGCTCAGTTGCACGCGCTGGTCATTGGGCAAGTTAAGGCCCAGCTTGACGATCTGTGATCGGGTCACGCTGCCCATGTCACCGACTTCGCTGTTCAACCAATCATCGAACGCACCCGGCATGGCCTTGCGGGCGCGCAGGTTGGTGCCCAATTTCTGGTCATTGTGGTTACCCGAGCGGTAATCGCCGAAATGCCGTTCGCTGTACCCCACCAACACATCGCCGCGCTCATCACCAAAGGCAAACACACCGCTGCCATTAAAATTGGTGCCATTGCCCAGCTCACCAATGCCGTGGCCAGCGCGGATGCGTCCGCCGTATTCCTTGCCGTCTTTCAAGAACTCACTGGCATCCAACGTCTTGAACGAGGCAATTCCGCCCAACACTGCTGCGCCGCCCTGCCCCGACTGGCTGCCCTTGTCGATCTCGATACTGGAGATGAACTCCGGGTCGATCAGCAGGGTGCCGTTGCGTTGCTGGTGGCCGTTGACGTTGAAGTTCTGGCGCATGCCGTCGATGTTCATATTCACGCGGCCGTAGTCTTGCACCCCGCGAATGTTCACCGACAAACCAGGATCGCGCTGGTTGACGGCGGTGTAGACGCCTGCGGTTTCTTCGAGCATGTCGGCGGCGTGACGGGGCGGGCGTTTATCGATCATGTCACGGCTGATCACCGCCACGGACTTTGGGGTCTGGTACACCCAATCACTGGCCTGGCCATTGGTGTTGGCGGTGATGGTGGTGGTGCCTACGGTCATGGCGCCCGCGTGATCATCGCTGACGCGGTTGAGGGTCACTTGGCGTTCACTGGTGAAGCGATACTCCACCGGCGCAGCGCCGAGCAAACGGCCCAGGCCTTCCTGCACGCTGAAGCTGCCTTTGAGCGCAGTGCTGTTCAAGCCTTGCAGGCGCTGGCTGTCAAACAACACTTGTAAACCGGCTTGGTCGGCGAACGCCAACACGGCACTGCCCAAGGATTGCGCAGGGATATCGAACGTCAGCACGACGGGCTGGGCCGCTCCCGCTTGAGGCTGCGCCGCGTACACGGGAGCCGCTGCGGCGAACAGGCCCAAGTGAATGGCCAAGGCTAACCGGCTACCGGTGATACGCCCCTTGGTGAGTGCTGACATTTCTGGTTTTCCCTGCGCTGATCGTATTTTTGTTTATGCGAATGCTTCTCACCTAGCAAGACGTACGAGGCGCAGGAAGTCAGTAAGACTTTTTAAAAGTTTTTCGTGCGGGGGGTTTTAAGCGGGCGGGAGCAGACCTCCCGCCAGGTCATTAATAGATCAGGCTGAGGCCTGCCAAGTCCAAGCGTTGCACCTGGAGTTCCTGAGTCAGGGTGCCGAGCGCCGTGTCGAGCATGTCTAGGCGGAACACGCCGCTGACTTCACGTTCACCCAGGTCGGAATGGGTCAACACCACCTGACCGGGACGGTAGCGGTTGAGCTGCTCAATCACTTTGGCCAAGGGCTGACGATCAAAAATCAACACGCCACGCCGCCAACTGGTGGCACGCTCTACATCAAACTGATCCAAGGGCTCGATGCCCTGCGCGGGGCTGTAGCGGGCGGCCTGGCCTTCCTTGAGCACGTGGTCGCTCGGGCCTTTTTTCGGTGTAGCGTGCAGGGAGACTTCGACGCTGTGCTGCAACACGCCGACCCAGCCCTGGCGGTCGTCCTCACGCTGCACCACAAACCGCGTGCCCAGCGCCCGCGTCTGCCCGCCGGCGCTCTGCACCACGAATGGCCGGGTTTCCTTACCCACCATCGGCGCCACGTCAAAAATCGCCGAGCCCTGGATCAGGCTGATGCGCCGCTGCACGCCGTCGTAGTCCAGCCGGATGGCACTGGCGGAATCCAGTTCTACCGTGCTGCCATCGGCCAAGTGCACGGTGCGCACTTCGCCCTTCTGGGTCACGTAATCGGCCTGCATGCGCAGCCAGGCCTCCGGCCCGCGCACCCAACCCACGCCGGCGACCACCACCACCAGCGCCACCGCCGCCGCACGTTGCCACGGCCTGCGTCGCGGGGTTCGGCGCACCGGCAGCGTCGCCGCCGCCGGACGCTGACGGTGCACTGGCTCGTCCTTATGCACCTCGCCCAACGCTGCCCAGGTCTGCTCGGCAAAGCGCAGCGCCGCTTCATGGCGGCTGTCGCAGGCAATCCATTGGCGCAGCTCGGCCTGCTCCTGGTCGGTCAGGGCACCGGCGTGCAGGCGCACCGCCCAATCGGCGGCGGCCTCGGTAATGCTGTGCTGTTGCGGACCCTGGCTATTCACGTGTGAATCTCGAATTTTTTCGTTATGTAACGCTGTGACGTCTGAGCGGAGGTTTTTCCGTAACTCATTCGTCGGATGGCGCCACCTGACCGTCCTGCAAGCGCTGCATGACATACGCCAACGCCTTGGCCAGGTGCTTTTGTACGGAGCTGTCTGATATATCCAAGTGCCGCGCAACCTGGGCATGAGTCATGCCCTCTATCCGATTCAGACGGAAGATCTGCTGGGTTCGTTCCGGCAACTCCGCCAATGCCTGCTTCAATGCCTGCCGCTGTTGCTGCGCCATTGCCTGAGCCTCCAACCCGGCCACTTCATCTTCAATCTCGGCCAGCGCCTCATTAGGCACGGAATCGGTCTTGCGCCGTGCTTCCTGGCGGATATGGTCGATCAGCAGATTGCTCGCCGTTCGATAGAGATAGCCCTGGGAATTGTCGATGCGCTCGCCGGGTGGTTTTTCCGCCAGGCGCAGGAAGCTCTCCTGCACCAGGTCGGCCGCCAACTGCGGGTCCCGTACCTTGCGAGCCAGATACCCGCGCAGGGTATCGGCGTGCTTGAGAAACAGGCCCTTGAGATCCACGTCCGACAAACCGACTCCCTGGAATGAAAAGGAAACAGGCGGGCATCTTAAGCGTGGTCGAGAATGATTTTCAATTGATATCTAATCCGATTCAGCTAGGGGCACACCTGATTAAAAGTTCGGTAATCGAACACATCCGCCGCCATCAATTGACCAAATTAACTAACCAGTACATTTTATCTGCACAACGAACAAGAACTGTGGAGATACCCCCCAATGCCGCCTATCGTGCTGGTGCTCAACGGCCCCAACCTCAACCTGCTCGGCACCCGCGAGCCCGCCACCTACGGCCATGAAACCCTGGCCGACGTCGCCGCCCTGTGCGGGCGCAGTGCCGATAAGCTCGGGCTGAAAATCGAATTTCGCCAGACCAATCACGAAGGCGAACTGCTGGACTGGATCCACGGCGCCCGTGGCCGTTGCGCCGGTATCGTGATCAATCCTGCGGCCTGGACGCACACCTCGGTGGCGATTCGTGACGCTCTGGTGGCCAGTGAAGTGCCGGTGATCGAAGTGCATTTATCCAACGTGCATGCCCGCGAAGCATTTCGTCATCACTCCTTTGTGTCGCCCATCGCCAAAGCGGTGCTCGCCGGTTTTGGCAGCCACGGCTACCACCTGGCCCTGGAACACTTCAGCCAATTGCTGAAGGGATCGGCTCAATGAAACAGCGCATCCTCGCCGGCCTGATCGGCGCCGGTATCCAGGCTTCCCGTACCCCCGCTCTGCATGAACAGGAAGGCGACGCCCAAGGTTTGCGTTACCTGTATCGCCTGATTGATCTGGAGCCGCTGCACCTGGACACCAACGCCCTGCCCGACCTCCTGCGTGCAGCCGAGCAGATGCACTTCACCGGACTGAACATTACCTACCCGTGCAAACAGGCCATCCTACCGCTGCTCGATGAACTGTCCGATGAAGCACGGGGTATCGGCGCGGTGAATACGGTGGTGTTCAAAGACGGCAAGCGCATCGGCCACAACACCGATTGCCTTGGATTCGCCGAAGGTTTCCGGCGCAACCTTAATGATGTGCCACGTCAGCGCGTGGTGCAGATGGGCGCCGGTGGTGCGGGCGCGGCGGTGGCCCATGCGCTGTTGGCTGAGGGTGTGGAGCACTTGAGCATTTTCGACGTGGACGCCAGCCGCGCCCGCGACCTTGTGGATAACCTCGCCCAGCGCTTCGGCAGCGGTCGTGCACAAGTGGGTCTTGATTTAGACAACGCGATGGCCGAGGCCGATGGTCTGGTCAACACCACGCCAATGGGCATGGCCAAACTGCCGGGTATGCCGGTGCCGGCGACTCTGTTGCGGGCGCAATTGTGGGTCGCGGAAATCGTGTATTTCCCGCTGGAAACCGAACTGCTGCGCAACGCCCGCGCCTTGGGTTGCCGCACGTTGGATGGCGGCAATATGGCGGTGTTTCAGGCGGTAAAGGCGTTTGAGTTGTTCAGTGGTCAAGTGGCGGATGCGCAGCGGATGTTGGCGCACTTCAAGAGTATGAATGCCTGAAATGTGGAGGGGGCAAGCCCCCTCCCACATTGGGTTAGGCGCTGTATTCAGGCCTGCAGGTAACGCAACACCGACTCGCAGATCATCTCGCGATGCCGCTGTTTAACCACTTCATCCGACAGCTCGATCTGAAAAAGCTCACTGAACGTATGGCGGTTGGACACGCGGTAAAAGCTGAATGAGTTGATCAGCAAGTGCACATCCAGCGGCTCCAGCCCTTCACGGAACACCCCCATCTCGGCGCCCCGGCGCAATGTCGCGCCCAGCCCTTCAAGGATCTTGCTGTTCATCGCCTTGATCGTGTCGGTGCGTTTCACATACTCGGCATTGTGGATATTTTCGATGCTGACGATCCGCACAAAGTCCACGTTCTGATCGTGGTGATCAAAGGTGAATTCCACCAGCCGCCGAATCGCCTCACGCGGCTCCAGCGCCGTAAGGTTCATGCGTGCTTCGGTGTTGCGGATATCGCCGTAGAGTTTCTCCAAAACCTCAACGTACAACTGCTCTTTACTGCCGAAGTAGTAATAGATCATGCGTTTTGAGGTGTGGATGCGCTCGGCAATGGCGTCCACGCGAGCGCCGGACAGGCCCTGTTGGACAAACTCCACAATGGCTTCCTGGAGGATGTTCTCGCGGGTCTTTTCCGGATTGTTCTTACGACTCTTGCGCGGTGCGTCTGGCACCTCGGGGAGTTCGGGACTTGAGGTCATGGTGCGCTCACGGCCATTTTTATTTTGCAGGCCGCGATTATGGGGCCCGGTGCTCCCCGAAGGAAGCACCCGACTCCCTCTTATAAACGTGCCTGACGCACTGCACCGCTGCGGGATTTGGCCATCGCCGCCAGACGCACCGCCACGTTGGCCGCGCCGTAGCCGGCGTAACCGTTCTTGCGCTGGATGATCTCGAAGAAGAACCGCCCTTCAAACGGTTCGGTGTACACATGAAACAACTCACCGCCCTGGGCGTCTCGGTCGTACAACACGTTGTAGTACGCCAACTCGCTGAGGAACTCATCGTCAAAATCGAAGCGTGCGGCCAGGTCGTCGTAATAGTTGAGCGGGATATCCAGCAGCGGCACGCCGGCCTCTTTCGCGCGGCGCACCTCGGCGAAAATGTCCGCGCAATCGAAGGCAATGTGGTGCACGCCCGAACCGCGATAGCTCGATAGCGCGTGGGAAATGGCAGTGTTGCGGTTTTCGGAGATGTTCAGCGGCAGGCGAATCGAGCTGCAACGGCTGCGCAATGCGCGGCTTTTCACCAGGCCGTAGGGGTCGGGCAACACCACTTCGTCATCAGCTTCAAAGTCCAGCAGGCTCTTATAGAACAACACCCAACTGTCGAGGCTGTCGGCCGGCAAGGCCATGGCCATATGGTCGATACGCAGCAAACCACCGGCGTCGGTCGCAGCGGATTGCAGATTGAAATCGGTGTCGTACAAACCACCCTCGCTCTGGTCCACCAGGTAAATCAAGCTGCCGTCCGGCGCGCGCACGGCCGCCAACTCCAGCTCGTTAGGCCCGACCAGTCCGCGATAGGGTTGGCCTTTATAGGCGACCGCTCGCTCCAGAGCTTTGGCGCTGTCCTTGACCCGGATCGCCGTGGCGCACAACGACGGTCCATGGGCTTCGAAAAAGTTATGGGCGAAGGAATAGGGTTCGCAGTTGAGGATCAGGTTGATATCGCCCTGGCGCAGCAGGCTCACGCTCTTGGAGCGGTGCTGCCCGGCCTTGACGAAACCCAGGCGTTCCAGCCAGTTCGTCAGCTTGGCACCGAGGTTTTCATCGACCGCAAACTCAAGGAATTCAATGCCGTCGTATTCGCTGGCCGCCGGGGTTTCAAACAGGATATCGACCGGCGTGGCAGGCGCCTCCTCGGCCAGGCGCTGGCGGGTTTTCTCCTCCAGGTACAGCAGAGAACGCAGGCCATCGGCGGCATTGGCCCGAGTCGGCGCCGCACGGAAACCATCGTTGAAAATTTCCAGGGACAACGGCCCGGTGTAGCCGCTCTTGATGATCGGCGCCAAAAAGCCCGCCAGATCGAATTCGCCCTGACCGGGGAAGCAGCGGAAATGGCGGCTCCACTCCAGCACATCCATGGCCAGGATCGGCGCGTCGGCCATTTGTACAAAGAAGATCTTGTCGCCTGGGATCTCGGCGATGGCAGTTGGGTCGCCCTTGAGCGACAGGGTATGGAAGCTGTCGAGCAGCACGCCGAGGCTTGGGTGATCAACCTGACGCACCAGATTCCACACCTGTTGCCAGGTGTTCACGTGCTTGCCCCAGGCCAGTGCTTCATAACCGATGCGCAAGCCACGGCGCCCGGCATGTTCGGCCAGCAGGCTCAAGTCATCGAGGAGAATACGTTCATCGCCGACGCAATCGGCCGAGGCGTTGCTGCACACCAGCACCAGGTCCGTGCCCAGCTCCTGCATCAGGTCGAATTTGCGCTCGGCCCGTTCCAGGTTGCGCGCCAGACGGTCGCGTCGGCAGCCTTCAAAGTCGCGAAATGGCTGGAACAAGGTAATGGCGATGCCGAGGTCGGCGCACATCTGCCTAACTTCCCGTGGGCTGCCGTCGTAATACAACAGGTCGTTCTCGAAGATCTCAACCCCGTCAAACCCGGCGGCGGCGATGGCTTCAAGCTTTTCCGGCAGGGTGCCGCTCAAGGAAACAGTGGCAATGGAACGTTGCATAGCGCGACTCCCGGCATTTAAGGCTCGTCTTATTTACGGCAAATTATTGGCCGCTAAACTACTCACAGCAATTAAAATGTACGAACCGGTTAGTTTTTGGTGCGATTATCGAACACTAAGCCTCTTTGGCGAATTGACGATTTTTTAGCCGCTGCGCACCATCGATCCCGCACCAACGTTTAGAAAAGACCCAGAACACACCATAAAAATTTCAAAAAACGGGTACAACCACATGCCTTCGCAAAACTCCGCCCTGGCTTCGCGCCCCGGCACCCCGCACGCCGGCATCGGCGACAAGATCCGCGGCGCCATGGCCGTCGGTAAAACTCGCTGGGGCATGTTGGCCCTGGTGTTCTTCGCCACCACCCTCAATTACATCGACCGCGCTGCCTTGGGCGTGATGCAACCGATCCTCGCCAAAGAGATGAGTTGGACGGCGATGGACTACGCCAACATCAACTTCTGGTTCCAGGTGGGCTACGCGATTGGCTTTGTGCTGCAAGGCCGATTGATCGACAAGGTCGGCGTGAAACGCGTGTTCTTCTGCGCGGTGCTGCTGTGGAGCCTGGCCACCGGCGCCCACGGCCTGGCCACTTCGGCCGTCGGCTTTATGGTCTGTCGCTTTATCCTTGGGCTGACCGAAGCCGCCAACTACCCGGCCTGCGTCAAGACCACGCGCCTGTGGTTCCCCGCCGGTGAGCGCGCCGTGGCAACCGGGATTTTCAACGCCGGTACCAACGTTGGCGCGATGATGACGCCAATGCTGCTGCCGCTGATCCTGCATGTGTGGGGCTGGCAGGCTGCCTTCCTGTGCATGGCATCGCTGGGCGCGATCTGGTTGGTGTTCTGGGGGTTGAAGTACTACAACCCGGAAGATCATCCGAACGTTAAACAATCAGAATTGGATTACGTGCAACGGGAAGTCGAGCCGGAACAGCCTGGCGTACCGTTCAGCCGAATCCTGCGTATGCGCGGCACTTGGGCCTTTGCGATTGCCTACGCACTGACCGCGCCGGTGTTCTGGTTTTACCTGTATTGGCTGCCGCCGTTCCTGAACCAGCAATACAACCTGGGCATCAACGTGACCCAGATGGGCATCCCATTGATCATCATCTACCTGACCGCTGACTTCGGCAGCGTGGGTGGGGGCATCCTGTCGTCATTCCTGATCGGCCGTGGGATGAACTCGATCAAGGCGCGGCTGTTGTCGATGCTGCTGTTTGCCTGCTGCATCGTCGGCGTGATCATGGCGGCCGGTTCCAGCCAACTGTGGGTCGCGGTATTTGCCATCTCCCTGGCCATCGGCGCGCATCAGGCCTGGACCGCCAACATCTGGAGCCTGGTGATGGACTACACGCCCAAGCACATGATGAGCACCGTGTTCGGCTTCGGCGGCATGTGCGCAGCCATCGGCGGCATGTTCATGACCCAGATCGTCGGCCATATTCTCACCGTGACCAACAACAACTACACCGTGTTGTTCACCCTGATCCCGGCGATGTACTTCATAGCGCTGACGTGGATGTACTTCATGGCGCCGCGCAAGATTCCTACCGTCGACGCCTGATTTACCGACGCCGCTGCTGCCAGGCAGCGGCCAACCCGCTCATGCAGATCACCCCAATACCCACCACCGTGGTCATATCGGGGGTATGGCTGAACACCAGCCAACCCAACAACCCCGCGAACACAATCTGGCAATAGCCGAACGGCGCCAGCAAGGCCGGCGCCGCAAAGCGGAACGCCTGGGTCAGCATCAAGTGCGCGGTCATCCCGCACGTGCCCAGCGCCAGCATCATCACCCCATGCCACAGCGTGGGGATCTGCCAGAAGAACGGCACCATCGCGCTCATCACCAGGGTATTGCACAACCCGGCGAAGAAATTGCTGGTGGTAGGCGTGTCGTACTGGCTGAGGATGCGTGTGAGCAACTGGTAGAAGCAGAAGAACAGCGCCGAGCACAGCGGCAGCAACACCGCCGGGGTGAAGAGTTCACCGCCGGGATGGATGATCACCAGCACGCCGACAAACCCGCAGATCACCGCCAGCCATTGGCCACGCGTGACGTGCTCACCCAGCAGCGGCACCGACAGCGCGGTCACCAGGATCGGCGCCAGGAAGTTCACCGCCGTGGCTTCCGCCAGCGGGATGTAATGCAGGGCCGAGGTAAAAAACAGGCTGGTGCCCAACAGGCACAACGCCCGCACCACCTGCATGCCTGGCCGTTTGCTGCGCAGCACGCGCAAACCTGATTGCGGCAGGAAAATACCGGCCATCAACAAGGTGTGCACCAGGTAGCGCGCCCATACCACCATCACAATCGGGTAAAAACCGGCCAAGTATTTGGACAAGGCGTCGTGGCTGGAGAACAGGAACGTCGCCGCCACAATCAGCAAAATGCCTTTGAAGGGATGGTTGATGCCGGACAACGGGGTACTAAGGGTCATTGAATTCTCTTGCGTGGCGAGCGGAACGCTGAGCGCTGAACGAAGAAGCACTCAACCCGGTAATCTAGCAGCCGGGCCGAAGTCTGCCCAAAGAGCATAACCAAACACCGGGCGAACAGCGCACTAAATCACGGGAACCGAGTCCAACCCTGCACGTTCGCCCCCGTGCTGCACACTTTTTAACCAAGGCCTGTTGCTATGAAAAAAACCCTCTTTGTTCTGTCTACCCTTGCCCTGCTCAGCGCCTGCAACCAGGAGGCCAAGGAAACGCCCAAACCCGCGCCAGCCTCTGTGCAGGCCACCCTGGTGCCCGAGACCCCACCCACCGATAAATGGGTCGGCAAGTGGATCGGCGTCGAAGGCCTGAACCTGACTATCGCCAAGGACGACACCATCGGCCGTGGCCACTACGTTCTCACCATGCAATACGGCCTTGATGCGGACGATTCCGGCACCTTCAAGGGCGAAGCAGCTGAAGACGGTATCGCCTTCACCCGCCCGGACGGCCCGCAATTGCTGCGTGCCGGCGACGGCGAAGCCACTGGGCTGAAATGGCTGGCCGATAAAAAAGACTGCCTGATCGTCGCCACCGGAGAAGGGTATTGCCGCTAATACCGGCCATACTCAAACCACATTTTTGTAGGACCGTTCATCAAGAGGATTGCCCCCATGCTATGGAAAAAAGGCCGACGCAGCGACAACGTGGTGGATGCCCGCGAGGACAGTGGCGGCGGCGGTGGCGGCATGCGTTTTGGCGGTGGCAAGGGTTTGAGCCTGACCGCGATTGTGCTGATCGTCGGTATTGGCTGGCTGACCGGCCAGGACCCGATGCAGATCCTCGGCCAATTGACCGGCCAAATGGAACAGGCGCCGTCCGTCAGCACGCAGTCGCGCCAGGCGCCGCCGGCCAATGATGAACACGCCGATTTCGTCCGCGCAGTGCTCGGCGATACCGAAGACACCTGGGCTCAGGTGTTTCAGGAAAACGGCCTGACATACAAGAACCCGAAACTGATCCTGTTCCGTGGCCGGGTCAATTCCGCCTGTGGTGGCGCCACCTCGGCCAGCGGTCCGTTCTATTGCCCGGCTGACCAACAGGTCTACCTGGACCTGGATTTCTTCCGGGAAATGTCCCAACGCTTCCAGGCCTCCGGCGATTTCGCCCAGGCCTACGTGATCGCCCACGAAGTTGGGCACCATGTGCAGACGTTGCTCGGTATTTCCTCGAAGATCCAGAATGCGCGCCAACAGGGTCGGCAGATGCAAGGCGACGGCGGTCTACTGGTACGCCAGGAGCTGCAAGCCGACTGTTTTGCCGGCGTGTGGGCCAACCGTGCGCAAAAACGCCTGAACTGGCTGGAAGCCGGCGACATTGAAGAAGCCCTGAACGCAGCCAACGCCATCGGCGATGATCGCTTGCAGCAACAGGGTCAAGGGCGCGTGGTGCCGGACTCGTTTACCCACGGCACCTCGGCACAGCGGGTTCGCTGGTTCAAGACCGGTTTCGCCCAGGGCCAGATCACCCAATGCGACACCTTCACGGCCAAGAGTCTTTAAATGAATAAGCGATGGGGCTTGCTGCTGACTTTATTAGTGTCGTGCTCAACCCTGGCGGCTGAACACGGCGTCAAAGTCGTCAGCCCCGATCGTTTTCACCTGGACGCCGGCGACCTCAGCCTCGGCGTGAGCCAGGACTGGCGCCAGCCGCTGCCTAACGTCACCCGCGCCCTGATTCTTGTGCATGGTCGCCTACGCAATGCGCAGACCTACCTGCAAAGCGGTATCGATGCCGCCGAGCACGCAGGCGTTAGCGCGAATACGCTAGTCATCGCGCCGCAGTTTCTGAATGCGTCCGACATCAAGCGCAACCATCTGGACGGCCAAGTACTGCGCTGGAACGGCAACGACTGGATGGCCGGCGAGCCTTCCACCGGCCCAGGCCAAATCAGCTCCTACGGCGCCCTTGACCAGATCATCAAGCACCTGGGCAACCGCACGCTGTTTCCAGCTTTAAAGGAAATCGTCGTCGCCGGCCATTCCGGCGGTGGCCAGGTAGTGCAGCGCTTCGCCCTCACCGGCCATGATCACCCAACCCTGAAAAACGAAGGCATCCGCCTGCGCTATGTGGTGGCCAACCCGTCGTCCTATGCCTACTTCAGCCGACAGCGACCGGTGCAGTTCGATACCGCCAGTTGCCCAGGCTTCAACGATTGGAAGTACGGCCTGCAACACCTGCCGGCCTACGCCAAAGGCCAAAGCGCCGAGCAGTTGGAGCAGGCCTACGTGTCACGGGACATCACCTACCTGCTGGGCCAGCAAGACACTGATCCGAACCATCCTGCGTTGGATAAAAGCTGTGAGGCAGAGACACAGGGCGCCTATCGGCTGATGCGTGGGCATAACTATTTTGACTACCTCAAACACCGGCATCCGCAGTTGAGCCAGACGCTGGTTGAGGTGCCAGGGGTGGGGCATAACGGGGATGAAATGTTTACTTCGCCCGAAGGGCAGAAGGTGCTGTTCACTCAGTAATACCTGAAGAAACAGTCTCAACATGTGGGAGGGGGCTTGCCCCCGATAGCAGTGTGTCAGTCAGCAATTTTTTAACTGACAGACCGCTATCGGGGGCAAGCCCCCTCCCACATTTGATCTCTGTTGCTTGGGTTAAATCATCCGGCGCAATGCAGCACAATCTTCAGCATGCCAATCCGCCAGCTCCGGCCACGGATTCTCCGGCAGGTTGACCAACACCGTCCTGGCCCCCGCCGCCCGGCCGCAGTCCAGGTCAAAACGGTAATCGCCGACCATCACCATCTCGCTCGGCGATACATCCCACGCCGCCGCCAATTTCAATAACCCACCCGGATCGGGCTTGGGTGGCGCGTCATCTCGGCCCAGCACATCCTCGACCGCAAAGCAGTCAGCCAGGCCAATCGCTTCCAGCGTCACGTGGGCCAGCTCCCGCGCATTGCGAGTCAGGATGCCCAGGCGATAACCGCGCCCGGCCAATTCGCGTACCAATTGCACCGCGCCTTCAGCCGCAACAGAACCGAGTGCCAACTCGCGCTCGTGCTCCAACAACCAAGCATGCTTGGCCGCCGCGATGTCCGCCGGCAATGCGCTGAGGTGAGTGAGGATGTCGTCCTCGGGGGGAATGTCCAACGCCACGCGAATCGCCGCGAAGTCATGCACGGCCACCGTGAGGGTGCCGTCCATGTCGAACACCCAGTGCTTAACCTCCCTCAGGCTCATGCCCAATCCTTGCGATGGCGAATCAAGCCTTCCTGGGTGACCGAGGCCACCAGTTGCCCGGCGCGGTTGTACACGCTGCCACGGGAGAACCCACGGGAATTGCCGGCCCACGGACTGTCCATGGCGTAGAGCAACCAGTCATCGGCACGCAGATCCGCGTGGAACCACAACGCGTGGTCGAGGCTGGCGACCTGCATGTCTTTCTGCCAAACGGTCTTGCCGTGGGGCAGCAACGAGGTGGTCAGCAGGCCAAAGTCCGAAGCGTAGGCCAGCAAGTATTTATGCAGCGCTGGTGTGTCGGCCAACGCGCCGTCGGCACGAAACCACACGTACTTGACCGGGTCGGACGGCTGCGGGTTGAACGGGTCTTTTTCGGTGACCGGTCGCACTTCAATCGGCTTCGGGCACAGCAGCTTGTCACGCATGTGCTCGGGGATCAGGTGCGCGCGCTGCTGGGTCAATTCCAGCTCCGACGGCAGGTTTTCCGGGCCGACCACCACGGGCATGGTGGTCTGGTGCTCGAAGCCTTCTTCGTCGTACTGGAACGACGTGGTGCAGGTGAAGATCGGGTGGCCCTTCTGAATCGCGGTCACGCGGCGCGTGCTGAAACTGCCGCCATCACGAACACGGTCAACCGAATAAACCACCGGCAACGCGGCATCGCCGGGGCGCAGGAAATAACCGTGCAGGGAATGCACATGGCGCGCTTCTTCAACGGTCTGGCTGGCCGCCGACAGCGACTGGCCGAGCACCTGACCGCCGAACAGTTGGCGAAAACCCAGGTCCTGGCTGCGGCCGCGAAAGAGGTTTTCCTCGATCGGCTCCAGGGTCAGCAGGTCCACCAGATCTTCCAATACTTGGCTCATAGAGCAACTCCTACAATCTATGGGGCATTCCGGGCTGCTATCCGTGCAGCGTGTCCAACCATTGGGCGCGGGTGATGCGGTACAAAACATGTGGGCGCAGCGGGTCATCGGCTGCGACCTTGGGGTGTTCAAAATCTGCCAGGGGATCGTAATGCATACCTATGGCCTGCATGACTTTTTGTGATGGCAGATTGGCTTCGGTGGTGAAGGCAACGATTTCATCCAGCTGCAAACGGTCGAAACCACAGCGCAGTGCAGTCCACGCCGCCTCGCTGGCATAGCCCAGTCCCCAATGCTCGCGGGCCAGGCGCCAGCCAATTTCTACTGCTGGGGTAAAGTCCGCGTCAAAGCTGACATGCTGCAACCCGGTCAGGCCGATGAACTCGCCGCTGTCCTTGCGCTGCAGCGCCCAGAGGCCAAAGCCATATTCGGCGAAGTGGCCGCGTATCCGCCCGATCAGTGCGGCGCTTTCCAGGTGGCTCAGCTTGGCCGGGAAATAACGCATCACGTGTGGGTCGGCGCACATGCTTGCGAAGGCCGTCAGGTCGCTGTCGCGCCATTGGCGCAGCACCAGGCGAGCACTTTCCAATTCGAGTATCGACTCCACGGGTCCCCTCCCCTTGCCATGTGCGTGAGTGTACAGCGCTGGTAAGATCCTTCGCAGGTTCCCGTCAGAAAATCCCATGCCTTTGCCATTGATCTACCACGATGACTACAGCCCCGAGTTCCCGGCGGACCACCGATTCCCCATGGACAAGTTCCGCCTGTTGCGCGACCACTTGGTGGCCACCGGCCTGACCGAAGACAGCCAACTGCTGCGCCCGCAGCTGTGCCCTGCCGACATCCTGGCCCTGGCCCACGAGCCTGGGTATATCGAACGCTACATGAGCGGCGAGTTGTCCCGCGAGGACCAGCGCCGCCTTGGCCTGCCCTGGAGCGAAGCCCTGGCCCGGCGCACCGTGCGCGCGGTCGGCGGCTCGATCCTGGCGGCGGAGCAAGCGCTTGAGCACGGTCTGGCCTGTCACCTGGCGGGCGGCACGCATCACGCGCATTACGATTACCCGGCGGGCTTTTGCATCTTCAATGACCTGGCGGTGATCAGCCATTACCTGCTGGCCAGCGGCCGGGTCAGCCGCGTGCTGATCTTCGACTGCGACGTGCATCAGGGCGATGGCACCGCGCGCATCCTCCACGACACGCCGGATGCCATCACCGTGTCGCTGCACTGCGAAAAGAACTTCCCGGCGCGCAAGGCCCAAAGCGATTGGGACATCCCACTGCCCATGGGCATGGGCGATGCCGATTACCTGCGAGTGGTCGATGACGCCCTCAACTACCTGCTGCCGCTCTACCAACCCGACCTGGTGCTGTACGACGCAGGCGTGGATGTGCATAAAGACGACGCCCTCGGGTACCTCAAGCTGACAGACGAAGGCGTGGCCGCCCGCGATGAGAGCGTCATGCGCCACTGTCTGGGCCGCGACATTCCGGTGATGGGCGTGATTGGCGGCGGCTACAGCAAAGACCGTCCAGCCTTGGCCCGTCGCCACGGCATCCTGCACCACAGTGCGCAACGGGTGTGGACGTCATCAGGTTGTCATTGAGTTGTGCGCTTACCCACAATGGCTGTGGAACGGCCTGTGGATAACTTGAGCGTAAGCGGCTGAAAGCCAGCAGGCATAGGACCTGTAGGAAAGTGTACGTTTTTTGATCAGGCAGCCTGGCTGACGTCGGGTAGAATGCTCGGCCTATTCACGCCACCGTAGCCCTACCCATGCCTCAGACCGCAACTCACCACGTCACTATTATCGGCGGCGGCCCTACCGGGCTGATGGCCGCCGAAGTCTTGAGCCAGGCCGGGGTGCGCGTAGATCTGTATGACGGCATGCCATCAGTGGGGCGAAAATTCCTGCTGGCGGGTGTGGGCGGCATGAACATCACCCACTCCGAGGCTTACCCGGCCTTCCTCTCGCGCTACGCCGAGCGCGCGCCGCAGATGGCGCCGTTGCTGCGTGGGTTTGGTGCCGAAGCGTTGTGCGAATGGATACATGGGTTGGGTATCGAGACCTTTGTCGGCACCTCCGGCCGAGTGTTTCCTACGGACATGAAAGCCGCCCCGCTGCTGCGCGCCTGGCTCAAGCGCCTGCGTGACCAAGGCGTGGTTATCCACACCCGGCATCGTTGGACCGGCTGGAATACCGAAGGTGATTTACTTATCCACAGCCCTGAAGGCGAGAAAGCCGTGCGCAGCGATGCCGTGCTGCTGGCACTGGGCGGCGGCAGTTGGTCACGGCTGGGCTCAGATGGTGCGTGGCTCAAGCTGCTGGAGGACAAAGGCGTGCCTTACGTGGCACTGCAACCGAGTAACTGCGGCTTCGAAGTGTCGGCCTGGAGCGAATTGATGGTGAGCAAATTCGCCGGCGCTCCGTTGAAAAATGTCGCCATCGGTTTGTGTGACGACAAACCTCGGCTCGGCGAATGTGTGGTCACCGCCACCGGTATCGAGGGCAGCCTGATCTATGCGCTGTCGGCACCGATTCGTGAGGCGATCAACCGCGACGGCGCGGCCACCGTGCATATCGACTTGCTACCGAGCAAGCCGCTGGACAAGGTGCAAGCTGCGCTGGCCAAACCGCGCGGTTCACGCTCGATGAGCAAGCATCTGCACAGTCAGTTGGGGCTGGACGGGGTCAAGGCGGCGTTGTTGCGTGAGTTGGCGCCAGCCGATCACTTCAATGATCCGGCGCAACTGGCGGTGGATATCAAGGCCCTGCCGTTGACGCTGGTGAAGACGCGGCCAATGGACGAGGCGATCAGTACGGCAGGCGGCGTGCCGTTTGAAGCGTTGGATGAGCGCTTGATGCTCAAGCAATTGCCTGGGGTGTTTTGTGCGGGGGAGATGCTGGACTGGGAAGCGCCGACCGGCGGGTATTTGCTAACGGGGTGTTTTGCCAGTGGCAGAGCGGCTGGGCGGGGGGTGTTGGAGTGGTTGAACGCTTGAGATTGCGGTGAGCTCAAGTCCGCTGTCGGGGGCAAGCCCCCTCCCACATTTGAATTGTGAACACCTTCAAATGTGGGAGGGGGCTTGCTCCCGATGAGGCAATCAGCAACCCCGCAAAATCACTTCTTCTTACGCGGCCCAGTGTTAAACACCGGCACCTTACGCACCGGCTTAATCGACGGTTCCGACGGTGCCACTTCACCACTGTCCACCCACTTACCCAGGTTGCGCTTACCACCGCCACCACCGGACGCCTTAGGCTTCTTCGGCTTTTTCGGTTTCTTCACCACTTGCCCACTCGCATCGGTGTCCGGCACGCGGTGCTCCGGTTCGAAGTCCTGCTCCATTTTGCGGGTCAAGGTCTGACGGGTCAGCATCTCGATGGCCGACAGCATGTTCACTTCATCGGCGCACACCAGGGAAATCGCCTCACCGGTGTTGCCCGCACGCCCGGTACGGCCGATACGGTGAATGTAATCTTCGGCCACGATCGGCAGGTCGAAGTTAACGACCATCGGCAGGTCTTCGATATCCAGGCCACGGGCCGCCACGTCGGTGGCCACCAGGATCTGCACTTCGCTGCTCTTGAAGCGATCCAGCGCACGCTGGCGGGTTGCCTGGGGTTTGTCGCCATGGATGCCGTCGGCATTGATGCCCAGGCCCTGCAACTTATCCACCAGCGCGTCCACGCCGTTACGGGTCTTGGCGAACACCAGCACCTGCTTCCAGCGGCCTTTGCGCATCAGGTGCACAAACAGCTCCGCCTTGCGCTTCTTGTCCACCGGCACCACCCATTGCTTAACGGTGTTGGCGGCCACGTTGCGCGGGCTGACTTCGATGCTCAGCGGGTCGTTGAGCATCTGCCCGGCCAGCGTGCGAATCTCATCGGAGAAGGTCGCGGAGAACAGCAGGGTCTGGCGCTTTTTCGGCAGCATGCGATAGATATTCGCCAGTTCCTCGGAGAAGCCCAAGTCGAGCATGCGGTCGGCTTCGTCCAGCACCAGGGTCTGCAGCTGATTAAGCTTCAGCGCGTTCTGGCGGAACAGGTCAATCAGGCGGCCAGGGGTGGCAACCAGGATGTCGACGCCCTTGCGCAGCTTCATCATCTGCGGGTTGATGCTCACGCCGCCATAGACCGCGTAGGTGGTCAGCGGCAGGTTTTGGGCATATTCGGCAACGCTGGTATGAACTTGCTCGGCCAGTTCGCGGGTCGGGCACAGAATCAGCGCGCGCGCCGAGTTGGCGGCGACTTTCGGCCCTTCCATGGTCAGCAGTTGCAGCAACGGCAAGGCAAAACCTGCGGTCTTGCCAGTGCCAGTCTGGGCCGCAGCCATGAGGTCACGACCGGCCAGCACCGCCGGAATGGCTTGCGCCTGCACCGGCGTCGGGGTCTGGTAGCCAAGCGTCTCAAGGGCGCGCAGCAAGGGTTCGATCAGGCCAAGTGTGGCGAAAGTCATGTAGTTACCGTAGGAAAATTCAGCGCAAGGTCGCAATTGCGCGGCAGTTTACCTTATTTCCGGCTTGGGCTTTCGCCACTGGGGCAGACTGATCAACAGCACGGCGCTGATAATCACCAGCATGGCCAAGCCCTCTTCCAGGCCGATGGATTCACCCACGAACACAATCCCCAGCAACACCGCCACCGCCGGGTTCACATAGGCATAGCTGGTGGCCGCCGCCGGGCGTACGTGCTTGAGCAGGTACATATAGGCGTTGAAGGCGATGATTGAGCCGAACACCGTCAGGTAGGCCAACGCCAGCCAACCCTCCAGCGGCGGCATGGCCTGCAGGTGCTCACCGGACAGCGCGCTGCCGATCAACAATGCCACGCCCGCCACCAGCATCTCCGCAGCGCTGGCCATGGCGCCCTGGGGCAGCGACAACTGCCGACTCCACACGGACCCGAATGCCCACGATGCCGCCGCGAACAACAACAAGGCGGCGCCCACCGGGCTCGATTGCAGCGTGCTGCCCATGTTGAGCATGGCGATGCCGACAATCCCCAGGATCACCCCGGCCCATTCCAGCCGCGTATTGCGCGCGCCCCAGAAATACCCGCACAGCAAGGTGAACAGCGGCACGGTCGCTACCGCCAGGGCAGCGACGCCAGACGACACGCCCGCATGTTCGGCCAACGTGACGCCGCCATTGCCGAAGGTGAGCAGCAAAATGCCGATCATCCCGGCGGCCTTCCATTGTGGCCACGTCGGCGCTGGCACGCCGCGCCATCTGAGGTAGCCATACATCAGTGCACCCGCCGTGCAGAATCGAATCCCCGCCAGCAACAACGGCGGCCAGTAGTCCACGCCGATGCGGATCACCAAGTAGGTAGACCCCCAAATCACATACAAAGCAAAAAAAGCGGCGATCAACGGTAAGGGAAAGCGACGTGTGCCAGGCATTGGGCGGCTCGAAGGCAGATATAAGAGAGGCTTATTCTAAAAAAGCAGGTCGTTAAACATAAGTTACAAAACCTGTTTAAACCGCCCATACACTTTTCAAATCATGGTTATGAAGGCTATAACCCGTGCTTTCGAAAGCCACGTGCAATTGGAGCCTTATCATGGACAAATACGACCGCATGCTCCTCAGCGCCCTGCTCGAAGACGGCCGCGCCTCCTACGCGCAACTGGCCCGCAAGGTAAACCTTTCCGCCCCCGCCGTAGCCGAGCGCGTGGCCAAGCTGGAGGCCAGCGGGGTGATCACCGGATACCAGGCCAAGGTGGATTTTTCGAAGGTGGGCTTGCCGATTCAGTGCGTGATCGAACTGCGGCTGACTAACCATGGCAGCCAGAAGGTTTATGACGCACTCGCCGAAATCCCCGAACTGACCGAATGCCATCGGGTGACAGGGGATCCGTGCGTGATCATGCAAGCGGCGGTAGGGTCGATGCCGGAGTTGGAGCGTTTGATCAATCGGCTGGCGAAGTTCGGGTTCAGCAAGACCTCAATCATCTTGTCGAGCGCGATAGAGCGGCGGGTGCCGTTGGGGCAGTTGGAAACCAATGGCAAAAATGGTGGCTAATCTACCGCCATCGGGAGCAAGCCCCCTCCCACAGTTTGATTTGTGAATACATTCAAAATGTGGGAGGGGGCTTGCTCCCGATGGCGTCAGTGGCCGCACTGCAAATTCGAGCGTTCAACAATCAAATCGACTATCTGCTGGACGGTAGTGATGTGATCCCAATCTTCCTGGGTCGCTTGCAAGTTGAATTGCCACTTGTTCTGCATGAAAAAGCAGGTCAAATCATCATCAATAATCGTGAAGTCATGGATGAAGTCCGTTTGCTCCGTGACCTGGCTTCGGTCGATGAAACCGATGATGTCGACGAAGAGCTGAATCACCTTTTCGCTGATCTCGGTTCTGGTCGCGCTACCTTCCGTTGCTTGTTTCATAGGCGCACTTACCGGCACTGACCAGATTAAAGACAGCCAACCCCCCAGCGACGAAAGGAATACCCCGTCCAACAATGCCAAACACCCGGAAGGTGCCAAAATTTGCCTTTGCCACTCTGGCCGAGGTGGGTTGCCTGATCAATGTACGAGGGAAAAAGCACATCCCGGTGAGACTCAGCGGGCTAGTCGTTTTGCTGGCGCCGACACGGCCCCAGGTGCCCACGGCAATTTTGCTGACAGCTATTCCCTCAGCACCGGCCAGAACCGTCGCGTCGGTCAAGGCGTGGTGTTGCTGTGTAGGTGTCCAGAGCTCGTCAAACGGGGTGCTCGGCACTGAGGAGTCAGCCTGAATGGGCTTGAGTAACTGGTACCTGGCGCCATGGGTCCAGCCTGGTGAATGAGGCAACACTATGACTGCCGGGCAACTTGTCATCGCATTACCCAAATGAAACGCCATGCTGGAAGTTGAGCCGAAATCGATGCCGTCCCGTTGGAGTTCGAGCTGGCTTCGCATGATTGCTGTGTGAAGATCGCTTTCCTGCATAACGTAGTCCTTTTACGTAAATGACAGGCGGGATTTTAGGTTGCGGCGAAGAGCGATAGGTGGGAGAAGGAAAATCCAGAACGGTCTGACGAAACACTAGGGCTGAGCCTACTGACCATTCAGAAAGCAGATAAACGCCCTCAAGATGCCCCGCCCTTCATCCTGAACGACAACCTGAGCCTCGAAGATGCCCTCGCCCATGCGGCGGATTTGCTGCATTGCGCGGTGGGCACTGCGCACTCGTCGGGTGAGGCGATGGATGTGCAGCAGCGGGCGGTGATGCATTTGGTGGAGATGGCGAAGGGGTGGTGGATCGGGCGTTGGAGTGTGTGCAGCCTCGATGAACGACCGATAACCAATGTGGGAGGGGCGGTGCGACGGTTCGACTTGCTCCCGATAGCAGTGGATCAGTCAGCTTATGTGTGGCTGACCCGCCGCAATCGGGAGCAAGTCGAACCGTCGCACCGCCCCTCCCACATGTTGAACGGCGTTGTTCTGTCAGAACCCGCGATGCTTCTTCAAATGCTCATTGATCTTCGCCGCCGGCACTTTCTGCAAAGTGCACAGCAGGTCGTGGGACAGTTCGCGCAAGCCGTGGGTACGCCGCAGTTCCTGGGCCAGGTGCGCCGTGAGGTTGGCCGCCATTTCCGCATCCGCCAGCGCTCGGTGAGCCTGGCCGGTGTGGGGCAGTTTCGCGTAGGTGTTGAGGGTGCCGAGCTTGTGGTTTGGTGCCGATGGCATCAGACGACGTGCCAGCAACAGCGAGCAGGCGAATTTCTGCAAACGCGTCCGGCGAATCAACCCCAGCTCGTAATCCCAGAACTTCTGGTCGAACGCGGCGTTATGCGCCATCAAGGGCGTGGTTCCGACGAATTCGTTGACCTCATTCATCACCCGCTCGGCCGGCGGGGCGCTGCGCAGCATGGCGTTGCTGATGCCGGTGAGTTGTTCGATAAAGCCCGGTACGCGCACACCTGCGTTCATCAGGCTCTGGTAGCGGTCCACGATCTGGCCACGTTCGAGGATAACCACCGCGATTTCCGTGGCCCGGCAGTGGCTGCTCGGGGTGATGCCGGTGGTTTCAAAGTCGATGACCGCTATACGTTCCAAACCTGTTCCAACTCCGTCTAACAATTGATTGAGCCGCGGCGCTTATTTGAGCAGCAGCGCGCCTTCGATCGGCACGTAGCGGCTGGCGGCGCGTATCAGTGAGTTGGCCGTCAGCCCGGGCACGCCGTAGGCCACGGCTTCAACCCCATGCTTTTGAATGATGCGTTCGAGCAGCATGTCGAAATCCCCGTCACCGGAGGCCAGTACCACTTCGTCGACGTGGTCGGCGGCGTCCATGATGTCGAGGGTGATGCCCACGTCCCAGTCGCCCTTGGCCGAGCCGTCACTGCGTTGGATGTACGGTTTGAGTTTTACCGTAAACCCCAGGTTGCGCAGGATCTGCTGGAATTGCTGCTGCTTGCTGTCGCCACGGTCGATGGCATAGGCGTACGCCTCGACGATCTGCCCGCGGGAGCTGATGTCTGCCCACAGGGCGGCGTAGTTGAAGTGGCAGCCATACGCCTGGCGGACGGTGTAGTAGAGGTTTTGTACATCGGCGAACACTGCAATTTTCTTCACCGCACTTCCTCATGACAGCCAGGCGCCTGGGCCCGGAAAGGGTGCCAGTATGCCAGCCGCGAGAAAGTTTCCGGAAAAAATCAGACCGGGACGCCGCAGCGCCCCGGACCGGGAGTGTCAGACGAAGGAGTCGTCGTCGCCAAAGGAGGAGGAATCGTCGGAATAATCGCTGTCGGCGAAGCTGTCCGAGTTATTGCCGCCCCAGTTGTCATTGCCGGCGAACTTCTGGTCGTCATTGCCCCAGTTGCCGTTGTCACTGGCGGGCGCCGGCTCTTCACGGATTATTTCTTCCACGACCTGCGGCTGTTGCGAATTGTGATTGAACAGGCTGCTGATGCCTTCTGCCAGCAACACACCACCGGCCACGCCAGCGGCGGTTTTCATCGCGCCACCGAGAAAGCCGCTGCCCATGGGCGCGGCGGCGGGTGGTTGTTGTGGTTGTTGATAGTTTTGCTGCGGCGCGGACTGGCCGCCGAACGAAGGCCGCGCTGGCTCGCGCCAGCCACCGCCCGAATTGCCCGGAGCGCTCGACGCCGGTTGCGCGTCACGGGAACCGCCGCCGCCAAAGATGCTCGACAGGAAACCACCGCTGCTCGCCGGGGCCGGTTGCGCGGACTTGGCCCGCTGCAACTCATCCTGCAATTGCTGGATCTGCTGCGCCTGTTGCTTGTTCTGCGCGTCGAGACTCTTGAGCGCGTGTTCCTGCACCAGGATCGACTGCGTCATGTAGTACCCGGCGGCCGGTTGGCGAGTCATGTGCTCCTTGATCCGCGCTTCGGCCTGGGCGTCGCGGGGGGCTGAGTCCGTTTCGGCTTGCTGCAACCGTGAAAACAGTCCATCGATCAGGGTTTGCTCTTCGCTGTTCATGGCGACCTCGTTAGATTGCCGGTAGAAATTCTGGTCCCGCCTGTGATCAGGTCAGGTGCCTTCCAGTTATGGGGGTGTTACGAGTTGTTTCAATGGTCTTTACTCAAGGTTTACGTTTGTGACCCTCTGACCGTGATCGGTTAAAGTGTCGCCCTTGTTTCCAGGCCTGCGATGAACCTGATGAATCCGTTAGACGTATTGCGCGACTCCCTCCGTTTTACCCGCAGCAACCTGGGCGCGATCGTCCAGTTATGCCTGCCGCTGGTGATTCTCGAAGCCTTGCTGCAACAGATACTGGACCACACGCTGGACGCGGATGCGTTTCCCGGTTACAGCGTAGTGGTGGGCTTATTGGTGTACCCGCTGTACACCGGCGCCTTGATTCTGTTCCTCGACGCGCGCACCCGTGGTGAGTCGCCGCGCACCAAGGATGTCTGGGCCATGTCGCTGGCTCTATGGCCGCGCTTCGCCCTGCTGACGGCCATGAGCACCCTGTTGATCCTGCTGGGCCTGTCGCTGTATTTCCTGCCTGGCCTGTGGCTGATGGTGGTGCTGGCGTTTGCCGAGTACCTGCTGGTGCTGCGCGGCATGCCGGCGCTGGAGGCGATGAAGGAAAGTTTCCGTCTGACCCGTGGGCATTTCTGGCGGATCCTGGTGTGCCTGCTGTGCGTCATGACCCCGCTGTGGTTGCTCAAAGGCGCCAGCCTCGCGGCGTATCCCAACCCTGCGCCGCTGCTGGGGCTGTTGATGGACAGTGCCCACAGCTTCCTACAGTTGTTCACCAGCGTGGTGCTGTTCCGTTTATTCATGCTGATCGGTGGCGATGCCGACGCGCGGTGATATGCTCCGTGCCATTCCTGAAACGCTATAAGCCGAGCCGATGACCCGTTTATTGCGCATCACCTTGCTGGGCCTGCTGATCATCGCAGGCGTGCTCACCGCCCTGATCTACAGCCTGACCTGGCGCCCCGCGCCTAAGGAAACCTTGCCGGTGAGCTGCGTTGCGCCCCGCGCGCCGACGCTGCTGCCAGGGCAGGCGCTCAAGGTTATGACGTGGAACGTGCAATACCTGGCCGGCAAGAACTACGTGTTCTGGTACGACACCCCCGACGGCAGCGGCCCGGACGACCGCCCCACCGTGGAAGACATGGCTGTGAGCCTGGATGAAGTGGCGCGGGTGATTCGCGACGAACAGCCCGACATCCTGCTGTTGCAGGAACTCGACGAAAACGCCAAGCCCTCCCATTACCAGGACCAACTTGCCTTGTTGCAGGAGCGCCTGGTCGACCTCTATCCATGCAGCGCCCAGGCCTTCGACTGGAAGGCCGACTTTGTGCCCGACCTGCATATCTTCGGCAGCGTCGGTCGAAAACTCGCGACCCTCAGCCGCTACCAGATCGAACACGCCGAGCGCCTGCAATTGCCGGTGCCGGACGCCAACTTCATCAGTCGCCAATTCCAGCCCAAGCCAGCGTTGCTGTTGACCTACCTGCCACTGAGCGACGGCGGCCAACTGGCCGTCCTCAACACCCGCCTGGACGGCGACGCGCCGGGGCGCAGTGCCGTACAGGAGCAAGTGCAAGCCACGGTAAAGTTACTGGATAAATTTGAAGGCCGTGGCACGCCCTGGCTGATCGGCGGTGATTTCAACCTGCTGCCACTGGGGCAATTCCTGCGTTTGGATGCGGGTAAGCGCGGGCAGTATTCGCCGGACAGTGAGCTGCATCTGTTGTGGGATAAGTACCCGATGATCCCGAGCAACAGCCAATCCAGCGGGATTGATCGTGAGAAATGGCTGACGCACTTTCCCAATGACCCGAGCATCGATGGCCCGGATCGCACCCTGGATTACCTGTTCTACAGCCCAAGGATCAAGCGAGTGGAGGCCAAGGTGCGGCAGGAGGATACGTTGCGTATTTCCAACCATTTGCCGGTGATTGCGCGCTTCCTGCTGCCCGCTGCGCAATAACAGACACACAAAACTAATGTGGGAGGGGGCTTGCCCCCGATAGCGGCGTGTCAGTCAACTTATCGGTAACTGGCCCACAGTCATCGAGGGCAAGCACCCTCCCACATTTGGATCTCTATCACGCTTACTTTCGGGGTTTGATCCGCGCGGTCGGCTCTGCGATCAACGGATCATCTGGCCAATAGTGCTTGGGATACCTGCCTTTCAAATCCTTCTTCACCTCGGCGTACGTACTGCGCCAGAAGTTCGCCAGATCCTGCGTCACCTGCACCGGCCGCCGCGCCGGGGACAATAGGTGCAACTTCACCACCTGACGCCCGCCCGCAATCCTTGGCGTATCCGCCAGCCCGAACAATTCCTGCAAGCGCACCGCCAGGATCGGCGGTTGTTCGCTGTAATCCAACCGCACCGATGACCCCGATGGCACCTTCACATGCTGCGGCGCCAGCTCGTCCAGGCGCTGGGGCAGCGGCCAGGGTAAGAGGTTGTGCAGGTAGCTGGAGATATCCAGGTTGGCGAAATGGCTCAGGCGCGAGACCTTGCCCAGGTAGGGCATCAGCCAGTGCTCCAGGTCGGCGAGCAAGGCGCTGTCGCTGATGTCGGGCCATTCGCTGGTTTTGCCGACGTCCAGTTGGCGCAGCAGCATGACGCGGGACTGCCATTGGCGCAGCTCAGGCGTCCACGGCAACAACTCCAGGCCTTTGCGCCGCACCAGATTGACCAGCGCCTGGCTGCGTGCGTTTTCGTCGAGGCCGGTGAGAGGTTCGCGGCTGAGCACCAGTTCGCCGACTTTGCGCTGGCGCTCGGCACGCAGCACGCCTTCGCGTTCGTCCCAATCCAGCTGGTCGACGTTGCGCACTTGCTCGGCGAGTACCGAGTCGAACAGTGCCGGATCAAAATCCGCCGCCAAGTAGATGCGTTCTTCGCGCTGGCCCTGGCGGCTGCCAAGGTCGGCGATGACCAGCCAGGGTTGTTTCATCAGGCTGTCGGCTTCGGCGAACAGCGCCGCGCGGCCGTTGGCCAGGCGGTATTCGGCACCGCCGGGGCGACGTTGCTGGGCGACACGATCCGGGTAGGCCAGCGCCAGCAACGCACCGAGCCAGCGCGGGTGATCGGGGTCGGGCACCGGTTGGGTCGCCTGGCCTCTTAAATAGCTGCGATATTGCCGCGCCAATTGCTTGGCCCGCTGCACACCGCCTTGGGTTCCGCGCGCCCGCTCTTCGCCGGACAGCAGGGCCAGACGACTGTGCAAATCCGCGCCGCCACCGCGCAAGATATCGCGCTCACCCAGCAAGGCGGCGACATCACAGGCGGTGGCCGCCAACCCCAAGTCCTGCCCGCGCAACAGCAAGTGGGCAATGCGCGGATGGGCCGGCAGCTCGGCCATTTTCTGGCCGTGGGCGGTGAGTGTGTCTTCGTTCAATGCACCGAGGCGTTGCAACAAATCCTGGGCCTGGGCATACGCGGCGGTCGGCGGCAGATCCAGCCACACCAGTTGCGTGGGAGTGACGCCCCAGCGCGCCAGCTGCAAGGCGAGGCCGGCGAGGTCGGCCGCAAGGATTTCCGCACTGCCATACGCGGCCAGCCCTTCATGCTGGTCTTCGGACCACAACCGATAACACACCCCCGGTTCCAAGCGCCCTGCCCGACCGGCGCGCTGGGTGGCGCTGGCGCGGGAGATACGCTGGGTGTCGAGGCGGGTCATGCCGCTGCCGGGGTCGAAACGCGGCACGCGCGCCAACCCGGCGTCGATCACCACGCGTACGCCGTTGATGGTCAGGCTGGTCTCGGCGATGTTGGTAGCCAGTACGACTTTGCGTTTACCAGCGGGTGCCGGGTCGATGGCGGCGCGTTGGGCATTCAGGTCCAGCTCGCCATGCAGGGGGCACAACAGCACATCAGGGCGATCACCCAGCGCGTCGACCAGTTGCTGGTGGACCAGCCGAATCTCGGCTTGCCCCGGCAGAAACACCAACACGCTGCCGGTCTCGTCATGCACGGCTTCGAGGATAGTCTGCACCACACGCGGCTCGATAAATTCACCGGCCTGGTACGGCCGGCCCCAGCGCATCTGCACCGGGAACATGCGCCCTTCACTGCGCAGAATCGGCGCGTCATCCAACAGGCTGGCCAGGCGCTCGCCTTCAAGGGTCGCAGACATCAGCAGGATTTTCAGCGGTTGCTCGTCGCGAAACAACTCGCGGCCGTTGAGGCTCAAGGCCAGCGCCAGGTCGGCGTCGAGGCTGCGTTCGTGAAACTCGTCAAAGATCAGCAGGCCCACGCCGTCCAGCGCCGGGTCGTCCTGCAGGCGGCGCGTGAGGATGCCTTCGGTGACGACTTCGATGCGGGTGTTGGGGCCGACTTTGCTGTCGAGGCGGATGCGGTAGCCGACGGTTTCACCGACCTTTTCGCCCAGCTCGCTGGCCAGACGTTCGGCGGCGGCGCGAGCGGCCAAACGCCGGGGTTCGAGCATCAGGATGGTCTGCCCGGCCAGCCAGGGTTCATTCAATAGGGCCAAGGGCACACGGGTGGTTTTACCGGCGCCGGGTGGCGCTTCCAGCACGGCTTCATGGCGATTCGCCAAGGCGTCACGCAGGGCGGGTAAAACATCATCGATCGGCAACGAATTCATACTGGCTCCAAAGCAGAGCGGCGAGTATAACGGCGAACTGCCGGATGCCGACGATGGTCTCAATGGCAGTGCTATATAGTCCCCTATCAACCGTGTTCAGGAGAGTCTTCATGCGTATCGCTTCCCGTGTCATCGGCGGTGTCCTCGCCGTCACCCTGCTGAGCCAACTGACGGCCTGCGGTTCGATTTTCTACCCGGACCGTCGTGGCCAGATCGACGGCAAGATCGACCCGGCCATCGCCGTGCTCGATGCCGTAGGCCTGTTGTTCTACGTGATCCCTGGCTTGATCGCGTTCGGCGTCGACTTCGCCACGGGCGCGATCTATTTCGAACCCGGCAAGACGGCCCAGGTCGCCCCGGAAAAACTCCAGGAAGCTATCGGCGCCGACGGCAAGGTCGACAACGCCAAGCTGCAAAGCATCATCCAGAAAGAAACCGGCCGCACCCTGCCGCTGGACGACCCACGCATGATCCAGTTCAAGGGCAGCGTGCAACAACTTGCGTCCCTGGGCCTGCAACCCGCCGCCTAAGGAACGTTTATGACCAGCAGTCCCGAACACGCCCGGCTGTTACGCCTGGCCACCCGCGCCTCGGTAGGCGTGGCCTGTGCGCTGATCGTCACAAAGGCCATCGCCTGGTGGCTCAGCGGCTCGGTGAGCATGCTCGCCGGGTTGACTGACTCACTGCTCGATGGCGTGACCTCGCTGCTGAACCTGCTGGCGGTCCATTACGCCCTGCGCCCAGCCGATGACGATCACCGTTACGGCCACGGCAAGGCGGAGTCGCTGGCGGGCATGGCCCAGGCGTTGTTTATCGGTGGCAGTGCGGTGCTGATCGCCTTGCAGGCCTACGAGCGTTTGCAGCATCCGGAACCGGTCGGCGCGCCTTGGCTGAGCATTGGGGTGATCGTGTTTTCCCTGGCGCTGACCGTGGCACTGCTGATGCTGCAACACCGAGTTGTGCGCGAAACCGGCTCCAATGCCGTGCGGGCGGACTCGTTGCACTATCGCTCGGACTTGCTGCTCAACGGCAGCATCCTCGTGGCGCTGGTGCTGGCGGGCATGGGTTTTCATCAGTTCGACGCTTGGTTCGGCCTGGGCATCGCCGCCTACATTTTGTGGAGCGCGATCCAGATCGCCAAGGAAAGCTTTGCGGTGTTGATGGACGAGGAACTGCCGCCGGACGTCAGCCAGCACATGCTGGAACTGGCGCGCGGCGTGCCGGGGGTGCTGGGTGCCCATGACTTGCGCACGCGCATCTCTGGCAACCATTGGTTTGTGCAGTTGCACCTGGAGCTGCCAGGGGAGTTGACGCTGTCAGTGGCCCACGGCATCAGCGACCAGGCCGCCGATGCCATTCACGCCGCCTACCCGCGTGCCGAAGTGCTGGTGCACGCCGACCCACGAGAAGTGGTCACGGGCGCCAAGGCCTAGTACTGCACCTGATACCCGCGACTGCTCAGGCAGTTGCCCTGGGCCTGGCGGTAGGTTTGCACCACCGCTGGGTCAGGGGCGTAGGTGGCCGCCTGCGGGTCGAAGCCGCTTTGTTGCACCGCCCAGCGATAACAGTCGTAACCGTCCTGCTGGACTTGCGCCGGTGACTGCCCGTTGGCGGGATAGGCCACCACGTCATAGCCATTGCCTTGCGGTGCTGGCTGTGGCGCTGGCACTTGCGCCGGCGGTTGCACCACCACGTATTGCTGGGTGCTTTGTTCGTAGGCGTAGTAAGCGCCAGCGGCAAGGAACAACAGCGAGCCACCGACCCAGACTTCGCGCGCATAGTCCGGCAAGTAATGCACCCGAATGCCATACGGCGGCGCCACGACTACATAGCGCGGGCCTTGAGGGCGGTACCAGTAGCCGCCGGAGAAGAAGTAATCCTGGCCACGGTACGGCACGCGGTAATTGCGGTCGGGGAAGCGGTCGACGATATAACCGGGACGATATTGCGGGCCAGGGCCCCAGCCGTTGCCATGCCCATCGGGACGGCCTGGCCAACGGTTATCGCCGGGATGGCCGTTGTTGTAACCGCCGCCGTTGTTGCCCGGACGTGAACCGGGACCACCGGCCTCCCAATGCTGGTTGCCGTCGTTACGACGCGGGATGTCACGGTAGTAACCCTGGCGTGGCTCCTGGGTCTGGCGCACGGTATCGGGGCGGCTCTGGATCGGCAGGTTATTCGCAGGCTGCGGTGCTGGCCGAGGCTGTTCGGCACCTTGCGGGCGACCTTCTCCCTGTCCGCCACCGTGCTGTTGTTGCTCGGCGCGATCAAAATGCGGGTTCTGTGGACGCGGCTGATTGTTTTCGGGCCGTGGTTGATTGTTCTGAGGCTGCGGGCGCGGCTGGTTATTTTGCGGGCGCGACTGTTCGTTACCCTGCCGACCACGCTCCGCCCCTCTTTCATGCTGGCCGCCCGCTTCAGGGCGTTGCTCTTCAGCCATCACTTGCGTGCCGACGGTGACCACCAGCAAACCAACACCTGCCATACGCCAGATGCGCTTCATGCTATTCCTCACTGCGGATTAGGGCTTGAACATGAGACTGGAAAAGCCTCGCCCGGTTCTGAGACAGGTTATCAGTCACCAGAACAATTTTCTTAAGGCAAAAGAAAAGGGGTGACCCGTCGGCCACCCCTTGAGAACTTCGTCCATGCTCAACGCTTTTGACGTTGGCTCACCTCACGCCGTCTTGTGGACAGTGTGCAGCCTGGAGGCCGGCTCAACCCTGCTGGGGTGGCGGCCGCAGCAAGCCTGATTGGGCGAGCTGCTGTGGACTGTTGTCCAGGCGGTGATTCTGTTGATAAAGATACCCGCCAGCGCCCGACAGATGATTGCGAAGATTGCGTCAATAAACAGTGCTTGCGCAATTTTTAACCCTTCATGGATAATTCGCCGCAATAGTTACGACAAAGGCCAACCCAATGAGCAAGCTTGACCGATACGACCTGAGTATTTTGGCGGAATTGCAGCGCGACGCGAGGATCTCCAACCAGGAGTTGGCCGAGCGCATCGGCTTGTCGCCGTCGCCGTGCTCGCGCCGGGTCAAGCAGTTGGAGGACGACGGCTACATCTCCCGCCAGGTCGCCCTGCTCGACCGCAAGATGCTCGGCCTGAGCCTCACCGCCTATGTACTGATCGGTATGGACCGGCATACACCGGAGCGCTTCGAGAATTTCGAAGCAGCCATCCGCACCTTGCCCCAGGTGCTGGAGTGCAGTTTGGTGACGGGGATGGATGCTGACTATCAGTTGAAAGTGGTGGTGCCGGACATGGATCACTACCAGAAGCTGCTGCTGGGCCACCTCACTCGCATTGAAGGCGTGACCAGCGTCCGGTCGAGCTTTGTGCTGAACCAGGTGCTCAACAGCACCGAATTGCCACTGACCCACCTGCGTACTTAAGATCGGTGAAGGTCAACTGTGGGAGGGGGCTTGCTCCCGATGACGGTGTGTCAGCCACAGATTAGCTGACTGACACACCGCCATCGGGAGCAAGCCCCTCCCACATTTGGAACGCACTTCGATCCAGGTCAATGTTGCACCTGTGACGCTGCCGTATACTTGCCGCCTGCCCCGTCGGAAGCCCCCATGAATAACATCGACCCCGCACTCTTCGAAGAATGGATGATGACCGGCCTGGTCACCGTCCTGATCATTTTCATGGGCTTTATCGTCTGGGACCTGGCGAAGAAATCCAAGGCCGGGCGCTTTGGTTCGTTCATCCTGTTTTTCGTGCTGGGCCTGGGCGTGGCCGCGTTCATCATCAAGAGCGTGGTGATCGGCCTCATCGAGTCCGGCGCTTTATAAACGCGCGGGTACTTCCTTCCATTGGCCTTGGTCCAGGCCGTCGATTGTCCAATCGCCAATACGCACCCGTACCAGACGCAAGGTCGGCAGGCCCACGGCGGCGGTCATGCGTCGCACCTGGCGGTTACGCCCCTCTCGAATCACCAGTTCAAGCCAGTAAGTCGGTAGGTTTTTGCGAAAGCGTACCGGCGGGTTGCGTGGCCATAACTCAGGCTCGTCCAAACGCCGGGCCTCGGCGGGCAAGGTTTTGCCGTCGTTGAGTTCTACTCCGTCGCGCAGGCGTTGCAGTAATGCTTCGGTGGGTTCGCCTTCCACCTGCACCCAGTACGTTTTCGCCAGTTTGTGCTTGGGATCGGCAATACGCGCCTGCAACTGACCATCGTTGGTCAGCAGTAAGAGGCCTTCGCTGTCACGGTCCAGGCGGCCTGCCGGGTAAATGCCGGGGATGTCGATAAAGTCCTTGAGCGTCGCGCGCCCGCCTTCGTCGCTGAACTGGGTCAGCACATCGAAGGGTTTATTGAACAGGACCAACTTCGGCTCGGCAGGCGGCGCCTTGGCAACACGGCGCGCAGCAGAATACGGAGGTTTCACGCCAGGGCGGCGCGAATCGGGGCGAGTAGGACGGGACATGGCAAAAGGAACATCTAACGGTCAGGACCGACAATGCTAGTGGCCTGACCGCTAAATGACCATCCCAACCGCTTAGCGGAACGGCGGCTCGTCGAAGCTGCGCAGCTTGCGCGAGTGCAGCGAGTTGAGTTCGGTGCGCAACAGGTCCACCGCCTCGATGCCAATCTTCAAGTGCTGGCTGACCGCACGTTCATAGAACGCGTTGGCCGAACCCGGCAATTTGATCTCACTGTGCAGCGGCTTGTCCGACACACACAACAACGTGCCGTACGGTACGCGCAAGCGGTAGCCCTGGGCGGCGATGGTGCCGCTTTCCATGTCCACCGCCACGGCGCGGGACAAGTTGATCAATGGCCGTTCCTGGGCCCAGCGCAGTTCCCAGTTGCGATCGTCGTAGGTCAGCACGGTGCCGGTGCGCAGGCGCTTTTTCAGCTCTTCGCCTTTTTCGCCGGTGACGTTGGCGGCGGCTTGCTGCAAGGCCATCTGCACTTCGGCCAGGGCCGGGATCGGAATGTTCGGCGGCACCACGCGGTCGAGAATCCCGTCGCGGCGCATATAGGCGTGGGCCAGTACGTAGTCGCCAATGGTCTGGGATTGGCGCAGGCCGCCGCAGTGGCCAATCATCAGCCAGCAATGCGGACGCAGCACGGCCAGGTGGTCAGTGATGTTCTTGGCGTTGGACGGGCCGACGCCGATGTTCACCAGCGTTACGCCGTGACCATCGCTGGCCTGCAGGTGATAGGCCGGCATCTGATAGCGATGCCAGACCACGCCCGCGGCAATGGCCGATGCTTCGCCGTGGTCCATGCTCTTATCGATCACCACGTTGCCCGGCAGCACCATGCGGATAAAGCGCGGGTCGCTGCGCAGTTGCTCCAGGCCATGCAGGATGAACTGGTCGACATAACGGTGGTAGTTGGTGAGCAGGATCCATGGCTGCACATGGCGCCAGTCGCTGCCGGTGTAATGCACCAGGCGGCGCAGGGAGAAGTCCACACGCGCCGCATCGAACAGTGCCAGGGGCAGCGGGTCGGTGTTTTCCCAGTCGTAGAGGCCGTCGGCGATGCCATCGGTGGCGGCCGACAGATCGGTGCTGGGGAACACACGGGCCAGGGTGGCCGCGGTTACGCCGGAGCCGGCCAGTTCGTCGCCCTGCTCCACCACGTACGGGTACGGAATGTTCTGCTGGCTGACGCCCACTTCCACCGTCACGGTGAAGTCGTGCATCAGCGGCACCAATTGTTCCAGCAAATACTTACGAAACGCCGCCGGATGGGTGACGGTGACGCTGTAGGTCCCTGGTAGCTGGACCTTGGCATACGCCCGGGTAGTCTGTGGGACTTCGCCGTGGCAATGGTAGGTCAGGCGCAACTCTGGATAACGAAACAACGCGCGTTGTGCGGCGTCGGGTTCGACGCGGTCCTTGAGGTATTGCTTGAGGGCTTGATTGAGCGCGCCGGTAGCCCGCTCATGCAGGGCCGCCAGCCGATCCACGGCCTCTTCGGCGGTTTGAACGACAACAAAAGCTTCGGTCACGGTAAGCATCCTGTGTTCTGACTTGCAGGCCTTTATCTTGCCTGTATCCCTGTCAGACGCAAACCTTGAATTGGAGTGCCCTCCCAAGATGGCTGCAATCCTTGTGGGAGGGGGCTTGCTCCCGATAGCGGTGGGTCAGTTTATAGATAGGCTGACGGACACTCAGCCATCGGGAGCAAGCCCCCTCCCACATTTGGACCGTGTCTATTCAGAGACATTGGGGCTTGAGCGCGCGACGATGGCCCCGACATCGACGCCACGCGGCAAGGTGCCGTAGACGCGGCCAGACGACTGGCCCAAACGGCTGGCGATAAACCCATCGCTGACCGCCCCATGACCGGCCTCCAGCAATAACTTGGCCTGCAGTGCCACGGCGATGTCCTCAGTCAACTGCCGCGCGCGATACTGAATGTCCTGGGTGTCCATGAACGCCGACTTCAGTTGTTCGATGTGCCGCGCCAGCTGCTTATCACCATGCCCGTCACCGAGTTCGACAAACAGCGCTTCCAGCACGCCGGGCTCTTTGGACAGAGCGCGCAGCACGTCCAGGCACTGCACATTGCCGGAACCTTCCCACGTCGAATTTACCGGTGCCTCACGGTACAAGCGCGGCAGGATACTGTCCTCGACATACCCCGCGCCGCCCATGCACTCGGCGGCTTCGTTGATCATCGCCGGGGCGCGCTTGCAGATCCAATATTTGCCCACCGCTGTCACCAGCCGGGCGAATTTGGCCTCCCGCTCATCACCCAGATTATCCAGGGCGCAGCCCATGCGCATGCTCAAGGCCAGCGAGGCTTCGCTTTCCAGGGCCAGGTCGGCCAGCACGTTTTGCATCAGCGGTTGCTCACTGAGTACACGGCCACCTACCAAACGATGGGCGCAATGATGACTGGCCTGGGTCAACGCCTGGCGCATCAAGGCGCTGGAGCCGACCATGCAGTCAAAGCGGGTCATGGCGACCATCTCGATGATGGTCGGCACGCCACGGCCTTCTTCGCCGATCATCCAGGCCAGGGCACCGCGAAACTCCACTTCGCTGGAGGCGTTGGAGCAGTTACCGAGCTTGTTTTTAAGGCGCTGGATATAGAACTCGTTGCGCGTGTCATCCGGGCGGTGCCGAGGCAGTAGGAAACAGGTCAGGCCCTTGTCAGTCTGAGCCAGCGTCAGGAACGCATCGCACATCGGCGCCGAGCAGAACCACTTATGCCCGACCAGCTCATAAGCGTGCCCTGGACCGCCGGCCCCTACCGGATACGCGCGAGTGGTATTGGCCCGCACATCGGTGCCGCCCTGTTTTTCGGTCATGGCCATGCCGATGGTGGCGCCGGTCTTATGGGCGATACCGACATTGCGCGGGTCATATTCGGTGCTGAGGATTTTCGGCAACCACGTCTTCGCCAGGTCCGATTGCAGGCGCAGGGCCGGGACGCAGGCGAAGGTCATGGTCAGCGGGCAGCCAGTGCCGGCTTCGGCCTGGCTGTGGAGATAATTCATCGCGGCCCGCGCCACATGAGCGCCGGACTGCGGGTGTGCCCACGGCAACGACGGCAGGCCGTGTTCGACGGCGATACGCATCAGTTCGTGGTAAGCAGGATGAAATTCCACCAGGTCGATGCGATGACCATAACGGTCATGGCTGTTGAACACGGGCTTGTTCTGGTTCGCCAGGAAACCGGCCGCCATCAACGGCCCACCGGCCAGCGCGCCATAGGCATCGAGGCGCGGTTGCGCCCAGCCGGCACCAAAGCGGCGCGACCACTCTTGCAACGGCAGATCGATGCGGTAAAGGTTGGTGCCATCCAGGGATGGGGGCTGGTTAGTGACGTCGTGGGTTTCGGCGAACGGGTGCAGGTTCATGACGGGGCCTCATGGAAAAAGCCCCGTTGAGTTGAGGCCTGAATTTCAGTTAAGCACCGTCACCCGCCTTAAAAAAGTGACATACCCGCCGAATGCCCGGCGCTTTCACCCTCTTGCGGACACAGCACCCGGCGCTCCAACACGGCCCGCAAGGCCTCAAAGCGCACAGGCTTGGCGAGGCGGTCGGACACACCGATGCCATGACAGTGCTCGCGCTCAGACACATTCAGCGACGTGCTCAAGGCAATAACCGGCAACTCTGCGCAGCCCGGCAGTGCACGGATCTGACAGCACAATGAGAAGCCGCCCTCAGGTATATCCAACACCACCGCGTCGAAATTGCCTCTCTGCAAGGCCGCCAATGCGCTCGGGCCGCTGTCCACGTTTTTCACTCGGTAACCGAGTTTGAGCAACATGCCGCGCACCACCAGTTGGCCGATGCTGTTGTCATCCACCAGCAGCACCGCGCAATCCTGAGGCGCGCGCTGCCGATCCGCCGCCGGTTTTGCTTCAGGCGCCACCGGGCTGACTTCCACTTCCAGTTGAAAACGACTGCCCTTGCTTGGCTCGGAATGGTGCGTGAGGCGCCCGCCCAACAGCTCGATCAATTGCCGGCAGATAGCCAGGCCGATACCCATGCCGCCGTATTCACGAGTCATGGAGCCATCCAGCTGGAAAAACCGCTGGTACAGGGTGGCCTCGTCGAGGAAGGCGAAGCCAATACCGGTGTCGGTCACAATAAAGCTCAGGCGCAAGCCACCGTCGCTGTGGGGCACGCCCACCACCCGCAAGCGCACGGCGCCTTCGTGGGTGAATTTGAATGCGTTGTCCAGCAGGCAATCCAGGCACTGGATAAGTTTGTCTGCGTCGCCCACCACGCGGTCCGGCAGTTCATCGGCCACATCGATGGAAAACGCCAAGCCTTTGGCTTGGGCGCTGGCGCTGAATTGCTGGCGCAAGGTGTCGAGCACGCCGCGCAGGCTGAACACATGAAGCTGTGCACTGAGGCGCCCGGCCTGCAGTTCGGTGAGGGTCAGAATACCGTTGACCATGCGCATCATGTCCCGCGCCGAGCCGGCGGCGGTTTGCTGGTATTGCGCGAGGTCGTCGTCCAGTGGCACGGTTTGCATCAACTCAAGGGAGCCGATCACGCCGTTCATAGGGGTGCGCAGTTCGTGGGTCAGGGTGGCGAGGAACTCATCCTTGAGCCGGTTGCTGCGGGCGAGTTGCTGGTTGAGCACTTCGAGCTTCTGGCTGGCGTCGAGCAGAATCTGCGCCTGTTGCTCACGCATGGCATTGATGCGATCAGCCAACGCCAGGGACAACAGCGCCACTTCAATCGCCGAGCCGATCTGGCTGGCGTACATCGTAAGGAACACATTGGGCAGGTAGCCCAGCACCATCAGCGTATTCACCACTCCGCCCAGCAGGAAGGCCGACCAAGCAATGATGAAATAGCGCGCCACCCGCTGCCCGCAGTACCAGGCCTTGATGGCGGCGACAAAGATAGTCACGGTAAACACCAACGCCAAGCCGGTAGCCAGGCGCAGCGCCAGGGCGTAGCTGGTCATCAACGATAACAACATCACCACGGCACCGCAGGCCACCAACGCCAGCAGTAAGCGGTTGATCCAGCGACTGTGCTGCGCCGTATGCAGGAAGCTGCGCGCGAACAAGCTGCCAAACAACGCAGCCGCACCGATCAGGAACGGCGTCGCGGCATTCGCCCACCAGGGGTTGTTCGGCCAGAAATACTCCACTGCCGCGCCGTTGACCGACAACTGGTACATGCCGAACGAAGCGATATAGAAGATGTAATAGAGGTAGCTGGTGTCGCGCACGCTGAGGTAGATAAACAGGTTGTACACCAGCATCCCCAACAACACGCCGTAGATCAGGCCCAATACATACAAGCGCAGCGGCTGCTGTTCCAGGTAGGCGGTGCTGGACCAAAGGGTCAGCGGGGCCTGGATCGAGCCTTCGCTTTGCAGGCGCAGGTACACCGTTTTCGCCTCGCCGGGGGTGAAATCGATCTTGAACAGGTAGTTGTTCTGGCGAATCTCACGGGCGGAAAACGGCAACGCATCCCCGGTGCGCCCGGCCAGGCGATAGTTGCCGGTGCTATCGGGCAGGTACAGGTCAAGGTGGTCCAGCGGCGGGTAGGCCAACTCCAGCAACCAAGTGCGTTGGGCCTCGGGGCTGTGGGGCAGGTAATGCAGGTTGACCTTGAGCCAGAACACCGAGCGTGAATAGCCGGCATTGAGGGTGTCTTTATCGTGGGGTTTGAATTGTCGGGCGGCGGAAGGCGCGCTGACATCGGCAATCGTGAGGGCATCGGTCGGGTCTTCGAGCACTTGCATGGCTCGGCCCAGTGCCAGGCTGCGAGTGTCCTGGTTGAACTCGATGGCGTTGGCGAGCATCGGCAGCCCGCACAACAATAAGATCAGCAAATAGCGCATAGAGCCCCAGCGTGGCCTGTCCGGTTATGTCAAAAGCCCCCATTCCTTTTGAGAAGACGTACACCGGCGATACAGTTAAGTTGTTTGGATCCACTTTAGCATAGCCGCTAAAGGCCATTGGACACCATTGAAATAATTTTCCTGAAGGCTCTAGGACAAGGCTTTCAGCACACTTTTGCGAGAAGAAAAGTGCCAAAAAAGCGTCGCCGCCTGGACAAAATTCAACCATCGGGCGACGGCCACGCCAAAAGCGTTTGGTGGTAAGCTCGCGCACCATGAATATCTACAGCTCTCGCCCTGTTGTCCTCTGTCTCTCCGGCCATGATCCCAGTGGTGGCGCCGGCTTGCAGGCAGATATCGAAGCCCTGCTCGCCCAAGGGTGCCATGCGGCTCCGGCCGTTACTGCCCTGACCGTGCAGAACACCGTCAATGTCAGCGATTTTCGCGTGCTCGACCGCGAGTGGGTATTGGCCCAGGCCAATGCAGTGCTCGGCGATTCCGAAGTAGCGGCGGTCAAGTTGGGCATGCTCGGTTCCACCGCAATGGTCGACACCGTGGTCGAACTGCTGCAGGCGCATCCGCACCTGCCGGTAGTGTGCGACCCGGTGCTGCGTGCCGGCGGCGGCGGGAGCCTGGGCAAGGACGAAGTGGGCTACGCCATGCGCGAGCGGCTGCTGCCGTTGTCGCTGATTGCCACACCGAACCTGCCCGAAGCGCGCATTCTCGCCGAACTGCCCGAAGGCACCGCGGACGAATGCGCCGAAAAACTGCTGCCATTTATAAAGCATCTGTTGATCACCGGCGGACATGGCGACGAGCATGAAGTGCACAACCGCCTCTACAGCCGCGACGGCACGCACCAGACCTTTACCTGCCAGCGCCTGCCCGGCAGCTATCACGGTTCGGGCTGCACCCTGGCCAGCGCACTGGCCGGGCGGATCGCTCAGGGCGAAGGTCTGGTGAGCGCGGTGCAATCGGCGCTCAACTACACCTGGCGCACCCTGCGTGACGCTGAACAGCTCGGCCAGGGCCAGTTTGTACCGCGCCGGCTGCCGCTGGATTTCTGCTCGTAACTTTCTGCTCGAACATCAAGAGGCCTGCCCGATGAAACTACGTGGCCTTTACGCCATCACCGACAGCCAACTGTTGGCTGGCAAATTCCTCGCCTATGTGGAAGCGGCGTTGGACGGTGGCGTGACCCTGTTGCAGTACCGCGACAAAAGCAGCGACGAAGCTCGGCGCCTGCGTGAAGCCGAAAAGCTGCGTGAACTGTGCTCGCGCTACAAGACCCAACTGATCATCAACGATGACGCCGAGTTGGCCGCGCGCCTGGGCGTCGGCGTGCACCTGGGCCAGACCGACGGCCCGCTGACACCGGCCCGTGCGCTGCTGGGCTCCAAAGCCATCATCGGCGCCACCTGCCACAGCCAGATTGAACTGGCCGAACAGGCCGCGCGCGAAGGCGCCAGTTACGTAGCCTTCGGTCGCTTCTTCAATTCCAATACCAAGCCTGGTGCACCTGCCGCCACCCTTGAAATGCTGGCTGAGGCCCGCAAGCGCCTGCACCTGCCGATCTGCGTGATCGGGGGCGTCACCCTGGAAAACGCCGAGCCCTTGGTGGCCCACGGTGCCGACTTACTGGCCGTGGTCCACGGCCTGTTCGGTGCCGACAGCACCCAGGAAGTCACGCGCCGCGCCCGCGCTTTCAACGCCTTAATCAAATCCTGAATTCAGAGAGCCCCCACCATGTCTCGTTCCGAAACCCTGTTTGCCAATGCTCAGAAACACATCCCCGGCGGTGTGAACTCCCCCGTGCGTGCGTTCAAGAGCGTGGGCGGCACGCCGTTGTTCTTCAAGCATGCCGAAGGTGCCTACGTCACCGACGAAGATGATAAACGCTATGTAGATTACGTCGGTTCCTGGGGCCCGATGATCCTGGGCCACAGCCACCCGGACGTGCTGGATGCAGTGCGTAAACAACTGGAGCACGGCTTGTCCTACGGCGCCCCTACCGCCATGGAAACCGAGATGGCTGACCTGGTGTGCTCAATCGTGCCGTCAATGGAAATGGTGCGCATGGTCAGCTCCGGCACCGAAGCCACCATGAGCGCGATTCGTCTGGCCCGTGGTTTCACCGGCCGCGACAGCATCATCAAGTTCGAAGGCTGCTACCACGGCCACTCCGACAGCCTGCTGGTAAAAGCCGGCTCCGGCCTTTTGACCCAAGGCGTGCCCAGCTCGGCCGGTGTGCCAGCGGCATTTGCCAAGCACACTCTGACGCTGCCGTTCAACGACATAGCCGCCGTCGAGCAGATGCTCAACGAAGTCGGCCAAGACGTGGCGTGCATCATTGTTGAGCCGGTGGCCGGCAACATGAACTGCGTACCACCTGCACCGGGTTTCCTCGAAGGCCTGCGCGAGCAGTGCGACAAGCATGGCGTGGTATTGATTTTCGATGAAGTGATGACCGGTTTCCGCGTCGCCCTTGGTGGTGCCCAGGCGCACTATGGCGTCACGCCTGACCTGAGCACCTTCGGCAAGATCATCGGCGGAGGCATGCCGGTAGGCTGCTTCGGCGGCAAACGCGAAATCATGCAGCACATCGCGCCACTGGGTCCGGTCTACCAGGCAGGCACGCTGTCGGGTAACCCGCTGGCTATGGCTGCCGGCCTGACCACGCTGCGTTTGATCAGCCGCCCGGGCTTTCATGCTGAGCTGACCGACTACACCACTCGCCTGCTGGACGGCCTGCAACAGCGCGCCGATGCGGCCGGCATCCCGTTTGTCACCACGCAGGCGGGGGGTATGTTCGGCCTGTACTTCAGCGGTGCGGACGATATCGTCACCTTTGATGACGTGATGAGCAGCGACGCCGACCTGTTCAAACGCTTCTTCCACCTGATGCTGGAAGGCGGCGTGTACCTGGCGCCGAGTGCCTTTGAAGCGGGCTTCACATCGATTGCCCATGGCGAAACCGAGTTGCAACTGACCCTGGACGCCGCCGAACGCGCATTCGCAGCCCTGAAATAAACGGTCGCAACATCTGGCGTCGCTGTGGGTGGCGCCAGATTTGCTACTTTGCTTACAGAGATTTCCTTATTTTTTCGAGAATTCACCTGCAATCCGGCAGATAACTTGCCCAAGCAGCAGAAAAACGAGTAAAGACTTTGTAAGCAGAGGCCTGCTTATTTCATAATGCGCGCTTATTGGATCCCGTGAGGGTCCGCGCGCCCCGTCAGAGGTAAGTCGATTCCCATGAAACGCACCGGCCGCACCCTGGTACTGGGCTGCCTGTTGCTCCTTCAGCCGCTGCTGGCAAATGCCCAAGCAGGCGGCAACTCGTTGTTAATCCCAGCGATGGGTCGTTGCACCCTCAATACCCAGCCAGACAGCCAGGCCGAATCCCTGAGCGCGTGCCAGAAACAGGCCGACGAAGGTGATGCGCAGGCGCAATATGAGTTGGGCGAGTACTACCACGACAGCAAAAATCCCGCCCTCGACCTCAACAAAGCCTTGAGCTACTTCGAGAAAGCCTCGTTGCAGGGCCACGCGCAGGCACAATTCCAGCTAGGCACCATGTTCTTCAAAGGCGAAGGCGTGCCGGCCAATAACGTTCAGGCGTATATCGTGCTGAAAATGGCCGCCGTCAACGGCGCCGAAGACGCGCTGGACACGGCCGACGAAGTCGCCGAGCACATGCAGCGCGATGAACTGGAAGTGGCCACCCAGGTCTTGGGCCAGATTTTCCGCAACTACCTGCAGGAACTGCAGAGTGCCGATGGGCGTTCGCCCTTCTCACCCCTGCCCTGACAGCCGTCTTACTTCTCAGGCATTGGCATCGGAAACGGCATGACATTGCTCACGCCCCGTGCCTCGCTGATCTTCGGCGTGCCCAGCCGCTCGACTTCATCGATACGCACAATTGAATGCATCGGCACAAAACTGCGCACCACGCCTTCGAACTGCGCCTTGAGCTTTTCTTCGCCCGGGTCGACGACCAATTGGGTGCGCTCGCCAAAGACGAACTCTTCCACTTCCAGGAAGCCCCACAGATCACTTTGATAGATCTGCTTGGCGTACATTTCGAACACCTGGCCCTGGTTGAGGAAAATCACCTTGTAGATTGGAGCTTCGCGTTTGGTCATGGTGGGCGGATAACACATCGGGGATATAAAAGAGGGCGCGAACTATAGCATGGCACCCGATGCACAACGCTAGGAACCAATGGGCATGCCCCCTATAATGCGCGGTTCTTTACCACCAGTTGACGATTCCCATGGCCAAGAAGCTTTATATCGAAACCCACGGTTGCCAGATGAACGAGTACGACAGCTCGCGCATGGTCGATCTGCTGGGCGAACACCAGGCCCTGGAAGTCACCGCCCGCGCCGAAGATGCCGACGTTATCCTGCTCAATACTTGCTCGATCCGCGAGCGTGCCCAGGACCGTGTGTACTCGCAGTTGGGCCGCTGGCGTGAATTGAAACTGGCCAATCCAGAGATGGTAATCGCCGTCGGCGGTTGCGTGGCCAGCCAGGAAGGCGCCGCGATCCGCGACCGCGCCCCCTATGTCGACGTGGTCTTCGGCCCGCAAACCCTGCACCGCTTGCCGGAAATGATCGACGCGGCCCGTATCACCAAGCTGCCTCAGGTAGACGTCTCGTTCCCGGAAATCGAAAAATTCGACCATTTGCCTGAGCCGCGTATCGACGGGCCAAGCGCCTATGTATCGGTGATGGAAGGCTGCAGCAAGTACTGCACCTTCTGCGTGGTGCCCTACACCCGTGGCGAAGAGGTCAGCCGGCCCTTTGACGACGTGCTGGCAGAGATCATCCACCTGGCCGAAAACGGCGTGCGCGAAGTGACCCTGTTGGGCCAGAACGTCAACGGCTATCGCGGCTTGACCGAGGACGGGCGCCTGGCGGACTTGGCAGAGTTGATCCGCGTAGTGGCAGCAGTGGACGGTATCGAGCGCATCCGTTACACCACTTCGCACCCGCTGGAGTTCTCCGACAGCCTGATCCAGGCCCACGCCGACGTGCCTGAGCTGGTTAAGCACCTGCATTTGCCGGTGCAGTCGGGTTCGGATCGCATCTTGTCGGCAATGAAGCGCAATCACACCGCCCTGGAATACAAATCCAAACTGCGCAAATTGCGTGCAGCAGTGCCGGGCATCTGCATCAGCTCAGACTTTATCGTCGGCTTCCCAGGCGAGACCGAAAAAGACTTCCAGCAGACCATGAAGCTGATTGAAGACGTCGGTTTCGACTTCTCCTATTCGTTCGTCTACAGCCAACGCCCCGGCACACCCGCCGCCGATCTGGTGGACGAAACCCCGGAAGCGCTGAAAAAAGAGCGCTTGAACGCGCTACAACACCGACTGAACCAGCAGGGCTTCGAGATCAGCCGACAAATGGTCGGTTCAGTCCAGCGCATCCTGGTCACCGACTACTCGAAGAAAGATCCCGGCGAATTGCAGGGCCGCACCGAGAACAATCGGATCGTCAACTTCCGTTGCGACAATCCAACCCTGATCGGCCAATTTGCCGATGTGCACATCGATGCGGCGCAACCACACTCGCTGCGCGGCTCTCTGGTGCAATAAATTTGGGAGGGGGCTTGCCCCCTCCCACATAGGAGCCGTGCAACATTCCAATGACGTAAGTGCTTTCGTACCCGCGTCACTGGCGTTATCCTCTCTTTCACCTAAACAGCCAAAGGGCGGCTAAAAGCGACCTTGAACGCACCCACAGTAGAACCCCATCGTTTTATCCTTGAGCCCTTTGAGGCTCGCCGTTTCGCCAATCTGTGCGGACAGTTCGACGAGCACCTGCGCCTGATCGAACAACGCCTGGGCATCGAGATCCGCAATCGCGGCAATCAGTTCGAGCTTATTGGTGAAGCCCAGCCCACTAAATCTGCAGAAAATCTGCTGCGCCGTCTCTACCGCGAAACCAAGGGTAGCGAGCTGTCGCCAGAAACCGTGCACCTGTATTTGCAGGAGTCGGCTGTGGAAGACTTGGCTAACAACCCCGTCGCTGAAGCCAGCGTGGCATTGCGTACCAAGAAAGGCATGATTCGCCCAAAGGGCTTGAATCAGCAGAAGTACGTCAAGGCAATCCTCGGCAACGATATCAATTTCGGCATCGGCCCCGCCGGTACCGGCAAGACCTACCTCGCCGTGGCCTGTGCAGTGGATGCCCTTGAGCGCGAGCAAGTGCGCCGCATCCTGCTGGTGCGCCCGGCGGTCGAAGCGGGCGAAAAGCTCGGTTTCCTGCCCGGCGACCTCGCACAGAAGATCGACCCGTACCTGCGTCCACTCTACGACGCGCTGTACGAGATGCTTGGCTTTGAATACGTGGCCAAGCTGATCGAACGCCAGGTGATTGAAATCGCCCCGCTGGCCTACATGCGCGGCCGCACCTTGAGCAACAGTTTCATCATCCTCGACGAAAGCCAGAACACTACGGTCGAGCAGATGAAGATGTTCCTGACCCGCATCGGGTTCGGCTCGACGGCCATCATCACAGGCGACATTACCCAGGTTGACCTGCCCAAGGGCACCAAGTCGGGCTTGAGCCATGTGATTGAAGTGCTCAAGGACGTGCCGGGTATCAGTTTCACGCATTTCTCACCCAAGGACGTAGTGCGCCACCCGCTGGTGCAACGCATCGTCGAAGCCTACGAGCGCTTCGAACACCGCGACGACGGACTGTCAAAGGACATTCGCCGCGATGCTTGAGCTTGACCTGCAACTGGCCACCGAGGCGCCCGCCCCCAGTGAAGAACAATTCCGCCAATGGTGCGCACTGGCCCTGCGCCAGCGCACTGCCGACTCGGAATTGACCATCCGTCTGGTGGACGAGCCCGAAGGCCGCGAGTTGAACCACACCTGGCGCCAGAAAGACTACGCGACCAACGTGCTGTCGTTCCCCGCCGACGTACCCGACGAGCTGCTGGATATCCCGTTGCTGGGCGATCTGGTGATCTGCGTCGAAGTGGTGGAGCGCGAGGCGAAGGAACAAGGTAAGACGCTGGAAGCCCACTGGGCTCATCTAGTCATCCACGGCTGCTTGCATCTCTTGGGTTACGACCATATAGACGATGACGAAGCCGAGGAAATGGAAACACTGGAACAAACGTTGCTTGCCGAACTGGGTCACCCTGATCCGTATGCAGACGACGAAACATAACTGACACAACAAAGGATTTAGAGTAATCGCTATGAGCGAAGACCGATCGAGCAACGGGCAAAAGTCATGGCTGGGTAAACTGACCCAGGCTTTTGCCCACGAGCCGAAAAACCGCCAGGAGCTGCTGGAGCTGCTGCGCGAGGCCCACCAGAACAAGTTGCTGGACAGCGAAGCGCTGGCCATCGTCGAAGGCGCCATCCAGGTCGCTGACCTGCAAGTACGGGACATCATGGTCCCGCGCTCGCAGATGATCAGCATCAAGGCGACCCAGACCCCGCGGGAATTCCTCCCGGCCGTGATCGACTCCGCGCACTCGCGCTACCCGGTGATCGGTGAAAGCCATGACGACGTCATGGGCGTCCTGCTGGCCAAGGACCTGCTGCCGCTGATCCTCAAGGAGAACGGCGACAGCTTCAACATCAAGGACCTGCTGCGTCCCGCCACCTTCGTACCCGAATCCAAGCGCCTGAATGTGCTGCTGCGCGAATTCCGCGCCAACCACAATCACATGGCCATTGTGATCGACGAATACGGCGGCGTGGCCGGCCTCGTGACCATCGAAGACGTGCTGGAACAGATCGTCGGCGACATCGAAGATGAGCACGACGTCGAAGAAGACAGCTACATCAAGCCGCTGCCGAGCGGTGACTTCCTGGTCAAGGCGCTGACGCCGATCGAGAACTTCAACGAGTTTTTCGACAGCGAATTCTCCGACGACGAGTTCGACACCGTTGGCGGCCTGGTAATGAGTGCGTTCGGGCATCTGCCCAAGCGTAACGAAACCACCGAGATCGGCGCGTATCGCTTCCGCATCCTGAATGCCGATAGCCGTCGTATCCACTTGATCCGCTTGACCCCTATTGCCCGTTAAGGACTGAAATGCGCCGCATGATCGCACCCGGCTGGCCCGGTAACTTGCTGGCCGTGGTGGCCGGCGCCATCACTACCCTGGCGCTGGCGCCGTTCGATCTGTGGCCGTTTGCACTGATCGCGGTGGGAGTGTTCTATGTCGGCCTGCGAGAGCTGACACCCCGTCAGGCCCTGGGCCGTGGCTGGTGTTTCGGTTTCGGCCTGTTTGGTGCTGGCACCAGCTGGATTTACTACAGTATCCACCACTTCGGCGGCGCTTCGGTGCTGCTGGCGGGGTTCCTGATGCTGTTGTTCACCGCCGCCATTGCCTGGTTCTTCGCCCTGCCGGCTTGGCTGTGGGCGCGCTGGTTGCGTCGCAATGAAGCACCGTTGGCAGATGCGCTGACGTTTGCCGCATTGTGGGTCGGCCAGGAAGCCTTTCGCGGCTGGTTCCTCACCGGATTCCCGTGGCTGTACTCCGGTTATAGCCAGCTCGACGGCCCCCTCACCGGCCTGGCGCCAGTGGGTGGCATGTGGCTGATTTCCTTTGCCCTGGCACTGACGGCGGCCCTGCTGGGCAACCTGCCGCGCCTGCTGGCCAGTAAACGCAATGGGTTTATCGGCGCAGGTCTGGTGTTGCTGGTCGCCCCCTGGGCCATCGGCCTGGCGCTCAAGCATCACGCTTGGACGTCCCCGTCCGGCGCTCCGCTGACCGTAGCGGCCATCCAGGGCAACGTCGAACAAAGCATGAAGTGGGACCCCGAGCAGCTCAATGCGCAGCTCGCGCTGTACCGCGACATGAGTTTCAGCTCCAAGCCTGTCGACCTGCTGGTGTGGCCGGAAACGGCGGTGCCGGTGCTCAAGGAGTCCGTCGAGGGCTACCTGGGGATGATGGGCAAGTTTGCCGCCGACCGACACACCGCGCTTATCACCGGCGTGCCAATACGCCAGGAAGTGCACCACCAGAAGCGCTACTTCAATGGCATCACCGTGGTAGGCGAAGGCGACGGCACTTACCTGAAGCAGAAGCTCGTGCCGTTTGGCGAATACGTGCCGCTGCAGGACATGCTGCGCGGACTGATTGCCTTCTTCGACCTGCCGATGTCGGACTTCGCCCGCGGCCCCGCCGACCAGGCGATGTTGCAGGCGAAGGGCTATCAGATCGCGCCTTTCATTTGCTACGAAGTGGTCTACCCGGAATTCGCCGCCGGACTGTCGGCCCAGAGCGACCTGCTGCTGACCATCAGCAATGACACCTGGTTCGGCCGCTCCATCGGCCCGCTGCAGCACCTGCAAATGGCGCAGATGCGTGCGTTGGAGGCTGGGCGCTGGATGATCCGTGCGACCAATAATGGCGTGACTGGGTTGATCAACCCGTTTGGCCAGATCACTGCGCAGATCCCGCAATTCGAGCGCGGAATCCTCTATGGCGAAGTGGTGCCGATGCATAACCTGACGCCATACCTGCAATGGCGCTCGTGGCCGCTGATCATCGTGTGCCTGGGGTTGTTTGGTTGGGCGCTGCTGGCAGGCCGGATGTCAAAAACCGTCTAACAGCCAACGCGAATCAAAATGTGGGAGAGGGCTTGCCCCCTCCTACATCTTGATCTGCATTTTAATCAGCAGGGTTATCGATAGAACAACCGATACCCCACCTGCCCTACCGCCTCGTTGATCAACTGCCCGCTCTGCCACACCGACTTGAACTCGGGCATCCATCCACCCAGCGGCCGTGCATTGTCCACGCCTAGAAACCCCACCGGCGCCGGCACTACGGTGAAGCCGGCCTTTTCAAAACTCCACACCGAACGCGGCATGTGCCAGGCCTGGGTCACGACCACCACACGCTTGATGCCCTCGGGCAATAGAATCTCGGCACTCATCTGTGCGTTTTCCCAGGTGGTACGGCTGCGCTCTTCCTTCCAGCGCACCGTAACGCCGAAATCGTCCTGCATCGACACCGCCATCAGCTCAGCTTCGCTGGGCGGCGTGCCGTAGTGCAATCCCCCGGTGGTAAGCACCGGCAGGCCGGACGCCTTGGCCAGTCGGGCGGCATACCGCTGGCGCTCCAGGCCAATACCGGTAGGCTGATCAGAACCCCATGCCGGGTCGCCGCGCTCACGTCCCGAGCCCAGCACCACAATGGCGTCGGCGCGCTGGGCCAGGGTCGACCAGTCTTCACGCGCCAACGGAGGCTCGGTCTCCAGGGCCCGCGCGCCCCACTCCACGGCCACCGGCAAGCTGATCAACCACATGCCGCCAAACCCCAGGGCAAAGCAGCAGCCGGCCAAACGTGGGCGAGTGCGTCTAAACCACCAGGCAAGGGCCAGCAGCAGCAAGAGAATGCCGGGCGGCAGGAGCAGTTGTTTAATGAAATAACGAATAGGCATCGGGCATCTCCAAAGATGCCCGAAGCCTAAGGTGTAACGGGGTTTAGCGACAATCTCTACAGTGAAATAGCGCAATGGTGTTGTTCAGCGGGGGTTAACTACTTGTAGCGGGCGGACCGGAATGTTTCCGGGCCACGACCGGCCGGCAAGTCCTTGAGCCACACCACCTTGGCAGAGTGCGTAGGCTCTTGGACTGGCGGGGTTGCCACCCAAGGGGGCGCACTGCGTTTGTTGCGTTCCAGGTAAGCCTTGATCAGTTCCAACTCCGCGCGACTCAATCCACGCAGTTCCAACTCGACAGGCCGTTCATCACGCAATCGGCCCGCTGTCCTCGCTGCATCCAATGCACGACCCAATCGGTCGATCAGTCCCTCGTAGACGTCCGGTTTAGTTGCGATTCGCTGCGATTCAACCATCCCCTCACCTCATTGAAGAAAGACTTGCTCCCCACTGAACAGCGTAGCCCTCGTTGCTGCGCCTGCCCGGCGCCGCGACAGACGGCCTCGGCTACGCAATCAGGGTTTCCCTCGATAGAGTGGGGTCATGTATGCTACGGCGCTTCCTGTAACTCCACTTCCCGCAGGGTTTGGGCACGGACGCGCCGCTTTTTGGTGTCGAACAACCTGAACGTTGCACCGAAGAGGATTAGGCCACCCCTATCCAGTTCAAAAGTAGCCATGCACGAACAATATCAGCCCCGTGAAATAGAAAATGCCGCCCAAACCTTCTGGGACGAGCAAAAGTCCTTTGAAGTCAGTGAACAGCCAGGCAAGGAGACTTTCTATTGCCTATCGATGTTCCCTTACCCCAGCGGCAAGCTACACATGGGGCATGTGCGTAACTACACCATCGGCGACGTGATTTCCCGCTACCAGCGCATGCAAGGCAAGAACGTCCTGCAACCCATGGGTTGGGACGCCTTCGGCATGCCGGCGGAAAACGCTGCGATGAAAAACAACGTGGCTCCCGCCAAGTGGACCTACGAAAACATCGCCTACATGAAGACCCAGCTGCGCAGCCTGGGCCTGGCGGTGGACTGGTCCCGCGAAGTGACCACCTGCAAGCCGGATTACTACCGCTGGGAACAATGGCTGTTCACTCGCCTGTTCGAAAAAGGCGTGATCTACAAAAAAAGCGGCACCGTGAACTGGGACCCGATCGACCAGACCGTGCTGGCCAACGAGCAGGTGATCGACGGGCGCGGCTGGCGTTCCGGCGCGCTGATCGAAAAGCGCGAAATCCCGATGTACTACTTCAAGATCACCGCCTACGCGGATGAACTCTTGTCGAGCCTCGACGATTTGCCGGGCTGGCCTGAACAGGTCAAGACCATGCAGCGCAACTGGATCGGCAAGTCCAAGGGCATGGAAGTGCAGTTCCCATACAACGTCGACTCCATCGGCGAAGCAGGCGCACTCAAAGTCTTCACCACCCGTCCCGACACCCTGATGGGCGCGACCTACGTCGCCGTGGCCGCCGAGCACCCGCTGGCCACCCAGGCCGCACAGAACAACCCGGAGCTGCAGGCGTTCATCGCCGAATGCAAAGGCGGCAGCGTGGCTGAAGCCGACGTCGCCACCCAAGAGAAAAAAGGCCTGCCGACCGGCCTGTTCGTCGAGCACCCACTGACCGGCGAGAAGTTGCCGGTTTGGGTCGCCAATTACGTGTTGATGCACTACGGCGATGGCGCAGTAATGGCTGTACCGGCCCACGACGAGCGTGATTTCGAATTCGCCACCAAGTACAACCTGCCGATCAAGTCGGTGGTACGCACCAGTTCGGGCGACACCAACCCGGCCCCATGGCAAGACGCCTACGGCGAGCACGGCACCCTGATCAATTCCGGAGAGTTCGACGGCCTGGACTTCACCGGTGCTTTCGACGCCATCGAAGTCGCACTGATCAAGAAGAACCTCGGCGCCTCGCGCACCCAGTTCCGCCTGCGCGACTGGGGCATCAGCCGCCAGCGCTACTGGGGCTGCCCGATCCCGATTATCCACTGCGAAACCTGCGGTGACGTGCCGGTACCGGAAGACCAACTGCCGGTCGTGCTCCCGGAAGACGTGGTGCCGGACGGCGCCGGTTCGCCATTGGCACGCATGCCTGAGTTCTACGAGTGCAGTTGCCCTAAATGCGGCCAGCCTGCCAAGCGTGAAACCGACACCATGGACACCTTCGTGGAGTCCTCGTGGTACTACGCCCGCTACGCCTCGCCTCACTACGAGGGTGGCCTGGTGGAAAAATCCGCGGCTGACCATTGGTTGCCGGTGGATCAGTACATTGGTGGCATCGAACACGCCATTCTTCACCTGCTGTACGCGCGTTTCTTCCATAAGTTGATGCGCGACGAAGGCCTGGTGAGTTCCAACGAGCCGTTCAAGAACCTGCTGACCCAAGGCATGGTGATCGCCGAGACCTACTATCGCCGCGAAGCCAATGGCGCCTACACCTGGTTCAACCCGGCGGACGTCGAACTTGAGCGCGACAGCAAAGCCAAGGTCATCAGCGCCAAGCTGATCGCCGACGGCCTGCCGGTGGAGATCGGCGGTACCGAGAAAATGGCCAAGTCGAAGAACAATGGCGTCGACCCACAGTCGATGATCGACCAGTTCGGTGCCGACACCTGCCGTCTGTTCATGATGTTCGCCTCGCCACCTGACATGAGCGCCGAATGGTCCGACTCCGGCGTCGAAGGCTCGCACCGCTTCCTCAAGCGCGTCTGGCGCCTGGCTCACGCCCATGTCAGCCAGGGCCTGCCGGCCAAGCTGGACGTGGCGTCCCTGAGCGACGAGCAGAAACTTATTCGCCGCAGCACCCACCTGGCCATCAAGCAAGCCAGCCAGGATGTAGGCCAAAACCACAAGTTCAACACCGCCATCGCCCAGGTGATGACATTGATGAACGTGCTGGAAAAAGCCCCGCAAGCGACCGAACAGGACCGCGCACTGGTACAGGAAGGCCTGGAAACGGTCACCCTGCTGCTGGCACCGATTACGCCGCACATCAGCCACGACCTGTGGAGCCGTCTGGGCCATAGCGACGCAGTCATCGATGCGCGTTGGCCGGTGCAGGATGACAGCGCCCTGGTACAGGACACGCTGCAACTGGTGATCCAGGTCAACGGTAAGCTGCGTGGCCAGATCGACATGCCGGCCAGTGCCAGCCGTGAAGAAGTCGAAGCGGCCGCACGCGTCAACGAGAACGTGCTGCGCTTTACCGAAGGCCTGACGATCCGCAAAGTGATCGTGGTGCCTGGCAAATTGGTCAATATCGTCGCTAGCTAATCGCATCGGGCGCAGGGCTTGAGCCCTGCGCCGAACAAAGCCTTCAAGGCCTCGATAAGGCCCACATGGTTTCAAGGGGAGCAACAAAATGATCAAACGCAATCTGCTGGTTATGGGCCTTGCCGTGCTACTGAGCGCTTGCGGCTTCCAGCTGCGCGGCACCGGCACCAATGACCTGACGATCAAGGAACTGGATGTCAGCGCGCGCGACGCCTACAGCGAAACCGTGACCCAGTTGCGCCAGGTCCTGGAAAACAACGGGGTACACGTCTACACCGGCGCAACCTACAAGCTGTTTCTGGCGAACGAAAAAGAAACCCAGCGCAACCTGAGCTACGCCAGCGCAGGGCGCGCGTCGGATATCGAACTGAGCACTGTGCTCAGCTTTGAAATCCAGGGCCGCGACCACCTGCCATTGATGGGTGACAACATCCAGGTGCAGAAAATCGTCAGCCACGATGGCAACAACCTGGTGGGCTCGGATGCCGAAATCATCCAGGTCCGCAAGGAAATGCGTCGTGATCTGGTGCAACGCGTAGTCTTGCGCCTGTCGATGCTGACCCCGGAGAAGCTGGAAACCTTGCAGCAAGCCGCTGACAACAAGGCCAAGGCTGACGCCGATGCACTGAAAGCTGCGAAAGAGTACGAAGACAACACGCCGAAACAATCGCCTGTTGAAGTACCTGTCGAGTAAGCCAGACGGGGCGCCCCAGGCGCCCCGCTCTACCTGCCTATGAAACTCGCCCCCGCCCAACTCGCCAAACACCTGCAAGGTGGCCTCGCGCCTGTCTACATCGTCAGCGGTGATGACCCGCTGCTGTGCCAGGAAGCCGCCGACGCCATCCGTACCGCCGCACGCCAGCAGGGCTTCGATGAACGCCAGGTATTCAGCGCCGACGCCAGTTTCGACTGGGGCACGCTGCTGCAAGCCGGCGCGAGCATGTCGCTATTCGCCGAAAAACGCCTGCTTGAGCTGCGTCTGCCATCGGGCAAGCCTGGAGATAAAGGCGCGGCGGCACTGATGGAATACTGCTCACGTCCCGCTGAAGATACGGTCTTGCTGATCAGCCTGCCCAAACTCGACGGCAGCGCGCAGAAGACCAAGTGGGGCAAGGCCTTGGTAGAAGGGGCGCAGACCCAGTTCATCCAGATATGGCCGGTGGACAGCAATCAGCTGCCGCAGTGGATTCGCCAGCGCCTGTCCCAATCGGGGCTGGCCGCAACGCAAGACGCCGTTGAGCTGATCGCCGCCCGGGTCGAGGGCAACTTGCTTGCCGCTGCTCAGGAGATCGAAAAGCTCAAGCTGATGGCCGAAGACGGGCAGATTACCGTCGAAACGGTACAAGGCGCCGTGGCGGACAGTGCACGTTTTGACGTATTCGGGCTGGTGGATGCAATCCTCAACGGCGAACCCGCCCACGCCCTGCGCATGCTCGAAGGCCTGCGTGGCGAAGGGGTCGAGCCACCAGTGATTCTCTGGGCCCTGGCCCGAGAGCTTCGGGTATTGGCCAATATTGCCCTGCAGTACAGCCAAGGCACGCCGCTGGACAAGTGCTTCAGCCAGGCTCGGCCACCGGTGTGGGACAAGCGCAAACCCCTGATGAGCAAAGCCCTTCAACGGCACTCGGCGCAACGCTGGGCACAACTGTTGCTGGAGGCGCAGCGCATTGATGCACAGATCAAGGGCCAGGCGGCGGGTTCACCGTGGATGAGCCTCAGCCGTTTGTCGTTGTTGATGGCCGGTCAGCGCCTGACACTTCCAGCCGAATAATCCTAGTTTCCAAACACCACAGAACCAATGTGGGAGGGGGCTTGCTCCCGATGGCGGCGCTGAAGTCGACACATGTATTGACTGAAACACCACCATCGAGGGCAAGCCCCCTCCCACATGTCCTATCGCGTACGCAATGAAATCTCCTACCCGCCGCCGGGCTTTACAGCTGTCCAACTTCGGCAGATGATTTGCACCGCTGCATCACATCTGAGGAGAGCATCGACCATGAGCAAAAAGCCATCCAAGCATGGCCCCAACAAGGCCAAATCCATCATCGCCCAGCCACTGTTCCGCAACCGTCAGGAACGCGCCGGCAAGGGCAAGGGCAGCTACCGCCGCGAAGCCTTCCAGTCTAATAGCTGGGAGGCTTCTTACTTTCTGGCTGCCTGAAGGCAAGCGCCCCTCTGGCATGATAAGGTCAGCGTCTGATTTGTAATCCCTGGACCTGTGCATGCCCTCTCGTCTTTCCCGTCATTGGCACCTTCGCCAACTGATCGCTGCCTCCAGCCTCATTCTGCTTGTCGCCTGTGCGGAAAAACCTACCGCCGCCGACGCCCAACCGTTGCCAAAGCTCCAAACCGCACCCGTTGTAGCGCCCGCCGTCGTGGCCCCGCTGGCCTTGGACAATCTCGATATCCAACCGACCCAAACCTTCGCCGAATGGCAGGCGGGTTTCCGCGCGCAAGCCCTGCAGGCCGGCATTACCGCCGCCGTGTTCGACAATGCCTTCGCCAATGTCACCCCCGACATGGCGGTGATCCGCGCCGACCGCAGCCAGCCGGAGTTTTCCCGCCCGGTGTGGGAATACCTCGACGGTGCCCTATCGCCGTTGCGTGTGCGTAATGGCCAGGCACTGCTAATCAAATATGCCGACATCCTGCAAAGCATCGAGCAACGTTATGGCGTCGACCGCCAAGCGTTGGTGTCGGTGTGGGGCATGGAGAGTAACTTCGGCCAGTTCCAGGGCAACAATTCGGTAATCCGCTCCCTCGCGACCCTGGCCTATGAAGGCCGACGCCCAGCCTTTGCACAGGCGCAATTGCTGGCGGCACTGCAGATCATCCAACACGGCGATATCCAGGCCGACCAGATGAAAGGCTCCTGGGCAGGCGCTATGGGCCAGACCCAATTTATCCCGACCACCTACAACACCCACGCCGTGGACTTCGACGGCGACGGTCGCCGCGATATCTGGAATAGCCCGGCCGACGCCCTCGCCTCCACCGCGCACTACCTGCAAAGCTCCGGCTGGCAGAAAGGCCAGCCTTGGGGGTTCGAGGTGAAACAACTGCCAGCGAACTTCGATTACGCCCTGGCCGATGGCGGCACCCGCAAAACCGTCGCTGAGTGGCTGAAACTGGGCGTGCAGCTGCCGCCGGGCGCCAGCATGCCAAGCAATGTCGACCAACTCTCCGCCGCCCTGCTGCTGCCTGCGGGCTATCGCGGCCCGGCGTTCCTGGTGCTGGATAACTTCCGCGCCATCCTCAAGTACAACAACTCATCGTCCTACGCGCTGGCGGTTGGCCTGTTGTCGGAGCGGTTTGGTGGCGGTGGCGTGATTCGTGGCGAGTGGCCGAAAGATGAGCTGCCACTGAGCCGATCCCAGCGCATTGATTTGCAGACGGCGTTGAGTGCCAATGGCTATGACGCGGGCAACCCGGATGGGATTATCGGCGCCAACACCCGTAAGGCGATTCGTGCGGCGCAGCAGGCGCTGGGCTGGCCGGCGGATGGGTATCCGACGGTGAAATTGCTGGAGTCGCTGCAGAACCGTTAGATCTGCTTATGGCGACTATCGCTATCGGGGGCAAGCCCCCTCCCACATTTTGATTTGTGAATACATTCAAGTGTGGGAGGGGGCTTGCCCCCGATGGCGGTTTGGCAGGCACCAACAGATTCAGGGTTTGAACACCACATCCTGCTCCAACACCACCCGCTTCTCCCCTGCATCCAAACGCACCAACGCGCCCATTGGCAGCGTCAGGTTCGGATCGCAATGCCCACTGCGCCAGCCGGCCAACACCGGTATACACAAAGGCTCGAACGTCTGCTTCAGCAGGCGCTCCAGCGCAGCGTTATCCACCCCCGCCACATCCCCCACCAGCACACCCGCAACCTGGGCCAATTTACCGGCCAGGCGCAAGTGCGTCAGCAACCGGTCAATGCGGTAGATCGGCTCGTTGACGTCTTCGATAAACAGGATGATGCCTTCAGCGTCGATTTCGTAAGGCGTCCCCATGACCGCCGCAATCATCGACAGGTTACCTCCCAGCAAGCGCCCACAGGCAATGCCAGGCTCGATCGTGGTCAGCGGGTACGCCACCGGGTGCGACAGCACACTGCCGGCGCCCAGCTGGCCGCGCAGAAGGCTGAACAATGACGATTCGGTAGGTTGTTGCTTGTCGCCGAGCAGGTCGGCATTGAGCATCGGGCCGTGGAAGGTCACGAAGCCGGCGTAGCGGTTGATCGCCAGATGCAACGCGGTGATGTCGCTGTAACCCACGAACGGCTTGGGATTGGCCCGCAGCAGGTCGAAGTCCAGCGCGTCGAGCAGCCGTGGCGTACCGTAACCACCGCGCAGACAGAAGATAGCGTCGATTTGCGGATCGGCGAAGGCGGCGTGCAGGTCACGCAGGCGCACTGCATCGCTGCCGGCGAGGTAGCCGTCGCGTTCATAGACGCCGGGGGAAATTCGCAGATCGTAGCCGCGCGTGCGCATCCATTGGCCAACCCTTTCAACGTCCAGCACGGCGGGGCCGGCAGGTGCGATCAGGGCGATGGTGCCTTCAGAACGAAGGGCTGGAACGGCTGCTGTCATACACAACTCTCCCTAACTAGCGCGGAACGAAATGTGGGAGGGGGCGTGCCCCCGATTGCGGTGGATCAGCCAGCACATGTAGCCACTGACATACCGCAATCGAGGGCAAGCCCCCTCCCACACTGGATCTAAACCCCTATCAGGAAACCAGGCTTGCCTTGACCAACTTGGCTTGTTCGTCAGCGTGGTACGAAGAGCGTACCAACGGGCCCGAGGCGACGTTCTTGAAGCCCATCTTGTAGCCTTCCTCGGCGAACCAGGCGAAGGTGTCCGGGTGCACGAAACGCTGCACCGGCAAGTGGCTGCGCGACGGTTGCAGGTACTGGCCCAGGGTCAGCATGTCGATGTCGTGTTCGCGCATGCGTTTCATGACTTCGATGACTTCTTCGTCGGTTTCGCCCAGGCCCAGCATCAGGCCGGATTTGGTCGGAATGTGCGGCATCATCTGCTTGAATTTCTGCAGCAGGGTCAGCGACCACTGGTAGTCCGAACCCGGACGCGCGGCCTTGTACAGGCGTGGCACGGTTTCCAGGTTGTGGTTGAACACATCCGGTGGCTCGGCGGCGGTGATTTCCAGCGCCACGTCCATACGGCCACGGTAGTCCGGGACCAGGGTTTCGAGCATCACGTTCGGCGACAGTTTGCGGATTTCGCGGATGCAGTCGGCAAAGTGCTGTGCACCGCCGTCACGCAAGTCGTCGCGGTCCACCGAAGTGATCACTACATATTTGAGTTTCAGATCGGCGATGGCGATGGCCAGGCTTTCCGGCTCGTTCACGTCCAGTGGCTTCGGCCGGCCATGGCCAACGTCGCAGAACGGGCAACGACGGGTGCAGATGTCACCCATGATCATGAACGTGGCGGTGCCGCCGGAGAAGCATTCGCCCAGGTTCGGGCAAGAGGCCTCTTCGCATACGCTGTGCAGCTTGTGTTTGCGCAGCAGGGCCTTGATACGGTCGACTTCCGGCGAAACCGGGATACGTACGCGAATCCAGTCGGGTTTCTTCGGAAGTTCGGTGGTCGGAATGATCTTCACCGGGATGCGTGCAACCTTCTCGGCGCCGCGCAGCTTGACGCCGGCTTCCACCTTGGCACGCGGGGCCGGGGCCGGACGCTCGGTAACGTCCAGCGTCGGGATCATGGTTTGCACTGCATCAGTAGTCATAATCAGTCGATTCCGCCCGTTAGGGTCGTCTGCTCAGCATAGTCGAGGTGTTTGACGAGCTGCGCGCGCAGCCGGGCACTTACCTCGGCAAATTTAATCGGTGTAGCGTGTTCGCTCAGTTGGGTCATCGCCAACCCGGCATAGCCGCACGGGTTGATCCGCCGAAACGGGGCCAAGTCCATGTCCACGTTCAGGGCCAGGCCATGAAAGGAACATCCGTGACGAATCCGAAGCCCCAGGGAGGCGATTTTCGCGCCATCCACATACACACCGGGAGCATCAGGCTTGGCCGCGGCGGTCACGCCATAACTGGCCAGCAACTCGACCAGGCAAGCCTCTATCCGGCTGACCAGATCGCGCACGCCAAATCCCAGCTTGCGCACGTCCAGCAACAGATAAGCGACCAACTGGCCGGGGCCATGGTAAGTCACTTGGCCACCTCGGTCGACCTGCACCACCGGAATATCCCCCGGCAGCAGCAAATGCTCAGCCTTGCCAGCCTGGCCCTGGGTGAACACCGGCGGGTGTTCCACCAGCCAGATCTCATCGGGGGCCGAGGTGCCACGCTCGTTGGTGAACCGTTGCATGGCGTGCCAGACAGGCTCGTAGGCCATCTGGCCGAGCTCGCGAAAGCCCAGGACCTCTGGCATCACAGCACCATGTGCACGAAGCCGGTGGCCCGCAGTTCGCTGTTGATGTCGTAGAGCTGGTCCTGGCCGGTCGCAACGATGTGCAACTGGATAGTCGTGTATTTACCGGTGGTGCTGGATCGCTCATCCACTCGGTTATCGTTGATCGTCGCGTGTTTACGCACGATCTCAAGAATCGTGTCCTTGCGGCCAACACCCGTGTCGCTGATCACCTTGATCGGGTAATCGACCACCGGGAATTCGATCTTGGGTGCCTTTACTTCGGTATCGGTCATGGCGTAACGGCCTCGTAAGCGGTAAGCCGTGGCGACGGCAAAGCCCCGCGTCGGATCAACGCGGGGCTTTGCAGGTGCACACTATCAGTTGAACAAGCCGTAGAAGAATAGACGGATGCTATCCCACACGCGGCGGAAGATACCACCTTCGTCGACAGCGTCCAGCGCGATCAGGTCAGCGCTGTGCACCACCTTGTCGTCCAGTTTCACTTCGACTTTACCGATCACGTCACCCTTGGCGATTGGAGCAACCAATTGCGGGTTCATGGTCATGCTGGCAGCGAGCTTTTTCAGCTGGCCTTTAGGCATGGTCAGGGTCAGGTCTTCAGCCAGGCCGGCCTTGACTTGAGAGGTTGCGCCCTTCCATACCGGCGCGGTCGCCAGTTCAGCACCCTTCTGATAGAAGGTCTGGGTTTCGAAGAAGCGGAAACCATAGGTCAGCAGCTTTTGCGTTTCGGCCGCACGGGCCTGCTCGCTGTTTGTGCCGAATACCACTGCAATCAGGCGCTGGCCGTCACGAACAGCGGACGACACCATGCAATAGCCAGCCTCTTCGGTGTGGCCGGTTTTCAGACCATCAACGGTCTTGTCACGCCACAACAACAGGTTGCGGTTAGGCTGCTTGATGTTGTTCCAGAAGAACTCCTTCTGGGAATAAATCGCGTAGTGCACCGGGTCAACACGAATGATCGCGCGGGCCAGGATCGCCATGTCGTGAGCCGACGAGTAGTGCTCAGGGTTTGGCAAACCAGTCGGATTCATGAAGTGGCTGTTGGTCATGCCCAGGTCGGCGACGGTTTTGTTCATCATGTCGGCGAATGCATCTTCGCTGCCGGCGATGTGCTCGGCCAGCGCGACGCTGGCGTCGTTACCGGACTGGATGATGATGCCGTGCAGCAGGTCACTTACGGTGACTTGCGAGCCCACCTTGATGAACATGCGCGAACCGCCGGTACGCCAGGCATTTTCGCTGACGGTCACCGGGTCGTTCTCGCCGATCTGGCCGCGACGGATTTCCAGGGTCGCGATGTAGGCGGTCATCAGCTTGGTCAGGCTGGCTGGCGGCAGGCGTTGGTCACCGTTGCTCTCTACCAGCACGTTGCCGCTGGCAGCATCCATCAGGACCCACGCCTTAGCGGCCAGTTGCGGTGAAGCCGGCACCATTTCAACCGCCCAGGCGGCCGGGGTGATGATCAGCGAGATAAGCAGGCACGTGCGTTTGGCTAAGGTGGTGATGTTCATCCGTCTCTCGAAATTGCTTATGGAAACTTGCCCTCGCGGGCAAAACTTATTCAGACAGCCCGCTACCAGACTGTCACGTGTTCGGTTGCCCGCTCACCCCTTGCCCCTGGGTTTTTATTGTTCAACGAGCCAACAACCACAGCTCAAACCCGCGCACGGGCCTGAACCATCAATTCTTTGTTATTCAGCGGTGACCACGCTGGGTTGTCCCAGGTTGGCCATGCGCACGCTGTTCTGTACTTGCGCCACTTCGCTCGGCGAGCCGATCGGGCCCATGCGCACGCGGTGCAGGGTTTGCTGGTTACGCACGATGGAGCTGATAAAGACCGGCGCGTTGACCATGCCGCTGAGCTTGGACCTTAACAGTTCTGCCGCATCCGGGTTGGCGAAAGCGCCCACTTGCAGGTATTGCCCGCCAGCGACCGAAGCACCCGGCGCTGCGTGGGGTACGACCACCGTGTCCGGTGCGTGTTGCTGCGGTGGCGGTGTCCACTGTTCGATCTTGCCGGTGGATGCCGTCACTTGCGGCTGCGCACTCTGCGGTTCATTGAGCATCAGCGGGGCGGGCTTGCCACGCTGGGCCCAGTACTGCGCCGGGTCGATACCTTCGACCTTGACCCGTGCCGTACCGGTTTCGGCATAGCCGAGCTTCTTCGCGGCGGCGTAGGACAAATCGATGATCCGGTCCGAATAGAACGGCCCACGATCGTTGACCCGCAGGATCACCGTGCGGTTATTGTCCAGGTTGGTCACCCGCACATAGCTGGGCAGCGGCAAGGTTTTATGCGCTGCGCTCATGCCATACAGGTCATAGACCTCGCCGTTGGCAGTGTTCTGACCATGGAACTTGGTGCCGTACCAGGACGCCGTGCCCGATTGCACGTAGGTCTTGGATTCCTGCAACGGAAAGTAGGATTTACCCAGCACGGTATAGGGGTTGGCCTTGTAAGGGCCGGTGTGCAAGGTGGGCGTGGCATCCGGGATTTTCGACACATCGACATCCCACCACGGCGCGCCGTCTTTGTGCGCGCGGTTGATGTCCAGGCCTGGCTGGGAACGTACGGCGGTACCGCCGGACTTCTGTGGTGCCGGGCCACGGCTTGTGGAACAACTGACGACCAGCAGGGACAACGCGGCGAACGCCACCAGCTTGAGCGGTTGATTGAACGGCGATGCCCGCATTACTTGTTGCCCCGTGCTTGGACCAGCATGTCTGACAGCTGATGCACGGCCATGGCGTACATCACACTGCGGTTATAACGCGTGATTGCGTAGAAATTCTTCAGGCCCATCCAATATTCAGGGCCATTTTCGCCTTCCAGGCGGAACGCCGTGACCGGCATATCATCGCGTGGCGCATTCTGACTCGACCAGCCCAGCGCCCGCAACTCCCCGACCGTCTTGGCCGGCTCGATGCCCTGGGTCAGGCCTTCATCGGCACGTTCCCCGCTGACGTCGGCGCGAATCACTACGGGCTCGCCGCCCACCCAGCCATGGCGCTTGAAGTAGCTGGCCACGCTGCCAATGGCGTCGTCGGGATTACTCCAGATGTTGATGTGGCCGTCACCGTCAAAATCCACGGCATAGGCGCGAAAGCTGCTCGGCATGAACTGCGGCAAGCCCATCGCCCCGGCGTAGGAGCCTTTGAGGGTCAGCGGGTCGACCTGCTCTTCGCGGGCCAACAGGAGGAATTCGCGCAGCTCCTTGCGGAAGAAGTCGGCGCGAGGCGGGTAATCGAAGCCCAGGGTCGACAAGGCGTCGATCACCCGATAGCTGCCGGTATTGCGCCCGTAAAAGGTTTCAATGCCGATGATCGCAACAATTACCTGGGCCGGCACGCCGTATTCCTGCTCGGCGCGGGCCAGTACGGCTTCATGCTGGCGCCAGAAGTCCACACCGCGCGCCACGCGGGCGTCGGTGAGAAACATCGGGCGATATTCCTTCCACTGCTTCACGCGTTCGGCGGGGCGGGAGATGGCGTCGAGGATCGCCTGCTTTTTCTGGGCTTCGCGGAACACGCCCATCAGCTGCTCACCTGCGAAACCGTAGTCGCGGGTCATCTCACCGACAAATTCGGCGACCTGGGGTGAACCATCGTAGTCACCGGCCTGCGCCTCTTGCGTTGCGCCCAGTAGCCCAATCAGGCCCATCCAGGACGCATGCCGAGTGGCCCAGCCGCGCATTACTTGCATTGACATCTTCACCTTATTCAAACCTGTGCGATCCACTTGCGATGCGTATGAATCGACATCAAAACCCCAAACGCTGACAGCAATGTCACCAGCGAAGTTCCGCCGTAGCTAATGAACGGCAACGGCACCCCAACCACCGGCAACAGGCCACTGACCATACCGATGTTGACGAAAACGTAAACAAAAAAAGTCATGGTCAGGCTGCCTGCGAGCAATTTGCCGAACAGCGTCTGTGCCTGTGCGGTAATTACCAGGCCGCGCCCGATCAGCAGCAAATAGATCAGCAACAGTGCGCAGATGCCTACCAAGCCGAACTCTTCGCCCATCACCGCGATAATGAAGTCGGTGTGGCTCTCTGGCAAAAAGTCCAGGTGCGACTGGGTGCCCAGCAGCCAACCCTTGCCAAACACGCCGCCGGAACCGATGGCTGCCTTGGACTGGATGATGTTCCAGCCGGTGCCGAGCGGGTCGCTTTCCGGATCGAGAAACGTGAGGATCCGTTGCTTCTGGTAGTCGTGCATAAAGAAGAACCACATGGCCACGGCCACCGGTACGGCCGCAGCCAGCACACTGAGGATCCAGCGCCAGCGCAAGCCACCCATGAACAGCACGAACGCACCGCCGGCGAGAATCAGCAGCGAGGTGCCGAGGTCCGGCTGACGAACGATCAGGATGAACGGTACGCCAATCAGAATCAGGCTGATGCCTACGTGTTTAAGCTGCGGCGGCAAGGTGCGCTTGGACAGGTACCAGGCAATGGTGGCCGGCATCAGGATCTTCATGAATTCCGACGGCTGGAAGCGAATCACCCCCGGAATGTTGATCCAGCGGGTTGCGCCCATGGCGTTGTGGCCCATCACGTCCACCACCACCAGCAGCAATACACCGGCGACGTAGCCAAGCGGCACCCACCGCGCCATGAAACGCGGCTCCAACTGGGCAATCACCACCATGGACAGCAGGCCCAGGCCAAAAGACGACGCTTGCTTGATCAGCAGGTCCCAGTTCTTGCCGCTGGCCGAATACAGCACAAACAGGCTCCCGGCGGCCAGGGTCAGCAGCAGGATCAGTAACGGGCCATCAATGTGCATGCGCTGCAGCAACGTCGCGCGGCGACGCATCACATCCTCGCTGGAGAGGATGCGGTCAAAATTACTCTTCACTGGCCGTAACCTCGGGATTTGAAGGGGGGCCGCCATATTCGGGCTTGAGCCTGCCGTCGTCGGCCAACAACCAGGCATCCATCACCTGGCGCACCACGGGGGCGGCAACACCGGAGCCGGACTCGCCGTTCTCCACCATGACGGCCACGACGATTTTCGGGTCGTCTGCCGGAGCAAAACCGACGAACAAGGCGTGGTCGCGGTGGCGCTCCTGGACCTTGGTGCGGTCGTATTTCTCGCCCTGCTTGATCGCGACCACCTGGGCCGTACCGCTCTTGCCGGCAATGCGGTACTGCGCACCGATTGCGGCTTTTCGCGCGGTGCCACGGGCGCCGTGCATCACTTGCTGCATACCATGGTTGACCTTGGTCCAGTCGGACGAGTCGCGCAGCACGATGTCCGGGATCGGGTTGTCATCCACCGGTTTCTCGCCCTCGATGGTCTTGGCCAAGTGCGGGCGATTCCAGATACCTTTGTTGGCCACCAGCGCGGTAGCCTGGGCCAGCTGCAACGGGGTGGCCTGCATATAGCCCTGGCCGATGCCGAGGATCAGGGTTTCACCCGGGAACCACGCCTGACGACGGGTCGCACGCTTCCACTCCCGGGACGGCATCAGGCCAGGAGATTCTTCGAACATATCCAGGGAAACTTTCTGACCGAGGCCGAACTTGCCCATGTAGGCAGACAGCCGGTCGATCCCCAGCTTGTGGGCCAGGTCATAGAAATAGGTGTCGTTGGACCGCATGATCGCGGTGTCCAAGTCGACGTAGCCGTCACCGGTGCGGTTCCAGTTACGGTATTTGTGATCGTAGTTGGGCAGCATGTAGTAGCCCGGGTCGTACACGCGACTGGAAGCAGTGACCACACCTGCATCCAGGCCAGCAATCGCCACCGCGGGCTTGATGGTCGAACCGGGCGGATACAGGCCGCGCAGCACGCGGTTGAACAGCGGTCGGTCGATGGAATCGCGCAACTCGGCGTAGGCCTTGAAGCTGATCCCGGTCACAAACAGGTTAGGGTCGAAACTTGGCTGGCTGACCATGGCCAGGACCTCGCCTGTTTTCGGGTCCAGTGCCACCACCGCGCCACGCCGCCCACCCAAGGCCATCTCCGCCGCTTCCTGCAGCTTGATGTCCAGGCTCAGCACAATGTCCTTGCCGGGAATCGGGTCGGTGCGCTTGAGCACGCGCAATACGCGGCCACGGGCATTGGTCTCTACTTCTTCGTAACCCACCTGGCCGTGCAGTTCCGGCTCGTAAAAACGCTCGATGCCGGTCTTGCCGATATGGTGGGTACCGCTGTAATTGACCGGGTCGAGGCTCTTGAGCTCTTTTTCGTTGATCCGCCCCATGTAGCCGACCGAGTGCGCAAAGTGCGCGCCCTGCGGGTAATGACGTACCAACTGTGCCACCACTTCCACACCCGGCAACCGGAACTGGTTTACCGCGATGCGGGCGATCTGCTCTTCGGTCAACTCAAACAGGATCGGCACCGGCTCAAAGGGCCGACGCCCCTGCTTCATGCGCTTTTCGAAAATCACTCGGTCTTCCGGCGTGAGTTGCAGCACCTCGACGATAACATCGAGGACTTGCTGCCAATCGCCGGAACGCTCGCGGGTCATGCTCAGGCTGAAGCTGGGCCGGTTATCCGCGACCACCACACCGTTGCGGTCGAAAATAAGCCCACGGGTCGGCGGAATCGGCTGCACATGCACCCGGTTGTTTTCCGACAGCGTGGAGTGGTACTCGTACTGGATCACCTGCAGGAAATACAGGCGGGCGATCAGCACACACATCAGCCCGACGACCAGAATCGCACCAAACACGACCCGAGCGCGTACCAGACGTGCGTCTTTCTCGTGGTCCTTGATGCGGATCGGCTGGGTCATCGGGAGGGGCGCAGACTATTTGTGGTAAGGGTGCCCGGACAGAACTGTCCAGGCGCGATACAGCTGTTCACCGATCAGAATCCTTACCAACGGGTGCGGCAACGTCAGTGCCGACAGCGACCAACGCTGGTCGGCTCGCGCGCAGACTTCCGGCGCCAGCCCTTCCGGGCCACCGACCATGAAGTTGACGGTGCGCGAGTCCAGGCGCCAGCGATCCAGTTCCACCGCCAGTTGCTCGGTGCTCCAGGGTTTGCCGTGCACTTCGAGGGTGACGATGCGCTCGTTGGGGCCGACCTTGGCCAACATGGCTTCGCCTTCCTGACGGATAAAGCGCGCTACGTCGGCATTCTTGCCCCGGGTGTTGAGCGGTATTTCCACCAGTTCCAGCGACAGCTCAGCGGGCAGACGCTTGGCATACTCGTGCCAGCCTTCTTCCACCCACTTGGGCATGCGTGAACCGACAGCGATCAGACGCAGGCGCACAGCCGTTCCTTATTCCTGGTCTTTGTTGAGCTTGTCGAAGTGCGCGTGGCCCACTTCCGGGCTGTGGTGCTTGCCATCAGCGGCACGGCTCTGCTCGGCGCCTTTCCACAGACGCTCCAGGTCGTAGAACTGACGGGCGTTGGAGGTCATCATGTGAACGATCACGTCGTCCATGTCCAGCAGCACCCAGTCGCTGTCGCCCTTACCTTCTTCACCCAGTGGCTTGACGCCTTGGGCTTTGACGGCTTCGCGGACCTTGTCCAGCATCGCGCCGATCTGGCGGTTGGAAGTACCAGTGGCGATGATCATGAAGTCGGTGATGCTCTGCTTGTCGCGTACGTCCAGAACCTGAATGTCCTGGGCCTTCACGTCTTCCAGGGCGGCAACGGCGACTTTTACCAGCTCTTCGCCAGCCAGTTCCGGACCAACGTGGGCTTCAACCGGCAGCGGGGCGCTTTTGAACGTGCCTTTGCGTTTTACTTTGCTTACGTCTTTGTTCGTCATAAAAAACTCGTTTTGCTCATATGTTCGGGCGCTCGCTGCACGACTGTTCGTGCGTTCAAGCGCGCCTTTTCAGTTCGACGCACGGTAAAGCCCGTGCGCATCGATGTAGGCCAGGACCGCGTCAGGCACCAGGAAACGTACCGACTTCCCGCTGGCCAGCAGTTGACGGATCTGGGTGGCAGACACCGCAAGCGGGGTCTGCCAGACGAATGCAATATTCCCGTTCGGCCCGGTCAGGGCCAAGGGGTCACTTACCGACCGCGCGGCCAGCAGGTTGCGCAAGGCATCCGGCGGTTCGCTGTCGGCATCCGGGCGTTGCAAAACCAGGATGTGGCAATGCTGGAGGAGTTCCTCCCAGCGATGCCAAGAGGGCAGGCCGCAAAATGCGTCCCAGCCCAAAAGCAGAAACAACTGGTCATCTACGGCCAACTCGGCGCGTATCAGCTCCAGGGTGTCGACAGTGTAGGACGGTTTATCGCGTTTGAGTTCGCGGTCGTCCACCACCAGCGGCGGTATACCTTCTACGGCAAGGCGCACCATTTCCAGACGTTGTTGCGGTGACACCTGCGGCGTATCGCGATGGGGCGGCCGCGCGTTGGGCATCACGCGCAACTCGTCCAGTGTAAGGGCATCTGCGACTTCGAGAGCGCTGCGCAAATGGCCGATGTGCACGGGGTCGAAAGTACCGCCGAGCAGCCCGATGCGTTTAGCCATCAAGTGCGCACATGACCGTCGCCGAACACCACGTACTTCTCGCTGGTCAGACCTTCCAGGCCAACCGGGCCGCGTGCGTGAAGCTTGTCGGTGGAGATGCCGATCTCGGCGCCCAGCCCGTATTCAAAGCCGTCGGCAAAGCGCGTCGAGGCGTTGACCATCACCGAAGCGGAATCCACTTCGTTGAGGAAGCGACGCGCATCGCTGAAGTGCTCGGAGACAATCGCGTCGGTGTGCTTGGAGCCGTATGTGTTGATGTGTTCGATGGCCTGATCCAGGTCATCAACGATGCGGATTGACAGGATCGGCGCCGTGTATTCGGTGTACCAGTCCTGTTCAGTCGCTTCGATCACGTCGGCGCCCAGCAGCGCGCGGGTGCGTTCGCAGCCGCGCAGTTCCACGCCCTTGTCGCGATAGATGGCAGCCAGCGGCGGCAGCACGCGATCGGCAATGCCGACGTGCACCAGCAGAGTCTCCATGGTGTTGCACGGGGCGTAGCGATGGGTCTTGGCGTTGTCGGCGATGCGAATGGCCTTGTCGATATCGGCGGCGATGTCGATGAACACATGGCATACGCCGTCCAGGTGCTTGATGACCGGAACCTTGGCATCACGGCTGACGCGTTCGATCAGGCTCTTGCCACCGCGCGGCACGATCACGTCGACGAATTCCGGCATGGTGATCAGCGCGCCAACGGCCGCGCGATCGGTGGTTTCCACCACTTGCACCACTTCGGCCGGCAGTTCGGCCACGGCCAGGCCTTGCTGGATGCAGGCGGCAATTGCGCGGTTGGAATTGATCGCCTCGGAACCGCCACGCAGGATGGTGGCATTGCCGGACTTGAGGCACAGGCTCGCGGCGTCAATGGTCACGTTAGGTCGCGACTCATAGATGATGCCGATCACGCCCAGGGGCACGCGCATCTTGCCGACCTGAATACCGGACGGCAGGTAACGCATATCGCGGATTTCACCGATGGGGTCAGGCAGCTTGGCCACCTGACGCAGGCCTTCGATCATGTCGTCGATACGTGCCGGGGTCAGCGCCAGACGGTCCAGCAGGGCCGGTTCCAGGCCATTGGCGCGGCCGTTGGCCAGGTCCAGTTCGTTGGCCGCGGCGAGTTCGGAGCGCGAAGCATCCAGAGCATCAGCGGCGGCCAGCAAGGCACGGTTCTTCTGCGCGGTGCTCGCACGGGCGATCAACCGCGAGGCCTGACGGGCAGCGCGACCCAGGCGGGTCATGTAGTCAAGAACGGACTCAGTCATGGTCAGGGAGTCTTGGCAAAGAGGAAAGCGGCAGATTATAGCTGTGACGCCGCCCGACTGACAGCGGTGAGGGGCGGATGGTCGAAATGAACTGTAAAAACCTGGGGTTCAGCGGTAATTAAGGTGGGAGTTGTTATGATTCCGTCACATTTAGCCGCATTTCCCCTGACCGCCATGCCCAGCTCATCGCCCCAACGCCCCGCCAGCGCCCTGCCCGACGGCTTCTTCGACCGTGATGCGCAAATTCTTGCGCGGGAACTGCTCGGCAAAGTTGTACGCCATCGCGTCGGCGAAATCTGGCTTTCGGCTCGAATTATTGAAACGGAAGCCTATTACGTGGCCGAAAAAGGTAGCCACGCTTCACTCGGCTACACAGAAAAGCGTAAGGCTTTGTTTCTGGATGGCGGCCATATCTACATGTACTACGCCCGTGGCGGCGACTCCCTGAACTTCAGCGCACATGGACCGGGCAATGCCGTATTGATCAAATCGGCCTATCCGTGGGTCGATGACCTTTCCGGCCAGGCGAGCCTCGCGCAGATGCAGTTGAACAACCCGAATGCCGATGGCAGCCCGCGCACCTCGCAGAAGCTGTGCGCCGGCCAAACGTTGTTGTGCAAAGCGCTGGGGCTCAAAGTGCCGATGTGGGACGCCAAGCGCTTCGACCAGGAAAGGCTGTATGTGGAAGATGTCGGCCAGGTACCGACGCAAATCATCCAGACGACCCGCCTGGGCATCCCCAGTGGCCGCGATGAACACCTGATGTACCGTTTTGTCGATGCAGGCTATGCACCGTACTGCACACGGAACCCGCTGCGCCGAGGCCAGGTCGAAGGCCGCGACTATTTTCTGATTTGAATTTTGTGGTGATGGAGTGACGTTTATGGGCCAATGGCTCGATAGCATTACCGGCTGGCTGACCCTGAACCCACAATGGCTGGCGGTGGCGGTGTTTATCGTCGCGTGCGTGGAATGCCTGGCGATTGCCGGTTTAATCGTACCGGGCACGGTATTGCTGTTCGCCATTGCCGCATTGGCCGGCAGCGGCGCGCTGTCATTGAGTGAAACGCTGTTGCTGGGCTTTCTCGGCGGTTTGCTGGGCGATGGGGTTTCCTACTTCCTGGGCCGACATTTCCACCAGAACATCCGCCGCCTGCCCGGTCTGCGCCACCACCCCGAATGGATGAACGGTGCAGAGACCTACTTCCACAAGTACGGCATCGCCAGCCTGCTGGTCGGACGCTTCATCGGCCCCTTGCGCCCGATGCTGCCGATGGTGGCCGGCATGTGCGATATGCCGTTCCCACGCTTTGCGGCAGTGAGCGTCCTCGCCGCAGCCGGCTGGTCGGTGGCCTACTTGCTGCCGGGCTGGGCCACCGGCGCCGCGTTCCGCCTGCCATTACCGGAAGGCTTCTGGCCTGAGGCCGGCGTTGTCACGGCGTGCCTGGCGGTACTGCTGGGGCTGGGTTTGAACAGCAGCCTGCGCGACCACCGGCGCACCACCTTGTGGATAGGTTGCGCCAGCCTGACGTTGTTGATCGCACTGTTTATCGGTTATCCACACCTGAATGATTTCGATCAGGGTCTGAGCGCACTGGTGCAGGAGCATCGCAGCGCCTGGCTGGATGAAGCCATGGTGATGGTCACCCAATTGGGTGAGTTCAAGAAGATGTTTGTCGCCAGCGCCGTCTTCACCGGGCTTTTGCTACTGGCTCGACAGTGGCGCCACGCCATCTTTGTGGGCGCCACACTGGCCGGATCGGCGGTAATCAACACCGGGAGCAAATTATTTTTCGCCCGTGGCCGCCCAGAAATCCTTACCGACCCCCTGACCAGTTTCAGCATGCCCAGCGGCCATGCCTCCGGCGCCTTCGCGTTTTTCCTGGCGCTGGCGGTGCTGGCAGGTTGTGGCCAACCGACACGACTGCGACTGACGTGGATACTGCTGGGCTGCATTCCCGCCGCCTTTATCGCCTTGTCCCGGGTTTACCTGGGCGCCCATTGGCCCTCGGACATCCTGGCCGGCACGCTCCTGGCGATGACGGTGTGTGCGTTCAGCCTGACAGCCATCCAGCACCGCAGCCCACTGCCACCCTTGCGCAAAAAAACATGGTGGCTGCTGCTGCCTGCCATAGTGGCAGTCTTGAGCTTTATTGCACTCACCGGCACATCCCACGCACTGCTGCGCTACGCCTACTGAGTGAAAAGCTCTTCCTGTAGCTCATCAAGCAGCATCTGGATCGCATCCAGGCGCTGCTGCGGGTCGTCGAGTTGCAGCAGGTCGATCTTGTCGGCCTCGGTAAAGGGCAAGAGATAAGCAAGCTGATTGCCCAAGGCTTGCTGGCCCTCGGCGTGAGCGTCCATGTCCAGCGAAGAGACCATCGGATGCTCGGCCAGGGCCTGGAGCAATGCCAACAGATCAGCGTCCTCTTCGTCTAACGGCTGGTCCGGCTGCTCATCCAGCCATTGCACCTCGGCCACCAGCAACTGGTCTTTTTGCACGCCCGTATCGAGCACGCGAAAGCGCCGCCCGCCTTCAACACGAATCCCCAGCAGGCCATTGTCCTGCTGCTTGAAGTCGCGAATCAGCGCTTCACAGCCGATCAGCGCGTAGCCGTCCGGAGCCATGCCTACTTCCTTGCCGTCAAGGATGCACACCACGCCGAAGCTTTCGCCCTTTTTCATGCAACGGCTGATCATGTCCAGGTAGCGCGCCTCGAACAGTTGCAGGTCGAGGGTGCAGCCAGGGAACAGCACGGTATTGAGCGGGAACAGCGCCAGACTCATAAAGGTTTCCTTAAACCTGGTTTAAACAATCACTGACACAGCCAACGGCAGGAACACCGCCGTGGCCACGCCCATCAGACTCATGGCCAGCGCCGCAAAGGCGCCACACTCTTCGCTCTCCTGCAGGGCCACCGAGGTGCCGACCGCGTGGGCGGTCATGCCCAACGCCATGCCACGCGCCTCGGGACTGTGCACACCCAGGCGCGAAAGTAACGCCGGCCCCACCATCGCCCCCACCACCCCAGTGATCAGCACAAACACCGCGGCCAGTGCCGCCACGCCGCCGATCTGCTCGGCCACCAGCATGGCGATCGGCGAGGTCACCGACTTGGGCGCCATGGTCATCAGCATCATGTGTTCAGCGCCGAACCACCAGCCGAGCAGCACACACAGGCCGGTAGCCAATACACCGCCTATCACCAGCGTAGTAAAAATTGGCCAAAATAATTGGCGAATGCGCCGCAGATTCAGATAAAGCGGCACCGCCAGCGCCACCGTGGCAGGCCCCAGCAGAATGCCCATGATCTCGGTGCTCTTGCGGTACTCGGCATAGCTCAGGCCGCAGGTGAGCAACACGCCGATCACCAGCAGCATGGAGACCAGTACCGGTTGCAGGAAGATCCAGCGGGTTTTCTCGAACCCCGCCAGCACCAGTTGATAGGCGCCCAGGGTAATACCGATACCGAATAGCGGGTGATGAATCACGGACGTCCACGCGCCATGCCAGTCGAAGATCATTGATCCTTCTCCTTGCGCTTGACCATCTGCTGCATCAGTACGCCAACGAATGCCATGGCGATCACCAGTGACAACACCAGCGCGCCGACGATGGCCCAAAAGTCAGCCGCGATGTCCTTGGCGTACACCATCACGCCGACTGCCGGCGGCACCAGCAGCAGTGGCAGATACCGCAACAGGCTGCCAGCTGCAAGGCTCAACGGCTCGCCCACCTCGCCACGCCAGATCAGGAAACCCAGCATCAGCAGCAGGCCAATGATTGGCCCCGGCAGAACCGGCAACAGCAAATGATTGATCGCCGTACCGATCAACTGAAACAACACCAGCCATGTCAGACCACGTAACAGCATCCGCTTTCTCCCCCCTCTGAACTCGCCCGCATTATAAGCATGCCGGCCCTATGCATCGGCATTCGCCAAAAGCATGGTGGGTTGACCGGGCTGGTTGCCCGTGATGATCTACATTGGTTCTCTGTAATCCATAAAAACAGCATCGATGAACCAAGGAGAGACGCAATGCCCTATGTACCTGTAGCGCAGCTCAAAGATTATGTCGGCAAGGAACTGGGACGTTCCGAATGGCTCACCATCGACCAGGCACGTATCAACCTGTTCGCAGAAGCCACTGGCGACCATCAGTTCATCCACGTCGACCCGGTCAAGGCTGCGCAAACGCCGTTCGGCAGCACCATTGCCCACGGTTTCCTATCGCTATCGCTGATACCCAAGCTGATGGAAGACATCCTGATCATGCCCGAAGGCCTTAAGATGGCGGTCAACTATGGCTTGGACACCGTGCGCTTTATCCAGCCGGTCAAGGTCAACTCCAAGGTGCGCTTGAACGTGATCCTCACTGACGTCACCGAGAAAAAGCCCGGCCAGTGGCTGTTAAAGGCCACTGCCACACTGGAGATCGAAGGCCAGGAAAAACCGGCCTACATTGCCGAGTCGCTTTCACTCTGTTTCGTGTAAGGCCATCCCTGTGGTGAGAGGCTGAAACTCACCACGGGGTATGTAAATTTATGTATGAAACTCGCAGCTGCGGCATACTCGGCGCTCAAATATCCGGATCCCGCTATGCGCCCACTCGCCCCCCTTGCCCTTGCCCTGTTGCTCACCGCTTGCGGAGACGGCGAATCGCTGTTGCCGCCCGATGCGCGCCTGCCCGACGGCGGCCGCTATCGGGGCGATGTGGTCAACGGCCTGCTGCAAGGCCAGGGCCGTGTGGACTACCCCAACGGCAGTTGGTACGCCGGCGCGTTCGACAAAGGCCAGTGGCACGGCCAGGGCGAGTGGCATGGCAGCAACGGCGAAGTCTATAAAGGCCAGTTCCGGCAAGGTCTGTTCGATGGACAGGGCAGCCTGACCACCGCAGCCAGCCAGTATGTCGGCGGGTTCCGCAACGGTCGGCGCAACGGCGAAGGCACCCTCAAAGAGGGGCAAATGACCTATCGCGGCGAATTCAAAGACGATCAGTATTCCGGTCTCGGCCGCCTGGAGTTGGCCGACGGCAGCCAATACCAGGGCCAGTTCGCCCACGGCAAGCCGAATGGCGAAGGCCAGCGCAACGACGACAGCGGTAATCAGTTCAGTGGTCGCTTCGTCGATGGCCAGTTGGAGGGCAACGGCACCTTCAACAGCGCCGACGGCGACATCTATGTCGGTCAGTTCAAGCAGAACCAACTCAACGGCAAGGGCCGCTATGAAAACGCTGACGGCGACGTGTGGATCGGCCAGTTCAAGGAAGGCGCGCTCAGCGGCAAGGGCGAACTGATCGGCGTGGATGGCAGCCACTACGTCGGCTATTTCAGCGATTGGCGCTTTACCGGAGAAGGTCGCCTGAACCTGACCGACGGCAGCTTCTACATCGGCGGCTTCGACAGCGACAACTATCAGGGCCGCGGCACGCTGGTCCTCACCGACGGCACGGTGCAGGCCGGTACCTGGGTCAACGGCATGCGCGTGCGTGACGCGGACGGCACATTGTTGCCTGACCCACTGGAGATCGGCGTGCTGGCCCAAGGGCATTTGCTCGATGCTGCCTTTGCCGCCGTGCCCGCCTCCACCCCTGCCGTGGAGTTGTACACCCTGGCGGTGGCCGGCGACGGCAAACAAAGCGTGTTCCTGCGCGAAGCCGATTACGTCAGCAACATGCTCGCCACCCGCTTCGGCGCACGTGGGCAGATCCGTTTGGTCAACCACCGCGACCATATCGCCGACCGCCCCCTGGCCACCCGCGAAAGCTTGCGCCGTGCCGTGCAAACCCTGGCCGAGCGCACAGGCCCGGAAGACCTGGTGTTTATCTACATGACCAGCCACGGCACCCACGAACACGAACTGGTGCTGGATCAGCCGCGCATGGAGCTGGCCGATTTGCCCGCCGATGAGCTGGCCGCCGTGCTGACACCGCTGAAAAACCGCGACAAGATCATCGTAATTTCCGCCTGCTATTCCGGCGGCTTTATCCCGGCACTCAAAGACGACCGTACGCTGATCATGACCGCCTCCCGCGCCGACCGCGTGTCCTTCGGTTGCTCCGAAGAAGCCGACTTCACCTACTTCGGCGACGCCCTCTTCGCCCAAGCCTTCAACCAGACCGACGATTTGCAGCAAGCCTTCAAGCTGGCACAGCTGCATGTGAGCGAGCGCGAACAGGCCGACAATTTCGAAGCGTCCGAACCGCAGATCTGGGCCCCCAAAGGCGTGATTGCCCACTGGCAACTTTTACGTAAACAGCAGGCACGAAAGGCGCTCGAAAGCGTCTCAATGAATAGCAAGGAAGCCAAAGGCAACTAAGCTGCAACGTGTAACAAGGGGGAAACACTATGTACCTGACACCTCAGCATATCTTGCTCGCAGGGGCCTCCGGCCTCACTGGCGAACACCTGCTCGACCGCCTGCTCAACGAACCCACCGTGACCCGCGTGCTCGCGCCGAGCCGCAAGCCATTGGCCGAACATCCACACCTGGAAAACCCGGTGGGCGACCCAGCGGTGTTCCTGCCGCAACTGAGCGGCCGGGTGGATATCGCCTTCTGCTGCCTGGGCACCACAATCAAAAAAGCGGGCTCGGAAGAGGCTTTCCGTGCGGTTGACCTGGAGATGGTCGTCGCCTTCGCCAAGCGCGCACGGGAAATGGGCGCACGGCACCTGATCGTGATCAGCGCGATTGGCGCCGATCCGAAATCTTCGATTTTCTACAACCGAGTCAAAGGGGAAATGGAGCAGGCACTCAAGGCCCAAGACTGGCCGCAACTGACCATCGTGCGACCGTCGCTGTTATTGGGGGAGCGGCTGGAACCCCGTTTGGCCGAACAACTGGCAGGGCCGCTGTCACGACTGATTCCAGGCAAGTACCGAGGCATCGAAGTGTGTGAACTGGCCCGGGCCATGTGGCGCCTGGCGCTGGAAGAGCAGAATGGGGTGCGGATCGTAGAGTCGGACGAACTGCGCAAGCTCGGTAAATAAAGCCGAACACGAAGCAAAATGTGGGAGGGGGCTTGCTCCCGATGGCGGAGGGTCAGTCAACATATTGGGTGACTGATACACCGCTATCGGGAGCAAGCCCCCTCCCACATTGGTTTTGTATTGCCTTCGGGTGAGCGCTAGAGCCCGCCTGTGGCGTTAAATCCCACTCCTAGCACCGTTAACACCGACAGCGGCAACAGCAAAGTGTCGAGCAACGCACTGGCCGGCAGGTCGACACCGGGGTAGCTCGGCGCCTCAGCACCAAACCGATCCTTGGCGCAGCAACCTCCATTCATTGCGTACAAGTCCAACCGCGTGCCGGCATACACCACCGGCGCGCCGGGCTGCGCAGCGTCCAGCGTACGCGCGGTGGCGCAGCCGCCCAATTGCAACGCCAGTATCACCAACAGTGCCTTATTCATCGCTGCTCAAATGGTGTTCGCCCCAACGCGGCAGCATGTCCTGTGGAATATTCAGCAGGTTGAGAATGCGCGCCACCACAAAATCCACCAGGTCATCGATGGTCTGCGGCTGATGATAAAAGCCCGGCGACGCAGGCAAGATGGTCACGCCCATGTTCGACAACTTGAGCATGTGTTCCAGATGAATGCTCGAATACGGCGCCTCGCGCGGCACCAGGATCAACTGGCGGCGCTCCTTCAATGTCACGTCTGCCGCGCGCTCGATCAGGTTATTGCAGGCCCCGGTGGCAATCGCCGACAAGGTGCCGGTGGAGCACGGCACAACAACCATTGCCGCCGGTGCACCGGAGCCCGAGGCCACCGGCGACATCCAATCTTCTTTGCCGTAAACCTTGATCTGCCCCGGCGCCGCACCGGTGTACTCGGTGAGGAAGGCCTGCATCATCTGCACCTTGGGAGGCAGTGCCACGTCGGTCTCGGTCGCCATCACCAACTGCGCGGCCTTGGAGATCAGAAAGTGCACCTCGCGATCTTCACGCACCAGGCAGTCAAGCAGACGCAGGCCGTAGGGCGCGCCCGAGGCACCGGTCATCGCCAGGGTGACGCGTTCCGGCCCGCTCATTTCAGCGCCTCGGCCAGTTTGCCGTGCAAGCCGCCGAAGCCGCCGTTGCTCATGACCACCACATGGGTGCCAGGCTTGGCCTGCTGCTTGACGAACTCAATGATGCCCTCGATGGAATCACAGACTTTCGACGGCACCGTGCACTGGGCCGCAATCGCCGGTAAGTCCCAGCCAAGATTGGTCGGGGCGTACCACACCACCTGGTCGGCATCGTTGACGCTTTCCGGCAGGCCGTCGCGGTGTGCACCGAGCTTCATGGAGTTTGAGCGCGGCTCGACAATAGCAATGATCGGGGCATCGCCAACGCGCTTGCGCAGTCCGTCAAGGGTGGTGGCAATGGCGGTTGGGTGGTGGGCAAAGTCGTCGTAGATGGTAATCCCATTCACGTCGGCGACTTTTTCCATGCGGCGTTTTACGCTTTTGAATGCGCTCAGCGCAGCAATACCCATGGAAGGCACCACGCCCACATGCCGTGCGGCAGCCAGGGTGACCAAGGCATTGGCAACGTTGTGCTGACCAGTCATGTCCCACTCGACGATGCCTTGGGCCTCACCCTCAAACAGCACTTCAAACCTGGAACCGTCTTCACTGAGCAACTTGACCTGCCATTGCCCACCCGCACCGGTGGTTTGCACCGGTGTCCAACAGCCCATCTCGATCACGCGCTGCAAAGCCGGCTCGGTAGTCGGGTAAATGACCAGGCCTTCGCTTGGGATGGTCCGCACCAAATGGTGGAACTGCCGCTCGATAGCGGGCAGATCGGGGAAGATGTCCGCATGATCAAACTCAAGGTTATTGAGGATCGCCGTGCGCGGACGGTAGTGGACAAACTTGGAGCGCTTGTCGAAGAAGGCGCTGTCGTATTCGTCAGCTTCGATCACAAAGAACGGCGTGTCGCCCAGGCGCGCGGAGACCGAGAAGTTTTGTGGCACGCCGCCGATCAGGAAGCCAGGACTCATGCCCGCGTGCTCCAGCACCCAGGCCAGCATGCTGCTGGTAGTGGTCTTGCCGTGGGTACCGGCAACGGCCAGTACCCAGCGGCCTTGCAGCACATGATCGGCCAGCCATTGCGGGCCGGAAACGTACGGTAAACCTTTGTTGAGCACGTACTCGACGGCCGGGTTGCCACGGGACATGGCATTGCCGATCACCACCAGATCCGGCACCGGGTCGAATTGCGCCGGATCGTAACCCTGGGTCAGTTCAATGCCCTGCGCTTCGAGTTGCGTGCTCATGGGCGGGTAAACATTGGCATCGGAGCCTGTCACGTGATGGCCCAGCTCTTTAGCCAGAACCGCCATCGAACCCATGAAGGTGCCGCAAATACCAAGAATATGAATGTGCATAGTCGACCTCGTAAACATCGAGGCAGGTTAGCGCAGGGGGGCGAAAATCGCACTCTTTAGCTGTAGGACCAAACCACGATCACCCGGGCAGAGACGCGCGTGCGATGCCGTGCCGGCGCAGCTTTCTATACAACGTATTGCGGCTGACCCCCAGTTGCTCCGCCGTATGGGACATGTGCCAGCGCTGTTGTTCCAAGGCCGTTAGCAAGGCAAGTCGCTCGGCGTCTTCCAGGGGCGACTCGGCGGGCTTAGCCTCAACCACCGGTTGCGGCCGGGCCTGGCGGATCGACGCGGGCAAATCTTCAAGGCCCACGCGCCCGTCGTCACACAGCGCCGCCAACGTACGCAGCACCGTGCGCAGTTGTCGGACGTTACCGGGCCAGGCAAAGGTCAACAACGCCGAACGCGCCGCCGGGTCGAGTTGTACAGTCTGCCCGCCCGCCTCTTCAGCCAGCAGAAAATCCAGCAACTGAGATTTATCGCTGCGCTCACGCAGTGGAGGCAAACCAACTTCCAGGCCGTTGAGCCGGTAATACAAGTCCTCACGGAAACTGCCGTCCTGGACACGCCCCAGCAAGTTGCGGTGCGTCGCGCTGATAATTCTGACGTTAACCGCCTGGGGCTCACCGCCGATAGGCACCACCATGCGGTCCTCCAGAACCCTTAATAAGCGGGTTTGCAGAGCCAGAGGCATATCACCGATTTCATCGAGGAACAGAGTGCCGCCGTCGGCCTGTTGCAACTTACCTTGCATGCCCTCCTTCCGCGCGCCAGTGAAACTGCCGCCGCGATAACCGAACAGCTCGCTTTCGATCAGGCTTTCCGGGATGGCGGCACAGTTGAGGGCGACGAAGGCTTTGTCGGCACGCTGGCTGGCATGGTGCACGGCCTTAGCGAAGGCTTCTTTACCGCTGCCGGTTTCCCCATTAATCAGTAGCGGCACATCTCGCTCGAATACCCGCAGCGCCTTGCGAAAATCATTTTGCAACGCAGGATCACCCAGGCAGATGCCAGCCAGGCGGGCGGGCTCAGCCTTCGCGATGGGTAAAGACACACTGCGTGGCTGACCACGCAGTGCGGCAAACAAGCGCCGCCCATCGCGGGTGCGCAGTGGCCAACTGGCGGTCGCATTGGCACTGGCGCGACCGAGTAATTGATCCAGAGAACAGTCGAAGAACGCCTCCACCGGCTGACCCAGCAGGTTGCCTCGAACCTGCCCCAGCAGATTCAGCGCGCTCTGGTTCATCGCGCAAATGCGCCCTTCACCATCGAACGCCAGCAACCCTTCGCTGAACAGGCCCACGGACTCGGCCTGCAGATGAAAGCGCAACAGCCAGTGATGCTCGAAATGGCGCAGGAAGTAGCAGCTCTCGATCATCTTCGCTGACAGGTTCACCAGCGCCATGGTGTGAAACTGACTCTGGCGCGATACCGCTTCCCGGGCTGACGACACGTCCAGCACCGCCAGCAATTCACCATGGGGGTCGAACACCGGGCTCGCCGAGCAGGTCAGCCCGGTGTGGCGGCCACGGAAGTGTTCATCGCGATGAATGGTCAGGGACTGACGCTCCACCAGGCAGGTGCCGATGCCATTGGTCCCTTCGCAGGCTTCACTCCAATCGGCACCGAGCCACAGACCGGCGCGCTCGAAAATCTTGCGCTCGGACGGCGCAGTGACACAGTTGAGGATCACTCCGCGCGCATCGGTCAGCAGTACCGCGTGGCCGGCACCGGAGAGCTGCTGGTGCAGGCTATTCATCTCACTGCCGGCGATGTGCAGCACTTGCTGCAGACGCTCGCGGCTTTCCAACAGGCGCCCGTGTTCAAGCACGGTGGGTGCGATGGTCTGCGCGGGATCCAGGTGGTAATCCTCCAGGCACCGCAGCCAGGAACGGGCGATGGACGGATCGCTGGAGGGGTCACGGCCACGTGCCACGGTGAGGACTTGCTGGGCATGGCGACTGAAATGATCGTTGTGCATGTTCTTATTATTCTCCCTGCGTGAGAGCGTCCAGCATCCCCCAGCCCTGCAAGAGATGCAATCCCGTGCAGACCCACCGGTCACAGGCTGTACCGTTTATGGCACAAAGTGTCACCCAGGCTGTGCCAGGCGTGTGACAGCAATGCCTTTCAACAAACCTCAACCCCTTGATTTACCTGGCCCTCAAGGCAGTGGCCCGACCTTTGCTCTACGCTTTACCAAGCGCTTGAGCGCTGCACTCCAATAAACATAAAAGCCAGGAGATACCCACCATGCGTTACGCACACCCCGGTACTGAAGGCGCGATCGTTTCGTTCAAGGCCAAGTACGGCAACTACATTGGTGGCGAATTCGTTGCGCCGGTCGACGGCAACTATTTCACCAACACCTCGCCGGTCAACGGCAAACCCATCGCCGAATTCCCGCGCTCCACTGCCAAAGACATCGACAAGGCCCTCGACGCCGCCCACGCCGCCGCTGACGCCTGGGGCAAGACCTCGGCCCAGGACCGCTCGCTGGTGCTGCTGAAAATCGCCGACCGCATCGAACAGAACCTCGAACTGCTGGCCATTACCGAAACCTGGGACAACGGCAAAGCCGTGCGTGAAACCCTCAACGCCGATATCCCGCTGGCCGCCGACCACTTCCGCTACTTTGCCGGCTGCATCCGCGCCCAAGAAGGCACCAGCGCCGAGATCAACGAACACACCGCGTCCTATCACTTCCACGAGCCTCTGGGCGTGGTTGGTCAGATCATCCCGTGGAACTTCCCGCTGCTGATGGCCGCCTGGAAACTCGCCCCGGCCCTGGCGGCCGGTAACTGCGTGGTGCTCAAGCCCGCCGAACAAACCCCGCTGGGCATCAACGTGCTGATGGAAGTCATCGGCGACCTGCTGCCACCGGGCGTGCTGAACGTAGTCCACGGTTTCGGCAAAGAAGCCGGCGAAGCTCTGGCCACCAGCAAACGCATCGCCAAGATCGCCTTCACCGGCTCCACCCCGGTGGGTTCGCACATCATGCATGCGGCGGCGGAGAACATTATTCCGTCCACCGTTGAGCTGGGCGGCAAGTCGCCGAACATCTTCTTCGCCGACATCATGAAAGCCGAACCGTCCTTCATCGAGAAAGCCGCCGAAGGCCTGGTGCTGGCGTTCTTCAACCAGGGCGAGGTGTGCACCTGCCCATCCCGTGCGCTGGTGGAAGAGTCGATCTACGACGACTTCATGAAAGTGGTGATGAAGAAAATCGAGCAGATCAAACGCGGTGACCCGCTGGACACCGACACCATGGTCGGCGCCCAGGCGTCCGAGCAGCAGTTCGACAAGATCCTGTCCTACCTGGAAATCGCCAAGGGCGAAGGCGCGCAGTTGCTCACCGGCGGCAAGGTGGAGCAGCTCACCGGCGACATGGCCGGCGGTTATTACATCCAGCCGACGCTGCTCAAGGGCACCAACGAAATGCGTGTGTTCCAGGAGGAAATCTTCGGCCCAGTGGTGAGCATCACCACCTTTAAGGACGAAGCCGAAGCCCTGGCCATTGCCAACGACACCGAGTTCGGCCTGGGCGCCGGCGTGTGGACCCGCGACATCAACCGCGCCTACCGCATGGGCCGGGCGATCAAGGCGGGCCGAGTGTGGACCAACTGCTACCACCTGTACCCGGCGCATGCCGCGTTCGGTGGCTACAAGAAGTCCGGTGTGGGCCGCGAGACACACAAGATGATGTTGGACCACTACCAGCAGACCAAGAACTTGCTGGTGAGTTACGACATTAATCCACTGGGCTTCTTCTAACTAACATCCCCTCCCACTTTTGAAACAAGGTCAATGATGGGAGGGGGTTTTCCCCTCCCACACTTAGATCGTCACAAGTACTTGCGAATAGCATTCGGCACACAGAGGCCGAGTTAAAAACAATAACAACGAAAGGTACTTCTTCATGCCTAGCGAACCGACTGGATCTTCTGTCGACTTCGAAAAAGTCGACTCCCAATACTTCCAACAACGCGAACTTAAAAAAGGCGCCGCCGGCTGGGTCCTGTTAGTTGGGCTCGGCGTTGCCTACGTTATTTCCGGCGACTACGCCGGCTGGAACTTTGGCCTCGCCCAGGGTGGCTGGGGCGGTATGTTCCTCGCCACATTGCTGATGGCCACCATGTACCTGTGCATGTGTTTCTCCCTGGCCGAACTGTCTTCGATGATCCCTACCGCTGGCGGTGGCTACGGCTTTGCCCGCAGTGCCTTCGGGCCTTGGGGCGGTTTTCTCACGGGCACGGCCATTCTGATCGAATACGCCATAGCCCCCGCCGCCATCGCGGTGTTTATCGGCGCTTACTGCGAGTCGCTGTTCGGCATTGGCGGTTGGATGATCTACTTGGCGTTCTACATCATCTTTATCGGCATCCACATCTTTGGCGTTGGCGAAGCCTTGAAGCTGATGTTTGTCATCACTGCCATCGCCGCGGTTGCACTGGGCGTGTTCCTGGTGTCGATGGTGCCGCACTTCAACGTCGCCAACTTGCTGGATATTCCGGTGACCGAGGCCAAGGGCGCCAGCACCTTCCTGCCGTTTGGCTACGTCGGCGTGTGGGCGGCAATTCCCTACGCGATCTGGTTTTTCCTCGCCGTAGAAGGCGTGCCGCTGGCCGCCGAAGAAACCAAGAACCCCAAGCGCGACCTGCCTCGTGGCCTGATCGGCGCCATTGTGGTGCTGACCAGCTTTGCCTTGTTGATCCTGGTGATTGCACCGGGCGGCGCGGGCACTTACGCACTGATCAAATCCGGGAACCCGCTGGTGGAAGCGCTGGCGTTGTCCTACGGCGGTTCGACCTGGATGGGCAGCTTCGTCAACCTGGTTGGCTTGGCCGGACTGATCGCCAGCTTTTTCTCGATTATCTATGCCTATTCGCGGCAGATCTTCGCCTTGTCCCGTGCCGGCTACCTGCCGCGCAAGCTGTCTGAGACCAACAAGAGCAAGGCACCGGTACTGGCGCTGGTGATCCCCGGCATTATCGGTTTCGGCCTGTCGCTGACCGGCCAGGGGGATTTGCTGATCCTGGTGGCGGTGTTTGGCGCGACCATTTCCTACGTACTGATGATGGCCGCGCACATCACCCTACGCATCCGTCGCCCCAAAATGGACCGTCCTTACCGCACGCCGGGTGGCATTTTCACTTCAGGGGTTGCCTTGGTACTCGCCTGCGTGGCCGTCGTTGCGGGCTTTCTGGTGGATCCACGGGTGGTGATTGGCGCCGCGATCATCTATGGAGTATTAATTGCTTACTTTGCTTTCTACAGCCGGCATCACTTGGTAGCAGGCACGCCCGAAGAGGAATTCGCGGCGATCCAGGCCGCAGAGGCCGCCTTGCACTAACTGCCGTAAACCTCGACGCGGGCTGCTGCCCGCGTCGTCAAGGAGACACTGTATGGCAAGCTTTTCCCACGCGGTGGGTGCACAAACCTACCGCTTCGACAGCCTCAAGGACGTGATGGCCAAGGCCAGTCCCGCGCGCTCCGGAGACTTTCTCGCCGGCGTCGCCGCGCAGAACGACGGTGAGCGAGTGGCGGCGCAAATGGCGCTGGCAAATATCCCGTTGAAACACTTCCTCGAAGAAGCGCTGATCCCCTATGAAAGCGATGAAGTCACCCGACTGATCATCGACACCCACGACAAGCAGGCTTTCGCCGTTGTCAGTCACCTGACCGTCGGTGGCCTGCGCGACTGGCTGCTCAGCGACGCTGCCGATGAACATTCCCTACGCGCCTTGGCGCCGGGTCTGACACCGGAAATGGCTGCTGCCGTGTCCAAGATCATGCGCGTGCAGGACTTGGTACTCGTGGCGCAGAAGATCCGCGTCGTCACCCAGTTTCGCGGCACCATGGGCCTGCGCGGGCGCCTGTCGACCCGCCTGCAACCCAACCACCCGACCGACGAGCCGGCGGGCATCGCTGCGAGCATTCTCGACGGCCTGTTGTACGGTAACGGCGACGCCATGATCGGCATCAACCCGGCCACCGACAGCATCGCCTCGATCTGCGCGATGCTGGAGATGCTCGACGCCATTATCCAGCGCTACGAAATCCCCACCCAGGCCTGTGTGCTGACCCACGTCACCACCTCCATCGAAGCCATCAACCGCGGCGTGCCGCTGGATCTGGTGTTCCAGTCGATTGCCGGCACCGAGGCGGCCAACGCCAGTTTCGGCATCAACCTGAATGTGCTGCAGGAAGGCTACGACGCGGGCTTGAGCTTGAACCGGGGCACTCTGGGCCAAAACCTGATGTATTTCGAAACCGGCCAGGGCAGCGCCTTGTCGGCCAATGCGCATTTTGGCGTTGACCAGCAAACCTGCGAAACCCGCGCCTATGCCGTGGCACGGCATTTCAAACCGTTTCTGGTAAACACGGTGGTCGGGTTTATCGGCCCCGAGTACCTGTACAACGGCAAGCAGATCATCCGTGCCGGCCTGGAAGACCACTTCTGCGGCAAATTGCTGGGTGTACCGATGGGTTGCGACATCTGTTACACCAACCACGCCGAAGCCGACCAGGACGACATGGACACCCTGCTGACCCTGCTGGGCGTGGCCGGGATCAACTTCATCATGGGTATCCCCGGCTCCGACGACATCATGCTCAACTACCAGACCACCTCGTTCCACGACGCCTTGTACGCTCGCCAGACGTTGGGTTTAAAGCCGGCACCGGAGTTTGAACAGTGGCTGGCAAAAATGGGCATTTTTACGCAAGCCGACGGCAAGGTGCGCTTCGGCAACAGCCTGCCACCGGCGTTTCGCCACGCCCTGGCGCAATTGGGATGAAGGAGCCGCCTGTGCAACTCGACCTGCCTGAAAACCCGTGGTTGGAACTGCGGCGCCTGACCCCGGCGCGTATTGCCTTGGGCCGTACCGGTACCAGCATTCCTACCAACGCCCAGCTTGATTTCCAATTTGCCCACGCCCAGGCGCGGGACGCGGTGCATCTGCCTTTCGACCATGCTGGCCTTAGCAGTCAACTGGCCGAACGTGGGCGTGACAGCCTGTTGCTGCACAGCGCCGCAACCGACCGGCATAGCTACTTGCAACGTCCGGATTTGGGGCGGCGCTTGAGCGACGAATCGGCACAGAGCCTGCGGGATTACGCAGCAGCGCATCCCGGCGGCGTGGACCTGGCGGTCGTGGTGGCTGATGGTCTGTCGGCGCTGGCAGTGCATAAACATACGTTGCCGTTTCTTACGCGCATGGAAGAACAAACCCACGCCGAAGGGTGGTCCTTGTCGCCGGTGATCCTGGTGGAACAGGGGCGCGTGGCGGTGGCCGACGAAATCGGGCAACTGCTCGGCGCCAAAATGGTGGTGATCCTCATCGGCGAACGGCCGGGGCTCAGTTCGCCGGACAGTCTGGGGCTGTATTTCACATACAACCCTAAGATCGGACTCACCGATGCCTATCGCAATTGCATCTCCAACGTGCGCTTGGAAGGCTTGAGTTACGGGATGGCGGCCCATCGTTTGCTGTATTTGATGAAAGAGGCGTGTCGCCGGCAGCTCTCGGGGGTAAACCTCAAGGATGAGGCGCAGCTGCAGACCATCGAGTCCGACGACCCGAACCTGATGAAAGGTAATTTCCTGCTCAGCCCACCGCAGGACTGATCCCGGCACGATTGCGCTTTTTGGCGTCTTTAGGCAGCATCAATTCACGGCCGCACGTGTGGTCATACCCATTTGGAAGTTGAGGCCTGGCATGCGGATTACTCAAGCGACCCTGGAACACCTGGACCTGTTGACCCCGCTGTTCGTCAAATACCGCGAGTTTTATGGGGCCCTGCCGTTCCCGGACTCATCGCGGGCTTTTTTGGAAAAGCGCCTTCGCCGCAAGGAGTCGGTGATTTACCTGGCCTTGGCCGATGATGACGACAAGAAGTTGCTTGGTTTTTGTCAGTTGTATCCGAGCTTTTCGTCGCTTTCGCTCAAGCGGGTGTGGATCCTCAATGACATCTACGTAGCCGAAGACGCGCGTCGGCAGCTGGTGGCGGATAACCTGATGCGCACCGCGAAAAAGATGGCCAAAGAGACGCACGCAGTGCGGCTGCGGGTGTCGACCAGCAGTGACAACCAAGTGGCGCAGAAGACGTACGAGTCAATCGGGTTTCGTGAAGACACCGAGTTCAAGAACTACACCTTGCCGATCAGCGAAGACTGACTCCCGGACACCGTGGACACCTTGTGGGAGGGGGCTTGCCCCCGATAGCGGCTTGTCAGTCAGACTATTTATAACTGACCCACCGCTTTCGCGAGCAAGCCCGCTCCCACATTGATTTCTGGCGATCTTCAGACCTCACGCCACGACATCCCCCGCTACAAAACCAACACGCTTTTCACCTCTCAATCCGTATAATGCGGACCTTTCAGGGTTGTAAGAAATGCGGCATACACTTGTAGCCTTATTACCCGAGCTTCCGCACAGGCCCGCTGAGCCGGGCCGTTCACACAGGTGCCATCCATGGATTTCAACCCGCTCGACCTTATCCTGCATCTCGACGTCTACCTCGACCTGCTGGTAACCAATTACGGTCCGTGGATCTACGCCATTCTGTTTCTGGTCATCTTTTGCGAAACCGGTCTGGTGGTCATGCCGTTCCTGCCAGGCGACTCCTTGCTGTTTATCGCCGGAGCCATCGCCGCAGGTGGCGGCATGGACCCGGTATTGCTGGGCGGCCTGTTGATGTTGGCGGCAATCCTCGGCGACAGCACCAACTACGTAATCGGACGAACAGCTGGAGAACGCCTGTTCAGTAACCCGAACTCGAAGATTTTCCGCCGCGACTATCTGCAAAAAACCCACGATTTCTACGACAAGCACGGCGGCAAAACCGTGACCCTGGCGCGCTTCCTGCCGATTCTGCGCACCTTTGCGCCGTTCGTGGCCGGCATCGCGAGAATGCCCTACCCACGGTTCTTCGGATTCAGCGTGCTGGGCACTATCCTCTGGGTCGGCGGCCTGGTGACCCTGGGCTACTTCTTCGGCAACGTGCCCTTTATCAAGAAAAACCTGTCGCTGCTGGTGGTGTTCATCATCCTGCTGTCCCTGGTGCCGATGATCATTGGTGTGTTCCGCAGCCGTTTTGGCCGCACTTCCTCCGAAGCCAAGCCGCAGTAACCTGCGATGTGGTCCCTCAGCGCCTGGCGTCGCCGGCGCCTGCTGGCCAAGCACCCGATTGCCGATGAAACCTGGCAACGGGTGCGCCACCACCTGACCTTCCTCGACGGTATCAGCGCCGAGCAGGACCAGTGGTTGCGCGAAGCCTGCGTGGTGTTTCTCGCCGAAAAACACCTCACCGCCCTGCCGGGCGTCGAACTGCACCAGGAACAACGCCTGCTGCTCGCCGCTCAGGCGCAATTGCCACTGATGAACCTCGGCGACCTCGACTGGTATCAGGGCTTCCACGAAATCGTGTTGTACCCCGACGACTTCCTGAGCCCCCAGCGCCATCGAGACAGCAGCGGTATCGAACACGAGTGGGACGGCGAACACAGCGGTGAAGCCTGGCAGCAAGGCCCGGTGATCCTCGCCTGGCCGGGCGTACTCGCCAGCGGCCAGTGGGAGGGCTACAACCTGGTGATCCACGAACTGGCCCACAAACTCGACATGCTCAACGGCGACGCCAACGGCCTCCCGCCGCTGCACCACGACATGCGCGTGCAGGAGTGGGCCAGCGTGATGCAAAGCGCTTATGACGATCTCAATCGCCAGTTGGACGCCAACCCGGACGCCGACACCGAGATCGACCCCTACGCCGCAGAAAACCCGGCGGAATTCTTCGCAGTCACCAGCGAATATTTTTTCAGCGCCCCGGATTTACTGGTCCGCACTTATCCACAGGTGTATGCCCAACTCAGTCGCTTTTATCGCCAAGACCCCTTGGCCCGCCTGACCCATCTGCAAGCCCACGACCCGCGTTATCAGCCACAAGACGAATGACCGTACGACGTCTGGCGCATGGCATCGCCGTCAGAATATGCCTATAATCGCCGCCACTTTTAGGCCAATCCGGCCATGTCATATGGCCAACTACGGGGGCAACGCCCAATGAGCTACAGCAAGATTCCGGCTGGCAAAGACCTGCCGAACGACATCTACGTCGCCATCGAGATTCCGGCCAACCACGCGCCGATCAAATACGAAATCGACAAAGACAGCGACTGCCTGTTCGTTGACCGTTTCATGGCCACCCCGATGTTCTATCCGGCCAACTACGGTTTCATCCCGAACACCCTGGCTGACGACGGTGATCCCCTCGACGTGCTGGTCGTAACGCCTTACCCGGTCACCCCTGGTTCGGTCATCCGCGCACGTCCGGTCGGCATCCTGAACATGACCGACGACGGCGGCGGCGATGCCAAAGTTATCGCAGTCCCACACGACAAGCTGTCCCAGCTGTATGTGGACGTGAAGGAATACACCGACCTGCCACCACTGCTGCTGGAACAGATCAAGCACTTCTTCGAGAACTACAAAGACCTCGAAAAAGGCAAGTGGGTGAAGATCGACGGTTGGGGCAACGCAGACGCCGCCCGCGCCGAGATCATGAAGTCGGTTGCAGCCTACAAAGGCTGATACCCGCTCTTCATTGCCCCGGCAATTAAAAAGCCCCGATTATTCGGGGCTTTTTTGTGGGAAAACTAAACAACAAGTTCAAAAATTAGTACACGCCGTTCAACTAAGCGATACAACTGAAAGATCAAGCCACAACTAAGCAAAAACCTACAGGCGCAATTCAACGCATGGTTTATTTGATTGGTTTTCTTGGCCAGTAAACTCTGCGTTTATGAATACATCAGGTGATCGTTTAAAAGTGCTATTGCAGGAAGTTCATCTTTCCGCATCCGACTTCGCCAAAAACCGTGGTGTCACGCCTCAACACGTGAACAACTGGTTCAAACGCGGTGTACCCATGGGCCGACTCAACGAGTTTGCAGAACTTCTCTGCGTCTCCAGCCGTTGGCTGCGCACCGGCGAAGGCCCCAAACACCCACCGGCCAACTTCCTGCTGGAAGGCCCAGACGCCCGGAAAGGACTGCCCAGCACCCGAGAAGGAGGCGGAAAGTACCTCACAGGCCCAACCTGCCCTCCGGAACCACTCGACGTGGAGATTCCCCTCCACCCCACATTCACCTCGACCGAGCGCATCCGCGTCTCCCTGCATACTCTCGAAACCCTTACCGTCAACCCTGACCGCGCGGTAGGCGCCTACATGGTCGACAACAGCATGATCGACATCATCCAACAGGGCGCCACCCTCGCCATCGACAAAGGCCGCACCCAAATCATTGATGGCGAAATCTACGCCGTCGAACACGACGGCATGCTGCGCATCAAATATCTCTACAACCGTCCAGGGGGAGGGTTGCGCATGCGAAGCCACAACGCCAGCGAACACCCGGACGAATACCTCAACCATGAAGAACGCTTCGAGCAGAACTTCAAAATCGTCGGCTGGATATTCTGGTGGTCCACCCTCAACAACCGCCGCCCGCCCGTTCCGCTGGATGAGCGCCTATTAGGCTGGGAAGGCTCTAAATCGGAACCGGAGGTGGGCATTTAAGGTGAATGTGGGTATCATGCGCCGCACATTTGGCAGGGGGTGGCTTAAGGCTAACCACCCTGCTCGGCGAAGCGGAGGAGTTCCCGCGGATGCCCCTACTATTCAGCCCGACGCAATGTGGGCTGAGCGATTTGAAGGCTGGTGAGGTTTGTCAAAAACAAGCTGAGGCAGTCCCCGAGAAGCCGGCCACAAGCCGGCTTTTTAATGCCTCTAATAATCTCCCCCCCTGCAAATCAAGCCAACGTGCACCCATCCTCTTTGCCTCCGCTCGCTCCCAACCCCATGCCCAGCCTCCATCCTTTGTCCCTTTTTAGTTGACAGTAAGACTCCCCTCGCCCGATTTATCCTCCAATCACGACCCATTAATCTGTGCCCATGTTGAACGCAACGCCAAACCCACTTAAACAAAAAAGGATTCAACCATGAGCACTCCGACCTACAACCGCTTGAACAAAGACGACGCCGTAGTCCTGCTGGTCGACCACCAGACCGGCTTGATTTCCTTGGTGCAAGACTTCTCGCCCAACGAGTTCAAGAACAACGTGCTGGCACTGGCCGACCTGGCCAAATTTTTCAACCTGCCGACCATCCTCACCACCAGCTTTGAGCAAGGCCCCAACGGCCCTCTGGTGCCTGAGTTGAAGGAGATGTTCCCGGACGCGCCGTACATCGCTCGTCCTGGCCAGATCAATGCGTGGGACAACGAAGACTTCGTCAAGGCGATCAAGGCTACCGGCCGTAAGCAGATCATCATTGCCGGCGTAGTAACGGATGTGTGCGTAGCGTTCCCGACCTTGTCGGCGTTGGCAGAAGGGTTTGAGGTGTTTGTGGTGACCGATGCATCCGGCACGTTCAATACCACCGTGCAACAAGCGGCATGGAGCCGGATGACGCAAGCCGGTGCACAGTTGATGAACTGGTTCTCGGTGGCGTGTGAGCTGCATCGCGACTGGCGCAACGATATCGAAGGCCTGGGCAATCTGTTGTCCCAGCGTATTCCCAACTATCGCAACTTGATGAATGGTTATGCGGCGCTGACAGCCCATCAGAAATAAGTCAGCCGAAATTCCCGATAAGCCTGCCTTGAAAAGCAGGCTTTCGGTGTTCACCTGAGCGTAACCCGCCAGTTCACGCTCAACTTGCTCGGGGCTTGGCAACTGTTTTGCAACTGCCGGCAACGTCCCCATCCCGCGTGTTGCGGGACCACCTGTGTTCAATCGACTGTGCGATTTACCACCTCGTAATTCCCACCACTCATTTGCCCCACTCCCCCATGTCTGCTAGTGTCCCGCCGGTTTACCGTCTACCGGAATAGCCGCCATGGCCCGCAAAAAAGTTGCACTCGATTTCGAACAATCCCTCGCCGACCTGCAAACCCTGGTCGAGCGTCTGGAGAATGGCGAGTTGTCGCTGGAGGACTCGCTGACGGCGTTTGAGCAAGGCATCGGCCTGACTCGCGACTGCCAGAGCGCGCTGGCGCAGGCGGAGCAGAAGGTGCAGGTGTTGCTGGAGCGTGACGGGGAGTTGGCCGAAGAACCTTTCGATGCGGAACAGCCGGAATGATCGACGCGTATCAGGCCAGTAGCCAAGCCCGGGTGAATGCGGCGCTGGAGCCCTTGTTTGTTGCGCCCAGCCCAGAAATGAACCGTCTCTATGCAGCCATGCGCTATAGCGTGATGAATGGCGGCAAGCGTGTGCGCCCGTTGCTGGCGTATGCGGCGTGTGAAGCCCTCGGTGCGCCTGCCGAGCAGGCCAACGGCGCGGCGTGTGCGGTGGAGCTGATCCACGCTTATTCCCTGGTACACGACGATTTGCCGGCAATGGACGACGACGATCTGCGTCGCGGCCAGCCAACCACTCACAAAGCCTTTGATGAAGCCTATGCGATTCTGGCCGGTGACGGCCTTCAAAGTCTGGCGTTCAGCGCATTGCTGGACCCGGGCTTGAGCAGCGTCAACGCCGAGACTCGCCTGCGCATGGTCACCGCCCTCGCCCACGCTGCGGGCCCGGCCGGTATGGTCGGTGGGCAGGCGATCGACATGGGTTCGGTCAGTCTCAAGCTGGATCAAAAAGCTCTGGAACATATGCATCGCCACAAGACCGGCGCGCTCATCGAGGCTGCCGTTCACCTCGGTGCCCTGGCCAGTGGCCGTGCCGAAGCTGCGCAGTTGGCGGCCTTGCAGACGTATTCCCGCGCCATCGGCCTGGCTTTCCAAGTGCAGGACGACATTCTCGACGTGGAAAGTGACACGGCCACCTTGGGCAAGCGCCAAGGTGCCGATATCGCACGGGACAAACCGACTTATCCTGCGCTGCTTGGTCTCGACGCTGCCAAGGCATATGCCCTGGAACTGCGCGACCAGGCCCTGGACGCCCTGCGACCTTTCGACGCGGCAGCCGCGCCACTGCGTGACCTGGCGCGGTATATCGTCGAACGCCGCCACTGATAACAGCGGCCATTGCAGCCGCATATCGGCCAAGTTCGGCGCTCTGCGTGGGCAGTTTGCGATGCTTGAGGTAAACTGCCGCCTCTTCTTATACCTATAACGATTCGCCTGATGCCCACGACGTTTCAAGAGATTCCCCGCAAGCGCCCGTCCACGCCCCTGCTCGACCGTGCTGTCACGCCGGACGGCCTGCGTCGTCTGGGTGAAGCCGAGCTGGAAACCCTGGCCGATGAACTGCGCCTGGAATTGCTCTACACGGTCGGTCAGACCGGTGGGCATTTTGGTGCAGGCCTGGGCGTCATCGAGCTGACCATCGCGTTGCATTACGTGTTCGATACCCCGGACGACCGGCTGGTGTGGGACGTGGGCCATCAGGCGTATCCGCATAAAATCCTCACCGGCCGACGCGAGCGCATGAGTACCCTGCGCCAAAAGGACGGTGTTGCCGCCTTCCCGCGCCGCGCCGAGAGCGAGTACGACACCTTTGGCGTCGGTCACTCCAGCACCTCTATCAGTGCAGCGCTGGGCATGGCGATTGCCGCCCGCCTGCAAAACAGTGATCGCAAGGCGATTGCCGTGATCGGTGATGGCGCGTTGACCGCCGGCATGGCCTTCGAAGCGCTGAACCATGCGCCTGAAGTGAACGCCAACATGTTGGTGATCCTCAATGACAACGACATGTCGATCTCTCGCAATGTCGGTGGCCTGTCCAATTACCTGGCAAAAATCCTCTCCAGCCGTACCTACGCCAGCATGCGCGAAGGCAGCAAGAAGGTGCTCTCGCGTCTGCCCGGCGCGTGGGAAATTGCCCGACGCACCGAAGAATATGCCAAGGGCATGCTTGTCCCCGGCACCCTGTTCGAAGAGCTGGGCTGGAACTACATCGGCCCAATTGACGGCCACGACCTGCCCACTCTGATCGCCACGCTGCGTAACATGCGCGACCTCAAAGGCCCGCAGTTCCTGCATATCGTCACCAAGAAAGGTAAAGGCTTCGCCCCGGCGGAAGTCGACCCGATTGGTTACCACGCGATCACCAAGCTGGAACCTGTGGACGCCCCAGCCGCTGCGCCGAAAAAGGCCAGCGGGCCGAAGTATTCCGGTGTGTTTGGCGAATGGCTGTGCGACATGGCCGCTGCCGACTCGCGCCTGGTGGGCATTACCCCGGCGATGAAGGAAGGCTCCGACCTGGTCGCGTTCAGCGAGCGTTTCCCGCTGCGCTATTTCGACGTGGCGATTGCCGAGCAGCACGCGGTGACTTTCGCCGCCGGTATGGCCTGTGAAGGCGCCAAGCCAGTAGTAGCGATTTACTCCACGTTCCTGCAACGCGGTTATGACCAGCTCATTCACGATGTGGCGGTGCAGAACCTTGACGTGCTGTTCGCCATCGACCGCGCGGGTCTTGTAGGCGAAGACGGCCCAACTCACGCCGGCAGCTTCGACCTGTCGTACCTGCGTTGCATCCCCGGCATGCTGGTAATGACGCCGAGCGACGAGAACGAACTGCGCAAGATGCTCAGCACTGGCCACCTGTATAACGGCCCGGCCGCCGTGCGTTACCCGCGTGGTAATGGCCCGAATGCAGTGATCGAAAAAGATCTGGAGCCGATCGAGATCGGCAAAGGCATCGTGCGTCGCCAGGGCAGCCAGGTCGCGTTCCTGGTGTTCGGCGTGCAATTGGCCGAAGCACTGAAAGTCGCCGAAAAGATCGACGCGACCGTGGTCGATATGCGCTTCGTCAAACCGCTGGATGAAGCCTTGGTACGCGAGATCGCCGGTAGCCATGAGTTGCTGGTGACCGTTGAAGAGAACGCCATCATGGGCGGCGCCGGCGCGGCAGTCAGTGAGTTCCTGGCACGGGAGAATATCCTCAAGTCGGTGCTGCACCTGGGCTTGCCGGATGTGTACGTCGAGCACGCCAAGCCAGCGCAGATGCTGGCGGAGTGCGGCTTGGACGAAGCAGGGATCGAGGCTTCGGTGCGCGCACGAATGGCGCTGCTGGACCTGTAGAAACCGGATCAACATGTGGGAGGGGGCTTGCCCCCGATAGCGGCAGTTCAGTCAACAACTATGCTGACTGACAGGCCGCCATCGGGGGCAAGCGCCCTCCCACATTTGATTTGTGTCACCTTCAAAAGCTGTGAACAGTCTATGAATCGCCTGTACCTTACCCTGCTGCTACTGCCCTCCCCTGAATTGCTCGCCGAAACCCGCGACGAGGCCCTGAAGCTCCCCGAAGTGGTTATCAGCGCAAACCGTCAGGTCCAGGCGCGCAACGACAGCAGCGCCGCCAACTCCGTCTTCACCCGCGATGACATCGATCGCCTGCAACCCACCAGCCTCACTGACCTGCTCAGCCGAGTGCCCGGCGCGCAAGTCGCGCGAACCGGCGGGCGCGGCAGTTTGCCGGGGATCTACCTGCGCGGCACTAAATCCGCCCAGAGCCTGGTGCTGGTGGACGGCCAGCGCATCGCCAACACCACGTCCGGCGACAGCGGCCTGCAATACCTGAATATCGACCAGATTGAGCGCGTGGAAGTCCTGCGCGGCTCGCGCTCGGTGATCTACGGCAGCGATGCCATCGGCGGTGTGATCCAAGTGTTTACCCGGCGCAACGCCGAGCAAGGCCTGCAACCGCGCGTGAAACTGGGTTTTGGCAGCAATAACACTTGGGAGCGCAGCCTCGGTCTCTCGGGTGGCGATGAACACACGCGCTTCAACCTCGGGGCGAGCCTGGATGAAACTGCCGGGATCAATTCGACCCACGAATCCTTCCCCAGCGACGGCGACCATGATGCCTATCGCAACCAATCGGTGAGCCTGAACCTCAGCCATTCGTTCAGCGATGCGCTGGAGGTGGGTTTCAACCTGCTGGATAACCGTGGCAAGTCGGAGTACGACAACAGCTTCGGCCGCTACGACATCGTCACCAAGCAGACTGTTGGGCAAAAACCCTACACCGACTACGCCGTGAGCAGCGCCAGCGGTTATATCGACGCCACGTTCAGTGAGCGCTGGCAATCGCGCGTGGAACTGGGCCACAGCGAGAACCGTGACACCAAACGCGACACCCTCAGTGATTATTTCAGCGCATTCAACACCTACCGCGACTCCGTCAACTGGCAGAACGACCTGACCCTGGATGAACAGAACAGCCTGATCTTGGGCGGTGATTGGTACGAAGACCGCTTCCACGGCTCCACCACTTTCACCGAAAACAGCCGCTGGAACCGCGCCGCCTTTGTGCAGCACCGTTTCCGCAGCGAACGGTTCTCCACAGAGCTGGGTTTGCGCCACGACGAGAACCAGCAGTTTGGCGGCCAGAACAGCTGGAGCGGTACGCTCACCGTGCCGGTCAATCCCGACAATGACCTGTTACTGAGTTACAGCGAAGGATTCCGTGCGCCGAGCTTCAACGACCTGTATTACCCGCAAACGCAATACAGCAACCCCAACCTGCAGCCCGAAACCTCGAAAAGCTACGAACTGCAATGGCGCAGCCAACTGAGTGACAGCACGCGCCTGGAAGCCTCGGTGTACCGCACCGACCTGAGCAATGCGATCATCCTCGACCGTACCGACAAACCGCAGAATGTGGCATCGGCGCGCATCGATGGCTTTGAAGCGGCGCTGAAACAGGAACTGTTCGGCTGGCAGGGCAACCTCGGTGTTTCGATCATCGACCCGCGCGACCGGGACAGCGGCCACACCTTGGCCCGTCGTGCACGCCGCACATTGAGCCTGGATATGGATCGGCAATTCGATCAGGTGGGCGTGGGCGCCAGTTGGCAGGCCATCAGCAATAGCTACGACAATGAAGACAACACGCAGCGCCTGGGCGGCTACGGATTGCTCGGGTTGCGCAGCAGTTGGGCGGTTAGCCGAGAAGTAGCGCTGTCGCTGAAGGTTGATAACGTGCTGGATAAATCCTATTCGCGGGCACGTTATAGCTACAACGATCCGGCATTTCTGAACAATCAGGATTACCGTGAAGAGGGCCGGGCGTGGATGCTTGGTGTGACCTGGACACCTGAAATCTGATTGTCGCCTGGTACTGGCTTCATCGGCTCGGGGCAATTACCTGACACAGCCGCGCCAGCGCTTCCAGCATCTGCCCGCTGGGCCGTTCCAGGCCTTTGTCCGGAACCAACTGTACCCGCGCCGCCATGCTTGGCCAGTCCTTCCAGGCGTCCTTCTGAGCCTGATCGCCCACCAGAATCATTTCGGGATTACGTTGCAACACCGACTCGATGCTGACCTGCGGTGCGGGTAGCTTCAGGTCGTCAAACACGTTGCGCGCACCGCACACGCTCAGCGCGTCGCTGATGATCTGGCCACCGCCCACGGTGTACAGCGGCTGGTTCCACACCTGATAGAACACCCGCAACGGTTCGACACGTTGATAACGCTGGCGCAGCCCGGCCAAGCGCTCGCGCAGTTGCGCGGCCAATTGCCGGCCGGCGTCGGCACGGCCTAATTGCTCGGCTATGGCCTGGACTTGGGTGGTCAACTGTTCGAGGCTATGAGGTTCGGCGACGTACACCGGAATATTCAGGCGTTGCAGCTGCTCGCGCTGGGCCGGGCCAACACTGCCGGGCCACAGCAGAATCAGGTCGGGATTGAGGCTGAGCAGGCGCTCCATGTCTAACTGGCCGTAATGCCCCACCGATGGCACCTTCACCAACTCGGCCGGCCGTTCGCCGCCATCAAGCACGCCTACCAGCAGATCGGCAGCACCCAGTTCGACCACGATTTCAGACAGGGATGGCGCCAGGCTCACCACCCGCTCGGCGGCCAAGGCCTGTGCACTCAGTGTCAGCAGCAGAAGCGCCAGCCAGCGGTGCATCATCCGAGTTGACGGGGAATGCGGTAGAGGTAAAACAGCACCATCGTCGACAGCGCCAGCAGGAACAGCGGCACCGCTTCCAGGCCAACGAACACCGCCAGCGCGCCCACCCACGCGGGAATCGCCGCCACCAGCAAAGCCGTGCGCCGGCGGGCCGCGAGGGTGATCCAGGCAGCCGGTTCTTCGGGAGTATCGAGAGCTTTTGAGGTGGCGATCAGCGCGTGTTTATAGCCGTGGAAGTAACGCAGGCTTAGGAACATCGAGGCCACGCCAGCGATGAAGAACGGCATCGCCAGCACGGGTAGCAGCGCTACCTGGCCAAACACCAGGTTGAGCACGAACAACGGAAGCAGCGCCAAGGCCAGGTACTGCCACCAGTTGAAGGACAGTCGCCGCTTTACCTGGCCACGGGTCACGCGCGGTCGACCTCGCCCTGATGCTCGTTGCCCATCATATGGTCGAGCTTGCTGGCTTTGGTCGCCAGATAGAGCTTGTTGTGGGGGTTTTGCCCGGTATGCAGCGGCACACGCTCGGCCACGGTGATGCCCATCTCGGTCAAGGCTTTGACCTTGCGCGGGTTGTTGGTCATCAGACGCAGGGATTTCACGCCCAGGTGCTCAAGCATTGGCAGGCAGATCGCGTAGTCACGCTGGTCTGCAGCGAAGCCCAGGCGCTCGTTGGCCTCAACGGTATCAGCGCCGCCGTCTTGCAGCTCGTAGGCGCGGATTTTGTTCAGCAGGCCAATACCGCGGCCTTCCTGGCGCAGATACAGCAGCACGCCACGGCCTTCACGGGCGATGGCGCGCATGGCCGCCTCCAGTTGCGAGCCGCAGTCACAGCGCTGGCTGAACAACGCATCGCCGGTCAGGCACTCGGAATGCACACGACCCAGTACTGGCGCGCCATCCGCGATATCGCCGAGGCTGAGCACAACGTGCTCACGCCCGGTGGCTTCTTCGAGAAAGCCGTTCATGGTGAACGTGGCAAAAGGGGTAGGCAACTTGGAAGCGGCGACGAAAACGACGGGCACCGTGTGCTCCTGATTTCAGATTTTACAGAGGCGGGCATTGTAACAGCAGGTTCCTGCACACGCTTAAGCTGAATGATCGCTGATAAAGATCAATCGGTTCGATTGGCCTTCATCTCGGTTCTATGCAGTTAGAAGGGATACGGCAGGTTCCAGCGCTGGAAGATCGGCTTCAGCACGCCGCTTTTGACCAGCACGGCCATGCGCTGATCGTACACGGTGCGTAACGAACGGCCGCGCTCGGTATCGGCAAAGCCAACGTATAGCGGCAGGTCGATGATGTGGGTAAGCCTGAACGTGGAAGGGTCTCGCGCCTGTCTGAGGACGTATTGCGTTTCGCTGAGGGCATCGATGTAGAAATCGGCCCGACCATGCTGGAGCATCGGTAAAATCCCATCGCGCCGCTGGATCTGGTTGAAACGTCGCACATTGGGCAAGTACGCCTCGTACCGATAGCCGCGTACCCAGGCCAGGCGGTATTCACCCAGCGTTGCGACGCTCGGAGTCGGGGAGGTTGCCAGCCCAAGGGCGTAGATAGCGTCGGAGTCCAACTTCCAGTGCGGGTAAAGGACGCCCGTGACCTCGTCACGGTAAGAGCCGACCCAACCATCTACCTCACCGCGCTGGGCCAGGCCCACCGAGCGGGTATAGGGCTCGATGCGGGTTTGCAGAGTGATCCCGACCGGCTCGAAGACCTGCCGCAGCACATCCCAGGCCAGACCGCTGCCGTCCGCATTGGTGTAGCCGTCCCAAGCCTCACTGGCAAGCATGATCTTGCCTGGTACAACAGACTCATCCTGCGCCAGGACCCACGCCGGAATGACACACAGCAGTGTCAGCAGCCAGTGGCGCACATCCATGGGTACGACCTCCTGCAATGCCTTGCTTGTGTAATGACGTAGTAGAGGGTAGCGCAGCACGCCGACTCAGGGCGTCTCGCGAAAGTGCTGATAACCCCGGATGGCCGGAGTGATGTCCTGCCCGTTGGCGTCGAGGAGCGTCACACCCTGCCCCGCCTGGACACGGCCAATAACGTGCACCGGCCAACCCGCGGCCAGCAGCGGTGCCAACTCGACGGACGGCAAGGTAAAGGCCAGCACGTAGTCGTCGCCACCGCTCAATGCAGCCACCCGCGCCTGGTCATCACCGACAAACGCCAGCAAGGCGCTGGACAGCGGAAGCTTCTGACGCTCGATCAACAGGCTGACGGCCGACGCCTTGGCGATATGCCCGCAATCGGCCAACAGCCCGTCGGAGATATCCATCGCAGCCGTCGCCTTGCCCCGCAGCGCCAGCCCTAAAGCCAACTGCGGCTGCGGTGACCAGTAATGGGCCAGCAGAGGATCAGCGATGGCCGCATCGGCGTTGCGCTGGCCCAGCACGAGTGGCAAGGCGCCAGCGGCATTGCCCAACTCACCGCCCACGCACAGCAGGTCCCCCGGCTGCGCACCGCTGCGCGTCAACGCCTGGCCCGCTGGCACACGGCCGAACACCGTCAGGGTCAAACTGAGCGGCCCCCGCGTGGTGTCGCCGCCCACCAAGCCCACGCCGCAGCTTAGCGCCATGGCGTTCAAACCCTGGGCATAGCGTTGCAACCAGTCGGCATCGACGGTGGGCGTAGTGAGTGCAAGGGTAAACGCGAGGGGGTTGGCGCCCATGGCAGCCAGATCGCTCACCGCCACCGCCAGCGAACGCTGGCCGAGCAGGAACGGATCGCAAGGGTCGGCAAAGTGCACGCCGGCCACTAAGGTATCGGTGGAGATTGCCAGTTGCTCCCCGGCAGGGAGCGCCAGCAGGGCGCAGTCGTCGCCGATCCCCAAGGCAATGCCCTCGCCGCCCTGCGCACAGGGCGCGGCGGCAAAGTACTTGTGGATCAGCTCAAACTCGCCCATCGAGAACTCAAGCGCAACTTAGCGCTTGTGTTCCTTCACTTCGGCTTCACGCAGGCGCGGAGCCAGCTTGTCGAGCACGCCGTTGACGAACTTGTGACCGTCGGTCGAACCGTAGACTTTCGCCAGCTCGATACCTTCGTTGATCACCACGCGGTACGGCACGTCGACGCGCTTGAGCAGTTCCCAGGTCGACAGGCGCAGTACGGCCAGTTCAACCGGGTCCAGCTCTTCAAGGGTCAGGTCCAGGCACGGCGTCAATGCAGCGTCGATCTCGGTCAGGTTGGCCGGAACGCCGTGCAGGATGTCGTGGAAATAGCTCTGGTCGGCAAAGGTGAAGTCGTTGTCGACGCGAAATTGCGCTTCGATTTCGTTCAGCGAAGTACCGGCCATATGGCGCTGGTACAACGCCTGGGTGGCGAGCTGACGGGCAGCACGGCGCTTTTCGCTCTTTCGAAGGTTTGCCGGCGTCCGCTGGACGCTCGTCGCGCGGGTTGAAACGATCGCTCTCGTCGGAAATCACTTGGCCTCCAACTGCGACAGCAGGCTGACCATTTCCAGGGCGGACAGAGCAGCTTCAGCGCCTTTGTTGCCGGCCTTGGTGCCGGAACGCTCGATGGCTTGTTCGATGGAATCAACGGTCAGTACGCCGAAAGCGACTGGCACGCCGAACTCCATGGACACCTGGGCCAGGCCCTTGGTGCATTCGCCGGCCACGTATTCGAAGTGCGGGGTACCGCCACGAATCACAGCGCCCAGGGCGATGATTGCTGCGTATTCACCCTGCTGAGCAACTTTTTGCGCAACCAGTGGAATTTCGAAGGCGCCAGGGGCACGGATAATCGTGATATCGCTTTCGCTCACACCGTGGCGAACCAGGGCATCCACGGCACCGCTTACCAGGCTTTCAACCACGAAGCTGTTGAAGCGGCCAACCACCAGGGCATAGCGGCCTTTGGGGGCGATGAAGGTACCTTCGATGGTCTTCAGGGTCATTCGACAAATCTCTTAAAGAGCCGGGACGCGAAAAGTGCGTCCCTCAGTGATGATTTAACCGCGAACAAGGGGCAAAAGACGCCAGCCTTTATTCGGAGGGCACGTATTCTACAACTTCCAGATCGAATCCGGATATCGCATTAAATTTCATCGGTGCGCTCATGAGGCGCATTTTGCGCACACCGAGGTCACGCAGGATCTGCGAACCGGCACCGACGATGCTGTAGGTGGTCGGTGTTTTCACCTGAGTCTGCTCGGCGGTCTCGCGGATATGGGCAAGCAATACATCGCCGTCCACCGGGTTACCCAGCAGCAGCACCACACCGCTGCCCGCATCGGACACCGCAGCCATCGCGGCGCGCAGGCTCCAACGGCCCGGTTGCTTGACCATCAACAGGTCGCGCAGCGGGTCCATGTTGTGCACACGCACCAGGGTCGGTTCGTCTGCGCTGATGGTGCCCAGGGTCAGGGCCATGTGCACATCGCCCTCCACTGAATCACGGTAGGTCACCAAATTGAATTGGCCCAGTTCGCTGTCCAGTGGCTGCTCGGCAATCCGCTGAACGGTACGTTCGTGGATCATCCGGTAGTGAATCAAGTCGGCAATGGTGCCTATCTTGATGTTGTGCTCGGCGGCAAATGCTTCGAGTTCGGCGCGACGAGCCATGGTGCCGTCGTCGTTCATCACTTCGCAGATCACACCGCTCGGCTCGAAACCGGCCATGCGCGCCAGGTCGCAGGCTGCTTCTGTGTGGCCGGCACGGGCCAGGGTGCCACCCGGTTGGGCCATCAGCGGGAAGATGTGGCCTGGGCTGACGATGTCTTCGGCCTTGGCGTCTTTGGCGGCAGCGGCTTGAACGGTACGGGCGCGGTCAGCGGCGGAAATGCCGGTGGTCACGCCTGTGGTCGCTTCAATCGACACGGTGAACTTGGTACCAAAACCCGAGCCGTTACGCGGCGCCATCAACGGCAGCTTGAGCAGCTCGCAGCGCTCGCGGCTCATGGGCATGCAGATCAGCCCGCGAGCGTGCTTGGCCATGAAGTTGATGTGCTCAGGCTTGCAGGCCTCGGCGGCCATGATGATGTCGCCTTCGTTTTCACGGTCTTCGTCATCCATCAGGATGACCATCTTGCCTTGGCGGATGTCTTCAACCAGTTCTTCGATGTTATTGAGCGCCACGCGGCACCCCCTTGGTCAGGATTTCAGGTAGCCGTTAGCGGCCAAAAAACTCTCAGTGATGTTCCCAGTTGCAGGCTCTGCGGCCTTATCGCCCATCAGCAGGCGCTCCAGGTAACGGGCAAGCAAGTCGACTTCCAGGTTCACCCGGCGACCAGGCTGGTACGACGCCATGATGGTTTCGCTCAGGGTGTGGGGAATGATGGTCAGTTCAAATTCGGCGCCATTCACGGCGTTCACGGTCAGGCTGGTGCCGTCGACAGTGATCGAACCTTTGTGGGCAATGTATTTGGCCAGCTCTTTGGGCGCGCGGATGCGGAATTCCACGGCACGGGCATTTTCGCTGCGGGCAACGACTTCGCCGACACCGTCGACGTGGCCGCTGACCAGGTGACCACCGAGACGGGTGGTGGGCGTCAGGGCTTTTTCGAGGTTGACCGGGCTGCCAGCCTTGAGGTCATTCATCGCGGTGCAGTCCAGGGTTTCCCGGCTGACGTCGGCGGCAAAGCCATTGCCCGGCAGTTCGATGACAGTCAGGCACACGCCGCTGACGGCGATGCTGTCGCCCAGCTTGACGTCGCCGAGGTCGAGCTTGCCGGTTTCAACCAGCAGGCGCACGTCGCCGCCCTTGGGGGTCATGGCGCGAATGCTGCCGATGGATTCGATAATGCCGGTGAACATGGCCTTCTCCTGGAAAACGGGGCGGGCACTTGAGCGCCCGGTCAGAATTATACGCTCGCTGCTGGCACAGGGATGGCAGTGACTCGCCAGTCGTCGCCTACAGCGCGCATTTCAGTGATCTTGAGTTGGGGGGCGTCGGCCAGTTTCTCAAGCGGCCAGTCCAGCAAAGGCCGGGCAGCGGAGCCGAGGAACTTGCCGGCGACGAAAATCACGTATTCGTCCACCAGACCTTGCTGGGCAAACGCCCCTGCCAGGCTTGGGCCAGCTTCCACCAAGACTTCGTTGACGCCACGGGCGGCCAGCGCCACCAGCGCCGAGCGCAGGTCGACCTGGCCTTCTACGCCTGGCACCACCAGACACTCGGGGCCTCGGGGGAACTGGTTTTCCGGGGTGACACAGGTGATGACCAATGCCGGGCCCGCCTTAAAGAAGGGTGCGTTGAGCGGCACCCGCAGGCGGCCGTCGATCAACACACGCAACGGCGGGCGCGACATGGCCAGGGCGGTGGTTTCTTCATCCAGTCCCAGCTCGGCCGCGCGGACGGTAAGCCGCGCACCGTCGGCCAACACCGTGTCGGCGCCAGTCAGCACCACGCTGGCCTCGGCGCGCAGGCGCTGCACGGCGGCGCGGGCGGCGGGACCGGTGATCCATTGGCTTTCGCCGCTGGCCATCGCGGTACGACCGTCCAGACTCATCGCCATTTTGATCCGCACGAACGGCAACCCGTGTTCCATGCGTTTGAGAAAGCCTTTGTTGAGCGCCCGCGCCTCACCTTCCAGTACGCCACTGCGCACCTCGATCCCGGCCTGGGCCAAGCGCTGCATGCCGCGCCCGGCAACTTCCGGGTTAGGGTCCTGCATCGCCGCAACCACCCGCGCCAGCCCGGCGCTCACCAGCGCATCGGCGCACGGCGGGGTGTGACCATAGTGGCTGCACGGTTCGAGGGTGACGTATGCCGTGGCGCCTCGGGCCTTATCGCCGGCAGCCCGCAAGGCATGCACTTCCGCATGGGGCTCGCCCGTGCGCACATGCCAGCCTTCGCCGACAATCTGCCCATCGCGCACAATCACGCAGCCAACACGCGGATTAGGGTGGGTGGTGTACAGGCCGTTGCGCGCCAGTTCAAGGGCGCGGGCCATGTAATGGGCGTCGAGGACAGTTTGTTCAGCAGAAGGAGGAATCATGGTTTGACCGGCTCACGGGCCAGGCGGTCGATCTCTTCGCGGAACTCATTGAGGTCCTGGAAGCGTCGATACACCGAAGCGAAACGGATATAGGCGACTTCGTCGAGCTTTTGCAGCTCGCCCATCACCAACTCTCCCACCACCAGGCTCTTGACCTCGCGCTCGCCAGTCGCTCGCAGCTTGTGCTTGATATGCACCAGCGCCGCTTCCAGTCGCTCGACACTCACTGGGCGTTTTTCCAGCGCGCGCTGCATACCGGCGCGCAGTTTTTCTTCGTCGAAAGGCTGGCGGCTGCCGTCGGACTTGATCAGACGTGGCAATACCAGTTCGGCGGTTTCGAAGGTGGTGAAACGTTCACCGCAGCCAGAGGCCAGGCATTCGCGCCGGCGACGTACTTGATCGCCCTCGGCGACCAGACGCGAGTCAATGACCTTGGTGTCGTTGGCACCGCAGAAGGGACAGTGCATGGTGGCAGGCAACAAAAAAAGGGAGGGCCATGGTAGCGCATCCCTGTGGCAAGACAAGCCATAGCCTTTACGGTATACAGGCGGGCTATTATGTTTCTTACATTTCAAGCCACGGATTTTGTCCTTTCTGGAGCCGTACATGCAGTTACGACCACTTGTTTTGCTCACCCTGTTCAGTGTCCTGGTCGCCTGCAGCAGCGAAGCCCCCAAGCCGTCTGCGCCCCAACCGGTGCCTGCGCAGGAGAAAAAAGTCCCTGGCATTGAAGACCTGGGCCCCCTACCCGCCTACCAACGTGAAATCAACGGCAGCCTGACCAACGTCCCCGCCGGCGCCGAAGTCGAGATGGCCCTGCTGGTGATCGACGACCGTTCGCGCCCGCAACAACTGCTCGCCAGCAGCGTACTGACCGGCAACGGCAAGCCCGTGGCCTTCCGCCTGCGTTTTAACCCAGAGGCTTTCCCGGCCGGTGCACGGGTTGAGCTGCGTGGCCGCGCCAGCCAGTCCGGTCAGTTGATCCTGCACCTGCCCGCCGTACGCATCACCCAGGCAATCACCCAGACCACCGGCCCCCTGGAACTCGTCAAGGCACCATGACGCCACCGTTGGACTTGCAGCGCGCCCTGAGCGAGCTGATCGGCGACGCTCAACTGGTGCCCTGCCCGCTGCCGGGCACCGAACTCTCGTTGTGGCTGTTGGATGCGGACAACATGGACCGCGCCTTCAGTCCCGAAGAAACCCGGCGCATTCTGCATGAGCCGCCCTACTGGAGTTTTTGCTGGGCCAGCGGCCTGGCATTGGCGCGGTATTTGACGGCGAACCCCGAGTGGGTCGCGGGCAAGCGCGTGCTGGACTTCGGCGCCGGTTCCGGCGTGGCCGCGATTGCGGCGGTTAAGGCAGGTGCGGTGGAAGTAGTTGCCTGCGACCTGGATCCGCTGGCGTTGGCATCTTGCCGCGCCAATGCCGAGCTCAATAACGTGGAATTAACCTATTCGCCGGACTTCTTCGCCGAAGCCGATCGCTTCGACCTGATCCTGGTAGCCGATGTGCTTTACGATCGCGCCAACCTGCCACTGCTGGATCATTTCCTCAGCCGCGGCCGCGAAGCACTGGTGGCGGACTCACGGGTGCGCGACTTCCAACACCCGGCTTATCAGCGCCTGGAAATCCTCGATGCGCTGACGTTGCCGGACTTGGCCGAGCCTTGGGAGTTTCGCAAGGTGAGCCTGTACCATTCGCGGCGCCAGCCCTTATAGTTGCCCCATTCCCGCTTTATTCGAGACGCCCCATGAGTGAGCCCACGCCGTACATCTTCGACGTCACCGCCGCCAACTTCGACCAGGCCGTGATTCAGAACTCCTTCGAAAAACCCGTATTGGTGGATTTCTGGGCCGAGTGGTGCGCGCCCTGCAAGGCCTTGATGCCGATGTTGGCGCAGATTGCCGAGAGTTATCAGGGCGAGTTGCTGTTGGCGAAGGTCGATTGCGAAGCCGAGCAAGACATCGTTGCGCGCTTTGGTATTCAAAGCCTGCCGACGGTGGTGCTGTTCAAGGATGGCCAGCCGGTAGACGGGTTCGCCGGAGCCCAGCCGGAGTCGGCTGTGCGAGCGCTGTTGGCGCCGCATGTGCAGATGCCCGCGCCGAAGGCGGCGGATCCATTGGTACAGGCACAAACGTTGTTTGCCGAAGGGCGCATCAGCGACGCCGAAGCCGTACTCGTCGCGCTGCTGGGCGAGGACAACACCAACGCCGCCGCGCTGATTCTGTACGCACGCTGCCTGGCCGAACGCGGTGAGCTGGGTGAAGCCCAAACCGTGCTCGACGCAGTGAAAAGCGACGACCACAAAGCCGCGCTCGCCGGGGCCAAGGCGCAAATCACTTTCCTGCGCCAAGCCGCCGACCTGCCGGACGCCGCCGACTTGAAAAGCCGTCTGGCGCAAAACCCGCAGGACGATGAAGCTGCGTATCAGTTGAGCATCCAGCAACTAGCGCGTCAGCAGTACGACGCCGCGCTGGAAGGCTTGCTCAAGTTGTTTATCCGCAACCGCGGCTACAGCGAAGGCCTGCCGCACAAGACCCTGTTGCAAGTGTTCGAACTGCTGGGCAATGACCACCCGCTGGTCACCGTGTACCGCCGCAAGTTGTTTGCCGCGCTGTACTAATCACCGATCCAACTGTACAGCGGCGTATCCCCGCCGCTGCTCACCTTGACCTTAGCGCTGTGGCGCAGGCGCACCAACAGTCGCTTGCCCGCCGCAGCATCCCCCGCCAAACCTTCCAATCGATCAAGCAACTCCAGGCCGCTGAGTTGTCCGGCGTTGCGCAACAAGTCCTGGGCGTTCTGCCACAGGTCATCATTGTGTTTGACCGGCGCTACCGGCGCGGCGGCGGCGCTGGCTGCCGGCGCCGCCTGCAATTGCGCGCCCAACTTTGCCCAATCGCCGTCGTCCAGTTCCAGGGTTAAGTCCACCGGCAGGTCGCCGATGGTTCCACGAATTCGCAACATCGTCCTGACTCCTGCAGTTTTTCTGACGGGCATGCTCCCATGCGGCTTGCGCAACGCCAAGCAGACGGTCAAACTCTCGGCCTTATTGTTATAAGATCACATAACATAACTTTCATGTTCTGGAGCCCTCTCATGCGCCGTCTGCTGCTCGCTTTGCCGTTTGCCCTGCTGCCACTGGCCATTGCCCATGCGGCTGAGGACCATGATCACGACCACGAACACGGCAGCCTCGGCGCGCACGAGCACGGCGTCGGGCGTCTCAACGCCGTACTCGACGGGCAGACCCTGGAGCTTGAGCTGGACAGCCCGGCAATGAATCTGGTGGGTTTTGAGCACGTCGCCACCACTGCTGCCGATAAGGCCAAAGTCGCCGCTGCACGCAAACAGCTGGAAAACCCATCGGCCCTGTTCAACCTGCCCAAGGCCGCCGGTTGCGAGATCAGCTCCCAGGAGCTCAACAGCCCGCTGTTCGGTGACAAGCCGGAAGCCGACCACGACGACGATGACCACGATCACGACGCCAAAGACGGCGCCCACGAACATCATCACGACCACAGCGAAATCCACGCCCACTACCAATTCACCTGCGCCACGCCGACTGCGTTGAGCAATCTGGACCTGACCCAGGTATTCAAGACCTTCCCCTCCACTCAGAAAATTCAGGTACAACTGATCGGCCCGAGCGGCCAGCAAGGTGTTGATGCCACCGCCACAGCAGCCACCCTGAAGTTCTGAGTTCACATGACCCAAGCACTGATCGAACTGTCTGACCTGGGCTTCAACTGGCCCGGTCACCCACAGTTGCTGGACATCCCCGCCTTCCGCCTGGAAGCGGGTGAAACCCTGTTTCTCAAGGGCCCGAGCGGCAGCGGAAAAACTACGCTGCTTGGTCTGTTGGGCGGCGTGCAGAAACCCAGCCGAGGTAGCATTCGCTTGCTCGGCCAGGAGCTGACCGAACTCTCGGCCGGCGCCCGTGATCGTTTCCGCGTCGACCATACGGGCTACGTCTTCCAGCAGTTCAACCTGCTGCCGTTCCTGTCGGTGCGCGAAAACGTTGAGTTGCCTTGCCACTTTTCCAAACTGCGTGCGCAGCGGGCAAAGCAGCGCCACGGCAGTGTCGACCAGGCCGCCGCTACATTGCTCGCGCATTTGGGCTTGAAGGATAAACACCTGCTGGAGCGCCGCGCCGATTCGCTGTCCATCGGCCAGCAACAACGGGTGGCTGCCGCACGCGCGCTGATCGGCCAACCGGAATTGGTGATCGCCGACGAACCCACCTCAGCCCTGGACTACGACGCCCGCGAAGCTTTCCTTCAGTTGTTGTTCGCTGAATGCCGCGACGCCGGCGCCAGCCTGTTGTTTGTCAGCCATGATCAGAGCCTGGCGCCGCTGTTCGACCGCAACCTGTCGCTGGCCGAACTCAATCGCGCCGCCACGCCCGCAGAGGTTTGAGATGTATTTGTTTCGTCTAGCCATGGCCAGCCTGGCTAACCGTCGCTTTACCGCGATCCTCACCGCATTTGCCATCGCGCTTTCAGTCTGCTTGTTGCTCGCAGTGGAACGGGTTCGCGTTGAGGCGCGCAACAGTTTCGCCAGTACCATCAGCGGCACCGACCTGATCGTCGGCGCCCGCTCCGGTTCGGTCAACCTGCTGCTGTATTCGGTATTTCGCATAGGCAACGCCACCAACAACATCCGCTGGGACAGCTACGAGCACTTCGCCGCCAGCCCCCAGGTGAAATGGGCGATCCCGATTTCCCTCGGCGACTCCCATCGCGGCTACCGGGTGATGGGTACCAACGAGTCGTACTTCGAGCATTACCAGTACGGCCGCAAGCAAAACCTCGAACTGGCCAGCGGCCGTGCCTTTGCCACCGACCCGTTCGAAGTGGTGCTCGGTGCCGAGGTCGCTGATGCCCTGCACTACAAGCTCGGCGACAAGCTGGTACTGGCCCACGGCGTGGCGGTGGTCAGCCTGGTCAAGCACGATGACAAGCCGTTCACCGTGGTCGGTATCCTCAAGCGCACCGGCACGCCGGTGGATCGCACGTTGCACATCAGCCTGGGCGGCATGGAAGCTATCCATATCGACTGGCACAACGGTGTGCCGGCCCAGGGCAAAGGCCGCATCAGCGCCGATCAGGCGCGCAATATGGACCTGACCCCGCAGGCCATTACCGCCTTCATGCTCGGCCTGAATAACAAGATTTCCACCTTCGCCCTGCAGCGCGAGATCAATGAATTCCGTGGCGAGCCGATGCTGGCGATCCTGCCCGGCGTGGCGCTGCAAGAGCTGTGGAGCATGATGGGCACCGCCGAAAAAGCGCTGTTCGTGATCTCGCTGTTTGTGGTGCTGACCGGCTTGATCGGCATGCTCACCGCCATCCTTACCAGCCTCAACGAACGCCGCCGCGAAATGGCGATCCTGCGTTCGGTGGGTGCACGGCCGTGGCATATCGCAACGTTGCTGATCTTCGAAGCCTTCGCCCTGGCCCTATCCGGCGTGATCGCAGGCGTGGGCTTGCTGTATGTGTGCATTGCCGCGTCGCGTGGGTATTTGCAAGCCAATTACGGGCTGGACCTGCCGATGTCCTGGCCGAGCGAATATGAATGGACCTTGCTCGCCGGTATCCTGGCTGCTGCGCTGTTGATGGGCAGCGTGCCGGCCTGGCGCGCCTACCGACAATCCTTGGCCGATGGCCTGTCCATACGTTTATGAGGAAGGACTCGATGCGTCGTGCCCTGTTTGCACTGTTGTTGCTGGTGGCGGTACCCGCCTGGGCCGATGAGCAGCCCAAGGATTTGTCCTGGCAGGAGATGATCCCACCGGACGCGCCGCCAGAAGTCCCTAATATGAAACCACTGCACGACCTGTCGAACATGGCCGACGCCTTGTCCGTCGAAGCCGCGCCGGCGGCCAAGCAGGACCTGCCCAACGCGCCGGTGGTGCAGAGCCTCAATGGCCAGCACATCCGCCTGCCGGGTTATATCGTGCCGCTGGAAGTCAGCGAAGAAGGCCGTACCACCGAGTTCCTGCTGGTGCCGTATTTCGGCGCGTGCATCCACGTACCGCCGCCGCCGTCGAACCAGATCGTGCATGTGAAAAGTGAAATCGGCGTGAAGCTCGATGAGCTGTACCAGCCGTATTGGATCGAAGGCGCGATGCAGGTCAAGCCGTCTACCAGCGAACTGGCGGACGCCGGTTACCAGATGGATGCCGAGAAGATTTACATGTACGAACTGCAGGAATAACGCTGATCGTCCTTTCATTGAGCTGAGTCAACAGACCGAACGGAACGATCTTTACCATTGGACGTACAACTTTTAAACGTCCTTTGGAGCTCCCATGAACAAGTCTCTGCTCGGCGCGTCCCTCTTCGCGCTCGCCCTCGTCGCCCCCATTGCCCATGCTCACGAAGCGGGCGACATTCTGGTTCGCGCCGGTGCTATCACCGTGAACCCGAAGGCCGACAGCAGCACCGTCAAGGTTGATCAGGGCCCGCTGGCCGGTACCAACCTGGGCGGCAAGGCGACCATGAGCAGCGACACCCAACTGGGCCTCAACTTCGCCTACATGCTGACCAACCACGTGGGTATCGAACTGCTGGCCGCCACGCCGTTCGAGCATGACGTGAAGATCAAGGGCACCGCCCTCGGCGGCGCCAACGGCAAGCTGGGTACCCTGAAACACCTGCCGCCAACCCTGAGCGTCGTGTACTACCCGCTGGACAACAAATCCCCGTTCCAACCGTACGTAGGCGCCGGTATTAACTACACCTGGATCTACGACGAACACGTCGGCAGCCGTGCCCAGGGCGCAGGCTTCAGCAACTTCAAAGCCGAGAACTCATGGGGTTGGGCTGCGCAGATCGGCGCGGACTACATGATCAACGACAAGTGGATGATCAACGCCCAGGCGCGTTACATCGACATCAGCACCAAGGCTACCGTGGAAAACAATGCCGTGGCGCCGGGCACTCGTGCCAAGGTCAATGTGGACGTGGACCCAATGGTTTACATGGTGGGTATCGGCTACAAGTTCTAAGCAAAACTGCATAAACAACTGTGGGAGGGGGCTTGCTCCCGATGACGGTGGATCAGTCAACAAACCAATGACTGGTACACCGCTATCGGGAGCAAGCCCCCTCCCACAGTTGGTTGTGCGTTGGGTTCAGCTGTGGCGGTAAAACCGATCCAATAGCGCCGGAAGCCCCGCCCGCCAGGCCCGCGGCTTGATGCCAAAGGTATGCAGGATTTTCTTGCAGGCCAACACCGCGTGCTGCGGCTCGTCCGTCGCATCCGGCCGGGCCGCGTGGGCTTGGGCGGTGGGCGACTCAATGGCCAACGGATGGAAAGTGCGCGCTTCGGTTAGGATCGCCTGACCCAGCGCCAGCGGCGTAGTCGCCTCCTGGCCGGCGTAATGGTAAGTGCCCCACAGCGGCGCCGCGCAATCAAGTTGCTTGAGCACCGAAATGATCACCCGCGCCGCATCATCCACCGGCGTCGGGTTGCCACGGCGGTCATCCGCCATCAGCAATTCATCCGGTTTCTCGGCCCGGGCCAGGAAGCGCCCGAGGGTGCCATCCACACTGTCATCCAGCAGCCAGCCAAAGCGCAGCAACACATGCTGCGGGCACGTGGCGCGCACACTCTGTTCGATACGCCACAACGCCTGGCCACGCAGGCCCAAGGGCACCGGCTCGTCTTTTTCGCTGTAGGCGGTGGCACGGGAGCCATCGAATACGCGGTAGCTGGACGGTTGCAGCAAGGTGATGTTGTGGTGTTGGCACAGTTCGGCCAGGCGCTCGATAGCGAACTCCTGCGAAGCCAAACGGGTTTCGCTGACGGCTTCGGCCTGGAACCAGTCGAAGTAATAGGCGAGATTGATCAAGGCATCGGGACGGGTGTCGTCGAGCAATTGGGTAAGGCTCGCGGCATCCCAGCCGTCTTGGGGCGGTTTGGGTGCGAGGAAACCGATGTCTTCCTCTGCACCGAGGCGAATCAGCGCCTGCCCGAGGGCATTCCCGCCGCCCAATAACATAAGGCGCATTCGCATAGATTGAGCAGGCCCGGTCTGTTTGGAACGTTGGCTATGGTCGGCAGGCCCGTGGGCCTTGCCGCTGGCATTTGCCAGAATCGTTGCATTTTGCGGGTTTGTAGCGCAACCGTCACGGATTAAGTGTCTTGACGCCTGGCTCTGCGGGCTCATGCTCCAACGCCGCACGCTGGGGCACCATGACCTGCTGTGGATAAGTCTGCGCGAAGTGCACCTCGGGGCAGTTATCCACAAGCTTTTTCAGACGCTGGTTAAACGCGCGACTGACAGCATATTGCCCACCCGATACCGTGCGGAACTGCGCTGTGAGCACCACACCATTGAGGTCCATCTTGTCGACACCAAACACTTCCAGCGGCCCTTGCAGGTTGTACTTGAGGAAGACATCGTCGCGGATCGACTGACCGGCTTCACGAATCAACTCCACGGCCTTGTCCACATCGGTGTCGTAGGTGAACTGCACCGAGAAGAACGCATAGGCAAATTGCCGCGACTGGTTGGTGACCGCCTTGATCTGCCCGAACGGCACCGAATGCACAAAGCCCTTGCCGTCACGCAGACGCAGGGTGCGGATAGTCAGGCCCTCGACGGTGCCGGCGTGGCCGGAGTCGAGCACCACCCAGTCGCCGATGGACAGCGTGTCTTCAATGATGATGAACAGCCCGGTGATCACATCCTGCACCAGTTGCTGAGAACCAAAACCAATGGCCAGGCCGACCACACCAGCACCCGCCAGCAGCGGCGCGACATTGATGCCAAGGTTGGCCATGGTGGTGATCGCGCAGATGACCACCAGGATGATCTTCACCGCATTACGCAACAGCGGCAGTATGGTTTTCACCCGCGTGCTCGGCTGGCGACTGGAGCGTTTGTTTACCGGCGGTTTCAGCGCTTCCTGGATCGCCGTGTCGAGCACCACCCAGAACAACCATGTCATCAGCAGAATCAAACCGATGCTGCTCAAAGAGTCGCTGATTGCCCGCCCTACCGAGTTGCGCTGGGCAAACTCGAACAGGGACACGCCCCAGATCCGCCCAAGGATTTCGATAAAGGCGATCGCCATGACAATGCGCAGGATCGCGTGCAACAGGCTCAAGAAGCGATCTTTATAGGCGCTGCTGCGCTGGATCGCTACCTGGCTGCGGGACTTGAACAGGTGTTGCAGCACGGTGCTCAAGAACACGGTGCCAATCAGCAGAATCGTGGTGAACAGCGCGCAACGCAGGGCTTTCTGGTTATCGTCACCGGCACCGATGAGGTTGATTGCCGAGACCAGCACCATCAATAGAATCGGCCAGTACCAAAGGCCGGAAAACACCCGCAAAGACTGCTGCAACGCCGGATGTTTAAGGCGCTGGGCCAGTGGCCGATTGCGGATCAGATGGGCGACCGGCCGACGCAAGCGCACCACCAGCACGCCGAAAATCACCGCCGCGAACAGGCCGGTAAATACCGCAATACTGCTGGTGATATTGCCGCCAAGCTGGCGGGCAATTTGCGGGCTGGTCAGGGCATCGCTGAGGGCGGCGAGGAAGCCAATCAGGAACAGCGGCTTGGGGCAGTAATCGCGAATAATCTGCACCGCCGGCCGCTTGTGGCCGAAATTGAACATGACAATCACGCACAACAGCATCGAGGTGGAAAAGATCCCGCTGCTGGTGGCATAGGCAAAACACAGTGCCAACGCGCGCCCCACCGAAGTGGGCAGGAAGTGACTGACATAAAGGGTCAGCGGCAGGCAGATCAGCGCCGGGATCGTGTAGGGCACCACATACCCGAGCACCGCATGCAGGCGTTTGCGCTGTGCGACGAATGACCGTCGGCCCAAGCGCTGCACGATAAACCGCCCCAACAACGTCAGCACGGTAAATGCGCCGACCCACACACCTGACAGCAGCAGAAAATTCCCGGCCACACTCCACGGCGAACGTTCTGACGTTTGGTCGACCAACCGCCCTACTTCATCCGCCGCCCTGTCCGCACGCAGGCGCCAGGCGTCGATCAGGCTCTGATTGAGGTCGAGCTTGTCCTGCACGTCGTCGATGCTGGAACTGATGGCACCGAGCAGTCCGCCTTCCACCAGCAACTCTGGCTTGGCCGGCGTCTCGGGTTCGGGCGCAACCGCCGCGGCGTGCAGTGCGCCACTGCCGCAAAACAGCAGCGCACCGAGCAGTAATGCAGTCTTGAGATTCAGCAAAACACCGAGTTCCTTCAGAAGGGTCTGTAAGGAACTGACGGGTTTCAGCAGGGATGGTTCACTTCAGGTCGACATTCAGGCTTGGCGCGCCAAACGCTACCAACTGTGCGTTAGAGCCGGCGAAATAGCCTTTCCAAAAGCCTTCCAGCGCTTGGATGGTCTTGCCGGAGCGATAAGCCTGCTTGACGTCCTTGGTCACCAACGCCGCACCGGCCACATAGACGCGCGCGCCCTGCAGGTCGGCGAACAGGCCTTTGTCGGCCACCCGCTTCAGCTCGGCGTCGGGTTGCAGGTCACGAATCCGATTGTTGGCGTAGAAGCTGCCGAAGTCGCTGTTTTCCAGCATGTCGGAAATCAACAACACCACACGTTCCTGAGCCGGTTGCTGGCCCAGGTCTTTGCCGATATCACGCAACGACTGGAAGATCTCACTGCGCGCAATCTCTTCGGACGCTTCACGCAGCGTGGTCACAAACACCTTGCCAAAGGTCTTGTTGAAAAAGCTGCGCTGCTCGGCCAGGCACGTATCAAAGGTGCGCAGCGATTGCATGCCCACGCGCTCACGGACTTTCTCGTCGATGCCCTGGTTGAGTTCACCGGCAAAGCGCAATTGCATGAACTGCCCCGGCAGAAACGCCGAGAAGCTGTACAGTCGGACCTTATCGCCCGGCTGTACAAAGCGCTGCACCTGGGCCCAAGTGGCCTTCTGAATGACCTCAGGCATCGGGATCGTTTGATCAATGATCACCGTCAACTCGCGCCCCGCAGACACGGGCCGAAACTCAGCGACCTTGGCGTACGGATAGCAATCCGGAATGTCGTTGCGCTCACCGGCCACCGCCATCAAGGGCGCCAGCAACAGGGCACAGAAAAAGCGCGGGATCATCATTCAGGCACCTGTTGCGTCAAAGTCTTTAACCAACTGCTGTTCGGCACGCAGCGCCAGCACATCTTCCAGGGCGTGGCCTTTGGCACGGCTGATCGTTGCCAATTGCTCTTCGGTGTAGGCCGTCAGGTCTTTGCCGCGCAGGGCGTCGAGACCTTCCGAGGCAGCCACCGCCACTGGCGCCTGCACCGGGGCTGGTGCTGGTGCTGGTGCTGGTGCTGGTGCTGGTGCTGGTGCTGCGACTTCCGCTACCGCCGGTGCGGCAGGAGCGGCAGGAGCAACCGGAACATTGACGGGTTTGGCCGCCGGTTGCGGATTCCCTGGCAACGCCTGTTTGCGCGCCACGAAGGTCTCGAAACTGCGATTGTGTGCAGTGGTCAACGCCGCCTGCTGCTGGGCGTTGGTGGTGGTGCGCCCGGCGAGCTTAAGCTGCAATTTGCTCAATTTGTGATCGGCATGGGAGGCAATTTCCACGCGCTGGCTCTGCATCCAGTTTTCCAGGGCTTCGCCGCTGGAGAACTTGTGGGTGTGCTCCCAGGCAGTCTTGGACTCAACCCCGGCAAAACCGAAGATCGACGCCAGCCAGATACTGGTGATCTGAATCGCGATGTAGATCACCGACAGCACGATGAAGGTGATCAGCGAGGCTTTGCGGATCGCGTCCATCTTGTCGGTCAGGGTTTGCTTGTCTGCCTGATCGTTGATCGCCGCCGAATCGGCCGGCAGTTCGAACGGGCTGGCCGAGTCGTAATTCTGCTGGGCAAAGGCATGCGGGCTGCCGACCATTTCGGTCTCGATGCTTTTGAGCTGCATGGTGCGGATACCGAACGCCGCAATAGCGATAATCGCGATCCAGATACCGGTGGTGATCATCCAGCCACGGCTTGGTGTCACGGTGTGGTTGGTGTTAATGCGCGCCAGGATGCGGTTGTAGTCCTTGCCGTCTTTATCGCTTTCGGTGTCTTTGATCCCGATGCCCGGCAACTCCTTGAGCTGATTCGGGCGGTCGCTGTCGCTGTCGTTTTCCCACCAGTGGCGAGCCTTGCTGATCAGCGCGTTCTTGTGCGCGGCACGGCCGGTGACTTCGGCCAGGATCGCCGAGGCGACCGCCAGCAGGAAGGCGAACAACCAGCCCATCCAGCTTTGGTCATTGGCCGACAGGTTCTGGTTGATGAATGGCACCAGTACGTAGGCGAAACCCACGGCCTCGAACATGATCAGCATAAAAATCAGGGCAAACACCCAGAACGGTCGCTCCCGGCGGCCACGCTCGCCGATGGTGCGCAGGTAGGATTCGCTTTTATTAAAGAAGTCGACGTCTTCCGCGCCGATTTTTTCATAGCGCGAGTAGTACGCGTCGCACAGCTCGCTCTCGGATTTCGGCCAGCCATAAGCGTCGAGCATCAGGCTCTGCTTGGACAGGCGCGCCACCTTGCCGATCACGGGCACGCCGTGCCAAACACGCATGACGAAATAACCCACTTTTTCCCAATACGCTTGAATCAGGATCGCCGCCAGCAGCGTGGAAATCACCAGGCCGGTGATTAGCTTGTTTGCCCAGAGCAGGGCCGTCAGCGCATTAAAGCTGAAGTCTTCCATGGTGTATGTCCTTGAGTCTTACGCGCGAATCGGCACGAAACGGGTAGTGAAAGCTTCACGGCTGCGCGGGTAGAACAACGCACCGTCCGTGGCTTCGGAGTTTTTCTTGCTGAACACCACGTCGATACACGACACCGGTGCCTTGGGGTCTTGGATGAAAACGCGATAGAGCACCAGGTCCTCACCTTCGTAGGTGTTGGCCACGGCTTTGCTTTTGATCGACTTGCGGTTGCCGTCCTTGTAGCCCTGGACCACTTCGATGAAGGGTTGGCGGTCGACGCTGGCGCCGTCACGCAGGATCGAAACCGGCGACAGCGTCACCAGGTGGCCATTGACCACATTGGCCCACACGCGGTTGTTGTAGCCCGGCAGGTACTCGGTGGTGACTTGGGTGTCGAGCGCCTTGCCGCTGGCGAGGTTGAACACCTTGCCGGTTTCTCGCGGGCGGTCGGCTTCGCAACTGCTGTTGGGCAGATCGTTGGCTTGCGCGCTGCTGACCAGAGCGAACCCGGCCTTTTTCGGCGCGATGCCTTGGGCCAGGGTCCAACGCGTGTCGCTGGCCGGCTGGCCGCCAAAGTCGACCAGGGCGGTACCGGCATCGGCGGGCTTGCTCTCGGCAGCCGGTTTGGTGGTGGCAGCAGGCTTGTTTTTCGGCGCGCGGGCGACGGTGCGCGCAGGCTCGGTCGAGGTACCGTGCGCCAGGTATTTGGAGTTGTTCTGTTCGGCGTTGACCCGCTTGACCAGCATGTTGCGGTCGGTCACTTCAACGATCTCAACCCGACGGTTCTTGCCGCGTTGCTGCACATCGCTGTTGTCGGCGATTGGCCGCGAAGCCCCCGCCCCCTGGAAAAACATACGCTGCGGGGCGATGCCTTGCTCGGCCAGGATCGACGCCACGGCGCGGGCACGTTGCTCGGACAACCGCTGGTTGGTGGCGGCGCTGCCGGTAGCGTCGGTGTGGCCGACGACCAGAATAGCCGCCTGGCTGTTCTGGCCCTGCTTGGGCGCGAACGCGGCGGCCAACTTGCGGACCTGGCGCTGACCATTGGCGCTCAACTGCGCGCTGCCGGTGGCGAACATGCCTTCATCCTGCACTTGGGCAACGATGCCCGCTTCAGTCGGTGCCGGCGCGCGGGCGTTTCCGCTGGCGACCTCCTGGCTTTGCAGGGTTTGCACCTGGATATTCAGGTTCTCTTCCTTGGCGATCCGCTCCAGTTCCTGCAAACGGTTCTGCCACAAGTTACCCGCCACACAACCGGCCGCCGCGCCCACACCACCGCCGACGATCGCCTTTTTGGCATCGCCCGTGATCGCATACGTCAGGCCTGCACCGAGCAATGCACCACCGGCGCAACCGATGGCCGTGCCGTAGTTTTTGCCGGCGTCGTTAAGCGTCGCGCAGCCGCTGAGCGCCACGGCGCCAGCAAGCAGGCTGATTTTTCGGGTAAAGGAGGTATTCACTTGATGGGTTCCGGCCTTCATGAAAAGAGCCGCCGACCCACTGCCAACGCCGAATACGCGCCAACTGCATCATCCATGAACAGGCCCTGCACAATCGTTGAATGGGGTAAATAGCGCGGGATTGGATCACGTCAGTGATGGCAATTCAACAGCATTTGTAACTCCATGCGTCCTTCAGAACCGTCCGTAGGACGCTCGAAACTTTCTCCAGCCGCCAGCAGTCAGCCATTACATGAAGCCAAGCCCCACTCTTCACAGGAATACACATGACTGCGATCCCCGACTGGGTGCCCGTTACCCCCAGCGTCGCCATCACGCGCTTTACAGTGCTGACGGTCAATATCCACAAGGGCTTCACCGCCCTGAACCGACGCTTCATCCTGCCCGAGCTGCGAGAAGCGGTGCGCAGCGTGGGCGCAGACATGGTGTTCCTGCAGGAAATCCATGGCACCCACGAGCGCCATCCGCAGCGCTACAGCGACTGGCCGAACATGCCGCAGTACGAGTTTCTGGCCGACAGTATCTGGCCGCAGTTCGCTTACGGGCGTAACGCGGTTTATCCCCATGGCGACCACGGCAATGCGCTGCTGTCGAAATTCCAGATCGTGAGCTACGACAACCTCGACATCTCCCAAAGCGGCCATGAAAACCGTGGCCTGCTGCATTGCGTGTTGCGCTTGCCGGGCAGCGGGCAGGAAGTGCACGCAATCTGTATCCACCTGGGCTTGCGCGAGGTGCATCGCCAGCAGCAATTGCGTTTGCTGGAGCAGCGCATCCGCGAGATTCCCGCCGATGCGCCGTTGGTGGTCGCCGGCGATTTCAACGACTGGCGCCAGCGGGCCGATTTGAGCCAAAGCGGCCTCACCGAGGTGTTCGTGCACACCCTTGGCAAACCGGCGCGCACCTTCCCGGCACGCCTGCCGTTGCTGCCGCTGGACCGCATTTATGTGCGCAACGTGAAGGTTCACAACCCACAGGTGCTGACCACACGGCCGTGGTCCCATCTTTCAGACCACGTGCCGCTGTCGGTGGAGATTGAGCTATGAACGTTGCGGTCGAGCACATCTCTACCGACCAGCCGCCGGACGAAACCAAGGCACGCGACCTGGATTACGGTTGGCAAAGCGGTAATCAGGTCGAGTTGCTGGAGAACGGCGAAGCGTACTTTCCCAAGGTATTCGAGGCGCTGCGCCAAGCCCGGCGCGAGATCCTGCTGGAGACCTTTATCCTTTTCGAAGACAAGGTTGGCCATGAGCTGCAACGTATCCTGATCGAGGCGGCGCAGCGTGGGGTCAAGGTCGTGGTCAGCCTGGATGGCTTTGGCTGCGGCGAGCTGAGCGCGGGGTTTCTCGGTGAGCTGGCCGAAGCCGGCGTGACGGTGCAGATGTTCGATCCGGCGTCCAAGACGCTGGGGATTCGCACAAACTGGTTCCGCCGCCTGCACCGCAAGATTGTGGTGGTGGACGCCACCGTGGGGTTTATCGGCGGGATCAACTTCTCTGCTGATCACTTGGGGGATTTCGGCCCCGAGGCCAAACAGGATTACGCGGTGCAGGTAATTGGCCCGGCGGTGGCAGACCTGCATCACTTTGCCTTGGCACAAAGTGGCCGCCAGGTGCGCACGCGGCGCGGGTGGCGACGGCGCCAGCAGCGGCCTTCAGCGTGGTCGAGCGAGCACGGCGACGGCATGGTACGGTTGATTTACCGTGACAACCTGCAACACCGCGACGATATCGAAGAAGCGTATATCCATGCCCTGAGCAAGGCCCAACACCGAGCGGTGATCGCCAACGCGTATTTCTTCCCCGGCTACCGCCTGCTGCGGGAAATCCGCAACGCCGCGCGCCGCGGCGTGCATGTGCAGTTGATCATGCAGGGCCAACCCGACGTGCTGCTGGCCAAACTGGCAGCACGCATGCTCTACGACTACCTGCTCAAAGACGGCGTAGTGATTCACGAATACTGCCAGCGACCGCTGCACGGCAAAGTCGCATTGGTGGATGACGAGTGGAGCACTGTAGGTTCGAGCAACTTGGACCCCTTGAGCCTGGCACTGAACCTGGAAGCCAACGTGTTGATTCGCGACCGCGCGTTTAATCAGCAACTGTACGAGCGCCTCGAAGTGCTCAGTAAAAATCACTGCCAGACCATGCCGGAAAACCGCAAGCCACGCCTGTGGTTGTGGCGATTGACCGTCGGCTTCCTGGTGTTCCATGTGATGCGCCATTTCCCCGCGCTGACCGGTTGGCTGCCTGCGCACAAACCGCGCTTGAAACCCTTCGTGCATGAGGAACAGCGCCATGAAAGCTGAGCGTTTCAAGCGTTGGAAGAAGCCCCTGACCATCGCCTTCTTCCTGCTGCTGATCGTGCTGTTCACCCTGCTCGCCCGCAGGATCGACTGGAGCGAGGTGGTCCAGACGCTGGGTGATTTCAAACTGCGTACCTTGCTGATAGCAGGCGCGTTGACCCTGTGCAGCTTTATCGTCTACGCCTGCTTCGACCTGATCGGCCGCACCTACATCCGCCAGCCATTGCGCTGGAAGCAGATTCTGCCGGTGGGCATCATCAGCTACGCGTTCAACCTCAACCTCAGCGCGTGGGTCGGCGGCATCGCCATGCGCTATCGGCTGTATTCAAGGTTGGGCGTGAGCACCGGCAATATCGCCAAGATTCTGGGCCTGAGCCTGGCCACCAATTGGTTTGGCTACATGGCGCTGGCGGGCGCGGTTTTCAGCAGCGGGCTGGTGACCATGCCGCCGGGCTGGAAGCTGAGCAGCGGCGCGCTGCAAGGGGTGGGTGTATTGCTGGTGTTGGCCAGCCTGGGCTACCTGGCGGCCTGCCAATTTTCGAAAAAACGCGCGTGGTCGATCCGAGGCATCGAGATCAACCTCCCATCGCTGCGCATGGCCTGCTTGCAACTGGCGTTGGGCGCGTTGAACTGGTCGCTGATGGCGGCGGTGATTTTTACCCTGCTGCCCGCCAAGTTGGACTATCCGCTGGTACTGGGTGTGCTGTTGATCAGCGCGATTGCCGGCGTAGTCACCCATATCCCAGCCGGGCTTGGGGTGCTGGAAGCGGTGTTTATCGGGCTGTTACAGCATGAGGCGTCGCGGGGCAGTTTGCTGGCGGGGTTGATTGCGTATCGGGCGATCTACTTCATCTGCCCACTGCTGATTGCACTGGTGATGTACTTGGGCGTGGAAGCCAAGGCCAAGGCGTTGCGGGTGAAGAAAACACCCGCCTGAACGAACTACTGGGATTGGAGGATGCTCAACCGCTCGCCGACCACCATCTCGGTGATCCAGTCCACCAGGATCGAGGTGTAGGCCTGTTGGGACACCGGATCGCTGAGGGAGTGGTCAGCGCCATCGATGATGCGGTGAGTCAGGGAATGGGTCTGCTGGCACGCGGCGCGGTAACTCATGATGGTGGCGTGGGGCACATGGTCATCGGTTTCCGATTCGACAATCAGCACATCACCGGTAAACGCCGCACAAGCATGTAAGGCGCGGTTGGTCTCGGCATGCACCAGGGTGCTGCGGTAATCCATCAAATCGACCTTATCCAGATCGCGCTTGGGCTTGAGCCATTCCTGATCGCGGTACAACGCCGGCACACGCAGCGCCAGCCAGCGTACCGGGCGCAGCGAGGTGAGGATTGCAGCCAGGTAGCCGCCATAACTGGTGCCCACGACCGCCACCGCCGAGGTGTCGATGGCAGGATGGGCGAGCAGCCGGTCGTACGCCGCCAGCAGGTCGCGCAGGTTGTCTTCGCGGGTGACGCGGTTCAATGGAATACCGTTGCCAGCATGACCGCGCAGGTCGAAGGTCAGGCACACACACCCAAGGCCGGCGATGCCTTTGGCCCGCTCCAGATCCCGCTCTTGGCTACCGCCCCAGCCGTGCACAAACAACACGCCCGGCACTTTGGATTTAGGGCTCAGAAACGTGCCGCTCATTTGTTCGTCGTCGATATCGATGGAAATGGTTTCACTTCTAGCCGTCATAAGATTTAACCGTCACGTACTTGAGAAGAAATTCGCTGTTTTCCGCGGGGCCGCGGTACACCTCAATGGCATCCGCCGGCAGCGCTTGGTCCACGTAGGTCTCTACCGAGGACACATGAATGGCTTTAAGGCCCGGGTGGTTGATGAAGCTCTGCAGCGCCGCGACTTCCGCGCTGCTGGCGCCGCCCATGCGCCAGGATTGTTCGAGCACGCCACTGCGACGCTGGCCATGGCTATCCAAGCCTTGAGCGATGTCGTAGTTGCGCCGTGAGGCATAGAAGCCGGGGTAGGCTTCATCAGCTGCCGTGTCGAAGACCTGCGCTTGCTCGATGGCCAGGCGTACGTCCTCGGGCAGATCGAGCTTAAGCAAGTCTTCGTAATAACCGGGTACGACCAGCAGGTCGGATCCGCCATAGACACCTTCGCCCTCCCCATCTTCGGTCAGGTATTGCTCGCCGCAATAGCTGAACACGTGATCGCCGATAAAACTCTGGCCCACGCTATGGGTGACCACATCATGCAGGTCCTGCTCCAACACCACGCCTTCGTCGAACAACTGCATAGCCTCAGGCCGCGCCAGCACGTCTTTGAAGGCATCGAGGCTGTGGATAACTTCCTGGCCGCGTCCAGCGCAGGCGTGCACTGGTTTCAGGCGAATGGGCCCATCGTTGAGCAAACGGGTGGCAGCGGGCAGTGCGTCTTCGAGCGCGAATACACTGAGGCCTTCCAACACGACTTTTTTTACCCGCTCGCAGAACAACGGCGACCATCCCTTTGGCGCCTTGGCCTCAGGGCTTAGCAAGCCATGACTGATGGCTTTGGTGCAGATGAAGTCGTGATCGACATAGCCGCCCCACAGATCTTCGGGGCCTTTGACGTTAAGGGCGCGGGCCTGCGCCGGGCCCACAAGGGTTTGCGTGGGCAGTAAATACAGCTCACGGCCAGCATGTTTTTGCGGATCGTAGCTGCCGCCGAATTTAAGCCCCAGAATTTGCGCCAGCCAGCGGGCCAGGGCGAGGTTTGTGTCCACTTCATGCTGAGGTGCGCCCTCTCGTGTGGAGTAAGCGACCACCCATTTTTTGCGTTGTGTCGGGGTCATGCGTCCCCCTTGGCCGTCCGGCCATGTGTGTATCAAGAAGGCTGCAGGGATCAGGCCAAAACACGGAGGGGCGGGACCGCTTTGAAATCAATCAGTTACTGAAAAACCGATGGCATTTGGCCTGTTTTATTCTGCACGACGAGGCGTCAAGTGCGCGGCGTTCTGCACGATTCACACGCCAAAACGGCTGCGATAATCACTGGGCGCCAGACCTGTGATTTTCTTGAAAATGGCGCGAAAGGCGCTGGGATCCTGATAGCCCACGGTACAGGCGATATGGTCGATGGTGCCGTTGGTGAACTCCAACATCTGCCGCGCCTTGCCCACACGCAGGTGCTGGCAGTATTCGGTGGGTTTCAAGCCAGTGGCGCCGCGAAAGCGCCGCAGGAAAGTACGTTCTTCCAACCCCGCCTCTTGCGCCATGGTCGCGACGGACACATCTACCGCCCCGCTGGCTTGCAACCAATGTTGGACCTTGAGAATGGCCGCGTCGCCATGACCGAGGATCGGCGCAAAGTTACTGCCGCACTGGCTGGCGCTGTCGCTGTGTTCGATGACCAAGAACCGCGCGGTGTCGGCAGCGATGCTCGGCCCCATGAGACGGTCAACCAGACGCAGGCCCAGTTCGGACCACGCCATCAGCCCGGCCGTAGTAATCAGGTCGCCGTCATCGACAATAGGTTTGTCCGCCTCCAGGCGCACGGAGGGGTAACGTGCGGCAAAAGACTTGGCGGAAGACCAATGGGTAGTAGCGCTGCGCCCATCCAGCAAGCCACTGCGCGCCAGCATGATCGAGCCGATACAGACGCCACCGAGTACGGTCCCCGTCGCGTGCTGCTGACGAAGCCACTCCAGCAGCGCAGGCGGCGCTTGTTCTTCGGTGAACTCACCAATCGACGGGGGCACCAGCACGGCCATCATCGGCTGGTCGGGGCCTGGGTGGCTGTCGAATACCCTTTTCGGCGAGCCATCGGCACTTACCTGCCAATGACTGATACGCAGCAGCGGCAGTTGTGCAGACTGATGCTCGGCCGCAATCCGGTTGGCCACGCCGAACAGGTCGGTCAGGCCATGCACGGCGGCCAATTGCGCCCCTTCGTAGATCAACACGCCCAGCTCAACAACAGCCATTGTCAGTTTTCCCCCTGTTATTGTCGGTGCAGCCAATCCCCGGCGCCGGCGCCAGCTAAGATACTGGGCCCATCAACCCATCACGAGGCAATACCCATGGCCAAGCAAGCGCTCATCCTAATCGATATCCAGAACGACTACTTCCCCCAGGGCAAGTGGCCGCTTGATGGTGTGGAAGCTGCGGCGGACAAGGCTGCGCAGGTGCTCAAGGCGTTCCGCCAGGCAGGTGATGCGGTGATTCATGTGCGCCATGAATTCACGTCCGAAGATGCACCGTTCTTCACGCCTGGGTCACAAGGCGCGCAGTTGCATCCAAAGGTACTGAACGAAAGCAATGAGCCTGTGGTGCTTAAACATTTCGTGAACTCGTTTCGTGAAACCAATCTGCGCGCCTTGCTGGAACAACGCAGCATCACCGAACTGGTGGTGGTCGGCAGCATGAGCCATATGTGCGTCGATGCCGTGGTGCGGGCCGCAGCGGATCTGGGCTACAAGGTCACGGTGATTCATGATGCCTGCGCCACCCGCGATCAGGAGTTCAACGGGCAGGTGATTCCGGCCGCGCAGGTGCATGGCGCGTACATGGCCTCGTTGGCGTTTGGGTATGCGGGCGTGGTGTCGGCGGAGGAGTATTTGAAGGCGCAAGCAGCGGCGGCGTAAACGCTGCTTGCCTGGGTGTTTTAGCGGGTCGCGATAATAAAGAGGCGCGGGAACGGCAGTAACACGGTGCCATCGGCCAGGGCTGGATACGCCTGGGCAATCCGCGCCTGATATTCCTGTAGAAAGGCGGCTTTTTCACCATCGGTCAAAGGCGCAAGGAATGGACGCAATCCCGTGCCCTTGAACCACTCCACCACAGCCCCGTGATCCGCCAACGGGTGCAGGTAGGTCGTGCGCCATACGTCAACGGCAGCGCAGTGCTTGCTCAGCAACTCGTAGTAGTAGCTCGCCGCGTACCGCTCATTGTGTTTGACCGTACCAAGCTTTGCAGACCACGGGCCCTCAGCCGCGACTTCACGCGCAAGCCGGTGTGCAGGCTCATCGAGGTTGTCCGGGGTTTGCACTGCCAGCGTGCCGCCGGGCGTCAGTTGGTTGACCAGATGAGGGTAAAGCGTGCTGTGGTTGGGCACCCATTGCAGCGAAGCGTTGGCCAGGATCACGTCGAATTTTTGCGCGGGACTCCAGGCGCCGATATCGGCCAGTTCAAAGCTCAATTCCGGCAGGCGTTTGCGGGCGTCGATCAACATATCGTCGGAGCTGTCCATGCCGATGACATGTGCTTGAGGGAAGCGCTCGGCCAGCACTTCAGTGGAGTTGCCAGGGCCGCAACCCAGGTCAACGGCGGTTTTCACGTCACTATTTGGAATGGCTGCAACCAAGTCACGGACCGGACGGGTGCGTTGTTGCTCGAACATCGTGTACTGCTTGGCAGACCAGGTCATCGCGGCTTTCCTTGTTCTTTGGAAGGGGCTACAGCCTAAATCGTGTGACCCATGAGGACAAATGCCAGGGCCGGAGATCTTCTATGCCGTCATTTCATCCGCTTCAGAAAACTCATGTACGGATCGCCATTGAGGATGAAGTCTTCGCGCATCCGGCCGTCAAGCATGGGTTCAAGACTGGTAGGGGTGAGTAATTTGTGCTTTGGGAGACGAAACGCCTGTTCATGGTCCGAGTAGGTATACCGTTGGAAATGCAGTGCATTGCCTATCCAGTGGACGTCGTTGTAGAGGTAATGCCAGTTTTTGTCACTGGGCGTACTCAGGTAAAAAACCCCGTTCACATCTCGGGTAATTTCATACATCACAAAATTACTGGAGCTCCATTTGCCGACGTAGCGGTCCATACCCGGATGGTCGGGAATGGCTGGGGCAGCGACGAAATCACTGTCGGTGTAGGGCGTACTCCGGGCCTGCTCGGCCTTGAGCTGAGGGTAGCGTTCGCACACAGAATCGATGCTGTCGACTTTTTCAAGGTCGTACCTGATTTCCATGCCATCCGTTCGGGAAGTGAACTGCATGGCCTCGGGAGAAAAGGTCAGCACCTTCAGCTCAATGGTTTTGGTCGGTAATATCATGTTGATTACGTCCCCATTGTCAGCCACGGAATAAGCGACCACGTTCGTCGGTTCCCGAGTTGATTTCACGCAGTCGAAAGCGTGCATCAACAATTGGCCATCGGACCTGAACTCAGCCACGGTCGTTTGACCTTCGTTCAATGCCTGCATGGCCCAGAGGCCGACAATCAGGTTTTTAGAAGCCTTTGGCTCAGCGTGTAACGCGGTGCAGCCGGCCGCCAAAACGACGGCCAATACGTAGCGCAGCAGTGTGTTCGACACGATGTTCATCCATGACTGTGTGGGTCGGCGGTTCTCAATGCGAACCTACAAACAAAAAAGCCCCAAGAGCAGGGCTCATGGGGCTTTTCGGGAAAGCTTAACGGATTGCTCCGAGCGATATCCTAGAAAGGAATATCGTCATCAAAGCTATCGAAATCCGGAGCCGGTTGCGGAGCGGCCTGTTGTGGCGCCGGACGCGACTCACGCTGTGGCTGCTGGCTTGGCTGTGGACGCGACTGCTGTGGACGCGGTGCCGAGTTGGACATGCCGCCCTGGCCCTGTTGATCGCCTTGTGGACGACCGCCCAGCAGTTGCATGGTGCCTTGCATGTCGACCACGATTTCAGTGGTGTAACGCTTGATGCCGTCTTTTTCCCACTCGCGGGTCTGCAGTTTGCCTTCGATGTAGACCTGCGAACCTTTGCGCAGGTATTCGCCGGCGATCTCTGCAACCTTGCCAAACATCGACACACGGTGCCACTCGGTTTTCTCGACCTTCTGGCCGGTTTGCTTGTCGGTCCACTGTTCGCTGGTCGCCAGACTCAGGTTGGTCACGGCGTTACCGTTAGGCAAGTAGCGAACTTCGGGATCCTGGCCGCATGTACCGACCAATATGACTTTGTTAACCCCACGGGCCATAACGTTCTCCTAAGCTGGGCGCGCTGTCGGCACTGGATTGACCAGTTGCTCAAGCGTCGCGCGATCCAATAATTCGGTGTCCAATTTGATGTAAATGGCCGCCTCTTCAGCGACCACGACTGCATCTGTTACCCCTACGACTGCCTTCAGGCGCTCTACCAGACCGCTTTCACGGATCGCCTCAGGCGATAGCGGCAAACGCAGACTTGTGACGTAGGGAGGTTCGCGCATGGTAACAGCAAAGACCAGCCAAAGTGCAGCAAGCCCGGCGCATCCGAGGAACACAACCGACAAACCGCCATGCTGGAACATCCAGCCGCCCATGATGCCGCCCAACGCCGAGCCAAGGAACTGGCTGGTGGAATACACCCCCATGGCCGTGCCTTTGCCACCCGCCGGTGAAACTTTACTGATCAGCGAAGGCAATGAAGCCTCCAGCAGGTTGAACGCGGTAAAAAACACCACCGTCCCGATCACAAGCGCCCGAAGGCTGTCGCCGAACTGCCAGAAGAATAGTTCAGTGAGCATCAATGTCGCGACGGCACCCAGGAGAACTCGTTTCATTTTGCGTTTCTTCTCGCCGTAGATGATGAACGGAATCATGGCGAAGAACGAAATCAGCAGAGCAGTGAGGTAGACCCACCAGTGCTGCTCCTTGGGCAGCCCGGCTTTTTCCACCAGGGCCAGGGGCAAGGCGACGAAGCTGCACATCAGCATTGCGTGTAATACGAAGATACCTAAATCCAGGCGCAGCAGGTCTGGGTGCTTGAGCGTCGGCAACAACGCCTTGCGTGCGACACCCGACTCCCGGTGCTGCAACGTGCCGGTGGAGCGCGGCACCATAAAGGCCACGATCACGATCCCGAACAACGCCATGCCGCCGGTGGCCAGGAATAAGCCGTGCAGGCCGAAAGCACGAGTCAGCAAGGGACCGACCACCATGGCCACCGCAAACGACAGGCCAATGGTCATGCCGATCATGGCCATGGCCTTGGTGCGGTGTTGTTCGCGGGTCAGGTCAGAGAGGAGCGCCATCACCGCAGCGGAAATCGCCCCAGCACCCTGCAGGATACGCCCGGCGATCACACCCCAGATGGAATCGGACTGCGCCGCGAGCACACTGCCGAGGGCGAAGACGATCAGCCCGAGGTAAATCACCGGACGACGGCCAATGCGGTCGGAAATGATCCCAAAGGGGATCTGAAAAATCGCCTGAGTCAGGCCATAGGCGCCAATCGCCAGGCCGATCAGTGCGGGGGTCGCGCCTGCCAGATCCATTCCATAGGTCGCCAGTACCGGCAACACCATGAACATGCCAAGCATACGGAACGCGAACACCAGGGCCAGACCGCTTGCTGCTCGGGTCTCGCCGCTACTCATGCGTTCGCTGTGGGGATCGTGCATGGAAAAACCTCGTGTGAACCGGCGGCGATTCTACCAGTCCCATCGATTGAGAGGGTATATGCGGCGCTTTGCCGCGCAGCTTTCATGTAAGGCTGCACCCGGCACTTTGACAGTGTATATTCATCCAGTCTTTAGCCGTATACTCCGGCATTATTTACGCCCGCCGTGCGAGGCCATCTTGGACAAGATCCTGATTCGTGGGGCTAGAACCCACAACCTGAAGAACATCGACCTGACCCTGCCCCGGGACAAACTGATTGTCATCACCGGCTTGTCCGGCTCGGGCAAATCGTCCCTGGCGTTCGACACGCTGTATGCCGAAGGTCAGCGCCGCTATGTGGAATCGCTGTCGGCCTATGCCCGGCAGTTCCTGTCGATGATGGAAAAGCCTGACGTCGACACCATCGAAGGTCTGTCGCCGGCGATTTCCATCGAACAGAAGTCGACCTCCCACAACCCACGCTCCACCGTGGGCACCATCACCGAAATCTACGACTACCTGCGCCTGCTGTACGCGCGGGTAGGTATTCCCCGCTGCCCGGACCACGACATTCCGCTGGAAGCCCAGACCGTCAGCCAGATGGTCGACTTGGTACTGGCCCAGCCGGAAGGCGCCAAGCTGATGCTGCTGGCCCCGGTGATTCGCGAGCGTAAGGGCGAGCACCTTTCTGTTTTCGAAGAGCTGCGTGCCCAGGGTTTTGTACGCGCACGCATCAACGGCAAGCTGTATGAGCTGGATGAAGCGCCAAAGCTCGACAAGCAGAAGAAGCATTCGATCGATGTAGTGGTCGACCGTTTCAAAGTGCGCGCCGACCTGCAGCAGCGTCTGGCCGAGTCATTCGAAACCGCGCTGAAACTGGCGGACGGTATTGCCCTGGTGGCGCCGATGGATGACGAGCCGGGTGAAGAGATCATCTTCTCCGCACGCTTTGCCTGCCCGATCTGTGGCCACGCCATCAGCGAGCTGGAACCCAAGCTTTTTTCCTTCAACAACCCGGCCGGCGCTTGCCCGACCTGCGATGGTCTTGGGGTGAAGCAATTCTTCGACATCAAACGCCTGGTCAACGGCGAGCTGACGTTGGCGGAGGGGGCAATACGCGGCTGGGACAGGCGTAATGTCTACTACTTCCAGATGCTGGGTTCACTGGCGTCTCACTATAAATTCAGCCTTGAAGTGCCATTCAACCAACTGCCGGCAGATCAGCAGAAGGTCATCCTTAATGGCAGTGGCTCGCAGAACGTCGACTTTAAATACCTGAACGACCGTGGCGACATCGTCAAGCGCTCCCACCCGTTCGAAGGCATCGTGCCGAACTTGGAGCGGCGCTACCGCGAGACCGAATCGGCGAGCGTGCGCGAAGAATTGGCGAAATTCCTCAGCACTCAACCTTGCCCGGATTGCCGTGGCACTCGCCTGCGTCGTGAGGCGCGGCATGTATGGGTGGGTGAGAAGACGCTGCCGGCAGTGACCAATCTGCCGATTGGCGATGCCTGTGAATACTTCGGTGTCCTCAAGCTGACAGGACGCCGTGGGGAGATTGCCGACAAAATCCTCAAGGAAATCCGTGAGCGGTTGCAGTTCCTGGTTAACGTGGGCCTGGATTATCTTTCGCTGGATCGCAGTGCCGATACACTGTCCGGCGGTGAGGCGCAGCGTATTCGCCTGGCCAGCCAGATTGGTGCCGGGCTGGTAGGCGTTTTGTACATCCTTGATGAGCCGTCCATTGGTTTGCACCAACGGGATAACGACCGACTGCTGGGTACGCTGAAACACCTGCGGGATATCGGCAACACGGTAATCGTAGTCGAGCACGACGAAGACGCGATTCGCCTGGCGGATTATGTGGTCGATATTGGCCCAGGTGCCGGCGTACATGGTGGGCATATTGTTGCCGAGGGTACGCCGGCCGAAGTCATGGCTCACCCGGACTCGTTGACCGGCAAGTACTTGTCTGGCCGCGTGAAGATTGAAGTACCGGCTAAACGCACGCCGCGCAACAAGAAGATGGCGCTACACCTCAAAGGCGCACGCGGGAACAACCTGCGTAATGTCGATCTTGAAATTCCTCTGGGCTTGCTGACCTGCGTGACCGGTGTTTCCGGATCGGGCAAGTCGACACTGATCAACAACACCCTGTTCCCACTGAGCGCAACCGCCCTGAACGGTGCAACTACCCTGGAAGCGGCGGCACATGACAGCATCAAAGGCCTGGAGCATTTAGACAAGGTCGTCGACATCGACCAAAGCCCGATTGGCCGCACGCCGCGTTCTAACCCAGCGACCTACACTGGGCTGTTTACACCGATTCGCGAGCTGTTCGCCGGTGTTCCGGAGTCACGCTCGCGTGGATATGGTCCTGGCCGGTTCTCGTTCAACGTCAAGGGCGGGCGCTGTGAGGCGTGCCAAGGCGATGGCCTGATTAAGGTGGAGATGCACTTCCTGCCGGATATTTATGTGCCGTGCGACGTATGTAAGAGCAAGCGCTATAACCGCGAAACCCTGGAGATCAAGTACAAGGGCAAGAACATCCACGAAACCCTGGAGATGACCATCGAGGAAGCTCGCGTGTTCTTCGACGCGGTTCCAGCATTGGCGCGCAAGCTGCAAACACTGATGGATGTAGGCCTGTCGTATATCAAGCTGGGACAGTCGGCGACCACGCTGTCCGGGGGTGAGGCGCAGCGGGTGAAGCTCTCTCGCGAGCTGTCCAAGCGCGATACGGGCAAGACTCTGTATATCCTCGATGAGCCGACCACGGGCCTTCACTTCGCAGATATCCAGCAACTGCTGGACGTGCTTCACCGATTGCGCGACCACGGCAACACTGTGGTCGTGATTGAGCACAACCTTGATGTGATCAAGACTGCTGACTGGTTGGTGGATCTGGGGCCGGAAGGCGGTTCCAAGGGTGGCCAGATCATCGCGGTAGGTACACCGGAGCAAGTCTCCGAAATGCCGCAGTCCCACACCGGTTACTACTTGAAGCCGCTGTTGGAGCGTGATCGGGCCTGATGTATGCCCCATAAAAAAGCCCCTGTCACTTTGCGGTGACAGGGGCTTTTTAGTAGCCGGAAATCAGAACTGCGATTGCAGATAATTCTCCAGCCCTACCAACTTGATCAGGCCCAACTGCTTTTCCAGCCAGTAGGTGTGATCTTCTTCGGTGTCGTTTAACTGCACACGCAGGATTTCCCGCGTGACGAAGTCGCTGTGCTGCTCGCAGAGCTCGATGCCCTTGCAGAGCGCAGCACGCACCTTGTATTCAAGGCGAAGATCGGCTGCGAGCATGTCAGGTACGCTGGTGCCCACGTCCAGATCATCGGGACGCATGCGCGGCGTGCCTTCGAGCATCAGGATACGACGCATCAGCGCGTCAGCGTGCTGTGCCTCTTCTTCCATCTCGTGGTTGATACGCTCATAGAGTTCGGTAAAACCCCAGTCTTCGTACATACGCGAGTGGATGAAATATTGGTCACGAGCTGCCAGTTCGCCCGTCAGCAACGTGTTGAGGTAATCGATTACGTCGGGGTGACCTTGCATCGCCCTACATCTCCCTGCTTGAAAGTCTGTAGTTTGAACCATGATGACTCGGAGGTCACGGGACTAACGGCATAAAAGTGAAGATTTCCGGAGAAAAGTAGCGGAAATAACGCAAAAACCGCCCAAATGAGGGCGGTTCTGCTTATCGTTTAGAGTCAGTTAAGCGATACACCCAATGCCTTTGCGATTGCTTCTCCATATGCAGGGTCCGCTTTGTAAAAGTGCGCCAATTGACGCTGAACCACATCATTGGAAACCCCAGCCATTGCACCCGCGATGTTATCGGTGAGCAGGGCTTTCTGATCATCGTTCATCAGGCGGAACAGCGCACCGGCGTGGCTGTAGTAGTCAGTGTCTTCCCGATGATCGTAACGATCAGCGGCACCGCTCAGGGCCAAGGCTGGCTCGGCGTACTGCGGAGCTTGCTTAGGTGCATCGGCGTAGCTGTTTGGCTCGTAGTTAGGGGCGGCACCACCGTTGTTGCCGAAAGCCATCGACCCGTCACGCTGGTAGCTATTTACCGGGTTGCGCGGCGCATTTACCGGCAACTGCTGGTGATTGGTGCCAACACGGTAGCGGTGGGCATCAGCGTAGGCAAAAACCCGACCTTGCAGCATGCGGTCTGGGGACAGGCCAACACCTGGGACCATATTGCTCGGGCCGAATGCTGCCTGCTCAACTTCAGCAAAGTAGTTTTGCGGGTTGCGATTGAGCTCAAGCTCACCAACTTCGATCAACGGAAATTCCTTCTGCGACCAGGTTTTGGTCACGTCGAAAGGATTCTCGTAGTGAGCGTTAGCCTGGGCTTCAGTCATGATCTGGATGCAGACGCGCCATTTCGGGAAATCACCGCGCTCGATCGCACCGAACAGATCACGCTGGGCGTAATCGGGGTCGGAACCGGCCAAGCGTGCAGCATCGGCTGGAGCCAGATTCTTGATCCCCTGCTTGGTTTTGTAGTGCCATTTCACCCAGTGACGCTCACCATTAGCATTGATCAGGCTGTAAGTGTGGCTGCCAAAGCCGTGCATGTGACGGTAGCCGTCTGGAATGCCACGGTCCGAAAACAAGATGGTCACTTGGTGCAGCGCCTCAGGGGAGTGCGACCAAAAGTCCCACATCATCTGTGCGCTTTTGAGATTGCTTTGCGGCAGACGCTTCTGAGTGTGAATGAAGTCAGGGAATTTCAGCGGATCGCGAATGAAGAACACCGGAGTGTTGTTCCCCACGATGTCCCAGTTGCCTTCCTCAGTGTAGAACTTCAAGGCAAAACCACGTGGGTCGCGCTCAGTATCAGCAGAACCACGCTCACCTCCCACAGTTGAGAAGCGCAGGAAGGTCGGGGTCTGCTTACCCACAGATTCAAACAGCTTGGCGCTTGTGTACTGAGTGATGTCTTGGGTGACTGTAAACGTTCCGTAGGCACCCGACCCTTTGGCGTGTACGCGGCGCTCAGGAATGTTTTCACGGTTGAAGTGAGCGAGCTTCTCGATCAGATGGAAATCGTCGAGCAACAGCGGGCCACGCGGGCCAGCAGAACGGGAATTCTGGTTATCTGCAACGGGAGCACCGCTGGCGGTAGTAAGGATTTTATTCTGGCTCATGCTCAATTTTCCTCAGGTCGGACTTAGAACTGCCGGCTAATCGGCTTGGGAGGATTATTGATCAGCAACATGACACGTACAAATTCATTAAATTTCACGCATCAATAGAAAATTACTACCAACAACCTCAACAGCATAGTGCCAAGCCCCTACCCCGAAAACTTGTACAAATCGCGCTTTTGTTACGCGCACAAAAAACCGGGCACTAGGCCCGGTTCTTTGTTACAGCTTGTCGTCTTACTCGGCGCTTACAGCTTCGCCGGCAGTAGCACGATCAACCAACTCAACGTACGCCATAGGCGCGTTGTCACCAGCGCGGAAACCGCACTTGAGGATGCGCAGGTAGCCACCCTCACGGGTAGCGTAACGCTTGCCCAGGTCGTTGAAGAGCTTACCAACGATAGCTTTCGAACGAGTACGGTCGAAAGCCAGACGGCGGTTAGCCAGGCTGTCTGTCTTAGCCAAAGTAATCAGCGGCTCAGCAAACGCGACGCAGTTCTTTAGCTTTCGGCAGTGTAGTTTTGATCAGCTCGTGCTCGAACAGCGACACCGCCATGTTTTGAAACATGGCCTTGCGGTGCGAGCTGGTACGGCTCAGGTGACGACCACTTTTACGATGACGCATGGTTCATTCCTTACCAAACTCACGTTCGGTGATTACGACGATCAGGCAGTCGCCTTGTCGTCCTTCTTAAGACTTGCAGGCGGCCAGTTGTCGAGGCGCATGCCGAGGGACAGACCGCGGGAGGCCAGAACGTCCTTGATTTCAGTCAAGGATTTCTTGCCCAGGTTCGGAGTCTTCAACAGTTCTACTTCGGTACGCTGAATCAGGTCGCCGATGTAGTAAATGTTTTCCGCCTTAAGGCAGTTAGCCGAACGTACAGTCAGTTCCAGATCGTCAACCGGGCGAAGCAGGATCGGATCGATCTCGTCTTCCTGCTCGATTACCACTGGTTCGCTGTCACCTTTGAGGTCGACGAACGCAGCCAACTGCTGTTGCAGAATGGTTGCAGCGCGGCGGATAGCCTCTTCAGGATCCAGAGTACCGTTGGTTTCCAGATCAATAACCAGCTTGTCCAGGTTAGTACGCTGTTCGACACGGGCGTTTTCCACCACGTATGCGATACGGCGAACCGGGCTGAACGAAGAGTCGAGCTGCAAGCGACCAATGCTGCGGCTTTCGTCTTCATCGCTCTGACGCGAGTCGGCCGGTTCATAACCACGACCACGAGCTACAGTGAGCTTCATGTTCAGGGCGCCGTTAGACGCCAGGTTAGCGATTACGTGATCGGGATTAACGATCTCGACATCATGATCCAGCTGAATATCGGCAGCGGTAACCACCCCCGAACCCTTCTTCGACAAGGTCAGCGTAACTTCGTCACGGCCGTGCAGCTTGATAGCCAGACCTTTAAGGTTCAACAGGATTTCAATTACGTCTTCCTGTACACCTTCGATGGCGCTGTACTCGTGGAGCACACCGTCAATCTCGGCCTCGACTACTGCACAGCCGGGCATTGAGGACAACAGGATGCGGCGCAGCGCGTTGCCCAGGGTGTGGCCAAAACCACGCTCGAGAGGCTCGAGTGTGATCTTGGCGCGGGTTGGACTGACAACCTGCACATCAATGTGGCGGGGTGTCAGGAACTCATTTACCGAAATCTGCATGGATGCACCTATTTTCTAGCCCTTACTTGGAGTAGAGCTCGACAATCAGGCTTTCGTTGATGTCGGCGGACAGATCACTGCGAGCAGGAACGTTCTTGAAAACGCCCGACTTCTTCTCAGTGTCTACTTCTACCCATTCTACGCGGCCACGTTGGGCACACAGATCGAGAGCTTGGACAATGCGAAGTTGGTTTTTTGCTTTCTCGCGAACTGCGACCACGTCACCAGCACGAACCTGATAAGACGGAACGTTTACGGTCTGACCGTTAACGCTGATCGACTTGTGCGATACCAGCTGACGGGATTCGGCACGAGTCGAACCAAAGCCCATACGGTATACAACGTTGTCCAGACGGCATTCGAGCAGTTGCAGCAGGTTTTCACCAGTTGCACCTTTCTTGCCAGCAGCTTCTTTGTAGTAGCCGCTGAACTGACGCTCGAGAACGCCGTAGATACGACGAACCTTCTGCTTTTCACGCAGTTGGGTGCCGTAATCGGACTGGCGACCGCGGCGTTGGCCGTGGATACCAGGTGCTGCTTCAATGTTGCACTTCGATTCGATCGCGCGCACGCCGCTCTTCAGGAAGAGATCGGTGCCTTCGCGACGAGCGAGTTTGCATTTTGGACCAATGTAACGAGCCATTCTTTACAATCTCCTGGATTACACGCGGCGCTTCTTCGGCGGACGGCACCCGTTGTGCGGGATTGGCGTCACGTCGGTGATGCTGGCGATCTTATAGCCACAGCCGTTCAAAGCACGGACAGCAGACTCACGACCTGGACCTGGACCTTTGACGTTAACGTCGAGGTTTTTCAGGCCATATTCCAGCGCAGCTTGACCAGCACGTTCAGCAGCTACTTGAGCAGCAAACGGGGTGGACTTGCGGGAACCGCGGAAACCCGAACCACCGGAGGTAGCCCAAGAAAGCGCGTTACCTTGACGGTCGGTGATGGTCACGATTGTGTTGTTAAAAGATGCATGGATGTGGGCGATGCCATCAACCACTGTCTTTTTAACTTTTTTACGAGGACGAGCAGCAGGTTTTGCCATGATTAATTTCCTGTCGATTCGCGTGGGCGATTACTTGCGGATCGGCTTACGCGGACCTTTACGGGTACGCGCGTTAGTCTTGGTACGCTGACCGCGTACTGGAAGACCACGACGATGACGCAGACCACGGTAGCAACCGAGGTCCATCAAACGCTTGATTTTCATGTTGATTTCGCGACGCAGGTCACCTTCAGTGGTGAACTTCGCCACTTCGCCACGCAACAGCTCAATCTGCTCGTCGCTCAGATCCTTGATCTTAGCGGCTGGGTTTACCCCAGTGTCTGCGCAAATTTTCTGCGCAGTAGTGCGACCAACACCATAGATGTAGGTCAGCGAGATAACAGTGTGCTTGTTATCTGGAATGTTAACGCCTGCAATACGGGCCATTCAGTGGGACTCCAATTGACAGCTACCTACGCCCCGGAAGCCAAGAAATAGGGCGCGAGATAATATCGCTGTAATAACAAATAATCAACCCGGCAGCGCACTAGCTGCCGGGCTTCAAGCGGATCACACTCAGCCTTGGCGCTGTTTGTGACGCGGTTCCGCGCTGCAAATTACTCGAACAACACCTTCGCGGCGAATAATCTTGCAGTTACGGCACAGCTTTTTCACCGATGCACGAACTTTCATCACCAACTCCTCGAACCTTATGGGTACTCAGCGCAACATGCCGCTGCCGTAACCCTTCAGGTTGGCTTTCTTCATCAGGGATTCGTACTGGTGCGAAACGAGGTGCGATTGTACTTGGGACATGAAGTCCATCACAACCACGACCACGATCAGCAACGAGGTCCCGCCAAGGTAGAACGGAACGTTTGCTGCAACCACAAGGAACTGGGGCAACAGGCAGACGGCCGTCATATATAGAGCACCGAACAGGGTCAAACGAGTCAGAACGCCATCAATGTAGCGCGCAGACTGCTCACCTGGACGGATACCCGGAATAAAGGCACCGGACTTCTTCAGGTTTTCCGCTACGTCTTTCGGATTGAACATCAACGCCGTATAGAAGAAGCAGAAGAAAATAATCCCTGCACTAAACAGCAGAATATTCAACGGCTGACCAGGAGCGATCGACTGAGAGAGGTCCTGCAGCCAGCCCATATTTTCAGACTGGCCAAACCAGGTACCCAACGAAGCCGGAAACAGCAAAATGCTGCTCGCGAAAATTGCCGGAATAACACCGGCCATATTCACTTTCAGCGGCAAGTGGCTAGTCTGCGCAGCAAAGACCTTACGGCCCTGCTGACGCTTGGCGTAGTGAACAGCAATACGACGCTGGCCACGCTCAATGAACACCACAAAACCGATAATCGCTACTGCCAGCAAACCGATAGCAACTAGGGCGAAGATATTGATATCACCCTGACGTGCAGACTCGAAAGACTGCCCAATCGCTCTCGGAAGACCGGCGACGATACCTGCGAAAATCAACATCGAGATACCGTTACCAACACCGCGCTCAGTAATCTGCTCACCCAGCCACATCATGAACATCGCACCAGCCACAAATGTGGATACCGCGACGAAATGGAAGCCAAAGTCACCAGTGAACGCAACGCCCTGCCCAGCCAGGCCAACGGACATGCCGATAGCCTGAACCAGAGCGAGAGCAACAGTGCCGTAGCGGGTGTACTGGCTAATCTTGCGACGGCCAGCTTCACCTTCCTTCTTCAACTGCTCCAGCTGCGGGCTGACGGCGGTCATCAACTGCATGATGATCGATGCCGAGATATACGGCATGATCCCCAGTGCAAAGATGCTCATCCGCTCCAGCGCGCCGCCGGAAAACATATTGAACAAGCTAAGAATGGTCCCCTCATTCTGTCGAAACAGGTCTGCGAGTCGGTCCGGGTTGATACCTGGAACCGGGATGTGTGCGCCTATTCGGTAGACGATAATCGCCAGGAACAGAAAACGCAGACGAGCCCAAAGTTCAGACATACCGCCTTTGCCGAGCGCTGAGAGAGCACCTTGCTTAGCCATTTATTCCTCGAACTTGCCGCCAGCTGCTTCGATAGCCGAACGCGCACCTTTGGTGGCGCCGATTCCCTTGCCGATAGTGACAGCGCGAGTCACTTCACCGGACAGCATGATTTTCACACGCTGTACGTTGACGTTGATCACGTTGGCATCTTTCAGGGTCTGCACAGTAACGATGTCGCCTTCCACTTTAGCCAGCTCGGACAGACGCACTTCTGCGCGATCCATAGCTTTCAGGGATACGAAACCGAACTTAGGCAGGCGACGATGCAGCGGCTGTTGACCGCCTTCAAAGCCTGGAGCAATGGTGCCACCGGAGCGGGAGGTTTGACCTTTGTGACCACGGCCACCAGTCTTACCCAAACCGCTACCGATACCACGGCCCGGACGATGCTTTTCGCGACGGGAGCCCGGCGCTGGACTCAGATCATTGAGTTTCATCGATTAACCCTCTACACGCAGCATGTAGTAAGCCTTATTGATCATCCCGCGATTCTCGGGAGTATCCTGGACTTCTACAGTGTGACCGATGCGACGCAGACCCAAACCTTTAACACACAGTTTGTGGTTAGGAATGCGGCCGGTCATGCTTTTGATCAGCGTTACTTTAACGGTAGCCATGATCAGAAGATCTCCTTGACAGTCAGACCACGCTTAGCAGCGATGGACTCAGGAGATTGCATGGCTTTCAAACCTTTGAAAGTGGCGTGAACCACGTTTACAGGGTTAGTCGAGCCGTAGCACTTGGCCAGAACGTTCTGAACACCAGCAACTTCGAGGACAGCACGCATAGCGCCGCCAGCGATGATACCGGTACCTTCAGAGGCAGGCTGCATGTACACCTTCGAAGCGCCATGGGCGGACTTCATTGCGTACTGCAGAGTGGTACCGTTCAAATCAACTTGGATCATGTTGCGACGAGCAGCTTCCATTGCCTTCTGGATCGCAGCAGGCACTTCACGTGACTTGCCACGGCCGAAGCCAACGCGCCCTTTACCATCACCTACCACGGTCAACGCAGTGAAAGTGAAGATACGGCCGCCTTTAACGGTTTTAGCTACGCGGTTAACTTGAACCAGCTTCTCAATGTAGCCTTCGTCGCGCTTTTGGTCGTTATTTGACATAACTTAGAACTCCAGCCCAGCTTCACGAGCAGCATCAGCCAGCGCTTTCACGCGGCCGTGGTACTTGAAGCCAGAGCGGTCGAAAGCCACTTGCGAGACGCCCGCGGCCTTAGCACGCGTAGCGACCAGCTGGCCAACCTTAGTGGCCGCGTCGATGTTGCCAGTGGCACCATCACGCAGTTCTTTATCCAAAGTCGAGGCGCTTGCCAGGACTTGGTTGCCGTCGGCCGAGATGACCTGGGCGTAGATGTGCTGCGACGAGCGGTACACGCAGAGACGCACGACTTCGAGTTCGTGCATTTTCAGGCGTGCTTTGCGAGCGCGACGCAGTCGAGTAACTTTTTTGTCGGTCATTTGCTATGCCCTACTTCTTCTTGGCTTCTTTACGACGGACGACTTCGTCCGCGTAGCGCACACCTTTGCCTTTGTAAGGCTCTGGTGGACGGAAGTCGCGGATCTCAGCGGCCACCTGACCTACCAGCTGCTTATCAATACCCTTGATCAGGATATCGGTTTGGCTAGGGGTCTCAGCGGTGATGCCTTCCGGCAGTTCGTAATCCACTGGGTGCGAGAAGCCAAGGGCAAGGTTCAAAACCGTGCCTTTTGCTTGCGCTTTGTAACCAACACCGACCAGCTGGAGCTTGCGCTCGAAGCCTTGGCTTACGCCTTGGACCATGTTGTTTACCAACGCACGCGTGGTACCGGCCATTGCGCGAGTTTGTTGATCGCCATTGCGAGCAGCGAAACGCAGCTCACCAGCTTCTTCAACGATCTCAACGGACGAATGGATGTTCAGTTCAAGAGTGCCCTTGGCACCCTTCACCGAAAGCTGTTGGCCTGCGAATTTGACTTCGACACCGGCTGGCAGCTTAACGGGGTTCTTAGCGACGCGAGACATGCTTATCCCCCCTTAGAACACAGTGCAAAGAACTTCGCCGCCGACACCGGCAGCGCGCGCAGCACGATCCGTCATCACACCTTTGTTGGTGGAGACGATAGACACGCCAAGACCGCCACGAACTTTCGGCAGATCTTCAGCGGACTTGTACTGACGCAGGCCTGGACGGCTAACGCGCTTCACTTCCTCGATGACCGAACGGCCTTCGAAGTACTTCAGCTCGATGGACAGCAGTGGCTTGGTTTCGCTGCTGATCTGATAACCCGCAATGTAGCCTTCGTCTTTCAGGACTTTGGCAACAGCTACCTTCAACTTGGAAGATGGCATGCTTACGACGGACTTTTCAGCCATCTGGGCATTACGGATACGAGTTAGCATGTCCGCTAACGGGTCCTGCATACTCATGGGCTAGACGCTCCTAATACAAAAAAATTAGCCTTGCGGCTACATATGTCGCCGAGAATCTCCGAGCGTAAAAAACACGGGCTCAGGCGAGCCGCGTATTTTAGACACACTCAGGAAATGAAACAAGCCCCAAAAGGGGCTTGTTCCAGATTCAAGGTCACCGGCGGTCAGTATCTTGCGATGCAGACCCCCTAGACGCTGAAAGTACTTACCAGCTAGCTTTAACCAGACCTGGTACGTCACCACGCATTGCCGCTTCACGCAGTTTGTTACGGCCGAGGCCGAACTTGCGGTAAACGCCGTGTGGACGACCGGTCAGGCGGCAGCGGTTACGCATGCGCGAAGCGCTTGCGTCACGTGGCTGCTTCTGCAAAGCAACTGTAGCTTCCCAACGCGCTTCTGGACTTGCGTTCAGATCAACGATGATTGCTTTCAGTGCTGCACGCTTCTTGGCGTACTTGGCAACCGTGAGCTGACGCTTCAGCTCGCGGTTTTTCATGCTCATCTTGGCCATGGTCCTACTCCAATCAGTTGCGGAACGGGAATTTGAAAGCACGCAACAGAGCGCGACCTTCATCATCGTTCTTGGCAGTGGTGGTCAGGGTGATGTCCAGACCGCGGAGAGCATCGATCTTGTCGTAGTCGATTTCCGGGAAGATGATCTGCTCTTTCACGCCCATGCTGTAGTTACCACGACCATCGAAGGACTTGGCATTCAGGCCGCGGAAGTCGCGAACCCGAGGCAGGGAGATCGACAGCAGACGATCCAGGAATTCGTACATACGCTCACGGCGCAGAGTCACTTTGACGCCGATCGGCCAACCTTCACGGACTTTAAAGCCAGCGATGGATTTCCGAGCGTAAGTCACAACGACTTTTTGACCGGTGATCTTTTCCAGGTCAGCAACAGCGTGCTCGATGACTTTTTTGTCACCGACCGCTTCGCCCAAACCCATGTTCAGGGTGATTTTGGTAACGCGTGGAACTTCCATCACGTTCGAGAGCTTAAGTTCTTCCTTAAGCTTCGGTGCGATTTCTTTCCAGTAAATCTCTTTTAGTCGTGCCATGGTCTTCTACCTAGCAGTGTTCAAGCATCAACCGCTTTTTGGGTCGACTTGAAGACACGAATTTTCTTGCCATCTTCTACTTTAAAACCAACGCGGTCAGCCTTGTTGGTTTCGCCGTTGAAAATGGCGACGTTAGAAGCGTCCAGAGGAGCTTCTTTTTCGACGATACCGCCCTGCACGCCCGACATAGGGTTAGGCTTGGTATGGCGCTTAACCAGGTTCAGACCACCAATAACCAGACGGTTATTAGCGAGAACCTTAAGAACCTTACCGCGCTTACCTTTGTCTTTGCCGGCGATCACGATGATCTCGTCGTCACGACGAATCTTTTGCATGTCGGATCTCCTTACAGCACTTCTGGGGCGAGCGAGACGATCTTCATGAACTTCTCAGTACGAAGTTCACGCGTCACTGGCCCAAAGATACGGGTGCCGATCGGCTCTTGCTTGTTGTTCAGAAGAACAGCAGCGTTGCCATCAAAGCGGATAATAGAGCCGTCTGCACGGCGTACACCGTGACGAGTGCGGACTACAACAGCAGTCATCACTTGGCCTTTTTTCACCTTACCGCGAGGAATTGCTTCCTTCACGGTAACTTTGATGATGTCACCGATACCAGCGTAACGACGATGGGAGCCACCCAGCACCTTGATGCACATAACACGGCGAGCGCCGCTGTTATCGGCCACATCGAGCATGGATTGAGTCTGAATCATATAATTTCTCCGACCCCTAGTCCTTAGACTTCCACAGCGCGTTCGAGAACATCAACCAGCGCCCAAGACTTGGTCTTGGCCAGCGGACGAGTTTCACGAATAGTGACCTTGTCGCCGATGTGGCACTGATTGGTTTCGTCGTGCGCGTGCAGCTTAGTCGAACGCTTAACATATTTACCGTAGATCGGGTGCTTAACGCGACGCTCGATCAAAACGGTGATGGTTTTGTCCATCTTGTCGCTGACAACACGGCCAGTCAGCGTACGGACAGTCTTTTCGGCTTCAGCCATGATCACTTACCTGCCTGCTGGTTGAGCACAGTCTTCACGCGAGCAATGTCACGCTTAACTTGCGAGAGCAGATGAGACTGCCCCAACTGGCCAGTTGCTTTCTGCATACGCAGATTGAACTGGTCGCGCAGCAGGCCGAGCAGTTGCTCGTTCAGCTGCTGTGCGGATTTTTCACGAAGTTCATTCGCTTTCATCACATCACCGTCCGTTTAACAAAGGCGGTGGCGAGCGGCAGCTTTGCAGCAGCCAGGGCAAAAGCCTCACGCGCCAGCTCTTCAGTTACACCCTCGATTTCATACAGGACTTTGCCTGGCTGAATCTGGGCTACCCAGTATTCCACGTTACCCTTACCTTTACCCATCCGAACTTCGAGGGGCTTTTTGGAGATCGGCTTGTCCGGGAATACACGGATCCAGATCTTGCCGCCACGTTTAACGTGACGGGTCAGTGCACGACGCGCTGACTCGATCTGACGAGCGGTGAGACGACCACGAGCTACAGACTTCAGCGCGAACTCGCCGAAGCTGACTTTGCTACCGCGCTGAGCCAGACCACGGTTGTGGCCTGTCATCTGCTTGCGGAACTTCGTACGCTTTGGTTGCAACATTTGGCGTACCCCTTACTTAGCAGCTTTTTTACGAGGCGCTGGTGCTTGTGGTTTCAGTTCTTCTTGGCGACCACCAATTACTTCGCCTTTGAAGATCCAAACCTTTACACCGATCACACCATAAGTGGTGTGAGCTTCGTAGTTGGCATAGTCGATGTCGGCACGCAGGGTGTGCAGTGGCACACGACCTTCGCGATACCATTCAGTACGTGCGATTTCAGCACCGCCGAGACGACCGCTCACTTGGATTTTGATGCCTTTGGCACCAATGCGCATGGCGTTCTGTACGGCGCGTTTCATAGCGCGACGGAACATTACGCGACGCTCCAGCTGCTGAGCTACGCTCTGCGCAACCAGCATACCGTCGAGCTCCGGCTTACGGATCTCTTCGATATTGATGTGCACAGGCACACCCATTTGCTTGGTCAGGTCCTGACGCAGTTTCTCAACATCTTCACCTTTCTTCCCGATAACGATACCTGGACGAGCGGTGTGGATGGTGATACGTGCAGTTTGTGCCGGACGATGGATATCGATACGGCTTACGGACGCGCTTTTTAGTTTGTCTTGGAGATACTCACGCACCTTCAGATCAGCGAACAAATAGTCCGCATAAGTCCGACCGTCTGCGTACCAGACGGAGGTGTGCTCCTTGACGATTCCCAGGCGAATGCCAATGGGATGTACTTTCTGACCCATCTCTTCGACTCCGTTACTTGTCAGCAACCTTGACAGTGATATGGCAAGACCGCTTGACGATGCGATCAGCACGGCCTTTGGCACGTGGCATGATGCGCTTCAGCGAACGCCCTTCGTTGACGAAAACGGTGCTGACCTTCAGGTCATCAACGTCTGCGCCTTCGTTATGCTCGGCGTTGGCTACGGCCGACTCCAGCACTTTCTTCATGATCTCGGCGGCTTTCTTACTGCTGAAAGCCAACAGGTTGAGCGCTTCGCCCACCTTCTTCCCGCGGATCTGGTCGGCGACCAAGCGGGCTTTCTGGGCGGAGATTCGAGCGCCCGACAACTTAGCGGCTACTTCCATTTCCTAACCCCTTAACGCTTGGCTTTCTTGTCTGCCACGTGCCCACGATAAGTGCGGGTACCGGCAAACTCGCCTAGTTTGTGGCCGACCATGTCTTCGTTCACGAGAACTGGGACGTGCAAGCGACCGTTGTGTACAGCGATGGTCAGACCGACCATTTGTGGCAGGATCATCGAACGACGCGACCAGGTTTTCACCGGTTTGCGATCGTTCTTTTCCGCCGCCACTTCGATCTTCTTCAGTAGGTGAAGATCAATAAAAGGACCTTTTTTCAGAGAACGTGGCACTGTCGTATCCCTCTATTTACTTGCGACGACGGACGATCATTTTGTCGGTACGCTTATTACCACGAGTCTTCGCGCCCTTAGTCGGGAAGCCCCATGGCGATACCGGATGACGACCACCAGAGGTACGACCTTCACCACCACCGTGTGGGTGGTCAACCGGGTTCATGGCAACACCACGAACGGTTGGGCGAACGCCACGCCAGCGCTTGGCACCAGCTTTACCCAGCGAACGCAGGCTGTGCTCGGAGTTCGAGACTTCACCTAGGGTCGCGCGGCATTCAGCCAGAACTTTACGCATCTCACCAGAACGCAGACGCAGGGTCACGTAGACACCTTCACGAGCGATCAGCTGAGCCGAAGCACCAGCGGAACGAGCGATTTGCGCGCCTTTACCTGGCTTCAATTCGATGCCGTGTACGGTGCTACCAACTGGAATGTTACGCAGCTGCAGAGCGTTGCCCGGCTTGATCGGCGCCAAGGCACCTGCGATCAGCTGGTCGCCAGCACTCACACCTTTAGGTGCGATGATGTAGCGACGCTCGCCATCTGCGTACAGCAGCAGAGCGATGTGAGCAGTACGGTTTGGATCGTATTCGATACGCTCAACAGTGGCAGTGATGCCATCTTTGTCGTTGCGACGGAAGTCGACCAAACGATAATGCTGCTTATGGCCACCACCGATGTGACGAGTGGTAATACGACCATTGTTGTTACGACCACCAGTCTTCGATTTTTTCTCGAGCAGCGGTGCGTGAGGAGCGCCTTTATGCAGCTCCTGGTTGACCACCTTGACCACAAAACGGCGGCCAGGGGAAGTCGGTTTGCATTTAACGATTGCCATGATGCACCCCTTCCTTACTCAGCACTGCTGCTGAAATCGAGATCTTGGCCTGGCTGAAGGGAGATAACTGCCTTCTTCCAGTCATTACGCTTGCCCAGACCGCGAGCAGTGCGCTTGCTCTTACCCAGAACATTCAGGGTAGTAACACGCTCTACTTTCACGCTGAACAGGCTTTCGACGGCCTTCTTGATTTCCAGCTTGGTTGCGTCAGTTGCAACCTTGAAAACGAACTGGCCTTTCTTGTCAGCCAGAACCGTAGCCTTTTCGGAAACGTGCGGGCCAAGCAGAACTTTAAATACGCGTTCCTGGTTCATCCCAGCAGCTCCTCGAATTTCTTCACGGCCGACACGGTGATCAACACCTTGTCGTATGCGATCAGACTAACTGGATCGGAACCTTGCACGTCACGTACATCAACGTGTGGCAGGTTGCGAGCAGCCAGGTACAGGTTCTGATCAACAGCTTCAGACACGATCAAAACATCGGTCAGGCTCATGTTGTTCAGTTTGCCCAGCAGATCTTTGGTTTTTGGACTTTCAACAGCGAAGTCCTGAACCACGACCAGACGATCAGTACGCACGAGCTCAGCAAGGATGGAGCGCAGAGCTGCGCGGTACATCTTCTTGTTGAGCTTCTGAGTGTGATCCTGTGGACGAGCTGCGAAAGTGGTACCGCCGCCACGCCAGATTGGGCTACGGATAGTACCGGCACGAGCACGGCCAGTGCCTTTCTGACGCCATGGGCGCTTACCGCCACCACGAACGTCGGAACGGGTCTTTTGCTGCTTGCTACCTTGACGGCCGCCGGCCATGTAGGCCACGACTGCTTGGTGAACGAGCGTCTCGTTGAATTCGCCGCCAAATGTCAGTTCGGAAACTTCGATCGCTTGAGCGTCATTTACATTTAATTGCATGTCAGCTTCCCCTTAACCGCGAGCCTTGGCCGCTGGACGTACAACCAGGTTGCCGCCAGTAGCGCCAGGAACAGCACCCTTGACCAACAACAGATTGCGTTCAGCGTCGACGCGCACTACTTCGAGGGACTGCACGGTCACGCGCTCAGCGCCCATATGACCGGACATTTTTTTGCCCTTGAATACACGACCAGGAGTCTGGCACTGGCCAATAGAGCCCGGGACGCGGTGGGAGACGGAGTTACCGTGAGTGTTATCTTGACCACGGAAATTCCAACGCTTGATCGTACCCTGGAAGCCTTTACCTTTGGACTGACCGGTTACATCAACCAGTTGACCAGCGGCAAAGATTTCAGCGTTGATCAGATCGCCAGCCTGGTAGTCGCCATCTTCAAGACGGAACTCCATAACAGTGCGACCAGCTGCAACGTTTGCTTTAGCGAAGTGACCTGCTTGAGCAGCAGTCACGCGCGAAGCACGACGCTCGCCGACAGTGACTTGCACTGCACGATAGCCATCGGTCTCTTCAGTTTTGAACTGGGTGACGCGATTCGGTTCGATCTCAATGACCGTAACCGGAATGGAGACACCTTCTTCGGTGAAAATACGGGTCATACCGCATTTACGACCGACTACACCAATAGTCATGTTGTAAACCTCATGAGTGTACGGGGCTTTCACCCGCTATGGCCGCCCATTTCAGAGCGTTACACGACTAAGACCCAAGTCTTAGCCGAGGCTGATCTGAACTTCCACACCGGCCGCCAGATCAAGCTTCATAAGTGCATCAACGGTTTTATCCGTTGGCTGGACGATGTCCAGTACGCGCTTATGAGTACGGATCTCGTACTGGTCACGCGCGTCTTTGTTGACGTGCGGGGAGACCAGAACGGTGAACCGCTCTTTACGGGTAGGCAGTGGAATTGGACCACGCACTTGAGCACCAGTACGTTTCGCGGTTTCCACGATTTCCTGGGTGGATTGGTCGATCAGGCGATGGTCAAAAGCCTTCAACCTGATACGGATTTGCTGATTTTGCATTGGATTTCAGACTCCGGCTGCTATTCCCACCGAGCGCAATACGCCCGTTAAAAGGAGGCGCAATTCTATAGACGGCCCAGATGGGTGTCAACCCAATAAAAAAGGCCCCCGCTAAGCGGGGGCCTCCTCAAAACATCAGAGCTATCTCAGAAGAGATAATTACTCGATGATTTTAGCTACAACGCCAGCACCAACGGTACGGCCGCCTTCACGGATTGCGAAGCGCAGACCGTCTTCCATAGCGATGGTTTTGATCAGGGTGACAACCATTTTGATGTTGTCGCCTGGCATTACCATTTCTACGCCTTCCGGCAGTTCGCAGTTACCAGTAACGTCGGTAGTACGGAAGTAGAACTGTGGACGGTAGCCTTTGAAGAACGGAGTGTGACGACCGCCTTCTTCTTTGCTCAGCACGTACACTTCAGCTTCGAACTTGGTGTGCGGCTTAACCGAACCCGGCTTAACCAGAACCTGGCCACGCTCAACGTCGTCACGCTTGGTACCACGCAGCAGAACGCCGCAGTTCTCGCCCGCACGACCTTCGTCGAGCAGCTTACGGAACATTTCAACACCGGTGCAGGTGGTGACGGTAGTGTCACGCAGACCAACGATTTCCAGTGGATCTTGAACCTTAACGATACCGCGCTCGATACGACCAGTCACAACAGTACCACGACCGGAGATCGAGAATACGTCTTCGATTGGCATCAGGAACGGCTTGTCGATAACACGAACTGGATCTGGGATGTAGCTGTCCAGAGTCTCAACCAGTTTACGAACGGACGTGGTGCCCATTTCGTTGTCGTCTTTGCCTTCCAGAGCCATACGAGCAGAACCGATGATGATCGGAGTGTCGTCACCTGGGAAGTCGTAAGTGCTCAGCAGATCGCGCACTTCCATCTCAACCAGTTCCAGCAGCTCAGCGTCGTCTACCAGGTCAGCCTTGTTCAGGTAAACCACGATGTACGGAACGCCAACCTGACGGGACAGCAGGATGTGCTCACGGGTTTGCGGCATCGGACCATCAGCGGCCGAGCAAACCAGGATTGCACCGTCCATCTGAGCAGCACCGGTGATCATGTTCTTCACATAGTCAGCGTGACCTGGGCAGTCAACGTGAGCGTAGTGACGGATCAGCGAGTTGTATTCAACGTGCGCGGTGTTGATGGTGATACCACGAGCTTTTTCTTCTGGTGCGCTGTCGATTTTATCGAAATCAACGATTGCGGAACCGAACACTTCGGAGCAAACGCGAGTCAGAGCAGCAGTCAGAGTGGTTTTACCGTGGTCAACGTGACCGATGGTGCCAACGTTGACGTGCGGTAGGGAACGATCAAATTTTTCTTTAGCCACGACAATTAACTCCTTGCCTAAAGGACTGAATCAGCCTTGTTTTTTAGATACAGTTTCAGCGATGTGCGCCGGAGCTGTGTTGTATTTTTTGAATTCCATAGAGTAGCTTGCGCGACCCTGGGACATGGAGCGAACGTCGGTCGCATAACCGAACATCTCACCCAACGGAACCTCGGCGCGAATCACTTTGCCGGAAACCGTGTCTTCCATACCCAAGATCATGCCGCGACGACGGTTAAGGTCGCCCATGACATCACCCATATAGTCTTCAGGTGTAACAACTTCTACCGCCATGATTGGCTCAAGCAACTCACCACCGCCCTTTTGGGCCAGTTGCTTGGTTGCCATGGAAGCAGCCACCTTAAACGCCATCTCGTTGGAGTCGACGTCGTGGTAAGAACCGTCAAAAACGGTTGCTTTCAGGCCGATCAGCGGATAGCCGGCAACAACACCGTTCTTCATCTGCTCTTCGATACCCTTCTGGATAGCAGGGATGTATTCCTTAGGAACAACACCACCCACTACTTCGTTCACGAATTGCAGACCTTCCTGACCTTCGTCAGCAGGAGCAAAACGGATCCAGCAGTGACCGAACTGACCACGACCACCGGACTGACGAACGAACTTGCCTTCGATTTCACAGTTTTTCGTGATGCGCTCACGATAGGAAACCTGAGGCTTACCGATGTTGGCTTCGACGTTAAACTCACGGCGCATCCGGTCAACCAGGATGTCCAGGTGCAGCTCGCCCATGCCAGAGATGATCGTTTGACCAGTCTCTTCATCAGTCTTAACGCGGAAAGATGGATCTTCCTGAGCAAGCTTGCCCAAAGCGATACCCATTTTTTCCTGGTCATCCTTGGTCTTAGGCTCTACGGCAACCGAAATAACCGGCTCCGGGAAGTCCATGCGAACCAGGATGATTGGCTTAGCAGCGTCGCACAAAGTCTCACCAGTGGTGACATCCTTCATGCCGATCAGGGCCGCGATGTCACCAGCGCGCACTTCCTTGATCTCTTCACGGGCGTTTGCGTGCATTTGCACCATACGACCCACGCGCTCTTTCTTACCTTTAACCGAGTTGATCACACCGTCGCCGGACGCCAACACGCCCGAGTAAACGCGGACAAAAGTCAAGGTACCCACGAATGGGTCGGTAGCGATCTTGAACGCCAGGGCCGAGAACGGCTCGCTGTCGTCTGCATGACGCTCCATTTCCTCTTCCTCGTTATCAGGGTTGGTACCCTTGATAGCAGGAATGTCGGTTGGAGCAGGCAGGTAGTCGATCACAGCATCGAGAACCAGGGGAACACCCTTGTTCTTGAACGAGGAACCGCAAACAGCCAAGACGATCTCACCAGCGATAGTACGCTGACGCAGAGCGGCCTTGATTTCCACGTTGGTGAGCTCTTCACCTTCGAGGTACTTGTTCATCAGCTCTTCGCTGGCTTCGGCAGCAGCCTCAACCATGTTGTTGCGCCACTCGTCAGCCAGTTCCTGCAGTTCAGCAGGGATAGGCTTACGAACAGGAACCATACCTTTGTCGGAATCATTCCAGTAGACCGCTTCCATGTTGATCAGATCGATCTGACCCTGGAAGTTGTCCTCGGAACCGATAGCCAGCTGGATTGGCACCGGAGTGTGACCCAGACGCTGCTTGATCTGACCGATCACGCGCAGGAAGTTGGCACCAGCACGGTCCATCTTGTTTACGTAAACAAGACGTGGAACGCCGTATTTGTTGGCTTGACGCCATACGGTTTCCGACTGAGGCTCAACACCCGAAGTACCACAGAACACAACGACAGCGCCATCGAGTACGCGCAGGGAACGTTCAACTTCAATGGTGAAGTCTACGTGGCCCGGGGTATCGATTACGTTGAAGCGATGCTCGTCTTTGTACTGCTTCTCAGAACCTTTCCAGAAGGCGGTAATAGCAGCAGAAGTAATGGTAATACCACGCTCCTGCTCCTGAACCATCCAGTCTGTGGTCGCGGCGCCATCATGCACCTCGCCCATTTTGTGACTTTTGCCGGTGTAAAACAGTACGCGCTCGGTGGTGGTGGTTTTACCAGCATCCACGTGAGCAACGATACCGATGTTACGGTAGCGGCTAATCGGAGTAGTACGAGCCATAAAGCCCTCGCAAAATTAGTGAAGCTAAGATTAGAAGCGGTAGTGCGAGAAAGCTTTGTTAGCTTCAGCCATACGGTGCACGTCTTCACGCTTCTTAACAGCAGCACCTTTACCTTCAGCAGCGTCCAACAGTTCGCCAGCCAAACGCAGAGCCATAGACTTCTCGCCACGCTTACGGGCGAAGTCTACCAACCAGCGCATTGCCAGGGCGTTACGACGGGACGGACGAACTTCAACCGGAACCTGATAAGTAGCGCCGCCCACACGGCGCGACTTCACTTCGACCAGCGGAGCGATGGCGTCGAGAGCTTTCTCGAAGATTTCCAGGGGGTCGCTGTTCTTGCGTTCTTTAACCTTTTCCAGCGCGCCATAAACGATACGCTCGGCAACGGCTTTCTTGCCGCTTTCCATCACGTGGTTCATGAACTTGGCCAGGATTTGGCTTCCGTATTTTGGATCGTCAAGCACTTCGCGCTTGGCTGCTACGCGTCTTCTTGGCATGGATAAGCCCTCAAACGGTCTTCAGGTTCGCTCGGAATCAGTGCCCTTTCGGGACGCCTCCGACCTTACTCTTATCGACTCAGAAAATAAGATGGTTCAGTTTTACAAAAAGCCGCTACTACTTAGGCTTCTTGGTACCGTACTTCGAACGACCCTGGTTACGACCTTTAACGCCGGAAGTATCCAAGGAGCCACGTACGGTGTGATAACGAACACCTGGCAAGTCTTTTACACGACCGCCACGAATCAGCACCACGCTGTGCTCTTGCAGGTTGTGGCCTTCACCGCCGATGTACGAGGAAACCTCGAAACCGTTGGTCAGACGCACACGGCACACTTTACGCAGTGCCGAGTTAGGTTTTTTCGGCGTAGTGGTATACACGCGAGTGCATACGCCACGACGTTGCGGGCAGTTCTGCAGCGCAGGCACGTCGGATTTCTCGACGATACGCTTACGCGGCTGACGTACCAGCTGGTTGATAGTTGCCATCTACTAGCTCCACTGTTGTCTTGCGACGCTATTGTCTTGCAAGAAAAGCAAAAATGGCAGGAACGAGTTCCCGCCAAATTTAGGGGTACAAGAGTCTAAAGAGGATCTTGCCCCCAGTCAAGGCAAGGCCCCGACCTCCCCTCTCGTCGAACCGGGGCAGAATTGCCTCGATCCGACGAATGGGACTGCCAGGGCCCAGACTTATTTATTGCAGAACTCAGTTACCGCTTGAGTTCAGCGCTTCGGTCAGTGCAGCTTCCACTTCACTGGCGCTTACGCGCAGCGGCTTGTCAGCATCACGGCGGCGCTTACGCTCGCTGTGGTAAGCCAAACCGGTACCAGCCGGGATCAGACGACCCACGACCACGTTTTCTTTCAGGCCGCGCAGGTAATCGCGCTTGCCGGTTACCGCTGCTTCGGTCAGTACGCGAGTGGTCTCCTGGAAAGAGGCCGCCGAGATGAACGACTCAGTGGACAACGACGCCTTGGTGATACCCAGCAGGACACGAGTGAACTTGGATACGAATTTCTCGTCGCCAGCCAGACGCTCGTTCTCTACCAGTACGTGAGTCAGTTCCATCTGGTCGCCCTTGATGAAACTGGAATCGCCGGATTCAGCGATTTCAACTTTACGCAGCATCTGACGCAGGATGGTCTCAATGTGCTTATCGTTGATCTTCACGCCTTGCAGACGATAAACATCCTGGATCTCGTTAACGATGTACTTGGCCAGCGCACTCACACCCAGCAGACGCAGGATGTCGTGTGGATCGCTCGGGCCGTCGGAGATAACTTCGCCGCGGTTTACCTGTTCGCCTTCGAAGACGTTCAGGTGACGCCACTTCGGAATCAGCTCTTCGTACGGATCGCTACCGTCGTTCGGGGTAATAACCAGACGGCGCTTGCCTTTAGTCTCTTTACCGAACGCGATGGTGCCGCTGACTTCAGCCAGAATCGATGCTTCTTTCGGACGACGAGCTTCGAACAAGTCGGCAACACGCGGCAGACCACCGGTGATGTCACGGGTCTTCGAAGTTTCTTGCGGGATACGAGCGATAACATCACCGATCGCAATCTTCGCACCATCCGCTACACCGACCAGGGCGTTAGCTGGCAGGAAGTACTGAGCGATTACGTCAGTGCCTGGCAGCAACAAGTCCTTGCCGTTGTCATCGACCATCTTAACGGCAGGACGGATGTCTTTACCGGCAGCGGGACGATCTTTCGCGTCGAGTACTTCAATGTTGGTCATACCGGTCAATTCGTCAGTCTGACGCTTGATCGTGATGCCTTCTTCCATGCCCACGTAGGTCACGGTACCTTTCATTTCGGTAACGATTGGGTGAGTGTGCGGATCCCACTTGGCCACGATTGCGCCAGCGTCGACCTTGTCACCTTCTTTAACCGAAATCACAGCACCATACGGCAGCTTGTAACGCTCACGCTCACGACCGTAGTCGTCAGCGATTGCCAGCTCACCGGAACGGGATACCGCAACCAGACAACCATCCACTCGCTCAACGTGCTTCAGGTTGTGCAGACGGACAGTACCGCCATTCTTCACCTGAACGCTGTCAGCTGCGGAGGTCCGGCTTGCCGCACCACCGATGTGGAACGTACGCATGGTCAGCTGGGTACCCGGCTCACCGATGGATTGGGCAGCGATAACGCCGACCGCTTCACCGATATTCACCTGGTGACCACGAGCCAAGTCACGGCCATAGCACTTGGCGCAAATACCGTAGCGGGTTTCGCAGCTAATCGGCGAGCGAACAATCACTTCGTCGATGCTGTTGAGTTCGATGAACTCGACCCACTTCTCATCAACCAGAGTGCCGGCAGGAACGATGATTTCCTCAGTACCTGGCTTGAACACGTCACGCGCAATAACACGACCCAATACGCGCTCACCCAGCGGCTCTACAACGTCACCGCCTTCAATGTGCGGAGTCATGAGCAGGCCGTGCTCGGTGCCGCAATCGATCTCGGTTACAACCAGATCTTGTGCAACGTCTACCAGACGACGTGTCAGGTAACCGGAGTTAGCGGTTTTCAACGCGGTATCCGCCAGACCTTTACGAGCGCCGTGAGTGGAGATGAAGTACTGAAGTACGCTCAAACCTTCACGGAAGTTCGCAGTAATCGGCGTTTCGATGATGGAACCGTCCGGCTTGGCCATCAGGCCACGCATACCGGCGAGCTGACGGATCTGCGCAGCAGAACCCCGTGCGCCCGAGTCGGCCATCATGTACATCGAGTTGAAGGACTCCTGGTCGACTTCGACGCCATGACGGTCGATGACTTTCTCTTTCGAGAGGTTGGCCATCATCGCCTTGGAAACTTCATCGTTCGCCTTGGACCAAAGGTCGATCACTTTGTTGTACTTCTCGCCCTGTGTTACCAGGCCCGAGGCGTACTGGCTTTCGATCTCTTTCACTTCGTCAGTAGCAGCACTGATGATGCGGGCTTTTTCATCCGGGATAACAAAGTCGTTAACACCGATGGAAACGCCGGAAATGGTCGAATAAGCAAAACCGGTGTACATCAACTGGTCAGCGAAGATAACAGTCTCTTTCAAACCAACCACGCGGTAGCACTGGTTGATCAACTTGGAGATCGCTTTTTTCTTCATCGGCAGGTTGACGACATCGTACGACAGACCTTTTGGCACAACTTGATACAACAGTGCACGGCCGACAGTAGTGTCGACGATACGAACGTTGCTCACGCTTCCGCCATCACGATCGTTGACGGTTTCGTGGATCCGCACCTTGACCTTGGCGTGCAATGCGGCTTCGCCGGCACGGAACACACGGTCAACTTCCTGCAAGTCCGCAAATACACGACCTTCGCCTTTGGCGTTGATCGCTTCACGCGTCATGTAGTACAGACCCAATACAACGTCCTGCGACGGAACGATGATTGGCTCACCGTTGGCTGGCGACAGAATGTTGTTGGTCGACATCATCAACGCACGCGCTTCCAGCTGGGCTTCCAGCGTCAGCGGTACGTGCACGGCCATTTGGTCGCCGTCGAAGTCGGCGTTGTACGCAGCACAGACCAGAGGGTGCAGCTGAATAGCCTTACCTTCGATCAGTACCGGTTCAAACGCCTGGATACCCAGACGGTGAAGGGTCGGTGCACGGTTGAGGAGGACCGGGTGTTCGCGAATCACTTCAGCAAGAACGTCCCAAACCTCTGGCAGTTCGCGCTCGACCATTTTCTTGGCCGCTTTGATGGTGGTCGCGAGACCGCGCATTTCCAGCTTGCCGAAGATGAACGGCTTGAACAGCTCGAGAGCCATCTTCTTAGGCAGACCGCACTGGTGCAGACGCAGGGTCGGGCCTACGGTAATTACCGAACGACCGGAGTAGTCAACACGCTTACCGAGCAAGTTTTGACGGAAACGACCTTGCTTACCCTTGATCATGTCGGCCAGGGATTTCAGAGGACGCTTGTTGGAACCCGTGATAGCGCGACCACGACGACCGTTGTCGAGCAGGGCATCAACCGCTTCTTGCAACATACGCTTTTCGTTGCGCACGATGATGTCCGGAGCGGACAGATCAAGCAGGCGCTTCAAGCGGTTGTTACGGTTGATCACGCGACGGTATAGGTCGTTGAGGTCGGAGGTCGCAAAACGACCGCCGTCCAACGGTACCAGCGGACGCAGGTCTGGCGGCAGAACCGGCAGAACGGTCAGCACCATCCACTCTGGCAAGTTGCCGGAACCCTGGAAGGCTTCCATCAACTTCAGACGCTTGGACAGCTTCTTGATCTTGGTTTCGGAGTTGGTTTGCGGAATTTCTTCACGCAGACGGCCAATCTCGTGTTCCAGGTCAATAGCGTGCAACAGTTCGCGGACCGCTTCGGCACCCATGCGGGCATCGAAATCGTCGCCGAACTCTTCAAGCGCCTCGAAGTACTGCTCGTCGTTCAGCAACTGACCCTTTTCAAGGGTGGTCATGCCTGGGTCGATAACGACATAGCTCTCGAAGTAGAGAACGCGCTCGATATCACGCAGGGTCATGTCCATCAGCAAACCGATACGGGACGGCAGCGATTTCAGGAACCAGATGTGGGCAACCGGGGAAGCCAGTTCGATGTGCGCCATGCGCTCACGACGAACCTTGGCCAGTGCAACTTCAACGCCACACTTCTCGCAGATCACACCACGGTGTTTCAAGCGCTTGTACTTACCGCACAGGCACTCGTAATCCTTTACCGGGCCAAAGATCTTGGCGCAGAACAGGCCGTCACGCTCAGGTTTGAACGTACGGTAGTTGATGGTTTCCGGCTTTTTAACTTCACCGAACGACCACGAACGGATCATCTCAGGCGATGCCAACCCAATACGGATGGCGTCGAACTCTTCGACTTGACCCTGGTTTTTCAGCAAATTCAGTAGGTCTTTCAAGGCCTTTCCTCCTGGCGGAGCAGAGAGCGGGCTAAACAGCCCCGCTCTCGATTCGCGTCACGTGTTATTCGGTTTCCAGATCGATATCGATGCCGAGGGAACGAATTTCTTTGATCAACACGTTGAAAGACTCGGGCATGCCCGGCTCCATACGGTGATCGCCGTCCACGATGTTTTTGTACATCTTGGTACGACCATTCACATCGTCCGACTTCACTGTGAGCATTTCTTGCAGAGTGTAAGCAGCACCGTATGCTTCCAGTGCCCAGACCTCCATCTCCCCGAAACGCTGACCACCGAACTGAGCCTTACCACCCAGCGGCTGCTGGGTAACCAGGCTGTACGAACCGGTAGAACGAGCGTGCATCTTATCGTCTACCAAGTGGTTCAGCTTCAGCATGTACATGTAGCCAACAGTAACCGGGCGCTCAAACTTGTTGCCGGTACGGCCGTCGAACAGCTGCATCTGGCCGCTTTCTGGCAGGTCTGCCAGTTTCAGCATGGCCTTGATTTCGCTTTCCTTGGCACCGTCGAACACCGGGGTAGCCATCGGAACGCCACCGCGCAGGTTCTTCGCCAGATCCAGGATTTCCTGGTCGGAGAAGGTGTCCAACTCTTCGTTGCGACCGCCGATCTCGTTGTAGATCTCGTGCAGGAACTTACGCAGGTCTGCGACCTTGCGCTGCTCTTCGATCATACGGTTGATCTTCTCGCCCAGACCTTTGGCCGCGAGGCCCAGGTGGGTTTCAAGGATCTGACCAACGTTCATACGCGAAGGTACGCCCAGCGGGTTGAGGACCACGTCGACCGGAGTGCCATTGGCATCGTGCGGCATGTCTTCAACGGGCATGATCACGGAGACCACACCTTTGTTACCGTGACGACCGGCCATCTTGTCGCCCGGCTGGATGCGACGACGGATTGCCAGGTAAACCTTGACGATTTTCAGCACGCCTGGAGCCAGGTCATCGCCCTGCTGCAGTTTGCGCTTCTTATCTTCGAACTTGTCGTCCAGCAGACGGCGGCGATCAACGATGTACGCCTGGGCCTTCTCGAGCTGCTCGTTCAGAGCATCTTCAGCCATGCGCAGTTTGAACCACTGGCCGTGCTCAAGACCGTCGAGGATTTCGTCGGTGATGTCCTGACCTTTCTTAAGACCTGCGCCGCCTTCAGCCTTGTGGCCTACCAAAGCGGAACGCAGACGTTCGAAGGTCGCGCCTTCAACGATACGGAACTCTTCGTTCAGGTCCTTGCGGATCTCGTCGAGCTGAGTCTTCTCGATGGACAGCGCACGAGCATCACGCTCAACGCCATCACGGGTGAAGACCTGTACGTCGATGACAGTACCCTTGGTACCAGTAGGTACACGCAGGGAGGTGTCTTTAACGTCGCTGGCTTTTTCACCGAAGATGGCACGCAACAGCTTCTCTTCCGGAGTCAGTTGGGTCTCGCCTTTCGGAGTGACCTTACCAACCAGGATGTCGCCTGCGCCAACTTCAGCACCTACGTAAACGATACCGGCTTCGTCCAGCTTGTTCAGTGCAGCTTCACCCACGTTCGGGATGTCCGCAGTGATCTCCTCCGGCCCAAGCTTGGTGTCACGTGCCACACAGGTCAGTTCCTGAATGTGGATCGTGGTGAAGCGGTCTTCTTGAACAACACGCTCGGACAGGCAGATGGAGTCTTCGAAGTTGAAGCCGTTCCACGCCATGAACGCGATGCGCATGTTCTGACCCAGTGCCAGTTCACCCATGTCGGTGGACGGGCCGTCGGCCATGATGTCGCTACGCTGGACGCGATCACCCTTGCTCACCAGCGGACGCTGATTGATGCAGGTGTTCTGGTTCGAGCGGGTGTATTTGGTCAGGTTGTAGATGTCGACACCGGCTTCGCCAGTTTCAACTTCATCATCAGCAACACGAACCACGATACGGCTGGCATCAACAGAGTCGATCACGCCGCCACGACGAGCCACGACGCAAACGCCGGAGTCACGCGCTACGTTACGCTCCATGCCGGTACCTACCAGCGGCTTGTCAGCGCGCAGGGTCGGTACAGCTTGACGCTGCATGTTGGAACCCATCAACGCACGGTTGGCGTCATCGTGCTCCAGGAACGGGATCAGCGACGCTGCAACCGAAACTACCTGCTTCGGCGAAACGTCCATCAAAGTGACGTCTTCCGGCGCCTTGACGGTGAACTCATTCAGGTGACGAACAGCTACCAGCTCGTCAATCAGGACTTTCTTGTCGTTCATCGTGGCCGAAGCCTGAGCGATCACGTGATCAGCTTCTTCGATGGCGGACAGGAACACGATCTCGTCAGTGACCAGAGCGTCTTTCACCACACGGTACGGGCTCTCGAGGAAACCGTATTGGTTAGTGCGCGCGTAGGCCGCCAAGGAGTTGATCAGACCAATGTTCGGACCTTCCGGTGTTTCGATCGGGCAAACGCGACCGTAGTGCGTCGGGTGTACGTCACGAACTTCAAAGCCAGCACGTTCACGGGTCAGACCGCCCGGGCCCAGTGCGGAAACACGGCGCTTGTGGGTGATCTCGGAGAGAGGGTTGTTCTGGTCCATGAACTGCGAGAGCTGGCTGGAACCGAAGAACTCTTTCACCGCCGCAGCCACTGGCTTGGCGTTGATCAGGTCTTGCGGCATCAGGCCTTCGCTTTCAGCCATCGACAGACGCTCTTTGACCGCACGCTCAACACGCACCAGACCAACGCGGAACTGGTTCTCGGCCATTTCGCCTACGCAGCGAACACGACGGTTACCCAGGTGGTCGATGTCATCGACGATGCCTTTACCGTTACGGATGTCGACTAGAGTCTTCAGTACCGCAACGATGTCTTCTTTGCACAACACGCCCGAACCTTCGATCTCGGTACGACCGATACGACGGTTGAACTTCATCCGACCGACCGCAGACAGGTCGTAACGCTCAGGGCTGAAGAACAGGTTGTTGAACAGGGTCTCAGCAGCGTCTTTGGTTGGTGGCTCGCCAGGACGCATCATGCGATAGATCTCGACCAGCGCTTCCAGTTGGTTGCTGGTGGAGTCAATCTTCAACGTGTCAGAGACGAACGGACCGCAGTCGATATCGTTGGTGTACAGGGTCTCGATGCGAACAACCTGAGCCTTGGCGATTTTGGCCAGGATCTCAGTGTTCAGCTCGGTATTGCACTCAGCCAGGATTTCGCCTGTAGCCGGGTGAACGATGACCTTGGCGGTAGTGCGGCCCAGGACGTAGTCCAGAGGCACTTCCAGCGACTTGATACCGGCCTTTTCGATCTGGTTGATGTGGCGCGCAGTAATACGACGGCCAGCCTCAACGATTACCTTGCCATTCTCATCCTGGATATCCAGGACAGCAATTTCACCACGCAGACGCGATGCGATGAGCTCCAGGCTGAGGGTTTCATCCTTCAGGCTGAATACGTTGGTGGTGTAGAAAGCGTCCAGCACCTGCTCGGTAGTATAGCCGAGCGCGCGCAGCAGCACAGAAGCTGGCAGCTTGCGGCGACGGTCGATACGCACGAACACGCAGTCTTTAGGATCGAACTCGAAGTCCAACCACGAACCGCGGTACGGAATGATCCGCGCGGAGTACAGGAGTTTGCCGGAGCTGTGCGTCTTGCCGCGGTCGTGGTCGAAGAACACACCCGGTGAACGATGCAGCTGAGAAACGATAACACGCTCGGTACCGTTGATAACGAAGGTACCGTTTTCAGTCATCAGTGGGATTTCACCCATGTAGACTTCTTGCTCTTTGATGTCCTTGATCGCTTTATTCGACGACTCTTTGTCGAAAATGATCAGACGGACTTTTACCCGCAAAGGTACGGCGTACGTAACACCGCGCAACACGCATTCTTTGACATCAAATGCCGGTTCGCCCAGGCGATAACCGACGTACTCCAGCGCAGCATTGCCGGAGTAGCTGATGATCGGGAAAACGGATTTGAAGGCCGCATGCAGGCCCACGTCGCGGAACTGATCTTTGGTCGCTCCCGCCTGCAAGAATTCACGATACGAATCCAGCTGGATAGCCAGAAGGTACGGGACATCCATGACGTCCGGCAACTTGCTAAAGTCCTTGCGGATACGTTTTTTCTCAGTATATGAGTAAGCCATCAGCGTTCCCCAGCTTGGTCACCTGCTTGTTTGGCCCCTCCGACGGGAGCAGCCAGAAAATCTTGCAAACCCCATGGTTTGCACCACCGCTTCGGATGGCTACAGCGCGTTAATGGCGGCGACCGAGTCGACAGCCAATAACGGAAAAAGGCCGGTGGCAAGAGCCACCAGCCATCAGCCTTCAGCTTAACGCTTGGGCTGGAGACGCAAAGTCGATGCTTACTTCAGCTCGACTTTAGCGCCTGCTTCTTCCAGAGTAGCTTTGGCTTTGTCAGCTGCGTCTTTCGACACTGCTTCCAGAACCTGGGCAGGAGCGCCGTCAACTACAGCCTTGGCTTCTTTCAGGCCCAGACCGGTCAGTTCACGTACTGCCTTGATCACGTTTACTTTCTTCTCGCCAGCTTCCAGCAGCATGACGTTGAATTCGGTTTGCTCTTCAGCAGCAACAGCAGCAACTGCTGGGCCAGCGGAAGCAGCGGCAGCGGAAACGCCGAATTTTTCTTCGAAAGCTTTGATCAGCTCAACAACCTGCAGAACCGACATTTCAGCTACGGCGTTGAGGATATCGTCTTGGGAGATAGACATTGCTGTATTTCCTGAATTGGGGGACGGCCTACGCGGCCATCGAAATAAACAAAAATACGCGAGAGAAGTCGCTCAGCCTTAGGCTGCGGCAGCTTCTTTTTGCTCGCGAACTGCAGCCAGAGTACGAGCCAGCTTGCTGGTAGCGCCTTGAATCACGCTCATCAGCTGCGAAATGGCTTCGTCGCGGGTCGGCAATGTTGCCAGTACGTCGATTTGGTTAGCTGCGAGGAACTTGCCCTCGAACGCAGCTGCCTTGATCTCGAACTTATCCTGACTCTTGGCGAATTCCTTGAACAAACGGGCAGCAGCGCCTGGATGATCTTTGGAGAAAGCGATCAGAGTCGGGCCGGTGAACACGTCATTGAGAACACTGTATTCAGTGTCAGCAACAGCGCGCTTGAGCAGGGTGTTACGTACAACACGTACGTATACGCCAGCTTCACGAGCCTCTTTACGGAGTCCGGTCATAGCGCCTACTGTCACACCACGGGCATCAGCCACGACAGCGGACAGGGCAGCTTTGGCAGCCTCGTTGACTTCAGCGACGATGGCCTTCTTGTCTTCGAGATTAATTGCCACGGGTTTAACTCCTGCTTGTTACCGTTTCATCTGGCCTAGGCCGGATGTCGTTTTGGTGTCTGATTCGGTAAGGAACCGGGAGCACCATCTGCGTAGGCTTTTGGTTTAAGACTTGCGTCGCCTACGGTCTTGGATAGCCCCCGCCAGGCAGGGACCCCAATTTTTTCAATTGACGCAATCGCTTGCGTCAATCTGTGTCTTATACGTCCAGCGAGCCTTGGTCGATGACCAGACCTGGGCCCATAGTGGTGCTCAGGGTAACGCGCTTGACGTAGATACCTTTAGAAGAAGCTGGCTTGATACGCTTAAGATCAGCGATCAGGGCTTCAACGTTTTCCTTCAGCTTGACGGCGTCGAAACCGACCTTGCCAACGGAGGTGTGAATGATGCCGTTTTTGTCGGTGCGATAACGAACCTGACCAGCCTTGGCGTTTTTAACCGCGGTAGCTACGTCTGGCGTTACAGTGCCGACTTTAGGGTTAGGCATCAGGCCACGTGGACCAAGGATCTGACCCAACTGACCTACAACACGCATTGCATCCGGGGAGGCAATAACTACGTCGTAGTTCAGGTCGCCGCCTTTCATTTCGGCAGCCAGGTCGTCCATGCCAACGCGATCAGCGCCAGCGGCCAGAGCAGCTTCAGCTGCCGGGCCTTGGGTGAAGACGGCTACACGTACAGTCTTGCCAGTACCGTGTGGCAGCACAGTAGCGCTACGAACGACTTGGTCGGACTTACGCGGGTCCACACCCAGGTTTACAGCAACGTCAACGGACTCGCTGAATTTGACAGTCGACAGCTCGGTCAACAGGGCTGCAGCGTCTACAAAGCTGTAGGCCTTGCCTGCTTCGATTTTGCCGGCGATAGCCTTTTGGCGCTTGGTCAGCTTAGCCATTACACACCCTCCACGTTAAGGCCCATGCTACGAGCAGAACCGGCGATGGTACGCACGGCTGCATCCATATCAGCTGCAGTCAGATCCGCGTTTTTGGTTTTCGCGATTTCTTCCAGCTGAGCACGAGTTACAGTGCCGACTTTAACGGTGTTAGGACGAGCGGAACCGCTAGTCAGACCAGCAGCCTTCTTCAGCAGAACCGAAGCCGGGGTCGACTTAGTTTCGAAAGTGAAGCTACGGTCGCTGTATACAGTGATGATCACTGGAGTCGGCAGACCTGGTTCAAGACCCTGAGTACGGGCGTTGAAGGCCTTGCAGAATTCCATGATGTTCACGCCATGCTGACCCAGAGCTGGACCAACAGGTGGGCTTGGGTTGGCCTGAGCGGCCTTCACTTGCAGCTTGATGTAAGCGGTAATTTTCTTGGCCATGAGGCACTCCAATTACGGGTTCAAACGCCTCGAAAGGCTCCCCGGTTACTTGCGCGTTTATCCCAGTGACGACAAAACCCCACAGCCTAAGGCTGCGGGGTTGGGATGCTTAGCCAGCTAGACCTTCTCGACCTGGCTGAACTCCAACTCTACAGGAGTAGAGCGACCGAAAATGAGCACTGCCACTTGGATCCGGCTCTTCTCGTAGTTAACCTCTTCGACAGTGCCGTTAAAATCAGCAAACGGACCATCTGTAACACGAACAACCTCACCCGGCTCGAACAAAGTCTTCGGCTTAGGCTTGTCACTACCATCAGCAACGCGACGCAGAATTGCTTCTGCCTCTTTATCAGTGATCGGAGCAGGCTTATCAGCGGTACCGCCAATGAAACCCATGACACGAGGCGTATCCTTGACCAAATGCCAAGTACCTTCATTCATGTCCATCTGAACCAAAACATAGCCAGGGAAGAACTTACGCTCACTTTTACGCTTCTGACCATTCCGCATTTCAACCACTTCTTCAGTGGGAACCAGAATTTCGCCGAAGCCATCTTCCATGCCTGCCAGCTTCACGCGCTCTAGCAAAGAGCGCATAACATGCTTCTCGTAACCCGAGTAAGCATGAACAACGTACCAACGCTTAGCCACGGGACACCCTTAGCCAACAATCAAGGAAACAAGCCAACCGAGCAGGGAATCAAGCCCCCACAACAGCAACGCCATAACCAGAACAACAGCCACAACAATCAACGTGGTCTGCGTGGTTTCTTGGCGAGTCGGCCAAACGACTTTACGGATTTCGGTGCGAGCTTCCTTTACCAGTACCGCAAAAGACTTGCCTTTAGCAGTCTGCAAGCCCACAAAGGCAGCCACAACAGCAATAACAAGCAAAGCGAGCACACGGTACAGGATCGGCGAAGCAGAATAGTACTGATTGCCAACTACGCCTACGACCACCAACGCTACAACAACTAGCCACTTGACGAGATCGAAACGAGAGCTTTGAGCTTCAGCCTTAGGAGTCATCTATGAAGATCCTGTGAAAAGAAAGCCAGACACACCACGTGAATCTGGCAGGTCAGGAGGGAATCGAACCCCCAACCTACGGTTTTGGAGACCGTCGCTCTGCCAATTGAGCTACTGACCTAAAACAAAATCAGGCCGACCATTATGCAGGCCTGAAAAAGACTTTACAACAACCAACCCCAACAGACTTGATACAACCTGGCAAAACCACCAGATACAAAACACTCAAGCCGAGGCAGCTGTTAAAACAAAGGCAGATATTTTCATATCTGCCTTGTTATATGGAGCTCTTGAGCGGATTTGAACCGCTGACCTCACCCTTACCAAGGGTGTGCTCTACCAACTGAGCTACAAGAGCAAAACACATGCACAACCTGCAAACTTGGAGCGGGTAGCGGGAATCGAACCCGCATCATCAGCTTGGAAGGCTGAGGTTCTACCACTAAACTATACCCGCGGAGCTTGCAGCTCACGCTAAAAATGGTGGAGGGGGAAGGATTCGAACCTTCGAAGTCGTAGACGTCAGATTTACAGTCTGATCCCTTTGGCCGCTCGGGAACCCCTCCTAAGCGAGCCGGCATTTTACATTACGCCGACCTTCTGTCAAGCATTTTCTCATTTAAATTATGAGGTTAGCTGCATTGACGCCGCATCTCATTAAATCCCCCTAAAGGTCTTCACTGCGAAGCGGGCGCCATTCTATGCAAACTATTCGACAGTTGCAATGCCTTCGCACAGCATTATTTTATGTTTTAACTCATTGAATTCCTTAACAAGGTTTTCAAAGGGCAGATCTTCAGCCAGGCGCCGGCTTTCCGGGGCCACCCGGAGCCAGTAACCTTGAGCATCTGGCGTACTCAGCAGTTGAACCTTGACCTTTATATCCAAGCTAGTGAGACGCTGCTCGACAGATTGCGCTTGGCGCTGGTCTGTAAATCCACCAATGTACAAACAGGTATTTTGCGAATCAGATACCTTTGCCCGCTCCCTGCGGATCACTGCATCCGAAGATTCACTCAGCAGACGAATATCCTGCTGAGCACCTCGATAGAGACTCAGAGGAGTAACGTCTTTAGCGCGCAGCGGGGCCTCTTGCTGGTGCCATATGTAGTAAAAGGCGTTGAGGATCAGTAAAAGCAAAAACAGCCAACGCATAAACACCTCAAGATAACGGGCACGCCATCGCCAGACCAACGAAAACCAAATCAGGAACGAGTCGAGCCTGCGGCACAGAGCCCAATACCAAATCAGCATCTCCGCCAGTCAGGAATATACTGAAGTCATCGCCCCAGTAGCTGCGCGCGAGCTCTACCTGGGTCAGAACAAATCCTCGAAGCATCAACGCACAGCCTCGCTCTACTGCCTCAACTGTTGTACGACCTGGTGAGAGGCACTCCAAAGCCCTTTCAGCAGCGGCATCGCCATACCTTATCTTTCGTGTATGTGTACGCAGCTGATTCCTCATGAGAGACATGCCCGGACAAATAAAGCCTCCCAGGTGCTCGCCATCCTCAGCTATAAAATCTGCAGTCGCCGCAGTGCCAAAATCGAGCACCAAGCAGGCACCCGAGGCCAATTTAAATCCACCGAGCATTGCCAACCAGCGATCCAGACCAAGGCGCTCAAAATCTTCGTAGCCGTTACGTACCCCAGCCACTTCACGAGCTGAAGCAGCACTGGTAACAACAACACCAAATGTCTCCACAAGCGCTTCAACCAGTTTTTCCGTCTCTTCCTGCGCACGGACGCTCACCAACCTGCAACGCGTCAGCAACAACTCAGGCAGCGCCAGCAGGCTATCAATCAAGGCAGCATCCGAACCTGCAACACCTTCAGCCGAGGCGTTCACCCCGCTCGAATCAAGCACACGCCATTTGATAAAGCTATTCCCACAGTCGAGCTCAAGAATCATCACGCAACCTCAGGCTTAGCTCACCACCACTGTATATTTTCTCAACACCATCAACACTCAAACGCAAAGCACCTTGACGATCAACACCCAGCACCACTCCATCGACCTGGTTGACACCGGCTATAAGCGACACAGCCCTCCCCTGCCAAGCGTGATTTTTCTCCCACTCATTCTGAAGCTCGGCAAAACCTAGCACCCGGTGTCGACCCAAGTAGCCTTGCAACTGCAAACCCAGCCGGGCAATCAGGGCGTTTCGATCAACAGGAAAACCCGTCTCTAACTGCACTGATGTCCATTGCTGATCAACCTCGTCAGCCTTCTGCATATTGACGTTGATGCCTATTCCAAGGACAACGTGACAGATATCAGCAGGATCCCCTACGAGCTCCAGCAAAATCCCGGCAATTTTCTTTTGCCCTACGAGAACGTCGTTTGGCCATTTTAAAGTCGCAGTCTGAACTCCAGACTCACGCAGGGCTTGCATGACCGCCAATCCAACCACAAGACTTAAGCCTTCCAACTGCCGAAGACCATCCTCAATACGCAATACAAGGCTGTAATAGACATTCTGGGCAAATGGACTGACCCACTTTCGACCACGCCTGCCTCTTCCCGCCGTTTGCTGCTCCGCAAGCACCAGAAAGGGCGTCGCGCACTCAACCCCAGCAAGACGCAAAGCTTCGGCATTTGTTGAGTCAATGGAATCGTAGATATGGATAGGCCATGCTAAATCAGGGGCATGCTGCTCAATTTCCGCAGCACTCAAGAAAACCAATGGGGATGCTAATTGATACCCCTTTCCACGAACCTTATGAACAGGCAGATTCAATTCGGCCTCAAGGTGCTGGAGTTGCTTCCAGACAGCACTGCGACTGACGCCCAGGGCGGCGCCAAGTGCTTCCCCGGAATGAAATCGGCCATCTTTCAGAAGTTCTAACAACGTCAGCATGCAAGTATCGCCTCACAATGAGGAACGCATGATAGCCATGCGAAAGACCATTGCATAGAAAGGCAGGCGTTTAGCCCTGAAGGCGTCCATGAGAAAACCTGCCGGCACTTTCCGCCCGCCCAAAACAAAACCCCCATCTGCTTTCGCAAATGGGGTTTCGGAATTTAATCTTGACGATGACCTACTCTCACATGGGGAAACCCCACACTACCATCGGCGATGCATCGTTTCACTACTGAGTTCGGGATGGGATCAGGTGGTTCCAATGCTCTATGGTCGTCAAGAAATTCGGGTACTGAGTCGCGACCAGCTGGCCTCGCTTCAGCAAATTGGGTATGTGATAGCTTTCGGTGTTTGCAAGAGTCGAACTTTCGGTTCATTTCGTCTTCACACACCGCAATCTGGTGCTCTTTCGCTTTTCAGCTCGAAGCAAGCAAATTGCTTGGGTGTTATATGGTCAAGCCTCACGGGCAATTAGTATTGGTTAGCTCAACGCCTCACAGCGCTTACACACCCAACCTATCAACGTCGTAGTCTTCGACGGCCCTTTAGGGAACTCAAGGTTCCAGTGAGATCTCATCTTGAGGCTAGTTTCCCGCTTAGATGCTTTCAGCGGTTATCTATTCCGAACATAGCTACCCGGCAATGCCACTGGCGTGACAACCGGAACACCAGAGGTTCGTCCACTCCGGTCCTCTCGTACTAGGAGCAGCCCCTCTCAAATCTCAAACGTCCACGGCAGATAGGGACCGAACTGTCTCACGACGTTCTAAACCCAGCTCGCGTACCACTTTAAATGGCGAACAGCCATACCCTTGGGACCGGCTTCAGCCCCAGGATGTGATGAGCCGACATCGAGGTGCCAAACACCGCCGTCGATATGAACTCTTGGGCGGTATCAGCCTGTTATCCCCGGAGTACCTTTTATCCGTTGAGCGATGGCCCTTCCATACAGAACCACCGGATCACTAAGACCTACTTTCGTACCTGCTCGACGTGTCTGTCTCGCAGTCAAGCGCGCTTTTGCCTTTATACTCTACGACCGATTTCCGACCGGTCTGAGCGCACCTTCGTACTCCTCCGTTACTCTTTAGGAGGAGACCGCCCCAGTCAAACTACCCACCATACACTGTCCTCGATCCGGATAACGGACCTGAGTTAGAACCTCAAAGTTGCCAGGGTGGTATTTCAAGGTTGGCTCCACGCAGACTGGCGTCCACGCTTCAAAGCCTCCCACCTATCCTACACAAGCAAATTCAAAGTCCAGTGCAAAGCTATAGTAAAGGTTCACGGGGTCTTTCCGTCTAGCCGCGGATACACTGCATCTTCACAGCGATTTCAATTTCACTGAGTCTCGGGTGGAGACAGCGCCGCCATCGTTACGCCATTCGTGCAGGTCGGAACTTACCCGACAAGGAATTTCGCTACCTTAGGACCGTTATAGTTACGGCCGCCGTTTACCGGGGCTTCGATCAAGAGCTTCGCGTTAGCTAACCCCATCAATTAACCTTCCGGCACCGGGCAGGCGTCACACCCTATACGTCCACTTTCGTGTTTGCAGAGTGCTGTGTTTTTAATAAACAGTCGCAGCGGCCTGGTATCTTCGACCGGCATGAGCTTACGGAGCAAGTCCTTCACCCTCACCGGCGCACCTTCTCCCGAAGTTACGGTGCCATTTTGCCTAGTTCCTTCACCCGAGTTCTCTCAAGCGCCTTGGTATTCTCTACCCAACCACCTGTGTCGGTTTGGGGTACGGTTCCTGGTTACCTGAAGCTTAGAAGCTTTTCTTGGAAGCATGGCATCAACCACTTCGTTAACTAAAAGTTAACTCGTCATCAGCTCTCGGCCTTAAGATCCCGGATTTACCTAAGATCTCAGCCTACCACCTTAAACTTGGACAACCAACGCCAAGCTGGCCTAGCCTTCTCCGTCCCTCCATCGCAATAACCAGAAGTACAGGAATATTAACCTGTTTTCCATCGACTACGCTTTTCAGCCTCGCCTTAGGGACCGACTAACCCTGCGTCGATTAACGTTGCGCAGGAAACCTTGGTCTTTCGGCGTGGGTGTTTTTCACACCCATTGTCGTTACTCATGTCAGCATTCGCACTTCTGATACCTCCAGCAAGCTTCTCAACTCACCTTCACAGGCTTACAGAACGCTCCTCTACCGCATCACTTACGTGATACCCGTAGCTTCGGTGTATGGTTTGAGCCCCGTTACATCTTCCGCGCAGGCCGACTCGACTAGTGAGCTATTACGCTTTCTTTAAAGGGTGGCTGCTTCTAAGCCAACCTCCTAGCTGTCTAAGCCTTCCCACATCGTTTCCCACTTAACCATAACTTTGGGACCTTAGCTGACGGTCTGGGTTGTTTCCCTTTTCACGACGGACGTTAGCACCCGCCGTGTGTCTCCCATGCTCGGCACTTGTAGGTATTCGGAGTTTGCATCGGTTTGGTAAGTCGGGATGACCCCCTAGCCGAAACAGTGCTCTACCCCCTACAGTGATACATGAGGCGCTACCTAAATAGCTTTCGAGGAGAACCAGCTATCTCCGAGCTTGATTAGCCTTTCACTCCGATCCACAGGTCATCCGCTAACTTTTCAACGGTAGTCGGTTCGGTCCTCCAGTTAGTGTTACCCAACCTTCAACCTGCCCATGGATAGATCGCCCGGTTTCGGGTCTATTCCCAGCGACTAGACGCCCTATTAAGACTCGCTTTCGCTACGCCTCCCCTATTCGGTTAAGCTCGCCACTGAAAATAAGTCGCTGACCCATTATACAAAAGGTACGCAGTCACCCAACAAAGTGGGCTCCCACTGCTTGTACGCATACGGTTTCAGGATCTATTTCACTCCCCTCTCCGGGGTTCTTTTCGCCTTTCCCTCACGGTACTAGTTCACTATCGGTCAGTCAGTAGTATTTAGCCTTGGAGGATGGTCCCCCCATATTCAGACAAAGTTTCTCGTGCTCCGTCCTACTCGATTTCATGACTAAGAGATTTTCGCGTACAGGGCTATCACCCACTATGGCCGCACTTTCCAGAGCGTTCCGCTAATCTCAAAGCCACTTAAGGGCTAGTCCCCGTTCGCTCGCCACTACTAAGGGAATCTCGGTTGATTTCTTTTCCTCAGGGTACTTAGATGTTTCAGTTCCCCTGGTTCGCCTCTTACGCCTATGTATTCAGCGTAAGATAACCATCTTATGATGGCTGGGTTCCCCCATTCAGACATCTCCGGATCAAAGTCTGTTTGCCGACTCCCCGAAGCTTTTCGCAGGCTACCACGTCTTTCATCGCCTCTGACTGCCAAGGCATCCACCGTATGCGCTTCTTCACTTGACCATATAACCCCAAGCAATCTGGTTATACTGTGAAGACAACATTCGCCGAAAATTCGATTTGGCTCTTTCGAGCCACTCACAAATTTTACCTTAGCCTGATCCGTTACCAGTGAAAGTAACGTTCAGTCTATCTTTCTATCACATACCCAAATTTTTAAAGAACGATCTAATCAAAGACTAGAAATCAACATTCACCATCATCACAATGGAATGCTCATTTCTAAGCTTTCAACAAACAGAAGCAGTAGTGGTGGAGCCAAACGGGATCGAACCGTTGACCTCCTGCGTGCAAGGCAGGCGCTCTCCCAGCTGAGCTATGGCCCCGTATTTCTACAGGCGTTTCCCACACAAAATTGGTGGGTCTGGGCAGATTCGAACTGCCGACCTCACCCTTATCAGGGGTGCGCTCTAACCAACTGAGCTACAGACCCAATTTCGGGCTGCTTCTTTATCGTCTTCTTCAATGAATCAAGCAATTCGTGTGGGAACTTATGGAGCAGCTGATGTCGTCGATTAAGGAGGTGATCCAGCCGCAGGTTCCCCTACGGCTACCTTGTTACGACTTCACCCCAGTCATGAATCACACCGTGGTAACCGTCCTCCCGAAGGTTAGACTAGCTACTTCTGGTGCAACCCACTCCCATGGTGTGACGGGCGGTGTGTACAAGGCCCGGGAACGTATTCACCGCGACATTCTGATTCGCGATTACTAGCGATTCCGACTTCACGCAGTCGAGTTGCAGACTGCGATCCGGACTACGATCGGTTTTATGGGATTAGCTCCACCTCGCGGCTTGGCAACCCTCTGTACCGACCATTGTAGCACGTGTGTAGCCCAGGCCGTAAGGGCCATGATGACTTGACGTCATCCCCACCTTCCTCCGGTTTGTCACCGGCAGTCTCCTTAGAGTGCCCACCATTACGTGCTGGTAACTAAGGACAAGGGTTGCGCTCGTTACGGGACTTAACCCAACATCTCACGACACGAGCTGACGACAGCCATGCAGCACCTGTCTCAATGTTCCCGAAGGCACCAATCTATCTCTAGAAAGTTCATTGGATGTCAAGGCCTGGTAAGGTTCTTCGCGTTGCTTCGAATTAAACCACATGCTCCACCGCTTGTGCGGGCCCCCGTCAATTCATTTGAGTTTTAACCTTGCGGCCGTACTCCCCAGGCGGTCAACTTAATGCGTTAGCTGCGCCACTAAGAGCTCAAGGCTCCCAACGGCTAGTTGACATCGTTTACGGCGTGGACTACCAGGGTATCTAATCCTGTTTGCTCCCCACGCTTTCGCACCTCAGTGTCAGTATCAGTCCAGGTGGTCGCCTTCGCCACTGGTGTTCCTTCCTATATCTACGCATTTCACCGCTACACAGGAAATTCCACCACCCTCTACCATACTCTAGTCAGTCAGTTTTGAATGCAGTTCCCAGGTTGAGCCCGGGGATTTCACATCCAACTTAACAAACCACCTACGCGCGCTTTACGCCCAGTAATTCCGATTAACGCTTGCACCCTCTGTATTACCGCGGCTGCTGGCACAGAGTTAGCCGGTGCTTATTCTGTCGGTAACGTCAAAACAATCACGTATTAGGTAACTGCCCTTCCTCCCAACTTAAAGTGCTTTACAATCCGAAGACCTTCTTCACACACGCGGCATGGCTGGATCAGGCTTTCGCCCATTGTCCAATATTCCCCACTGCTGCCTCCCGTAGGAGTCTGGACCGTGTCTCAGTTCCAGTGTGACTGATCATCCTCTCAGACCAGTTACGGATCGTCGCCTTGGTGAGCCATTACCTCACCAACTAGCTAATCCGACCTAGGCTCATCTGATAGCGCAAGGCCCGAAGGTCCCCTGCTTTCTCCCGTAGGACGTATGCGGTATTAGCGTCCGTTTCCGAACGTTATCCCCCACTACCAGGCAGATTCCTAGGCATTACTCACCCGTCCGCCGCTCTCAAGAGAAGCAAGCTTCTCTCTACCGCTCGACTTGCATGTGTTAGGCCTGCCGCCAGCGTTCAATCTGAGCCATGATCAAACTCTTCAGTTCAAACATCTTTGGGTTTTTAAGAAACCCTAAACTTGGCTCAGCAATCGTTGGTTACATCTTTGATTTCTCGCGGAGTAACTTGTGATGCTGATAATCTTGTTGACTATCAGTCTGACTCCACAAGCACCCACACGAATTGCTTGATTCAGTTGTTAAAGAGCGGTTGGTTAAGATCTTTCGTCTCAACCGAGGCGCGCATTCTACAGCAGCCTCATTTGCTGTCAAGTGATTATTTTCAGAAGCTTTCGAAGATTTCTTCAACAACTTCAACCACTTGCGCTTCTGATCTCTCATCAGCGGGAGGCGAATTCTACAGCGTTACACGCTGCTGTCAACACCTCTTTTTCAACTTCCTTTTGGCTTCGATGAACTGAAGCAACTTACCGCCGAAAACTGCGTAACTCGTTGTTTACCAAGGAGTTTTCCGTTTCGACTGCACCGGAAGTGGGGCGAATTATAGACAGATATAATTCGCCGTCAACACTTAATTTCAGCCTTATTCAGATTTGAGCGTAATGCGTGCAAAGGCCTTCTTCCCCGCCTGACAAACGTGGGTCGCTCCGAGCTCATATATAAAGGTGCGATCTACCACCTCACCATCTATACGCACACCACCCGAACCCAGAAGGTCACGAGCCACGGCGGAGTTTTTCACCAAGCCCGCCTTATTAAGAACGGCCGCAATCGGCATCGCCTCAGCAGCAGTCAGCTCAACCTCAGGAAGATCATCCGGCAACTCGCCATCTTTCATGCGGTTGCCCGCCGCGCGGTGAGCACTGGCCGCTGCCTCTTCACCATGGAACCGAGCAACAATCTCTTCTGCCAGCTTGATTTTCACATCACGCGGATTGGCGCCAGCCTCGACGTCAGCGCGCAACGCATTGATCTCGTCCATCGAGCGGAAGCTCAACAGCTCAAAGTAACGCCACATAAGCGCATCAGGAATGGAAACCAGCTTGCCGTACATCACGCCTGGCGCCTCTTGGATACCTACATAGTTACCCAGAGACTTGGACATCTTCTTGACGCCATCCAACCCTTCCAGCAATGGCATGGTCAGAATGCACTGAGCCTCTTGCCCATACGCACGCTGAAGCTCACGCCCCATCAGCAGGTTGAACTTCTGGTCGGTACCACCCAGCTCCACATCGGCACGCAGCGCCACCGAGTCATAACCCTGGACTAGCGGATACAGGAACTCATGAATAGCGATCGGCTGATTGGTGGAGTAGCGCTTATCGAAGTCGTCGCGCTCAAGCATTCGCGCAACGGTGTACTGAGATGTCAGACGAATAAAGTCGGCCGGCCCCATCTGATCCATCCAGGTGGAGTTGAACGCCACCTCGGTCTTAGCCGGATCAAGAATCTTGAATACTTGGGTCTTGTAGGTCTCGGCGTTGTCGAGAACCTGCTCGCGGGTCAGCGGCGGGCGCGTAGCGCTTTTGCCACTCGGGTCGCCGATCATCCCAGTGAAGTCACCTATAAGGAAGATGACCTGATGCCCCAGCTCCTGGAACTGACGTAGCTTATTAATAAGCACGGTGTGACCCAGGTGCAGGTCCGGCGCTGTCGGATCGAAACCAGCCTTAATACGCAGGGGTTGGCCACGCTTGAGCTTTTCGATCAGCTCGGCCTCAACCAACAGTTCTTCCGCACCACGTTTTATCAGCGCTAGCTGCTCTTCAACCGACTTCATAACAGACCCGCAAGGCTCAGATTCAAAAGGGAACCAACCATACAAGATCAGGGACTAATTACAAGTTTTGCCCTGCGCACGGACACCGTTCAGCAAGCCCAGCATTCGCGAGCTTGCGCCACAGATGATTTGGTTATATTTTATACAGTTATTTCATCTTCATCATGTCATTCATCTTTTCCATTTCATCTTCAAAGTCAAATTACCTATGACCACTGAACCGTCTAAAGCGCCGCCGCTTTACCCGAAGACCCACCTGCTCGCCGCAAGTGGTATCGCCGCCCTTCTTAGCCTGGCACTCCTGGTATTCCCTTCCAGTGACGTAGAAGCCAAACGAACATCCCTGAGCCTCGACTTGGAGAGTCCAGTTGAACAACTGACACAAGATCAAGACGCTGCCGACGCTCAACAAGCCACAAATGCCCCATCTGAATCGCCGTTTGCCCAGATAGAAAACACGCCCGAAGATACCCAGCAAGCGGCAAAGGAACTGCAAAAGCCAGTCGCAGACGCAGCTAAGAATCCTCAGCACCGCGAAGTGATCGTCGCAAAAGGCGATACGCTTTCTACCCTTTTCGAGAAGGTTGGTCTTCCTGCCGCCACCGTTAACGACGTGCTGGCCAGCGACAAACAAGCCAAGCAGTTCACCCAACTGAAACACGGCCAGAAGCTTGAGTTCGAATTGACGCCTGACGGCCAGTTGAACAACCTGCACAGCAACGTCAGCGACCTCGAAAGCATCTCCCTGACTAAGGGCGCTAAAGGTTTCGCGTTCAATCGCATCACCACCAAACCAGTGATGCGCTCCGCCTACGTTCACGGCGTGATCAACAGCTCGCTGTCGCAATCCGCTGCGCGCGCGGGGTTGTCGCATAGCATGACCATGGACATGGCCAGCGTATTTGGCTACGACATCGACTTCGCCCAAGACATCCGCCAAGGTGACGAATTCGACGTGATCTACGAGCAGAAGGTCGCCAACGGCAAAGTGGTCGGCACTGGCAATATTCTCTCTGCACGCTTCACCAACCGCGGTAAGACCTACACCGCTGTGCGCTACACCAACAAGCAAGGCAATAGCAGCTACTACACGGCTGATGGCAATAGCATGCGCAAAGCGTTCATCCGCACCCCAGTGGACTTCGCTCGCATCAGCTCGCGTTTCTCCATGGGGCGCAAGCATCCAATCCTGAACAAAATCCGCGCACACAAGGGCGTCGACTACGCAGCTCCTCGTGGTACGCCTATCAAGGCAGCGGGAGACGGCAAGGTCCTGCTGGCCGGCCGTCGCGGCGGTTACGGCAACACGGTGATCATTCAGCACGGCAACACCTACCGAACCTTGTATGGCCACATGCAAGGCTTCGCAAAGGGCGTGAAGACGGGCGGTAATGTGAAGCAAGGTCAGGTGATCGGCTATATCGGCACTACCGGCCTCTCCACCGGACCGCATTTGCACTACGAGTTCCAGGTCAATGGCGTACACGTTGATCCACTGGGCCAGAAACTGCCGATGGCCGACCCAATCGCCAAAGCAGAGCGCGCGCGCTTCATGCAACAAAGCCAGCCCCTGATGGCACGTATGGACCAGGAGCGTTCCACCCTTCTGGCTTCGGCGAAGCGTTAAGTCATGCCGCTCTATATAGGTGTGATGTCCGGAACCAGCCTCGACGGCCTGGATATCGCCCTGATCGAACAAGGTGCAGCGGTCAATCTGATCGCCACCCACTACACTCCGATGCCGGACACCCTGCGCGCAGAGCTGCTAAGCCTGTGCGCTAGCGGCCCGGATGAGATTGCCCGTTCAGCGATCGCCCAGCAGCATTGGGTTACCCTCGCCGCTCAAGGCATTCACACACTGCTCGACCAGCAAAACCTCAAGCCTCAAGATATCCGCGCGATCGGCAGCCATGGTCAGACTATCCGCCACGAACCCGCCCGAGGTTTTACGGTGCAGATCGGAAACCCGGCCTTGCTCACTGAGCTGACGGGCATCACCGTGGTCAGCGACTTTCGCAGCCGCGATGTAGCCGCCGGCGGCCAGGGTGCACCGCTCGTCCCTGCGTTTCATGAAGCATTGTTTGGCGAAAGCACCGGCAACCGTGCGGTGTTGAATATAGGCGGTTTCAGCAACCTCAGCCTGATTGAGACCGGCAAACCTGTAGCCGGCTTCGACTGCGGCCCGGGCAATGTCCTGTTGGATGCCTGGATTCATCTACAACGCGGCGAACACTTTGATCGCGACGGCCAGTGGGCAGCCAGCGGCAAAGTAGAACCTCAGTTGCTCAACGCTCTGCTCGGCGACCCGTTTTTCCTGACAAAAGGCCCAAAAAGCACCGGCCGAGAAGTGTTCAACCTGGGATGGTTGCAACAGCACCTTAGCCGCCTGCCAGCCTTCGAACCCCAGAACGTGCAGGCCAGCTTGCTGGAACTGACCGCCCTGACCATCGTTGAGTCCCTGCAAACCGCACAATCGCAGACAGAAACGCTGTTGATCTGTGGCGGCGGCGCCCATAACACCGCAATGATGAAGCGACTGGCCGCCCTGCTGCCATCCACCCAGGTCAGCAGCACAGCCACTCACGGCGTAGACCCCGACTGGGTCGAAGCCATGGCCTTCGCCTGGCTGGCCCATTGCTGCCTGGAAGGCATTGCCGCCAACCGCCCCAGCGTCACTGGCGCGCGCGGACTGCGGTTACTGGGCGCAATCTACCCCGCCTGACTAATCCGCAGACAGCAAAACGCCGCGTGGCCCATGAAAGCCAAGCGGCGTTTTTGTATCCACTCTCGATCAGATCGAGAACGAAGACCCGCAACCACATGTAGTGGTGGCATTAGGGTTCTTGATCACGAAACGCGAACCCTCCAGACCTTCCTGATAATCCACCTCGGCGCCCGCCAAGTACTGGAAACTCATCGGGTCTACAACCAGGCTCACGCCCTCGCGCTCAACGATAGTGTCATCGTCAGCCACATCTTCATCGAAGGTAAAGCCGTACTGAAACCCTGAACAACCGCCGCCCGTAACGAATACGCGCAGCTTCAAGCGATCATTACCCTCTTCATCGACCAGGCTCTTCACCTTGTGCGCAGCACCGTGAGTGAATTGCAAAGCCGTGGGGGTGAAGGATTCAACGCTCATGCTGATAATCTCCCGGCGTAGAGCCGCCATATGCGTAATGGCGGGCATTATCCGCTTCTCCTAGAAAATCGGTCAACTATTGTTACGGTATATCAATCTGCATCGCCGCCATTAGAAACACAAAAGGCCCGATCAACGGGCCTTTTGCGCAATCAACAAACCGCCTTAAGGCAGCATGCCGGCATGGGACAAGCCCAACTTCTCATCCAAGCCGAATAGGATGTTCATGTTCTGCACAGCCTGGCCCGACGCGCCCTTGACCAGGTTATCGATCACCGACAGCACGACCACCAGGTCGCCGTCCTGCGGACGGTGCACAGCAATCCGGCACACGTTGGCGCCACGCACGCTACGGGTTTCCGGGTGGCTGCCCGCCGGCATTACGTCGACGAACGGCTCATTCGCGTAGCGCTTTTCAAACAACGCCTGCAGGTCTACCGAACGATCGACCACGGTTGCGTATAGCGTGGAGTGGATACCACGGATCATTGGCGTCAGGTGTGGCACAAAGGTCAAGCCCACATCCTTACCGGCAGCACGGCGCAGGCCCTGGCGGATTTCCGGCAGGTGGCGATGCCCTTTTACCGCATAGGCCTTCATGCTTTCCGAAGTCTCGGAGTACAGCGACCCTACCGCGGCACCACGGCCTGCACCGCTGACGCCAGACTTGCAGTCTGCAATCAAGCGCGACGCATCCGCCAACCCAGCTTCAAGCAACGGCAGAAAGCCCAACTGCGTAGCGGTTGGGTAGCAACCCGGCACCGCGATCAGGCGCGCCTGCTTGATTTGCTCACGATTGACTTCAGGCAGGCCGTACACCGCCTCTTCCAACAACTCCGGCGCGCCGTGTGGCTGACCGTACCACTTGGCCCATTCATCGGCGTCCTGCAGCCGGAAGTCTGCCGACAGGTCAATGACCTTGGTGCCAGCTGCCAGCAACTCACCGGCCAGCGCATGGGCAACACCATGTGGCGTGGCGAAGAACACCACGTCGCAGGCGCCAAGGGTCTTGATGTCCGGAACACTGAACGCCAAGCCGTCGTAGTGGCCTCGCAGGTTCGGGTACATATCGGCCACAGCCAGGCCTGCCTCGGATCGAGAGGTGATGACCACCACCTCAGCTTGCGGATGCTGAGCCAACAGACGCAGCAATTCGACACCGGTGTAACCCGTGCCGCCGACGATACCGACCTTGACCATAAACCTGCCCTCAACGAACCACTGGAAAGCCGTCGATAATAGGGGCCGTATCGCCCTGCGACAACCGTCAACGTGACGTATGGGCGCATGAGCCACTACTATCTTCGCTACCGTGAACCTGGGAATAACTAAAAATGCTTTATCTATGGGTCAAAGCCTTCCACATCATCAGCATCGTCTGCTGGTTTGCCGGGCTGTTCTACCTGCCGCGCCTGTTCGTCTACCACGCCCAAAGCGAGGACACCGTCAGCAAGGAGCGCTTCAGCATCATGGAGCGCAAGTTGTACCGCGGCATCATGGGCCCGGCGATGATTGCCTCCCTGGCATTCGGCATCTGGCTGATTGCCCTCAACCCCGGCATCTTTCAGTCCGGCGGCTGGATCCACGCCAAGCTGACCCTCGTTGTACTGTTGATCGGCTATCACCACATGTGTGGCGCACAGGTAAAACGTTTCGCCCGTGGCGAAAACACCCGCAGCCATGTCTTTTATCGCTGGTTCAATGAAGTCCCGGTTCTGATATTGCTGGCTATCGTAATTTTGGTCGTAGTCAAACCGTTCTAACTTCAATTACTCGGGGTACCTCCAATGTCGCTGCCCGCTCTGCTTGAACAACGTCTGCGCCTGCCCGTGGTGGCTGCGCCGATGTTCCTGATTTCCAATCCACAACTGGTCCTGGCCTGCTGCCGCAATGGCGTGGTCGGGAGCTTTCCTGCGCTCAACCAGCGCGAGAGCAGTGGCTTCAAAGCCTGGCTGGAGGAAATCGAAGCGGGCCTTGCGCAGTTGGACAATCCAGCGCCGTACGCCGTCAACCTTATCGTGCACAACAGTAACCCTCGCCTGGAGGCGGATCTGGCGATCTGCGTTGAGCACAAGGTGCCGATCGTGATCACCAGTTTGGGCGCGGTGAAGGAGTTGGTAGATGCCGTGCACAGCTACGGCGGGCTGGTGTTCCACGATGTCACCACCCGGCGCCATGCCGAAAAAGCCGCTGAAGCCGGTGTAGATGGCCTGATTGCTGTGGCTGCCGGTGCCGGTGGCCATGCCGGCACCTGGAGCCCGTTCTCGCTGATTGCCGAGATTCGACAGTTCTTCGACAAAACCCTGCTGCTGGCCGGGTGCCTCAATCATGGACACGAAATCCTCGCCGCCCAGTTACTGGGCGCAGACCTGGCATATTTCGGCACGCGCTTCATCGGTACCGCCGAAAGCCACGCCCCAGATGCCTATAAAGAGATGCTGCTCACATCGCGCGCCGCCGACATCGTGCACACTCCCGCAGTCTCCGGCGTTCCCGCTAGCTTTATGCGCCAAAGCCTGGAAAATGCCGGGTTCGACCTCGCCGCCCTGCAAGGCAAAGGCGAAGTGAACTTCGGTTCCAAGCTCAAACCGCTGAGCGACGAAGCCAAAGCATGGAAGACCGTATGGTCCGCCGGCCAAGGCGTCGGTGAGATTAATGATTTGCCCAGCGTCGATGAACTCGTTGCCCGCCTCGATGCCGAATACCGCAAGGCGCGCGAGCAGGCCGCACAATTGCGCTGGCCACGCTGACCCAACCGACAGGCCTGCCAATTGAGCAGGCCCGCACCCCCACCTGAATAAGTGACAAGGAAGCCCGCATGAGCGACAACCGCTTCAAGATTGTTTTTGATGGAGCCTTGCTCCCGGGTGTCGAAAGCACCACGGCCAAGCTGAACCTGGCTGAGCTGTTCAAAAGCACCGTCGAGGACATCGAGAAACTCTTCACCGGTCGCCCGGTTGCACTAAAACGCGACCTGTCACGCCCCGACGCCGAAACCTACCTCACCGCTCTGAAGAACGCTGGCGTCGACGCGCGCATCGAGGCCGAACAGCCCGTAGCCTTCAGCCTTGCCGAAACACACGAGACGAGCTCTGGTGCAACAGACTTCTCTCGCCCAGCCGCTTCACCGTACGCGCCTCCGCGTGCTGCCGTGGGTGACAGCCACCCTGAATACGCCGATCTCAAGATCTTCACGATCAATGGCCGTATTGGCCGTCTGCGGTATTTGGCATGGACGCTGGTACTGACCGTCGCAATGCTCGTCGCAGCAGGCATCCTTAGTACTGTAGGCTTCGCCATCGCGACCGCGTCACCGACGATAGCCATCATTGTTGGCTCGCTGCTCGGTTTAGCGCTGTTCGTTGCGGTTGTAGTCGTGAGTGTGCAAATCGGGGTCCAGCGCTTGCACGACCTGGGCTGGTCTGGCTGGCTGTACCTGCTGAACCTCGTGCCGCTGGTAAACAGCATTTTCCCGCTGTTGCTGCTGGTAGTGCCAGGTAACTCGGGTGCCAACCAATACGGCGCACCGCCACCGCGTAACTCCACTGCGGTAAAGGTTCTGGCCTCTCTGTGGCTGGCATTCATTCCTCTGATGCTCATCCTCGTCGTGTCGCTGGGCATGAACGGCTACCTGGACCAACTCGAATCCAACGTCGACAGCAGCTACGAAAGCAGCTCCATCACCTCCGATGAAGACGCCGATCAAAGCGTCATCGTTGATGAAGAAGACGCCCAAAGTGCTGACGAAGCGGCCGAACCTGTAGACTCTGCAGAAGAACAGTAAAGAAACGCCCCCATCCGTGATGCCTCCATCATTGATGGGGGCGTTGCGATGGAGAAAGGCATGACCCGTTACGCTCTGATCACCGGTGCCTCCAGCGGCATTGGCCTCGCCTTGGCAGAAGCCCTGGCCCGTCGCGGCCGCAGCTTGATTCTGGTGGCCCGCCAGCGTGATCAGTTGGAAAGCATTGCACTCGAATTGACTCAGCGCTTCGGCGTCGAGGTGCTGTTTCGTGCCTGCGACCTGGGCGAGCCGCTGCGCTTGTCCGGATTCCTGTTGGAGCTTGAAGAAGGCGAGCGGCAGATTGATTTGCTGGTCAACTGCGCCGGCATCGGCACAAGCGGACCATTCCTGGCCCAGGACTGGATGACCGAGCAAGACCTTATTGAAGTCAACATCCTCGCCCTCACCCGCATGTGTCACGCCCTGGGCAATACCATGGCGCTGCAGGGCGGCGGACAAATTCTTAACGTTGCGTCGATTGCCGCGTTTCAACCCGGTCCGTGGATGAGCAGTTACTACGCCAGCAAGGCCTATGTGCTGCATTTCTCCGAGGGTTTGCGCGAAGAACTGAAGACCTGCGGCATCAAGGTATCGGTCCTTTGCCCTGGCCCGACACGCACCGCGTTCTTCGGTACCGCGCAAATGGACACCGCCAAGCTTGATCGCAGCGAACAACTGATGAGCCCGGAAGAGGTCGCGCTCTACACCGTACGCGCATTGGAAAAGAACAAAGCCATCATCATCCCCGGCCGCCGTAATCGCTGGCTGGCCTTCAGCCCACGTCTAAGCCCGCGCTGGCTGACGCGCAAAATAGCCGGTGCCATCAACAAGGCCTATTGCCCACGCTGACCGCGTGGGTACACTCACCCCTGCACGCTCATAATGGAGAAACAGCTGTGGATACTCTGTTCACCAAGATCATCAACAGAGAAATACCCGCGAAGATCATCTACGAAGATGATCAAGTCCTCGCTTTTCACGATATTGCCCCGCAGGCACCAGTGCATTTTCTGGTGATCCCGAAGAAGCCTATCCGCACCCTCAATGACCTCACGGAAGATGACAAATCCCTGGCCGGGCACATTCTGTTTACCGCCCAGCGCCTCGCCGTGGAACAAGGCTGCGAGAAAGGGTTTCGCGTAGTAATGAACTGCAATGAGGATGGCGGACAGACTGTCTATCACATCCATATGCACGTGCTGGGTCAGCGCCAGATGAACTGGCCACCGGGCTGAGGATTATTGGGGAGTTTGCGACTGCGACGCAGCCGGACGGCAGCAAGCTCCCTCGCCACAAAGGCAAATTGACTCAGGGCAAACGCTTGCCCATCTCTTGCGGTAAACTGGCCGCCGAGATTCTTCCCGGAGGTCAGCATGACTACCCAACGTCACTACTCGCCGATTGATCGCCTATTGCTGCAAGCCGACACGGCCATGCGCACACTCCTGCCCTTCAGTGGCCAACCGTACCGTCCGTCGCCCGCCATCCTGCAACCTGACGCGCAGATGAGCGAGACCGACACTCGTCATGTCGCCGGCCTGATGCGCATCAACCATACCGGCGAAGTCTGTGCCCAGGCGCTTTACCAAGGCCAGGCACTGACTGCCAAGCTGCCGCAGGTACGCGCCGCCATGGAGCACGCGGCCGAGGAAGAAATCGACCACCTGGCCTGGTGCGAGCAACGCATCCGTCAACTGGGTAGCCATCCCAGCGTGCTGAATCCACTGTTTTACGGTTTGTCGTTCGGCATTGGCGCTGCTGCCGGCTTGATCAGTGACAAGGTCAGCCTCGGTTTTGTCGCCGCGACTGAACATCAAGTGTGCAAGCACTTGGATGAACACCTGGAACAATTGCCGGCCGAAGACGAAAAATCCCGGGCCATTCTTGAGCAGATGCGTATCGATGAAGAACACCACGCTGAAAGCGCACTGGATGCAGGCGGCTTCCGCTTCCCGGCGCCAGTGCGTTTCGGCATGAGCCTACTTGCCAAGGTCATGACCAAAAGCACCTACCGCGTCTGAGCAAACCTGCAGCCGAAAAAAAGGGCGCTTTCAAAGCGCCCTTTTCTTTTGCCAATCGACGATTAACCCAACTCGATAATCTCGTAGTCATGGGTAATGGCCACGCCGGCCGCACCGAGCATGATCGACGCCGAGCAGTACTTCTCTGCCGACAGCTCGATGGCGCGCTTGACCTGAGCCTCCTTCAGCCCTCGGCCCTTCACCACGAAGTGCATATGGATCTTAGTGAACACCTTGGGATCTTCAGTGGCGCGCTCGGCTTCCAGGAAGGCTTCACAGCTTTCCACGGCCTGTCGGGATTTTTTCAGGATGCTGACCACGTCGAAATTGCTGCAACCGCCCACGCCCAGCAGGAGCATTTCCATCGGACGTACGCCCAGGTTGCGGCCACCGGCTTCAGGCGGGCCATCCATGACCACTACATGGCCACTGCCCGACTCACCGAGGAACATGGCTTCGCCCGCCCATTGGATGCGTGCCTTCATCGCCCAGACTCCACTGCTAAAAAAGGGTCGCCAGCTTAGCACAGGGCCTGAGCGCGACAGCGTTTCCCATCTATGTGATCAATAACGGGGCTTGCTCGGTAAATTGGCTAATCGAGTCAGAATGTGTCTGTTAAGCTGACGCCAAATGAGTGGCGCATTGCCACCCTTTATAAAGCGTGTATCAATGCCGATACCGCCGAGTACAACAATTCCAACCACCTCGCGCTGCCTTTCGGGATACAACCATGGTTGCTCTGACGCCCATACCCAAGATCAAGAATCTCGACAAGCTGCTGATGCATTGCCAGCGCCGACGTTACCCGGCCAAGCACAACATCATCTGCGCCGGCGAGCGCTCCGAAACGTTGTTCTTCATTATCAAGGGCTCAGTCACCATTCTGATCGAGGATGAAGACGGCCGCGAGATGATCATCGCCTACCTGAACACGGGGGATTTCTTCGGGGAACTGGGGCTGTTTGAGCAAGCCGGCAAGGAACAGGAGCGTAGCGCCTGGGTGCGGGCCAAGGTCGAGTGCGAAGTGGCCGAGATCAGTTACACCAAATTTCGCGAGCTGGCTCAACACGATCCCGACATTCTCTACGCACTCAGCGGTCAGATCGCCCAGCGCCTGCGTGACACCACGCGCAAGGTCGGCGACTTGGCATTCTTCGACGTTACCGGTCGCGTGGCCCGTTGCCTGCTGGAGCTGTGCAAACAGCCCGATGCAATGACTCATCCCGACGGCATGCAAATCAAGATCACCCGTCAGGAAATCGGGCGAATTGTCGGCTGTTCACGAGAGATGGTCGGCCGCGTGCTCAAGGACCTGGAAGAGCGCAACCTGGTCCACGTCAAAGGCAAGACAATGGTGGTGTTCGGTACTCGCTAACCCGGCAGGAAGCTGGCCAGCATCTGACGGTACAAGGTATCCAATCGGCTGATGGCATCCGGCGCGGGGAAAGCTTCGTGCAAGGCGATATGGCTGTCGGCACGAACCCGTTGCTCCAGACCGCAGGCTTCGTTGAAGCGATTGACCGCCGCGATCAGTTCTTCGCGATCGTTATCCAGCAACAACGCACCGTGCACCAACCCTACCGGTCGGCCACCGCTTTGCCGCCAGCGCTGGGCCGTGCCGACCATTTTGCGCCCGTTCAGGTTGACGTTGTAACGACCGTCGCAGAATGCACCTTCGATTTCCCCGACGGAGGCATCGCCGCCCAACTCGATGAGTAAATCGCAGATCGGCTGGCATAGGCGCTGGTAACCGGTTTCGATGCGGCCTTGATCGCCTTCACTGCGCGGCGGAGCGTAGACCAGGGCGATATTGACCGTAGCGCTGGACTGCGGCACCGGTTCGCCACCGGTCTCACGCAGCAACACCGGCCAACCGTAATCGGCCGAGACTTGGCTGGCGGCTTCGAATGCCGGCAACCGACTCAGACGACGCGGCATCACCAAGGCTTGATCACTGGGTTGCCAGAACAGCAGGCCGAACTCCTGGTCACCAGCACAAACGGCAGCCAACAAGGCTTGCTCGGCGGCAAGGCCTGCTTCGACGGTCATCTTTACTGGCTGAGTCATCTAACACCTACCTATCGGCATAACCACAGGACCCAATGTGGGAGGGGGCTTGCTCCCGATGGCATTCTGTCAGTTGATGAACAAGTCAACTGACACTCCGCTATCGGGAGCAAGCCCCCTCCCACATTTGACTGCATTTCAAATATTGACCGTGGGTCAAATCAATCGAGAGTTGAACCGCTGACCGCCACGCCACGCTCCGGGAAGAACAGACGCTGCAGTTCCGCCCCCGGGTTCTCGGCGCGCATGAAGGTCTCGCCCACCAGGAACGAGTACACGTTGCTGATTTCCATCAGCTCCACGTCGGCGCGGTTAACAATGCCGCTCTCAGTGATCACCAGGCGGTCGCGTGGAATACGCGGCAGCAGGTCGAGAGTGTTTTCCAGGCTGACTTCAAAGGTGTGCAGGTTACGGTTGTTGACCCCCACCAGCGGTGTGTCGAGGGTTTTGAGTGCGCGCTCCAGCTCATCGCCGTCGTGCACTTCCACCAGCACGTCCAGGCCGACGCTTTTGGCCACGGCCGCCAGCTCGGCCATCTTCACGTCATCCAGAGCGGAGACGATCAGCAGAACGCAGTCGGCGCCCAAGGCACGGGCTTCGACGATCTGGTACGGGTCGACCATGAAATCCTTGCGGATCACCGGTAACTTGCACGCCGCACGGGCCTGCTGCAGGAACAGGTCGGAACCCTGGAAATAATCGATATCAGTCAATACGGACAGGCATGTCGCCCCGCCCTTTTCGTAGCTGACCGCGATTTCCGCTGGCACAAAGTGCTCGCGGATAACACCCTTGCTCGGCGAAGCCTTCTTGATCTCCGCGATCACCGCCGGATGCTTGAGCTTGGCCTGGGCGATCAGTGCATTGGCAAATCCACGCGGTGCGTCAGCGGCTTTCGCTTGGGCTTCCAGCTCGGCCAGGCTCACACGGGCACGGCGTTCGGCGACTTCTTCAGCCTTGCGGGCCAGGATCTTTTCCAGAACGGTCGGAACACTCATCCTTCATTCTCCATCTTGAATACAGCGGTGAATGCTCCCAGCTCTTCGAGCTTTTCACGAGCCAGACCGGTGTGCAGCGCATCGTGGGCCAATTCGACACCTTCCTTAAGACTATAGGCATGGTCGGCAGCGTAAAGTGCCGCGCCAGCATTCAGAACAATCATTTCCGCAGCTTTTTGACCGTTCTCAGTCTTACGCCGCCCCAGGGCATCGCGAATCAACTCCAAGGACGCCGCCGGGCTTTCTACCGCCAAGCCATGCAGGCTCTGGCTCTTCATGCCCAGGTCTTCTGGCTCGACCCAATACTCGGTGATCTGGTCATTCTTCAGCTCCGCCACAAAGGTCGGCGCGGCCAGGCTGAATTCATCCAGGCCATCTTTGGAATGCACCACCAGCACATGCTTGCTGCCCAGGCGTTGCAGCACTTCAGCCAACGGTTTGCACAACGCCTGACTGAATACGCCCACCACCTGGTGCTTTACACCGGCCGGATTCGTAAGCGGGCCGAGCATGTTGAACAGCGTACGCAGGCCAAGGTCTTTGCGCGGACCGGCGGCGTGCTTCATTGCACCATGATGGGACTGGGCAAACATAAAGCCGATGCCGACGTTGTCGATGCAGCGCGCCACTTGTACCGGTGTCAGGTTCAGGTAGATGCCGGCCGCTTCCAGCAGGTCGGCACTGCCGCTCTTACCGGACACCGCACGGTTACCGTGCTTGGCCACGGTGCAGCCCGCCGCCGCGACCACAAAGGATGAAGCCGTCGACACGTTGAAAATATTCGCACCGTCGCCGCCGGTGCCAACCACATCGACCACACCGTCGAGGGTTTTAAGCTCGACCTTGTCGGCCAACTCACGCATCACCGAAACCGCGCCGACGATCTCGTCGATGCTCTCGCTCTTCATGCGCATTGCCATCATAAACGCGCCGATCTGCGCGTCAGTGCATTGGCCGGTCATGATCTCGCGCATCACATCGCTCATTTCAGCGGTGCTCAGGTCCAGATGGCCGACGATACGGCTCAGGGCAGTCTTGATATCCATGGAAAGTCCTTAGCGCGTGCCGCCGCTCTGCTTGAGAAAGTTGGCGAACAGCTCGTAGCCCTGCTCGGTCAGGATCGACTCGGGGTGAAATTGCACCCCTTCGATGTTCAGTGTCTTGTGACGCAGGCCCATGATCTCGTCGACCGAGCCGTCTTCCAGCTGTGTCCAGGCAGTCAGCTCCAGACATTCCGGCAGGGTTTCGCGCTTGACCACCAGCGAGTGGTAGCGAGTCACAGTCACCGGGTTGTTGAGTGCCTGGAATACGCCCAGGTCCTTATGGAACACCGGACTGGTCTTGCCGTGCATCACTTGGCGCGCACGCACCACGTCACCACCAAAGGCCTGGCCAATGGATTGGTGGCCCAGGCATACACCCAGGATTGGCAGCTTGCCGGCGAAGTACTTGATGGCTTCGAGAGAAATACCCGCCTCGGTCGGCGTGCACGGGCCCGGCGAAACCACGATGCGCTCGGGATTCAGCGCGGCGATCTCGGCCACGGTCAGCTCGTCGTTGCGCACCACCTTGACCTCGGCACCGAGTTCGCCCAGGTACTGCACAACGTTGTAGGTAAAGGAATCGTAGTTATCAATCATCAGCAACATGGGGAAACCTCAGGAATTGGGGGTCTGTTCAGCCAGCGCAACAGCGCGGAACATCGCGCGGCGCTTGTTCAGGGTTTCTTCCCATTCGAGGGCCGGTACCGAGTCGGCGACGATCCCGCCACCGGCCTGCACATGCAGCTCCCCGTCCTTGATCACTGCCGTGCGGATCGCAATAGCGGTGTCCATATTGCCGTTCCAGGCGAAATACCCCACGGCGCCGCCGTAGACACCACGCTTGACCGGTTCCAACTCGTCGATGATTTCCATCGCGCGAATCTTCGGCGCGCCCGACAACGTGCCCGCCGGCAGAATCGCCCGCAGTGCGTCCATTGCCGTCAACCCGGCTTTCAGTTCACCGGTGACGTTGGACACGATGTGCATCACGTTGGAATAACGCTCGATGACCATCTTCTCGGTCAGCTTCACCGAGCCAATTTCCGAAACGCGCCCGGTGTCGTTACGGCCCAGGTCGATCAGCATCAAGTGCTCGGCGATTTCCTTATCGTCGCTGAGCAGGTCTTCTTCCAGCGCCAGATCCGCTTCTTCAGTCGCGCCACGCGGACGAGTGCCGGCGATCGGGCGCACGGTGATCAGGTTATCCTCGACACGCACCAGCACTTCCGGCGAGCTGCCCACTACGTGGAAGTCGCCAAAGTTGAAGAAGTACATGTACGGCGTCGGGTTGAAGCAGCGCAGCGCCCGGTACAGGTCAATGGGCGCAGCCTTGAAGTCGATGGACATGCGTTGCGACGGCACCACCTGCATGCAGTCACCGGCGAGGATGTATTCCTTGATGGTATCGACCGCGCGCTCATAGTCATCCTGGGTAAAGCTGGAGCGGAACACCGGATCAGCCGCCGGCGGACGGCTGAGGTCCAGGCCGCGACGCGGGGTGATCGGCTGCCGCAGTTTTTCCAGAAGGGCTTCCAGGCTGGCCAGGCCCTGTTCGAAGGCGTCAGCTTGGGATGGGTCAGCGAGCACAATCGCGTGCATCTTGCCGGCGAGGTTGTCGAAAACCACCACCGCGTCAGACACCATCAGCAGAATATCCGGCACGCCCAGCGGGTCCGGGTTCGGGCATTTGCCCAGGCGTTTTTCCACGTAACGCACGCAGTCGTAGCCGAAGTAACCCACCAGCCCGCCGTTAAAACGCGGCAGACCCGCAATGGTCGGCACGTTGTAGCGCGCCTTGAAGGCTTCGACGAAGGCAAGCGGGTCTTCAACGTCATGGCTTTCGATCTCGACGCCATCATGGGTAATGCTCACATGATGGTCGTGTACCCGCAGCACCGTGCGGCATGGCAGGCCGATGATCGAGTAACGGCCCCACTTCTCGCCGCCCTGTACCGACTCCAGCAGATAGGAGTTGGGCTCGTCGGCCAGTTTCAGGTAGATCGACAGTGGCGTGTCGAAGTCGGCCAGGGTTTCGCAGGCCAGGGGGATACGGTTATAGCCGGCAGCGGCCAAACGCAGGAATTCTTCGCGGATCATGATGTGCCTCGTGGCGTGAGGGTCTAACAGTCAGGTATGCAAACGTGCCGCAGGGCGCGGCCAGGATCAGTCAGGCGCGCCAACGCCAGCGGGCCAGGGCCTTGATGACTTTCATCCAGAGTTTGCGAGTGACCACCACGATGGAATTTCCAGAAGGGGACTTATCGATGTCGGGCAACGTTATCTCAGCGCCCGCTCCCAAGCAACCGGGGATTAGCAGTCGCAGGTCATCAATGACCAGCGCCGGCGACTCTTCGGCAATCGGCCGGCCATGGTTATAACCGTAGCTTAGGGCTACACACTGAACACCCGCGGCTTTTGCCGCCTGCACATCACTGCGCGAGTCGCCGACAAACAGCGACTGGGACGCCGGGATATTGGCCATTTTCATCACGAAAAACAGCGCCGCCGGGTCGGGTTTCTTCTGTGGCAAGGTATCGCCACCGATGATCCAGCGGAAATACCGGCCGATTTTCATCTGGTCCAACAGCGGCGCTACGAAGCGCTCCGGCTTGTTGGTGATCAGGGCCATTTCCACGCCCTGTTTGTGCAGCCATTTGAGGGTGTCGCGCACGCCGGGGTAAACCACGGTCAGTTCGTGGCCGTCCTCATAAGCAACATTGAATAACTCCAGCGCATGCTCGGCTTCCACGTCATCGACGCCTTCAGCGTCGATATGGTTAGCCAGGGCCCGGCGCACCAGCATCTGCACGCCATTGCCAACCCATTCGCGTACAGACTCGATCCCCGCCGGCTTGCGTCCCAGCTTGAGCAGCATTTGGTCCACCGCCGCCGCCAGGTCTGGCACCGAGTCGATCAGCGTACCGTCCAGATCGAACATCACCAACCGTGGCAGTTTGCCGGGAAACAGCTGCTCAAAGCCGCTCATGGACGTGCCAGCGCCAGTTCGGCACGCATCTTGTCGATGACTTCCTGGTAGTTCGGCGCGTTGAAGATCGCCGAACCGGCCACGAACGTATCGGCGCCAGCCGCTGCGATTTCACGGATATTGTTGACGTTGACCCCACCGTCGATTTCCAGGCGGATATCACGACCGGACGCATCGATCAGCGCGCGGGCTTCGCGCAGCTTGTCGAGGGTGCCGGGGATGAACTTCTGCCCGCCGAAACCTGGGTTGACGCTCATCAGCAACACCATGTCGACCTTGTCCATCACGTACTTGAGCACGTCCAACGGGGTAGCTGGGTTGAACACCAGGCCCGCCTTGCAGCCGCCTTCGCGGATCAGTTGCAAGGTACGGTCGACGTGCAGCGAGGCTTCCGGGTGGAAGGTGATGTAGGTTGCACCGGCTTCGATGAAGTCGCCGATGATGCGGTCTACCGGGCTCACCATCAGGTGCGCATCGATCGGCGCGGTAACGCCGTATTTGCGCAACGCTGCGCAGACCATCGGACCGATGGTCAGGTTGGGCACGTAGTGGTTGTCCATGACATCGAAGTGCACGAAGTCGGCACCGGCGGCCAACACGTTGTCCACTTCCTCACCCAGGCGGGCAAAATCGGCGGAGAGAATCGATGGAGCAATGACGAAGGGCTGCATGACGCACCTTTTTTGAGCTAAATCACGATGGCGCGCATTGTATACCTCATGCTTTGCTGCGCGCACCGTGACCTGGCTCAATGGCTAGTAAGCGGTCCGGTAGATTTTCTCGATATCCGCCACGCTGAGCTTGCGCGGGTTGTTACGCATCAACCGTTCGATACCTGCCGCTTCGGCAGCCATGGTGGGAATTGCGCCTTCGGGAATCCCGAAACTGTGAAGCCCTTCCGGGATCTCCACTGCGGCGCAGAGTCGCGTCATCGCCTCGACCGCCTGGTCGGCCGCGTCATTGGCACTTAACCCAGTGATATTCACGCCCATGGCCTGGGCAATGTCCTGCATCCGCTCGACACACGCCAGCTTGTTCCAGTGCATCACATAGGGCAGTAACAGCGCGTTACTCACGCCATGGGCGATATTGAAACGCCCGCCCAGTGGATAAGCCAACGCGTGCACCGCACCCACCCCGGCATTCCCGAACGCCATGCCGGCCATCAGGCTGGCGGTGGCCATGTCGTCGCGGGCCTGGAGGTTGGCGGGGTTGGCGTAGGCCTTGGGCAGCGCCTTGGCGATCAGCTTGATTGCGCCGATGGCCAAGGCGTCCGTGATCGGCGAGGCATTCAGCGACAGGTAGGACTCAATGGCATGCACCAGCGCATCTACACCACTGGCGGCGGTGACACTGCGTGGGCAGGTCAGGGTCATTTGCGGGCTGATCAGCGCCACATCCGGCAAAAGGTAGTCGCTGACGATGCCTTTTTTCAGCTGTGCGGCCTTGTCGGAGAGGATCGCCACATTGGTCACCTCCGAGCCGGTGCCGGCCGTAGTCGGGATGGCGATCAGCGGCGGGCCCTTGCGCGGTACCTGGTCGACACCAAACAAGTCGGCCAGGGCGCCATGGTAACCGGCGTAGGCGGCCACACTTTTAGCGATGTCGATGGCACTGCCGCCGCCCAGCCCAATCAGGCCGTCGTGCCCGCCGTCGCGATAAGCCTGCATGCAGTCTTCGACGATGGCGATTTCCGGGTCGGGCAGCACGCGATCAAAAATTTCGTAGGGGCGTTCACCCAGGTGTTCAAGCGCCAGCGCCACGGTGCCGGATTTGACCAGCACGGCGTCGGTCACGATCAGCGGGTTATCCACATCCAGGCGCGTGAGTTCAAAGGCCAGTTGTTCGATGGCGCCAGCGCCGGTCAGCAATTTGTGGGCGATCTTGAATGAGGAAGTACTCATGTGCGCGGCCTCTTATTAGTCGATGGGCTGGCACAAGAGTAGCTGACCGAAACAGGTTGTCTTTCATTCAGCAGCTGAATGGTCACAGAACCCGTGTGGGAGGAGGCTTGCCCCCTCCCACACGGGTTCTGTGCTGGGCTTTAGACTTGGGCAGTACGCAGTTTCTCGCTACGGCCGCGCAGCCATTCCAGGGTCAGCAACAGCAACACCGAGAAGGCAATCAGCAACGTCGCAGCCGCCGCAATAGTGGGGCTGAGGTTTTCGCGGATACCGCTGAACATCTGCCGTGGCAGGGTCGCTTGTTCAGGGCCGGCGAGGAACAGCGTCACCACCACCTCGTCGAACGAGGTCGCGAACGCAAACAGCGCCCCGGAAATCACCCCCGGCGCAATCAACGGCAAGGTCACCCGACGAAACGCAGTCAGTGGCGAAGCCCCCAGGCTGGCCGCAGCACGCACCAGATTGTGATTAAACCCCTGCAACGTCGCCGACACCGTGATGATCACAAACGGTACACCCAACACCGCGTGCACCACGATCAGCGAGAAAAAGCTGTTACCCAAACCCAGCGGCGCAAAAAACAGGTAGCTGGCCACGCCGATGATCACCACCGGTACCACCATCGGCGAAATCACCAGCGCCATGACCAGTGCTTTGCCGGGGAAATTGCCACGGGTCAGGCCAATCGCCGCCAGCGTACCAAACACCATGGCCAGCACGGTGGCCGCCGGGGCGACGATGATGCTGTTCTTCAGCGCTCGCATCCATTCAGCTGAAGCGAAGAAGTCCTGGTACCAGTGCAGCGAGAAGCCCTGCAACGGGTACACCAGAAAACTGCCGCTGTTGAACGACAGCGGGATGATCACCAGCACGGGCAAGATCAGGAACAGCAGAATCAAGCCGCAGAGGATCCGCAAGCTGTAGAACCAAACCCGCTCAACGGGCGACATATAAGGGCTCAGCATCGCAAGGTCTCCTCAGCTCAGGCGCAGGCGGCTGGCGCCGACCAAACGGTTGTAGATCAGGTACAGCACCACGGTCGCCAGCAGCAGTAAGCCGCCCAACGCCGTCGCCATGCCCCAGTTGATGCTGGTGTTGGTGTAGAAGGCCACGAAGTAGCTGACCATCTGGTCGTTCGGGCTGCCCAACAGTGCCGGGGTGATGTAGTAACCAATCGCCAGGATGAACACCAACAGGCAACCAGCGCCAACGCCGGCGTAGGTCTGCGGGAAGTACACGCGCCAAAAACTGGCGAACGGGTGGCAGCCCAGGGAAATCGCCGCACGCATGTAGGTCGGCGAGATGCCTTTCATCACGCTGTAGATCGGCAGAATCATGAACGGCAGCAGGATGTGCACCATGGAGATGTAGACACCGGTGCGGTTGAACACCAACTCCAGGGGCTTATCGATCAGCCCCATGCCCATCAGCGCACTGTTGATCAGACCGCCGGATTGCAACAGCACGATCCACGCTGCAACTCGCACCAGGATCGAGGTCCAGAACGGCAGCAGCACGAGAATCATCAGCAGGTTGCTTTTACGCGCCGGCAGGTTGGCCAGCAGATACGCCAGGGGATAGGCCAACAACAGGCAGATCACGGTGATCACCAGGCCCATCCAGAAGGTACGGGCAAAGATATCCAGATAGATCGCCTGATCCGGGGTTGCCGGGGCCACTTCGCCGAGGTCGTCGATGCGGTGATCGACGGCCGCCAGCAGGTAGAACGGTGTCAGGCTGCTGGTATTACGCCGGATCGCTTGCCAGTACGCCGGGTCGCCCCAGCGTTCGTCGAGGGTTTCCAGCGCTTCTTTATAGGAGGCAGGCGCTTCGGTGAACGGCAGCGCCCGCGCGGTTTTGGTCAGCAGGCTACGATAGCCGGCCAGCTCCATGTTCAAGCGTTTAGACAGATCGCCCAGGGTCTGGTTTTTGCGCGCCTCGCCCAGGTCTTCACTGAGAGCCTGATACACCGGTTCACCCGGCAGACCACGGCCGTCCCAGGCAGTCACCGCCACCACGGTACGCGGCAGGCCGCCCACCACTTCCGGATTACCGACGCTCTTGAACAAAAGCGCGACGATCGGCACCAGAAACACCAGCAGCAAAAACAGCACCAGCGGTGCAATCAAGGCCTGGGCCTTCCAGCGATTGACCCGCTCGGCACGCGCCAGGCGCTGCTTGAGGGTGGGGCTGTTGACCTCGTTCGAGGGAACGGCGATGGCCATGGCTAACTCCGAAAATCTGAAAGTGACGACAAACCTGTGCCTGGGCTCAGACGCTGTGTTGAGCGGGCATGCCCCGCGCAGGGTGGCGAAGCGGCCCCTCTGACAGTCACCGCGTTCTTTCAGACAGAACACGGCGCCTGGTTTGGGACTGCTTCGCAGTCCAGCGCGGGGCAGGCCCGCTCACCACAAAAGCCCATTGAACACAGCAGGCGGGTTACTTGGCAGCCCAAGAATTGAAGCGCTGCTCAAGCTGCTCGCCGTTGTCCGCCCAGAAGCTCACGTCGATCTGCACCTGGTTGGCGATGTTCTCTGGCGTAGTCGGCATGTCCTTGAGGATGTCCTTGGCCAGCAACGGTACGGCTTGGGTGTTGGCCGGGCCGTAGGCGATGTTTTCCGAGTAGGTCTTCTGCTGCTGCGGTGCGACCGAGAAGGCGATGAATTTCTTCGCCGCTTCTGCGCGATCCTTGGCCAGACCTTTTGGAATCGCCCATGCATCGAAGTCGTAGATGCCGCCGTTCCACACCACTTTCAGGTTGCTTTCTTTCTGCACGGCAGCGATTCGGCCGTTGTAAGCCGAGCTCATCACCACGTCACCCGATGCGAGGTACTGCGGCGGTTGTGCGCCAGCTTCCCACCATTGGATCGACGGCTTGAGTTCGTCGAGTTTCTTGAACGCACGGTCTTGGCCATCTTTGCCGGCCAGCACTTTGTACACGTCCTTCGGCGCTACGCCGTCGGCCATCAAGGCGAATTCCAGGGTGTACTTGGCGCCTTTGCGCAGGCCGCGCTTGCCCGGGAATTTCTTGGTGTCCCAGAAATCCGCCCAGCTGGTTGGCGCGGAAGCCAGTTTGTCGGCGTTGTACGCCAACACAGTCGACCACACGAAGAAACCCACGCCGCATGGCTGGATCGCACCCTTCACGTAGTTGGCGCTGTCGCCGAACAGTTTCGGGTCCAGCGGTTCGAACATGTCTTCGTCACAACCGCGGGACAGTTCCGGCGATTCCACTTCTACCAGGTCCCAGGACACGCTTTTGGTGTCGACCATGGCTTTGACCTTGGCCATCTCACCGTTGTACTCACCGGCGACGATCTTGCCGTTGCCCGCGCTTTCCCACGGTGCATAGAAGGCCTTGACCTGTGCAGCCTTGTTCGCGCCACCAAAGGACACGACGGTCAGGTCCGGGCCGGCCATGGCCTGTGTCGCGCCCATCAAGCTCAAGGCCAGGACGGAATACTTCAGGGATCTCAACATTGTTGTTCTCTCCACGTGCAGGGTTGGTGAAGCCATGGGGCGATCAATTCGCCTCTAGAAGTGGGTCGAGTGCGCGAACGTGCTCGACTTGCCAGCCAATCGGTACCACGTCGCCGACCGCCAGTGCTGGGTCCAGCTCGGCAATCGGTTGTTTCACAAAAAAATCGGTCTTGCCGCAGACTTCCAGGCGCACACGCACGTGGTCGCCCAGGTAGATAAATTCGGCCACCCGCCCGGAGAAGCGGTTGATGCAGCTTTCGCTGGAGCCATTGAGGCTGACCCGTTCCGGACGCACCGATAGCGTTACAGGGCCACCGATCTGGCCGACATTGATCGCCAGTGCTTCAACCTTCTCGCCGCGCGCCAGCTCGACCACGCAGCGGTCGCCGGTGTGGCTGTGCAAGCGGCCGTTGAGGCGGTTGTTCTCGCCAATAAAGTTAGCGACGAAGGTGTTCTTCGGTTCTTCATACAGCGTGCGCGGCGGGGCGATCTGCTGGATCTCGCCCTGATGGAACACCGCCACGCGGTCGGACATGGTCAGGGCTTCACCCTGGTCATGGGTCACGTACACCACTGTCACGCCGAGACGTTGGTGCAGGTGCTTGATCTCCATCTGCATGTGTTCGCGCAATTGCTTGTCGAGAGCGCCGAGCGGTTCGTCCATCAGTACCAGTTGCGGTTCGAACACCAACGCGCGGGCCAGGGCCACACGCTGTTGCTGGCCGCCGGACAGTTGCGCCGGGTAGCGCTGGGCGAACGCGTCGAGCTGGACCATGCTCAGTACGCGCTTGACCCGCTCACTGACATCGGTCTTGCTCAAACCGCGCACGGACAAGGGAAACGCCAGGTTCTCGGCCACGGTCATGTGCGGGAACAGCGCGTAGTTCTGGAACACCATGCCAATGTCGCGCTTGTGCGGCGGCACGTTGTTGATGGAGCGCCCGGCCAGCTGGATTTCACCGGCAGTCGGCGTCTCAAACCCGGCGAGCATCATCAGGCTGGTGGTCTTGCCCGAACCGGAAGGCCCGAGCAAGGTGAGGAACTCGCCCTTGCGAATTTCCAGGTTGAGGTCTTTGACGATCAGGTTCTCGCCGTCGTAGCTCTTCTGCACGCCACGAAAGCTGACCAGCACATCATTTGAATCCACCTCGCTCATACCCGCACCTTTGTGTTTTGGACTGCTGTGGCACAAGCGTAGTCCAGGCGCGAGGCCCCGGAAATCGGGGGCCAGGAGAGAATTGCATCAGCAGGATGGAAGCTTGGGGGTAGGGATTGCCCTACACGTATGGCGGGGATGGAACAGTGCTGCAGTGCGAAGCGCCGGGAATGGCGTCAGCGGGGTTTGAAGCAGGTCGCAAACAGGCATGTCATCACAACAGCTTGTGTTCCATGGCGTACTTCACCAGCTCAGCCAGGGAGGTGATATTGAGCTTTTGCATCAATCTCGCCTTGTGAGTGCTGATGGTCTTGCTGCTCAGCGCCAGTTGCTGGGCGATGTCATTGACGTTGGCGCCCTGCGCCAAGCGTTCGAACACCGAGAACTCCCGTTCCGACAGCAACGAATGCAATGGCCGGGCGTCGGTCAGACCGACTTCAAACACCATACGGTCGGCCAGGTCCGGGTCTATATAACGCCCGCCGGCCGCGACTTTGCGGATCGCCGTCAGCAACAGCGCCGGGTCGCTGTCCTTGGTGGCGTAACCGGCGGCACCGACCTTCAGGGCACGGGCGGCCATTTGTGCTTCGTCGTGCATCGACAGCACCAGGATCGCCGGCGGGTTGCTCAACGCACGGATGCGCGCAATCGCTTCCAGGCCGTTGACGCCGGGCATCGAGATGTCCAGCAACACCACCTCGCACGGCACGTGGCGCAACGTCTCCAGCAACTGCTCGCCATTGCTAGCCTCCCCCACCACCAGCAGGTCTTTGGCCAGGCCGATCAGTTGTTTGATGCCTTCACGAACGATGGTGTGGTCTTCGGCTACCAGTACACGGATCACAGGGACTTCCTCTTGGCGTTATGCATCCAGCGGCACCGTCACACTCAGGGTGGTGCCCTCCCCCAACTCGCTGTGCAGGCTCAATTGCCCGCCCATGATCAGCACCCGCTCGCGCATACCGACCAGGCCAAACGATACCGCACGCCCTTCAGGCTGGACGAACCCCACGCCGTCGTCGCTGATGGTCAACCGCAAATCCGAGCCTTCTATAGCCAGCGTCAGCTCCACAGTATGCGCCTGGGCATGGCGCATCACGTTGGTCAGCGCCTCCTGCAGGATACGAAACAGGCCGATGGCCTTGGCGTCGCTCAGGGTCGGTAGGTTATCCGGCACCTGAACCAGACAGGGAATCTGCGTGCGCGCTTCAAAACGACGGGCTTGCCATTCAACGGCGGAGGCAATGCCAGCATCGAGAATCGGTGGGCGCAGCGCCGTCGCGACGTCCCGCACCAGTTGGAACAGTTGAGCAATCAGGCGCTTCATGCTGTTCAAGCGCTCGTGCAGGCCAGGGTCCAGTTGCGCATAAGCCAGCTCGCACATGGACGTTTCCAACTTGAGCACAGTGAGCATCTGACCGAGTTCGTCATGCACTTCCCGGGCGATGCGGGCTTTTTCTTCCTCGCGCACGGTTTCCAGGTGGGCCGACAGTTCGCGTAGTTGCGCTTCGCTTTGCATCAACGCGGCCAGCGTGCGGCGCAACTCGGTGACGTCGTTCAGGTAAACCACCAAGTACTCAGCCTCGGCAAACCGCAAAAAGCTCAAGGACACGTTGGCCGGCAGGATGCTCCCGTCGGCGCGCAAACAATCGGTGGCGAAGTTCTGTGGCCCCTCTTCGCTGGCCCGTGCGCGCTTCCACAAATTGAGCCAGCGGTCCATGTCCAGGGTCGGGTCAAGGTCAACCAGCGGCCGCTCGATCAGTGCGCCAGGAGCATAACCGAGCATGCTTTCGGCGGCGTGGTTGGCGTAGCGCACATGGCTGTCCCAGTTGACCCACAGGATGCCGACGGTGCTTTGGTCGATGGAAAACTGTGTCAACCGCAGCGCTTCGGCACCGGCAGCGCGGGCGGCGCTTTCTTCACGGGCGGCCAGCAGGCCATGCTCCAACACTCGTTGCTGGCGGCGCTGCCAGAACACGGTCGCCAAACTGGCGAGCAGCAGCAGGCTCAGTAACAGGCTGAGGTTCTGCCACAACCCAGGCGACTCCGATAACCGTGGGTATTTGGGTTGCAGCCAGCGGCTATGCAGTTGGTCAAGGTCTCGGGCGGGGATAGCGCCCAAGGCACTTTCCATGATGCCCGCCAGTTCGGGCCAATCGCGCCGTGTGGCCACCCGCAACAATTGCGGCAGACCGATGTCCCCCACCACCGCCAAACCGGCGAACTCGGCCTCGCCGGATAATCGGCTTAATTGCGCTTCATCTACCACGGCATAACGCGCTTGCTGGCTGACCAACAACTGCAAGGCCTGGCGCTCAATGGGCACACCTTGCAGGTTGAGGTTGGGATAAGTGCTGCGCAAGTAATCGGCCACGGCGCTGGGCATGCGCACGGCGACGCGGGATTGATCGTCCAGTTTTTCCAGCTCAACCGCGCCGCCGCCCTCGCGGATGCCGACGATATGCTGGGGCACACGCATATATGGGTCGCTGAATAACCACAGGCGCAAACCGGCTGGGGTTTGTTGCAGGCCGGGGGCAATGTCCACTTCGTCGTCGCGGACGGCGGCTTCCAGTTGCTCCTGGTTGGGGAAATTGCGCCAGGTCAGCTCGATATTCAGCGCCTTGGCCAGCCACTGCATCAACTCCACATTGGCCCCGGACAAGCGCTGCAAGCGACGGTCGTACTGCGCGTAAGGCAACTGCAGCACTACGCCCACCCGCAATTCCGGGTGCTGGGCCAGCCATTCGCGCTGCTGCGCATTGAGCTGCGCCTGCGGGGCGGCAGGCGTAGGGGAGGCGTTCGCCATCAAGGCGACGCACAAACAGCCGATAACCAGCAGACAGCGAAAACCCATGATCCACGTCTCACATCACTGACAAAAACTGACCAACCCATTAGGCTGCTGGAATCTCTTCTGGCCGGAAATCTACGATGCCCTATCGAAACCGTTCGGCACTGCCAGCATTGTGCCTGTCGCTGCTGTTTACCAGTGCCTTTTCTGTACAGGCCGCCGACGCCCCCGCGCCGGCCGACGAAAAACCCGTCGAGCGCCAGCCTCTGCTTGAGCGCAGCCAGGAAGACGCCACCGCGCTGGAGCGCACCATCCCTCAGCAGGAACAGCAACAATTGCAGGCTGGCAGCGACTCATTCCTCGCCCTGTGGAAACCGGCCAACAGCGCCGAACCCGAAGGTGTGGTGATTATCGTACCGGGCAGCGGTGAAAGTGCTGACTGGCCGCAAGCAATCGGCCCGTTGCGGCGCAAATTTCCCGACGCCAATTGGGGCAGCCTCAGCCTGTCATTGCCGGATGTGAGCGTAGATACCCTGCCGCCGCGCGTTATGGAAGCACCCAAAGCCACTGTCGACACCAGCAGCAAAGAAGCGAGCACCGCCGACAAACCGATCGAACAAGCCGCCAGCGCCGAAGCCGAGGGCACCGATCCGTCAGTGGTGCCGGGCCCCGACGAGCAGGACAAGACCGACGCCTCGCGCATCTTCGACCGCATCGACGCTGCCGTAGCCTTCGCCCAGACGCAGAACGCACGCAGTGTGGTGCTGCTGGGTCATGGCACAGGCGCCTGGTGGGCCGCGCGTTATCTCACCGAGAAACAACCGTCCCAGGTGCAGAAATTTGTGATGGTCGCGGCGCAGACGCCTAACGGACGCCATCCGGACGTGCAGCAACTGGCGCCCGGCCTGAAACTGCCGACTGCCGATGTCTTCTATCAAGACAACGCGCAGGCACGCAAAAACGCTCAGGCCCGTGCGCAGGCTGCCAAGCGATTGAAGAATGATGGCTATAAGCAGGTGTCATTGAAAACCGTGCCCGGCAATAGCGCAGCCGAGCAGGAGCAGTTGTATCGCAGGATTCGCGGGTGGTTGAGCCCGCAGGCCAGCGCCGACTGAAGAACAGCACAAAAACAATGTGGGAGGGGCTTGCCCCTCTCCCACATCGGAATGTGATTATCCGTGAAAGAGCGGCATCTAGCGAAAATCCCGGCGCTCGCGAATCAACGAGTAAGCATTGTGTAATTCACGGGTTCGCTCGGTCGCCTCACGCACTTGCGCGAGACTGGCGCCACTGCCGGCCACCTTGTCCGGATGGTGACGGCTCAGCAGGCGGCGATAGGCACGTTTGATGACCGACGGCTCGGTGGTAGCGGTGACGCCGAGCAGTCGCAACGCTTCCTGGTAGGTCGTGCCTCGATTGACCAGCGGCTTGCGCTCAGGCGTGTAGTCGGCCGCTAAGGCCTGAAGCTGCTGCGGCGTCCAGCCCAACCACTTGCCCCACAGGTTGATCAAGTCGCGCTCGGCATCATCCGCCTTGCCGTCCGCCCACACCATCCGCCAACAGGCGCGCAACACACCTTCCGCCGCATGGGGCTGAGCCTTGAGCACGCGCAGATAACTGCGCATACGGTCGGAGCCCGATTTACCGCGATTGAACGCCGCAATCGCGCGGCGCTGGGCGGACTCGGTCATGTCCAGCGAGCGCATCTCCTGACGCGCCTGCTGGATATGCCCGTCCACCACGCGCCCGTTGCTTTTGGCCAGGCGCCCGAGCAATACAAACAACAACTCATCATTGCGCAGCACCGGGCGGCCGCCCATGCGCTCGCGCAACTGAGCCCAGCTGCGCAGTTGCATTCGGCGGTCCAACGCCTGTCCCAACAATGCACCCAACAAGGCCCCCGGAATACTGGCAATGGCAAAGCCAGCCCCGGCGCCGATCAGCGTCCCTGGCCACAACATGCTACTGCCCCGCTGTCAGCAGGGTTTCGACTTGCGCCAAGCGCTCCAGCGTGCCGACATCAATCCAGCGTCCCGCCATGTGTTCCCCCGTTACCTGACCCTTGGCCATCGCCGCACGCAGCAGCGGCGCCAGCTTGAAGGCACCGGCACTGCAACCCGCGAACAACTGGGGGTCGAGCACTGAAATGCCACTGAAGGTCAGGTTATCGGCACCGGGCGTCGCATCATGAAGCAGACCCTCATCAAGGAAGAAATCACCGCCCGAGGGATGATGCGCTGGGTTGTCGACCATCACTAGGTGAGCCAGGCCGCTGAGCGGTTGCTTGAGTTGGGTAAAGTCGTAGTCAGTCCAGATATCGCCATTGACCACCAGAAAAGGCTCGTCCCCCAGCAACGGCAACGCCTGGAAAATCCCACCGCCGGTTTCCAGCGGTTCGCCCTCCGGGGAGTAACGGATGCGTACGCCAAACTGCGCACCATCGCCCAAATAGCTCTCGATCTGCTGGCCGAGCCAGGCGTGGTTGATCACGATATCGGTGAAGCCGGCCTTGGCCAGCGCCTCCAGGTGGTATTCGATCAGACGCTTGCCGCCGGCCTGCACCAGCGGCTTGGGCGTGTGCAAGGTAAGCGGACGCATCCGCTCACCTTTGCCGGCGGCCAGGATCATGGCCTTCATACGCTGGCCTCAGCGGGTTGGCGCAGACTGGTCAGCAGCTCAGCCAATTCGCTCAACTCCGGGCGATCGGCGAGCACTGCTTCTATATAAGCAAAGAAGCGCGGCACGTCGGCCAAGTAGCGTGGCTTGCCGTCGCGATGGCAAATACGCGCGAAGATGCCAATGACCTTGAGGTGGCGCTGCACACCCATCAGGTCGCTGGCACGCAGGAAGTCATCAAAATCCGGTTGCACCGGGATGCCCGCTTGGCCCGCACGCTCCCAATAACCGCGCTGCCAATCGCGTACGCGCGCCTGGGGCCAACTGAGGAAAGCGTCCTTGAACAGACAGGTAATGTCATAAGTGACCGGGCCGTAGACCGCGTCCTGGAAATCCAGCACGCCGGGGTTCGGCTCGCTGATCATCAAGTTGCGCGGCATATAGTCGCGATGCACCAGCACTTTCGGCTGCGCCAGGGCGCTGTCGATCAGTCGGTCGCTGACGCGCTGCCAGAGGGATTGTTGTTCTGCATCCAACTCGACACCCAAATGGCGCCGTACGTACCACTCGGGAAAGAGTTCCAGCTCGCGGCGCAACAAGGCAACGTCATAACTGGGCAGTGGTGCGTCCATCGGCAACTGCTGGAATGCCAGCAAGGCGTCGATGGCGTCGGCAAACAGCTGATCGGCGTTTTGTTCGTCAATCACGTCCAAGTAGGTTTTTCTGCCCAGGTCATTGAGCAAAAGAAAGCCGCGCGACAGATCTTCTGCATAAATTTTTGGAACATTTATGCCCGACTTCGCCAGTAAATGGGCGATATCGACGAAGGGTTTGCAGTTTTCCTGGGGGGGTGGAGCGTCCATCACCACGAAAGTCCGGCCGCCACCCTCCCAACGGAAGTAACGCCTGAAACTCGCGTCGCTGCTGGCCGCAGTCAGTGTGGCCGGGGGTACGGAGCCCCAGTCTTGAGCGTTGAAAAGGATCGGCAACTGCTCATCCAGCCAGACTTCCAGCTGTTGTAAACGTAGATCTTGCTCAGGCATTACAAGGGTCTCCGACGGCGCTAGCCGTCAAGCGGGTCATGCTTTATTATCACGCATCTTTTTCAGACCATCGAGAGGCGTGCGGCCCAAACCGCGGGCAGATGGCACGCAGGAAGCCCGGACTAATAAGATGGCATTGAAATCCCCCGCGTTTCGTAGAAAATTTCCGTTGCTGGTAACCGGCAGTCTGCTGGCCATGCAACCCTTCGCCACCTCATTCGTGGTCGCCGCGGAACAGTATGACTGCTCAGTCTCTGCTTCGGGTGCCTGGGATTGCGCGCCGAAAACCGCCGCAGCCCCATTGCCACCGCGCCCGGTGCATGACGGCGCTGCCGTCAGCTCGGCCAACAGCACGGCACAGGCCGAAGCTGGTGGCACTGCCGCGGCCGAACCCAAGACCGCACTGGTCACAGAATCCAAGGGCCGTGGCCTGCGCTCACGCAGCGCCGACTACAGCCACTTGGACTGGGTACCTCGCGAAAAGTTGACCGCAGCCCAGTTGGCCGAAACCGGTCCTTATTGCGGCGGTGCGTACATCGAGCCGACTCGTCCTGGCATGAACGACAAGACGAACAAGAGCGATGCGCCCACCTTCATCGGTGCCAAGGCCTCTCGTTACGAGCAGGAACAACAAGTCGCGACCCTGGCAGGTGACGTCGTCATGCGTCAGGGCAGCATGCAGCTTGAAGCCGAAGAAGCCAGCTTGTACCAGGCCGAAAGCCGCGGCGAGCTGAACGGCAACGTACGACTGCGTGACAACGGTGCACTGATCGTCGGCGACCACGCTCAGGTTCAGTTGGACACCGGCGCGGCCCAGATCGACAACGCCGAATACGTGCTGCACAAGTCGCGTATCCGCGGTAACGCGCTGTACGCCAAGCGCGCCGAAAACGCGATCATCCGTCTCAAGGACGGTACGTACACCACCTGCGAGCCGGACAGCAACGCCTGGCAGCTTCGGGGCAACAACATCACGTTGAACCCAGCCACCGGTTTCGGTACGGCCACCAACGCGACGTTGCGGATCAAGAACATCCCGATCCTGTACACCCCTTACATCTATTTCCCGATCGACGACCGTCGTCAGTCCGGCTTCCTGCCGCCGAGCTTCAGCACCGGCAGCGAAACCGGCTTCACCCTGGTTACGCCGTACTACTTCAACCTGGCGCCGAACTACGACGCCACGTTGTACCCGCAATACATGACCAAGCGCGGCATGATGATGGAAGGCGAATTCCGCTACCTCACCAAGTCCAGCGAAGGCCAGTTCGGCGGCGCGTACCTCAACGACGACAACGACGAACGCAAACTGCAGACCGATTACGAAAAAACCCGCTACATGCTCAATTGGCAGCATAAAGGCGGGTTGGATTCGCGTGTACTGACCCAGGTCGACTACACCAAAATCAGCGACCCTTATTACTTCCAGGACCTCAAGTCCTATCAGGAAGGTGTCGAGAGCCGGGACTACGTCAACCAGCAGGGCTCCGTGAGTTATCGCGGCGACTCCTACCAGGCGCGCTTGAATGTCCAGGCTTACCAGCTGGCCACGATCTCCCAGATCACACCGTATGACCGACTGCCACAGATCACCTTCAATGGTCAGTTGCCATACCACCCAGGTGGTTTGAACTTCAGCTACGAAACCGAAGCAGTTCGGTTTGAACGCAGCCTGGAAAGCGGCAACTTTATCAATGAAAACGGTGATTCCGAGCGTCGCCTGGACACTTACGTCAACGGCCTGACCCGTGCAAACGGTACTCGCCTGAACGTAGCGCCAGCCGTTTCATACCCGATGAACTGGACCTACGGCTTTGTGACGCCGAAGCTCAAGTACGTATACACGAAGTACGATCTTGATCTGGACAGCAAAGGCAAGAACGACATTGTTGTTGCCCAGGCAAACGCGACTGCAGCTAATCCGTATGCCGGCGGCACGTTCAAAAGCTCCCAGGACCGCGCAATTCCTGTGGCCAGCGTCGACAGCGGCCTGTACTTCGATCGCAATACCAACTGGTTCGGCAAAGACTATCGCCAGACCCTTGAGCCGCGCGCGTTCTACCTGTACGTGCCGAACAAGGACCAAAGCGATATTCCGGTGTTCGACACCAGCGAGTACTCGTTCAGCTACGCGTCGTTGTTCCGCGACAACCGCTTCAGCGGCTCCGACCGTATCGGCGACGAAAACAAGCTGTCCCTTGGCTTGACCAGCCGCTGGATCGAAGAAAACGGCTTCGAGCGTCAACGCGTGTCCGTGGGCCAGGCGGTGTACTTCAAGGATCGTGAAGTTCAACTGCCAGGCATCCTGGCTGCCGACCGTGCCGATGCACAGTCCGACGTGTCCCCGGTTGCCCTGGACTACGAGTTCCGCTTCAACCGCGACTGGCGCGCCACGGCCGACTACAACTGGGACACCGAAGAGCACAGCCCTCGCTCCGGCAGCGCGATGCTTCACTACCAGCCGGAAGACAACCCGAACAAGATCATCAACGTTGGTTACCGCTATCGTAACGACCAGGTTGTCTACAACCAGTTGACCGGTAAGTGGCAGTTCGGTGGCGACTACGGTCAGCCAGGCGACCAGAACTACGTGAAGGATTACTACAAAATCCAACAACACGACTTCTCGATGATGTGGCCGATCATTCCCCAGTGGAACCTGATCACCCGCTGGCAGTATGACTACGCACGCAACCGTACCCTGGAAGCCTTTGGTGGTTTCGAGTACGACAACTGCTGCTGGAAACTGCGCGTCATCAACCGTTACTGGGTTTCCAACGACGAATACAGCCAGATCGCCCCGCTGAACGAAAAGGGTGACCACGGGCTCTTCCTGCAGATCGTCCTCAAAGGACTCGGCGGCCTGACCGGCGCCAAGGTAGAGAGCTTCCTCGACAAAGGCATTGAAGGTTATCGTGAACGTGAAGACCAAGCTTTCTGATTGTCTGCGCCCGCTAGTGCTGGGCGCACTGTTCCTGGGGACCGCATCGGCACACGCTGCGGTTCAACAGCTGGATAAGGTAGTGGCCATCGTCGATAACGACGTGATCATGCAGAGCCAACTGGACCAACGGGTCAAGGAAGTTCAGCAAACCATCGCCAAGCGTGGCGGTGGTGTACCGCCTACCAGCGTCCTGGACCAACAGGTACTTGAACGCTTGATCGTCGAAAACCTGCAACTGCAGATCGGTGATCGTTCCGGTATTCGTATTTCGGACGAAGAGCTGAACCAGGCCGTCGGCACCATCGCTCAACGCAATAACATGAGCATCGACCAGTTCCGCTCAGCCCTGGCCCGCGACGGTCTTTCGTACGAAGACGCCCGCGACCAGATCCGCCGCGAGATGATCATCAGCCGTGTGCGTCAGCGTCGTGTTGCCGAGCGAGTGCAGGTGTCCGAGCAGGAAGTGAAGAACTTCCTGGCCTCCGACCTGGGCAAGATGCAGCTTTCCGAAGAACTGCACCTGGCCAATATCCTGATCCCGACCCCGGACAGTGCCAACTCCGAGCAACTGAATGCGGCGGCGGCGAAAACCCAAGCTATCTATGATCGCCTGAAAGGCGGTGCTGACTTTGCTCAGATGGCCATTGCCCAGTCCGGCAGCGACAACGCCCTTGAAGGCGGCGATATGGGCTGGCGTAAAGCCGCTCAACTGCCACCTCCGTTCGACCGTGAACTGAGTGCCATGGAAGTGGGCGGTATCACCCAGCCAGCCCGCACCCCAGGTGGCTTCATTATCCTGAAGTTGCTGGAACGTCGCGGTGGCGAGACCTCGCTGAAAGACGAGGTTCATGTTCGTCATATCCTGGTCAAACCAAGCGAAATCCGTACCGAGGCGCAAACCAAGGAGCTGGCCCAGAAGATCTATGACCGCATCGAAAGCGGTGAAGACTTCGCCACCTTGGCCAAGAGCTTTTCGGAAGACCCAGGTTCAGCCCTCAACGGCGGCGACCTGAATTGGATCGATCCGAAAGCGCTGGTGCCCGAGTTCCAACAGGTAATGGCCGATACTCCGCAAGGCGTACTGTCCAAGCCGTTCAAGACCCAATATGGCTGGCATGTACTGGAAGTCCTTGGCCGCCGCGCCACTGACAACACCAGCCAGGCCCGCGAGCAACAAGCGCTGAACGTACTGCGTAACCGCAAGTACGACGAAGAGCTGCAAACCTGGTTGCGTCAGATCCGTGACGAAGCCTACGTGGAAAACAAGCTGCCAGGCGCCGAGCAAACAGGCACCGACCAGGCAGCACAGTGAAACCCCAGCGTTTCGCGGTAACACCCGGCGAGCCGGCCGGCATTGGTCCAGACCTTTGCCTGCTGCTCGCCTCGCAGCCTCAGCCATACCCCCTGATTGCCATTACCAGCCGCGACCTGCTCCTTGAGCGGGCCGCGCAACTGAGTGTGGCTATCAACCTGCTGGACGTGGCGCCGGGCAACTGGCCTGACCTGCCGGCGCCCGCGGGCAGCCTCTATGTGTGGGACACCCCACTGCAGGCCAAGGTGGTTGCAGGGCAACTGGACAAGGCCAATGCGGCTTTTGTGCTCGAAACCCTGACTCGTGCGGGGCAAGGCTGCATCGACGGTGACTTCGCCGGCATGATCACCGCACCGGTCCACAAGGGCGTGATCAACGAATCCGGCATCGCCTTTTCCGGCCACACCGAATTCCTCGCCGAACTGACACACACTGAACAAGTCGTGATGATGTTGGCCACACGCGGCCTGCGTGTCGCCCTGGTGACTACGCACCTGCCGCTGCGTGACGTCGCAGACGCCATCACCGCCGAACGCGTGGAGCGCGTCACGCGCATCTTGCACGCCGACCTGCAGCAAAAATTCGGCATCGCTCAACCGCGTATCCTGGTCTGTGGGCTCAACCCCCATGCAGGTGAAGGCGGGCACTTGGGCCATGAAGAAATCGACATCATCGAACCAACCCTGGAGCGTCTGCGCCAAGAAGGCATGGACCTGCGTGGCCCACTGCCAGCGGACACTCTGTTTACCCCCAAATATCTGGAGCACTGCGACGCAGTGTTGGCGATGTACCATGACCAGGGGCTGCCGGTGCTGAAATACAAAGGCTTCGGCGCCGCCGTCAACGTGACACTGGGCCTGCCGATCATCCGCACCTCCGTCGACCATGGCACTGCCCTGGACTTGGCGGGCAGCGGCAAGATCGATACCGGCAGCCTGCACGTGGCCCTGGAAACCGCCTATCAGATGGCCGAGACCCGTATATGACTGAGCATTACCAACACCGGGCGCGCAAGCGCTTCGGGCAAAACTTCCTGCACGACGCTGGCGTGATCGACCGCATACTGCGCTCCATCCATGCCAAGCCCGAAGACCGCCTGCTGGAAATCGGCCCAGGCCAGGGCGCATTGACCCAAGGCCTGCTGGCCAGCGGTGGCCAGCTGGACGTGGTTGAACTGGACAAGGATCTGATCCCTATCCTCAACCAGCAGTTCGCCGGAAAATCCAACTTCAACCTGCACCAGGGCGATGCACTGAAGTTCGACTTCAACTCCCTCAACGCCGCGCCTAACAGCCTGCGCGTGGTCGGTAACCTGCCGTACAACATCTCCACACCGCTGATTTTCCACCTGCTGAACAACGCCGGGATCATCCGCGACATGCACTTCATGCTGCAGAAAGAAGTGGTGGAACGCCTGGCCGCAGGCCCAGGTGGTGGTGATTGGGGCCGTCTGTCGATCATGGTTCAGTACCACTGCCGCGTTGAACACCTGTTCAACGTGGGTCCGGGTGCATTCAACCCGCCGCCAAAGGTCGACTCGGCCATTGTTCGCCTGATACCGCATGCCGTTCTGCCCCACCCGGCCAAGGACCACAAGTTGCTGGAACGTGTCGTGCGCGAAGCGTTCAACCAACGCCGCAAGACCCTTCGCAACACGCTCAAGGCCCTATTGAGCCAAGCTGAAATCGAAGCCGCCGGCGTCGACGGTAGCCTGCGTCCCGAGCAACTGGACCTGGCCGCGTTCGTGCGCCTGGCAGACCAGCTTGCCATCCAGCCTGCTCCAGCAGTCGACTGAAGCACCCAGGCATGGCCAGACACATGTCTGGCCTAGTGCCCACCTCTTGGCCTAGACTGATCCGCATCTGCTGTCCTCCGCTTTTGCTTTTAAGGCCTCTTGCATGTCCGATCCTCGCTACCAGATCGACGTCAGCGTCGTGACCCGCTTCCTGGCGGACCAATCGCAACCTGAACAGAACCGCTTTGCCTTTGCCTACACCATCACGGTGAAGAACAACGGGCAGGTGCCGGCCAAGTTGCTATCACGCCATTGGGTAATCACCGACGGTGACGGCCAAGTGGAAGAAGTGCGCGGCGCAGGCGTGGTTGGCCAGCAACCGCTGATCGACATTGGCGCCAGCCACACCTACAGCAGCGGCACGGTGATGACCTCCAAGGTCGGCACCATGCAAGGCTCGTATCAGATGAAAGCCACCGATGGCCAACTGTTCGACGCCATCATCAAGCCATTTCGCCTTGCCGTACCGGGAGCCCTGCACTGATGGCGACCTACGCAGTCGGCGACCTGCAAGGCTGCCTGGAGCCGCTCAAGTGCCTGCTTGAGCGCGTGGCCTTCGACCCGGCCAATGATCGGCTTTGGTTAGTCGGTGATCTGGTCAATCGCGGCCCTGAGTCCCTGGAAACCCTGCGCTACTTATATAGCCTGCGTGATTCCCTGGTGTGCGTGCTGGGCAACCATGACCTGCACTTGTTGGCGGCCGGCAATAATATCGAGCGCCTGAAAAAGGGCGACACCCTGCGGGAAATTCTCGAAGCGCCCGACCGAGCCGAGCTGCTCGACTGGCTGCGCCGGCAAAAGATCGTGCATTACGACGAAGGCCGCAACATGGCCCTCGTGCATGCGGGTATCCCGCCGCAATGGACGCTGAAGAAAGCCCTTAAGTGCGCAGCCGAAGTCGAAAGTGCCTTGGCCGATGACAGCCTGTACACCACCTACCTGGACGGCATGTACGGCAACGAACCGGTGAAGTGGGATAACGACCTGACGGGCGTCGCCCGCCTGCGGGTGATCACCAACTACTTCACACGCATGCGCTTCTGTACCGCCGAGGGCAAGCTGGACCTCAAGAGCAAAGAAGGTGCCGACACCGCCCTGCCCGGCTACAAGCCGTGGTTTGCCCATAAGGAACGCAAGACCCGTGATACGAAGATCATCTTCGGCCACTGGGCCGCCCTGGAAGGCAAGTGCAACGAACCCGGCGTATTCGCCCTCGACACCGGTTGCGTGTGGGGCGGCGCCATGACCCTGATGAACATCGACACTGGCGAGCGCCACAGCTGCCAGTGTGAATCTCCCCTTCCCATTACACTGCCGGCTGCCGCCAAGCGCTAGACGCTAAGCACCGCCAAGACAAGGAGCCCGCCATGAGCGAATTCAAACGTATCCCTCCCGAACAAGCCCAAGCCCTGCGCGAGCAAGGCGCGGTGGTGGTTGATATCCGCGACCAGCCTACTTACTCGGCAGCCCATATCACCGGCGCCCAGCATCTGGATAACGTTAACATCGCCGACTTCATCCGCGCCGCCGACCTCGACGCGCCACTGATCGTGGCCTGCTACCACGGCAACTCCAGCCAAAGCGCCGCCGCCTACCTGATCAGCCAAGGCTTCTCCGACGTCTACAGCCTGGACGGTGGTTTTGAGCTGTGGCGTACGACTTATCCTGCAGAAATTTCTTCGGGCGATTCGCAATAAATATTTTCAAACCCCGCTACCCCGCGTGACGCTTGGGCTCGCGCCGTTTCTGACGAACGGCGCAGGCAAACTAATTGCGTATCACGCCTTGACCTCCCAGATTCCGAACTATCCTTAAGCGCAGGCCATCCGAATCAGGGGAGAGCCGGTACACCGGCGTGCGGGTCATCGGTAGCGTTTAGGGTGTTCTGGGGGGAAAACGGCCATTGGCGATCGTCAATGACTGCCAGCATCGACTGATAGATCCGGCGTCGGCTCCACGTATCGAGCGAGGTGACGACGTCATGAGTATCTTTAGCCACTTCCAACAACGCTTCGCGTCCACACAGCAGGAAGAACTCACGCTGCAAGAGTATCTTGAGCTGTGCAAGCAGGACCGCAGCACCTACGCATCTGCCGCCGAGCGCCTGCTATTGGCGATTGGTGAGCCGGAGCTGGTGGAAACCGCCAATAATTCGCGCCTGTCGCGAATATTCTCCAACAAGGTGATCCGCCGCTACCCGGCCTTTGAAGACTTCCACGGAATGGAAGAATGCATTGATCAGATCGTCTCCTACTTCCGCCATGCCGCCCAAGGCCTGGAAGAGAAGAAACAGATCCTCTACCTGCTCGGCCCTGTCGGCGGCGGTAAATCGTCCCTGGCCGAAAAGCTCAAACAGCTGATCGAGAAAGTGCCCTTCTACGCGATCAAGGGCTCGCCGGTCTTCGAGTCGCCACTGGGCCTGTTCAACGCCACGGAAGATGGCGCGATCCTCGAAGAAGACTTCGGCATCCCACGCCGCTACCTCAACACCATCATGTCGCCCTGGGCCACCAAGCGCCTGGCCGAGTTTGGCGGTGACATCAGCCAGTTCCGCGTGGTGAAACTCTACCCCTCGATCCTCAACCAGATCGGCGTTGCCAAGACCGAGCCGGGCGATGAGAACAACCAGGATATTTCGGCGCTGGTGGGCAAGGTCGATATCCGCAAACTCGAAGAATTCCCGCAAAACGACGCCGACGCCTACAGCTACTCGGGCGCACTGTGCCGGGCCAACCAAGGCCTGATGGAATTCGTGGAAATGTTCAAGGCTCCGATCAAGGTGCTGCACCCACTGCTTACCGCGACCCAGGAAGGTAACTACAACAGCACCGAAGGCTTGGGCGCGATTCCGTTCACCGGGATCCTGCTGGCCCACTCCAACGAATCGGAATGGCACACCTTCCGTAACAACAAGAACAACGAAGCCTTCATCGACCGGATCTACATCGTCAAGGTGCCTTATTGCCTGCGAGTCAGCGATGAGATCAAGATCTACGACAAGCTACTGTTCAACAGCTCCCTGGCGAAGGCCCATTGCGCACCCGACACCCTGAAGATGCTCGCCCAGTTCACCGTGCTGTCGCGCCTCAAGGAGCCGGAGAACTCGAACATCTACTCTAAGATGCGCGTGTACGACGGTGAAAACCTCAAGGACACCGATCCTAAAGCCAAGTCAATCCAGGAATACCGCGACACGGCAGGCGTGGATGAAGGCATGAACGGCCTATCGACGCGCTTTGCGTTCAAGATCCTGTCCAAAGTCTTCAACTTCGACCCGCACGAGATCGCCGCCAACCCGGTGCACCTGCTCTATGTGCTGGAGCAGCAGATCGAACAGGAACAGTTCCAGGCGGAAACCCGTGAACGCTACCTGCGCTTCCTCAAGGAGTACCTCGCGCCACGCTACATCGAGTTTATTGGCAAGGAAATCCAGACCGCTTACCTGGAGTCCTACAGCGAGTACGGCCAGAACATTTTCGACCGCTATGTGCTGTATGCGGACTTCTGGATCCAGGACCAGGAATACCGCGACCCGGAAACCGGCGAGATCCTCAACCGCGTAGCCCTCAACGAGGAATTGGAAAAGATCGAGAAACCCGCTGGCATCAGCAATCCGAAGGATTTCCGCAACGAGATCGTCAACTTCGTACTGCGTGCCCGTGCCAACAACAACGGCAAGAACCCTACCTGGCTCAGCTACGAGAAGCTGCGGGTGGTCATCGAGAAGAAAATGTTCTCCAACACCGAGGATCTGCTACCGGTCATCAGCTTCAATGCCAAGGCCAGCAAGGAGGACCAGCAAAAACACAACGACTTCGTCACACGAATGGTCGAGCGTGGCTACACCGACAAACAGGTACGACTGCTCTCCGAGTGGTATCTGCGGGTTCGCAAATCGCAGTAAGGCAGCGATAGGCGTGCACTGCCAGGTCATGGGCCTGGCAGTTGACCGCTTGTCTCTAAGCTTCCAGCTCGCCGCTTGAAGCTTGTAACGTGAAGCTGCCCGGAGGGCTCCTCATGAGCTATGTGATCGACCGACGCCTCAATGGCAAGAACAAGAGCACGGTAAACCGCCAGCGTTTCCTGCGGCGTTACCGTGACCACATCAAAAAGGCCGTCGAAGAGGCCGTCAGCCGCCGCTCCATTACCGACATGGAGCATGGTGAGCAAATCAGCATTCCCGGACGGGACATCGACGAACCGGTCCTGCACCATGGCCGCGGCGGCAAACAGACCGTCGTGCACCCTGGTAACAAGGAGTTCACCACCGGCGAACATATCCAGCGACCTCAAGGCGGTGGTGGCGGCAAAGGTCCAGGCAAAGCCGGCAATTCTGGCGAAGGCATGGACGAGTTTGTGTTCCAGATTACCCAGGAGGAATTCCTCGAATTCATGTTCGAGGACTTGGAATTGCCCAACCTCGTCAAACGAAACCTGACCGGTACCGACACCTTCAAGACCGTGCGGGCAGGTATCAGTAACGAGGGCAACCCGTCACGGATCAATATCATCCGTACCCTGCGCTCGGCCCATGCACGGCGTATCGCCCTGTCGGGCAGCAGCCGCGCCAAATTGAAAGAGGCCAAGGAAGAGTTGGCGCGCTTGAAGCGCGAAGAACCGGATAACTTCGGCGATATCCAGGAAATCGAGGCGGAAATCGAGAAACTCAGTGCGCGCATCCATCGTGTGCCGTTCCTCGACACCTTCGACTTGAAATACAACCTGCTCGTCAAACAACCGAACCCCAGTTCCAAGGCGGTGATGTTTTGCCTGATGGACGTTTCCGGCTCCATGACCCAGGCCACCAAGGACATCGCCAAACGGTTCTTCATCCTGCTCTACCTGTTCCTGAAGCGAAACTACGACAAGATCGACGTAGTGTTCATCCGCCATCACACCAGCGCCCGGGAAGTCGACGAAGAAGAGTTCTTCTACTCGCGGGAAACCGGCGGCACCATCGTGTCCAGCGCCCTGAAGCTGATGCAGGAGATCATGGCCGAGCGCTACCCGGCCAACGAATGGAATATCTACGCCGCTCAAGCCTCTGACGGCGACAACTGGAATGATGATTCGCCCATCTGCCGCGACATTCTGATCAACCAGATCATGCCGTTCGTGCAGTACTACACTTACGTTGAAATTACCCCCCGTGAGCACCAGGCCCTGTGGTTCGAATATGAGCGCATCGGCGAAGCTTTTGCCGACACGTTCGCCCAGCAGCAACTGGTCTCGGCCGGCGATATCTATCCGGTCTTCCGTGAACTCTTCCAGCGCAGGTTAGTGACATGACCGCCAAAAAAGAGACTAAGCGCCAACCCATTTCCACCGGCTCCGAGTGGACCTTTGAGCTGATCCAGGCCTATGACAAGGAAATCAGTCGGATCGCGGCGGGTTATGCCCTGGACACATACCCCAACCAGATCGAAGTGATCACCGCTGAGCAGATGATGGATGCCTACGCGTCTGTCGGTATGCCGCTGGGTTATCACCATTGGTCCTACGGTAAACACTTCCTCAGCACCGAGAAGTCCTACACCCGTGGCCAGATGGGGCTGGCCTACGAGATTGTGATTAACTCCGACCCATGCATCGCCTACTTGATGGAAGAAAACACCATCTGCATGCAGGCATTGGTGGTGGCCCACGCTTGCTATGGGCATAACAGCTTTTTCAAAGGCAACTACCTGTTCCGCACCTGGACCGATGCGAGTTCGATCATCGATTACCTGGTGTTCGCCAAGCAGTACATCATGCAGTGTGAGGAGCGCCACGGGATCGACGCAGTGGAGGACTTGCTCGACTCTTGTCATGCCCTGATGAACTACGGGGTCGACCGCTACAAGCGCCCGTACCCGATTTCCGCGGAGGAAGAACGCCTGCGTCAGAAGGAGCGCGAAGAGCACCTGCAGAAGCAAATCAACGACCTGTGGCGCACTATTCCTAAACGCGCCGACAAAAACAGCGACAAGGACAATGCACGCTTCCCCGCCGAACCTCAGGAAAACATCCTATATTTCCTGGAAAAACACGCCCCACTGCTGGAACCATGGCAACGGGAAATCGTGCGCATCGTGCGCAAAATCGCCCAGTACTTTTATCCACAGCGCCAAACCCAAGTGATGAACGAAGGCTGGGCGACGTTCTGGCACTACACGCTCATGAACGACCTGTACGACGAGGGGTTGGTCACCGACGGCTTCATGATGGAGTTCCTCACCTCCCACACCAGTGTGGTATTTCAGCCTGGCTTCGACAGCCCGTATTACAGCGGCATCAACCCTTACGCTCTGGGTTTTGCCATGTACCGCGACATCCGGCGCATGTGCGAACACCCGACCGAAGAGGACCGCCGCTGGTTTCCGGAAATCGCCGGCAGCGACTGGCTGTCCACCATCAAGTTCGCCATGAGCAGCTTCAAGGACGAGAGTTTTATCCTGCAGTACCTGTCACCCCAGGTGATCCGCGACCTCAAGCTGTTCAGCATCCTCGATGACGATCTCAAGGACGATTTGGTGGTCCCGGCCATCCACGATGAGCCCGGCTACCGCATCATCCGTGAAACCTTGGCCGCGCAGTACAACCTGGGCAACCGGGAGCCCAACGTACAGATCTACAGCATTGATGTCCGCGGCGACCGCTCGCTGACCTTGCGTCACCAGCAACATGACCGCAAACCCCTGGGCGAATCCACCGAGGAAGTACTCAAGCACTTACACCGGTTGTGGGGCTTCGACATCCATCTGGAAACACTGCAAGGCGATCAGGTGATGAAAACTCACCATGTTCCACCGCGCAGTGATCACAACGATAACGACTATGGTCGCCTGGACATGGCCGTCGTTCACCTCTGAAACAGCAAAGCCTCCATTGGTCAGGCACAGGCGGTATCCTGTGCCGCTAATGGAGGCTTTTTCATGAAAATCTACAAAGTCGGCGGCGCCGTGCGTGACCGCCTGCTGGGCATCAAGGTCACTGATATCGACCGCGTCGTTGTCGGCGCGACCACCGAGGAGATGCTGGCGAAGGGCTTCAAGCCGGTAGGCGCTGACTTCCCGGTGTTCCTGGACCCGAAGAACGGCGACGAATATGCTTTGGCCCGCACTGAACGCAAGAGCGGCCGGGGCTATGGCGGTTTTGTCTTTCACGCCAGCCCCGAGGTCACGCTGGAAGAAGACCTGATCCGTCGCGACCTGACCATCAACGCAATGGCTGAAGACGATGACGGCAACCTGACCGACCCCTACAACGGCCAGCGTGACCTCGAAGCCCGCGTTCTGCGCCATGTTTCCCCCGCTTTCGCCGAAGATCCCCTGCGAGTTCTGCGCGTCGCACGTTTTGCCGCTCGCTATGCACATCTTGGTTTTACAGTGGCACCGCAGACTCTGGAACTGATGCGTCAACTCAGCGAGTCAGGCGAATTGGAAGCCCTGACGCCGGAGCGCAGCTGGAAGGAAATCTCCCGAGCGCTGATGGAAGATCAGCCTCAGGTGTTTATTCAGGTCCTGCGCGACTGCGACGCACTGAAAACCTTGATGCCGGAAGTGAATGCACTCTTCGGCGTCCCCCAACCCGAGGCCCACCACCCCGAGATAGACACTGGCGTGCATACCTTGAGCGTGCTGGAGCAGGCCGCCTTGCACAAACAGCCACTGACCGTGCGCTGGGCCTGCCTGCTGCATGACCTGGGCAAAGGTCTAACGCCTGTGGATAAGTTGCCACAGCATATCGCCCATGAGCATCGGGGCTTGAAGTTGATCAAGGCAGTCAATGAACGTTTCAAAGTGCCAAGGGATTGCCAGGAGTTGGCGCTGCTGGTGGGTCAATATCACACCCACGGCCATCGAGCGCTGGAGCTGAAAGCCTCGACGCTGCTGGAGTTACTGCAAAGTTTTGACGTATATCGCCGACCGCAGCGCTTTGAGGAGTTTGTGGTCGCCTGTGAAATGGATGCCCGGGGCCGCAAGGGCTTCGAGCAACGCAGTTATCCACAGGCAGATTATTTGCGCGGTGCGGCGCAGACAGCACGCGAGGTGGCGGTGGCGCCATTGGTGGAGAAGGGTTTCAAAGGCCCTGAGCTGGGCGAAGCCTTGAAGCGCGAACGGCTCAAGGCGTTGCAGGCCTACAAGGAACAACGCGCCCTATCGAATTAGAAGCGCATTCGGCGTCAGGTGCTGGCCCTGCCACTCAAAGGCGACAGGCGCCAGCAACTGATCGATCTGCGCATCCCGCCACAGATCAGCCATCGTTTTACCCACCTCAGGATGCACGCGGTCCGGCGCCATCAACGACAGTGGCCACAAAACAAAGGCGTTTTTCAGGATTTCCGCACGGGGCAGAATCAAACCGTCGAAATCCCCCACCAACTCGCCGTACAGCAGCACATCGATGTCCAATGGCAGGCCTTTGCGGTCCGGCGCGTAGCGGCCGTTTTCAGCTTCGATGGTCTTAAGACGGCGGTCCAATTCTGTCAACGACAGGTCGGTATAGGCCGACACCACCAGATTGAAGAACGGCCCGCTTTTGATGCCCACCGGCTGGCTTTCAAACACCGCCGAGCAGCGCATATCCGTCAGAAAGCTCGCTAACGCGTCGAGCCCGGCGCACAGATGGAGCTCGCGCTCGATATTGCTACCGAGGCCAAGGTAAACCTGAGTTAGCGACATCCGCGCTCAATCTCCACGCCCACACCTTTGGCGGCCGGTACTGCGCCGGGCTTGGTCAGCTTGAGGTGCAGCCAGGGAATCTGGAACTCACTCATCAACACTTGGGCCAAGCGCTCAGCAAAGGTTTCCACCAGTTGGTACTGGGACTGTTCGGCAAACGCCTGGATACGCGCCGAAACGCTGGCGTAATCCAGCGCCAAGGTCAGGTCGTCACCTGCGGCGGCCGGGCGGTTATCCCACGCAAAGCTCAGGTCCAGACGCAGGCATTGGCGGATCCCGCGCTCCCAGTCGTAGGCCCCGATCACGGTGTCGACTTCCAGGCCTTCGATAAACACTCTGTCCAAGCTCTTCTCCGCAGCACGACAAGGGCGCGATGCCCCGTTAGAATCAGGGCGTCCTCGCCCGGAATAGTTAGCATGTTTTGGTCACTGGCGATTCTCGCCTACCTGCTCGGCTCGCTGTCCTTCGCCATTTTGCTCAGCCGCCTGACGGGAAACCCCGACCCGCGAATGAGTGGTTCCGGCAATGCTGGCGCCACCAACATGTTGCGCCTGGCCGGCAAGAAGCTCGCCGTGCTGACGCTGCTGGGCGATCTGTGCAAGGGCTTGCTGCCCGTGCTGATCGCCAGCACCGCCGGCCTTACCCTGCAACAGCAGGCCTGGGTGGGCGTGTGCGCCGTCCTGGGCCATCTGTTTCCACTGTACTTCCGATTTCGCGGCGGCAAAGGTGTCGCCACGGCGGCCGGTATGCTGCTGGGGATCTACCCACCGGCGGCACTACTGGCCGTGCTTGCCTGGCTGCTGACGTTCTACCTGACCCGAACCAGCTCACTGGCGGCACTGATCGCCACGCCGCTCACCCTGCCATTGCTGGCCTGGCAGGAACCGGCGGCGCTGCTGCCGATGAGCGTGCTGACATTGCTGATCGTCTGGCGCCATCGGGGCAATTTACGCGACCTGTTTGCCGGGCGCGAACGGCATTTTTAAATCCCCCAGATGAACCTGGCTCACGTCGCGCCCAAATAACGGCCTACAACGGCGGCAGCTGCTCCATCGGCCAACGTGCCTGCACGCTGATCGCCAGGCTTTCGTGCTGCCCCGCCAGCAGACGCTGGCAACCGGCATAGGCGATCATGGCGCCATTGTCGGTGCAGAACTCAGGGCGCGCGTAGAACACATCCCCCTTCATATCACCGAGCATTTTTTCCAATGAACTGCGCAGCGCCTTGTTGGCGCTGACGCCGCCAGCGATCACCAGACGCTTCATGCCAGCCTGTTTCAGAGCACGCTTGCACTTGATGGTCAAAGTCTCCACCACGGCCTGCTGGAACGCCAGAGCGATGTCGCAACGGGCTTGCTCGCTGTCGTCCCCGGCGCTGACGCTGTGCTGCCAGGTATTCAGCGCAGAGGTTTTCAAACCGCTGAAGCTGAACATCAAACCGGGGCGATCGCACATCGGACGCGGGAAGGTGTAGCGACCAGCAACGCCCTTTTCGGCGAGACGGGCGATTTCCGGTCCGCCGGGGTAATTGAGGCCCATCATCTTCGCAGTCTTGTCGAAAGCTTCGCCGGCGGCGTCGTCCAGCGACTCGCCCAAAAGCGTGTATTGACCGATTCCGTCGACCTGAACCAGCTGCGTATGCCCCCCCGAAACCAACAAAGCGACGAACGGGAACTGCGGCGGGTTTTCTTCCAGCATCGGCGCCAGTAAATGGCCTTCCATATGGTGCACACCCAGGGCTGGAATACCCCAGGCGAAAGCCAGCGCCTGTGCGCAAGAGGCCCCAACCAGAAGGGCTCCGACCAATCCAGGGCCCGCCGTGTAGGCAATCGCGTCGATCTCGGTCGGCACACAACCGGCCTCGTCCAGCACCTGGCGAATCAAGGGCAGCATGCGCTTGACGTGATCACGGCTGGCCAGCTCCGGCACCACGCCGCCATAAGCGCGGTGCAGGTCGATCTGACTGAACAGTGCATCGGCCAAAAGCCCGCGTTCACTGTCGTAAAGTGCGACACCGGTTTCGTCGCAGGAGGTTTCAAGTCCCAGTACTAGCATGGGTTTGCGCCTTGTAGAGGCTAAATTCGAAGGCGCGCATAATAGTCGCCACTCCCCCTCCCGACTAGCGGTTTTCGATCAGAGGCTTTGCATTCCGGTCAATGAGGGGTTAACATCCGCAACCCTTAAAAACCGACGACCTCAGCCGCGAATTTTTTGCGACGAGAACGTTGATCCCGGTAATGAAAGAAGGTAGCTCTGGATGCCAGCCGTCAAAGTTAAAGAGAACGAACCCTTCGACGTAGCTCTGCGTCGTTTCAAGCGCTCCTGCGAAAAAGCCGGTGTACTGGCCGAAGTTCGTAGCCGCGAATTTTACGAGAAGCCAACTTCTGAGCGTAAGCGTAAAGCAGCAGCCGCTGTTAAGCGTCACGCCAAGAAAGTTCAGCGCGAGCAGCGCCGCGCCGTTCGTCTGTACTAATACACAGACGTTCGTAGCAAGCTTCTGCCAAGCCCGGCCCTTCAGCCGGGCTATTGGCATTTGCAGATATCGCTTGATGCTTCATCGTCGAAGCCGCACATGCGACTGAGACAACTGCTTCACACGTCAGGACTGGCTCTTTTGCCAGCGGTGCACGTCTCTTCTGACGAGCCTAACAAGGCTACTGACGAGCACACTTATTCTGTAAACAGGCGATCAACGGTCGGCTGTGCCCATCGATGAGCTTCCGAGGCCGCCAGCGGCCAAGACCGGAGCCAGGGGCAACATTTCTTCGCCGAAGACTGATAGAAATTAACGTCAGTGAATGTTCGGCAGATACACTTCCATACAGCCCAAGCAGACGATTGATGGTCGAGCCACTCGACCCAAGCGCTTGAGCACTTCACGGGCCCTCATTTACACGCAGTGATGACGAGAACGCCATGGCCGGGCTAATTCCCCAGAGCTTTATTGACGACCTTCTGAACCGCACCGACATCGTCGATGTTGTCAGCTCGCGCGTGCAATTGAAGAAAGCCGGCAAGAATTACACCGCCTGCTGCCCGTTCCACAAAGAAAAAACCCCGTCGTTCAGCGTCAGCCCAGACAAGCAGTTCTATTACTGCTTTGGCTGCGGCGCAGGCGGTAACGCCCTCGGCTTCTTGATGGACCACGACAACCTGGACTTCCCCCAGGCAATCGAGGACCTGGCGAAAGCCGCCGGCATGGAAGTCCCCCGCGAAGAAAGTGGCCGCCCGCACAAACCACGGCAACCCACCGATTCGCCGCTATACCCGCTGCTCACTGCGGCCGCCGACTTTTACCGGCAGGCACTGAAGAGTCATCCTCAGCGCAAGGCAGCAGTCGATTACCTCAAGGGCCGCGGCCTTACCGGTGAAATCGCTCGCGACTTTGGTCTCGGCTTCGCGCCACCCGGCTGGGACAACCTGTACAAACATTTGAGCAGCGACACTCTGCAGCAAAAAGCGATGATCGACGCAGGCCTCCTGGTGGAAAACGCCGAGACCGGCAAGCGCTACGACCGCTTCCGCGACCGCGTGATGTTCCCTATCCGTGACAGCCGCGGCCGTATCATCGCCTTCGGTGGCCGCGTACTGGGCGACGACAAACCCAAGTACCTGAACTCCCCGGAAACCCCGGTATTCCACAAAGGCCAGGAACTCTACGGCCTGTTCGAAGCGCGCAAGAACAATCGCAACCTCGATGAAATCATCGTGGTTGAAGGCTATATGGACGTGATCGCCCTGGCCCAGCAAGGCTTGCGCAACGCCGTCGCCACCCTTGGCACCGCCACCAGCGAAGAACATCTGAAGCGCCTGTTTCGCGTCGTGCCCAGCGTGCTGTTCTGCTTCGACGGCGACCAGGCTGGCCGCAACGCCGCTTGGCGCGCACTCGAAGCCACGCTGTCGAGCCTGCAGGATGGGCGCCGCGCGCGCTTCCTGTTCTTGCCCGAGGGAGAGGACCCGGACACCCTGGTGCGCTCCGAAGGCACTGACGCATTCCGCGCACGCATCAACCAACATGCGCAGCCGCTGGCCGATTATTTTTTCCAGCAACTGACTGAGGAAGCCGATCCGCGCTCCCTTGAAGGCAAGGCCCATATGGCCACCCTCGCAGCGCCGCTGATCGACAAGGTGCCTGGCGCCAACCTGCGCACCCTGATGCGCCAACGCCTGCTGGAAATTACCGGGCTAAGCGGCGAAGCCGTCAGTCAGCTGGTGCACAGCGCACCGCAGGATGCTCCGCCCGCCTACGACCCGGGCATGGATTACGACGCCATGCCGGACTATGCCGACTTCCAGCCGCAGGAGGCCTACGCGCCCCAGCAGGAATGGACGCCGAAGAAGCCCGGTGCCGGCGGCAAGAAATGGGACAAGAAACCGTGGAGCAAGAACGGCAAGCGTGGCGATCGCGATGAGGCCTACGCCCCACGCACGCCAGTTGCCGTAGAAGCGCCCACGCTGATCGCCCTGCGCACGCTCATTCACCACCCGCAACTGGCGGGCAAGGTCGAAAGTGCCGACCATTTTGCCAATGCGAGCAATACCTACGCTCAGGTGCTGATCGCGCTGATCGAAGCCGTGCAGAAAAATCCTAAGCTAAACTCAATTCAGCTGATGGCACGCTGGCACGGCACAGAACAAGGGCGCTTGTTGAAAGCACTTGCGGAAAAGGAGTGGCTAATTGACGGCGATAACCTTGAACAACAGTTTTTAGACACCATTACTAGGTTATCTGCGGGTCAGCATACGCAAACCCTCGATGAACTCATCAAAAGAGCAAGGCAGCCAGGATTATCGGCTGAAGAGCAAATTCAGATAGCAAAACAGATGCGCGACCTCTTAAAACAGAATGTTTCCGCATCAAACCCGACCTCAGCTGGCGTGTGAGGTCATAGCTCGGGTATAATCCTCGGCTTGTTTTTTGCCCGCCAAGACCTTCAGTGGATAGGGTGTTATGTCCGGAAAAGCGCAACAGCAGTCTCGTATCAAAGAGTTGATCACCCTTGGTCGTGAGCAGAAGTATCTGACTTACGCAGAGGTCAACGACCACCTGCCTGAGGATATTTCAGATCCTGAGCAGGTGGAAGACATCATCCGCATGATTAATGACATGGGGATCCCCGTACACGAGAGTGCTCCGGATGCGGACGCCCTTATGTTGGCCGACGCCGATACCGACGAGGCAGCCGCTGAAGAAGCCGCTGCTGCGTTGGCCGCGGTGGAGACCGACATCGGTCGCACGACTGACCCTGTGCGCATGTATATGCGTGAAATGGGTACCGTCGAGTTGCTGACACGCGAAGGCGAGATCGAAATCGCCAAGCGTATCGAAGAGGGCATCCGTGAAGTGATGGGCGCAATCGCGCACTTCCCTGGCACGGTTGACCACATTCTCTCCGAGTACACTCGCGTCACCACCGAAGGTGGCCGCCTGTCCGACGTCCTGAGCGGTTATATCGACCCGGACGACGGTATTGCGCCGCCTGCTGCCGAAGTACCGCCGCCTGTCGATGCGAAAGCCGCGAAAGCGGACGACGACTCCGAAGACGACGAGGCTGAAGCCAGCACCGACGACGAAGAAGAAGTCGAAAGCGGTCCAGACCCGATCATCGCCGCCCAGCGTTTCGGTGCGGTTTCCGATCAAATGGAAGTCACCCGCAAGGCCCTGAAAAAGCACGGTCGCTCCAACAAGCTGGCAATTGCCGAGCTGCTGGCGCTGGCTGAGCTGTTCATGCCAATCAAGCTGGTTCCGAAGCAATTCGAAGGCCTGGTTGAACGCGTTCGCAGCGCCCTTGAGCGTCTGCGCGCACAAGAGCGTGCGATTATGCAGCTCTGTGTTCGTGATGCTCGCATGCCGCGTACTGACTTCCTGCGCCAGTTCCCGGGCAACGAAGTTGACGAAAGCTGGAGCGACGCTCTGGCCAAAGGCAAGGCGAAGTATGCTGAAGCCATTGGTCGCCTGCAGCCGGATATCATCCGCTGCCAGCAGAAGCTGACTGCACTTGAGACCGAAACCGGTCTGACGATTGCCGAGATCAAGGACATCAACCGTCGCATGTCGATCGGTGAGGCTAAAGCCCGCCGCGCGAAGAAAGAGATGGTAGAAGCGAACTTGCGTCTGGTGATCTCCATCGCCAAGAAGTACACCAACCGTGGCCTGCAATTCCTCGATCTGATCCAGGAAGGCAACATCGGCTTGATGAAGGCTGTGGACAAGTTCGAATACCGTCGCGGCTACAAGTTCTCGACTTATGCCACCTGGTGGATCCGTCAAGCGATCACTCGCTCGATCGCCGACCAGGCCCGCACCATTCGTATTCCGGTGCACATGATCGAGACGATCAACAAGCTCAACCGTATTTCCCGGCAGATGTTGCAGGAAATGGGTCGCGAACCGACCCCGGAAGAGCTGGGCGAACGCATGGAAATGCCTGAGGATAAAATCCGTAAGGTATTGAAGATCGCTAAAGAGCCGATCTCCATGGAAACCCCGATCGGTGATGACGAAGACTCCCACCTGGGTGACTTCATCGAAGACTCGACTATGCAGTCGCCAATCGATGTCGCCACAGTTGAGAGCTTGAAAGAAGCGACTCGCGACGTACTGTCCGGCCTCACTGCCCGTGAAGCCAAGGTACTGCGCATGCGTTTCGGCATCGACATGAATACCGACCACACCCTTGAGGAAGTCGGTAAGCAGTTTGACGTGACCCGTGAACGGATCCGTCAGATCGAAGCCAAGGCGCTGCGCAAATTGCGCCACCCGACGCGAAGCGAGCATCTGCGCTCCTTCCTCGACGAGTGATACCAGAACCCCCGGCCCATGCCGGGGGTTTTGTTTTGCATAGATAAAATCCCGTACTGCCCCACTCCCCCCGCAATGCCCGTCTACACTCGACACATTCCCCCGTGCCATAACGAGACCGTTATGCCCAGATTGCCGACCGTGATACTGCTGTCGCTGCTGAACTGGACCGCAACGGCTGGCGCGTTGACTCTTACTGATGATGAGCGTGGCTGGCTGGCGGACCATCAGGAGCTGAGACTGGGAGTGGACCCCTCGTGGCCACCCTTCGAATACCGTGATGAAAATGGTCGATACCAAGGCTTGTCGGCGGATTACGTGCGTCTGATCCAGGATCGCCTGGGCGTCAGGGTCAAGATAATCGAGCCGCCGAGCTGGGGTGCCGTATTGGAGATGGCTCGAAGCAATCAGCTCGACCTTATCCCCAGCATCATGTCGACACCGGAGCGCCAGAATTATCTGGCCTTCACCCGGCCTTACATCGACTTCCCGATGGTGATTCTTGCCCACGAAGGCGGGGCACGGCCGCGTAATCTCAAGGACCTTTACGGATTGAAGGTTGCCGTGGTGGAGAACTACGCCCCTCACGAGTTGCTGCGCACCCACCATCCTGACCTCAACCTGGTCGCGATGCCCAACGTCAGTTCCACGCTGCAGGCCTTGGCGACCGGCGAAGTCGATACCGTGGTCAGCGACCTGGCGTCCAGCGTCTGGAGCCTGCGCGAACTAAAACTCGATGGTCTATACGTCAGCGGCGATACCCCTTACCGTTATCAATTGGCGATGGGAGTGCCACGGGACGACAAAATACTGGTGGGCATCCTGGATAAAGTCCTGGCCGACCTCAGCCCCGATGAAACCAATGCCATCCAACAGCACTGGGTAGGCAACTTCACGGATAACCGCACGTTCTGGCGCGACCTGCTGATGTACGGCCTGCCCGCCGTGCTGCTGCTAATCGCCGTATTGGCCGTCGTGATTCGGATCAATCGCCGGCTGAGTTCGGAAATTTCCCGCCGCGTCGCGCTTGAACAAGAATTGCGCAGCAGCGAGTACCACTATCGCGGCCTGGTAGAAAGCTTGTCCGCTATTGCCTGGGAAGCCAGCATCACCGATTTCACCTACAGTTACGTGTCGCCCCACGCCGAGGACCTGCTGGGTTACCCACGAGCCCATTGGCTGATTCCGGGCTTCTGGCGCAACATCATTCACCCCGCCGACCTGATCCGCACCGAAGCCTATTGCTATCGCGAAACCCGCGCCAACCGCGACCACAGCATTGATTACCGAGTGATCACCGCCGACGGCCGCTGTTTGTGGGTACGCGATATTGTCAGCCTGATCGAACACGGCCATGAGCCGGTGCTGCGCGGCTTGATGATTGATATCAGCGAGGCCAAGCGCACCGAGGAGGCGCTGCAGCTATCCGAGCAGAAGTTTGCCTCGGTCTTCCAGCAATGCCCCGACATCCTGGTGATCGCGCGGCTTTCCGATGGCTGTCTGCTGGAGGTCAATAAAGCGTTCGAAGATCAAATCGGCCTGACCGCCGAGGAAGTGATCGGCAGAACCGGCACGGAACTGGAGATATGGGGCATCCCGGGCATCGGTCCGGAGTTGTTGCAACGCGTCCAGACAACCAGTATTCGCAACCTTGAAATGCCGTTTTTGCGCAGCAACGGCCAAGCCTTCACCGGGCTTATCTCCGCGGAGCCCTTCCAGCTCGACGCGATTGAAGCCATCGTGGTGGTGGTGCGCGATATCACCCAACTCAAGGAAACCCAGCAACTGCTGCAAACCTCCGAAGAGAAGTTCGCCAAAGCCTTCCATGCTTCGCCCGACGGCTTGCTGCTGAGCCGCCAACGCGACGGCCTGCTGATTGAAGTCAACGAAGGTTTCAGCCGCCTGACCGGTTACACCAGCGCCACCTCTCTCGACCAATCAACACTGGAACTGGGCATCTGGGTCGATCTCAACGAACGCAAACACATGCTGGAACTGATGCAGCGAGATGGCTTTGTGCGTGATTTCATCTGCCACATACGCCGTAGCGACGGTGAAATTCGGATGTGTGAAGTGTCCAGTCGCCCGCTGCCGATCGCCGGGGAAGACTGCATGCTGACCATCGCCCGCGACATCACCGAACGTCAATTGATGCAGGAAAAACTGCAACAGGCCGCGACGGTATTCGAGAGTACCGCTGAAGGGGTGTTGATCACCGACACCCGGCAGAACATCAGCGCCGTCAACCGCGCCTTCAGCGAAATCACTGGCTACAGCGAAGCCGAAGCCCTCGGCCAAACACCCCGCCTCCTCGCCTCTGGCCTGCATGACAGCGCGTTTTACGCCGCGATGTGGCACCAATTGACGGCCCAAGGTCATTGGCAGGGCGAGATTTCCAACCGTCGAAAGAACGGCGAACTGTACCCCAGTTGGCTGACCATCAGCGCCGTGCGCAACCGGGATCAATTGATCACTCACTTTGTGGCGGTGTTTGCAGACATCTCCAGCCTCAAACTGGCCCAGGCGCGCCTCGATTATCAGGCGCACCACGATCCACTGACCGGGCTGCCCAACCGCACTCTATTTGAAAACCGGTTGCAGGCAGCCCTAAACGGCCATCAAGAGACTGGCAAACAGGGCGCGGTGTTGTTCCTCGATCTGGACCGCTTCAAACACATCAACGACAGCCTCGGCCACCCGATCGGCGATCTGCTGCTCAAAGACATTGCCGTGCGCCTCAAGGACCAACTGCGAGACATCGATACCGTAGCGCGCCTGGGCGGCGATGAATTCATCATCCTGCTGCCCGGCCTGCAACACGCCAATGACGCCGAGCAATTGGCCAACAAGTTACTGACCTGCTTCACCCCGCCATTCCAGGCTGGCGAGCACGAGTTCTTCATCAGCGCCAGCATCGGCACCAGCCTTTACCCGCAGGACGGTACGGATGTCGCCACCTTGGTCAAGAATGCCGACGCTGCGATGTATCGATCCAAAGCCAAGGGACGTAACCGGGTCGAAAGCTACACCCGCGACCTGACGGCTCAGGCCAACGAGCGTGTGGCACTGGAGCATGAACTGCGGCGAGCCATCGAACGTAAAGAGCTGAGCCTGTATTACCAGCCGAAACTGAGCCTGGTAACACAAGAACTGATCGGTGCCGAAGCCCTGATCCGCTGGCATCACCCCACCTTTGGCGACGTACCGCCAGAACACTTTATTGCCCTGGCCGAAGAGAACGGCACGATCCTGCAAATTGGCGATTGGGTCTTGGAACAGGCCTGCCGACAACTGCACGCGTGGCAGGGCACCTACGAAGATTTCGGCCCGCTGTCGGTCAACCTCGCCGGTGCGCAGCTACGCCATCCCGGCTTGCTGAGTCGAATAGAACAACTGTTGCGCGACTACCACCTCGACCCAGGTCACCTGCAACTGGAGATCACTGAAAATTTCATCATGAGCCAGGCCGAAGAAGCACTTGAGGTGCTACACCAACTCAAACAACTGGGCGTGCAGCTGGCAATTGATGACTTCGGCACTGGCTACTCGTCCCTCAGCTACCTCAAACGGCTACCGCTGGATTTCCTGAAGATCGACCAATCCTTCGTCCGCGGCCTGCCGGACGACCCCCACGACGCCGCCATCGTGCGCGCTATCATCGCCCTGGGCCACAGCATGCAATTCACCATCATCGCCGAAGGCGTGGAGAACCCCGCGCAGCAAGCCTTCCTGGCAGCTGAGGGCTGCGAACAGATGCAAGGCTACATCGTCAGCTTGCCACTGCCGCCGGAGCTTTTTGTCGCTACCTTCCTTCGTATGAGCATTGAGGATTTTTCGGATAGCACACAGAAGAAACCATCGTTATAATCCGCGACCTGTTAAGGGCCTATAGCTCAGTTGGTCAGAGCAGAGGACTCATAATCCTTTGGTCCACGGTTCAAGTCCGTGTGGGCCCACCAACTCCAAAGCCGCGCATTGCGCGGCTTTCGCGTTTCTGGCTGGTCCACCACAGATACAGTCCTATGGTCCAAGGGTACAATTTAGGTACAGTGCTGGTTCGCCAGCCGCCTAGGAGCACCCTCTCATGGCTACTCTCGTCAAAACTCCTTCCGGCACCTGAAGGCGCTCATTCGTAAAAATGGCTGGCCCACAGTCTCCAAAACCTTCCGCACAAAGCGTGATGCGGAGGACTGGTCGAGGCGTACCGAAGAAGAAATGGTGCGTGGCGTGTACATCCGACGTAGCGGCTCGGAGAAAATGACGCTAGAGGCTGCACTCAAGCGCTATCTGAGCGGCATAACCCCCACCAAGAAACCCACCATTTGTTATCGCTGATGCAGAATTAACCCAGATGCCGACTTAAAGCCGCTCCATCAGTGATCCGCTCAAAGTCAGACCTGCTAATACTTACAACGCCAAGGCTTGGGTCAGCCAAATTTCGGTAGCCGGGTCAATTGGGCATCAGCGACAACAGAGTTTGGTTCAAGGTCTGGGCTTAGACCTATCGGAAGTCACCGACGTCTACAAGCATCACGCGAAATACTTCTGGGCTTCTGCACGTGGTGAGCGCACCGAGGGGCACCCCGATTATCACCCGCCGCCTTCAGGCTCGTGAGAGAGGTGCGGCGGGATTCCGCGATTGCAGTTTGATTGCACGCCCTTAACCCTCAGCGCAATGCAGAAGTTGTCGACGGAGCTTTACACGGTCACAACATACCCCGGCCAGTGCCTCGTGCGGAGGCGCCTCGGCCTAACGTCTCCAAAACCGACGCGCTCGATGTGTTGTTACCGGGGAGTTGGCTTGCTGGCGATGAGACCCGTGCAGACGTCAAATTCCCCGGGGCCTCACATCACAGACCGTTTGCATCTTAGTCACCGCTTGTAGAAAATCATCGTCTTTTTGCACGAATGGATACGCGCATGAAGTTCGAGAAGACCACGCAGTACAGGTCCGAGGAAGGGATCGTCTTCAATCTGTCTCAAATCACCCTCATGGAAAGCGACCGAGGTCGCCTGCGCGAGCTGCACTTTGGCGAAGCGAAACGCGCCCATTACCAAGTCAACAGCATCGTCGTCGATATGTACGACCGAATGCAGGCTCGAAACCTGCCATGCCTGCTGACAGTCTGCATTTCCAATCCCCTGACCCGGCAGCAGGCCGACGCTATCACTACTATGCGCGGCAACGTCGCCAAGGGAATTGCTGCGGCCTCAGGTGGCGTTGCCGGGAAGGTAGGTGCGTTGGGCGGGCCGCTCATTGGTTGGGCTTCAGGTGCAGTCGTGACGACAGGTGTCAACTGGTACCTCAAAGGGGCCCTACCGAACCTTCATGCAGGTGACGTGCTGGTCAGCATCGAGGGAGAGGTACATGGCGGGATTGGCCCACAGCGCTCTGTCGTGACGCTGGTCATCAAGGTCTGAGGAACTGCACATGCCCTACATCATGCAAACTGTCTTCCTTCTGGTGCTGGGCGCGATCCTCGTTCAGTTTCTGAAACCATACCCGCTGCGCAAGTGGCTGGGTTTGGCGCTGCTGGCAACGGGCTTGGTCAGCATCTTCAAGGTTGGTGAGCAGCAGGTGCTGGGCTTTGACCTGGAGCTGCTAGCACTGCTGGCCGTGCCGCTGGGCGTGGTGCTTTTCCTGACGCGGCGGCGGTTCACGGGGGGGGACTGAAGCCCTGGCACGATTTCTCGGTGCCGTCTCTGACCCAAAATCATATGGGACAACAGTCGATCAACAGCGCGTTGATCGATAATCTTAGCGTTGGACCTTGCAAGCGGATTGGGGGGTTACTTTGAACATACTGGTAACTCCTAACGTAGGTTAGATGCCGCCAAAATCACTGATAAATGATGGGTGGCGGCTGTAACGCAGACCAGGTGCAGTCGGAAATGTGTAATGCCACATTGACCAGCCTCGCCAACTCTGCGGGCGCGGCCTAATTCTGATCCTAGAAAGCACGGATCTAGCGCACATGAAAGGTCACCGCAATCGCCAACCTTTTAAAGTCAGACTATACGCATGCCTTAGGCCAAGTCGCGCTTTGCTTCTCGATCTGTGAATGGAACGTGGTTTTGAGATGCAAGAGAATTAGCCCGGGGGCACTACAGAAGATCGTGGGCGAAGAATTCACTGCGGGGCAAATTGCGAAACTCAAAGGGCGCAAAATCAGTACAACCACGGTACAGTACTCAGCTTGAGCAACCTTTTCAAAATTACGCTTAACACCACGTACTACGGGGCCTCCAGCTATGCCAACTTACGTTCACCTACGAACGATTTCTCTAGGCATATCACCTCGTCCAGCAACTCATAATCCTTTGGTCCACGGTTCAAGTCCGTGTGGGCCCACCAACTCCAAAGCCGCGCATTGCGCGGCTTTTGTGTGTCTGAAGACCCACTCTCAGTGTCCGGACTGTCCACACAACGTCCACCGCCTCACTTCGCAAACAACGGACCAATATCCCTGGATGCTTTGAAATCAAGCGCATTAACGCACGGGTCAAACAGGAACAATGTCGCCACCCTCCTACTTGGCCCTTGAACCAAATATGCAACTCCAGCGCAAACGTCGTACCTCGCGCCTGCAAGCGTTCCGCCAGTACGTGCCAATCTTCACAGCCCAATACCACGCCGAAATACGGCACGGGGACATCGTGGACGTCGACGGCATTGGTGTGGGCCGCGTCCTGGAAGGCGGTTTTCGGATGTTCGGGGATGACCAATGGGTGGCCGAAGAAACTCTGACTGTGGCTGGAGCGCTCGCCCCAAGTAAGAATAATCCCGCTGGGCAACCTGACGTTTTACCGAGAGGTCATCCTACTGAGTCGCTATAGCCAACGGCACTTACCAGTGCCACAACTGTTTGCCCGCTGCCTGCTGGACGATTCAAGCCTGTAACATGCGTTCCCATTGCAGCCCGTCACGGAGCCTCCCTTGCCTGTCCTCGATGAAATCGATCGCCAACTGATCGCCGCCTTGCAGATCAACGCCCGCGAAAGCGTAGCCATGCTTGCGCGGCAGTTGGGCATCGCGCGCACCACGGTGACCTCCCGCCTGGCGCGCCTGGAGAAAACCCAAGTGATCACCGGTTATGGCGTGCGCTTGGGCCAACGGGTGGCGGACGGTGGTTTGCAGGCCTACGTGGGCATCACTGTGCAACCTCGCTCAGGCAAAGAAGTGTTGCGCAGGCTGAGTGCCATGGCTCAGGTGCAACAGTTGTGCGCGGTGAGCGGCGAGTTTGATTACGTGGCTTGGCTACGGACGGATTCGCCGGAGCAACTGGATCAGTTACTGGACCAGATCGGCAGTGTCGATGGTGTAGAGAAAACCACCACCTCGATCATCCTCAGTAACAAATTGGATCGCGGACAACCAATATGACCAGCAACCTCGTCACTTCGACTGAAAACAATTCATTCCGACGACACATTGCGTCTTATTAACGAGCGCAACGCTCCCTAAACTGGCTGCCATCTTTTCCTATACTCAGCGGGTCGTGCCCCGCCGGGTATCCAGCCAGGTCAGCCATGAATACGTCGAACAAAAACAGTCGCCACCCTGCAGACGGTAAAAAGCCCATCACCATCTTCGGCCCGGATTTTCCGTTTGCCTTTGATGACTGGATCGAGCACCCCGCAGGCTTGGGCAGCATCCCCGCCGCCAACCATGGTGCAGAAGTAGCCATCATCGGCGCAGGTATCGCCGGGCTGGTTGCCGCCTATGAGCTGATGAAGCTGGGCCTCAAACCCGTGGTGTACGAAGCCTCGAAAATGGGTGGCCGTTTGCGCTCCCAGGCTTTCGAAGGTGCCGAAGGCATCATCGCCGAGCTGGGCGGCATGCGCTTCCCGGTGTCGTCCACCGCCTTCTATCACTATGTGGACAAGCTGGGACTGGAAACCAAACCGTTCCCCAACCCACTGACGCCGGCCTCCGGCAGCACCGTGATCGACCTCGAAGGCCAAACCCACTACGCACAAAAGCTGTCCGACTTGCCTGCACTGTTCCAGGAAGTGGCTGACGCTTGGGCCGACGCCCTGGAAGCCGGCTCGCAGTTCGGTGATATCCAGCAAGCCATTCGCGACCGCGACGTACCGCGCCTCAAAGCGCTGTGGAATAAGCTGGTGCCCCTGTGGGACGACCGCACCTTCTACGATTTCGTCGCCACGTCCAAGGCGTTCGCCAAGTTGTCGTTTCATCACCGTGAAGTGTTTGGGCAAGTCGGTTTCGGCACCGGCGGCTGGGACTCGGACTTTCCCAACTCGATGCTGGAAATCTTCCGCGTAGTGATGACCAACTGCGACGACCACCAACACCTGGTGGTCGGTGGCGTGGCCCAAGTGCCAATGGGTATCTGGCGCCATGTACCGGAACGCTGCGCCCACTGGCCGGCCGGCACCAGCCTCAGCTCGTTGCACAGCGGCGCGCCGAGAGCCGGGGTCAAGCGCATTGCACACGCAGCCGATGGCCGTTTCGCGGTGACCGACAACTACGGCGACACCCGCGAATATGCCGCCGTCCTCACCACCTGCCAAAGCTGGCTGCTGACCACCCAAATCGAATGCGATGAAACCCTGTTCTCGCAAAAGATGTGGATGGCCCTGGACCGCACCCGCTACATGCAATCCTCGAAAACCTTCGTGATGGTCGACCGCCCCTTCTGGAAAGACAAAGATCCGGAAACCGGCCGCGACCTCATGAGCATGACCCTCACCGACCGCCTCACCCGCGGCACTTACCTGTTCGACAACGGCGACGACAAACCAGGGGTGATCTGCTTGTCGTACTCGTGGATGAGCGACGCGCTGAAAATGCTTCCGCAGCCTATCGAAAAGCGGGTAAAGCTGGCCCTGGATGCCTTGAACAAGATCTACCCGAAAGTCGATATCAAGGCGCGCATCATTGGTGATCCGATCACCGTGTCCTGGGAGGCCGACCCGCATTTCCTCGGGGCCTTCAAAGGCGCGCTGCCTGGCCACTATCGTTACAACCAGCGTATGTATGCGCACTTTATGCAGAAGGACATGCCGGCCGAACAGCGTGGGATTTTTATCGCCGGCGACGACGTTTCCTGGACACCTGCGTGGGTGGAAGGCGCAGTACAAACCTCGCTGAACGCGGTGTGGGGCATCATGACCCACTTCGGTGGCAGTACTCACGCCGAGAACCCAGGGCCGGGCGACGTGTTCGATGACATCGGACCAATCGCCCTGGCCGAATAAGGAGTTACGCCATGCGTGTCGCCCTGTACCAATGCCCGCCGCTGCCACTGGAAGTGGCGGGCAACCTCAAGCGCCTGCGCCAGCTCGCACACGAAGCGACCGGCGCCGATGTGCTAGTGCTGCCGGAGATGTTCCTGACCGGTTACAACATCGGCGCAGAAGCCGTCGGGGCATTGGCCGAAGCGCAGGATGGCGAGTCTGCCCAGAGCATTGCCGACATCGCGCAAAGCGCCGGACTGGCCATTTTGTATGGTTATCCTGAGCGGGCCGACGATGGGCAGATCTACAACGCCGTGCAGCTGATAGACGCCAACGGCCAGCGCCTCTGCAACTATCGCAAGACCCATCTGTTCGGGGATCTGGACCATTCGATGTTCAGTGCCGGCGACGATGACTTCCCACTGGTGGAGCTCAACGGTTGGAAGCTGGGATTCCTGATTTGCTACGACCTGGAGTTCCCGGAAAACACCCGGCGCCTGGCCTTGGCCGGGGCCGAATTAATACTGGTGCCCACCGCCAACATGGTGCCGTTCGATTTCGTTGCCGACGTCACCGTGCGGGCGCGGGCCTTTGAAAACCAGTGCTACGTGGCCTATGCCAACTATTGCGGGCACGAAGGCGAGATTCAGTACTGTGGCCAAAGCAGCATCGCCGCACCGGATGGCCAGCGCATCGCCCAGGCCGGTCTGGATGAAGCCTTGATTGTCGGCACGTTGGATCACCAATCGATCCTCGACGCCCGCGCCGCCAATCACTACCTGCAAGACCGTCGCCCCGAGCTTTACGGCCCGCTGCACAAGCCCTGATCCGATGGGTTTGTTAGCATAGGCACTTGCCCCGTTCTGGAAGTGCCCATGCCTGTCCCGGCCCACCCTTATCCCGTTCATTTGACCCTGGCCAACGGCCTGCGGGTTTGCCTGCGCCATGCGCCACGTTTGAAGCGTTGCGCCGCAGCGTTAAGGGTGGCTGCCGGCAGCCATGACGTACCGTTGGCTTGGCCGGGTCTGGCGCATTTTCTTGAGCATTTGTTGTTTCTCGGCACCGAGCGGTTTCCCAGCGGCGAAGGGTTGATGGCCTACGTACAACGTCACGGTGGCCAAGTGAATGCCAGCACCCGCGAACGCACCACAGACTTCTTCTTTGAACTGCCCGTTCCGACCTTTGCAGAGGGACTTGAACGGCTGGCCGACATGCTGACCCATCCGCGCCTGACGCTGGAGGATCAACTGCGCGAGCGCGAAGTGCTGCACGCAGAGTTTGTCGCCTGGTCTCAAGATGCCAAGGCTCAGCAACAGGTGGCGCTGTTCGAAGGCTTGGCGGCGGATCATCCGTTGCGTGGTTTTCATGCCGGGAACCGCGACAGCCTGCCGGTGGAGCGCGAGGCGTTTCAACAAGCCTTGCGGGAATTCCACACACATTTCTATCAGAGCGGGCAGATGACTTTGAGCCTTGCCGGTCCGCAGTCGCTGCAAGAGCTGGAAGCCCTGGCGCAGCAGTTCAGTGTGCAACTGGTCTCTGGCCCGCAACATCCGCAGGCGTCGCCACCGGCCCTGATGCAAGGCCAGGCTCGGCGGTATCAGCACACCGAAGGCGACCACCTGCACCACGTCATCACCTGTGACGTACCCCGCGAAGCACTGGATTTCCTCTGCACTTGGCTAAACGCCTCTGCACCGGGCGGGCTGCTCGCTGAGTTGAAAGCACGGCAATTGGTCAGCGCACTGCAGGCGTCAGTCCTGTACCACGCCGTCGGACAAGCAGTGCTGGATATCGAATTTACGCTCGGGACCGCAGACAAACCGGCGACACACATTGAGGCACTGTTGCACGACTGGCTGAGCTTTTTCTCACACAGCGACTGGACTCCGCTGCGCGAAGAGTTCGCGCTGCTGAACGTGCGACAACAACAGATCCAAGGCGCCCTGACATTGGCCCGAAACGACAGCGACGATCTGGGTGAACAAGGCATCGCCGCGCTCAAGGCCCTGCTTGAATCACTGCAACTACCGCCCGCTGAACATCGCTGGCAACTCCCATCGAACAATCCGTTCCTGCGCCCACCGGTCAAGCAAGAGCGCGCAGGCCTGATCCGCGGCCAAACCAGCGCCCACCGAGGGCTGCGAACCTTTGCCCAGGATCGCTCGCGGGGTCGCCGGGAGGTAGCGGCGCTAACATTCAGCCAGGCCTTGGCGGATGACAGCGACGAAGGCGCGCTGTACCTGCAATGGCGGTTTGGCTCGCCAGTTGCCGCCGGGGTGGAAAGCAGCTTGCAGCCCTTGCTTGAAAATGCACGTCAGGCGGGTGTTGAAGTGTCCTTTGAAGCCACCGGTAGTGACTGGCTGGTGAAAATGACCGGCCTGCACGAGCCCATGCCGGCCGTGCTGGAGGTCTTGGCGCAAAGCCTGAATCAGCCGCAAGAAGCTGTCATCGCGCCACCGCCCATGATCCCAATCCGAGCGTTGCTCAAGGCGCTGCCCTCGTGCTGCGCCGCTGGTAATGTCGCCCCCCACGAGCAGCCTGCATCCTGGGCCACCGCACGCTGGCATGGCCTGGGCCTGGGTTTACCCATCGCAACTCAAGCGTTGATCAAAGCGGCCGCCGCCCGTCTGCCTGGGCAACCTGCCCACATCGAACAAACACTGCAAAACCTCAGTGGTCAACGCGTGTGGCATGAGATAAAAACCAGCTCCACCGAAGCCGCCTTGCTGCTGTTTTGCCCGACCCCGAGCCAATCCCTGGCCGATGAAGCGTCGTGGCGACTGCTTGGACACCTGCTCCAAGCTCCTTTCTACCAACGCCTGCGGGTTGAGCTGCAGTTGGGCTACGCAGTATTCAGCGCAGTCCGACAGATAAACGGGCAAACCGGCCTGTTGTTTGGCGTGCAGTCTCCCAGCGTGTCCCTGGAAGGCATCGTTGAACACCTGGAAACTTTCCTGGCCCAACTGCCTGCGTTGGTCGGCAGTTTCGAAGATCTGGGCAACCTTGCCCTGGCTCAACAATTTTCACCTCAGGCGTTGCCGGTCGCCCAAGCTGCCGAGCTGCTGTGGCACGCACACTTGGCCGGCCATCCGTCGGGTTATCTCACGCACATTCAGCAACTGATCCACAGCGTTAGCCGTGAAGACCTGCTGCGGGCCGCCCAGCAATTGAATGACGCCCTAGGTGGCTGGCGCTACGTAGCCAACGGCCCGGAGACGTTGAGCGCCTGAACGCCAGCAGGCTGATCATTGCCAACCCTGCAACAGGCTTTTTCCACCAAGACAGCGCTAACCTGACAAGAATTGAGTAACATTCCTACGCACACATCTGAACATCTCCGACTGGAGGTGGACTATATGTATTACTTGGTAGTAAACGTCCCATCACTTCGTAGGAGTAAGAATATGACTTGGTCCAAACCTGCTTACACTGATCTGCGCATCGGTTTCGAAGTCACCATGTACTTCGCCAGCCGTTAATCCGCTGGGTAATACAACGCCTCGGTTCGCCCGGGGCGTTTTTGTTTTGAGCTTTGCGTGATGGAGTAACCATGTTCGTCCAGATTCTAGGTTCCGCCGCCGGCGGTGGTTTCCCGCAGTGGAACTGCAACTGCGTGAACTGCGCAGGTTTTCGTGATGGCAGCCTGCGGGCCCAGGCACGTACCCAGTCGTCCATCGCGATCTCCGACGATGGTGTGAATTGGGTGCTGTGCAATGCCTCCCCGGATATTCGCGCACAGCTGCAAGGCTTTGCGCCGATGCAACCGGGCCGTGCCCTGCGCGACACCGGCATCAGTGCGATCATCCTGATGGACAGCCAAATCGACCACACCACGGGCCTCTTGAGCCTGCGCGAAGGCTGCCCGCACCAGGTGTGGTGCACGGACATGGTCCATGAAGACCTGAGCACCGGCTTCCCGCTGTTCACCATGCTCACCCACTGGAACGGCGGTCTGGCCTGGAACCGCATCGAACTGGACGCCAGCTTCACCATCCCGGCCTGCCCGAATCTGCGCTTCACTCCATTGCCACTGCGCAGCGCTGCGCCGCCTTACTCGCCGCACCGTTTCGACCCGCACCCCGGCGATAACATTGGCCTGATCGTTGAAGACCTGCGCACCGGCGGCAAACTGTTCTACGCCCCGGGCCTGGGCAAAGTCGACGCGCCACTGTTGGAGATCATGGCCGGCAGCGACTGCCTGCTGGTAGACGGCACGATGTGGGACGACGATGAAATGCAGCGCCGTGGCGTCGGTACCCGCACCGGTCGCGAGATGGGCCACCTGGCGCAAAACGGCCCCGGCGGCATGCTGGAAGTGCTGGAGCAACTGCCGGAGCAGCGCAAGGTGCTTATCCACATCAACAACACCAACCCGATCCTCGATGAAGATTCTCCCGAGCGGGCGGAGCTGGTGCGGCGCAATGTCGAAGTGGCTTACGACGGCTTGAGCATTGAATTGTAGGAGCAGACGACATGACTGACACACCGTTGACTACCGCCGAATTCGAAGCCGCCTTGCGCGCCAAGGGCGCCTTCTACCATATCCATCACCCTTACCATGTGGCGATGTACGAAGGCCGTGCCAGCCGCGAACAAATCCAGGGCTGGGTCGCCAACCGCTTCTACTATCAAGTGAACATTCCCCTGAAGGACGCCGCGATTCTGGCCAACTGCCCGGACCGCGAGATCCGTCGCGAGTGGATCCAGCGCTTGCTCGACCACGATGGTGCTCCCGGTGAGGACGGCGGTATCGAAGCCTGGCTTCGCCTGGGCGAGGCAGTCGGCCTCGACCCGGACCAACTGCGCTCCCAGGAATTGGTGCTGCCCGGCGTACGGTTTGCGGTGGACGCCTACGTCAACTTTGCCCGTCGCGCCAGTTGGCAGGAGGCCGCCAGCAGCTCGTTGACCGAACTGTTCGCGCCGCAGATCCACCAGTCGCGCCTCGACAGTTGGCCGCAGCATTACCCGTGGATCGACCCAACCGGCTACGAATATTTCCGCACTCGCTTGGGTCAGGCCCGTCGCGATGTGGAGCACGGCCTGGCGATCACGCTGCAGCACTACACCACCCGCGAAGGCCAGGAGCGCATGCTGGAAATTCTCCAGTTCAAACTGGACATCCTGTGGAGCATGCTGGATGCGATGAGCATGGCCTACGAACTCAAACGCCCGCCGTATCACAGCGTGACCGAGCAGCGGGTCTGGCATAAAGGGATCACCCTATGAGCTTTGATCGCAGCAGAACACCGACCTGGCGCCAGGGTTATCGCTACCAGTACGAGCCTGCGCAAAAGGGCCATGTGCTGCTCTACCCAGAGGGCATGATCAAGCTCAATGACAGCGCCGCGTTGATCGGTGGTTTGATCGACGGCGAGCGCGACGTGGCCGCAATCATCGCCGAGTTGGATAAACAATTCCCAGGTGTGCCTGAGCTCGGTGATGACATCGAGCAATTCATGGAGGTCGCCCGTGCTGAGCACTGGATCACCCTTGCCTGAAAAGCCGGCCATTGGCCTGCCGCTGTGGCTGCTGGCCGAGCTGACTTACCGCTGCCCGCTGCAGTGCCCGTATTGCTCCAACCCGCTGGACTTTGCCGAGCAGGGCAAGGAACTGAGCACCGAGCAGTGGATCAAGGTATTTCGCGAAGCCCGGGAAATGGGCGCCGCGCAGCTGGGGTTTTCCGGCGGTGAACCGCTGGTGCGTCAGGACTTGGCCGAGTTGATCGCCGAGGCTCGCAAACTGGGGTTCTACACCAACCTGATCACTTCCGGCATCGGCCTCACCGAGCAGAAGATCAGCGACTTCAAGAAGGCCGGCCTGGACCATATCCAGATCAGCTTCCAGGCCAGCGACGAACAGGTAAATAACCTGCTGGCCGGCTCGAAAAAAGCCTTCGCGCAAAAATTGGAAATGGCTCGTGCGGTGAAAGCCCACGGCTATCCGATGGTGCTGAACTTCGTCACCCATCGTCACAATATCGACAAGATCGACCGCATCATCGAGTTGTGCATCGCGCTGGAAGCGGACTTTGTTGAGCTCGCGACCTGCCAGTTCTACGGCTGGGCGCAGCTCAATCGTGTTGGGCTGTTGCCAACCAAGGAGCAGTTGGTGCGCGCCGAGCGCATCACCAACGAATACCGCGCCAAGCTCGAAGCCGAAGGCCATCCGTGCAAGCTGATCTTCGTGACGCCGGATTACTACGAAGAACGCCCGAAAGCCTGCATGAACGGTTGGGGCAGTATCTTTCTTACAGTCACGCCAGACGGAACCGCCCTGCCCTGCCACGGCGCCCGACAGATGCCGGTGCAGTTTCCGAATGTGCGCGACCACAGCATGCAACACATCTGGTACGACTCGTTTGGCTTCAACCGCTTTCGCGGCTACGACTGGATGCCGGAGCCATGCCGCTCATGCGACGAGAAGGAAAAGGACTTCGGCGGCTGCCGTTGCCAGGCCTTCATGCTCACGGGGGATGCGAGCAATGCCGACCCAGTGTGCAGCAAGTCCGAGCAGCACGGCATCATCCTGCAAGCGCGGGAAGAGGCCGAACACGCCACCCAGACCATCGAGCAACTGGCCTTTCGCAATGAGCGCAATTCAAGGCTCATCGCAAAAGGCTAACAGCCTCAGCGCTTGGCGATGATGTACACCGCGTGGATGATCCCAGGGAAGTAACCGCACAACGTCAGCAGAATATTCAGCCAGAACGCGCCGCCGAAGCCCACTTGCAGAAACACACCCAGTGGCGGCAGCAGAATGGCGATGATGATACGAATGATGTCCATGGGTCAGCTCCAAAAAATCGGCTCGTGTGAGCCGTGTAGCTAATCGACCTTTGCCATTCGTGAGGGTTCAGTGAATTCTGGCATTGAGCCATCCTGTAACGAGCAGGCAAAAAAACGCCCCCAGCCAAAAGAATCAGGCTGGAGGCGCCGCGTATACCGCGAGACGGTTCAGAAAAATGGGGTTAAACAGCGATGCCCTTGCGGCATTGCAGCTGTGCGGTACGCACGCGGGAGAAGGCGCGAGCAAGGCGCAGGAGCATTTCGTCAATGTTGCTTTTGCTCACCGTCAGCGCTGGCGTGAAGCGTAGGCAGTCAGGTTGCGGGGCGTTGAGGATCAGGCCTTCTTGCAGTGCGGCGCTTACTACAGCATCGGCAGAATCATCCGACAACGTCAGCCCCCACATCAGGCCCTGGCCGCGCAGTTGGCCGTGGTCGTAGCGATAGGCCAGACGAGTGAGGCCTTCGCCAAGATAAAAGCCGGACTCGCGCACATGCTCAAGAAAGCCATGCTCCAGCACTGTATCGAGTACCGCCGCGCCGGCTGACGCCATCAACGCATTGCCGTGATGCGTGCCTTCCAATTCGCCTACTTCGAAACAACACGCCTTGCCACGCGCCAGCAGCGCCGCCAGGGGCACGCCGCCGCCCAGACCTTTGCCGAGGGTGATGATGTCAGCGCGTACACCGTACTGTTGTTCAGCCAGCAACGTTCCGTAACGACCGAGGCCTGTCTGCACTTCGTCAAGGATCAGCAGGATCCCCAGTTCACGGCACAAGCGCTCAACGCCCTTGAGGTAGCGCTCCGTCGCAGGGGTTACGCCGGCACCCTGGATCGGTTCGAGCATGATGGCTACGGTTTGAGCATCGACAGCAGCGTGCAGCGCCGGCAGGTCGTTGAAAGGCACATGGCTGAAACCAGGCAATTGCGGTTCGAAACGGTTTTCCAAAGTACCGGCCGATGCAGCCAGCGCCGCGAAACTGCGGCCATGGCAACCGTTGCTGGCACTGATGATGCGGTACGCGCCACCACGATGCAGCTGACCCCATTTGCGCGCCAGCTTGATCGCCGCTTCACAGGCTTCCGCGCCACTGTTGAGCAGATAAGCCTGGTCGCTGCCGGTACGGTGACACAAACGGTCGACGAGGCTGAGTTGGGCACGGTTATGCAGACCCACGCCGGGGTTGATCAACGCTTGGGTCTGGTCACTCAGCGCTTTGATCAACACCTGGGGGCTATGGCCGAGGCTATTGGCGCCATTGCCTTGGCTGAAGTCCAGGTAAGCGCGGTCGTCGCTGTCCCACAACCAGGAACCTTGGCCACGCACGAAGACTTGCGGCGGCCTCGCCACCGTGGGCATCAAGGATTCGCTGGAAGGATCATCGTGCTGCGTATCCAAGACCAAATCGTCCAGGCTAGGCGCGGGGCGGCGAATAGAGAACAAATTCACAGATCCCCCGCGATAGCAACCGAGCAAGTCGCGAAGACTGCCTGTGAATTTTTTGAGTTGCCTATGTAAACGCTATCAACACAAACACTGTTCATTGCCTGATCTGGCCCTGTAAGCCCTGCGAATAGGCGCTAGACTAGGCGCCTAAAGGGCTAACAGCCATTTCGATTTTTCAGCTTTTTCGATAAGAAAGACTTATGGATTTCAAGCAACTGCGTTATTTCGTCGCGGTGTATGAAGAGGGCCATGTAGGCCGTGCCGCCGAACGTCTGTCGATTTCCCAACCAGCTTTGTCGCAACAGATTCGCCAACTGGAGCAGAACCTGGATGTGAGCTTGTTCGAGCGTAGCAGCAAACGTCTACTGCCAACCCTGGCCGCTCACACGCTGTACAACCACGCGTTGCCGTTGATAGATGGCATGCAGCAAGCCGTCGAAGCGCTGCGCAACTTCAAGGGCCAGGCCCTGCGCACCTTGGCTATCGGCGTGCTGCAAACCGTGCACACCAGCCTGGTGCCGCAGATGCTTGAGCGCGTACGCAAGGCCCAGCCGCATCTGGTGGTGCAGATTTACGAATTGACCGGGCTTGAGATTGAACGGCGGCTGCTCAATGGTTCGCTGGACATCGGCATCAGTTACCTGCCACCCCGTCAGCCGGGATTACATGGCGTGCTGCTGTATGAAGATGAGTTGAAAGTGGTCATTCCGGACGATCATCCCCTGCGCGAATTCAAGAAAGTCTCGCTGAAACAGGCGGCCGAGTTGCCGATGTTGTTGCTGGGGGAAGAGTTTCAAATCAGGCAGATCTGGCAGGGCCAACTCGCCAACCTTGGGCGACGGCCACAAGTCCAGGCTGAGCTCAACACCATGGTGGGGATTCTCGACAGCCTGCCCCATACCAAACTGGCAACGGTGCTGCCGGGGCGCTCCCAGGACGAACACAACAGCCAGATGCTGCTGTGGAAACCCTTGAGTGAACCGAGGGTGCCGCTGAAAGTAGGCTTGGTGTGCCGTGACGTGCAGCGCCAGCAAGCAACAGTGGCGCTGCTGCGCACCTTGCTTGAAGACGTGATGAATGCCCCGCAGGCGCCGGCCTGACTTTTTCGCGGGCAAAAGAAAACCCCGCCGAAGCGGGGCTTTGCAGACTGTTTCCCTGACATCCATTTCACTCCGCCGTCCTGGCAGAATCCTACGTGTCCGTGTTGTTTCTTTGCGCTTCCTGCGCGACGTCCATGTGAAGTAGATTATCCGTGGATCCAATTTGGCGATAGAGGACGAATAGCAGCACGTCATGTAAGAGAATGCTTACACGCCCTCGCCCCCCTTAAAACAGTGCCTCATCCATCAAAAACAGTGATTCGCTACCGGCCTTTACCGACGCACTCAGCGAGTGAATACGCGGCAGCAGGCGCGCAAAGTAGAAGCGCGCGGTCCCCAGCTTGCTGGCGTAGAAGTCTTCTTCAGCCGCTTTGCCCAACGCGGCCTTGGCCATACGCGCCCACATGTAGGCGTAGGCCATGTATCCAAACGCATGCAAATACTCCACTGAGGCCGCACCGATTTCGTTCGGGTTGGTCTTGGCGCGATCCAGCACCCAGGCCGTCAACTCATCGAGGTTGTCCACCGCCGCACTCAGCGGTTTGGTGAACTCAGCCAGGTCGGCGTTCGAGTGAGCAATGAACTGGCGGATCTCGTCGGCAAACAAGGTGTAGAACGCCCCGCCGCTGCCCACGATCTTGCGCCCCATCAAGTCCAGGGCCTGAATGCCGTTGGTGCCTTCGTAGATCTGGGTGATACGCACATCACGCACTAATTGCTCTTGGCCCCACTCGCGGATGTACCCGTGGCCACCAAACACCTGCTGGCCGAGCACCGTGGTTTCCAGGCCCAGGTCGCTGAGGAACGCTTTGGCCACCGGCGTCAGCAATGCCACCAGGTTATCCGCACGCTCACGGGCTGCGGCGTCTTCGCTGAACTTTGCGATATCCAGCTGCGTTGCCACGTAGGTGGAGAACGCGCGGCCGCCTTCGTTCGCAGCTTTCATGGTCAGCAGCATGCGGCGCACGTCCGGATGGACGATGATCGGGTCAGCGGCTTTGTCTTTCGCCTGAGCGCCTGTCGGTGAGCGGCTTTGCAGACGATCACGCGCATATTCAATTGCGTTTTGATAGGAACGCTCGCCGGACGCCAGGCCCTGGATACCCACACCCAGACGCTCGTAGTTCATCATGGTGAACATCGCCGCCAGCCCACGGTTAGGCTCGCCCACCAGGTAACCCACGGCTTCGTCGAAGTTCATCACGCAAGTAGCGGACGCCTGGATACCCATCTTGTGTTCAATGGAACCACAGCTCACCAGGTTGCGCGCGCCGAGGCTGCCGTCGGCATTGACCATGAACTTGGGCACCAGGAACAGCGAGATCCCCTTAGGCCCGGCCGGCGCATCCGGCAGCTTGGCCAAGACCAGATGGATAATGTTTTCGGTGAGGTCGTGCTCGCCACCGGTGATAAAGATCTTGGTCCCGCTGATTTTGTAGGAGCCGTCCGTCTGAGGCTCGGCCTTGGTCCGGATAATCCCCAAGTCTGTGCCGGCATGGGCCTCGGTCAGGCACATGGAACCGGCCCATTCACCGGAATACATCTTCGGCAGGTAGGCAGCCTTGAGCTCTTCGCTGGCATGGGTGTTGATCGATACGCACGCGCCAGACGTCAACATCGGATACAGGCCAAACGCCAGGCTCGACGAGTTGATCATCTCTTCAACCTGGGCCGACACCGCCTTGGGCATGCCCATACCGCCAAACACCGGATCGCCGCCGACACCGACCCAGCCGCCTTCAGCGTAGGTTTTGTAGGCCTGTGGATAACCGTCCGGGGTAAACACCGCCGTGTTGTCCCAGCGGCAGCCTTGCTCATCGCCACCGCGACTCAGCGGGGCGATGGATTTGGCGGTGACTTTGCCGGCTTCCTCGAGGATCGCCTCGACAGTTTCGGCGTCAACGCTGTCTGCCAATGCCGGCAATTGGGCCCATGTATTGGCGACCTCAAAAACTTCGTTGAGGACGAAGCGCATATCACGCAGCGGCGCTTTGTAATCAGCCATGGCAAACCTCGTGAGAACGGGAAAAGTGATTCGATAGGATCGGTTTTACAGGCTCCGAGTGTACCCGAACAACTTTTCAGACACATAGGGTCCACTTGTGACTGATTGGTATTTTTAAGTCACTACAGTGCAAATGCCTCCGCTGGCAGACTCATCAGGCATTCGCTGCCCGCTTGCACAGCGGCGCGGTGGGTTGTGGTACGCGGCAGCAGACGCTTGAAGTAGAACTCGCACGTGGCCAGCTTGGCCTTGGCAAACTCGACATCGTCATGGGCCTGCGCCGCAATCGCCATGCGCAGCCACAGGTAGGCAAGGACGATGTAACCGCTGTACATCAAGTAATCCACGGCAGCGGCGCCCACTTCGTCGGGATTTTTCATCGCGGCCATGCCGACCTGGGTGGTCAACTCGCCCCACTCCTGGTTCAACTGATTGAGCTGCGCCACATAGGCCTTGAACTGCGGATGTTCGGCATTCGCGGCGCAGAACTTATGCACAATCTTGGTAAACCCGCGCAGCAACTTGCCCTGGCTGCCCAGCACCTTGCGCCCCAGCAGGTCGAGTGCCTGAATGCCGTTGGTGCCTTCATAGATCGGCGCAATCCGCGCATCGCGAGCCAACTGCTCCATGCCCCATTCGCGGATATAGCCATGGCCGCCAAATACCTGCATGCCGTGGTTGGTCACTTCCAGCCCGGTGTCGGTCATAAAGGCTTTGCAGATCGGCGTGAGGAACGCCAGCAGGTCTTCGGCTTCCTGGCGTTGAGCGGCGTCGCTGCTCAGGTGTGCAGTGTCGAGTAATTGCGCGGTGAAGTAGGTCAGCGCGCGATTGCCTTCGTTGAAGGCTTTCATGGTCAGCAGCATACGACGCACATCGGGGTGCACGATGATCGGGTCGGCGGCTTTGTTCGGCGCCTTGGCGCCAGTCAGGGAGCGCATTTGCAGGCGGTCGTTGGCGTATTTGATCGCGCCCTGGAAGCTCGCCTCGCCGTTGCACAGGCCCTGCATGCCGGTACCCAGCCGCGCGTGGTTCATCATGGTGAACATGCAATTGAGGCCTTTATTGGCCTCTCCAATCAAAAAGCCCTTGGCGCCGTCGAAGTTCAGCACGCAGGTGGCCGAGGCCTTGATGCCCATCTTGTGCTCGATGGAGCCGCAGTGCACCGCGTTGCGTTCGCCGGAGTCAGCGTGGAACTTGGGCACGATAAACAGCGAGATACCTTTGGTGCCCGCGGGTGCATCCGGCAGTTTGGCCAACACCAGGTGGATGATGTTGGCGCTCATGTCGTGCTCACCGGCCGAGATGAAGATCTTGCTGCCGGTGATCGCATAGCTGCCATCGGCCTGGGGCACGGCGCGGGTCTTGATCAGGCCCAGGTCGGTGCCGCAATGGGCTTCGGTGAGGCACATGGTGCCGGTCCATTCGCCTGCGGTGAGTTTGCCCAGGAACGTGGCCTTCTGCTCTTCCGTCCCGTGGGCGTGGATCGCCGACATCGCGCCGTGAGTCAGGCCCGGATACATGCCCCATGAGGTGTTGCTGGAGCCGATCATCTCGCTGAGCACCAGGCCCAACGATTGCGGCAAGCCCTGGCCGCCGTAGGCCGGATCCGACGCCACACCGTGCCAACCGCCTTCGACGTATTGGGCGAAGGCTTCCTTGAAGCCCTTGGGCGTGGTCACGACGCCATTGTCGAAATGGCAGCCCTCTTCATCACCGCTGCGGTTGAGTGGCGAGAGCACGTTCTCGCAGAATTTGGCGCCCTCTTCGAGGATAGCGCTGACCATGTCCGGGCTGGCGTCGGTTGCGCCCAGCGTGGCGTAGTGACCGTGGAAATCAAATACGTTGTCGATCAGAAAGCGCATGTCGCGCAGGGGAGCTTTGTACTCAGGCATGGTCATGTCTCCGGCAGCAGATGGTCTCAACCTACTGCTGGCCAGCGTCGCAAACAATCACTGTAGAACCGCTGAATACACCGCCATTACTTAACCGGCAGCGCTGTCCATACGCACCGCGCCACGGCGCGTCTGCCCGGCGGCGATCACGCAGTTACGCCCGGCGCCCTTGGCCGCATACAGCGCCTGGTCGGCGGACTTGAGGACTTCTTCGGAGCTGCGCTGCTCGGCCTGGCGTTCGGCCACGCCGATACTGACCGTCACCGACACACTCGTCGCGCCGCTGCCCGCCCGGCGCTGACGGCCTTGTTGATCATCCTGGGGACGGTCCGAGTTGCGCAGCTTAATGTCATAGTTGGCGATAATTTCGCGGATTTCCTCTAGGTGCGGCATGCACTCATCCAGGGTTTTGCCGGCAAACACCACGGCGAACTCTTCACCGCCGTAGCGGTAGGCGCGTCCACCGCCATTGACCTTGGACAACTTGCTCGCCACTAGGCGCAGCACTTGGTCACCCACATCGTGACCATGGGTGTCATTGAACCGTTTGAAGTGGTCGACGTCGGTCATCGCCAACACATAGTTGCGCCCCAGCCGCTGCATGCGCTCGTTGAGGGCGCGGCGTCCCGGCAGGCCGGTCAGCTCATCGCGGAACGCCATTTGATAGGCCTCATGGGCCACGCCGGCCGCGATCATCAACATCACCTGGCTGCACATGATGTTCAGGGTGAACGGCAGGATGAAAGTTTTCGGCAGCATCCAGAACAGCCCCAGCAATCCCACCAATTGCGCCGCGTGCAGCGGGCGCGGCTGGTACCAGTATTGGGCGGCGAGGGTGAGAAAACCGATCAGGAACATCGGATACGACAACTGGATCAGGCTCATCCAGGTCCCGTGCAGCGCCGGCCAGCGAATCTCCGCCAGCCAGTTCAACACCGCTTGGGGATAACTTTGCTCCAGGGCCAGCGCCACGCTGCCTATCGCCAGTACCACAGCGCAACGGGCCACGAAGTCGCGGAACAGATGGGTTTTCTCCTGCCACAGCGCGTAGATGCTGAACAGCAGCGGCAACAGCAGGCAACACAGATGAAACACCACGGCAGCGTCTTCGCGCACGCGGCCGTTGTCGCGATAGAAATCGGTCTGGGTATCGAGCAGGAAGTAGGCGATGTACACCGTGATCATCAAAAACAGCTCACGCTGGCGCCGATACACAGCGCAGTACGAACCGCCGAGCAACAGCACCAAGGTTGGCAACACATTGAACAGTGACGTGAAGAAGACGTTGAGGTCCTTGACGTACGCAGCCGAGAGCCCGGCCAGCAAGAGCAGCAACGAAGGGAGGAAATGACTGAAACGAACAGCGGACACGCGTGACAAGGGTAGAACTCCGACCCGCAAAAATGATGGCTATGTGCCTTAGCGCGGACAGTTAAGCACACCCTGCCTGTCACGTATCACATTGCCATCACTTTAACGGCAGGCGGCGACAATCCCTGAGCGCTGCGCTGTGTTTTTTATCGCCCATAAAAAACCGCCGCTTCCAAGGGAAGCGGCGGTTCAGGGAAGCCCGGTGAGGCTTAGTAAGCCAGGCCGAAGTCTTCCTCTTTCATGTCCATCAGGTTGTTGGCGCCCGATAGCATGGTGGCTTTGTGCGCCAAAGTACGCGGCAGAATGCGTTGGAAGTAGAAGCGCGCAGTCTGCAACTTGGCGGTGTAGAACGCCTCTTCGGTCGTGCCGGCAGCCAGTTTTTCGGCCGCCAGGCGTGCCATGTCGGCCCAGAAGTAAGCCAGGCAGGCGTAACCGGAATACATCAGGTAATCCACCGAAGCGGCACCGACTTCCTCACGGTCTTTCATCGCGGCCATGCCGACCTTCATGGTCAACTCGCCCCACTCTTTGTTCAGTGCAGCCAGCGGTGTAACGAACTCCTGAACGGCCGCGTTACCTTCATTGGCCTGGCAGAACTTGTGCACGATCTTCGTGAAGCCCTTGAGCGCCTCGCCTTGGGTCATCAGCACTTTACGGCCGAGCAGGTCCAGCGCCTGGATACCGGTGGTGCCTTCGTACAGCATCGAAATGCGGCTGTCGCGAACGTTCTGCTCCATGCCCCACTCGGCGATGAAGCCATGACCGCCGTAGATCTGCACGCCATGGTTGGCCGATTCAAAACCAACTTCGGTCATGAATGCCTTGGCGATTGGCGTCATGAAAGCCAGCAGGCCATCGGCCTGTTTCTTGGCTTCGTCATCGGTGCCGTACTTGACGATATCCACTTGCTTGGCCGTGAAGTACACCATTGCACGATTGCCTTCGGCGAAGGCTTTCATGGTCAGCAACATGCGGCGCACGTCTGGGTGCACGATGATCGGGTCAGCGGCCTTGTCCGGTGCTTTCGGGCCGGTGAGGGAGCGCATTTGCAGGCGATCGCGGGCGTATTTCAGGCCGCCCTGGAAGCCGATCTCGGCATGGGCCAGGCCTTGCAGCGCAGTGCCCAGGCGAGCGGTGTTCATAAAGGTGAACATGCAGTTCAGGCCTTTGTTCGCCGGGCCGATCAGGAAACCGGTGGCCGCGTCGAAGTTCATCACGCAGGTGGCGTTGCCGTGGATACCCATCTTGTGTTCCAGGGAACCACAGGTCACCGCGTTGCGCTCACCCACCGAGCCGTCGGCGTTAGGCATGAACTTGGGCACGATAAACAGCGAGATGCCTTTAGTGCCGGCCGGTGCGTCCGGCAGGCGGGCCAATACGATGTGGACGATGTTGTCGGCCATGTCGTGTTCACCGGCCGAGATGAAGATCTTGGTACCGGAGACTTTGTAGGAGCCGTCGGCCTGAGGCTCGGCCTTGGTGCGCAGCATGCCCAGGTCGGTGCCGCAGTGTGGCTCGGTCAGGCACATGGTGCCGGTCCATTCGCCCGATACCAGCTTGGTCAGGTAGGCCTCTTGCTGCTCGGGGGTGCCGTGCTCGGAGATGGTGTTCATCGCACCATGGGACAGGCCTGGGTACATGCCCCACGACCAGTTGGCTTCGCCGACCATTTCGCTCACGGCCAGACCCAGGGATTCCGGCAGGCCTTGGCCGCCGTGCTCCACGTCGTGGGCCAGGCTAGGCCAGCCGCCTTCGACGAATTGCTTGTAGGCTTCTTTGAAACCCGTCGGCGTCTTAACGCCTGACTCACTCCAGGTGCACCCTTCGATGTCGCCCACGCGGTTCAACGGTGCCAGCACTTGTTCACAGAACTTGGCGCCTTCTTCAAGGATGGCGTCAACCATGTCCGGAGTAGCGTCCTGGCAAGCCGGCAGACTCTGATAGTGCGCTTCATAACCGAGCAGTTCGTCACGAACGAAGCGAATATCACGCAAGGGGGCCTTGTAGTCAGGCATAGCGATAAACCTCTGCTGATGTAGCTGGAATGAACAACCGCGTGGATTTGTTGTGGCGGTCAAACAGGTGTTTGAAACATACGTTTACGACCTGGGGATGTCAAGCGTCGGGCAGATGCCGTCTGTCATGACGCACGTCAACCCAGGCGCAACAAGGCCTGAGGCGAGATGCCACATCGGGGAGAGTGTAGAGAGGGATCAGAATAAAACAGGACAAATGTGGGAGGGGGACGAGCCCCTCTCACATTTCGAGCGCCAGCAGATCAGGCGTAGGTGTCGATCAAGGTGCCGAGCATTTCGTCGGAAGCCTTGGCGACCTTGACGCCTAGCTCCACCTGAAACTTGCCTTCTGCCAGTTCCACCATATTGCTGGCGGAATCGGTCGGCTGGCCACGGTTGATCGCCTGCAAGCGATCATTCTGGGCATCGGAAGGTTGGCTGGTGGCTGCGCTGGCGATCTTGCCAGCGGCCTGGTCGACACGGCTCTGCCCGGACTGAATGGTGTTCAGGCCCGAATAAAACGCGCTGCTTCCAGAGATTTCCATGGCGTAAGCCTGCCTTTAGAGAATCGTGAATGCTGATTGAAGCAGAGAACCTGGCAAAACGCCCGTCAAAAACACTAATGGCATAATGCCTTAGCGATAGCCAAAATCAGTCAAGCAAGTCCAACTGTAAGTATTGCGCCACGGCTTCGGCGCTGGCGTGCTTGAGTTTCGGCACTCGACCCAGGCACGGAGCAGGCAGTCGTTCGGCCAGGGTGGCGAGGTTTTCTTCCAGACGGGAGGTCTTGGGATCGATGATGTTCGCCACCCAGCCCGCCAGCGACAGACCATCCCTTGCGATGGCTTCGGCGGTGAGCAAAGCATGGCTGATACAACCCAGGCGCACGCCTACCACCAAGATCACCGGCAGTTTGAGCCCGATGGCCAGGTCCGACAGATTGGCTTGGTCAGCCAACGGCACGCGCCAGCCACCTGCGCCCTCGATCAAGGTGAAATCCGCTTGCCGCGCCAGAATCTGCTGCATGGGCTTGAGCAGCGATTGCACCGTCAGCGAAACCCCTGCCTCCCTTGCCGCCAAGTGCGGGGCGATGGCGGGCTCGAAAGCCACCGGATTGACCTCGGCATAACTCAACGGCAATGAACATTCGGCCAGCAGCGCCAGTGCATCGGCATTGCGTAGGCCCTCGGGGGTTACTGCGCAACCGGAGGCGACAGGTTTACCAGCGGCGGTGCTTTTGCCGGCTTGGCCGGCTGCATGCAGGAGGCCGGCGGCGATGGTGGTCTTGCCGACATCGGTGTCGGTGCCCGTAATGAAATAAGCGGCGTTCATAGAGGTTTCTCCAGTACGGCGTACACCACTTGATAAGTCGCCGGCAGGCCTTGGGACTGGCGGAATCGCTCATAAGCCTCGACCAGTGCAACAATTCGCGCGCGGCCCGTCAGCCCTCCGGGGCGTCCGGGGTTGAGATTGTGTGCACCAAGAGCCTTCAATTCATGGGTCAGACTGCGCACATCCGGGTAATGCAGCACATGGGGCTGGCGCTCCAGGCTGACCACACGCAGGCCGCTGGCCGCACACAGTTGCTGGTAAGCCTCAAAGGTGCGAAAGCGATTGACGTGCACCAGGCCATCGGCGGCGCGCCAGCTTTCGCGCAGTTCATCCAATGTACCCACACACAAACTGGCAAAGGCCAATACCCCGCCCGGTTGCAGCACGCGATGGGCCTCGCTGAGCACTGCATCGAAGTTGGCACACCATTGCACCGCAAGGCTGGAGAAGATCAGCCCGCAGCTTGCATCGTGCACGGGCAAACGCTCGGCATCTCCCGCGATGAAATGCGCCGCGCCGCCTAAAGGCCGCGCATGGTTGAGCATGCCCTCAGCGATATCCAGCGCCACGCCCTCGCTGGTCGGCAATAACTCACCCAGCACGCGACTGAAATACCCAGTGCCGCATCCCATATCCAGCCAACGTCGTGGCGCGCACGCTGACGGCAGGCGCGACAGCAGTTCATGCCCCACCGCTCGCTGCAGCTCGGCGACGCTGTCGTAACTGGCCGCCGCACGGGAAAACGACGCCGCTACTTGGCGCTTGTCCGGCAAGGCACCCGGCAGAGGGGGGTGGGATAAATCAGTCATCAACGCACTCATGCAAAAAAGCCTGGATGGCCCCCGCTACTCCGTGGGGGTCCTCCAGAAGAAAAGCGTGACCGGCCTGTTCAATCAGACCGATTTCAACATCGGGGAGCAGCGTCAGCAGGTCGCTGGCGGCTTCGGCAGGCACCAACCCGTCCATACCGGCAAACAGATGCAACTGCGGGCCGCGATAGGCCAGCAAGGCTTCGCGGGTGTCCAATTGCGCAAGCAGTTCAAGACCGGTCATCAACGCGCCGGACGGCGTCTGCGGCGCGCCGCTGACCAACAAACGCGCCAGCCCGCGAGGGTCTTCGGCACCTTTGGCGCACAACAATCCGAAGCGCTTGAGGGTGACCTGGGAATCGGCGTGGCAGCCGGCGAGGAAGGAATCGAACGTCTGCGCAGGCATCGCACTCGGCCAACCCTCGTGGGCGACAAAACATGGATTGCTCGCCAGGGTCAGCAACCCGCAGCAGCGTTCGCCACGTCGCGCCGCCAATTCCGAAGCCAGCATGCCGCCCAGGGACCAGCCGCCGAGCCAGGCGTCATCCGGCAATATGGCGTCGAGTTCATCCAGCCATTCGCCGAGATCGCTGGAGTCCAGCACCGGCAACGGCTCGATCTGTACGTGCAGGTGTTCGTCCAGCCCTTGCAATGCGGCGGCCAAAGGTTCCAGCGGCGATACTCCGAGGCCCCAGCCGGGCAGCAATATCAGTCGATCACGCATGGTCGGGCTCCAGGGCGCCTAGCAAGCGGAAACACTCTTCCAATGCGTTTAACAATAGCTGCACCTGCGCCTCGCTGTGGGCCGCCGTCAATGTCACGCGCAAACGGGCGCTGCCGACGGGTACCGTTGGTGGTCGGATCGCGGTGACCATCAAGCCGCGCTCGCGCAGCATCTGGGACAAACGCACGGCTCTGGCGCTGTCGCCGATCAGGATCGGTTGGATCGGCGTAAAGCTGTCCATCAAGTCCAGGCCGAGCTGCTCGGCGCCCTGTCGGAACTGGCGGATCAGGCCATTGAGGTGCTCACGCCGCCAATGTTCGGTGCGCAGCAGCTCCAGGCTTTTCAACGTGGCGCAGGCCAACGCGGGTGGTTGGCTGGTGGTGTAGATATACGGCCGGGCGAACTGGATCAGGCTTTCGATCAATTCTTCACTGCCAGCCACAAACGCGCCGGCGGTGCCGAAGGCTTTGCCCAGGGTGCCGACCAGTACCGGCACGTCTTCCTGACTCAAGCCAAAATGCTCGACGATCCCTGCGCCGTTGGCCCCCAACGGGCCGAAACCATGGGCGTCGTCCACCATCAGCCAGGCGCCTTTGGCCTTGGCCTCACGGGCCAGCGCGGGCAAGTCGGCCAAATCGCCGTCCATGCTGAACACGCCATCGGTGACCACCAACGTATTACCGGTGGCTTTCTCCAGGCGCTTGGCCAGGCTGGCGGCGTCGTTATGCAAGTAGCGATTGAACCGCGCACCGGACAGCAAGCCCGCATCCAGCAAGGACGCGTGATTGAGACGGTCTTGCAGCACCGTATCGCCCTGCCCCACCAGCGCCGTGACTGCGCCCATATTGGCCATGTAGCCCGTGGTAAACAGCAGCGCACGGGGGCGACCGGTCAGGTCAGCCAGGGCCTCTTCCAGTTCATGGTGCGGCGTGGCGTGCCCGACCACCAAATGCGATGCGCCACCGCCCACGCCCCAACGGGACGCACCGGCACGCCAGGCTTCGATCACTTGAGGATGATTGGCCAGGCCCAGGTAGTCGTTATTGCAGAAGGCGAGCAACGGTTGGCCGTCGACCACCACTTCAGGGCCTTGGGGGCTCTGCAGCAGTGGCCGCTGACGGTAAAGGTGTTCGGCACGGCGGGCAGCGAGGCGCGCGGATAGATCAAAAGACATGCAGGCCTCGGACTAGCAGGATTAACTCGATCAAATTGTAGGAGGAGGCTTGCCCTTGATAGCGGTGGGCCAGTCACTTTATTTATCGACTGACACTCCCTAATCGGGGGCAAGCCCCCTCCCACATTGGCCTTTCATTTCAATCAGACGACAGCGTTGTAGAACTGCTCGCTGCTCTTCTGCTCGACCAACGCCTGCTCAATCGCCGCTTGATGCACTTCATCGGCGTGCTCTTCACGGGCTTCCGGCAGGATGCCCAGGCGCGAGAACAGTTGCATGTCCTTGTCGGCCTGCGGGTTGGCGGTGGTCAACAGTTTGTCGCCGTAGAAAATCGAGTTGGCGCCGGCGAAAAACGCCAGGGCCTGCATCTGCTCGTTCATGGCTTCACGGCCGGCGGACAGCCGCACATGGGACTGAGGCATCAGGATGCGCGCCACGGCGAGCATCCGGATGAAGTCGAACGGGTCGATGTCTTCGGCGTTTTCCAGCGGCGTACCGGCCACTTTCACCAGCATGTTGATCGGCACCGACTCCGGATGCTCCGGCAGGTTGGCCAACTGGATCAGCAGGTTGGCACGGTCGTCGAGGGACTCGCCCATGCCGAGGATGCCGCCGGAACAGATCTTCATCCCCGAATCACGTACATAGGCCAGGGTTTGCAGGCGCTCGCTGTAGGTGCGGGTAGTGATGATGCTGCCGTAGAACTCCGGCGAGGTGTCCAGGTTGTGGTTGTAGTAGTCGAGGCCGGCCTGGGCCAGGGCTTCGGTCTGGTCCTGGTCAAGACGGCCGAGGGTCATGCAGGTTTCCAGGCCCATGGCCTTCACGCCTTTGACCATCTGCAGCACGTACGGCATGTCTTTGGCCGACGGGTGTTTCCAGGCGGCGCCCATGCAGAAGCGCGTCGAACCGATGGCCTTGGCGCGGGCAGCCTCTTCGAGGACCTTCTGCACTTCCATCAGCTTTTCTTTTTCCAGGCCAGTGTTGTAGTGGCCCGACTGCGGACAATATTTGCAATCTTCCGGACAGGCGCCGGTTTTGATCGACAGCAGGGTCGACACCTGCACACGGTTCGCGTCGAAATGCGCACGGTGTACGGTCTGCGCCTGGAACAACAGGTCATTGAACGGCTGCACAAACAGTGCTTTGACTTCAGCCAGGGACCAATCGTGACGCAAGGTGGCGGTGATGCTGGCGCTCATGGGCGATTCCTTGATTATGCTTTGGCAAACGCTGCGGGAAGGGCAATACCCACAGGCGCGACACGGATGCTCGGCATATTTAAGGAAGATTCATGCACTGTCAACCAAGATACAAACACGAAGTTTACATCTGGTTAAAAAACATACGCACCTGTTTAATCTGCGATGAGGCCACAGAAACAGACGATTGTGTGTGCAACGTCTGCGAAACCGAGCTGCCCTGGCTGATGGAGCACTGCCAGACCTGCGCGCTACCTTTGGCGATGGACGGTTTGATCTGCGGCCAATGCGTGAAACACCCCCCCGCCTTTAAACAAGTAATCGCCCCCTGGACCTACAGCTTTCCCGTGGACACCTTGATCAGTCGCTTCAAGCACCAGGCGCGCTGGCCCCTCGGGCATCTACTGGGGCACTTGCTGGGGCAACACCTGCGGGATCGCTTCGACAACAACGAACTCACCCGCCCAGACGTTCTGCTGCCGGTACCCATGGCCCGCCAGCGCTTGCGCGAGCGTGGTTATAACCAGGCGCTGATGCTGGCGCGCTGGCTCAGTGCCGACCTGAATATCCCCTACGATGAACACCTGTTATTACGCCCCCATGAAACCATGGCGCAACAGACCCTCGACGCCAAGGCGCGCAAACGCAACCTGCTCAACGCCTTCGCCCTGACCCCTGACGCCCTTGTACAAGGCCGCCACCTGGCGCTGGTGGACGACGTGCTCACCACCGGCGCCACCGCCCACAGCCTGGCGCGGCTGTTGATCAACGCCGGCGCGCGACAGGTGGACGTGTACTGCTTGGCCCGCACACCCAAGCCCGGCACTTGACTCTCATGCCTCACAGCCGCAACGTCCGCTCATCCCAACACAGCGTATGCCCATGTCTCTTCCGACTTTACTGAGCCAACATATCGTCCGCCGCCCCCAACGCATCGCCCTGCTGGGGCATATCGCCGAACAGGGCTCCATCACCCGCGCCGCCAAGAGTGCTGGCTTGAGCTACAAGGCCGCTTGGGATGCCATTGATGAACTGAACAACCTCGCGCAAAAACCGCTGGTAGAACGCAGCGTCGGCGGCAAAGGCGGCGGCGGCGCCAGGCTCACGGCTGAAGGGGAACGGGTATTGCGCCTCTATCAACGCCTGCAAGCCTTGCAGGCTGAGGTGCTGGGCTCGGACGAAGCCGCCAGTGACTTCAATCTGCTGGGCCGTCTGATGCTACGAACCAGCGCGCGCAATCAGTTGCATGGCCTGGTCATCAGAATTGAAAGCCATGGCCGCAACGACCTGATTCATTTGCAACTCGCGGGTGGATTGACCCTCGCCGCGCAAATCACCCACGACAGCACACAACGGCTGGAGCTGGAGATCGGCGTGGAAGTCGTCGCGCTGATCAAGGCTGGCTGGCTGGAATTGCTGGCACCGGATGGCGCCGTAACACTCGGACACAATTGTATGAGCGGGACACTAGACGCCATTCTCCACGCCGAGGACGGTCCCAGCGAAGTGCGTATCGCCCTGCCCAATGGCCAGGTTTTATGCGCCCTGGCGCAGCCCGACGTACTCATCGCCCTGGACGCCGCCGAAGGCCAGGCGATCCAAGTGCAATTTGCCCCCAGTCATGTGCTGCTCGGCACACCGGTCTGAGCCGCAGAGTTCTTCAAACTGCAACAACTTCGTCACACCCGCTCCTTATGGTGTCTGCAAAAACCGCAGGGAGCCTGAGATGAGCCTATTAGAAGAAAACCAAGCCACCGACCTTGAACAGATGGTTGGCCTCACCCGCCGCCGCTTCATCGGCGCCGGCGCCCTGTGCGGTGCCGCGATGTTCCTGGGCGGCAACCTGCTGAGCCGCAGCGCCCTGGCCGTGAACGCCGCGTCCGCCAGCCCGCTGCTGGGGTTTGCCAGCATCGTTGCCGCCACCAGCGACACCATCACCTTGCCGCCGGGCTACAGCGCCTCGGTGCTGATCAGTTGGGGCCAGCCGCTGCACAAAAGCGCGCCGGCCTTCGACCCTTCCGGCAACGGCACGGCCAAGGCCCAGGAACAACAATTCGGCGACAACAACGATGGCATGAGCCTGTTCGCCTTCCCCGGCGACGACAACCGCGCGCTGATGGCGATCAACAACGAATACACCAATTACCGCTATCTCTACGCCCACGGCGGCGCGCCGCAATCGGCGGAAGATGTGCACAAGGCCCAGGCCAGCGAAGGCGTGTCGGTAATTGAAGTGCGGCGCAAGGGTGACACCTGGCAGTTCGTCCAGGACTCGCGTTACAACCGCCGTATCCACGGCAACTCGCCAATCCGCCTGAGCGGCCCTGCTGCTGGCCACGACTGGCTGAAAACCAGCGCCGACAAATCCGGCAAGAAAGCCCTCGGTACCTTCCAGAACTGCGCCAACGGCAAGACACCCTGGGGCACTTATCTGACGTGTGAAGAAAACTTCACCGACTGCTTCGGCAGCAGCGACCCACAACAAACCTTCGACGCCGCACAGAAACGCTACGGCGTGGTGGCCGCCAGTAAAGACATCAACTGGCACCAGCACGACCCACGCTTCGACTTGGCCAAGAACCCCAACGAACTCAATCGTCATGGCTGGGTGGTGGAAATCGACCCATTCGACCCGCAATCCACCCCGGCCAAACGCACGGCGCTGGGCCGCTTCAAACACGAAAACGCCGCCCTCGCTGAAACCCGCGACGGCCGCGCGGTGGTGTACATGGGCGACGACGAGCGCGGTGAGTTCATCTACAAGTTCGTCAGCCGCGACAAGATCAACCACAAGAACCCCAAGGCCAACAAAGACTTGCTCGACCACGGCACCTTGTACGTGGCGATCTTCGACGCGGGCAACGGCGATGCCGATCATCCCAAGGGCAAAGGCCAGTGGGTCGAGTTGACCCATGGAAAAAACGGTATCGATGCCAGCAGCGGTTTCGCCAACCAGGCAGAAGTGCTGATCCACGCGCGCCTGGCCGCCAGTGTGGTCAAAGCCACGCGCATGGACCGCCCGGAATGGATCGTGGTCAGCCCCACCGATGGCCAGGTTTACTGCACCCTGACCAACAACGCCAAGCGCGGCGAAGACGGCCAACCGGTAGGCGGCCCCAACCCACGGGAAAAGAACGTCTACGGCCAGATCCTGCGCTGGAAAGCCAATGCCGATGACCACGGTGCGGCCGATTTCAGCTGGGATTTGTTTGTGGTCGCCGGCAACCCCGGGGTGCACGCGGGCAAGCCCAAGGGCGGATCGTCCAACATCAACCCGCAGAACATGTTCAACAGCCCCGACGGCCTGGGCTTCGACAAGGCCGGACGCCTGTGGATCCTCACCGATGGCGATTACAGCAACGCGGGCGACTTTGCCGGGATGGGCAACAACCAGATGCTCTGCGCCGACCCAGTCACCGGAGAAATCCGCCGCTTCATGGTCGGGCCGGTGGCGTGTGAAGTGACGGGTATCAGCTTCTCACCGGATCAGAAGACGTTGTTTGTGGGGATTCAGCATCCGGGGGAAACCGGCGGCTCGACTTGGCCGGAGCATCTGCCGAATGGCAAGCCGCGTTCGTCGGTGATAGCGATTCGGCGAGATGATGGCGGGATTGTCGGCGCCTGATAGGCCGCTATCGAGGGCAAGCGTCCTCCCACATCAGACCGCATTCCTACAGGATAAACGCGGTCACCTGTGGGAGGGCGCTTGCCCCCGATGACAATGGCACAGGCGCCCCCTATCTCAAGCCTGGTGCGTTACCATACCCGGCCGGAAGCGGCGCCCTGCTGCCCGCAGGAGTTCCCATGGCCCATCCGTTTGAAACCCTCACCCCTGACCTCGTGCTCGACGCCGTCGAAAGCATCGGTTTCCTCAGCGATGCTCGTGTTCTGGCGCTCAACAGCTACGAAAACCGCGTGTATCAGGTGGGTATCGAAGACGGTGAACCGCTGATCGCCAAGTTCTATCGCCCTCAACGCTGGACCAACGACGCGATCCTTGAAGAACACCGCTTCACCTTCGAGCTGGCCGACTGCGAAGTGCCAGTAGTCGCGCCATTGATCCACAACGGCGAGAGCCTGTTCGAACACGCCGGTTTCCGCTTCACCTTGTTCCCTCGCCGTGGCGGCCGTGCGCCAGAGCCCGGCAACCTTGATCAACTGTATCGACTCGGGCAACTGCTCGGCCGTTTGCACGCGGTGGGTTCGACCCGCCCGTTCGAACACCGTGAAGCCCTGGGCGTGAAGAACTTCGGTCACGATTCACTCAACACGCTGCTTGAAGGCAATTTCATTCCCAAAAGCCTGCTGCCGGCCTACGAGTCCGTTGCCCGCGACCTGCTCAAGCGTGTGGAAGAGGTCTACAAGGCCACACCGCACAAGAACATCCGCATGCACGGCGATTGCCACCCCGGCAACATGATGTGCCGCGACGAGATGTTCCATATCGTCGACCTGGATGACTGCCGTATGGGACCGGCGGTGCAGGACCTGTGGATGATGCTCGCTGGCGACCGTCAGGAATGCCTGGGCCAACTGTCCGAGTTGATGGACGGCTATCAGGAGTTCCACGATTTCGACCCGCGGGAATTGGCACTCATCGAACCGCTGCGCGCCCTGCGCCTGATGCACTACAGCGCTTGGCTGGCGCGGCGTTGGGACGATCCCGCCTTCCCCCACAGCTTCCCGTGGTTCGGCAGCGAGCGGTATTGGGGTGATCAGGTGCTGGCACTGCGCGAGCAGCTTTCGGCGCTCAATGAAGAGCCGCTCAAACTCTTCTGATTGCTTTCGAACGTGGGAGGGGGCTTGCACCCTCCTACACAAAGCAGACCGCATTACCAAGCCAGTCCCATTGCCTGACAAATATCCTTACAATCGCGCTTTGTTAGCTGCCTAAGCAAGGATTCTGCAATGCACGCCGCCAACCCCCGCAAGGGGTACATCCTGGGCCTGAGCGCCTATGTCATCTGGGGCTTGTTCCCGCTCTACTTCAAAGCCATCGCCAGCGTACCCGCCGCCGAGATCATCGTTCACCGTGTGCTGTGGTCGGCGTTGTTCGGCGGTTTGCTGTTGATGGTGTGGAAGCATCCCGGTTGGTTCCGCGAGCTGCGCGACAACCCCCAGCGTCTGGCGATCCTTGCCCTCAGCGGTTCGTTGATTGCCGGTAACTGGCTGACGTATGTGTGGTCGGTGAACAGTGGCCGCATGCTGGAAGCCAGCCTGGGTTACTACATCAACCCGTTGGTGAATGTACTGCTGGGCATGTTGCTTCTCGGCGAACGCTTGCGTCGCCTGCAATGGGCTGCCGTGGGCCTGGCCGCAGTGGGCGTGGCGCAACAGGTGTGGCAAGTGGGCAGTTTGCCGTGGGTGTCGTTGGTGCTGGCGCTGACCTTTGGGTTCTACGGCCTGATCCGCAAACAGGCACCGGTCAAGGCGCTACCAGGGCTGGTGGTGGAAACCTGGATGCTGGTGCCAATTGCCGTCGCGTGGCTGCTGTTCAACCCCTCCGCCCACAGTGCGCAACTGGCGTTCTGGAGTACGTCCGAAGCCTGGTGGCTGGTGGCCGCGGGTCCGGTAACGCTCATCCCGCTGGTGTGCTTCAACGCCGCCGCACGGCATTTGCCGTACACCGCGCTAGGTTTCTTGCAGTACGTCGCGCCGACCCTGGTGTTGCTCGAAGCCGTACTGCTGTTCGGCGAACACCTGGCGCCAAGCACGCTGATTGCCTTCGCCTTTATCTGGGCTGGGTTGGTGGTCTACAGCGTGGACGCCTGGCTGACCGTGCGCAAACGCTGATCAAATAACGTACAGCATCCTGCAAGCCACAGCCGGCATGGCTTGCAGGCATTCACCCCAAGGTTATCCACAGGCCCATGCAAGATTTCCATGCATAACCTTGTGGACAAGTTATTCCTCGTTACGCAGCTCCACCATCAAGTCATCGGCCAAGGTTTCCAGGGATTGCTGCAAGCTCTCCAAGGACAACGATGGTGGCACCTGCAACAACGCTTCAGCCGTGAACAGCGGGTCGCCACTCATAGGGGCCGGGCGCACATCCGTGCTCAAGCGCTCCAGGTTCACGCCCTGCTGACTCAATAACGCTGTGATCTCACGCACGATGCCCGAACGGTCATTGCCCACCAATGTCATCACAATTGGTTTGGACGCCGAGGCCTGCCCAGTGCTGCCCTCACCCACCAGCACGCGAATGCCGTGTGTGGATAAGTCCTCCAGCGCCCCCAATAACGCCTGACGGCTTTCCGTAGGTACGCTGACCCGCAGGATCCCGGCAAACTGCCCGGCCATATGGGCCATGCGGCTTTCCAGCCAGTTGCCACCGTGGGCGGCAATGTTCTGCGCGATGCGCTCGACCAGGCCGGGTTTGTCGGCGGCGATAATTGTGAGTACAAGATGGTCCATGGCGAAGCCCTCTGAATTCAATCTACAAGGTGGACCCGGGGGCCCACGAAAACAAATCGTGTACCATTTTTATATTTATCTGGAACAATCCAATAGTTTTTTGAGAACATCCTGTTCTCCGCTGTGACCGTACGACCAAAGTGGGTCGCTAAACGACGTATTTAGTCTAATTTTCACAACCGCAAGTCATCATGTAGTATGCGCAACCGTGCACTACATAATGAAAATCTGAAAAAGCGCATAAGCTCCGCAGAGTGAGGCAAGCAATGACTGAACACGTTCAAGTCGGTGGCCTGCAGGTCGCCAAAGTCCTGTTCGACTTCGTGAACAACGAAGCCATTCCCGGTACCGGCATCACTGCCGACCAGTTCTGGGCCGGCGCCGACAAGGTCATCCATGACCTGGCACCGAAGAACAAAGCCCTACTCGCCAAACGCGACGATTTCCAGGCGCGCATCGATACCTGGCACCAGACCCATGCCGGCCAGGCTCACGACCCGGTGGCCTACAAAGCCTTCCTGCAAGACATCGGATACCTGCTGCCAGAAGCCGCAGACTTCCAGGCTTCGACCCAAAACGTCGATGACGAAATCGCCCGTATGGCCGGCCCACAGCTGGTGGTGCCGGTGATGAATGCCCGTTTCGCCCTCAACGCCTCTAATGCGCGTTGGGGTTCGCTGTACGACGCGCTGTATGGCACCGACGCCATCAGCGAAGCCGACGGCGCCGAGAAGGGCAAGGGCTACAACAAAGTGCGTGGCGACAAAGTGATTGCCTTCGCCCGTGCCTTCCTCGACGAAGCCGCGCCGCTCAGCGCCGGCAGCCACGTCGATTCCACCGGTTACAAGATCGTCGACGGCACGTTGATCGTCAGCCTCAAAGGCGGCAGCAACAGCGGCCTGCGTGACGATGCGCAGCTGATCGGCTTCCAGGGCCCGGCGGCCGAGCCGATTGCGATCCTGCTCAAACACAACGGCCTGCACTTCGAAATCCAGATCGACGCCAGCACCCCGGTCGGCCAGACCGACGCTGCCGGCGTGAAAGACGTACTGATGGAAGCTGCGCTCACCACCATCATGGACTGCGAAGACTCCGTCGCCGCCGTGGATGCCGACGACAAAGTGGTGATCTACCGCAACTGGCTCGGCCTGATGAAGGGCGACTTGGCCGAAGAAGTGGCCAAGGGCGGCAAGACCTTCACCCGTACCATGAACCCTGACCGTGTCTACACCGGCATCGACGGTCAGGACGTGACGTTGCATGGCCGTTCGCTATTGTTCGTGCGCAACGTTGGTCACTTGATGACCATCGACGCGATCCTCGACAAGAACGGCGATGAAGTGCCGGAAGGCATCCTCGACGGCCTGGTCACCAGCCTGGCGGCGGTCCACAGCCTCAACGGCAACAACACCCGCAAGAACAGCCGCACCGGCTCGGTGTACATCGTGAAGCCGAAAATGCACGGTCCGGAAGAAGCCGCGTTTACCAACGAGCTGTTCGGTCGCATCGAAGACGTGCTGAACCTGCCGCGCAACACCCTCAAGGTCGGGATCATGGACGAGGAGCGCCGCACCACGGTCAACCTCAAGGCCTGCATCAAGGCGGCCAGCGAGCGCGTGGTGTTTATTAACACCGGCTTCCTGGACCGTACCGGCGACGAAATCCACACCTCCATGGAAGCGGGCGCGATGGTGCGCAAGGCCGCCATGAAAGCCGAAAAATGGATCGGCGCCTACGAGAACTGGAACGTCGATAGCGGCTTGAGCACGGGCCTGCAAGGCCGCGCACAGATCGGTAAAGGCATGTGGGCGATGCCCGACCTGATGGCCGCGATGCTCGAACAGAAAATCGCTCACCCATTGGCCGGTGCCAACACCGCCTGGGTACCGTCGCCTACGGCGGCTGCGCTGCACGCCCTGCACTATCACAAGGTTGACGTATTCGCCCGCCAAGCCGAACTGGCCACGCGCGAGCGCGCCTCGGTGGACGACATCCTGACCATCCCCCTGGCCAGCAACACCGATTGGTCCGAGGAAGAAATCCGCAACGAGCTGGACAACAACGCCCAGGGCATCCTCGGCTACGTGGTCCGCTGGATCGACCAAGGCGTCGGCTGCTCCAAAGTGCCGGACATCAACGATGTGGGCCTGATGGAAGACCGCGCCACCCTGCGTATTTCCAGCCAGCACATCGCCAACTGGTTGCGCCACGGCATCGTCAACGAAGCCCAGGTGATGGAAAGCCTCAAGCGCATGGCGCCAGTGGTGGACCGTCAGAACGCAGGGGACGCGCTGTATCGCCCACTGGCCCCGGACTTCGACAGCAACATCGCGTTCCAGGCAGCGGTGGAGTTGGTGATTGAAGGAACCAAGCAACCCAACGGTTACACCGAGCCGGTGTTGCACCGTCGGCGTCGGGAGTTCAAGGCTAAAAACGGCCTGTAAATGAAAAAGCCCTGATCGAGAGATCAGGGCTTTTTCTTTGGGGCTGTGTTGTGGATGTACGCGGTCAACTGTGGGACGGGGCGTGCTCCCGATGAAGCCCGTGCAGATACCGCAAAAATCAGGAAGCCATCCCCAACTCACGCTTGACCAGTTTCGCTAACTTCACGCTGTCGATCGGCTTGAGCAAAAAGTCCACCACACTCAAATGCATCGCATCGATCACATCCGGCGCTTCGGCGTCCCCCGACATGATGATGATCGGCAGCGCCGCGCGGGTGGATTCGCGCACTTTGCGGATCAACTCCAGGCCATTGCTCGGTGCCATGCGCAAGTCGGTGATCAGCAAACCGATGGAGCTGCTGGATTTCAACAAATTCCACGCTGCCTCACCACTCTCGGCAGTCATGCAGCGAATACCGTCCAGAGCAAGGATCTCCGCCAGCAGTTCTCGCGCATCCTTGTCGTCATCGACAATCAGCACGCGTTGCGGCGGTAAATCAGGCTCCAGCATCACGGCGCTCAGGGCCTCGCGCTCGGCATCACTCAAAATATCGTGGTCGGACATACGGTTCTCAACAATTTTCATCAATCTCCCAGCACACTCGTCAGACATCTGCGGAAGGGCGATCAATGTGCACTTCGTCGGAAAGTTTGACTAGTGGGTGTTCCACGGGGTTTGGACGATATTCATGTAAGGTTTTTCCCTAGCTCTACGCTGTTTTCATCGACCTAGACTTACGTCCAATGGGCACCTATCGCGTAGGAGTCGACCATGCAGGACGATAACGACAAAAAAACTGCGGTCACTGTTATGAGTAAAGCTGATGCTTTCACGCAGGCGGGTAAAACCGCCGTGTTGCAGAACATCCACGGCACTTTGCAATTCCTGCAACGTTTCCCGCCATTCAATCAAATGGAAAATGCGCACCTGGCATTTCTGGTTGAACAGTGTCAATTACGTTTCTTCGGCCCTGGCGAGAGCATTCTCAAGCCGTCGGGCGGGCCGGTGGAGCACTTTTACATCGTCAAACAAGGCCGCGTCGTGGGCGAACGACCGGACTCGGCAGAAACCACCTTCGAAATCACCACTGGCGAGTGCTTCCCCCTTGCTGCGCTTTTAGGTGAACGAGCCACGCGCACCGAGCATAAAGCCGCCGAAGACACCTTCTGCCTGCAACTGAACAAGCCCGCCTTTATCAAACTGTTTGCCCTCTCCAGCCCGTTTCGCGACTTTGCCCTGCGCGGCGTCAGCAGCCTGCTGGATCAGGTCAACCAGCAAGTGCAGCAAAAAGCCGTGGAAACCCTAGGCACGCAGTATTCGCTCAATACCCGTCTGGGCGAATTGGCCATGCGCCACCCGGTAATGTGCAGCCCGGACACGCCGCTGCGCGAAGCCGTGACGCTGATGCACGAGCAACAGGTGGGCAGCATTGTGATCGTCGACGTCCATCAGTCGCCCCTGGGGATTTTTACCCTGCGCGACCTGCGCCAAGTGGTCGCCGACGGCACCAGCGATTTCACCCAGGCGATCGACAGTCACATGACCCAGGCGCCGTTTTTCCTGACCCCGGACCACAGCGCATTCGACGCCGCCATCGCCATGACCGAACGGCATATCGCCCATGTGTGCCTGGTCAAGGACCAGCGCCTGTGTGGCGTGGTATCCGAACGCGATCTGTTTTCCCTGCAACGGGTCGATCTGGTGCACCTGGCCCGCACCATCCGCAATGCGCCCCGGGTGGAGAACCTGGTGGCAATTCGCGGCGAGATTGGCCAGTTGGTCGAGCGGATGCTCGCCCATGGCGCGTCATCCACCCAGATCACTCACATCATTACCCTGCTCAACGATCACACGGTGTGTCGAGTAATCGAGTTGACCCTCGCCGAAAAAGGCGACCCCGGCGTGCCGTTCAGTTGGTTGTGTTTCGGCAGCGAAGGCCGCCGCGAGCAGACGCTGTACACCGACCAGGACAACGGCATTCTGTTCGAGGCCAAGGACGCGGTGGAGGCCGCCGAGATTCGCGGTCGGTTGCTGCCCCTGGCGCAGCAGATCAACCAGAGCTTGGCGCTGTGCGGGTTCAGCCTGTGCAAGGGCAATATCATGGCCGGCAACCCCGAGCTGTGCCTATCGCGGGCGGAATGGGCGCGGCGGTTTGCGGCGTTTATTCGTGAAGCAACGCCGGAGAACCTGTTGGGTTCGAGCATCTATTTTGATCTGCGGGTGGTGTGGGGCGATGAACAGGGGGGCGATTTTTTGCGCCAAAACGTCCTGGATCAGGTCGCAGATAACCGGCTGTTTCAACGCATGCTTGCCGAGAACGCCTTGCGCCAACGGCCACCTGTAGGACGTTTCCGCGAATTCGTGCTGACACGCAAAAGCGGTGAAAAAGCCACGCTCGACCTCAAGGTGCAGGGCCTCACACCGTTTGTCGACGGCGCGCGCCTGCTGGCGCTGGCCAATGGCATCCACGCCAACAACACCCTGGAGCGTCTGCGCCAGTTGGTGGCCAAGGAAGTCATCGAACCGCTGGACGGCGCCGCGTATGAGGAGGCGTACCACTTTATCCAGCAAACCCGCATGCAGCAGCACCAGTTACAGACCCGCGAGAACCAGCCGTATTCCAACCGCGTCGACCCCGATAGCCTCAACCACCTGGACCGCCGCATTCTGCGCGAATCCCTGCGCCAGGCCCAACGCCTGCAAAGCAGCCTGACGTTGCGGTATCAACTGTGAGTTTATTCGACTGGTTACGTGCGAAAAAACCTGGCCTTGATGCCGCGCAACAACGGCGCCTGGAGCAACTGTCCAAGCCCGCGGCATTGGGCGATAACCCACTGCGTACCCAACGCTGGGTGGTGGTGGATCTGGAAACCAGCGGCCTGAATCTCAACCGTGACCAAGTGCTGTCCATCGGCGCGGTGGTGATCGAAGACGGCGCGGTGGACTTTTCACAGCTGTTCGAACGCACCCTGCAGCGCGCCGAAACAAAGCTCAGCCCCAGCGTGTTGATCCATGGTCTGGGGCCCAGCGCCATCGCCGCTGGCAGTGATCCGGTGGAAGCGCTGCTGGACTTCATGGCATTTGTCGGCGACAGCCCATTGCTGGCATTCCATGCACCGTTCGACCAGCACATGCTCGGCCGCGCACTCAAGGACAGCCTGGGTTATCGCCTGGCGCATCCGTTTCTGGATGTGGCCGACATCGCCCCACTGCTGTGCCCCGAGGCGCCTATCCGCGAAGCCGGGCTGGACGACTGGATAAACCATTTCAAACTGCACGTGGGCGAACGCCATCACGCCAGCGCCGACGCCCTGGCCACGGCGGAGCTGATGCTTATCTTGTTCAGTCGTGCGCGACAACAGCAGATCGACTCCCCGAAGGCGCTTCAGGAGCGCTTGAGCCAATGGAAACGGCGCAAGCAAGCGCCCTCTTTCTAACCACTTAAATAAATGACCTTTAGGTGAATGAGCTTTCATTGTGGTGAGCGGGCTTGCCCCGCGCTGGGCTGCGAAGCAGCCCCAATCCAGGCACCGTGTTTCTTCAGTCATAACCCATTGGCAGGTGTTGGGGCCGCTTCGCAGCCCAGCGCGGGGCAAGCCCGCTCACCACAGAAAATCTAGTCACCACAGAAAGCCTGCTCACCAAAGAAAGCCCCCTCACCACGCTTGAGCCAATGGAAGCGGCGCAAGCAAGCGCCTCTTTCTAACCACTTAAATAAATGACCTTTAGGTGAATGAGCTTTCATTGTGGTGAGCGGGCTTGCCCCGCGCTGGGCTGCGGAGCAGCCCTAATCCAGGCACCGCGTTTCTTCAGTCATAACCCATTGGCAGGTGTTGGGGCCGCTTCGCAGCCCAGCGCGGGGCAAGCCCGCTCACCACAGAAAATCTAGTCACCACAGAAAGCCTACTCACCAAAGAAAGCCCAGTCACCATAGAAAGCCCCCTCACCACGCTTGAGCCAATGGAAACGGCGCAAGCAAGCGCCTCTTTCTAACCACTTAAATAAATGACCTTTAGGTGAATGAGCTTTCATTGTGGTGAGCGGGCTTGCCCCGCGCTGGGCTGCGGAGCAGCCCCAATCCAGGCACCGCGTTTCTTCAGTCATAACCCATTGACAGGTGTTGGGGCCGCTTCGCAGCCCAGCGCGGGGCAAGCCCGCTCACCACAGAAAACCTACTCACCACAGAAAGCCCCCTCACAACAGAAAACCTGCTCACCACAGAAAGCCCTCACCACAAAGAGCCCGTCTCACCAGGCAACGCTCATCTACCAATGAGATGTCATTAAGCCTTCAACCCGACGGACGCCAATTGCGCCCATCCCACGCCTCTGACACAATCGCGAATAATTCTCGTTAGTTTAAACCCCTTGTTTATTCGGTGATGCCTTGTCGTCGGTCCAGAACCCACACAGTGAGCTTGTTGGCGCGTTGTATCGCGACCATCGTGGCTGGCTGTTGGCCTGGCTGCGGCGTAATGTGGCCTGCCCGAGTCGCGCCGAAGACCTGAGTCAGGACACCTTCATGCGCCTGCTGGGCCGTGACGAGCTGCGCGCCCCCCGCGAGCCACGGGCATTTCTGGTGGCGATCGCCAAAGGCTTGCTGTTCGACTACTTCCGTCGCGCCGCCTTGGAACAGGCCTATCTCGCCGAATTAATGCTAGTCCCGGAAAGCGAACACCCTTCTGCGGAAGAACAGCAACTTATCCTGGAAGACCTCAAGGCCATCGACCGCCTGCTCGGCAAGCTGTCGAGCAAGGCCCGCGCCGCGTTCCTCTATAACCGCCTCGACGGCCTGGGCCACGCGGAAATCGCCCAGCGCCTCGGCGTGTCAGTACCCCGTGTGCGCCAATACCTGGCCCAGGGCATTCGCCAGTGCTACATCGCGTTGTATGGCGAACCGTTGTGAGTGCGATCAGCTCAAAACCGGTCTCGGCCCGTGTGCTGGATGCGGCGATTGCCTGGCAGCTGTCCCTGGATTCCGGCGACGGCAGCGCGGTGGAACGTGAAGAGTTCAGCAAATGGTTGGCCAGTAATGAAGAACACGCTCGCGCCTGGCGCCAGTTGGGGATGCTCGACCAGCGTTTTGGCGTAGCCTCGGGCCCGGCGCGGGCGGCGTTGTTGCAATCGCGTGAAGGTATTCGCCAACGGGTGCGCAAGCTCGGTACTGGCCTGGCGAGTATCGCGCTGGTGTGCGGTTTGGCGTTGTTTGCCGGCGAGCGTTATGTGCCGATCCACTATTGGCTGGCCGACCAACGCACCGCCACTGGCGAACAGCGCACGCTGAAACTGGCGGACGGCACGCAGATCAACCTCAATACCCACAGCGCCATCGACGTACGCTTTGATGAAAAACGCCGGCTGATCGTGTTGCAGGAAGGCGAAATTCTCGTCGAGACCGGCCACAACGACGCGCGCCCGTTCTACGTGCAAACCCGCGACGGCAGCCTGCGGGCGCTGGGCACGCGGTTTATCGTCAGGCGCGAAGACGACGCCACGCGGTTGAGCGTCTTGCAATCGGCAGTCGCGGCGCAGCCGCAAGCATTGCATCAAGAACAGATTTTCAAGGAAGGCCAGCAAGTGCTGATGCGTGGCGACGGCCTCGGCCCAGCACTGGCCGTCACCCCTGCCACCGACGCCTGGACCCGCGGCATGCTGGTGGTCGACAACGCCCGCCTGGGCGATGTGGTGGATGAGCTCAGCCGCTACCGCACCGGCTACTTGGGTGTGGATAAAAGCGTGGCTGACCTGCGCATCACCGGCAGCTTCCCGCTGCACGACACCACCCTTGCGCTCAACGCTCTGCTGCCGACCCTGCCGGTGCGGATCGAGCAGCACACGCCGTGGTGGGTAACGGTCACGGGTAAGCCATAGGTTCTGGGGTGGCTGGGCTATCGCTATCGACGATTCGACTCGCCCCCGATGAGGCCCTCACACCCACCGCAAAAATATTTTGATCCTGCCCTATCACTTCTCGATTCTCGTTCGGCACATAGGCAATTGCGAATTACTTCCATTCAGGAGCCGCCCCATGTCCCGCACGCTAGACACCTTGTTGCGCCCCAGCCTGTTAGCCGTGGCCATAGCCCTCAGCGCCCCGCTGGCCAGCCCTTCACTGTTTGCCGCCGAACAAGCGCCCAGCGTGCGCGCCTACAACCTGCCGGCTGCACCGCTGGCCACCACCCTGAACCAAATCGCCAGCCAGGCCGGCCTCGCGCTGACCCTCAACCCGTCGCTGGCCGCCGGCAAGACCTCGGCGCCGGTCCAGGGCCAGTTCGATGCACAAGGTGCACTGCGCGAGGCGTTGCGTGGGACTGGGTTGCAATTGGAACAGGGTGGTGCGGGGACGTTTACCTTGGTGGCGATTCCTGAGGGGGTTGTGGCGCTGCCAGAGACCAGCATCACCGGACAGGGCAGTTATGAAAGCGCATGGGGGCCGGTGGATGGTTATGTCGCCACCCGCACAGCGGCTGGCACCAAGACCGATACTCCTATCGCCGAGTTGCCTCGCTCGGTCACGGTGATCACTCGCCAGCAAATGGAAGACCGCTCCGTTCTCAACCTTAACGATGCACTGCGTTACACCGCTGGCGTGCAGAGCAGTGGCTACGGATCAGACTCGCGCAGTGACTGGCTGCTGGTACGCGGGTTTGTCCCAACCCAATTCCTTGACGGTCTGCCATTGCCCAAAGGCAACTACGCCACGCCGAAGATTGACACCTGGAACCTGGAACGCATCGCAGTCCTCCGAGGTCCGGCCTCGTCGGTCTACGGGCAAACCCCACCCGGCGGTTTGCTGGATATGGTCAGTCGCCGCCCCCAGGCCGAAAGCTCGAACGAAATTGAAGTTCAGGCAGGCAGCAATAACCACAAACAGATCAACTTCGATAGCACCGGCAAGATCGACGATGAAGGACAGTTCCTCTACCGCGTAAGCGGCGTGGTGCGCGACAGCAACACCGCCGTCGACCACATCCCGGACAAGCGCTACAACGTCGCACCCAGCCTGACGTGGAATATCAACGACGACACCAGGTTCACGCTGCTGACCCAGTTCACCCGCGACGATACGGGTATCACCGGGCAGTTCCTGCCACTGCAAGGCACCAAGTTGAGTTCACCGGCCGGCAAGATTTCCCACCACAAAAACCTTGGCGATCCGGACTGGGAATTCTATGACCGCACTTACTACGCGCTGGGTTACGCGTTCGAGACGCGCCTGAACGACACCTGGCAGTTCCACCAAAACCTGCGTTACACCAAGAATGACCTGTCCTTCCAGGGCATTACCGCCGGTGGCGCGTTCTTTCCAAATGGGCCTGAAGTTGCGGTTGATGCCGATGGCAACGTGAGTCGTTCCGCTGGCAAGGTCGATGAAAACATCGGCCAATTCGCCGTCGACAACAACTTCCAGGCAGACTTCAAGACCGGCGCAATCAATCACACCCTGCTGCTGGGTCTCGACCACCAGCGCTCCGACAGCGATGCGCGCTGGTTGTGGGGATCGGCGGGCGTGCCGACCATCAACTTCAACCGTCCGGTGTATGGGCAGGACTTCTCGAAAGTCACCTACTTCACCATGTATGACTACAACCAGAAGACCCAGCAGACCGGCCTCTACCTTCAAGACCAAATGGCCCTCGACAACTGGCGCCTGACCCTCGGCGGGCGTGAAGACTGGGTCCATACCGGCACCACGTTTCATAACCTCAACGACGCAACCAATACTCAGCGTGACAAACATTTCAGCGGTAACGCGGCGCTGAGCTATGTCTTCGACAACGGCATCACTCCGTACCTGTCCTATGCTGAATCATTCCAGGCCGGCTCGGGTACACAAGTAGCCAGCACCGGAGCATTTAAGCCCACCGAAGGCAAGCAATATGAAGCCGGTATCAAATACCAGCCTCCCGGCACCAAAGCATTATTCACCGCTGCAGTGTTCGACCTGACACAACAAAACACCTCGGTCACCGAAGGCAGCATCACTCGCCAAGTCGGTGAGGTACGGGTTCGAGGCCTTGAACTGGAAGCCAGTGCCGACGTCACCGAAAGCCTCAAGCTCGTAGGTTCCTACACCTATAACGACAGTGAAATCACCGAAGGGGTTGCGGCAGAAAAAGGCAATCGCCTGAACCAGTTGCCTCGCAACCAAGCCACAGGCTGGGCCGACTACACCTGGCACAGCGGCATGCTGGACGGGTTCGGCGTGGGTGCAGGTGTGCGCTACGTCGGCGACACCTACGGCAATGCTGCCAACACCGACCTCGGTCATGTGGGGTCCTACACCGTATATGACGCCTCCGTGCACTACGACCTGGGCCGCGTAAACAGTTCTATGAAAGGTGTGACGGTGGCGGTCGACGCCAAGAACATCTTCAACAAGGATTACCTGTCGACCTGCGACGGCTTCTACTGCTACTACGGCGACCAGCGTAACGTGGTCGCCAGCGTGAACTACAAATTTTAAGACGGTGAAAAACCGCTGATGAAGGGCCGCCTGAACTGCGGCCCTTTTGCCTTTTGGAGCCGTGATGAAAAGCAAAACCATCCGCCGCTGGTCCTTCATCCACACTTGGACCAGCCTGATCTGCACCGTATTCCTCCTGCTGCTCGCCCTCACCGGCCTGCCCCTGGTGTTTCACCATGAGATCGACCATCTGCTGGGCAACGAGCCCACACTAGCGCAGATGCCTGCCGATACGCCGCAGCTCAACCTTGAGCAACTGGTCGCCAAGGCGCAGGCCCATCGCCCCGGTGAAGCCATGCAATACCTGGCGTGGGACGAGGACGACAAGAACGGTGTGATCGCGATCATGGCCGCTACTGCGGGCACTGAGCCCAATTCGTCCCACACTTTTATGCTCGACGCTCGCACCGGCGAGTCGGTGGAGATGCCTTCGGCCAATGGCGGTTTCACGCTGTTCCTGCTGCGTCTGCATGTGGACATGTTCGCCGGGCTGCCGGGCAAGTTGCTGCTGGCGTTCATGGGCGTGTTGTTTGTGCTGGCGATCATCTCCGGCACAGTGTTGTACCTGCCGTTTATGCGCCGATTGAAGTTCGCCACTGTGCGCCAGGACAAATCCACCCGCCTGCGCTGGCTGGATCTGCACAACCTGATCGGCGTGGTCACCCTAACCTGGGCGCTGGTGGTGGGCGTGACCGGCGTGATCAGCGCCTGCGCCGACCTGATCATCGCCGCGTGGCGTCAGGACAGCCTCAGCGCGATGATCGAACCGTACAAGAATGCCCCGCCGCTGACCCAGCGTGCCCCAGCAACGGAACTGCTGACCATCGCCGCCAAGGCCGCCCCTGGTATGCAGCCGGATTTTATCGCCTTTCCTGGTACACGCTTTTCCAGCGAGCATCATTACGCGGTGTTCATGAAAGGCAGCACCCACCTGACCTCGCACCTGCTCACGCCGGTGCTGATCGACGCCAGCACCCTGGCCGTCACCGCCGTTGCCGAACGGCCGTGGTACATGGACGCCATGGGCATGTCTCAGCCGCTGCACTTCGGTGACTACGGCGGCATGCCGATGAAAATCCTGTGGGCGGTGCTGGATGTGTTGACCATCGTTGTGCTGATCAGCGGGATTTATCTGTGGATCGTCCGGCGCAAGGCGGGCAAGGCATGAAGCCAAGGCAGTCGAGTTTCTGGAAGGTATTTGGCATCCCGCTGGGGATTGGCCTGCTCAGCGCCGCCGGTTTGTTTGCGGCGTTGCTGGGTGATGGGCTGTGGGATTCGTTGAGTTGGGTGGGGTTGGGGATACCGGCCGCCATTGGCATGTGGGCGTTGTTCAAGCGGCGTGGCTGAGGGCGCTATCGGGGGCAAGCCCCTCCCACAGGTGTTCCGCGTTCGTCATGACAACTCGGTCGACCGTGGGAGGGGCGGTGCGACGATTCGACTTGCCCCGATGAGGCCCTCAAAAACACCCGCACTCCCCCTCGCTAGCCACCGCGCAACCCTCTAGGCTAGCCACAGTCAATTTTGAGGTTTACCCATGTCCACTCCCAGCATGACCTTGTTCCATAACCCCGCGTCACCGTTCGTTCGTAAGGTCCGCGTGCTGCTGATCGAAACCGGCCAGCAGGATCGCGTGGCCCTGCAAGGGTGCATGCCGACCCCGGTCAACCCGGACGCGCAGGTGGTGCAAGGCAACCCCGTGGGTAAGATCCCGGCCCTGCGCCTGGCGGACGGCAGCACGTTGCACGACAGCCGGGTGATCCTTGATTACCTCGACCACCAGCATGTGGGCAACCCGCTTATCCCCCGCGACGGCGCGGCCCGCTGGCGCCGTCTGACCCTGGCCTCGATGGCCGACGGCATCATGGATGCCGCCGTGCTGGTGCGTTATGAATCGACCCTGCGTCCGGTGGAGAAACATTGGGCGCCTTGGCTCGACGAGCAGCGCAACAAGATCCGCCGCGCCCTCGCCGAGCTGGAACAGGATGCCATCGCCGAGCTGACCAGCCACTTCGACATTGCTTCGATCAGCGTGGCCTGCGCCCTGGGCTACCTCGACTTCCGTCATCCGGACATGCAGTGGCGCGTCGACAACCCTAAGCTTGCCGGCTGGTACGCCGAAGTCAGCCAGCGACCTTCGATGCTGGAGACCCAGCCGCCGGTCTAGCAAACCGCTCAGCTTTCCTGTGGTGAGTGGACGGTCTGTGGTAGTGGGCTGTCCGTGGTGAGCGGGCTTGCCCCGCGCTGGGCTGCGAAGCGGCCCCAAAACCTGCCAATCGGGTATTGCTGAAAAAACGCGGTGTCTGGATTAGGGCTGCTTCGCAGCCCAGCGCGGGGCAAGCCCGCTCACCACAGACAACCCGTTCACCCCAAAAAATCCACTCACCACAGACAGCCCCTTCATCCCAAAATCCACTCACCACAGACAGCCCTTTCACCCCAAAAATCCACTCACCACAGACAGCCCCTTCACCCCAAAAATCCACTCTCCACAGACAGCCCTTTCACCCCAAAAATCCACTCTCCACAGACAGCCCTTTCACCCCAAAAATCCACTCTCCACAGACCGTCCACTCACCACAGACCGCTCACTCACCACAGACCGCTCACTCTCCACAGCCCGCCCGCTCACCACGCAAACCTCACTCACCACAACAGCGGAAAACAGCGCGTTAATTTTCTCCACCAACTGCGACCGCTCTTGCCGATCCTCTCGTAACCCACTCATTGCACCGCCTCCAGATCAAACGCCAACGGCTCGACCACCTTGCGCTTGCCCACGCCGTACCAATCCAGTTTGCGCGTCAGCACCATCACTGTTCCCAGCAGGCCGAACAACAGCAGCGAGCCCATCAGCAGCGCGTAATCCTCGGCGCTCAACAGCCCGTACAACAAGCCGTACAACGCCGCCAACCCCGCCGAAAACCCCAGGCCGTGGGCGACGCTGCGCAGCACATGGCACACATAAAAGCCGATCAACATCACACAGGCACTCGCCGAGATCAGGTACGCCAGGGCAAAACCCAAGTGCTCGGACAACGACAACAGCAGCAGGTAGAAGAACGCCAGCGCCACACCCACCAAGGCGTATTGAATCGGGTGCACTGCCAGGCTCTTGAGCACTTCGAAGAGGAAGAAGCCGGCAAAGGTCAGGGCGATGAACAGCAGCGCGTATTTGATCGCACGGTCGCTCTTGAGGTACTGGTCCACCGGATCGATGAAGTTCACGCCGAAGCTGCGGCTGTTGAAGTCCTCACAGCTGTTTTCGGACAAGCAGCCACGCAGGGCTTCTTCAAGGTTGGTGGAGAAGAACGAAGTCTGCCAGTTGGCGGTGAAGCCCTGGTCGGTGACCTCACGCTGAGCCGGAAGGAAGTTGCCGATAAAGCTCGGGTGTGGCCAGTTGGACGCGAGTGAGACCTGGCTGGTCTTGCCCACCGGCACCACTTGCAGTTGCTCGGTGCCCTGCAGGCGCAGGTCAAAGGCGAAGTCCATGGCGGCCGGTTTCTTGTTGTCCTGCGCCGGCAGTTCGACGTGTACACCTTCACCCAACCAACCGACCTGACTGCCCGGCGAGAACTCCAGGCGCTGGCTGCCCAGCTCCAGTTTCAGCGCGTTTTCGATACCGCGAATATCGCTGATGCCCACCGCCAGAAACGCCGGTTCAAAGCGGTAATCGGCATAGTTCTCGGTGATGCCCCATTGCTCCGGCAGCACAAAACGCCCGCTGATGCGATTGTCGGCGTGGAACAGCCGAGCTTGGTAAATGCCCCGTGCGCGCAGTTCTGTCTGCACCTTGCCGTCGAGTTCAAAACGCTCCGGAAGGAAATACAAACGACCACGCACTTCACGGGTTTCTTCGTAGCGCTTGTTGAGCTTTTCATTGAGCTTCCACTCACGCACGGTCTTGCGATAGGGCACCACCATCACCGGGCCGGTGAGGCGTTGGGCGTAGCTGGAGCTGCGTGCGATGTCCATCAGTACGCCGTCGCGCAGTTGCTGGCGGTCGCTGATGATGCCGTTGATCATCAGCAACGGAATCAGCAACAGCAGGATCAGCAGCGCAATCGCGCCAAGTTTGAAAAGCAGGCTGCGGTTCATGGGTCTCTCCCTGTTTTGATGGAGAGAGAGTGGGCCGCGCATGTGGGGGATTTATGTGGGCAATGTGGAGACTGTGTGGAGATGCAGTTCTACGCGCACGCCGCCGGGGACGTTACCGATCTGCAATGCGCCGCCGTGAAGCTTCATCACTTCCTCGACAAAGTTGAGGCCCAGCCCCGTGCTTTTGCGTCCGCTGGCCGGGCGTGGCAGGGAATAAAAACGTTCGCTCAGGCGCGGCAACGCGTAGTCGGGAATCGGTGCGGCCTGGTTGAACAGGCTCACCTGCACATCGTTATGGTGCGTCTGTGCAGCGAATGCCAACAGGCCGCCAGGGGGGGTGAAATCCAAGGCGTTCTCCAGCAGATTGCCCAGTGCCTGGCGAAGGAGGAAGGGCTCGCCGAACACCTTCACATCCGCCGCAATCGTCTGCTCCACTTGCAAGCCGGCGCCTTCGATCCGCGCACATTGGGCCTTGAGCACGTCGTCGACCAAGGCTGCCAGCGGGATACTCACCTGCTCTTCCAGGCCTTGGCGTTGTTCCACTTGCGCCAGGTTCAGCAAACGCTCGATCAACTGCTGCAGGCGTGCGCTTTCACTGTCGATATTGCCGACAAAACGCTGCTGCTGCTCGCGGGTCATATCACCCTGCAACAGCTCTGCCGCGCCACGAATCGCCGCCAATGGGCTTTTCAATTCATGGGTCAGGGTGTGCACGTAATGCTCGACGTAGGCCTTGCCCTCCAGTTGCGTGCGCATGTGCTCCACAGCAGTGGATAACTGCTTCAACTCGCCACCACGGTAGTGAGGCAACTCGGCGCGCCGGCCTTCGCTGACCGCCTCGGCATAGGCCGTCAGCCGTCGTAGCGCGACGCTCAACCACCACGACAACAGCGCGCCCAACAGCAGGCCCAGGATGACTAATCCGGCGCCGTACCACAGCAGGCGCCGCTCAGTGCGATCCACATAAGGCTGCAATGAACTGTTGGGCTTGGCCACGGTGACCACGCCGATGATCTGGCCGTTGTCGCGGATCGGTGCACCTACGTGCATCACTGATGAAGTGGCGTCATCCGGTTGGCTGCGGGTGGAGCGGGCGCCGTATTCGCCGCGCAGCGTCAGGTAAACATCGTTCCATTTGGAGTAGTCCTGGCCCACCGCTTCGCCTGTGGAGTCGAGCAACACGATGCCTTTGGCGTCGGTGACATAGATGCGGTGGTTGACCTGGTTTTTCGGCAGGCCCCATATGGTCGCGCCCGGCTGACGGTTCCCGTAGGCCTTGAGCAATTCCTGCCAGTGGCTTTGGCCGAGGGTGCGGTTTTTGACGTCATCGCGCAGGATCTCGGCCAACAGGTTGGCGGTGTCCACCAGGGTTTCCTCGGTGGACTGGCGCACGCCGGGACGGATTTCCTTCATCACCGTGCTGAGCACGAAGTAACCGGTGAGGCCGATAAACAGCGCGTACACCAGGAAAATCCGCAGCCCCAGGCGCATCAGCTGTTGCTCGGGCTGTAGCTGTAGCCCAGGCCGCGATGGGTCTGGATCGGTTCGGCGTCCGCCGCCACGCTACGCAGTTTGCTGCGCAGGCTTTTGATATGGCTGTCGATATTGCGCTCGTAGCCGGCATCCGCCGGTACGCCTACGGCATCCAGCAATTGCTCGCGGCTGAACACCCGCTCGGGTTGTTCAAGCAGGCTCTGCAGCAGGCGGAATTCATGGCGCGTGAGGCTCAGGGGCTGGCCCCGATAGGTGATCTGCATCCGTTCCAGGTCCACCTGGAACACCGCCGGTGCAACGCCGGGGCCGACCCGCTTGAGAATCGCCCTGACCCGCGCCGCCACTTCCCGTGGGCTGAACGGCTTGACCACATAATCATCGGCGCCGATTTCCAGCCCCACTACCCGGTCGATCTCAGCATCGCGCGCGCTGAGGAACATCACCGGCACTTCGGTGAAACGGCGCAATTGCTTGCAGGTTTCAAAACCGCTGATGTCGGGCAGGCCGATGTCGAGGATGATCAGGTCGGCGGGCGTCTGCCGCTGATGGGCCAATGCCTCCTGGCCGAGGCTCAGCCAGGTGGTGGTAAAGCCCTCGCCTTGCAGGGCGAATATCAGCGTGTCGGCTATCGCCGCTTCGTCTTCGACAATCAGGATGTGGGGCATGGGTTCAAATCAGCAGTCCGGTTTGTCGGCAGTGTACCGACGAGCCGGGTTTACCGCTGCGCCAAATTCACGCAAGGCCTTGGCGCCGATCAGCAACGGATAATTGAAGCTGCTGCGGTCGGTCAGGTTGACCTCGACGGTCCGCTTGACGTTGCCCAGACACATTTCCAGGTCGATCACCGGGCGCTTGGCGACGCTGGCTTCGTCCTTGTCGTCGTCTTCGTCGGCGCGGCTCTTGATCTTGCTGATGCGCGAGACTTTGTGTTCGTAGACCTTATCGGAGGCGTCCTTGCCGCCGAGACGGAAGCGCACCCAGTCATCGCCATCACGGGTGAAGGTGTCGATGTCGCGGGCCGACAGCGAGGCGGTCAGCGCGCCGGTGTCCATCTTGGCCTTGAAGGTTTCGCCGATCTCCGGCAGTTGAATGTATTCGTAGCGACCGTAAAGGGTCGGTTCGGCCGCCATGACAGGCAGCGCAACGAGGGCAAGCAAGGCAAGGATAGATTTCACGTAGGTGGTTTCCTTGAATTAAGTAGGCGGATTCTAGACCGCAAAAGCGACTGTTAGTTAGTCAGCCCAACATACCCGGAACATTGTGAAACATTCGTCCGACGCTTTGCGATTTGGCCTCTAGACTCAGCTTGCTTATCATGATCCGCCCACAAGATCCCAAGAGTTGCTTATGCGCCGCCTGCTCACCGGCTGTTTGGTCACCCTGCTGCTGTTACTCAATACGCTGATCCTGATCGGCCCCTTGCTGGTGTTCGCCCTGCTCAAGCTGGTGGCACCGGGGCGCTACCGTGACTATGCGTCATGGGCGGTGATGTGGATCGCCGAGACCTGGGCCGAGATCGACAAACTGATCTTCGCCCGCTGCATCCCGACGCAATGGGACATTCGCGGCGGCGACGACTTGCGCAGGGACACCTCCTATCTGGTCATCAGCAACCACCAGTCCTGGGTGGATATTCCGGCGCTGATCCAGGCGCTCAACCGGCGTACGCCGTTCTTTAAATTCTTCCTGAAAAAAGAACTGATCTGGGTGCCCTTCCTGGGCCTGGCCTGGTGGGCGCTGGATTACCCGTTCATGAAACGCTACACCAAGGCGTTCCTGGCCAAGCACCCCGAGCTGGCGGGCCAGGACTTGAAGATCACCAAACAAGCCTGTGAGCTGTTCAAGCGCCAGCCGGTGACGGTGGTCAATTACCTGGAAGGCACGCGGTTCAGCGAGACCAAACGCACGCAGCAGGACTCACCGTTCACCCAGTTGCTCAAACCCAAGGCAGGCGGTGTGGCGTTTGTGCTGGCAGCGATGGGGGAACAGCTGGACGCAATCCTCGACGTCACGGTGGTCTATCCGCAGCAGAAGATTCCGGGGTTCTGGGACTTGATCAGCGGCGCGGTGCCGAAGGTGATCATCGACATCCAGACCCGTGAGCTGGACCCGGCGTTGTGGCAGGGAGATTACGAAAACGATCCAGCATTTCGCCAGACCGTCCAGAACTGGGTCAACCAGCTCTGGAAGGAGAAAGACGCGCGCATCGAACAACTGCGCGCGCAGAGTATTTAGCTGCCGGTACCCCAGGCCTGGGCCAGTTTGCCCAGCACCGAACTGCTGGCGCCCTGGCCACCCAGGTATTGCAGGATCACCGGAGCGAATTGGCCGATCATGCCGCTGTCCATGCCCAACGCGCTGAATGCGGTGTTGAGGTCGTTTGTGTTCTTCACGTTACCCAGCAAGCCGTCCAGGCCGCTGGTTTTGCTGCCACCGGTCTGGCCGAGCATCCCGCTCAAGGCCCCGAGGCTGCCCAATGCATTGTTGCCCGACAGCTGATCCAGGCCCGGCACACTGTTGCCCAGTTGCGAATAATCGTTGCCGCTCAGTTTGTTCTTGGCCAGGCCCAACATCGCGCCGGTGCCACCAACGGCTTGCTCGGGGGTGATATTGAGTTGCGAGGTCAGCGCGCTCAGCAAACCGGCCGTCTCGGACGACGGTGCGGCGGCAGCGGCTTTGTTGCTACCGCCCTGCATGCCGGAAATGGCATTGGCCGCATCACCAAGGCTGAAGCCCGCGGCGAGTACGGGGCCGGCCGCCAGAGTCATCAGGCAGGAAAGGGCGAAACCGCGTGAAATCTTCATTGAAACAACCTCTGGATATAGGTGCGAAAGCAGGCGTTTGACTGGGCATTCCGGGGGATTGTTCCCACACCCGCATCCGAATCGCCCTGCCCTACGTATAGGCTTCATACGCTGCCCGGAGCTGGATGGAATGAATGCCCAAGCTGAACTAACCTCTGCCTACCGTGCGCAGTCCCGTCGCCCTCAAACGAGAGCCTGGAGAAGCCCTATTACGCTCACTGATGCTGACACGTTGCGGCCCCTGCTGGCCCAATGCGCCTTGGGCAATCGCCAAGCGTTTGAAACGCTCTATCGCAGTGTTTCGCCGCGTCTGCACGGGGTCGCCATGGTGTTTATGGGACGCCAGGACCTGGCTGAAGAGGTGCTGCAGGAAGCCTTCGTACGCATCTGGTACAACGCTTCGCGCTACGAAGCCCACCTGGCGGCGCCGATGACCTGGATGATCAACATCACCCGCAACCTGGCCATCGACCAACTGCGTAAACGCCGCGAACAGCCTTTGGCCGACGGTCAACAGGACGCCTTGCTCGACGAAGGCCCCAGCGCCTACGAACGGCTCGACAGCGAACGCGAAGCCCGCGCGCTCAACCGCTGCCTCGACACCCTCGACGGCATGCAGCGTCAATCGATCACTGTGGCTTACTTCCAGGGCCTGTCGTGTTCGGAGTTGGCCGAACACTTGGCCGCGCCGCTGGGCTCGGTCAAATCCTGGATTCGCCGCGGCATGGAGCGCCTGCGCAGGTGCCTTGAATCATGAACTACAAAACCACAGCCCTGCGCCGCGCCCTGGCAGCCGACTACGCCATCGGACTGATGCCCGCCACCGCCCGTCGGCGTTTTGATGCGCTGTTATTGGAAGACGCCGCGCTGCGCGTTGAACTGGGCCATTGGCAGGAAGCGCTTGCCAGCCTGACCGGCGCATTGCCCGAGCGGCCGGTGCCCGAGCATGTGTGGGCGGGCATCAAGTCACGGATCGAGCCGCAGGTGCTGCACATGCCGGCCAAGAAACCGTTGTGGACGAACCTGCGACTGTGGGCGGCGGCGTTCGGGATTGTTATCGCAGTGCTGGTGGGCGTGTTGTACCAGCGCGACCTGGGTGTGGCGTACAACGCCACACTGGTCGCCGCCAACCAACAACCCGCGTTGCAGATCAAGGCCTTTGCCGACCACCTGCAAGTGGAACCCTTGTCACTGGCCGCCGTGACGTCGGCACAGGACCTGGAATTGTGGGCCATCAAGCCCGGAGGCAAACCGATCTCCCTGGGCCTGGTGCCCGCAGTGGGCAAAGGCCGAATCCAACTGAGCGAAGCGCAGCGAGCCTTGCTTACCGCACCGCTGACCTTGGCCGTGAGCCTGGAACCACACGGCGGCTCGCCCACCGGGCAACCCACCGGACCGGTGCTGTATCAGGGCCAATTGGCATCACTTTGACCTGCAAGGGGGTCAGGAACCCATCGCGCAAACCAGAGTCCATGACAGCACTGAAAGCCCTGTCAGGAACAACGTTATGAGCGCGACACGCCCCACAATCATTGAGCCAAAGCCGCCTTTCTGGAGCCGTCCACGCCTGTTTATCGGCGTCTGCGTGGCCGTGATCGCCGGCCTCGGCGGCGCGTTCTACACTCAGGACAACGTCAAGTCCGCCGCCACCCTGATCACCACCACCCAACAGCCGGCGGCGCAGGTCATGGCTCACAAGGATTACCTGGAAGTGCAACCCATCGCCATCACCGCACCCGCGCCGGACCAGAGCCTGGAACTGTGGGCGATACCCGACGGCGGCAAGCCCGTGTCACTTGGACTGATACCGGAGGATGGCGAAGGCATCATCGGCTTGAACCCGAGGCAGCAGGCCTCGATCAGCAAACCGGTGGAATTGATGGTGAGTGCGGAGAGCAAAGGCGGCTCAGTGAGCAAGCAACCGACGGGGCCGACGGTCTATGAGGGGGCTTTGGCCAACCGCTGATGTTCCAAACACCACAACCCACTGTGGGAGGGGGCTTGCTCCCGATGGCGTTGAGTCAGCCAGTAAATAGGTAACTGACTGAACGCTATCGGGAGCAAGCCCCCTCCCACATTTGGGTTTTCGTATGCCTGGGATTTACGCCGCACTAAACAACTTATGCGGATCAATCACAAACTTCTTCGGCACGCCCGCATCGAACTCGCCATACCCACGTGGTGCGTCATCCAGGCTGATCACCTGCACACCGACGATTTCAGCAATGTTGATACGGTCCCACATGATCGCCTGCATCAGTTGGCGGTTGTACTTCATTACTGGCGTTTGCCCAGTGTGGAAGCTGTGGGATTTGGCCCAGCCCAGGCCGAAGCGGATGCTCAGGCTGCCCATTTTCGCGGCGGCATCCACAGCACCTGGATCTTCGGTGACGTACAGGCCGGGGATACCGATCTTGCCCGCCACACGCACCACGCCCATCAGTGAGTTGAGCACCGTGGCCGGGGCTTCGGCCTTGACGCCGTCGTGACCGTGACCGCGTGCTTCAAAGCCTACGCAGTCAACCGCGCAGTCCACTTCGGGCTCGCCGAGGAGCGCGGCGATTTGTTCGTGCAATGGGGTGTCGGTGGAGAGGTCGACGATTTCAAAACCCTGAGCCTTGGCGTGGGCCAGGCGGATGGAGTTGACGTCGCCGATGATCACCACCGCCGCGCCCAACAGGCGTGCAGACGCAGCAGCTGCCAGGCCGACGGGACCGGCGCCGGCGATGTAGACGGTGCTGCCAGGGCCAACGCCAGCAGTCACCGCGCCGTGGTAGCCGGTGGGGAGAATGTCGGAGAGGCAGGTCAGGTCACGGATTTTCTCCATGGCCTTGTCACGGTCGGGCAGTTTCAGCAGGTTGAAGTCGGCGTATGGCACCAGCACGTACTCGGCCTGGCCACCGGTCCAGTCGCCCATATCGACGTAGCCATAAGCACCACCGGCACGGGCCGGGTTGACGGTCAGGCACACGCCGGTGTGCTGTTCTTTGCAGGAGCGGCAGCGGCCGCAGGCGACGTTGAAGGGGACGGAAACCAGGTCACCGATCTTCAGGTTTTCGACGTCGCTGCCCTTCTCGATCACTTCACCGGTGATCTCGTGACCGAGCACCAGGCCGGTCTGGGCGGTGGTGCGGCCGCGCACCATGTGTTGGTCGGAGCCGCAGATGTTGGTGGAGACCACGCGCAGGATGACGCCGTGTTCAATCTTCCTGCCACGGGGGTCCTGCATTTTGGGATAGTCGATTTTCTGTACTTCGACCTTGCCGTTGCCGAGATACACGACACCACGATTACCAGACATGCTTTCACCTCGCTGTTGTTTTTATGGAACTGCGTTGCCCGTTGGGTGGGCAGCGCGTTTAAGTGCTCGGGTACAGATGCTGTTATTGCGTTGTTTGTGAGGGCCTCATCGGGGGCAAGCCCCCTCCCACAGTTGACCGAGTTCTACCTTTGGAATGCGGTCGAATGTGGGAGGGGGCTTGCTCCCGATGGCGGCAGTCAGAGCACCACCGTCCGATTGGCATTCAAGAACACCCGCCGCTCAATGTGATACCCCACCGCCCGCGCCAATGTCAGCCCTTCGATGTCCCGCCCCTTGGCAATCAAATCCTCTGGATAGTGGCTGTGATCCACCACCTCCACGCCTTGGGCGATGATCGGACCTTCGTCCAGATCGTTGTTGATGTAATGCGCCGTAGCGCCGACGAGTTTCACGCCCTTGTTGTACGCCTGGTGATAAGGCTTGGCGCCCTTGAACCCCGGCAGCAACGAGTGGTGAATATTGATGGCCTTGCCGTCCAGCTTGCGGCACAGCTCCGGCGACAGCACTTGCATGTAGCGCGCAAGGATAACCAGTTCGGCGCCCGTCTCTTCAATCACCTGCCACACCTGACGCTCCTGGGACGGTTTGTCGTTGGGGTCGAGGGGGAAATGGTAGTAGGGAATTTGATGCCAGTCGGCCAAAGGTTTGAGATCAGGATGGTTGGACACCACTGCGACCACATCCATGGACAGCTGACCGATACGCTGGCGGTACAGCAGGTCGTTAAGGCAGTGATCGGCCTTGGAGACCATGATCACCACTTTTGGCCGGTAGTTCGGCGCCGTCAGTTCGAAGATCATGCCAAAGGCTTCACCGCGCGTGGCCAGGCCATCGCGGAAAGCCTGCTCGTCGAAGCCATCCGGCTGGCGGAATTCGACGCGAATAAAAAACCGACCCGAGAGACGGTCATCGAACGAATGGTGCTCGGTGACGTAGCAGCCCTGTTCGAACAGATAGCGGGTGACCGCGTCCACCGTGCCGAGCACGCTGGGGCAGTCGGCGGTCAAAATCCATGTATCGGGTGCGCGGCTCATACTGGAATCCTCAGGCCCTTGTGGCGAGGGGGCTTGTCCCCCGTTGAGCTGCGAAGCAGCTCCAAAACCCGCCACTCGGTTATTGCAGAAAAAATGCGCTGACCTTAGTGGGACCGCTGCGCGCTCCAACGGGGGGCAATCCCCCTCGCCACAAAAGCGCCCACTCGATCAGGCTTGAACGCTCAGGCCGAATTCGGCCGAGGCGTCCTGCAACCACAACCACCAGTAATCCGAGAAGCTGCGACGAATCACCAGTTCCCAGGTGTCTTCAGCCGTGTGGCGGATCACCAATTGCGACTTGGCGAACACCGTGCCCACTGCCTTGCCCACCGGGAAGTTGTTGGGGTGCACGTCGTAGCTGGTGGATTTCATCAGCACATCACGCACGTTCGGGCCGCTCAGTTCGAGGATCTGCTGACCGCCGCTGACGTTGACGACCTGGATATGCAAATCACCCAGAGCGGCGCGCAGGTTTTGTTCGGCGGCGAATTCCTCACCGCTTGGCACGATCAGCAACCACTCATCCGGGCCGAGCCATTGCAGGCTGGTTTCGCCTTTGACGATGACCTGCAGGGCGCCGGGCAGTTCGATGCCCAGGGCCTTGTGCACGCCGGCGGCGAAGGCTGCGTCATGGCCGTCACCACGAAGGGTCAGGTGGCCGAGGAGTTTCTTTTCACGCACGGTCACGCCGGCGTTCTTGCGGCCCTTACCGACCAGGCTGGCGAGGTCGGCATGGTGCAGCGACGACTCGGCCTTGGCGCCGGAGGTGGGGCGTTGTTGGTAAACATTGGCTGCTGTCATAAAGCACCTATCTGAATTCTGGGGTGACTGTTCTGGCCTCATCGGGGGCAAGCCCCCTCCCACATTTGAAAGTATTCACCCATCAAAATGTGGGAGGAGGCTTGCTTCCGATGGCCGCGCCGCGGTCTATCAGATGTTCTGCCGATCACCCTTAGGATCAAAGAACACCGAAGACACAATCTCCGCCTCGATCACGCTGCCATCCGCCTGGGGTGAGAACACCCGCTCGCCGATGCGCTTCAAGCCGCCCTTCACCACGCCCATGGCAAACGAATAGCCCAGGGAGTTATGCGCATAACTTGAGGTGACGTGGCCGACCATCTTCATCGGGATCGACTGCTTCGGATCGAACACCAGTTGCGCGCCTTCCGGCAACCACACAGTCGGGTCGATCGGCTTTAAGCCCACCAGTTGCTTACGCTCTTCGCGCACGCAGTCTTCACGGTTCATCCCACGCCAGCCGATCCACGAGAACGGTTTGGTGCGGCCAACGCACCAGCCCATGTTCAGGTCGTCCGGGGTCATCGAGCCGTCGGTGTCCTGGCCGACGATGATGAAGCCCTTCTCTGCCCGCAGTACGTGCATGGTCTCGGTGCCGTACGGGGTCAGGTTGTACTTTTTGCCGGCCGCGACGATCTGTTCCAGCACGCCCATGGCGTAGTCGGCCTGCACGTTGACTTCGTACGACAGCTCACCGGTAAACGAGATACGGAACACCCGCGCCGGCACACCGCCTACCAGGCCTTCTTTCCAGGTCATGAACGGGAAACCGTCCTTGTCCAGGTCGATGTCGGTGACTTCGGCCAGCAGCTTGCGGCTGTTAGGACCGGACAGGGTCATGGTCGCCCAATGGTCGGTGACCGAGGTGAAGTACACCTTGAGGTCCGGCCATTCGGTCTGTTGGTAGATTTCCAGCCACTGCAGCACACGGGCGGCGCCGCCGGTGGTGGTGGTCATCAGGAAGTGGTTGTCGGCGAGACAGGCGGTGACGCCGTCGTCGAAGACCATGCCGTCTTCCTTGCACATCAGGCCGTAACGCGCCTTGCCCACATCGAGCTTGGTCCAGGCGTTGCTGTAGATGCGGTTGAGGAACTCACGCGCATCCGGGCCCTGGATGTCGATCTTGCCGAGGGTGGACGCATCCAGCAGGCCGACGCTGTCGCGCACGGCCAGGCATTCGCGTTTCACCGCGGCGTGCAGGTCTTCACCGTTACGCGGGAAGTACCACGGGCGTTTCCACTGACCGACGTCTTCAAACTCGGCGCCGTTTTTCACGTGCCAGGCTTGCAGCGCGGTGTAGCGCACGGGTTCGAAGATGTGCCCACAGTGCCGGCCCGCTACCGCGCCGAAGGTCACCGGCGTGTAGTTGGGGCGGAACATGGTAGTGCCCATCTGCGGAATGGTCACGTTCAGGGAGCGCGCGGCAATCGCCAGGCCGTTGACGTTGCCGAGCTTGCCCTGGTCGGTGCCGAAGCCCAACGCGGTGTAGCGTTTGACGTGTTCCACCGACTCGAAACCTTCGCGGGTGGCGAGTTCGATGGCGGCGGCGGTGACGTCGTTCTGCAGGTCGACAAATTGCTTCGGCGCCCGTGCGGTCGCTTTCTCGTGAGGCACTTGGAACAGCGCCAGGGTTGGCTCTTCCAGACGGCTCAAGGCTTTTGGCAGCGTACCTTCCACCGGGGCAAAACCGGCTTCGCTGGCCGCGCGTACGCCGCCTTCAAAACCATCCGCCAGGGAATCGCCAAGGCCGTAGACGCCGTTGATGCCACCGACGCACACACGTTTCTGCGGTGCTTCGCCCGGTACAAAACCGAGGATGTCTTCGCGCCAGGTCGGCTTGCCACCCAGGTGCGAGGCCAAGTGGACCACTGGGCTGTAGCCGCCGGAGCTGGCCACCAGGTCGCAGTCCAGCCACTCGCCAGGGCTGGTGACTTTATGCGCCTTGACGTCGATCGCGGCGATACGCGCAGCGGTGACGCGCTTGGTGCCACGAGCCTCGATCACGGCGCTGCCGGTGAGGATACGAATACCTTTGGCGCGAGCTTCTTCAACCAGCGCGCCGCGTGGGTTGTGGCGCACATCAGCCACCGCCACCACTTGCAGACCGGCATCGAGCCAGTCCAGCGCAACGCGGTAAGCGTGGTCGTTGTTGGTCGACAGCACCAGCTTTTTACCCGGTGCTACGCCATAGCGACGCACGTAGGTGGAAACCGCACCCGCGAGCATATTGCCCGGCACGTCGTTGTTGCCGTACACCAGCGGACGCTCGCAAGCACCGGTCGCCAGGACCACACGCTTGGCACGCACGCGGTGGATGCGCTGGCGCACCACACCAATCGGCGCACGGTCACCCAAGTGATCGGTGAGGCGCTCGTGAATGGTCAAGAAGTTATGGTCGTGGTAGCCGTTGACAGTGGCGCGGGGCAGCAGCACCACGTCCGGCAGGGATTTCAGTTCAGCGATGACACTCGCGACCCATTCAGTGGCCGGCTTGCCGTCGAGGCTTTCGCGGGAATCAAGCAGCGAACCGCCGAACTCTTCCTGCTCATCGGCGATGATCACGCGGGCACCGCTGCGCGCAGCAGCCAGTGCAGCAGCGAGGCCGGCGGGGCCTGCGCCGACCACCAGCACGTCGCAGTGACGGTTGAAGTTGTCGTAGGTGTCCGGGTCGTTCTCGGTCGGCGAGCGACCCAGCCCTGCGGCCTTACGGATGTACTTCTCGTAGGTCATCCAGAACGATTGCGGGTACATGAAGGTTTTGTAGTAGAAACCCGGCGGCATCAGCTTGCCGCCGACCTTGCCGAGAATGCCCATCATGTCGTTGTTGACGCTCGGCCAGCCGTTGGTGCTGGTGGCGACCAGGCCTTGGTACAGCGCCTGTTGCGTGGCGCGCACGTTAGGGATTTGCGTGGCTTCGGTGGCGCCGATCTGCAGCACCGCGTTTGGCTCTTCAGCGCCGGCAGCAAAGATGCCCCGTGGGCGCGAGTACTTGAAGCTGCGGCCAATGATGTCGACGCCGTTGGCCAGCAATGCAGCGGCCAGGGTATCGCCTTCAAAGCCTTTGTAGCTCTGGCCGTTGAAGCTGAAGGTCAGGACTTTATTCCGGTCGATCCGGCCACCGTTGGACAGGCGATTGATCTGGCTCATACCTTCTCTCCAGAGGCCTTGGCGGTGAATTGCGGCTTCTCACCGATCTTGTAGGTTTCAAGAATTTCGTAGGTCACGGTGTCGCGGGTCGCGTTGAAATATTGGCGACAACCGGCGGCATGGATCCACAGTTCGTGATGCAGGCCGCGCGGGTTGTCGCGGAAGAACATGTAGTCGCCCCACTGCTCGTCGGTGCAGGCATTCGGGTCCAGCGGGCGCGGGATGTGCGCTTGGCCGGACGCGTGAAATTCCTCTTCGGAGCGCAGTTCGCCACAGTGAGGACAGAAGATATGCAACATAGGAAATTTCTCCTGTTAGTGGGCGACGGCCGCAGCGCCGTGTTCGTCGATCAACGCACCGTTGTGGAAACGGTCGATGGAGAAAGGTGCAGCCAATGGGTGCATTTCACCCTTGGCGAGACTCGCGGCAAACACGTTGCCTGAGCCCGGCGTAGCCTTGAAGCCACCGGTGCCCCAACCGCAGTTGAAGAACATGTTCGGCACTGGGGTCTTGGAGATGATCGGGCAGGCGTCCGGCGTGGTGTCAACGATGCCGCCCCACTGACGGTTCATGCGCACGCGCGACAGCACCGGGAACATCTCGACGATGGCCTGGATGGTGTGTTCGATCACCGGGTACGAGCCGCGCTGGCCGTAGCCGTTGTAGCCGTCGATACCGGCGCCGATCACCAGGTCGCCCTTGTCGGACTGGCTGATGTAACCGTGCACGGCGTTGGACATGATCACGCTGTCGATAATCGGCTTGATCGGCTCCGACACCAACGCTTGCAGCGGGTGGGATTCGATCGGCAGGCGGAAACCGGCGAGCGAAGCCATGTGGCCGGAGTTACCCGCCGTCACCACACCGACGCGCTTGGCGCCGATAAAGCCCTTGTTGGTTTCCACACCGATGCACACGCCGTTTTCCTTGCGGAAACCGATCACTTCGGTCTGCTGGATCAAGTCCACGCCGAGTGCGTCAGCGGCACGGGCAAAACCCCAGGCCACGGCATCGTGACGGGCAACGCCGCCGCGACGTTGTACGGTGGCGCCAAGCACCGGGTAGCGGGTGTTCTTGGAACAATCCAGGTACGGAATCTCGTCGGCCACTTGCTTGGCATTGAGCAGCTCGCCGTCCACGCCGTTGAGGCGGTTGGCGCTCACACGGCGCTCGGAATCACGGATGTCCTGCAGGGTGTGGCACAGGTTGTAGACGCCACGCTGAGAGAACATCACGTTGTAGTTCAGGTCCTGGGACAGGCCTTCCCACAGTTTCATCGCGTGTTCGTACAGGTGCGCCGACTCATCCCACAGGTAGTTGGAACGCACGATGGTGGTGTTGCGCGCGGTGTTACCGCCGCCCAGCCAGCCTTTCTCGACCACGGCCACGTTGGTGATGCCGTGCTCTTTCGCCAGGTAGTAGGCGGTCGCCAGACCATGCCCGCCGCCGCCGACGATAACCACGTCGTAGACCTTTTTCGGGGTCGGCGTGCGCCACATCTTCTGCCAGTTTTCGTGGTGGCTGAGGGAGTGCTTGAAGAGGCCGAAGCCCGAGTAGCGTTGCATAGTCATTACTCCAAAACCGCGCTCAGCGATAAACCGGGAAATCAGCGCACAGGGCAGACACGTGCTTGGCCACGTTGGCCTCGACGTCGGCATCGCCGAGGTTGTCGAGGATGTCGCAGATCCAACCAGCCAACTCAACACACTGCGTCACTTTGAAACCGCGCGTGGTCACCGCCGGGGTGCCAATGCGCAGGCCCGAGGTCACGAACGGCGACTGCGGGTCATTCGGCACGGCGTTTTTGTTGACGGTGATGTGGGCGCGACCGAGGGCGGCATCCGCCTCTTTGCCGGTGAGGCCCTGACGGATCAGGCTGACCAGGAACAAGTGGTTATCGGTGCCGCCGGACACTACATCGTAGCCGCGTTTGATAAACACGCCGGCCATGGCCTGGGCGTTGTCGATCACCTGCTGCTGGTAGACCTTGAAGCCTGGCTCCTGGGCTTCCTTGAAGCACACGGCCTTGCCGGCGATCACATGCATCAGCGGGCCGCCCTGGGCGCCAGGGAACACGGCGGCGTTGAGTTTCTTTTCAATTTCTTCGTTGGCCTTGGCCAGGATCAAACCGCCACGTGGACCGCGCAGGGTTTTGTGGGTGGTGGTGGTGACCACGTCTGCGTAGGGCAGTGGGTTCGGGTACAGGCCGGCGGCGACCAGGCCGGCGACGTGGGCCATGTCGACGAACAGCAGCGCGCCGACTTTGTCAGCGATGGCGCGAAAACGTGGGAAATCCAGGGTCTTGGAGTAGGCAGAGAAACCGGCCACCACCATTTTCGGCTTGTGCTCGACGGCCAGGCGCTCGACTTCGTCGTAGTCGATCAAGCCGGTATCCGTGTTGATGCCGTACTGCACCGCGTTGTAGAGCTTGCCCGAGGACGACACTTTGGCGCCGTGGGTCAGGTGACCGCCGTGGGCCAGGCTCATGCCCAGGATGGTGTCGCCGGCATTGATCAACGCCAGGTACACAGCGCTGTTGGCAGACGAACCGGAGTGTGGCTGCACGTTGGCGTAATCGGCGCCGAACAGTTGCTTGGCGCGCTCGATGGCCAGGGCTTCAACCTTGTCCACGTGCTCGCAGCCGCCGTAGTAGCGCTTGCCTGGGTAGCCTTCGGCGTATTTGTTGGTGAGGCCGCTGCCTTGAGCTTCCATCACACGCTTGCTGGTGTAGTTCTCCGACGCGATCAGCTCGATATGATCTTCCTGACGCTGCTCTTCGGCATTCATGGCCGCCAGCAGTGCGTCGTCATATCCCTGGATCTGGTCTTGTTTGCTGAACATCGCGTCTCTCCCAGCCTTTCGTATTGTTGAGGCCCGTCGCAGGGCCCTTTGATGCGATGGTAGGGCTGGCGCAGACAGGCCAAATGCCTACGGACGCCACGCAAAGGTGCGTTTACGACATTGCCGGAACAACACAGAACAAATGTGGGAGGGGGCTTGCTCCCGATAGCGGTGGATCAGCTTGCACATGCTGTGGCTGACACACCGCTATCGGGAGCAAGCCCCCTCCCACAATGGGTCAGGTGATGAACTTGCGAAGGAGTAGCAGCAGCAGGAAATGCGCGGGATAGAGCACATACGCCCAACGACGCATGGCCGGGGGCCCGGCGGTTTTGGCATGTCGCAATAAGACCAATCCGGCCAATGGCGCAACCAGGCATGCAGCCAACCCCAACAGCGCCACCGGCGTGCCGCTATTGAGCAGGATCTGCCACTGGTTGGCCGCGACGCAGACCAGGCCCGGCAACACACTGAAATACCAAGGCCGACTAAACACCAGCAGCATCGCCAATGGCAGCAATACACCAAAGAAACCGAACATTAAGTGGGATGAAAATACGGCCGCTATCGTGGCGGCGATCAACGCCAATCCTCGATCAATAAGCGCCTTCTGCTGCCATCCTCGGGCAACCAGCAAGCCCAAGGCCAAGGTCGGCAGCACATTCAACGTATCGGCATCGTCGATAAACATCCGGTACGGCACTTCGCTGATCACACTGAACAGCAGCAGCCAGCCCAGGTAACGCCAATGCCCAGTCACCGGTGCGTTTGCGACGCGGTGCAGGTTCGCCGCAATCGCCAGGCAAAACCACGGGAACGCCAAGCGCCCCGGTACGTAGAGGCCATCGAGGCTCAAGCCGACATAACGCAGGTGGTCGAGCACCATGCTCAGCAGCGCCAGCCACTTGAGCAAATCCAAAGCGCCATCACGGACACGTCCGACAGGTATCGTTTCAGTACCGTGCATAATTCCCCAGTGACTTTGCATTTACAGAGCGTGCGTACGCCCGACAATCTTGGTTAAAGTGCGCACCAACATCGACCACAGGAATGGGCCATGACCGACAAGAGCCAACAATTCGCCAGTGACAACTATTCGGGCATTTGCCCGGAAGCCTGGGCCGCCATGGAACAAGCCAACCAAGGCCATCAACGCGCCTATGGCGATGATGAATGGACCCACCGCGCCGCCGACGGTTTCCGCAACCTGTTCGAAACCGACTGCGAAGTGTTCTTCGCCTTCAACGGCACCGCCGCCAACTCACTGGCGCTGTCCTCCTTGTGCCAGAGCTACCATAGCGTGATTTGCTCGGAAACGGCCCACGTCGAAACCGACGAATGCGGCGCGCCAGAGTTTTTCTCCAACGGCTCCAAGCTGCTCGTAGCCCGCACCGAAAACGGCAAGCTGACCCCGGAATCGATCCGCGAGATCGCGCTCAAACGCCAAGACATCCATTACCCCAAACCCCGCGTAGTCACCCTGACCCAAGCCACTGAAGTCGGCAGCGTGTACATCCCGGAAGAAATCCGCGCCATCAGCGCCACTTGCAAAGAACTGGGCCTGAACCTGCACATGGACGGCGCGCGCTTTTCCAACGCCTGCGCCTTCCTCGGCTGCTCGCCAGCAGACCTGACTTGGAAAGCCGGTGTGGACGTACTGTGCTTTGGCGGCACAAAGAACGGCATGGCCGTGGGGGAAGCGATCCTGTTCTTCAACCACAAGCTGGCCGAAGACTTCGACTACCGCTGCAAACAGGCCGGCCAGCTCGCGTCGAAAATGCGCTTCCTGTCGGCGCCATGGGTGGGGCTGCTGGAAAACGACGCCTGGCTCAAACATGCACGCCACGCCAACCACTGCGCACAACTGCTTAGCAGCCTGGTGGCGGATATTCCGGGCGTGGAATTGATGTTCCCGGTACAGGCCAACGGCGTATTCCTGCAACTCTCGGAACCAGCCATTGCCGCGTTGACCGCCAAGGGCTGGCGCTTCTACACCTTCATCGGTAAAGGCGGCGCGCGATTCATGTGCGCGTGGGATACCGAGGAAGAACGCGTGCGCGAACTGGCCGCAGACATCCGCGAAGTTATGGGCGCCTGACAATGACTCACTGATGTACATAAAAAAATGTGGGAGGGGGCTTGCTCCCGATGGCGATGGGTCAGCTTGCACATGCAGTGACTGACACTCTGCTATCGGGAGCAAGCCCCCTCCCACATGTGGACTGTGTTGTGCCTGGAGGAAGAGCGTGCGCGAACTGGCCGCAGACATCCGCGAAGTCATGGGCGCCTGACAATGACTCACTGATGTACATAAAAAATGTGGGAGGGGGCTTGCTCCCGATGGCGGTGGGTCAGCTTGCACATGCAGTGGCTGACACTCTGCTATCGGGAGCAAGCCCCCTCCCACATCTGGACTGTGTTGTGCCTGGAGGAAGAGCGTGTGCGAACTGGCCGCAGACATCCGCGAAGTCATGGGTGCCTGACAATGACTCACTGATGGACATAAAAATGTGGGAGGGGGCTTGCTCCCGATGGCGGTGGGTCAGCCTGCACATGCAGTGGCTGACACTCTGCTATCGGGAGCAAGCCCCCTCCCACATTTGGACTGTGTTGTGCCTGGAGGAAGAGCGTGCGCGAACTGGCCGCAGACGTCCGCGAAGTCATGGGCGCCTGACAATCACTCACTGATGTGCATAAAAAATGTGGGAGGGGGCTTGCTCCCGATGGCGGTGGGTCAGCTTGCACATGCAGTGGCTGACACTCTGCTATCGGGAGCAAGCCCCCTCCCACATGTGGACTGTGTTGTGCCTGGAGGAAGAGCGCGTGCGCGAACTGGCCGCAGACATCCGCGAAGTCATGGGCGCCTGACAATGACATCACTGATGTACATAAAAAAATGTGGGAGGGGGCTTGCTCCCGATGGCGATGGGTCAGCTTGCACATGCAGTGGCTGACACTCTGCTATCGGGAGCAAGCCCCCTCCCACATCTGGACTGTGTTGTGCCTGGAGGAAGAGCGTGTGCGAACTGGCCGCAGACATCCGCGAAGTCATGGGTGCCTGACAATGACTCACTGATGGACATAAAAATGTGGGAGGGGGCTTGCTCCCGATGGCGGTGGGTCAGCTTGCACATGCAGTGACTGACACCCTGCTATCGGGAGCAAGCCCCCTCCCACATGTGGACTGTGTTGTGCCTGGAGGAAGAGCGCGTGCGCGAACTGGCCGCAGACATCCGCGAAGTCATGGGCGCCTGACAATCACTCACTGATGTACATAAAAAATGTGGGAGGGGGCTTGCTCCCGATGGCAGTGGGTCAGCTTGCACATGCAGTGACTGACACTCTGCTATCGGGAGCAAGCCCCCTCCCACATTTGGACTGTGTTGTGCCTGCTTGAGCAATCAGAACTCGATACGCACATCCCCTTTCGGCACGCTGCAGCACGACAGGATGTAACCGTCGGCTTCGTCTTCCTCGGTGATCCCGCCGTTGTGGTCCATCTCGACCTCCCCGCCCAGCTTCATCACCTTGCACGTTCCGCAAATGCCCATGCCGCAAGCTTTCGGGATCAACAGCCCAAGCTTGGCCGCCGCTGCGTGCACGGTTTCGCCCGGCGCCACGCGGATGCTCTTGCCTGACGAAATGAATTCCACCTGATGCAGGTCTGCCAAATCGATTTCCGGCGCGTCGGCCGCTTGTTCGGCTTGTTCCACCGCATCGGCACGAGCTTCCGGCGGCGTCGCACCGAAGGATTCCTCGTGATAGCGCGCCATGTCGAACCCGGCCACTTCCAGCAGGCGCTTGACCGCGTTCATGTACGGCGTCGGGCCGCAGCAGAACACTTCGCGCTCCAGGAAGTCGGGCACCATCAGTTCGAGCATCTTGTGGTTCAGGTAGCCCCGATAACCGGCCCAAGGCTCGCCCAGACCGTGCTTCTCACAAATCAGGTGCAGGCTGAAGTTATCGATCCGCGACGCCATGTGCTCCAGCTCGCGGTGGTAAATGATGTCTTTGGGCGAGCGGGCGCTGTGGATAAAGGTCATGTCGACATTGGCGTTGGTGTCGTAGAACCAACGCGCCATGGACATCACGGGAGTAATCCCCACCCCACCGCTGAGGTACAAGACTTTGGGGCTTGGGAAGTCGATGGCGTTGAACAACCCCACCGGTCCGTGTACCGCCAGTTCCTGGCCTTCGTGCAGCGTGTCGTGCAGCCAGTTGGACACCTTGCCGCCCGGCACACGCTTGATGGTCACCGAAAAGCTGTAAGGCACCGAGGGCGAGCTCGAAATCGTGTACGAGCGCATGATCGGCTGGCCTTCGATTTCCAGCTCCAGGGTGACAAATTGCCCCGGCTTGAAAAAGAACAGGATCGGCTGGTCGGCCATGAAGCAAAAGGTGCGCACGTCCCAGGTTTCCTGGATGACTTTGACGCAACGGACGATGTGCCGACCATTGGCCCAGGTCTGGGTAGTTACTGGATTCAGGAAACTGTTGGACATGCTGATTCTCCACTGCCGATATTCGGCTTTATGGTGGCGATTCTGCGTAACGCGAGAACCACCCATTTACCTATCTGCGACATTCACATACTTATCGCGACCAGCCCCCAACGACAGGGGGTTGCGCGTCGGGATCAGATTGGGCCATGTCGCCCATGGATAAGGATCGTCGCAACGCCGGCCCCACACTCGCACCCAACAACTACGCTTTCTTTACGCCTTGCATAGCATCAACCGTAGCCACTATTCGCCGGCCACACAGAATGGCCATGAGGACACACACGATGGACGTCACCGCAACCTTAAGCTTGGGCGATCCGCTGGAACCCGCACGCAAGGCCACCGCGCAAATGCTGCAAGAGCGCGAGCGCACGTTTTCGCTGCCGCAGCCGTTCTACTCTGATGACCGGCTGTTTGATATCGACATGCAGGAGATTTTCCAGAAAGAGTGGTTGATCGCCGGCATGACCTGCGAAATTCCCGCCAAGGGCAACTACCTGACCCTGCAAATCGGCAAGAACCCGATCATCGTGATTCGTGGCGCCGAAGGCGTGGTGCATGCGTTCCACAACGTCTGCCGCCATCGTGGTTCGCGCCTGTGCACCAGTGACAAGGGCAAGGTCGCCAAACTGGTGTGTCACTACCACCAGTGGACTTACGAGCTGGACGGCCGCCTGCTGTTTGCCGGTACCGAAATGGGCGCCGACTTCGACATGAAGCAGTACGGTTTGAAGCCGGTGAACGTGAAGACCGCCGGTGGCTACATCTTCATCAGCCTGGCCGAGAACCCGCCGGCCATTGATGACTTCCTGTCGACCCTGAACCACTACATGGAACCGTACGACATGGAGAACACCAAGGTGGCGGTGCAAACCACCTTGATGGAAAAAGCCAACTGGAAGCTGGTGCTGGAAAACAACCGCGAGTGCTACCACTGCAACGCCTCGCACCCGGAACTGCTCAAGACCCTGCTGGAATGGGACGATGTCACCGACCCGCGCGCCGACCAGGCGTTCAAGGACCACGTGGCCGCCTCCGCAGCCGCTTGGGACGCGGAAAAAATTCCTTACGCCCACGCCAGCTTCGGCCTGCGCAACCGCATCGTGCGCATGCCGCTGCTCAAGGGCACTGTGTCGATGACGCTGGACGGCAAGCAAGGCTGCGCCAAGCTGATGGGCCGCATCAAAAACCCCGATCTGGGCTCGATGCGCATCCTGCACCTGCCGCATTCCTGGAACCACTGCATGGGCGATCACATCATCGTGTTCACCGTGTGGCCAATCAGCGCCCAGGAAACCATGGTCACCACCAAGTGGATCGTGCACAAGGACGCCGTCGAAGGCGTGGACTACGACGTGGAGCGCATGCGCCAAGTGTGGGACGCCACCAACGACCAGGACCGTCGCTTGGCCGAAGAGAACCAGCGCGGGATCAACTCCACCGCTTACCAGCCAGGGCCGTACTCCAAGACCTATGAGTTCGGCGTGGTGAACTTTGTGGACTGGTACAGCGAGCGCCTGCTGAGCAATCTGGGCGCTGCACCGGCGCCTTACCTCAAAGGCGTGGCTGCACACGAATAACCGATACCCGCAGCTCAACAAGGTGGGAGGGGGACAAGCCCCCTCCCGCACTTGAACCTCACACTGCTCAATATTTGATCAAATCTCTCGCAAGCCTCTGCCTGCGCGCCCTCCAGCCTTTACCCAACAACTTATCCACAAAGCCACCCACAGTAATTGTGGGCAACTGGCTTACTTGTCCAAAATTAACTGAAGAAAATCCGTGACTTATTCAACTCCACGGGTTTCGCCCTGCTTTGATCAATTTATGATCAATAGTCTGCAAGCCACGTAATACAAAGCCCACAGCGGTACGCAAACACCTTATCCACAGATCCGCCAACAGACTTTGGGGGCAACTCTGGCGACGCTGTGGAAAACCGCCTCAAACCTTCATAAACCGGGGCATCTACCGGTTTAGCGGAACAAAAAGGCCGAATTGATCAAAATACAACCAACTCACTGAGAGCCGCTGTTTATATGGCCTGTAGCTGATAGCGAACATCTTATCCACAGAACCGCCAACAGAGTTTGGGGGCAAGTCGAGAATGGGCAGCGTCCTTATCCACATCAAAACGCCTGTAAAAACCGCCACTTAGCCTGGTTGTTTTTCGTACAGCGCGCTGTAGGCCTTGATTTACAAGCTCTGTGGACAACCACAAACACCTTATCCACAGGCACGTGCACAGTGATTGTGGGTAACCACCGCTTATCGGCCAACTGTACAAAAAATACTCAGATTCAAAGTTCATCTACACTCACTTTTGCAGTTATATCCATTGGCCTGGGTTAATGCAGAAGTCCTTGGCGCGATAGAGGGAGATAGATCAGTGATAGGGCGGGGTCATTCCAGCCATCACTGCGCCAAAGGTTTTACGCTGATTGAATTACTACTGACGCTGGCCCTACTGGCCACGCTTTCGACAGTGGCTTATCCGCTGACGGCGTTGATGGGTAAACGCGACAGGGAACTTGACCTGCAACGCTCGTTGCGGGAAATACGCCGTGGGATCGACGCCTACAAAGAAGCCAGCGACGCCGGACGTATTGAAAAAAGTATCAGCTACAGCGGTTATCCACCCTCCCTCCAAGCATTAGTCGAGGGGGTCACGGACAAGACCGATCTCAAAGGCAAAAAACTCTTCTTCCTGCGCCGCATCCCCCGCGACCCCGTCTGCGAGTGTCCGGAACTGTTGCCCGCGCAAACCTGGCAACTGCGCAGTTACAAGAGCACCGCTGATAACCCACAAGAGGGGGAAGATGTATTCGACGTTTCGTCCCGCAGCACTCGGGAGAGTTTGAATGGAACGTCATACAGCCAGTGGTAATCGGGGTTTTACCCTGATCGAGTTGCTGGTGGTGATGGCTATCATCGCCACCCTCATGACCCTCGTGACGCCCCAGTATTTTCGCCAGCACGCCAAGGCCCAGGAAACCGTGCTGCGCCATAACCTGTCCTCCATCCGCCAGGCCCTGGACCAATACCGTGAAGACCACGGCAACAATCCCGAGTCCCTGCAAGCCCTGGTCGACCGGCGCTATTTGCGCGAAATCCCCATGGACCCGCTCACCGGCAAGCGCGACACCTGGCAACTGCAACCCTCCGACGAACAAGGCCTGGGCGACGTGCGCAGCGGTGCGCCCGGCAGCGCCCACGACGGGAGCGCCTATGCAGACTGGTAAACACAGCCAGGACGGCTCGGTGTTCATGGGCATGTTGGTGACAGTGGCCGTGGTGGCGGTGATGTTGATGGAAACAGGCACGCTGTGGTCCAGCGTGTTGCAGCGCGAGCGTGAGTTGGAACTGCTGGCGCGAGGCAATGAGATTCGGCGGGCGATCGGCCTGTACTACGCCGCCGGTAATACGTTCCCCAAGTCCCTCGAAGATTTGGTGCTGGACCGCCGCCAACCGACCATCAAGCGCTACCTGCGCCGGGTCTATGACGACCCGCTGACCGGCACCGCCGATTGGGGCGTGGTCCCGGGGCCGGGTGAAACGATCATGGGCGTGTTCAGCAACGCCAGCGGCACGCCGTTCAAGCAAAGCAACTTTGCGGTGATCAATCAGAGTTTTACAGGGCAAGGCAGTTATCAAGGGTGGGTGTTTCTGTACGGCCCTGGACAGAGTAACCCTCCAATCCCCAGCGCTCCCCGTGGAGACCAGCCCAACCAATGATGCCCTTGCACACACACTGATGGTTCCAGCCGTTCGGAACTTTTCTATCTGAATTGAGGCGGACTACAACATGAATAACCTACAGCGCTACACAAGGAACTTGATTAACTGGGTGCTCGCACTGGCAATTCTGATGCCGGCGCTAGCGATAGCCCATGGCGGCGTGGATACCCCCGTCGCACGACAGATCTACTGCAAGATGCTCCCGGACTTTTGGTCAGGTAGCCCCAGCGACGCTGGGTGCGCAGCCTTGGCCAGGAAAAGTGGACAGTACCCAGGCCAGCAATGGAATGAAGTCGCGCATTTGATCCGAGCCCCCGGTTATGAAGACCTGGAGACCGTCAAACGGGAGGTGCCCGACGGCACGCTCTGCTCGGCAGCCGACAGCAAAAAAGACGGTCTGAACCTGGTGTCGGATGATTGGCACCGCACCGACGTGACGCCTCAAAACGGCAAGATGGACGTGCGCATCATTGGCACGGCGCCCCACGTGCCCAGTTTTGCGCGGGTGTTCCTGACCAAACCAGGCTTTGACCCTACCCGCGCGCCCTTGACCTGGAATGACTTGACCCTTATCCACACCGAGCAATTCACGGTCGCGCAAACCAACTGGGGCAACAAGCCACCGGCTATTTCGGCTTCGGGCTACTTCAAGATGTCAGTTCCGGTTCCGGCACAGCAGTCCGGCAAGGCGACGCTCTTTGTGCAATGGCAGCGCATTGACCCGGCCGGGGAAGGGTTCTACAACTGCAGCGATATCAACCTCGTCGGCGCCGCCGTTCCAGAGCGCTGGTACGATCTTGGCCAATTCATCGACACCGTGATGAATGATCTCAAGCCCGGTGACGCCGTGCACTTCCGCATCCTCGACAACACCCCGCAAGCCAAGGAAGTCGTCGACATAACCCTGCCGATCACCCAGGCCAATTTGGACGCGAAAGTCTGGGGCCAGCAATTGGCCGGTCAGGTCAATTCGAGTATCGCCAAAATCGGGGAGAAAGACGGCGCCACCATTGTGTTCAACTCAGCCGACCCAAGGGCTAACTCGGTGTTCGTCCTGGCCGAGGGTTACTCCAAGGCGATGGCCATCATTCCGGGTGGGGAAACGCCTGTTAACCCAGCGCCACCGGTTGCCCGTATTACCGGCCCCACTTCGTTGAAGTCCGGACAGGCTTTTACCTTCAGTGGCACGGGCTCGACCGGCAGCAACGGGCAACTGCTCTACCAATGGGCGGTGCCTGGGATGACCGGGGCGCAGAACGCCGCCAACGTCAGCGGGACCGCCTACACCGTCACAGAAGCGACCCCGTTCAAGGCACGCCTGAATGTGCGCGACCAGCAAAACGGCAAGACCAGCCAGGCGGAGTTCGACTTCACGGTGACTCCAGACAGCGGCGGCGGAGAATATCCGGCCTACGTAGAGGGCACACCGTACAAAGCCGGAGACACCGTGAGCAACCGCGGCAAGAACTATCGCTGCAAACCGCATCCTTACACCGCCTGGTGTGCGGGCGCGGCATGGGCTTATGCACCGGGGACCGGCACTGCATGGGACCAGGCTTGGGATGAGATGAAATAAGCCGACGCGCATATTCATTAACTCGATAACCCCAAGAGCCAAACGTTATAGGGCGCCTCACGGCGCCTTATATCGACGAACGCTACAGTTGTAGAGGTGTAATTCGAATAGCGATGCAGTACTACCGGCGGTGCCCGCTCAAACGCGGGCCGGGAGATGGCTACACAACCGCCGTGCCTTGGCACTCCCACAGGGTATCTCCATGTACAGTCGCGCCTTTTTCCGCACCCGCTCCTGCGGTTTCACCTTGCTTGAGCTGCTGGTAGTCCTGCTGATCATCGCCCTGCTCGCCAGCTACGTCGGGCCGAAGATGTTTGATCGATTGGAACTGGCCAAGGTGCAAACAGCCCAGGGGCAGATGAAGTCCCTTGCCGATGCCTTGCATCAGTACCGCTTGGACAATGGCACCTACCCCGACGAAACACTCGGCCTGAATGCGCTCACGACGCGCCCCGCCAACGCGAACAATTGGCAAGGGCCGTACCTCAAGTCACTGCCGCCAGACCCATGGGGCAACCCTTACCTCTTCAAGAACCCCGGTACTGCGCCCAACGACGCAGAGATCATCTGCCTGGGCCGAGACGGCAAAGCCGGCGGTGAGAACACCTACGCCGACATCGTCTACGGGCTGTGACCCACCATGCGCCGCCTGCCGCTTGCCTTAACCCTGTTGTGCTGCATGGGCGTTGCCCAGGCCAACTGCTGGCAATTGGCGGCCAGCCGTTACCACGTTGACCCGCTTCTGCTGTACGCCATCGCCAAGGTCGAGTCCGGCCTCAACCCACACGCGCGTAACGTCAACAGTGACGGCAGCCAGGACATCGGCCTGATGCAAATCAACAGCCGTCACTTGCCTGCGCTCGCGCAATGGGGCATCACCGAACAACACCTGATTACCCAGCCCTGCACCAGCGTGATGGTCGGCGCGTGGATCCTCGCCGGGTTTATCCGCGAACAGGGCTATGGCTGGCAGGCAGTCGGCGCCTACAACGCCGGGGCCAAGTCGGATCGCCAGGCGCAGCGCTCGCGCTACGCCCGGGCGGTGTGGCGCTACTACGGTGAGTTACTGCAACAACGCCAACAACTGGCGAGGCAGGCACCATGATCGACGTCGACGCACGCATCATCCGCGACGGCCATTTGCAGTCCCTGCAACTGCACGCCGTGGACCTCTCCCAGGCGCGCCGGCAACTGCAGGCCGAGGGTGTGCAAGTCATCTCGCTCAAAGCCCGCCGCCAACTCAAACTGCCGAGTCGCCGCAGCACGTTCGCCCTTGGCCTGTTTATCCAGGAACTGGTGGTGCTGCTGGACGCCGGACTGGTGCTGGTGGAAGCGGTGGAAACCCTGCGCGACAAGGCGCCGCCGGGCGTCAACCGACAGGTCATGAGCGATCTGCTCGCCTCCATGTATGAAGGCAACTCACTGTCCAAGGCGATGCAGCTCAAGCCACAGACGTTTCCTTCGCTGTTGATCGCCACCGTGGCGTCCTCCGAGCACAGCGGCCAATTGGCCGTGGCCCTGCGCCGCTATCATCATTTCGAAGCGCATTTGGAAACCGTCAAAAAGCGCGTCAGCGGCGCCCTGATGTACCCCTTGGTGGTGCTCAGCGTGGGCGCGTTGATCCTGCTGTTTTTGCTGTTTTTCGTGATCCCGCGCTTCGCCTCGGTATTCGATGCGGTCACCGACCTGCCAGCCACCGCGCGCTTCATGGTGTGGTGGGGCGCGCTGGTGGACGCCCATAGCCTGGAGATGCTGGTCGGCTTGGTGCTGGTCATCGCCGCACTGGTGCTGATGTTTCGCAGCGCCGGGTTCAAGCGTCGCGCAGCGGGCCTGTTCTGGAAAATCCCCAGCCTGGGAGCCCAGCGCACGCTGTTTGTGCTCGCGCGGTTTTATCGCACCGCAGGCATGTTGCTGATGGGCGGAATGCCGGTGGTCACGGCGGTGGAATTGTCCGGCGCGCTACTGCCCGTGGAACGTCAAGGCGCCTTGCGCCAAGCCATGACCGATATCCAGGCCGGCCAACCCCTCTCTACCGCCCTCGCCCGCCATCAACTGACCACCGCCGTCGCCGAACGCCTGTTGCGGGTGGGCGAGCAAAGCGGCGAATTGGCGGCCATGTGTGAGCGCATCGCGCAGTTTCACGATGAGGCACTGGAGCGCGCCATTGAGCTGTTCAGCAAGGTGTTCGAGCCACTGTTGATGCTGGTGGTGGGCGGGCTGATCGGCTTGATCGTGTTCATGCTGTACATGCCGATTTTCGAACTGGCGGGTTCCATTCAGGGGTAACGCGATGAGTGAGCAGACACTGCAATGGCAAGCGCTTGCGGCACAACGAGGCATCCCCTTGTCCGATTACCTGCGGGAGGTCCTGGAAAAAGCACCCGACCAATTAAGCACTATCGCCCAGCCCCTCGGCCTGCTTGCCATCGCCCCGCAAACCCTCAGTGAAAACTGGCGTTTTGATCTGCTGGCATTGCCTCAGGCACTGATCCATAACGCGCTGCCTGTGGATAACCACGGTGAGCCCTGCCTGGTACTGGGCGACCCGTTCACCCTGGCCAGCCGACACTGGTTGCAGTCCTCCAAAACCTTGCGCCAATTACCCCTCGCCATGAGCCTGCCCGGCGCGGTGAAAGCTCAATTGACTCTGGCCGAAGCCAGCCAACGGGTCATGCAACCCTTCGGCAGCGACGATGAAAGCGCCCGTGTCATCCAGGCCGCCCAGGAAATCTCATTGAGCAGCATCGCCCGCGACGACAACCCGGTGGTGCGCCTGGTCAACTCCATGTTGTTCGATGCGCTGCAAAGCCGCGCCAGTGACATCCATGTGGAAACCACGCCCCAGGGCCTGGTGATCAAATACCGTATCGACGGCGTGTTGCAGCAGATGGGCCAGGCCAGCGGCCTGGACATGGCCGAGCAGGCACTGTCGCGGATCAAGGTGCTGTCGGAGCTGGATATCGGCGAGCGGCGGGTGCCCCAGGACGGACGCTTCAAGATGAAGATCCAGGGCCGCGAGGTGGATTTTCGGGTGTCGATCATGCCCAGCATCCACGGCGAAGATGCGGTGCTGCGGATTCTCGACAAGTCCCAGCGCGGCGAATCCCTGAGCCTGGAAACCCTTGGCCTGAGCGCCGACACCATCGCGCGCATCCGCGTATTGGCCAGCGAACCCTATGGCATGTTGCTGGTGACCGGCCCCACCGGCAGCGGCAAATCCACCACGCTGTACGCCGCCCTGTCGGAGACCAATACCGGCGAGAAAAAGATCATCACCATCGAAGACCCGGTGGAATACGAACTGCCCGGCGTGCTGCAAATTCCGGTCAACGACAAGAAGGGCCTGACCTTCGCCCGTGGCCTGCGCTCGATCCTGCGCCACGACCCGGACACGATTCTGGTGGGGGAAATCCGCGACGGCGAAACCGCCGGCATCGCGGTGCAGGCGGCGCTGACCGGGCACCTGGTGCTGTCGTCGGTGCACGCCAACAGCGCGTTCAGTGTGCTGGAGCGCTTTACCTATATGGACGTGGACCCGGCCAGTTTTGTCGAAGCCCTCAACGGCGTGGTCGCCCAGCGCCTGGTGCGGCGCATCTGCCCGGACTGCGGCGTCGACGCCGAGCCCGACCCCGATATTGTCCGCCTCGCCCAACTGCCTGACGCCCAACTCAGACAGGGCCACTACCGTGTGGGCACAGGCTGCGAGACCTGCCGCCACACCGGCTATCGCGGCCGGCTCGCCCTGGCTGAAGTGCTGACGCTGACCGACAGCATCAAGGAGGGCCTGCTCAACCGCAATTCGGCCTCCAGCCTGCGTGAACTGGCGCGTGAAGCCGGCCACGTATTTATCCGCGATATCGCCCTGGCCCATGCCGCCCAGGGCGATACCACGCTCAAGGAGATCCACCGTGTCATTTCCCTTTATTGAGCACGTGGTGTGGCTGCACAGCACCGGTGCCGAGTGGGCCGCGCGCCCGCGCTGGCGCGGTGCGCCGGTGTGGCGCGCGCAACATGAAGGCGTGCCCTTGGCCGCCTGCGCCGAGCTGTTGGAACAGGCGCCGCGCGGCCGCATAGGGTTCCTGGACCGCGCCACGGTGCTGCTGGGATTTCCCCATGTGCATTACCTGATGCTGGGGTGGCAAACCGGGTTGTACAGCGCAGACGATTGGCAAGGATTCGCCGAGGCCACGTTCAGCCAACAAGCCGGCATCGACCCTGAGCAGTGGCAAATACACGTGGCGGACAGCGCCTTCGGCCATGAACGCCTGGCGGTCGCGATGCATCGGGAGCTGCTGCACGACCTGCGTGAGCTATTCAAGCTGCGTCGCCTGCCGCTGGTGACGTGTATGCCATTGCTGACAGCGGTGGCGCAGCGGTATTGGCGGCACTTACCGGCCGACTGTGTGCTGTTGGTGCCCGAAACCGAAAGCCTCAGTTGCCTCTATCGACAACAGGGTGTGATCGATCAGGTCTGCGTCATACCCACCCCACGCGGCAGCACCTTGAGCGACAACCTGTTCACCGCCGACCTGCTGGTGGAGCGGCATGCCGCTGCCACCTTGGTAGTCACCAACACTCCGGCGGAAAACCGGTTGGGTCCGGTGCACCCCTGGCTGGAGGAGTCGTCTGTATGAAATCCAGGCTCGCGACTGTCTGGCAGCACCTGCGTACGCCTCAAGGGCCACACGTGGATTTCCTACGCGCCAGCGCCACCCGCCGGCCGTGGGTGACTGTCCTATGGCTGGGCGCGGCCGCCCTGCTGTTCAACACCTGGCAGCACTGGCAACGCATGGAGCAACAGCAACAACAGACCGACGCATTGGAGCAGCACTTCATCCAGCTGACTCGCCGTCAGGAGCAGTTGATACAGGCCGCCATTCGCCTGTCGCCCACGCAAAAACAGCAGCTGTCCACCTTCGCCCAACAAAAGGTCACGCCCTTCGCACTGATGGATGCCGTGGCCCAAGCCTGGTCCCGAGACATCGCCTTGACCCGCGTCGAGATCAACACACAAGCCCAACTGATTCATCTGGACCTGGAAGCTAAAGTGCTGGGAGACGCCTTTCGATTTGCCGAGCGACTCAAGGCGCAACCCGGTGTACAGGTGAACCTGCAACAAAGCGCCCGCAAGGCCAACGACCCGCAACACCCGGTGCAGGTCAAACTCACCGTTGGCGCGGGGTAATGCCCATGCATGCCCTTACTCGCCACCTGCCGCGCCTGCGCTGGCAACTGACCCAGTGGCAACAGCGCCTGGGATTTTGGGGCCTGCTGGCGGTGGGGGCCATGATGGCGGCGCTGGTGATCGAAGTGACGGTGATCTACCCGGCAGGCATCAGCGACAACCTGCGCCGCCAGGAACTGCAGGCCGGCATCGATGAACAGCCTCAGGATGTGCAAGTCACCGAACCGGCGGTGGTCGAGCGCTTACCCAGCGCGCAGGACTTTGCCCCCCGCCTGGAAACGCTGCTGGGTGTGCTTAGCCGCTACGGCTTTGCCATCGAACAGACCACGCTGGCCTACTCCGCGCCCGGCGACACAGGGCTGCAACGGCTGGACGTGGAGATCCCGCTCTCCGGCCCCTACGCCTTATTGCGCAATGCCCTGGTCGACCTCTCGAACGAGCCCGCCGTGCGCATCGAGCGCGTGACCCTGGAACGCAAAGACATCAGCAGCGGCATGCTGGACATCAACCTCAAGGTCAGTGTGCTGGGGGTGGTGGAATGAAGCTGCCACTGTACTTGCGCGTGCTCCTGTTATTGACCCTGATCAGCTGTGGCTGGCTGTTCTGGCAGGACACGGTGGACAGCCCTGCCCCTGCATCGTCACCCGTGACGACCACGCCGCAGATCAAACCCACAGCGCCAGCGTCACCCTCCGCGCCAGCCTTGGCTGAGACGGTCGACCTGTTCCCCACCCAAACCTGGACACCTGCGCCGCCCCCCATTCCAGTCGACACCGCACCGCCCAAACCACCTGCGCTGCCCTTCAGCGTGAGCGCGCAGTGGCGTTATGAGAACCAATCGAAAATCGTCGTGCTGCGCGGTAACGATCGCCAATACACGCTGTGCAACCGCTGCTCGGTGCCGGGGCGCATCGTGCCCGGCAAGATGCTCGACTCGCACTACCGACTGGACAAGCTGACCGACACGACCGTGGTGCTGACCTACATGCCGCTCAAGCATGTCAGCACCTTGCGGCTTGACACTCACTGACCAGGGCGGGACACGATCATGGCGATACGTACATGGATTTACTTGAGCCTGACCCTGGCTCTGCTCAGCGCGTGCCAGACCCAACGCGCAATCAAAGAGAGCGATGAGTTGCGCCAAAAGGGCGACATCATCCGCTCGGTGGAAGTGCTCCAAGCCGAAGCCAAACAAGACCCGGACGACGTGCAACTGCGCACCGCCAATTTCAGCAAACTGGAGTTGCTGGTGGCCCAGTACAGCCGCGAGGCCAGTACCGCACTGATGCGTGGTGACGACGCGGCCGCCATCCGCGCCCTGGAAACCATCCTCAAATACGACCCCAGCAACCTCGGCGCACGCCAGGAAATCCAGAGCATCCAGGCGATGAAACAACTGCGCCCACAACTGGCGCAGGCCTACGAAATGAAACGCGCAAACCCAGTGGAGGCGCTCAACCTGGTGCGCCGGATCATCGCGCAAAAGCCCAACTACCGAGAGGCCCTGGACTTTCGCAATGCCCTGACCCGCGAGCTGGTCAGCGCCGACTACCTCAGCGCCGACCTTTCCGAGGCCATGCGCAAACCCCTGAGCCTGGAGTTCAGCGCCCAGAGCCTGACCACGATTTTCGAGACTATCGCGCGCCTTTCAGGGGTCAACTTCGTCATCGACAAAGACGTCAATCCCAGCGCCTCGGCAAGCATGACCGCCAGCCGAACCACCGCCGAAGATGCGCTGAACCTGCTGCTGACCACCCAAGGGCTGGACAAGAAAATCCTCAACGCCAACACCATCCTGGTTTACCCCCGCCGCCCGGACAAAGAACGTGAATACCGTGAGTTGGCCGTCCGCACCTTCTACCTCAGCCATGGCGACCCCAAGGTCATCGCCGCCGAGATCAAGCAGGTGCTCAAGCCCAAGGAGGTGTTGGTAGACGAGCGCCTGAATGCGGTGATTGTGCGCGATGGGTTGGACACCCTCAGCGCCGTGGAAAAACTGGTGGAGGCCATCGACATTGCGCAGTCGGAAGTGACCATCGATATCCAGGTGCTGGAGGTCAGCCTGACCGACGAATTGAACCTGGGCATCCAGTACCCGGAAGGTATCGGCTTGTCGGTAGGCAACCTGGCCAACGTGCCCGCCGGGCTCGCAGGTATCCCCATCAGCGCGCTTCGCGGCATCAACGGTGACAACATCCTGCTGGATTCGGGCAGCACATCGGCGCGTATCAATATGCTGCAGCGCAGCGGCAACACCGTGACCCTGGCCAACCCCAGGGTGCGGGTGCGCAATCGTGAAGAAGCCCAGGTGAATATCGGCGACAAGATCCCGGTGGTGACCACCACCACCGCCAACCAGATCACCACCTCATCGGTGTCTTATCAGGACGTGGGGCTGCAGATCACCGTCAAGCCCAATATCAGCCTGAGCGATGAGGTGAACCTGGAGCTGAACGTGGAAATGAGCCACATCACCAAGCGCATTCCCGGCTCGGAAAACGTGCCAGCCACCTTCGAACTGGGCTCACGTTCCACCAAGACCCTGCTGACCGCGCGCAACAACGAAACCCAGATCGTCTCGGGGCTGATCCGCACCTCGGATATCGACGAAGGCTCGGGGCTGCCGTGGTTGAGCCAGATCCCGTGGATCGGCAAGAAGCTGTTCGGCACTAACCAGAACACTCAGCAGAAAACCGAGATCATCCTGCTGCTGACGCCGAGGATCGAACGCAACCTCGACCTGCCGATTTCCCAGATCAGCACCTTTCACAGCGGCACCGAAGCGCGCAGCTCAACCCAGGGCATGATCCTGCGCGACACCACCGACAAAATGATCCTCAAGCCGATGGGCGGCGACCCTACACCGGCCCTGCCACCGCCGATGCAACAGCCGGATGCCACCTGGCAGCCGCTGCCGCCACCGCTGCCGGAGCTGGTGCCGAAACCCGCGCCAGCCACCCCTTAACCTCAGACCCTGATGGAGATAAAAATGTGGGAGGGGGCTTGCCCCCGATGGCGGTGTATCAATCAGCTCATCTGTAACTGAACCACTGCCATCGGGGGCAAGCCCCCTCCCACATTTGTTTTGCAGTGTTGGTGGGTTAGCGCACGACGCCTTCTTCTATGAGCAACTTGAGAATGGCTTGGGCGCCTTCCTCGGCGCTGACACCTTTGAGCACTTGCCCACCGCCACCACTGGCCTTGGCCGTAGCGGCTTTCATGCGGTCGGCGCCGCTTTTGGCTTTGATCACCTTGAGGCGTTTGGGACGAGGCTTGGCCGGTTGCAGCACCGCGCCTGTGAATAACTCATCGGCTTCAACTTCAACCTCATGGGCTGCCAACTCACCGCGCTGTGCCGGGCCATAGGCGCTCTGCCGAGGCTTGGGCGCGGCGTTATCCACAGTCGCCAAAAACGGCAAGCGCACCTTCAAGCGCCGCCGCTGCCCACGCGGCAAGGCTTGCAGCACATGAGCAACGCCGCCTTCGATGGACTCCACCTGAGCCAACCCGACAACCAGCGGCCAGCCCAATTGCTCGGCCAGCAGAAACGGCAGCATGCCCGAGCCTTCACCGGTTTCGGCCTGGCTGCCGGTGAGTACCACCTGGGCGCCTGCCTCGCGCAGATAATCACTGAGTACCAGCAAGGCATCGGCACCCTCCGGTTGTTCGAGTACATGCAGTTGCGGCAAGCCCATGCCCAAGTAGCTGCGCAAGGTGGGTTCGGCGATATTGCCCGCGTGCAGCACCTGCAACTTATCCCCAGCCATTTGCAGGCCGAGTTCAACGGCTCGCGCATCCTGCTCTGCCCGGCGCGGGCGCCCGGAGGTAGGGTGTGCGCCGATGGACACCAGGCTGATTACATTCGTGGTCATAGTCATGTCCTCAAGCCGCATCGCGCTTGGCGCCGTTGCGGTAGGCCTCGACCGCATCGATCAAGGCTTGCAGTATCGCGGCGCTTTCGCCGATCACCGACAGGTCGGCACGCTTGATCATGTCGCAACCCGGATCGAGGTTGATCGCCACCACCTTGTCGCAGGCACCGATGCCTTGCAGGTGCTGGATTGCCCCGGAAATCCCCACGGCCACATACACCCGTGCGGTGACCCAGGTGCCGCTGGCGCCGACCTGGCGATCGCGGGCCATAAAGCCGTCGTCCACAGCCACACGCGACGCGCCTTCGGTGGCGCCCAGGGCAGCAGCGGTCTGGTGGAACAGGTTCCAATCCTTCACGCCGTTGCCGCCAGAGAAAATAAACTCGGCCTCGGCCATGGGGATCGCCGCCGGGTCCACTGCCACCGCGCCGAGGTCTTCGATGCGCGGCAGGCTGCGGGCCAGGGTTGTGGATAACTCCACGGGCAAGACTTCATGACGTGTGTCGCTGACCGGATCGGCACATTCGACGGCGGCGAGGATCAGGCGCGGCAGTGGCCGCGCCAGGTCTTCCTGGCCAGCGCCGGCGCGGCCGATGCACTCGTCGCCCTTGATCTGCCACACCCGCGTGGCCGGGCGCTCCTTGAGGCTCGCGGCAAACCGCCGACCCAGCTCACCACCGCCGCTGCGGCTGTCGGGCAGCAACCAATGCCGTGGGTTGAACTGGTTATCCACAGCCCGCAAACCCTGCACGCGTTGTTCTGGTGAATAACCGTCGAATTCGTGGCCGTCCAGCACCAGCAGACGGTCGACACCGGCCGTGGCGAACGCGTTTTCCTTATGCTCGCCAAACACCACCGCCAACACCGCACCGTCGCTGCCGGCAAGTTGCCGAGCCAGGCCGAGCAGGTCGCGGTCGTGGCTGCTCAAGCGGCCGCCGACCATGTCCGGCACCACGTTGATATAGAACGCCGGCGCAGGCACCTGATGCAGCGGCAACTGCACTTCAATCGCCGCCGTACGCTTGGTCACGCCACCCTGCTGGGCGCCGCTGCGGTCGATGCGCTTGATGCCGTTAGGGCCGATAAAACCGACGCCATGTACGTTTTTGCGGATAACGCCGTTCGGCCCCATCCAGCTGTGTTGTACCGGCTGCATCGCCGCATGCAACGGGTGCAGGCGGTTACGGGCGATCCATTCGGCCCGTGGGTCGCGGCGGATAATGTCGCTCATCAGTGCACCTCCGCAGGTTCACGTTTGATGGGAGCTTTGGCTGGCGACGCCTCGTCAAGCAACGCATCGGCCACCAGCTCGGCGATATCCTTGATCAACGGACGCGGCTCGACCACACCTTCAAGCATCGCAGTGCATTGTGGACAGCCCACCGCCACCAGCTCGGCGCCGGTTTCGCGGATGTCGTCCATGCGCATGTCGGGGATACGTTGCTTACCGGGGATGTCGGTGATCGGCGCGCCGCCGCCACCGCCGCAGCAACGCGAGCGGAAGCCCGAACGTTGCATCTCCTTGACCTCAATCCCCAGCGCCCGCAGCACTTCGCGCGGCGCCTCGTATTCGCCGTTATAGCGGCCCAGGTAACAAGGGTCGTGGTAGGTCACGCTGTTGCCTTTGTGCTGGCCCAGGTTCAGCGCGCCCTCGCCGATCAGCTCGGCCATGAAAGTGCTGTGGTGCTGTACGCGGTAGTTGCCGTTGAAGGCGCCGTACTCGTTTTTCAGCACATGGAAACTGTGCGGATCGCAGGTGACGATGCGCTTGAAGCTGTACTTGGCCAGGGTCTGGATATTGCGCGTAGCCAGCAGTTGGAACGTCGCTTCATCGCCCAGGCGTCGCGCCACATCGCCACTGTCGCGCTCTTCCAGGCCGAGCACGGCGAAGTCGACCTTGGCGGCTTTAAGCACTTTGACGAACGCACGCAAGGTGCGTTGGTTGCGCATGTCGAAAGCGCCATCACCGACCCAGAACAGCACGTCAACGCTGCTTTTGTCGCTGAGCAACGGCAGGTTCAAATCCGCCGCCCAGTTCAGGCGACCGCCCGGCGCGAAACCGCCAGGGTTGTCGGTGGCGATCAGGTTTTCCAGGACTTCGGCGCCTTTGTTCGGCGTGGCGCCTTTCTCCAGGGTGAGGTGGCGGCGCATGTCGACGATGGCGTCCACGTGCTCGATCATCATCGGGCACTCTTCCACGCAGGCGCGGCAGGTGGTGCAGGACCACAGGGTCTCGGCGTCCACCAAGCCGTTGACGATCGGTTGATGCGGATTGCCGCTGTGTTCGCCAATGGCTTTGCCTGGGTATGGGCTGCCGGCGAATTTGGCATCGGTGCCGCCGGCCAGGCCGACCACCATGTCCTGAATCAGCTTTTTCGGGTTCAACGGCTGGCCGGCGGCAAAGGCCGGGCACGCCGCTTCGCACTTGCCGCACTGCACACAGGCGTCGAAGCCGAGCAGTTGGTTCCAGGTGAAATCCTTGGGTTTCTCCACGCCCAACGGCGCGGTTTTATCGCTGAGGTCCAGCGGCTTCAAACCGGTGGAACGACCACCGCCAAAACGTTCGGCGCGACGGTGCCAGGCCAGGTGCAGGGCACCGGCGAAGGCGTGTTTCATCGGGCCGCCCCAGGTCATGCCAAAGAACATTTCGGACACGCCCCACAGCACACCCACACTCAAGAGCGCAGCCAGCAACCAACCGCCGAAGTCCGCCGGCAGAATCCCGGCCACGGGCAAGGTCACCAGGAAGAAGCTCACCGAGAACGCCATCAGGCTTTTCGGCAGGCGCATCCATGGGCCTTTGGACAGGCGCGACGGCGGATTGCGCCGGCGCAGGTAAACGAAGGTGGCGCCGACAAACATCAACACCGAGGCCAGCAGCAAGGCGTAGCCGAGGATACGGTTTTGCAGGCCGAAGCCATGCACCAGAATCGCCAGCAGTGCCGACAGCACAAAGCCCAGGGCCGTGGCGACGTGGGTGTTGGCGATGTATTTGTCGCGGGCGACCACGTGGTGCAAGTCGACCATGTAGCGCTTGGGCATGGCCAGCAGGCCGCCCAGCAGGTCGACTTTGGACGCGCGGCCACGGCGCCACATGTTCACCCGGCGCAGGGCGCCGAGGACGGCAAGGCCCAAGGCGGCGAACAAGAGAATAGGCAGCAAGGTGTTCAACATGGTGAAGCTCCCACAGACCACACAAATCTAATGCGAAACTGACCCGAATGTGGGAGGGGGGCTTGCCCCCGATGGCGGACTGTCAGTTGGTACAGTTGTCGCTGACCCACCGCTATCGGGGGCAAGCCCCCTCCCACATTTTTGGCCCTGTGGTGTCAGAAATCCTTGCACAGGCGCAGGGCGTCATAGATGGCAGCGTGGGTATTTCGCTGTGCCACACAGTCACCGATGCGGAACAGCAAGTACCCCTCGCCCGTCTCGCTCAGGCACGGCTGCGGCTTGATCGCGAACAAGGCTTCAACGTCAATCTGACCCTTGTTGCGCGAACCTTCCTTGAGCCCGTAGTAGATGGCTTCATCCGGACGCACGCCGTTCTCGACCACCACTTGGTCCACTACCCGCTCTTCTTTGGCGCCGGTGTATTCGTTCTCCAGCACCGCCACCAGCTTGTCGCCTTCGCGGTAGACCTTTTCCAGCATCATGTCGCCGGTCATGATCACTTCTTTCGGGTACATGCTGCGGTAGTAGGTCGGGAACGACGTACCGCCAATCGCCACGCCCGGCTTGATGTCGTCGGTGACGATTTCCACCTGGCTGCCTTTGTCGGCCAGGAAGTCAGCCACCGACATGCCGGTGAATTCGCAGATGGTGTCGTAGACCAGCACGTTCTTGCCCGGCGCGACTTTGCCGTCGAGCACGTCCCAGCTGCTCACCACCAGGCCTTCAGCCGCGCCCCAGTGTTCGTTCTGCTCGATGTTCGGATGCCCGCCGACCGCCAGCACCACCACGTCTGGACGCAGGTCCAGGATGGTCTCGGCATCGGCCGCCACGCCCAGGCGCAGGTCGACTTTCAAGCGCGCCAGTTCCAGTTGGAACCAGCGCGTGATCCCCGCGATCTGGTCGCGTTGCGGAGCCTTGGAAGCAGTGGTGATTTGCCCGCCGATAAATTCTTTCTTCTCGAACAGGGTTACGTCGTGGCCACGTTCGGCTGCTACACGCGCAGCTTCCATCCCTGCTGGGCCGGCGCCGACCACTACGACCTTGCGTTTCGGTCCAGTGGATTTCTCGATGATGTGCGGCACGCCCATGTATTCACGGGACGTCGCGGCGTTCTGGATGCACAGCACATCCAGGCCCTGGTACTGGCGGTCGATGCAATAGTTGGCGCCGACGCACTGTTTGATCTGGTCGATCTGGCCCATCTTGATCTTGGCGATCAAGTGCGGGTCAGCGATGTGTGCACGGGTCATGCCGACCATGTCCACATAGCCGCCTTCAAGGATGCGCGTGGCCTGGTTCGGGTCTTTGATGTTCTGTGCGTGCAGCACTGGAACCTTGACCACTTCCTTGATACCGGCCGCCAGGTGCAGGAACGGCTCCGGCGGGTAGCTCATGTTCGGGATTACGTTGGCCAGGGTGTTGTGGGTGTCGCAACCCGAGCCGACGACGCCGATGAAATCGAGCATGCCGGTGTCGTCGTAATACTTGGCGATCTGCTTCATGTCCTCGTGGGACAGGCCGTCCGGGTGGAACTCGTCACCGCACAGGCGCATGCCCACGCAGAAGTCATCACCGACTTCCGCGCGCACGGCTTTCAACACTTCCAGGCCGAACTTCATGCGGCCTTCGAAGGTGCCGCCCCATTCGTCGGTACGCTTGTTGACCCGCGGGCTCCAGAACTGGTCGATCATGTGCTGGTGCACCGCCGACAGTTCCACACCGTCAAGGCCACCGGCCTTGGCACGCTTGGCGGCACTGGCGTAGTTGCCGATCACGCGCCAGATCTCTTCCGGCTCGATGGTCTTGCAGGTCGCGCGGTGCACCGGCTCACGTACACCGGACGGCGACATCAGGGTCGGCCAGTTAAAGCCGTCCCAACGCGAGCGACGGCCCATGTGGGTAATCTGGATCATGATTTTGGCGCCATGCTTGTGCATGGCGTCAGCCAGGTTCTGGAAGTGCGGGATGATGCGGTCGGTGGACAGGTTCACCGAACTCCACCATTCCTGGGGGCTGTCGATGGCGACCACCGAGGAACCGCCGCAGATCGCCAGGCCAATACCGCCCTTGGCTTTCTCTTCGTAGTACTTCACATAGCGATCGGTGGTCATGCCGCCGTCGGTGGCATACACCTCGGCGTGGGCGGTGCTGAGCACGCGGTTGCGGATGGTCAGTTTGCCGATCTGGATCGGCTGGAACATTGCTTCGAAAGCCATGGCACGGTCCTCGGCTTACAACGGCTTGACGGTGAACAAGCCGTCATCGTGGCCCTCTTCGGAGCCTCCGTAGACTTGTTCGGCCACAGTGCGGATCTTGCTGCCACGGGCCTCAAGAATCTGGTCCATCGCGCCGGCAAACCAGCCGGTGAACATGTAGTCCACTTTGCGCCCGACCTTGCCGTACACGTAGACAAATGCCGAATGTTCGAGCTTGACGCTGGCGGTGCCTTTATCCAGGTCGATGTCCTGGATTTTGAACAGGCCCCAGCCGCGTTGCGACAGGCGCTTCATGTAGTGTTCAAACACCGCGACGCCTTCCAGGCCGTGGCATTCAGCTTCTTTTTCACACCAGTGCCAAGCGGATTTGTAGCCTGCTTTGTAGAGGATTTCGGCGTAGGCGTCAGCGCCCAGGACTTCTTCGATGCCCATGTGGTTGTTGACGAAGAAATGGCGCGGCACGTACAGCATCGGCAGGGCGTCGGAGGTCCAGACACCGGTTTCGCTGTCGACTTCGATAGGCAATTGAGGGGCGATCTTGGCCATGGAAACTTAACTCCAGAAAATTCGTTTGGATGCCCTCGGCGCCGGATGGCCGAGGGTAAAGAAGTGTCAGCGGTGGCTTATTCGCCCCAGACGTCCTTGAGCACGTTGACCCAGTTCTCGCCCATGATCTTGCGCACCACGCGCTCGCTGTGGCCGCGCTTGAGCAGGGTTTCGGTGAGGTTGGGGAACTCGCCCACGGTGCGGATGCCCAGCGGGTTGATGATCTTGCCGAAGCTGGTCAGGCGGCGGGCGTAGCCCTTGTCATGGGTCAGCATTTCGAAGAAATCCTGGCCATGGCCCTGGGTGAAGTCGGTGCCGATGCCAATGGCGTCTTCGCCGACGATGTTCATGGTGTATTCGATGGCTTCGGCGTAGTCGTCGATGGTCGAATCGATGCCCTTGGCGAGGAACGGCGCGAACATGGTCACGCCGACAAAGCCGCCGTGGTCGGCGATGAACTTCAGCTCTGCATCGGACTTGTTGCGCGGGTGCTCTTTAAGACCGGAAGGCAAGCAGTGGGAGTAGCACACCGGCTTTTTCGATTCGAGGATGACTTCTTCGGAGGTTTTGGAGCCGACGTGGGACAGGTCGCACATGATGCCGACGCGGTTCATCTCGCCGACGATCTCGCGCCCGAAGCCCGACAGGCCGCCGTCACGCTCGTAGCAACCGGTGCCGACCAGATTCTGGGTGTTGTAGCACATCTGCACCACACCAACGCCGAGCTGCTTGAAGATCTCGACGTAGCCGAGTTGGTCTTCAAACGCATGGGCATTCTGGAAGCCGAAAATGATGCCGGTCTTGCCCAGTTCCTTGGCGCGACGGATGTCGGCGGTGGTTTTCACCGGGATCACCAGGTCACTGTTCTCGCGGATCAGGGTCTGGCTGGCGACGATGTTATTGATGGTGGCCTGAAACCCTTCCCACACCGACACGGTGCAGTTGGCGGCGGTGAGGCCACCTTTGCGCATGTCCTCGAACAGGTCGCGGTTCCACTTGGCAATAATCAGCCCGTCGATAACGATGCTGTCGGCGTGCAATTCGGCTGGGCTCATCAGGCGTCCCCTTATTGGCGATTCATGCGCCGAATCGTCTGCCGGCGCTTTGGGGCCAGCATATGCCCAGGGGCAACCTGAGCCGGGTGCAAAAACGACAGGGGAATTGCCGAAAGCGTCAATCCGCGACAAAGGCCTACATGACAGCTCTGACTGGCGACTGTTCTTTGTCTTACGCTTGAGCCAGAATTCCCGCATCACCTGATATGAGACGGCGCAATGAAATCGATTTTCCTGGCTTTGGCACTCATCGCAACCGGCGTCCACGCGGCTGAAGACACCGACAGCACGCCGTGCGATGGCATCGAAAACGACAAGCAAACCCTGGAATGCGCCACTTACAACAAAACCACCGCCGAACAATTGTTGAAAGACAACTATCAGGGCCTGCTGGAACGCATGGGTTCTACCTATGGCAGCGACAAGACCAAGCTCGCCGACATTACCGCTCGTCTGAAGGACGCCCAGCAGAAGTGGGAAAAACTACGTGACGCCGATTGCGCGGTGGACACCTTCCCGGCAGTGACCGGCACCAAAGCCTATGCGATTGCGCAAAATGACTGCCTGGCGCGGATGAGTGATGAGCGGTCGGAGTTTTTGGAGTCGATTGGGCAGGAATGAGTAGGTCTGAATCGTTAAAAACAATTGAAAAGGACGTCACATGTACTACCCACGCGAAGCGCAACGAGACTTCCTGTTCACGCGCGCCACGTTGCTGTTTTTCGCCATGCTGGCATTGGCGCTGATGCTGTTTTTGTCCAAAGACCGGGGCGCACCCTATGCGCTGATCAAAGCGGCGCCCGTAGAGACCATCGGGCAAATCATTCAACTTGAAAGCATCGGCCCACGGGACTCAAGCACCAATGTGTACTATGCGTTCGATCATGAAGGCCAGCGCGTAGAAGGCATGGTGAACAACAGCAGCTACGTCGAAGACCGTGGCTACAAGGTTGGCGGTCCGGTCGAGGTGGTGTATTCAAAATGGTTCCCGACGGTGCATAGCATCAAGGCGAACCTGAAATCGAGCTCACCTAACTTCTACATTATGAGCGTCAGCGCCGGCTTGATGATTGTGTGCCTTATCCTGATGTTCTGGACGATCCACCAGATTTATCAGCATAAAGAGGAAGACAGGCATTACTGATACCGGCTACCCAGTCCTCCTCTTCTCAATAGGCTATTGAATGACTATCTGCGGCATCGAAATCAAAGGCAGCGAAGCCATCATCGCTGTCGCCTCCCTGGACAACCAGGCGCTGAGCCACGTCGCCCTGGCTACCAAGAAAATCGCCCTTGAAGACGATGATGAAGCGGCCAACGTCAAAGCCTTTGCCGCCCAGGTGAAGGCCTTCGTGCAGGCCAACGCCGTCACTCGCATCGCGATCAAGAAACGCAGCAAAAAAGGCGAATTCGCCGGTGGCCCGACCACGTTCAAGATTGAAGGGGTGTTTCAACTGCTGGAGGGGGTTGAGGTGACGTTGCTGTCGCCGCAGACCATCAATGCGCAGAACAAGAAGCACACCTTTGAACTGCCGGCGACGTTGAACAAGTATCAGCATGAGGCCTTCAAGACCGCGTGCTCCGCCCTGCTGAAGAAATAAGCCACGCCGAAATCCACTGTGGGAGGGGGCTTGCTCCCGATGGTGGTGGATCAGCTTGCTCATGCATTGGCTGACATACCGCTATCGGGAGCAAGCCCCCTCCCACACTGGGTCTGGGGTGTCTTCAGTGGGGTGTATGGCGCTTGTGCCGCAGCCAGTCGCCGAACGTTTTGTCCTCCAGGGCATACCCACCCCGGCTCGACTTCCACACCAGCTCCTTATCGCGCAACGCATCGATACAGGCCTGAATGGTCTGGGTGCCCGGCACCACGTCGCTGCCCATGTCCTCCAGCGCCTTGCTGACCGCTATCAGTGTGCTGTCGGTAAACGGCGCAAAAGGTTCGTTGTTGTGTGAGCGCTCCACCATCACCTCCAACACCGCACGCTGCGGGATCGTCAGGGCGTTCCAAGCGCTTTCGAATTCGGTCCATACACCCGCGCGCAGCAGTTCGGCGCGACTGTGCAGCAGTTCGCCCAGATTGCTGGCCTCGCCCAACTCCAACGCCACTTCGCCGATGATCGTGCGCAGCATTTCGGGACGACGACCGACCAACTCGAAGGCTTCGTCGATATCCGCAGCACTGAATTGATTGTCTTGGGCCAAGTGCGCATTGAGGTGCACGGTGTAGGCCTGGGTGAACTCTTTGCCCAGCAACGGAAACGGCGTAATGCTGGAGCCGAAAAACGGTTGGCTTTTGCCCAGCACCAAATGGGCCAGTTTGTCGCGATTGGAGCCCGTGAACACGAGATGCAACCCGCTGCCCTCCTCGTCACGGCCCTGGTTGAGTTGGTCCCGGGCAGCTTTGAGCGCGAACATCGCGTTGATACCCGAATCGCTGGTCAATGCGTGCTGCGCTTCGTCTATCACCAGCACGACGGTTTTTTGCGCAACGCTGTGGAGCAACTCCAAGGCTTGGGTCAACGTGGCGCCGACCGGCAATTGCGGCTTGCTGAAATCCCAGGACAGGGTACGCAGAAAGCTGAGCTTCTCGATCCCGATATTCTTGGCCAGCTTACGAATGCCCTTTTCATAGGGAACCAGCGCAGCAGCTATGGCGCTGGCGATCAACTCGGCGGGGTCCTTTTCCTTGTCGGCCCACAAATCCACGTACACGGTCAGCCAGCCCCGAAGCTGACACTCCGGGATCAGGTCTTCGCGTAAAAAAGTACTCTTACCGGTGCGGCGCGGCGCTGCGAGAAACAGGCCGGAAGTGAAATCCTGAATACCGGCCCCCACAAGACCATCGGCAATGCTGCGCGCCAGGACTGGGCGGCGGAACACGAAACCGCTGTTCTTGGTCATGGTTTTATACTCAATTATGGAAAGGACTATAAATTATAGCCACGAGTATAATTGACTATAATTGCCCGTCAAACCACCTCCCGTCGCCGATCCTCCCTCGGGCACTTCGCAAACCTAGCGCGATAGCTGCGCGTGAAATACGACGGCGACTCAAACCCACAGGCAATGCTGACTTCCAGCACGCTTAAATCGCTCTGGCGCAGCAGTTGCCGGGCCTTTTCCAGACGCAGGCCGAGGTAGAAGTTGCTGGGCGTGTCATTCAGATGCAGGCGAAACAGCCGCTCCAACTGGCGCCGAGTCACCTTGATCGCTTCGGCCAGGGCCAAGGTGCTCAAGGGCGGTTCGGTGTGTTGCTCCATTTCGCCGATCACGTGCACCAATTTTTTGTTGTTGATGCCGTAGCGCGTAGCGATCTGCATGCGCTGGTGGTCTTTGCGTGGGCGGATGCGGCCGAGTACGAATTGTTCGGAGACTTGAATCGCCAGTTCCGGGCCGTGGGCCTGGGCGATCAGGTCGAGCATCAGGTCGATGGACGCGGTGCCGCCGGCGCAGGTGATGCGGCGGCGGTCGATCTCGAACAGCTCCTGGGTGACGGTCAGGTGAGGATAGGACTCCTTGAACGCGTCGATGGCTTCCCAGTGCAGGGTCAGGCGATGGCCGTCAAGCAGGCCGGCTTCGGCGAGGACGCAGGCGCCGGTATCAATGGCGCCAAGGGTCACGCCGTCGTGGTCGAGGCGACGCAGCCAGTGTTCCAGGGCGGGGGTGGCGAACTGCAGCGGTTCAAAGCCGGCCACCACCAGCAAGGTCGCCCCTTTTTTCAGCGGCTCCAGCCCGGCATCCGCGTTGACCGACATGCCATTGCTCGCCAACACCGCGCCGCCATCGGCACTCAGCACATGCCAGCGGTACAGCTCGCCACGAAAGCGGTTGGCCACCCGTAGCGGTTCCAGCGCGGAGATAAAACCAATGGCCGAAAACCCCGGCATCAGCAGAAAGTAGAAATCCTGGGACATGGTGGCGCTCTCGTCGGACGGGCAGCGTGGCACTGTGATACTCCCGTTCAGGGGCGGATTCAAGGGGGCAGGTCGCTGCAGTGCAAGAGGTGGTCGCCGCCGTGCGTTTTGCTGGCCCCTGGCTTGCGTAACTTGGCTGCACGGCGCACAAAGACGCCGGACCCCACAATAACGACCTGCCGAGGGATCCACCATGAATCGACTGATCAGCCGCTGCGTGCTTGCACTCAGTGCCAGCGCTATTTTGAGCACCAATGTGATGGCAGCGGATGCCGCTTCATGCCAGAACGTGCGCATGGGCGTGGTGAACTGGACCGACGTCATCGCCACCAGCGCCATGACCCAAGTACTGCTCGACGGCCTCGGCTACAAGACCAAACAAACCAGCGCCTCCCAGCAAATCATCTTCGCCGGTATCCGCGACCAGCGCCTGGACTTGTTCCTGGGGTACTGGAACCCGCTGATGACCCAGACCATCACGCCATTTGTCGACGCCAAACAAGTCAAAGTCCTCGACAAACCAAGCCTGGAAGACGCCCGCGCCACCCTCGCCGTGCCGACTTACCTGGCGGACAAGGGCCTGAAAACCTTCGCCGATATCGCCAAATTCGAAAAAGAACTGGGTGGCAAGATCTACGGCATCGAGCCGGGCTCAGGGGCTAACACCCAGATCAAGGCGATGATCGCCAAGAATCAGTTCGGCCTGGGCAAATTCCAACTGGTGGAATCCAGCGAAGCCGGCATGCTAGCCGCCGTCGACCGCGCCGTTCGCCGCAAGGAAGCCGTGGTGTTTTTTGGCTGGGCGCCGCACCCGATGAACGTCAACGTGGCGATGACTTATCTCACCGGCAGCGACGACGCCCTGGGCCCGAACGAAGGCATGGCGACCGTCTGGACCGTCACTTCGCCGACCTACGCCGAGCAGTGCCCCAATGTGCACAAACTGCTGACCAACCTGACCTTCACCGCGGCCGACGAGAGCCGAATGATGCAGCCGTTGCTGGATCACAAGGACGCTATCGAGTCGGCCAAGCAGTGGCTCAAGGATCACCCTCAAGACCAGGCTCGCTGGCTGGAAGGCGTGACCACCTTCGATGGCAAACCGGCCGCCGCCAACCTGCAATTGACCGGCAAGTAACACCCTTTCAACCACTGCTTCGCAGCCAGACACGGCTGCGAACGGCATCACCACGCCTGTAAGGAACCGTCTCATGAATCACGACGTCATCATCACCTGCGCACTCACCGGTGCTGGCGACACGACCGCCAGAAGCCCACACGTGCCGGTCACCCCCAAACAAATCGCAGCCGCAGCGGTTGAAGCCGCCAAGGCCGGCGCCACCGTGGTGCACTGCCATGTGCGTGACCCCGAAACCGGCAAGTTCAGCCGCGACGTGGCGCTGTATCGCGAAGTGATGGAGCGCATCCGCGAGGCGGACATCGACATCATCGTCAACCTCACCGCCGGCATGGGCGGCGACCTGGAGATTGGCGGCGGCGAGAACCCGATGGAGTTCGGCCCCAATACCGACCTGGTCGGCCCGCTGACGCGCCTGGCCCATGTGGAAGAACTGCTGCCGGAAATCTGCACCCTGGACTGCGGCACCCTGAATTTTGGCGACGGCGACACGATTTACGTCTCCACCCCGGCGCAGCTGCGGGCGGGCGCCAAACGTATTCAAGAGCTGGGCGTTAAGCCTGAGCTGGAAATTTTCGACACCGGCCACCTGTGGTTCGCCAAGCAGATGATCAAGGAAGGCCTGCTCGACAACCCGCTGTTCCAACTGTGCCTGGGCATCCCATGGGGCGCGCCGGCCGACACCACCACCATGAAAGCCATGGTCGACAACCTGCCCGCCGACGCAGTGTGGGCGGGCTTCGGCATCGGCCGCATGCAAATGCCGATGGCGGCGCAAGCGGTACTGCTGGGCGGCAATGTGCGGGTAGGCCTGGAAGACAATCTGTGGCTGGACAAGGGCGTGCTGGCGACCAATGGGCAGTTGGTGGAACGGGCCAGTGAGATCCTCAGCCGCTTGGGCGCGCGAGTCATGACCCCCGCAGAGGGCCGGGCAAAGATGGGCCTCACCAAACGCCGCTGATCAACATGTGGGAGGGGGCTTGCCCCCGATGGCGGAGGATCAGCACCAGCTGTATCGACTGACACACCGCTATCGGGGGCAAGCCCCCTCCCACAGGGGATTACCAACCTCTTTAGGAATGTGCCATGAGCTTTATCACCGAAATCAAAACCTTCGCCGCGCTCGGCAGCGGTGTCATCGGCAGTGGCTGGGTATCCCGCGCCCTCGCCCACGGCCTTGATGTAATCGCCTGGGACCCGGCCCCCGGCGCCGAAGCCGCCCTGCGCAAACGCGTTGCCAACGCATGGGGAGCGCTTGAGAAAAAAGGCCTCGCACCCGGCGCATCCCAAGACCGCCTGCGCTTTGTCGCCACCATTGAAGAGTGCGTAAAAGACGCTGACTTCATCCAGGAAAGCGCCCCAGAACGCCTGGAGCTGAAGCTGGAATTGCACAGCAAGATCAGCGCAGCAGCCAAGCCCAATGCATTGATCGGCTCCAGCACCTCAGGCCTGTTGCCGAGCGAGTTTTACGAGGGCTCAACCCACCCTGAGCGCTGCGTGGTCGGTCACCCGTTCAACCCGGTTTACCTGCTGCCATTGGTGGAAGTGGTCGGCGGCAAAAACACCGCGCCCGACGCTATTCAAGCCGCGATCAAGGTGTACGAATCCCTCGGCATGCGCCCGTTGCATGTGCGTAAGGAAGTCCCCGGCTTCATTGCCGATCGCCTGCTCGAAGCGCTCTGGCGTGAAGCGTTGCACCTGGTGAATGACGGCGTGGCGACCACCGGCGAAATCGACGATGCCATCCGCTTTGGCGCAGGGTTGCGCTGGTCGTTCATGGGCACCTTCCTGACCTACACCCTCGCGGGCGGCGATGCGGGGATGCGGCATTTCATGGCGCAGTTTGGTCCGGCACTGCAGTTGCCGTGGACGTATCTGCCGGCGCCCGAGCTGACTGACAAACTGATTGATGATGTGGTGGATGGCACTAGCGATCAGTTGGGTACACACAGCATTTCGGCACTGGAACGCTATCGTGATGATTGCCTGTTGGCGGTGCTGGAAGCGGTAAAAACCACCAAAGCCAAGCACGGTATGACTTTCGCCGAATAACCCATGTGGGAGGGGCGGTGCGACGAATCGACTTGCCTCCGATAGTATTGGATCAGTCAAGAAATCTGGCAACTGACACACCGCTATCGGGGGCAAGCTCCTCCCACATTTTGACCGAGTACTGATCCGGGAGTTTTCCATGCCTGCACTGACGACCTACACCACAGCAATCCTCCCCGAGTGGGTCGACTACAACGGCCACCTGCGCGACGCGTTCTACCTGCTGATCTTCAGCTACGCGACCGACGCGCTGATGGACACGTTGGGCCTGGACAGCGAAAACCGCGACGCCAGCGGCCACTCGCTGTTCACCCTGGAACTGCACCTGAACTACCTGCACGAGGTGAAACTCGGCGCCGAGGTTGAGGTGCATACCCAACTGATCGCCCATGACGCCAAGCGCCTGCACCTCTATCACAGCCTGCATCTTGTGGGCGAAGAGCGGGCGCTGGCGGGTAACGAACAGATGCTCTTGCACGTCGATCTGGCCGGCCCGCATTCGGCGCCGTTTACCGAGCCGACGCTGGAAAAAATCATCGCTGTCAGCGCTGCACAGGCTGACCTGCCCAAGCCTGCCCTGCTTGGCCGTGTCATCGGTTTGCCGGTCAGACAATAAGCAAAAAAAACCCCGATCCAATGTGGAGTGGATCGGGGCAGAGTGCCTTGTGTGAGCCGTACATCCCGAGGGTGACCAAACCGTCAAGCTGTGTGCCTGGGTTCAGTGTGCCGATAAGTGCGGTTGGCAAATGGCCCGAAAACGACACGCTCATAGCCATCTGAGGCATTCGCGCATTCTGCCCTTGCCGACCGCATGGGCGGCTACCAGAATCCCAGTCAGACCTCGCTACCCTCACCAGGATAAACGTCATGATGCATGCGGATTTGATTGACCAGGATGACCTGCTGGGCCAACTGCGCTCACTGGGTTTCGACGTGTCCAGCGGCGCCACCGCTGAGCAGGCCTGCGAGTGCGCCGTGCGCGGTTTGAGTGAAGCACGGGCCAAAGCGCTCAAGGGCATGGTGGAACAGATGTACAGCGGCAGCGCGACGATCCTGCCGGCGGTGCGTCAGGCGATTGATAAGCAGCTGTTGCCGGCTTTGGTGCAGTTCAAGCAGAACTCTGGTGTCTGATAGAACGCTATCGAGAGCAAGCCGAATCGTCGCACCGCCCCTCCCACACTTGGAATCCATTCCCATGTGGGAGGGGGCTTGCTCCCGATGCAGTCAACTCGGTCTAAAGCCGCACGCTCGCAAAAGTCGACTCATTGCGCGCCTGACTCAACGCCGACATCGGCCCGGCCAACGGTGACAACACCAGCGCCTGCGGAATCGGCATCATCGCCACCTGCTGGGTGGTGTTGGAACCGACGCGCTCATCCCGTGGCGGAATGCCGAAGTATTCGCGGTAGCACTTGGAGAAGTGCGGCGTAGACACAAACCCGCACACCGAGGCCACTTCGATGATCGACATCGGCGTTTGCTTGAGCAACTGCCGTGCACGGATCAGGCGCAGTTTGAGGTAGTAGCGCGACGGCGAGCAGTGCAGGTATTTCTGGAACAGGCGCTCCAGCTGGCGCCGCGACACGGCGACGTACACCGCCAGTTCGTCCAGGTCGATAGGCTCTTCCAGGTTGGCTTCCATCAACGCCACAATTTCCTGCAGCTTCGGCTGGTTGGTGCCCAGCATGTGCTTGAGCGGCACACGCTGGTGATCCTGTTCGTTGCGGATGCGCTCGTACACAAACATCTCGGAGATCGCTGCCGACAGTTCGCGGCCATGATCGCGGCTGATCAGGTGCAGCATCATGTCCAGCGGCGCGGTGCCGCCGGAGCTGGTGAAGCGATTGCGGTCGAGGGTGAACAGGCGGGTGCTCATGGCCACGCGCGGGAAGGCTTCCTGCATCGACGCCAGGCATTCCCAGTGCACGCTGCAATCAAACCCATCAAGCAGGCCGGCACAAGCCAGGGCCCAACTGCCGGTGCAGACGGCGCCAAGACGGCGGGACTGGCGCGCCTGGCTTTGCAGCCACGACACGTGTTCACGGGTAACGGTGCGCTGAATACCCACGCCGCCGCACACGATGACGGTGTCCAGGGCCGGAGCTTTGTGCATGGAGGCATCGGGGGTGATTTGCAGACCGTCGCTGGCCCAGACCTGGTTGCCGTCGACACTCAGGGTTGTCCAGCGATACAACTCGCGACCGGACAATTGGTTGGCCATGCGCAGCGGTTCCACGGCTGACGCCAGGGAAATCAGCGTGAAATTGTCCAACAGCAAAAAGCCGATGGATTGAGGCGCACGGTTCTGGGGTTGGGCCCCTGAGTTGAACGACGTCATCGCGGTATCTCCTCACACTAAGCGGGTGTTGGCCTCAGGCGAGGCTCTTGTTATGGCGGTCGGCCTCAGGAAGGCGACGCTTTAAATAGATAGAGCAAATGCCATGCCTAAAATTGAATGGCTATTCAATAACTCCTGAAAACGACCTGATGACGTGTCTATATAAGCCCGCGCAGGAAGTGCGGGATACGGCCGAAAAGGGACGTAGGAGCAGCACTGCTAAGAGGTGTGAGCAGATCGGTAGCACTTGTGGGAAGGCGCTTTGCGGGCGTAGGAGAAGTCTGTCACCCCATGCACAGGTGACGGGTGGTCGGAGGGAAAATCGTTCGGGAGCTACTTATCTGTTTGCGACGCGCTAAAAGGTGGCGATTTTGGTTGGAGTGTTCACTTGCAGTGAGCGGGCTTGGTCCGCGCTGGGTGGCGAAGCCGCCCCAAAATCAGGCGACCGGGTTTTATCTGAAACTATGTGGTGCCTTTATTGATTGGGGCGGCTTCGCCACCCAGCGCGGGGCAAGCCCGCTCACCACAAAAGCACGCTCACCACAAAAGCCCTGTTCATCACTAAGGCCCTGTTCATCACAACAAGCTCATCAGCACTCCACCGCACTGACCGCCAACCCACCCCGCGATGTCTCTTTGTACTTGTCATGCATATCTGCCCCGGTATCGCGCATGGTGCGGATTACCCGGTCCAGGGAAATAAAGTGCTGACCGTCGCCACGCAAGGCCATTTGCGCCGCGTTGATCGCTTTTACCGCCGCAATCGCATTGCGCTCGATGCACGGCACTTGCACCAACCCGCCCACGGGGTCGCAGGTCAGGCCGAGGTTGTGTTCCAGGCCAATTTCGGCGGCGTTGCACAGTTGCTCCGGCGTAGCGCCAAGAATCTCGGCCAGCCCGGCCGCGGCCATGGCACACGCAGAACCCACTTCCCCCTGGCAACCGACTTCGGCACCCGAGATCGAGGCGTTCTTCTTGCACAGAATGCCTACCGCCGCAGCACTGAGCAGGTAGTCGACCACGTTGGCTTCGGTGACTTCGTCGCTGAACTTCATGAAGTAGTGCAACACCGCCGGAATAATCCCCGCCGCGCCATTGGTAGGCGCGGTGACCATGCGCCCACCCGCGGCGTTTTCTTCGTTGACCGCGAGGGCGAACAGGTTGACCCACTCCATGGCGCTCAACGTCGAGCCAATCACATTGGGCTTGTTCAACTCCTGCAGGCTGCGGTGCAACTTGGCCGCGCGGCGACGCACGTTGAGGCCGCCAGGTAGGATGCCTTCGTGCTTGAGGCCCTGCTCCACGCACGCCTGCATGGCGTGCCAAAGCTTCATCAGGCCGTTGCGGATTTCTTCTTCGGAGCGCCAGACCTTTTCGTTGGCCAGCATCAACTCAGCAACGCGCAGGTTGTGGGTCTTGCACAACTGCAACAACTCCACCGCGCTGGAAAAGTCATAGGGCAACTCGGTGCGGTCCATATCCGCCACGCCGCTTCGGGCCTGGGCTTCATCCACCACGAAACCACCGCCCACTGAGTAGTAGGTGTCGCGGTGCAGCTCGCCATCATCACCAACTACCACCAAGGTCATGGCGTTGGGGTGGAACGGCAGGTTCTCATCGAGCAGACGCATGTCCCGTGCCCATACAAACGGCACCGGCAAACGCCCGTCCAGCAGCAGTGTGTCGGTCTCGCGCAGGGTGTGGATGCGCAGGCCGATCTGCGACGGATCAATTGCATCCGGCCACTCGCCCATCAGGCCCATGATGGTTGCGGTGTCGCTGCCGTGGCCGATGCCGGTGGCCGACAACGAGCCGTACAGCTGAACTTCGACGCGCCGTACTTGTTCCAACAATTCACGTTCACGCAGTGCTTGGACGAACAACGCCGCGGCGCGCATGGGGCCGACGGTGTGAGAACTAGAAGGCCCGATGCCGATCTTGAACAGGTCGAAAACGCTGATAGCCATTAACGTGGAACTCCTCGATAAGCACGGGCCGGACTTGAACAAGCTGCTACGCTCAGATCGCCCAGATGGCGGCATCATCAAGGTTTTATCTGCCGTCACGGCGTCTCACACCGACGCACCCATGCTCACCAGCGTCGCTCGCGTGCGATCGCCTGTTTTGGCCGTTTTCAGCGGCGCAGATGGGCAAAAACTGCGGTTTTGCCTTGGGAAAAACCTGTAAGCGACGTCACCGACACTGGATGCGACCCTCCCTGTACTGGATACGACGCCCCCTGTAGGCGTCAGATTTTCACTGGTACATGATCAGTCTCGACTCGTTTGCAAGGCACCGTGGCAGAGCTGTTGTCGCACGCTCCAACCGCAACACTTATAAAGCGCGGCGAAGGCCGCCAGAAAAAACACAGGAGTCTACCCAGATGAAAGGTTCACCCTCGTTGTTGTTGGCCGCCATGCTGAGTCTTCCCGTCATGGCGCACGCTGCAGAACCGGAACAGTGCAAGACCGTCAACTTCTCCGATGTCGGCTGGACCGACATTACCGTCACTACCGCGACCACCAGCGAAATCCTCAAGGGCCTGGGCTACAAGCCGCGCACCACGATGATTTCGGTACCGGTGACTTACAAGTCCCTGGCCGACGGCAAGAATATGGATATTTTCCTCGGCAACTGGATGCCGACCATGGAAAACGACATCAAGCAGTACCGTGATGCCGGCACCGTGGAAACCGTGCGCGCCAACCTGGAGAACGCCAAGTACACCCTGGCGGTCCCCGAGGCGCTGTACAACAAAGGTCTGAAAGACTTCGCCGATATCGCCAAATTCAAGGATGAGTTGGGCGGCAAGATCTACGGCATCGAGCCGGGTAACGACGGCAACCGCACCATCCAGACGCTGATCGATAAAGACGCCTTCGGCCTGAAAACCGCCGGCTTCAAAGTGGTCGAATCCAGCGAAGCCGGAATGCTCTCGCAGGTGGAACGCGCCTCCAAGCGCGACCAGGCCATCGTGTTCCTCGGCTGGGAACCGCACCCGATGAACACCCGTTTCAAGATGAAGTACCTGACCGGGGGTGACGATTCGTTCGGCCCCAACTACGGCCAGGCCACCATCTACACCAACGTCCGCAAGGGCTATACCCAGGAATGCAGCAACGTTGGCCAACTGCTGAAAAACCTGTCGTTCACCTTGAACATGGAAAGCACCCTGATGGGTAACGTCCTTGACGACAAGATGAAGCCCGACGCCGCCGCCAAGGCCTGGCTGAAAAAGAACCCAGAAGTACTCGACACCTGGCTTGCAGGGGTCACCACCGTCGATGGCAAACCAGGTCTGGAGGCCGTCAAAGCGTATCTCGCCAAGTAATACTGCTGACCCCGGGGCGGTACGCTGCCCCGGGATGTATTCCCTCTTCGCATGTGGACATTCACTACCATGCTGACTGAACAGAAAATCCCACTAGGCCAGTACATCGCTGCCTTCGTCGATTGGTTGACCCAACACGGTGCCAACTACTTCGACGCAATCGCATCGACACTGGAAACGATGATCCACGGCGTGACGTTTGCGCTGACCTGGTTCAATCCGCTGGCATTGATCGGTCTGATTGCGCTGCTGGCTCACTTTATTCAACGTAAATGGGGACTGACGGTTTTTGTCATCGCCTCCTTCCTGCTGATCCTCAACCTGGGGTACTGGCAGGAAACCATGGAGACCCTGGCGCAGGTGCTGTTCGCCACCCTGGTCTGCGTGGTCATCGGTGTGCCGCTGGGCATTGTTGCCGCGCACAAACCGATGTTCTACACCATGATGCGGCCGGTGCTCGATCTGATGCAGACCGTACCGACCTTCGTCTACCTCATCCCTACCCTGACCCTCTTCGGGCTGGGTGTGGTGCCTGGGTTGATCTCCACGGTGGTATTCGCCATTGCCGCGCCGATCCGCCTGACCTACCTGGGTATCCGCGATGTACCGCAAGAGTTGATGGACGCCGGCAAAGCCTTTGGCTGCTCGCGCCGTCAGTTGCTCTCGCGCATTGAACTGCCCCACGCCATGCCGAGCATTGCCGCCGGCATTACCCAATGCATCATGCTGTCGCTGTCGATGGTGGTGATCGCCGCGCTGGTAGGCGCCGATGGCCTCGGCAAGCCAGTGGTCAACGCGCTGAACACCGCCGACATCGCCCTGGGCTTTGAAGCGGGCCTGGCAATCGTGTTGCTGGCCATCATGCTCGACCGCATCTGCAAACAACCCGACGCCAAAGTAGGGGGTGATGCATGAGCATTATCCGATTCGACAATGTCGACGTGATCTTCTCCAAAGACCCACGCGAAGCACTCAAGCTGCTCGACCAGGGCATGCATCGCAACGAGATTCTGAAAAAGACCGGGCAGATTGTCGGCGTTGAAAAAGCCAGCCTGGATATCGAGAAAGGTGAAATCTGTGTGCTGATGGGCCTGTCGGGCTCCGGCAAATCGAGCTTGCTGCGTTGCATCAACGGCCTTAACACCGTGAGCCGTGGCCAGCTGTTTGTGGAGCATGAAGGTCGCCAGATCGACATCGCTTCCTGCACCCCTGCCGAGCTGAAAATGATGCGCACCAAGCGCATCGCCATGGTGTTCCAGAAGTTTGCCCTGATGCCTTGGCTGACAGTGCGTGAAAACATCAGTTTCGGCCTGGAAATGCAGGGCCGTCCGGAGAAAGAACGGCGCAAGCTGGTGGACGAGAAACTTGAGCTGGTGGGCCTGACCCAGTGGCGCAACAAGAAGCCGGACGAACTCTCCGGCGGTATGCAGCAGCGTGTTGGCCTGGCCCGTGCGTTGGCGATGGACGCCGATATTCTGCTGATGGACGAACCCTTCTCCGCCCTCGACCCGCTGATCCGCCAGGGCTTGCAGGACGAGTTGCTGGAACTGCAACGCAAGCTGAGCAAGACCATCGTGTTCGTGAGTCACGACCTCGACGAGGCGCTCAAGTTGGGCAGCCGCATCGCGATCATGAAAGACGGCAAGATCATTCAGTACAGCGTGCCGGAAGAGATCGTACTCAACCCCGCGGACGACTATGTGCGTACCTTCGTCGCCCACACCAACCCGCTGAACGTGCTGTGCGGCCGCAGCCTGATGCGCACGCTGGACAACTGCACGCGAGTGAACGGCTCGGTGTGCCTCGATCCGGGCGGCGACTCGTGGCTGGACCTGGCCGAGGGCAATACTATCCAGGGCGCCCGTCAGAATGGCGTGGTGATGAACCTGCAGAACTGGGCACCGGGGCAAGCAGTAGAAGGCCTGGGCCGAGTACCGACGCTGGTGGATTCGAATATCGGCATGCGTGATGCGCTGCAGATTCGTTACCAGACAGGGAACAAGCTGGTGTTGCATGACAACAACCAGGTGGTGGGGATCCTGGGTGACAGTGAGCTCTACCACGCCCTGCTGGGCAAAAACCTGGGCTAGCAAACACCGCAAACGCCATTGGAGAAACTGGGTCAAACATGTGGGAGGGGGCTTGCCCCCGATAGCGGTGGATCAGTAACAGATGAACTGACTGACACACTGCAATCGGGGGCAAGCCCCCTCCCACATTTTTTTGCCCCGTGGTGTCAGTGACAACACCACCGGGCTTTCAAAGCATCAGCTATAGACACGGCCAAGGAGCTGCCGATGGCTTTCAAACTGATCGAGCACGTCCCGGGTGATCTGTTCCTGGGCGAAGCCCATCAGGTCGTATTCCTGAGGCCCGTTGTGCAGGTACACCTCGGCACGGTAATAGCGGGTGCGTTCTTCTTCAGGCAGGTCGCTCGGCGCCGACGAGTAAGCATCCAGGCTCACTTCATAAACGAACGGGTTGCCCTCTTCCATCTCGATCCGCACACCGATGCAACGCTTGGACTTGCCCAACAGCGTCTGCACTTCCAACCCTTGCTCACGCAACGCGACCGCCGCCTCTTCCAGCGCTGGCGTGACGTGCTTGTCCATGAAGCGCTGCACAGTGCCCTGGCTCGGTTGCAGGTCGAGTGCCGTCAAACGCTCGCTGAAACCACGACGCCCGCGTTCAGCCAGTTGCGCCTGCTCCTGTTCGATCGCCGCGTCCTGGCGCATGGCCTTGTGCAGACCAAACATGAAGAAAATCAGCACCACCGAGAACGGCAGCCCCGCCAACACCACCATGGTTTGCATGGCTTCGAAGTTGCCGGCAAACAGCAAACCGATGGTCACCAGAGTGATCACCACCGACCAGAAGATCCGCAGCCAGTGCGGCGCATCTTCATCCACGTTGCCGCCTTTGCAGGAAAGGTTGGCCATCATCACCGCGCCGGAATCCGCCGGGGTCAGGAACAGCACAAAGCCTACGAAGATCGACACACCAATGACGATTTTCGACGCTGGGTAGTGCTCCAGCAGTTGGTAGATGGCCATGGACGGTTGTTCCAGCGCCGTCTTGCCCAACTCCACCGCCCCTTGGTTCAGCACCAGGTCCAGCGCCGAGTTACCAAAGATCGACAGCCACGCCAGGGTAAAGCCCAGCGGGATCAGCAGCACGCCGGCCACCAGTTCACGCACCGTGCGACCACGGGAAATACGCGCGATGAACATACCTACAAATGGCGCCCAGGAAATCCACCAGGCCCAGTAGAACAGCGTCCACAGGCCCATCCAGCGCTCGGTTTTTTCACCGTCGCCTTCATACACATACAGGTCAAATGTCTTCAGCACGATGCCGTTGAGGTAATCACCGGTGTTCTGCACCAAGCCATTGAGCAAGTGCAGGGTCGGGCCGAACAGCAGGACGAAGATCAGCAAACCGCTGAACAGCACGATGTTGAGGTTGGACAGGCGACGAATGCCATTCTCCACACCCGACACGGCAGCGATGGTGGCGACGGTGCTCATCACGATGATCACGATGAGCAGGTTGGTGTTGCTGTGTTCCATGCCGAACAGGTTTTCCAACCCGGACGACACCTGCAACGAACCGATCCCCAGGTTGGTTACCAGGCCCAGCAGGGTCACGAACATGCCGAAACCGTCCACCGCGTGGCCCGCCGCGCCTTTGACCCAACGCTCGCCCATCAGCGGGTACAACGCCGAACGCAACGCCAGCGGCTGGTTATGGCGGTACGCAAAGTACGCCACGGCCAGGCCGACCAAGGCGTAGATCGCCCAGCCATGCAGGCCCCAATGCAGGAAGGTCAGTTGCAACGCCTGGCGAGCGGCGCCATTGCTGGCGGCCGCGCCTTCAGGCGGGTTGAAGTAGTGATCCAACGGCTCCGAGGCGCCGAAGTACAGCAGCGAGATGCCGATGCCCGACGAGAACAACATGCCGGCCCAGGCGCCGTAGCTGAAATCCGGGGTGTCGTCCTTGCTGCCCAGTTTCAACTTGCCGTAGGACGAAAACGCCAGGCCGACTACGAATACGAGATAGGCGGCGATGACCACCATGTAGTACCAGCCGAAGCTTTTGGAAAGCCACGCCTGGGCTACGCCGAGCATGCGCCCGGCCTCCTGCGGGGCGATGATCAGAATGGCAGTCAACAACAGAATCAGCGCGGTGGAGGTGTAGAACACCCAACCGTTGACCCGCACCTTTTCCGGCGGGGTCTTTATAAGAGAGGCAGAACTCATGGCGCAGATGCTCCGGGCAGTGCGAGAGAGAAACACAAGGCAACGGTTATCCCAGGCCATCGATTTTTCGGCAGTCGACGGACGGGTGTTATAAAGACACCCCGAAAATTCTTGCGCCCCGTCGATGCGGTGCCAGGCGCTTATGCGGCCTGTTTCAAGGGTTTCCCAGGTGTCAGATGTCGCCGCCCTCACGTAGGAAATACCTGTAGGCAGCGACCATTTGTCGCAGAGCTTATTCTTTGTTGATTGAACGTTCAATCAAAACAAAATAGACTGGCCTTCAAGTCGACGAACGTTCATCGCCCGTCGGCAGGCCTAAGGAGAGGTGCTACATGCCCAAGGTCGGTATGCAACCCATACGCCGCCAACAGTTGATCGAAGCCACGTTGACGGCCATCGATCAGGTCGGAATGGGAGATGCCAGCATTGCGCTGATCGCCCGTTTGGCCGGCGTTTCGAACGGCATCATCAGTCACTACTTCAAGGACAAGAACGGCCTTATTGCAGCGACGATGCGCTACCTGATGAACGCGCTGATTGAGAACGTCCACGAACGCAGGCTTGCGCTCACGGACGACAGCCCACGGGCACACCTTCAGGTGATCATCGAGGGCAACTTCGATGCCAGCCAGGTCAACGGCCCGGCAATGAAAACCTGGTTGGCCTTCTGGGCAACCAGCATGCACCACCCGTCATTGCACAGGTTGCAGCGGATCAACGATCAACGTCTGTATTCCAACCTGTGCTGCCAGTTCCGCCGAACGCTGCCGCTGCCGCATGCACGCAAAGCAGCCCGAGGCCTGGCGGCGTTGATCGACGGTTTGTGGTTGCGCGGCGCCCTGTCGGGAGACGCTTTCGACACGGCGCAAGCGCAACGGATCGCTTACGAATACATGGATTTCCAATTGGCCAAGCAGGTGAGTTAGAGCCCTTATAAACGCTCAACCCCTGAACGTCTGCCGCTCAGTGTTGCCACACCCTTATGGCCCACTTAGCGGCGGGTAACGCCAACCACTTATGCACTTGCGAGGACTTTATGGCCCGTTTCGACCTGCAAAAACTCTACATTGACGGCGGCTACAGCGACGCTGGCAGCGATGCCACCTTCGAAGCCATCAACCCGGCTAACGGTGAAGTTCTCGCCCAAGTGCAACGCGCAACGAAAGAAGACGTTGAACGTGCCGTGGTCAGCGCTGAAAAAGGCCAGAAAATCTGGGCCGCCATGACCGCCATGGAGCGTTCGCGCATCCTGCGTCGTGCCGTCGATATCCTGCGCGAGCGCAACGACGAGCTGGCCGCCCTGGAAACTCTGGACACCGGCAAATCCTTCTCCGAAACCAAGTACGTCGACATCGTCACCGGCGCTGACGTATTGGAATACTACGCAGGCCTGGTGCCAGCCATCGAAGGCGAGCAGATCCCACTGCGCGACACCTCGTTTGTCTACACCCGCCGCGAACCGCTGGGCGTGGTCGCCGGTATCGGCGCGTGGAACTACCCGATCCAGATCGCCCTGTGGAAATCCGCACCGGCCCTGGCTGCCGGTAACGCGATGATCTTCAAGCCAAGCGAAGTCACTTCGCTGACCACCTTGAAACTGGCCGAGATCTACACCGAGGCTGGCGTTCCAGCTGGCGTGTTCAACGTACTGACCGGCAGCGGCCGTGAAGTCGGCACCTGGCTGACCGAGCACCCACGCATCGAGAAAGTCTCGTTCACCGGCGGCACCGACACCGGCAAGAAAGTCATGGCCAGCGCGTCGAGCTCTTCGCTCAAAGAAGTGACCATGGAACTGGGCGGCAAGTCGCCGCTGATCGTGTTCGAAGACGCCGACCTGGATCGTGCGGCCGACATCGCGATGATGGCCAACTTCTACAGCTCCGGTCAGGTCTGCACCAACGGCACTCGTGTGTTCGTGCCTAAGCACCTGCAAGCGGCGTTCGAAGCCAAGATCGTTGAGCGTGTTGCGCGCATCCGCGTTGGCGACCCGCAAGACGACAACACCAACTTCGGTCCGCTGGTCAGCTTCGCCCACATGGAAAGCGTGCTGGGCTACATCGCCAAAGGCAAAGAGCAAGGCGCCCGCCTGCTGTGCGGCGGCGACCGCCTGACCGACGGCGACTTCGCCAAAGGCGCATTCGTGGCACCGACTGTCTTCACCGACTGCACCGACGACATGGTGATCGTGCGTGAAGAAATCTTCGGCCCGGTGATGAGCATCCTCACCTACGAAACCGAAGAAGAAGTGATCCGCCGCGCCAACGACACCGACTTCGGTCTGGCCGCCGGCCTGGTCACCAAAGACCTGAACCGCGCTCACCGCGTGATTCATCAACTGGAAGCGGGTATCTGCTGGATCAACGCTTGGGGCGAGTCCGACGCAAAAATGCCGGTCGGCGGCTACAAGCAATCGGGTGTTGGCCGTGAGAACGGCATCAGCTCGCTGAATAACTTCACCCGCATCAAATCGGTACAGGTTGAGCTGGGCGATTACGCCTCGGTGTTCTAAGACCCGAGCCTTGCGTTGCCTTTGAGGCCGCCATCGGGGGCAAGCCCCCTCCCACCTTTGACGGTGTGAACCCGATCACATGTGGGAGGGGGCTTGCCCCCGATGAGGCCCGACCTGACCACACATCAAAGAGGGTGCATTTATGTCCCAAGAATACGACTACATCATTGTGGGTGCCGGCTCCGCCGGTAATACCCTGGCGACCCGTCTGACCGAAGACGAAGGCGTCACCGTCCTGCTGCTGGAAGCCGGCGGCCCCGACTACCGCCTCGACTTCCGTACCCAAATGCCCGCCGCCCTGGCGTTCCCACTGCAAGGCCGCCGCTACAACTGGGCCTACGAGACCGATCCAGAGCCACACATGGACGGCCGTCGGATGGAATGCGGTCGCGGCAAGGGCCTGGGTGGCTCTTCGCTGATCAACGGCATGTGCTACATCCGCGGCAACGCCATGGACTACGACAACTGGTCGAAGCTGCCAGGTCTGGAAGACTGGAGCTACCTCGATTGCCTGCCGTATTTCCGCAAGGCTGAAACCCGCGACATCGGCCCGAACGACTGGCATGGCGGCGATGGCCCGGTCAGCGTGACCACGCCTAAAGCCGGCAATAACCCGCTGTTCCACGCCATGGTTGAAGCGGGCGTGCAGGCCGGTTACCCGCGTACCGAAGACTTGAACGGCTACCAGCAGGAAGGCTTCGGCCCGATGGACCGTACCGTCACGCCTAACGGCCGTCGCGCCAGCACCGCGCGCGGTTACCTGGACACGGCCAAGAAGCGTTCGACCCTGACCATCGTCACCCACGCCCTCACCGACAAAGTCTTGTTCGAAGGCAAGCGTGCCGTTGGCGTGCGTTACCTGATCGGTGCCGCCGAAGAGCGCGTTGAAGCCCGTGCGCGTAAAGAAGTGCTGGTGTGCAGCGGCGCAATCGCTTCGCCGCAACTGCTGCAACGCTCCGGCGTGGGCCCGGCCAAATTGCTGGAAAGCCTCGACATCCCGGTGGTCCATGACCTGCCTGGCGTCGGCGAAAACCTGCAGGACCACCTTGAGCTGTACCTGCAATATGCGTGCACTCAGCCGGTGTCGCTGTACCCGTCGCTGCTCTGGTACAACCAGCCGGCCATCGGTGCCGAATGGCTGTTCAACGGCACCGGTATCGGCGCCAGCAACCAGTTCGAAGCGGGCGGTTTTATCCGTACCCGTGAAGAATTCGAATGGCCGAACATCCAGTACCACTTCCTGCCGGTAGCGATTAACTACAACGGCAGCAACGGTGTGAAAGAGCACGGTTTCCAGGCACACATGGGCTCCATGCGCTCGCCGAGCCGTGGCCGCGTACAACTGAAGTCGAAGAACCCACGGGACTACCCGAGCATCCTCTTCAACTACATGGCCACCGAGCAGGACTGGCAGGAATTCCGCGATGGCATTCGCCTGACCCGTGAAATCATGCAGCAGCCGGCCCTCGATCAATACCGTGGCCGCGAAATCAGCCCGGGCATCGACGTGCAAACCGATGAGCAGTTGGACAAGTTCATCCGCGAGCACGCCGAAACCGCGTTCCACCCATCCTGCTCGTGCAAGATGGGCACCGACGAAATGGCCGTGGTGGATGGCGAAGGTCGCGTGCATGGCATGCAAGGTCTGCGTGTGGTCGATGCCTCGATCATGCCGATCATCACCACCGGTAACCTGAACGCGCCGACGATCATGATCGCCGAAAAAATCGCCGACAAGATCCGTGGTCGCCAGCCGCTGCCGCGCAGCACGGCGGATTACTACGTGGCAGGCGATGCGCCGGTGCGTGGCAAGCCGTTGCGTGAAGTGGGGCCGACTGCGCAGTAACTGATTCACTGCGGTGCCTTCATCGGGGCAAGCCCCCTCCCACATTTGAATGTATTCACAAATCAAATGTGGGAGAGGGCTTGCCCCCGATAGGGCCCTATCAGGCACTGCAAACCTTACCTCTACACTTTCCTTGATCAGCCCCCAGCCCAGGCCTACTCTGTTTGCCTGCCCGCGCTGAGCTGCCCACAAGGAAGGCCCCATGTTCGAACACCACGCCACACTCAAACGGCATTTCAGTGCCCTGCGCACTACCGCCGATTTCTTCTCCCTACGCTACGTTCGCGAATCCGGCCAGTACCTGTCGGTGCGCAAGAACGTCGCCGAACCGCCACACTTGAGCAACGACGAAGGCGCCATGCTCACCGTGCGTCTCAACGGTGTCGAAGCCTACGCCGCGACCAACGACATTTCCCTTGCCGGCCTGCAAGCCGCCCTTGAGCGCGCCGAACAGCAAGCCCGGCAGATCAAGCCTCACGCCCTGCTGGATGTGCGCGACCAACACGTCTCCAGCGACATCGCCGACTATCTGTCGCCTGACCTCGACCAAGCCTTCCCGTCCCTAAGTGACTGCTATCACCTGCTTGGCGACGAATCGGCCGCCGTGCCCAAGGACGAGCGCCTGGTCAGTTGGGACGTCAGCCTGGGTCTGACCCACGTCGAGCAGATCTACCTCAACACTGCCGGCGCCGAGCTGCGCCAGGCCCAGCGTTTTGTGTTCCCTGGCGTCAACGTTACAGCCTTTGACGGCAACGACAGCCAGACCCGCACCCTCGGCGGCAGCAACTTTGGCCAGCAAGGCGGCTTTGAGGTGATCAACCGTTTCGGCCTGGTCGGCGCGGCCCCGCGCATTGCCGACGAAGCCCTGCAACTGCTGCTGGCGCCGAACACGCCCCAAGGCCCGCGCGACCTGCTGCTGATGCCTGACCAGATGATCCTGCAGATCCACGAGTCCATCGGCCACCCGCTGGAACTGGACCGTATTCTCGGCGATGAGCGCAACTACGCCGGCACCAGTTTTGTGAAGGCCAGCGACTTTGGCCACCTGCAATACGGCTCCAAGCTGCTCAATGTGACGTTCGACCCGAACATTCCCGAGCAGCTCGCCAGCTACAGCCATGACGACGACGGCACCGCCGCCAGCAAGCAATTCCTGATACGCGAAGGGCTGTTGATCAAGCCGCTGGGTGGGGCGCTGTCGCAATTTCGATCCGGCATGAGCGGCGTAGCCAACAGCCGCGCCAGCAGTTGGAACCGCGCGCCGATCGACCGCATGGCCAACCTGAATATCGAAGCCGGCGACAAGAGCCTGGCGCAACTGATTGGCGGCATCGAAAACGGCATCCTGATGTCGACTAACCGTTCTTGGTCCATCGACGATGCGCGCAACAAATTCCAGTTCGGCTGCGAATGGGGCCAGTTGATTGAAAACGGTGAGCTCAAGGGCGTGGTGAAGAATCCCAACTACCGAGCTATTTCCGCGCAGTTCTGGCGCAAGCTCAGCGCCGTGGGTGACGCCAGCACCACCAAGGTGCTGGGCACGCCGAACTGCGGCAAGGGCGAACCCAACCAGGTGATCCGTGTCGGCCACGCCTCACCCGCGTGTGTGTTCAGCAACATTGACGTATTTGGGGGAGATGCCTGATGAATACCTTCAAGGCATTGGTGGAGTGGCTCAAGCAGGCCATCACCGAAAAGGAACAATTTCACCTGAGCTATGCGGCCGAGGCGTCCGAGTTCGTGCGGTTCAACCACGCCAAGGTGCGCCAGGCCGGACAAGTGCAACAGGCCAGCCTCAACCTGAAACTGATCAACGATGGCCGCCACGCCGACCTCGCTATCACCCTGGCCGGCACGCCTGAGCTGGACCGCCAGCGCCTCGCCGATGGCCTGCAACAACTGCGCGAAACCTTGCCGTTGCTGCCCCATGACCCGTATCTGTTGCTCAACCACGATGCCTGGCACAGCCACAACGAACAGGCCCAGCCGTTGCCCGACCTGGCCCTCGTGCTGGAGGACATCAGCCAGGCCACTGACGGCGTGGACTTGGTCGGCATCTACGCCGCCGGGCCGATCAGCCGTGGCTTTGCCAGTTCCGATGGGGCATTCGGCTGGCACCAGGCCAATAGCTTCAACTTCGACTTCAGCCTGTTCCATGCCAACGGCGAAGCGGTAAAGGCCAACTATGCCGGGCACACCTGGGACAGCGCCGAGTTTGCCCGCCGCTTGGAACAGGCCCGCAACCAGCTTGAGTTCCTCGGTCGACCGTTGCACACCCTGGCGCCCGGGCAGTATCGCGCCTACCTCGCCCCGGCGGCGCTGGAAGAAATCATCAGCATCATCACTTGGGGTGGTTTCTCCGCACAGGCCATCGCCAGCAAAGGCAGCTCACTGCAAAAGCTGTACGCGGGCGAGCAACACCTCAGCCCGCTGGTAACAGTGAACGAACACGTCAGCGGCTCCCTGAGCCAGGCGTTTTCCAGCGAGGGCTACCCGCGCGGCGATGTCACGCTGATCAACGCGGGCAAGGCCGAAGGCCAACTGGTTAACTCGCGCAGTGCCGCCGAATATGGTCTCAGCACCAACGGCGCCAGCAGCGACGAATCCCCCAGTGCCTTGCAGATGGCAGCGGGCAGCCTGGCCGAAGCTGACATCCTCAAACAACTCGGCACCGGGCTGTACATCAGCAACCTGTGGTACCTGAACTATTCAGACCTGCCCGCCGCCCGCCTCACCGGCATGACGCGCTTCGCCACGTTCTGGGTGGAAGACGGCGAGATCAAAGCGCCGGTCAGCACCATGCGGTTTGATGACAGCGTCTACAGCCTGCTCGGCTCGCAGTTGGAAGCCCTCACCGCTGAGCGCGAGTTGCTGCTGTCGGCCAGCACCTACGGACAGCGCAACACTGCATCCAACCTGTTGCCGGGGGCTTTGGTAAAACGCCTGACCCTGACTCTCTAAACATCAAATGCCTGTGGGAGGAGGCCCTCCCACAGTGTTTTGTGCTGATTTCAGACATCCCGGTTTCGGCCCTTCCTACCGTAAATTCTCTTCCTGTCCGTTTGCACGGGCGGCCTGTTGTCGCCTGCAAAAAACCTCGCTATAACAGCTAGTGGCATACCGCCACATACTGGAAGTACTGCGATGAACCATGGAAGTTTCGTCATACAAAAGCTGTTCAAACACTACAACGTTCACATGGAGCAACTGGGTCACGACCCGCAAAAGAAAACGGTACTGATGGTCAATGGCGCGCTCTCCACCACCCGCTCCTTCGCCCGCACCAGCAAATGCCTGGCCGAGCATTTCAATGTGCTGCTCTTCGATTTGCCATTCTCCGGCTATTCCCGCGAGCACAACACCGACCTGGACCTAGTGACCAAAGACGACGAAGTGCAGATGCTGCGCGCCCTGGTGGAACGCTTCGAGGTCAACCACCTAGTATCGGCCTCCTGGGGTGGCATCTCCACGCTGCTGACCCTCGCGCACAACCCGCCGTCCATCGAAAGCTCTGTGGTGATGGCCCTGGCGCCCAACCTCAACCAACCCATGCTCGACTACGTGGAGCGCGTGCGTGTGCTGATCGAGGCCGATGACAAATCCGCTGTCGGCCACTTGCTCAACGAGACGGTCGGCAAATACCTCTCGCCCCGGCTCAAGCGAAATAACCACCGTCACCTGTCGACCATGGCCACCACCGAGTACCGCCAGGCGCGCTTCCATATCCATCAGGTACTCGGTCTGGGCGACGGCAACTACCTGCCAGCACTGCGGCAGATTGAAACGCCGGTGCATTTCCTCAACGGCGCCCTGGACGAATACACCCCGGCCGCCGAAGCCCAGCTATTCAAGCATTACGTGGCCCGCAGCAGCTTTGCAGTGGCCGAGCACACCGGTCATTTGCTTGATCTGGAGTCCCGCGAGGCCGCGTTATCGGTGCACCGCGCGCTGCTGAATTTTTTGGTAGGCGAGCACGCGGTGTTGTCGGACTTAGACGAACCGCCAGTGGGAAAAAGCGCGACGAATGGCGCATAATCGCCAACACATAGCCTGCTAACAAAAGGGTTCCCATGCCGAATCGCGTCCCGCTCGATGACAAGACCGCCCGCTGGCTCCCCTGGGTGGTGGCGATTGCCTTCTTCATGCAGTCGCTGGACGGGACGATTCTGAATACGGCGCTGCCGGCAATGGCGCGGGACCTCGCCGAGAACCCGCTGCGTATGCAAGGTGTGGTGATCGCCTACATGCTCACCGTCGCCCTGCTGATCCCGGCGTCCGGCTGGATTGCCGACCGCTTCGGCACTAAGAAAATCTTCTTTGGCGCGATCATGCTGTTCAGCATCGGCTCCTTGCTGTGCGCCTTGTCCAGCAGCCTGACCATGCTGGTGGGTGCGCGGGTGATCCAAGGCTTGGGCGGCGCGCTGATGCTGCCGGTCGGAAGGCTGGTCGTTCTCCGTGCTTACCCGCGCTCCGAGCTGGTGCGGATCATGGGCTTCATCACCATTCCTGGCCTGCTCGGCCCATTGCTCGGCCCGACCATGGGCGGCTGGATGGTGCAATACCTAACCTGGCACTGGATCTTCCTGATCAACCTGCCGGTGGGCATGATCGGCTGCTACGCCGTGTGGAAATTCATCCCCGACCTGCGCGGCAGCGAGCGCACACGCTTCGATGGCCTCGGCTTTTTGCTGTTCGGCGCGGCGATGGTGTTGATCACCATCGCTATGGAAGGCCTGGGCGAACTGCACCTTCCGCACCTGCGGGTGATGTTGCTGCTGTTCGGCGGGCTGGCGTGCCTGGCGGCGTATTGGCTGCGGGCCGGGCATATCGACAATGCGCTGTTCTCGCCGGTGCTGTTCAAGACGCGCACGTTTGCGGTGGGCATTCTGGGCAACCTGTTCGCCCGCTTGGGCAGCGGCGCGCTGCCGTTCCTGGTGCCGCTGTTGTTGCAGGTAGCGCTGGGTTATTCGCCATCGCAAGCCGGTATGAGCATGCTGCCCCTGGCGGCGGCGGCGATGTTTGCCAAGTCCGTGGCGCGTCCGTTGATCGAGCGCCTGGGTTATCGCATCGTGCTCACCGGCAATACCCTGGCGCTGGGGATGATGCTCGCCAGCATGGGTCTGGTTACGGAACAGACGCCCTACCCTTTGCTGCTGGGCATGCTCGCGGTGCTGGGGGCGATCAACTCCCTGCAATTCACCGCCATGAACACCGTGACCCTGATCGACCTCGACGACGCTCAGGCCAGCAGCGGCAACAGTTTGCTTTCGGTGGTGGCGCAACTGTCTCTGAGCCTGGGCGTGGCCTGCGCCGGTGCGCTGCTCGGCGGCTTCACTGCCGAATCGGGCAATGATGGCGTGGAAAGTGTGTTGGGCGCCTTCCAGTTGACCTTCCTCACCGTGGGCATCATGGCGATGCTGGCGGCGGCGATCTTCCTGCAACTGTCGCCAACAGACGGCAAACGGGTGGTCAACCCGGACCAACATATCGAGCATTAAGCGGCGTCTCGTCTAGAACTTGCGGGGAAATTCCCACAGGGCTGGTACACTGCGCGACATTTTGTTTTGCAGAGCCAGTCCCGTGACTACCATCGCCACCGCTTTTAATACTTTGCCCCTGTCCGCCGCCATGCTGGCTAACCTCGACTCGCTGGGTTATGTCGAGATGACGCAGATCCAGGCGCAAAGCTTGCCGGTGATCCTCAAAGGGCTGGACCTGATTGCCCAGGCCAAGACCGGCAGCGGCAAGACCGCTGCATTCGGTATCGGCCTGTTGAACCCGATCAACCCGCGCTACTTCGGCTGCCAGGCGCTGGTGATGTGCCCGACGCGTGAACTGGCCGACCAGGTCGCCAAAGAAATCCGTCGCCTGGCCCGCGCCGAAGACAACATCAAGGTCCTGACCCTGTGCGGCGGCGTGTCCCTCGGTCCGCAGATCGCCTCCCTTGAGCACGGCGCCCACGTGATCGTCGGCACCCCGGGCCGCATCCAGCAACACCTGCGCAAAGGTTCGCTGGTGCTGGACGGCTTGAACACCCTGATCCTCGATGAAGCCGACCGCATGCTCGACATGGGCTTCTACGACGCGATCGAAGACATCATCAGCAAGACCCCACCACGCCGCCAAACCCTGCTGTTCTCGGCCACCTACCCGGTGAGCATCAAGCAGTTGGCCTCGAAGTTCATGCGCGCGCCGCAGCAAGTGAAAGCCGAAGCGTTCCACTCCGACGACCAGATCGAGCAGCGTTTCTACGAGATCTCCCCGGAAGAACGCATGGACGCCGTGACCAAGGTGCTGGCGCATTTCCGCCCGGCTTCCTGCGTGGCGTTCTGCTTCACCAAGCAGCAAGTACAGGAAACCGTCGACCACCTGACGTCCAAGGGCATTTCCGCCGTTGGCCTGCATGGCGACCTGGAACAGCGCGACCGTGACCAGGTGCTGGCGATGTTCGCCAACCGCAGCACCTCGGTGCTGGTCGCCACCGACGTCGCCGCCCGTGGCCTGGACATTGACGCGCTGGACATGGTGATCAACGTCGAACTGGCTCGCGACTCGGAAATCCACATCCACCGCGTGGGCCGTACCGGTCGTGCGGGCGAGACCGGCATCGCAATCAGCCTGGTGGCGCCGTCCGAAGCGCACCGCGCCCAGGCCATCGAGCAACTGCAGAAGTCGCCGCTGAACTGGGACCAACTGGACAACCTCAAGCCGCAAAGCGGCGGTCCGTTGCTGCCGGTGATGAGCACCCTGTGCATCGCCGCAGGCCGTAAAGACAAAGTACGTCCGGGCGACATCCTCGGCGCACTGACCGGCGAAGCCGGCATCCCGGGTGCCCAGGTCGGCAAGATCGCGATCTTTGACTTCCAGGCCTTTGTGGCTGTTGAGCGCGGAATCGCCAAGCAAGCGTTGCAGCGTTTGAATGACGGCAAGATCAAAGGCCGTTCGTTGCGCGTTCGGATCCTGTAACACCATCTCCGACCTATATGGAGATCCAATGTGGGAGGGGGCTTGCCCCCGATAGCGGAGTGTCAGTCAATATAGCTGTGACTGAACCGCCGCTATCGGGGGCAAGCCCCCTCCTACATTAATTGCATTCCAAATCAGAATTTGTATGAGGACACCGTTTTGCGCTCGACCGAAGTTGTGATCATTGGCGCCGGCGCCGCAGGCTTGATGTGCGCACTGACCGCCGCCGGGCGCGGGCGCAAGGTGATGCTGATCGACCATGCGAACAAGGCCGGCAAGAAGATCCTGATGTCCGGCGGTGGCCGCTGCAATTTCACCAATATGTACACCGAGCCGGCCAACTTCCTCTCGCACAACGCGCACTTCTGCAAATCCGCCCTGGCCCGCTACACCCAGTGGGACTTTATCGGGCTGGTGGCCAAGCACGGCGTGCCGTATCACGAGAAGAAGCTGGGCCAGTTGTTCTGCGATAACAAGTCCAGCGACATCCTCGGCATGCTGCTCGACGAATGCATCCAGACCGGCGTGAGCATGCACTTGGACACGTCGATCCAGGAGATTGCCAAGGTCGACGGCGGCTACCAGTTGCAAACCACGCTGGGTGAGTTGCGCTGCGAATCCCTGGTGATCGCCACCGGCGGCTTGTCGATTCCGACCCTGGGCGCCACCGGTTTTGGTTATCAAGTGGCCAAGCAATTCGGTCACGAACTGCTGCCAACCCGCGCCGGGCTGGTGCCGTTCACCATCACTGATCAGCTCAAGGACTTGTGCGGCGAGTTGTCCGGCACCTCCGTGGACTGTCTGGTCAGCTGCAACGACCAGAGCTTTCGCGAGAACATTCTGTTTACCCACCGTGGCCTGAGCGGTCCGGCGATCTTGCAGATTTCCTCCTATTGGGAATCCGGCGACACCGTGGAAATCAACCTGCTGCCCGACCACGACGCCCACACCTGGCTGCAACAGCAACAGGTCGAGCGCCCCAACAGCGAGCTGAAAACCCTGCTGGGTGAGATCTTCACCAAGAAGATGGCCAACCTGCTGGCGGACACCTGGTTTGCGTCCAAGCCGATGAAGCAGTACACCCACGCCGAAATAGCCGACATCGCGCAGAAGCTGGGGAGCTGGCAGCTGGTGCCAGCGGGCACCGAGGGCTATCGCACCGCCGAGGTGACGTTGGGTGGGGTGGACACGCGGGAAGTCTCGTCCAAAACCATGGAATCGCTGAAAAGCCCTGGCTTGTACTTTATTGGCGAAGTACTGGACGTGACCGGTCACCTGGGCGGGTTTAACTTCCAGTGGGCGTGGGCTTCCGGCTACGCGGCCGCGCAGTTTGTTTGATACGACGCAGTAAAAAATGTGGGAGGGGGCTTGCCCTCGATAGCGGTGTATCAGTCACCGATATTCTGGCTGACACACTGCAATCGGGGGCAAGTCCCCTCCCACATTTTGATTTGAGGTGTGCCTGCGAATAATTTGTTGTCAGATGTGATCACCACCCTTGCCGTGGCGTCACTGATGGCTCAATTTAACGGCATCGTCCCGGAAGACACACGACTTCATGTCATCGACCTCGTTCAAGCAGTCTATGCGGCGCCTGTGGGCGCTGGATAAATTCAGTTACAGCATTCGGGTATTCATCGCCCTCACCGGCAGCATGGCGCTGTGCTGGTATCAGGATGAAATGACGCTGCTGATCCCGCTGTTCCTGGGGATTATCGCCAGCGCCCTGGCTGAGACCGACGACAGTTGGCAGGGCCGCCTCAATGCCCTGGCAGTAACGCTGGTGTGCTTCAGCATCGCCGCGCTGTCGGTGGAATTGCTGTTCCCTTACCCCTGGATTTTCGCCATCTCCCTGGCTCTGGCGACGTTCGGCCTGACGATGCTCGGGGCGCTGGGCGAACGCTATGGCGCGATTGCGTCGGCCACCTTGATCCTGTCGGTCTACACCATGATCGGCGTGGACCAGCGCGGCGGCGCCGTCAGTGATTTCTGGCATGAGCCGTTGCTGCTGGTGGCCGGTGCGGCCTGGTACGGCGCGTTGTCGGTGCTGTGGCAGGCGCTGTTTTCCAACCAGCCGGTGCAGCAGAGCCTGGCGCGGCTGTTCCGCGAGTTGGGGCGCTACCTCAAGCTCAAGTCGTCGCTGTTTGAACCAATCCGCCAGTTGGATGTGGAGGCGCGCCGCCTGGAACTTGCCCAGCAAAATGGCCGGGTGGTGGCCGCGCTGAATGCCGCGAAAGAAATCATCCTGCACCGCGTGGGCAATGGCCGACCGGGGTCGAAGGTCAGTCGCTACCTCAAGCTGTATTTCCTGGCCCAGGACATCCACGAACGCGCCAGCTCATCCCACTACCCTTACAACGCCCTGGCCGATGCGTTCTTCCACAGCGATGTGCTGTTCCGCTGTCAGCGCTTGCTGCGCCAACAAGGTAAGGCCTGCCAGGCCCTGGCCGAGTCGATCCAACTGCGCCAACCGTTCATCTATGACGACAGCTTCGCCGAAGCCCTGAGCGACCTGAACGCCTCCCTGGAACACTTGCGCATCCAGAGCAACCCGGCCTGGCGAGGCCTGCTGCGTTCGTTGCGCGCCCTGGCGGCCAACCTGTCCACCCTTGACCGCCTGCTCGGCGACGCGAGCAACCCCGACGCCCTGGCCGACGCCACCGACAGCAACCTGTTGGACCGCGCGCCGCGCAACCTCAAGGAAATGTGGACGCGCCTGCGCACCCAACTCACGCCGACGTCGCTGCTGTTCCGACACGCGTTGCGCCTGTCACTGGCGCTGACCATCGGCTACGGCACCTTGCATGCCATCCACGCCTCCCAAGGTTATTGGATCATCCTCACCACCCTGTTTGTGTGCCAGCCCAACTACGGTGCGACGCGGCGCAAGCTCGGCCAGCGGATCATCGGCACCGCTATCGGCCTCACCGTGGCCTGGGCGCTGTTCGACCTGTTCCCAAGCCCCTTGGTGCAATCGATGTTCGCCATCGCTGCCGGCCTGGTGTTCTTTATCAACCGCACCACCCGCTACACCCTGGCCACGGCAGCAATCACCCTGATGGTGCTGTTCTGCTTTAACCAGGTGGGGGATGGCTACGGGCTGTTTTTGCCACGGCTGTTCGATACCTTGCTCGGCAGTTTGATCGCCGGCCTGGCCGTGTTCCTGTTCCTGCCGGACTGGCAAGGCCGTCGCCTGAACAAAGTGCTGGCCAACACCCTGACATGCAACAGCATCTACCTGCGCCAGATCATGCAGCAATACGCCGCCGGCAAAAGCGACGACCTGGCCTATCGCCTGGCCCGCCGCAACGCGCACAACGCCGATGCGGCGCTGTCCACCACGCTGGCGAACATGTTGATGGAGCCGGGGCATTTCCGTAAGGAGGCGGATGTGGGCTTCCGTTTCCTGGTGTTGTCCCACACCTTGCTCAGCTACTTGTCAGGCCTCGGAGCCCACCGCGATACGCCATTGCCGGCTGAGGTGCGCGAGCATCTGATCGACGGCGCGGGTAAAACCCTCGCTGCGAGCATCGATGAAATCGCGACTGGTTTGGCCAACAAGCAACCCATTGCGATCCAGAGCGACGCCGAGGAAGCCCTGGCGGCGGACTTGGAGCAGATGCCGGATGAGATTGATGAAGGGCAGCGATTGGTGCAGACACAGTTGGCCTTGATTTGCCGGCAGTTGGGGCCGTTGCGCACCTTGGCGGCGCACCTGATCAAAGATACCAGCGCGGCTTAGGCCGCTATCGGGGGCAAGCCCCTCCCACACTTGATCGGATTCACACGGTCCAAATGTGGGAGGGGCGGTACGACGATTCGACTTGCTCCCGATGAGGCCCGCACAGGCACTACATGCCATGGGCCTTCATCAACCGCGCATAACTGCCATCGACCTTCATCTTGGCAATCTCCCGGTCAAAGCTCGCCACGATCTGCGCGTGCTCAGGGTTCTTCAGGCTCACCAGAATATGCAGGCTGTTTTCACTCAGCGGCTGGGGCAGGAACTCCACCGTATTACGCACCCGGGCCGACTCCCGTGCCAGGTAAAAGCGCGCCACATATTCATCCTCCACCGTCAGCCGCACCCGCTGCGCCGCCAGCATGCGCACGGCCATGGCGAAGTTATGCACAGGCACTTTCTGCAACTGCGCATCCCCATCGAACGCCGCTGAATACGCATAACCACGTACCACCGCGATGGGATAGTCGTGCAGTTGCTGCAGGTTCTGAAACTCGATGGGGTCGTCACGGCGCTTGATAAAACGCACGCGGTTGAGCAGGTATTCGCCGGAGAATTGCCCCAAGTGCGTACGCGCGTCGTCGTACCAGGCGTTGACCAGCACGTCATAGCGCCCGTCACCCACGCCCATCAGCGCGCGAGCCCAGGGCACCTGCTCGAAATCGCTGGCATAGCCCGCGCGCGCCAGGGCCGTGCTGACAATATCAGTGGCCAAGCCCCCGTTGATCAGCGTGGCATCGGTAAAGGGCGGCCAGGCATCCGCGACCAGGCGCAGGCGCTGTGCACATGCAGGCGTTGCCAGCAGCAACACTCCAATCAAAGCAACGGCACGAGAGAATCGCGGCATGCTCAAAATCCTTGGCGGACAGGCGGTGGCCTTAGCTCAGGCTGCGCCTGAGGTTCTAACATTAGCTCAGATTACACAAAGAAACGGCCGCCGCCTGCACTCAATAGTGGCAAATTGATTTCATTCACAAAAATAGTTGATTTAGACACCGAAGCCCGTCGCGCCTACTATCCAAAACAGACATTTACGTGAGAACACACCATGACAGTCGATTGGGTCTGCAAACATCACACCGACCTGGGCAAGGAGCAGCTATACGCCATCCTGCGCTTGCGCTGTGAGGTTTTCGTTGTCGAGCAGAAGTGCGTTTATCAGGACATCGACGGGCAGGATCTGACGGGTGATACCCACCACCTGATGGCTTGGAAAGACGATGAACTGATGGCCTACCTGCGCCTGCTGGATCCGGAATCCCAAGGTGGCGATGTGGTTATCGGTCGGGTGATCGTCGCACCGGCGGCACGGGGTACCGGGCTGGGGCACGAGATGATGGAAGAAACTCTCAAGCAGATTGAGGAGACCTGGCCTGAGACGCCGATCTTCCTGTCAGCCCAGGCGCATTTGCAGGGCTATTACGGGCGGTATGGGTTTGTGGTCGCGGGTGAGGAATACCTGGAGGATGACATTCCACATATTGGTATGCGGCGCGCTTAAGGCCGCCATCGGGGGCAAGCCCCCTCCCACAGTTTGAATGTGTGAATACATTCAAACTGTGGGAGGGGGCTTGCTCCCGATAGCGCCAGACCAGCCACCGCCAAACTCAGGGATAACCCAGAACCCGCTTGATCTGGTCGAGATTCACCTCGATCCACCCCCGATCAATCGCGCCCCAGTCGCGAATCCGATAGTGCCCGGCATGGTTGCGGGCGCCGTCTTCCTGTTCGAATTCACACACGATATCCAGGTCAGCCAACGCCGCAATCGTGTCCTGCGCCGTTCGCCGGGGCATACCGGTGACGTCGGTCAGCGCCGGCACACTGCTGGCGAGCCCGCTGTCGATCAGGTACGCCACGTACAGGCGGCGGTAGAAGCTGCTTTTGGTCTTGCTCACATCCATGGTCAGTCGCCTTGTGCGGTCAGGGCTTGCCCTGCAGGTCGCGATACGTGAGGTACACCCGCAGGTCGAATTCCACCTGGTGGTAGCCCGGCATCATGTAATCGCAGAGTTTATAGAACGCCTTGTTGTGGTCCGATTCCTTAAAGTGCGCCAGCTCGTGCACCACGATCATGCGCAAAAATTCCGGAGCGGCGTCCTTGAACAGTGAAGCAATGCGGATCTCTTTCTTGGATTTGAGGTTGCCGCCCTGCACCCGCGAAATCGTGGTGTGCAGCCCGAGGGCGCGGTGGGTCAGATCCAGGCGGTTATCGAACAGCACTTTGTCGATCGCTGGCGCATTGCGCAGGTGTTCCTGCTTCAACGCCAGTGCGTAGGCGTACAGGGCTTTGTCGCTCTGCACCGCATGACGCTCGGGATAACGCTGCTCCAGGTAAGCGCCCAACTGGTCCTTGGCGATCAGTTGACGTACTTGCTCCTGGAGGGCTGCGGGGTAAGCCTGGAGGTATTTCAGCGCGGTCATTGAGGTCTGCAACAGGGTTCGAATGGGCGCCAGTGTAGCGAATTCAGCGCAGGCGGGCGCGTGACCAGTCGACCACTTCGTCGGCCATCAGGGGGTGCGCCGCCCACGGTCCCTGGATAAACGGGCAGCCATGGGCTTTGAGCCACTGAGCTTGCTCCTGAGTTTCCACACCCTCGGCCACCACCAGCACATCAAAATGCCCGCACAGTTCGATAATGCTGCGTGCCATCGCTGCGTCCCTCACCGACCCCGGCAGGCGCGCGACTAATTGCGGATCGAGTTTGAGGGTGTCGAACTCCAAGTCACGCAGATGCGCCAGGGAGCATTGTCCCGAACCAAAGTCATCCAAAGCGATGCGCACCCCGATTCGGCGCAGTAACTTGAGCTGCTTGGTGGCCTCTTCCAAGCTACTCATCAGGCAATCCTCGCCGATTTCCACCTCCAACTGCCCAGCCTGAAGCCCATGTCGCTCCATCACCTGCTGCAACTGGTTAGCCAGGTTGGGCATATTGAACTGGCTGCTACTCAGGCTGACGCTCAGCACCAATTCATCGTCGAAGGTGCTTTGCCACACCTGACGCTGGGCAGCGACCTGTTGATAAATCCACGCGCTCAGTTGGCTGATCAGCCGCGCTTCCTCCAGCAGCGGTAAAAACAGCCCAGGAGGTACATCGCCGACGCTGGGGTGTTGCCAACGCAATAACGCCTCGACACCGCGCAGGCGCCCATCAGCCAGAGAGACCTGAGGCTGGTAGACCAGGGTGAAATCCTTGTTTTGAATGGCCGTACGCACGCTGTCTTCGAGCATCAGCCGCGAGCGCGCGCGGCCATTCATTTCCTGGTCGTAATAGCGATACTGCTGACGGCCCGCGCGCTTGGCTTCGTACATGGCGATGTCGGCCGCACGCAGCAAACCATTCAAGTCCGAACCGCAGTCCGGGAAGGTAGCAATGCCAATGCTCACGCCGAGCATCACATCCAAACCGTCAACCTGCTGACAAACAGAGACTCGTTCGATCAGTTTTTCCGAAATTTTTGCCGCCTGCTCTGGGAATTCCAACTCCAGCAGCGCAGTAAATTCATCACCGCCCATGCGGCCGATAATGTCGTAGGAGCGCAAGCCGCCCTGCAATTGCTCCGAAACCCAGCGTAAAACCCGGTCGCCCGCATCATGGCCCAAAGAATCGTTGACGCGCTTGAAACCGTCGAGGTCCAGGTACAGCAACACCAAGGACTGCTCTGTGCGCTCACTGCGCAACAGCGTGTTCTCCACAGCCTGGTGGAAGCCGCGTCGATTCAGCAGCCCGGTCAGCGGGTCGGTAACGGCTTGGAATTCCAACTGCTGATGCAGGTGGCGCACTTCGGACATATCCAGCACCGTCACCACCATGGCCTTCTGTTCGGCGGGCAGTGGCGCGCAGGACAACGCCGCCGGCACCTGCTGGCCACGGCCGGTGCGCAGAAGCGCATCGTGCAGGCGCCAGGTTTCGCCCTTGCGGTAACCGGCGTACATCTGCGAATCCAGCCACGTGGGCACATGGGGCTTTTGCATGAAACTCAGGAATTCCTGGCCCTGTAACTCTTGGATCGGGGCATTGAGCAGGCGCGAGATCGCCGGGTTGGCGTATTCGATCACGCCCTCCTCACTCACCACCAGGATGCCCTCGGCGGCGTTATCCAACACCGAGGCATTAAAGGCCCGGGCTGACTCCAGATCATGGCTCAGGCGCTGCAAGGCCCGGCGAATGCGCTGGTGCTCCAGCAACGCCTGGACCTTGGGCTTGAGAATATGCGGGTCGAAGGGTTTGAACAGGTAGTCGATGGCGCCACTGGCATAGCCTTCCAGCACGGCGGCGGGCGACTGGGCGTTGGCACTCAGGAAGATAATAGGGGTCATGCGTGTGCGCTGGTTGCCACGCATCAGGCGGGCGACTTCAAAGCCGTCCATGCCGGGCATCATTACATCCAGCAATACCAGGTCCACTTCATGCTGCAGCAGCACCTCCAGAGCTTCCAACCCGGATTCCGCGGTGACCACCTGCCAGTCATCACGTTGTAGCAGCGCACGCATGCTGATCAGGTTTTCCGGGTAGTCATCGACGACCAGAAGAACCGAACTGCCATCGCCATGAGGTGGAGCGCATTCCATGCTGGGTCTCTTCCTTAGGTCTACTCCGGTCACTTCTGAGAGAAAACACGGATAAACATTGAGGGCTCACTCTAGCCCTGGATACTGAAAATCAGAAGTGACGTGGATGCCATCATTGCGCCAAAGTTCACTCAGCCGACTAACGGTCAACCTCTACAGCCCACGGTTCATGGGAAACATGGCTTTTTGGCATTCATTTGGCGCCAATAAATTGCCAGCAAATGTTTAACAACAGGCCGGCCACCGCCTATAAAGAACCTGTAAGGCCCACGGGCCAAAGCCTTCACCCCCTGTAAAAGGCCAACGCCATGATCGACCTCTCCACTTGGAACCTGAGCATTCCGGTCGGCTCGCCCCCCGCGACTATCGACACCCCAAAGCTGCTCAGCGGCTTCAACGACCAGTACTTCCAGGCCGAAGGCAGCAACGTGCAGTTCTGGACACCCGTCACCGGCACCCGCACCGAAAACGCCATCTACCCACGCAGTGAGCTGCGCGAAACTTACGCCGACGGGCGCTTGCGAAACTGGACCTACCCCGAAGCCGACAACTTCCTACGCGCCACCTTGGCCGTGAACCAAGTACCGTCCAGCGGCAAGATCGTCATCGGCCAGATCCACGCCTATGACAGCCAAAAACCGCTGATCAAGCTCGAATACCAGTTCAAGGAAAAGACCCAGACCGGCAACATCGTCGCCAAAGTGCGCATGCGCCCGGATGAAGGTGAAAGCCGCGTGGTCATCGTCGCGTCCAATGTGCCGCTGGAGAAAAGCTTTACCTACGTGATCAACCTCAACAAAGCCGGGCTGCTCAGCGTGTACGCCGCCGACAGTGAATGGAACGAGCGCATTGGCGCAGCGTGGGGCAGCAAGCCGCTGTACTTCAAGGCCGGCGCGTATGTGCAGGACAACAGTGGGGACAGCAAGGAAGGCGCGAAGGTGACGTTTGCGAAGTTGGATATTGATCACGAGTGATGCGTGACCCAACGTTTTCGCGATATCACGCATAGCCAAATCATCTTGAAAACTGTCAGGCCTCACAGTCGCCAAGATTAACCTATTGGGGGAATCTAACGCCCATAACCGTGGGCCTCCCCCATGGATCTGGAGTCTTGAGATGCGCATCTCAATGAATGACATCCGTAAAAAACTTCAATCGACGAAGAAATTCAAAATAGACGTCCGCCTGAGCGATAGCTCCGACGAGACCGATGAAGGAGAAGACCCAAGGTTCGACGATAAAAAAGCAGAGCTGACTTACTATCGCTCAGCAGGCGTGTACCGGACCGTCAACCTCAGGACATAAAGACCATTGAGCCGATCAGCGATAACACAAAGTCATCGAACCCTTTGGATTACTGAGCCCGGCATAAACTCGGCAGGTGTTTTCTGTTGCCCCAATGATGATTCACTGACATCCCCAGCCTCTTAAACAATGCACCAACTCCTGCGGTAAGGGCACTTGCTACCGCCGGAAGCCGCTGCGCAGTCCAACCTAAGCGCCCTTGCCACACGCAGTTTTCTGTTCGCTCTCTCGATTGACAGCCAACTAATCCGGCCCTTTTTGAATCGATAGCCCATCCGCTATTAACGACCTGCATCTCCCGCTACCTGGACCATCAAGGCGTGGCTGCCTTATAACAGGTGGAGGGCTGGAATTCGCACTAACATACATAGCAAAAAGTCATAAAAAACTGTTAATTATTACAGGTTTCAAAACCATTATTTCAATCCAAACTAATTATCACAAGATGGAAAAAAGGTTTATGCAGCGAACACGCCATCCTGACAAACCATGGCGCCCACCCCCTAGTTAGAGCAACATTAAATATCACTTACCCGTACAACTTTGTTGTTCGAAAAAACAAGGAGCATTCAAATGAGCGGCATTACCCCTATCATCGAAAAAATAAACGGCTCTACAGCATCGCCAAGCGCTACAGCTCTCGTTGACCGCTCTTTCAGAATCGAAGGCATTGGCTTTCCAAATGGGGAACTAGAGGTACGACTGGGCGCTGCCAGCAGCAAGCCACTGAAAACGATAAAAATCTCAGCGAATGGAATATTTTCAGATAGTGTAATGGCCTCAATCTCAGGCCCTGTTACTTTGACGCTGACTGAAACTGATGCGACCCCGAAACAAGTCTCGATAAATCTTGATATTCAGAAAAAAATCACTGAAAACTTAGCCGATGAAGAATTGAGATTCGCCCTTAATCAAGAATTTGTTACCAATAACAACTTTAAATTCATACACGAGGGCAACATTGAGCGATCTTTCAGCAAATCCATAGAAGCCATAAGCAAGACTAACCTTAGACAATATGTAATTAGTGACATTCAGCGCGAAGCACTCTTCGGGCCTAAAGTCTATGTTAGTAGATCAGAGCAGGCCGTGGCCGCATCGGTAAAAATTTATTTGCGAGGAACAGATGATGTCCCTCTCAATTTCAACAAAATGAGTTTTTCATATATCGCTGTTGGCCCTTTGTCATTCGAATGGTCGGATGGCAAAACCACTACCCCCATAAAAGCAGCAACACAGGGTTTAGACCGGTTTACCTTCAGCACTTTAAACATGGAGCATATTGTTATAAGGAGCAAGCCAACGGGCTCATTCTATTTTGTAGCAGGAAACTTTGAAGCGGAGCCTGTATAACGTCCAAAATCAGCTAAATATAACAACCCGTCTCACGACGGGTTGTTATATTGCACAACTACAGGACACCGTAAATTTCATGCCCGCGAGCGAGGCTCCAACGAACATTACGCTTGGTCATCAAAAACCCGCATCGCCACGGGTTTATTCACGCTTGCGGCTCAATTCACCTTAGCGTTCAACTCACCTTTCAGGTAACGCTGGTACATCGCTTCCAGCGAGATCGGCTTGATCTTAGAGCCGTTGCCGGCAGTGCCGAAGGCTTCGTAGCGAGCGATACACACATCACGCATCGCGGTCACGGTGGCGCCGAAGAATTTACGTGGGTCGAATTCGCTCGGGTTGGTGGCCATCAGGCGACGCATTGCGCCGGTGGACGCCAGGCGCAGGTCGGTGTCGATGTTGACCTTGCGCACGCCGTGCTTGATGCCTTCAACGATTTCTTCAACCGGTACGCCGTAGGTTTCTTTGATGTCGCCACCGTACTGGTTGATGATCGCCAGCCACTCTTGCGGGACCGAGGAAGAACCGTGCATCACCAGGTGGGTGTTAGGGATGCGCTTATGGATTTCCTTGATGCGGTCGATGGCCAGCACGTCGCCGGTAGGCGGCTTGGTGAACTTGTAGGCGCCGTGGCTGGTGCCGATGGCGATGGCCAGGGCATCGACCTGGGTCTTCTTGACGAAGTCAGCGGCTTCTTCCGGATCGGTCAGCATTTGGCTGTGATCAAGCACGCCTTCGGCGCCGATGCCGTCTTCTTCGCCGGCCATACCGGTTTCCAGAGAACCCAGGCAGCCCAGTTCGCCTTCAACCGAGACGCCGCAGGCGTGAGCCAGGGCTACGGTTTGCTGGGTTACGCGCACGTTGTATTCGTAGTCGGTTGGGGTCTTGCCGTCTTCGCCGAGGGAGCCGTCCATCATCACCGAGCTGAAGCCCAGTTGGATGGAGCGCTGGCACACGTCAGGGCTGGTGCCGTGGTCCTGGTGCATGCACACCGGGATGTGCGGAAATTCTTCGATTGCGGCGAGGATCAGGTGACGCAGGAATGGAGCACCGGCGTATTTGCGGGCACCGGCCGAAGCCTGGACGATCACTGGGGAGTCGGTCTTGTCAGCGGCTTCCATGATGGCGCGCATCTGCTCAAGGTTGTTGACGTTAAAGGCTGGAACGCCGTAGCCGAACTCGGCTGCGTGGTCCAGCATTTGACGCATGCTGATAAGTGCCATTGTGTTGTCTCTCCCGGTCGAGGGTCGTTAATCGTGCAAGCCTGCCGTAGCGGCGGCTGCTATTCAAGTTATTGCCGGTCAGGTTTTGCATGCCTGGCCTGCTGAATCGTTATTGCAGTGTCCGGCTCGCCATTTGGAACCGAATCAATGTGGGAGGGGGCTTGCTCCCGATAGCGATCTATCAGTCGCTGACTTCGGTGACTGACCCACCGCAATCGGGAGCAAGCCCCCTCCCACATTTGGATCTCAATACATTCGAGACCGTGTTCTATTTACTGGGCCTTGCAGCCCCGCCCGATCAGATCGTCGGTGGCAACCCAGTAAACCAGGCCTTCCTCACCCTTGGTGTGAAACGCCAACTGGTCGTTGCTGTACAGCACGCCCGAAGCGGCAACGTCCTGTTTAAGGCGGTAAACCTGGTCGGAACCGCCGAGGCGTACATCCACCTCGCTACGGGCCTGGTTGGCAAATCGCCAGTTGACCTCGGCCTTGCTGTCGCAGGTCCAAGTGGTCCACTTATCGGCAGGCTCTGCCTTGTTGAACATGTTCATGCTGCTGCAACCGGCCAGTAGGGCCAGGGCTGCCAGGGCGAAAACGCCTTTCATTGCCAATCCTCGCAGCGGCGCCAGAGGCCGCCGATGCTGTCGGTTAGTTGATCAGACCCGTCAAGGGCAACCCTGTTCCTGACCGTTGGGCGCGGAGTCGTATTTCTCCAGCCGTTCGTTGCCGATGCGCTTGTTGATCACCGGCATGGTCTCGGCTTGCCAATCGGCCTGGTAGCAGCTCTTTTTCTGCACAGGCAACGGCTTTCCAGCCTCCTGCGCCGCGCTTGGCGTGCTGCCGCAGCCGGCCAGAAGGCCCGCTGCGATCAACAGTGCCAACGACTTGATCATGGGAATGCTCCTTTTCCTGATCACGGGCCTTAGCCTTTGGCTCGAGCTTCCAACACTTCAACGGCGGGCAGCACTTTGCCTTCGACGAATTCAAGGAACGCGCCGCCACCGGTAGAAATGTAGGAGATACGGTCAGCCACACCATATTTGTCGATGGCCGCCAGGGTGTCGCCACCGCCGGCGATGGAGAACGCCGAGCTTTCAGCGATGGCATTGGCCAGCACTTTGGTGCCGTTGCCGAACTGGTCAAACTCGAACACGCCGACCGGGCCGTTCCACAGAATGGTCTGGGAGGCTTTCAGCAGTTCGGCGAAGTTGGCTGCGGTTTGCGGACCGATGTCCAGGATCATGTCGTCGGCAGCCACGTCAGCGATGAGCTTGACGGTGGCGGCGGCGCTTTCAGCGAATTCCTTGGCAACCACCACATCTACCGGCAACGGCACACTGACCTTGGCAGCGATGGCGCGAGCGGTATCCAGCAGGTCCGGTTCATACAGGGACTTGCCCACCGGGTGGCCGGCTGCGGCCAGAAAGGTGTTGGCGATGCCACCACCGACGATCAATTGGTTGCAGATCTGGCTGAGGCTGTTGAGCACGTCCAGCTTGGTGGACACCTTGGAGCCAGCCACGATGGCAGCCATCGGCTGAGCCGGTGCGCCGAGGGCCTTGCCCAGTGCATCCAGTTCAGCAGCCAGCAGCGGGCCAGCAGCCGCGACCTTGGCGAACTTGGCCACGCCGTGGGTGGAACCCTCAGCACGGTGAGCCGTACCGAACGCATCCATCACAAATACGTCGCACAGGGCTGCGTATTGCTGGGCCAGTTCGTCACTGTTCTTTTTCTCGCCTTTGTTGAAGCGCACGTTTTCGAACAGCACGATGTCGCCGGCCTTGACGTCAACGCCACCCAAGTAGTCAGACACCAACGGCACTGTGCGGCCCAGGGCCTCACTCAGGTAATCGGCCACAGGCTTGAGGCTGTTTTCTTCCGAGAACTCACCTTCGGTCGGGCGACCCAGGTGGGAGCAGACCATTACGGCCGCGCCTTTTTCCAGGGCCAGCTTGATGGTCGGCAGCGAAGCCCGGATTCGCGCATCGCTGGTGACAACACCGTCCTTGACTGGGACGTTGAGGTCTTCGCGAATCAGTACGCGCTTACCTTGCAGATCGAGGTCGGTCATCTTCAACACGGTCATGGGTCGCAGTTCCTGAATTGACTTATTTAAAGGGCAGGTTTTGATGAGGCAACGTGCAGATAGTGTTCTGCAACATCCAGCATGCGGTTGGCAAAACCCCATTCGTTATCGAACCAGGCCAGGATATTCACCAGCCTCGGGCCGGAAACGCGGGTCTGGCTGGCATCGACAATTGCCGAATGCGGGTCATGGTTGAAGTCACAACTGGCGTGGGGCAACTCGGTGTAGGCCAGTAAGCCTTTGAGCGGGCCGCTGGTGGCGGCATCGCGCAGAATCCGGTTGACCTCCACCGCATCGGTGTCGCTGACGGTTTGCATGGTGATGTCCAGGCAAGACACGTTTACCGTCGGCACCCGTACGGCTTTGGCCTGAATTCGCCCGGCAAGTTCCGGCAGCAGGCGTTCGATGCCACGGGCCAGGCCGGTGGACACCGGAATCACCGACTGGAACGCCGAGCGCGTGCGGCGCAGGTCTTCGTGGTGATAGGCGTCGATCACCGGCTGGTCGTTCATCGCCGAATGGATGGTGGTGATCGATACGTAATCGATGCCAATCGCCTGATCCAACAGGCGTAACAGTGGCACGCTGCAGTTGGTGGTGCAGGAGGCGTTGGACACCAGCAGCTCGTGGCCGGTCAGGCAATCCTGGTTGATGCCATAGACGATGGTGGCGTCAACATCCGCCTCGCTGGCCATTGGCTGGGAAAACAGCACACGCGGCGCGCCGGCGTCGAGAAAACGCTGGCCATCGGCGCGGGTGTTATAGGCACCGGAGCACTCCAACACCAGGTCGACGCCCAGCGCCGCCCAGTCGATGCCCTCGGGGGTGGCACTGCGCAGTACTTTTACGCAGTCGCCTTTGATATGCAGACAATCGCCCTCAACCCGCACTTCACCAGGGAAGCGGCCGTGGGTGGAGTCAAAGCGTGTCAGGTATTCGATGCTGGCCATGTCGGCCAAATCGTTGATCGCGACAATTTCAAACCCGGCTGCCGCCCCTCGCTCGAACAGAGCACGCAAGACGCAACGACCAATGCGGCCGTAGCCGTTGAGTGCAACTTTATAGGGACGCGGTTGGGGCATGGGGTTCTCGATCAAGGTTAGTTCGGTGCTGAATGCACTATCGCCATCGCGGGCAAGCCCGCTCCCACATTAGACCGCGATCCAAATGTGGGAGCGGGCTTGCCCGCGATAGCGCCAGTTCAGACAACGCAGACTGACTTAGTCTTCCAGCAGCTCTTCAGCCTGACCCAGGATGTTTTCCAGGGTGAAACCGAACTCTTCGAACAAGGCTGGAGCCGGCGCCGACTCACCGTAGGTGGTCATGCCGATCACGCGGCCTTCCAGGCCCACGTACTTGTACCAGTAGTCGGCGTGAGCCGCTTCGATGGCGATACGCGCGCTGACCTGCAACGGCAGGACCGATTGCTTGTAGCCGGCATCCTGGGCTTCGAACACGCTGGTGCACGGCATGGACACAACGCGCACGTTACGGCCTTGGGCAGTCAGCTTGTCGTAAGCCTGAACGGTCAGGCCCACTTCGGAACCGGTGGAGATCAGGATCAGCTCCGGCTCACCCACGCAGTCTTTGAGCACGTAGCCGCCACGGCTGATGTCGGCGATCTGTGCGTCGGTACGCACTTGGTGCTGCAGGTTCTGACGGGAGAAGATCAGCGCCGAAGGGCCGTCTTTACGCTCGATGGCGTGCTTCCATGCCACGGCGGATTCCACCGCGTCGGCTGGGCGCCAGCAATCCAGGTTCGGCGTGGTGCGCAGGCTGGTCAGTTGCTCGACCGGCTGGTGCGTCGGGCCGTCTTCGCCCAGACCGATGGAGTCGTGGGTGTAGACATGGATCACACGCTTCTTCATCAGCGCAGCCATACGTACCGCGTTGCGCGCATATTCCATGAACATCAGGAAGGTTGCGCCGTAAGGCACCAGGCCGCCGTGCAGGGACACGCCGTTCATGATGGCGCTCATGCCGAACTCACGCACGCCGTAGTACATGTAGTTGCCGCTGGCGTCTTCGGCCGAGACACCTTTGCAACCTTTCCACAGGGTCAGGTTGGAACCGGCGAGGTCAGCCGAACCGCCGAGGAACTCAGGCAGCAGTGGGCCAAAGGCGTTCAGGGTGTTCTGGCTGGCTTTACGGCTGGCGATGGTCTCGCCCTTGGCCGCGACTTCGGCGATGTAGGCCGAGGCTTTTTCCGAGAAGTCGGCAGGCAGGTCGCCAGCGAGGCGGCGAACCAGCTCATTGGCCAGCTCTGGGAATTCGGCGGAGTAGGCAGCAAAACGCTGGTCCCATTCGGCTTCGGCCGCCAGGCCTTTTTCCTTGGCGTTCCATTCGGCGTAGATGTCGGCCGGAATTTCGAACGGGCCGTGGTTCCACTTCAGCGCTTCACGGGTCAAGGCGATTTCCGCGTCACCCAGTGGGGCGCCGTGGCAGTCTTCTTTACCTTGCTTGTTCGGCGAACCGAAGCCGATGGTGGTCTTGCAGCAGATCAGGGTCGGCTGCGCGCTCTTGCGAGCGGTGTCGATGGCAGTCTTGATCTCTTCCGGATCGTGGCCGTCGACATTGCGGATCACCTGCCAGTTGTAGGCTTCGAAACGCTTAGGGGTGTCGTCGGTGAACCAGCCTTCGACTTCGCCGTCGATGGAGATGCCGTTGTCATCGTAGAAGGCGATCAGCTTGCCCAGGCCCAGCGTGCCGGCCAGCGAAGCGACTTCGTGGGAAATGCCTTCCATCATGCAGCCATCACCCAGGAACACGTAGGTGTGGTGATCGACGATGTCGTGGCCAGGACGGTTGAATTGCGCGCCCAGGACTTTTTCAGCCAGTGCGAAACCTACGGCGTTGGCCAGGCCTTGGCCCAGGGGACCGGTGGTGGTCTCGACGCCTGGGGTGTAGCCGAACTCAGGGTGACCCGGAGTGCGGCTATGCAGCTGGCGGAAGCTCTTGAGGTCATCGATGGTGACGTCGTAGCCGGTCAGGTGCAGCAGCGAGTAGATCAGCATCGAGCCGTGGCCGTTGGACAGCACGAAGCGGTCACGGTCGGCGAAGGACGGGTTGCTCGGGTTGTGTTTCAGGTAATCACGCCAAAGTACCTCGGCGATATCCGCCATGCCCATCGGGGCACCGGGATGGCCGCTGTTGGCTTTTTGCACGGCATCCATGCTGAGGGCACGAATGGCGTTGGCACGCTCACGACGGCTGGGCATCGCTGTTCTCCTGAGGATTTTGAAGAGTGAATGATTAAAAGAAACGGAAAAAAGGACCGGCATTTTCCCTCAGCCACCGCCTGCGGGCAATGACAGATAGTCACTTGTGGCTGTTTTTCCTGTGCTTTGCGCGGCAATCGCCTGCATTGACCGCCTACTTGTTCGTCTAAAAGTTATAGCGGCTGCTTATAACCGCCACTTATCGATCAATATCAAAACTTTTTGATATTGACCTTGCGAGGATATCCACCCGTCACTAGACTGCTGCCCTTATGAATCTACCCGTGCCCTCACTGCGTCCCGACGACGGCGATGAACTTGCAGCCTTGTGCAAGGCCGCTGGCGACCCGTTGCGTCTGAACGTCTTGCGCGCACTGGCAAACGATTCCTTCGGCGTACTGGAACTGGCGCAGATCTTCGCCATCGGCCAGTCCGGCATGAGCCACCATTTGAAGGTGCTGTCCCAGGCCGACCTAGTGGCCACACGCCGCGAAGGCAATGCAATTTTTTACCGCCGCGCCCTGCCCCACACCGACCTGCTCGGCGGCAAGCTGCACGCCGCCCTGCTCGAAGAAGTCGACAACCTGAGCCTGCCAACCGACGTACAGTCGCGTATCGGCCAGGTTCACGGGCAACGCGCAGCGGCGAGTCAGGATTTTTTCGCACGGGTGGCCGAGAAGTTTCGCGCGCAGCAAGACCTGATCGCCGGCCTGCCGCAGTACCGCGACAGCGTGCTGGCGCTATTGGACAAGCTGAGCTTCAGTGATGAGGCGACCGCGTTGGAAGTCGGGCCTGGGGACGGCGGTTTTCTGCCGGAGTTGGCGCGCCGCTTTCATCAGGTAACCGCGCTGGACAACAGCCCGGCGATGCTCGAACTGGCGCGCCAGTTGTGCGAGCGTGAATCGCTGCGCAATGTGACCCTGCAACTGGCTGACGCCTTGAGCGGCACACAGATCAAAGCCGACTGCGTGGTGCTGAACATGGTCTTGCACCATTTCGCCGCCCCCGCCGACGCGTTAAAGCAAATGGCCGGGTTGCTGCACCCCGGCGGTAGCCTGTTGGTTACGGATTTATGCAGCCACAACCAGAATTGGGCCAGGGAGGCCTGCGGTGATCTCTGGTTGGGTTTTGAACAGGACGATCTGGCCCGTTGGGCCACCGCTGCGGGGCTCGTTCCCGGGGAAAGCCTCTATGTAGGCTTACGTAATGGTTTCCAGATCCAGGTTCGCCATTTTCAGCGACCGGCTGGCGACACTCACCATCGGTAATATCAGGAAAACATCGAGATGAGCGAATACTCCCTTTTCACCTCCGAGTCCGTGTCTGAAGGGCATCCGGACAAAATCGCCGACCAGATTTCTGATGCGGTGCTGGACGCCATCATTGCTGAAGACAAGTTCGCCCGTGTGGCGTGCGAGACTCTGGTGAAAACCGGTGTAGCGATCATCGCTGGCGAAGTGACCACCACCGCCTGGGTTGACCTGGAGCAGATCGTCCGTGACGTGATCACCGACATCGGCTACACCAGCTCAGACGTCGGCTTCGACGGCGCGACCTGCGGCGTGATGAACATCATCGGCAAGCAGTCCCCGGACATCAACCAGGGTGTCGACCGTGCCAAGCCGGAAGACCAGGGTGCCGGCGACCAGGGCCTGATGTTCGGCTATGCCAGCAACGAAACCGACGTGCTGATGCCTGCACCGATCACTTTCTCGCACCAGTTGGTACAGCGCCAGGCCGAAGCCCGCAAATCCGGCCTGCTGCCATGGCTGCGCCCGGATGCCAAGTCCCAGGTGACCTGCCGCTATGAAGGCGGCAAAGTCGTCGGTATCGACGCTGTTGTATTGTCGACCCAGCACAACCCGGACGTGTCCTACGCCGACCTGCGTGAAGGCGTGATGGAGCTGATCGTCAAGCACGTACTGCCGGCCGAGCTGCTGAGCAAAGACACCCAGTTCCACATCAACCCGACTGGCCAGTTCATCATCGGTGGCCCGGTGGGCGACTGTGGCCTGACCGGTCGCAAGATCATCGTCGACAGCTACGGCGGCATGGCTCGTCACGGCGGCGGCGCGTTCTCCGGTAAAGATCCGTCCAAGGTTGACCGTTCGGCCGCTTACGCAGGTCGTTATGTGGCCAAGAACATCGTTGCTGCCGGCTTGGCCGAGCGTTGCGAGATCCAGGTGTCCTACGCCATTGGTGTGGCCCAGCCTACGTCGATCTCGCTGAATACCTTCGGTACCGGCAAGATCAGCGACGACAAGATCGTTAAGCTGGTGCGTGAGATCTTCGACCTGCGCCCTTACGCGATCACCACCATGCTCGACCTGCTGCACCCGATGTACCAGGAAACCGCAGCCTACGGCCACTTCGGCCGCACCCCGGAGCAGAAGACCGTCGGCGACGACACCTTCACCACCTTCACGTGGGAAAAAACCGACCGCGCCAACGACCTGCGCACCGCCGCCGGCCTGTAAGCACGCGTTGCACCCAAAAGCCCTGCCGGGTTCGCCCGGCAGGGTTTTTTATTGCCTGCGCGATCACCTTCACATTTTTTGGATCCAAACCTTGCAGGCCCAATGATGGCCCTCTAGAATCCGCGCCCTCTCGGGCCCTCTACCTTATTTGGATATTGCCCTGCGCCAGCCCGGGATAGACACGCGCGCAGGCAATCGAACATTGAGGTTTTTCATGCGCATCTCCACGCTCGCCCCTGCTGCCCTTCTGCTCAGCCTGTTCGCCCTGCCGGCCCACGCCGCCGACCTGAGCGCACTGAGTGGCGCCCTGAGCTCCCAGTTGGGTGGCGGTAACTCCGGCGACTGCCAGAAGCAAGCCGCAGACCTGCAAACCAAAATCGATGCGGCCGAAGCCAGCAAAGACACCTTCAAAGTGAAGGCCTTCAAAGCGGCGCAAGACCAGATCAACAAAGGTTGTGACAAACTGTCTGAAGCCCAGGCCAAAGCCGATGCCAAGCAGCAAACCCAGGAAGCCAAGGCTGACAAGCCGGATGCCGTGAAAGCCTTGGGCGGTCTGTTCAAGTAAGCAGAAACACCCGGTAAAAAGCCCCGCACTGTCGGGGCTTTTTTGTGGCCGGGAGGTTCATTTAGGCTGGGCACCCTTTCCGAGCAAGGATGCTCATGATGCGTTTACTGATTGCTCTGTCACTCAGCGCGTTGCCCTTTTTGGCATGGGCCGAAGCCTGTACCGATGAGGCCAGAACCCAGGTCGACACCCTGGCCGAACAGGTCCGTCTGTGGGACGACAGCTACCACCGCCTCGGCCAATCACCCGTCCACGATGAACTCTACGACCAAGCCCGCCAGCGCCTGGCCCATTGGCGCCAGTGCTTCCCTCAAACCCTCGCAAAACCTGACAACCCGCTGGCCGGCGCTCGGGGCACCTTCCGGCATCCCGTTGCTCATACTGGCCTGGAAAAACTGCTGGATGAACAGGCCGTCGGTGCCTGGCTCGATAGCCGACAAGACGTGTGGATTCAACCCAAGGTCGACGGGGTTGCAGTGACGCTGGTGTATCGTCAGGGCCGGTTGGAGCAAGTGATCAGCCGCGGCGATGGCGCACTTGGCCAGGACTGGTCCGCTTCCGCCCGCAGGATCCCCGGCATTGTCCAGCAACTGCCGGAGCCTATCGACGTGGTACTGCAAGGCGAGCTCTATTGGCGCTTGGACGACCACGTGCAATCGACCACAGGTGGGCTCAATGCCCGCAGCAAGGTGGCTGGCCTGATGAACCGTCGACAGCTGAGTGACGCCGACGCCGCTGGTATAGGCCTGTTTGTCTGGGCCTGGCCGGACGGCCCAAGCGTATTTACCGAGCGCCTGGCCACCCTGGCACGATGGGGTTTCACCGACAGCCTGCGTTACAGCCAGCCCATCCGAACTCTCACCGAAGCCGCGCACTGGCGCATGTATTGGTACAACCACTCACTGCCCTTCGCCAGTGATGGAGTGGTGCTGCACCAAGCATCACGAGCGCCCGGCAAACGCTGGCAAGTCAGCGCCCCCTATTGGGCGGTCGCCTGGAAGTACCCGACTTCCAAGGCGCTGGCTCTGGTACGCAAGGTGCAGTTCAAGATCGGCCGCACGGGGCGCATCACCCCCATTCTGGAGTTGGAGCCGGTGCGGCTGGACGACCGGCAGATCCGTCGGGTCAGCGTCGGCTCCTTGAAACACTGGCAAGCGCTGGATATTCGCCCTGGCGACCAAGTATCCATCAGCCTGGCGGGCCAGGTGATCCCTCGGTTGGACCACGTGATCCTGCGCAATCCCACGCGGATCGACCTGCCAGTGCCCGACCCGCGAGACTTTCACGCCCTGAGTTGCTGGCAACTGGACCCAGGCTGCGAAGAACAGTTGCTCGCACGCCTGACCTGGCTGAGCAGCAACCAGGGCCTGGCGTTACCGCACATGGGTCGCGAGACGTGGAACGTATTGATCCAGGCCGGTCTAATCGCAGGCTTTCTCGATTGGTTAACCCTGGATGCGGCAGAGCTTGCTAACATTGATGGCTTGGGTGAGCGCAGCCGCACCCGACTGCTCGACAGCCTTCACAGCGCTCGGCAACGACCCTTTGCACAATGGCTAAAAGCCTTGGGTGTGCCGCCTGCGGCCCGCAGCAACCTGGAAGAAAACTGGCAGACACTGGTTGCCAGAGACACCCAGGCCTGGTTGGAGATCGATGGCATAGGTCCGGCTCGTGCAGCGCAACTGAGCGCTTTTTTTCGCGACCCGCAGGTACAGTCCTTAGCTGAAACATTACGTGTGGCCGGAATAGACGGGTTTTGAACGCGCCCCCAGCCACCTTTAAACCACCGCAGAATTCACCCTGCCCTTTGCGAATCTGGAGCTCCACATGAAATTCCTCGCCCCTTTTGCCCTGCTGACCGTCGCAAGCTTTATGGCCACGCCGCTGCTGGCCGCCGAAGAAGCCCCCCAACTCACTGGCTGCGCCGCTAAGCGCCAAGCCATCAGCACCCAGATCGAACAAGCCAAGGCCCATGGCAACAGCGACCAACAAGCCGGCCTGGAAAAAGCCCTGAGCGAAGTGACCGCCAATTGCACCGACGCATCGCTGCGCAAGGAGCGGGAAAACAAGGTGCTTGACGCCAAGCACGACGTCAGCCGCCGTCAGGCGGACCTCGACAAGGCAATGAAAAAGGGCGACGCGGAGAAGATCAACAAGCGTAAGGACAAACTTGCCGAGTCCCGCAAGGAACTGCAGGACGCCGTGGAAGAACTTGACCAGTAAAACCGGTCAGTGGTCCCGAAACTGTTTATGGCAGGCACTGCAGGCATCTTCGACTTTCTGTACGGCAGGCGAAAGGTTACTGGCCTTGTAGGGCTGCACTTGGCTGGCGATCACCAATTCACCGGTGGCCGCCTCCAGGTCGCGGGCCAACTGCTGGAATTGCGCTTGTTTTTGCCACACGTCATCCTTGGCGCTGGTGTGATCTTCCTCGCGCACGCTCGGAAAGTGTTTCCAAGGTTCATGGGACAACGCATCGAGCTTGACCGCGCCCTCAGCGAACTTCGCCCCGTCGAACGCAATGCGTCCGCGCAACATGCCGCCCAGGTCTTCGCCGGTCTTGAGCATCTGCTTGAAGATCGCCTTGCGCTGGCCCAAGGGCGAATTCGGATCGACACCGCCGCAGGCAGACACTGCCAGGCAGGCCAACAATACAACCGTAAATTTTTTAAAAGTCATGGTGGCTCAGGGTCACGGAAAACGGCGGCCAGTATCCTCGCCCCACCCGCAAAGACCAATAGCCCTATTAATAATAAGGGTTGCCCAACGGCGCTACGGCGCGGGCAACCGTTTCAGGAATTACATGTATGAGTCTCACATTGAAACCCTGGAGCCGCCGCCTGGCATGGGCTCTGCCGATGATTGCGCTGCTGGCCGGCTGCGACGCGGGCAAGGACACCGGCAAAGACACGGCCAAAGATGAAGTTGCCAAACCCCACGCCGTCGCCACCTATGTAAACGCACCTTGGGAAGCACTGCCGGCGGTGTCCGACAGCGACCTGCTGGCCGGCTTTGAGTCCTGGCGCAGTGCTTGCCAGCGCCTGAAGACCGACCCTGTATGGGGCGCGACCTGCGCGGCAGCGGCCAGCGTGCCGGGCAATGCTGTAGCGGTGCGAGGCTTTCTCAAGGAGCGTCTGGATGTGTTCGGCTTGCGCTCGTCCGATAACACCCCTAACGGTTTAATCACCGGCTACTACGAACCGGTCTACCCCGGCAGCCTCACCAAGACTGCCACCGCCCACGTGCCGGTGTATGGCGTGCCGGATGACCTGATCATCGTCAACCTGGAAAGCATTTATCCTGAACTGAAAGGCAAGCGCCTGCGCGGTCGTCTTGAAGGTCGCGTGCTCAAGCCTTATGACGATGCCAGCGCCATCAACGGCCAAGGCTCCACAGCTAAGCCGATCGCCTGGCTGACCAACCCGATGGACCTGCAATTTCTGCAAATCCAGGGTTCAGGCCGCATTCAATTGAAAGACGGGCGCCAACTGCGCGTCGGTTACGGCGACCAGAACGGCTATCCCTACCGCCCTATCGGCCGCTGGCTGGTGGAGCAAGGCGAGTTGAAAAAAGAAGACGTGACCATGGGCGCCATCAGCGCCTGGGCGAAGGCGCACCCGGAACGAATCCCGGAACTGCTGGCGAGCAACCCCAGCTACGTGTTCTTCAGTGCTCGCCCCGACAGCAACGAAGGCCCACGTGGCTCGCTGAACGTGCCGTTGACCGCCGGCTACAGCGTGGCGGTGGATCGCAAAGTCATCCCGCTGGGCAGCCTGCTGTGGCTGTCGACGACAAAGCCCGATGGTTCGCCGATCGTTCGACCGGTCGCGGCCCAGGACACCGGCGGTGCAATTACCGGTGAGGTGCGTGCGGATTTGTTCTGGGGCACCGGCGATGCGGCAGGTGAGCTGGCGGGGAACATGAAGCAGCAAGGGCAAATCTGGATGCTATGGCCCAAGGGCGCAGCGTTGCCGCAGGTGCCGGAGATACTCTAGATCAACTGTGGGGGCGGTTGGACTTGCCGCCCCTCACAAGTGGATCTGCGTCACGGCTCAGATCGAGACAAAGAAGAAACTCGCAATCAACGCCATGCCCACGAACCACACCAGTGAACGCAGGATCGCCCAATCGGCCACGTAGCAAATGATGTACAAGAGGCGGCTGGTGATAAACAGCACGGCCAGTACATTGATGGTCACCAGTTCAGCCGTACCCGCCAGGTGCGCGATAATCACCGCCGCCGCAAATGCCGGGGTGACTTCAAAGCTGTTGAGCTGGGCGTTGTGGGCGCGCCGAGCGAACCCATCGAGAGTCTCCAGAAAAGCGCGAGGGTCATGGTTCTGCCGAGGCCCGAACTTGCCCTGACTGAACTTGGCCAACCCTGTGCACAGGTAAGGCAAGAAAATTGCGATCAACACACACCAGAAAGCTACCGTCATCACTGATTCCCTTTTAGTTTTCTATTTTTAATTTGAAACAGAAATTAGAGTTTTAGCACCAATTCTGGCAAGCCGCACCCACCGCTATGAGCCGCCACACGCCAAAAGGTTCTACCGGTGTTTTGCGCCCTGCCTGCAACCTCAGGCCGCTGCGGCGGTCCATCCACCCACTCATGACTGATCTTTCCCACTCCAAGGACCCCGGATGCTTGAACTTGTCGCCGCCTTCATTTGCCTCACCACCCTGCTCACCTATGTGAACTTCCGTTTTATCGGACTGCCGCCCACCATCGGTGTGATGGTCACGGCCCTGCTGTTTTCCCTGATCCTGCAAGGCTTGAGCGTGCTCGGCTACCCAGGCCTTGAGGAGCGTATCCAGCAACTGATCGGCCAGATCGACTTCGGCGACTTGCTGATGAACTGGATGCTGTCATTCCTGCTGTTCGCCGGCGCTTTGCACGTCAACCTCAACGATCTGCGCAGCTACCGCTGGCCCATCGGCCTGCTGGCAACCTTCGGCGTGTTGATCGCCACCGTAGTGATCGGCAGTCTGGCGTACTACATTTTTGCACTGTTCGGCTGGCACGTGAGCTTCCTCTACTGCTTGCTGTTCGGCGCACTCATCTCGCCCACGGACCCGATTGCGGTACTCGGTGTATTGCGAACCGCCAATGCGTCGAAACCGCTGAAAACCACCATCGTCGGCGAGTCGCTGTTCAACGACGGTACAGCGGTGGTGGTATTTACCGTGCTGCTGGGCATCGCACAATTGGGCGAGACGCCTACCGTGGGCGCCACAGCCATGTTGTTTGTCCATGAAGCCGTTGGCGGCGTGGCGTTCGGGGGGCTGATCGGCTATCTGGTCTACCTGATGATCAAGAGCATCGAACAGCACCAGATCGAAGTCATGCTGACCCTCGCCCTTGTGATCGGCGGCTCAGCGATGGCCACCGAGCTGCACGTCTCCGCCCCGATTGCGATGGTGGTGGCCGGGCTGATCATCGGTAACCTCGGGCGCAAGCTGGCGATGAACGACATGACCCGTCGCTACCTGGACGGTTTCTGGGAATTGCTCGACGACATGCTCAACGCTCTGCTGTTTGCGCTGATCGGCATGGAATTGCTGCTGTTGCCGTTCAATTGGCTGCACGTATTCGCGGCCAGTTTGCTGGCAGTGGCGATCCTGCTCTCACGCCTGCTAACTGTGGCCCCGGCGATCCTGCTGCTGCGCCGCTGGCGTACCGTGCCGCGCGGCACCATCCGTATCCTCACCTGGGGCGGCTTGCGCGGCGGGGTTTCGGTGGCACTGGCGCTGGCCCTGCCACTGGGGCCGGAGCGCGATCTGCTGCTGAGCATCACCTACATCGTGGTGCTGTCGTCGATCCTGCTGCAGGGTTTGAGCATCGGCAAACTGGTCAAACGCGTGACCCGGGACGACCCCCACGCCACGCCTGACGCTCACTGATCCTTGTCGATAGGTTGCGGATGCCTTGGGTCCGCAGCCTTCTTACCCGGCAAGCTGCCTTCACTGCGAATCTGCGCATGGCTGATCAAGGCAAAGATAAAGCTGCCACCGATGATGTTGCCGGCCAGAGTCGGGCCGGCAAACACCAGCCAGAAATCCTTCCACGGCAACTCGCCGGCGAATACCAGATAAGACACTTCCGCAGACCCCACCACGATATGGGTGAAATCCCCCAGCGCCATCAGGTAGGTGATCAGGATGATGATCCACATCTTGGCGCTTTCCATCGACGGGATCATCCACACCATGGTGGCGATCATCCAGCCGGAGACGATGCCTTTGGCAAACATCTGGCCGGTGTCGTTCTCCATGATCTTGCGCCCGATTTCCAGGAAGGCCTGGTCGGTCTTTGTGTCGAAGATCGGCAAGTGCAGCATCACATACGCCACCAACAGGGTGCCGCAAAGATTACCCACCAGCACCACCGACCACAGCCGTAACAGGCGCCCGGCATTGCCAAAGGTCGGCTTGCTCATCACCGGCAGCACCGCGGTCAGGGTGTTTTCGGTGAACAGCTGCTGCCGCGCAAGGATTACCGCGAGGAATCCCGCGCAGTAGCCGAAGCTGGCAATCACCTTGAAGGCTTCACCCTCGGGAAGACGTGAATTGAGCAATCCCATGGCCATCAGCGACAGGCCCATGGTCAGTCCGGCCGCCAGTGCCGACCACCACAAAGCGGCAACACTGCGCTCCAGCTCCTGATCTCCCTGGGTGCGGATAATTTCATGCAGGACCGCCGCGCGGGGCGGCTGGTTGTCGTCGACGTCCTGTTGCTCTTCCTGGGATAAGTTGGGGGTCTTGCCGTCGTGTTGCGTGGCCATGGCGATACCTGAACGGGGGGCGGTGTTCAGGTACGACCTATGGCCGATCAATAGCGTTCACTGGTCCGACGCAGGATTATTCGCTGACGCCGTCGTCCTGGAACTGGTCTTTGACATACTTGATCTCGGTACGCCCGTGAGGCGCCGGCAATCCGTCTTCGCCGAGGTTGACGAAGACCATTTTCTCAACCGTGAGGATGCTCTTGCGGGTGATCTTGTTGCGCACTTCACAGGTCAAGGTGATGGAGGTGCGGCCGAACTCGGTGGCGGTGATGCCCAGTTCGATGATGTCACCCTGGCGCGAGGCACTGACGAAGTTGATTTCGGAGATGTACTTGGTCACCACCCGTTGGTTGCCCAGTTGGACAATGGCGTAGATGGCTGCTTCTTCGTCGATCCAGCGCAGCAGGCTGCCACCGAACAGGGTGCCGTTGGGGTTGAGGTCTTCAGGTTTTACCCATTTGCGGGTGTGGAAGTTCATGGTCACTCCAAAGCGTCTTGCCGAATGATGGGCGACATCATGGCAGAGCCCAGGCCCAAGCTCTATGAGCCATTGCCTATCAAGCCCATGAACGATCTTCATGCCGCCGACAGAAAGGCTTGGGAAGTCTGGCGCACACGGCTATAATCGCCCCCGTTTCAAAACGGTCATCTTCGATTGATACCGTTCTCCCGCCACCTGTCCGAGGGGCGCTGCAGCAGGCTAGGCCTGTCAGGCTCGGATGGGGCGTTGTCCGGCCTGATTCCCCTGGCCTGATACTAAACGCACAACGGCGCCCATTCGCACACTACGAATGGAGGCTCTTCATGAGCGCTGTCAACACGCCTGCAGATTTCACCGACTACAAAGTCGCCGACATGTCCCTCGCTGCCTGGGGCCGTCGCGAAACCTTTATCGCCGAATCCGAAATGCCAGCCCTGATGGGTCTGCGCCGCAAGTACGCCGCTGAGCAACCACTCAAAGGCGCGAAGATCCTCGGCTGCATCCACATGACCATCCAGACTGCCGTGCTGATCGAAACCCTGGTTGCCCTGGGTGCCGAAGTACGCTGGTCGTCCTGCAATATCTTCTCGACTCAAGACCAGGCCGCCGCAGCTATCGCCGCTGCCGGTATCGCGGTTTATGCCTGGAAAGGCGAGACCGAAGAAGAGTACGAGTGGTGCCTGGAACAAACCATCCTCAAAGATGGCGCGCCTTGGGACGCCAACATGATCCTCGACGACGGCGGCGACCTGACCGAGCTGCTGCACAAGAAATACCCGGCGATCCTGGACCGTGTCCACGGCGTCACCGAAGAAACCACCACCGGCGTACACCGCCTGCTGGACATGCTGGCCAAGGGCGAGCTGAAGATCCCGGCCATCAACGTCAACGACTCGGTGACCAAGAGCAAGAACGACAACAAGTACGGCTGCCGTCACAGCCTGAACGACGCCATCAAGCGCGGCACCGACCACCTGCTGTCGGGCAAGCAAGCCCTGGTGATCGGCTACGGTGACGTGGGTAAGGGTTCTTCCCAGTCCCTGCGCCAGGAAGGCATGATCGTTAAGGTCTCCGAAGTCGACCCGATCTGCGCCATGCAAGCCTGCATGGACGGTTTCGAAGTGGTTTCGCCGTTCATCGACGGCGTCAATGACGGCACCGAAGCGAGCATCGACAAAGCCCTGCTGGGCAAGATCGACCTGATCGTGACCACCACCGGTAACGTGAATGTTTGCGACGCGAACATGCTCAAAGCCCTGAAGAAGCGCGCCGTTGTCTGCAACATCGGTCACTTCGACAACGAGATCGACACCGCTTTCATGCGCAAGAACTGGGCATGGGAAGAAGTGAAGCCGCAGGTACACAAGGTTCACCGTACCGGCGCTGGCGATTTCGACCCGCAGAACGATGACTACCTGATCCTGCTGGCCGAAGGCCGTCTGGTTAACCTGGGCAACGCAACCGGCCACCCGAGCCGCATCATGGATGGTTCATTTGCCAACCAGGTACTGGCCCAGATCTTCCTGTTCGGCCAGAAGTACGCCGACCTGTCGCCAGCCCAGAAAGCCGAGCGCCTGACCGTGGAAGTACTGCCGAAGAAACTTGACGAAGAAGTGGCCCTGGAAATGGTCCGCGGCTTCGGCGGCGTAGTGACTCAACTGACCAAGACCCAGGCCGACTACATCGGCGTGACCGTCGAAGGCCCGTTCAAGCCGCACGCTTACCGCTACTGATTTGCCTGTGCCCGCTCTCTATCTTAAGGGGAGCGGGCTTTATGTGGGAGCGGGCTTGCTCGCGAATGCGGTGTTTCAGTCAACTTATTCTTCACTGACATACCGCATTCGCGAGCAAGCCCGCTCCCACATTGGCGGTGTACACACTCCGGCTTCTGAGTTTCAAAGGGTATGACCATGTCCCAAGACCGTCGCTACAGCTTCGAGTTCTTTCCCACCAAGACCGATGCTGGGCATGAAAAACTGATGGCGACTGCCAAACAGTTGGCAAGCTACAACCCCGACTTCTTCTCCTGCACCTACGGCGCTGGCGGCTCGACCCGTGATCGCACGATCAACACCGTGTTGCAGCTGGAAAGCGAAGTCAAAGTTCCCGCCGCGCCGCACTTGTCGTGCGTGGGCGACAGCAAGGACGACCTGCGCGGCCTGCTGACCCAATACAAACAAGCGGGCATTCAGCGCATCGTCGCCCTACGCGGCGACTTGCCCTCCGGCATGGGCATGGCCAGCGGTGAGCTGCGCTACGCCAATGACCTGGTGAGCTTCATCCGTGAAGAAAGCGGCGATCACTTCCATATCGAAGTGGCGGCTTATCCGGAGATGCATCCTCAGGCGCGCAATTTCGAAGACGATCTGCAGAATTTCGTACGCAAGGCAAACGCGGGCGCCGACAGCGCGATCACTCAGTACTTCTTCAACGCCGACAGCTACTTCTATTTCGTCGAGCGCGTACGGGCCATGGGTGTGAACATCCCGATCGTGCCGGGCATCATGCCGATCACCAACTACAGCAAGCTGGCACGTTTCTCCGACGCCTGCGGTGCCGAAATCCCACGCTGGGTGCGCAAGCAACTGGAAGCCTATGGCGACGACGTCAAGAGCATCCAGGCGTTCGGCGAACAGGTCATCAGCGAAATGTGTGAACGTTTGTTACAAGGTGGCGCGCCGGGGTTGCACTTCTATACCCTGAACCAGGCTGAGCCGAGCCTCGCTATCTGGAACAACCTTAAACTGCCACGCTAAGCCGGTTTAATAGCAGTTCCCGGCCCTCGTTATCACGGGGGCTTTTTTTGTCTACATGTCCCCGGAAAGGAAGCCAGCAGTAAATGAATACAGCGTCCCCGACTCCTCGCCCCCAGCTGATTTACCTGGTATTCGGCGCCGAGACCTACCATCAGGAAGCCGTATTCAGCATCGCCAGTGCCGTTGCCCAACTGGGCGGGCCTCAGGATATGCCGTTAGACATCCAAGTGTTCAGCGACAACCCGGCCCCGTACCGTGGCTTGCCAGTACAGGTCCACACATTGGACAGCGCCACGCGACAACGCTGGAGCGAACCCCACGGCTACCATTTCCGTACCAAACATGTGCTGTTGCGTCAGGTGCTGGAAACGGCGGAACTGGCGCTGCTGATCGACACCGATACATTTTTCCACGACTCGCCCATGGCATTGTTCGAGCGCGTAACACCGGGCACCGTGCTGTGCAACGCCTTCCAGGCCAAGTATGGCGACAACCGCGAAAGCGTACTGTATGAAGCCCTGGCCAAGTACCTGGCCGACAAAGGCCTCGCCGACGATGATATGTGGCTGCTCAACTCAGGCGTGATGGGCTTGACCCGGCAAGATGCGCACATTCTGGACCGTTCGATCGAGTTGATGGATGAGCTGTTCCCCATGGCCCACGGCGCCTACACCCTCGAAGAGTTCTGCCTGTCAGTAGCCGCGTACCGCACGCTCAACGTGCGCCAGTGCCCGGACCTGATCCATCACTATTGGAGCCGCAAGCAGTTGTTCCGGGCCAAGGTCAAGGCGTGGGTAACCAAGCATGCCGCCGACCCTCTCTGCACCCAGGCCCTGGCCGATACACGCAAGGTCTCCGCCCACCTGCCCCGCCCACCACGCTTGCAGCGCCTGATGTACAAACTGATCACCCTAGCGCTGCCCAAGCGCAAGCAGCAGTTCATCCGTGAGATTCTCTACGGCTGCTACGAGCACGAAAATGAATTCGACAAGGCCTGCGGCCCAGTTTGGTGGGAAAAAGCCCTTCAAAACCAGGAAGAACGCCAGAAATGCCCGGTGGACGCACACCAACTCGAACACTGGTTCGCCAACCCCGTGGTGCGCCTGATTCTGGGGGAGCGACGCGCAGCCATCTATGAACACCTGATGACCTCGCCCACAAAATAGAGCGGCCCGCAGAAGCTTAAGCCAGAGCTTCTCTTTAACGCACGGGCGTCGTAACCTCAGGGCATGCCTGTCATTCTGAAGCTGTTGATCGCCGCGTTTTTCACTTGCCTGAGCCTGGCCGCTTACGGCGAGAAACTGCGCATTGTCACCGAGCCCTGGGCGCCTTATGTGTATGAAGAAGACGGCGCCATGCACGGGCTGGATTACGAAACGACGGTGATCGTATTCCAGCGCCTGGGGGTCGAAGTGCAATGGCAGTTCCTGCCCTGGAAGCGCTGTCTGGCCATGCTTGATCAAGGCCATGCCGATGGCGCGCTGGATATTTTCCACAGCCACGACCGCGACGCCCTGCTGCTGTACCCCAGCGAACCGCTGTCGGAAGTGGAGTTCGTAATGTTCTACGCCAACGACCGTCCGCATCCGGTCCAAAGCCTCGACGACTTGCGTGGCCTCACAGTCGGCACGTCGCCAGGCTACCTGTACGGATTACCCTTCAGCGACTCCACCTTATTCAACCGCGAGCCGGCCCCCAGCCATGAAGCCAACTTCGGCAAATTATTGCTGGGGCGCATCGACCTTGTGATCACCGACCGCCGGGTTGGCCAGCACGTGATCAAGACACTGGGCCTGGAAGGCAAGGTCAGCCAGGCCCCCGTTGTCGTCAGCCGCCAGCAGCAGTACCTCGCCGTACGTCGTGGCGCAGGCATGGACCTGCTTGTGCAACGCTTTGCCGCCGAGCTCAAACGCTTCAAGCAGGAGCCGGCCTACACGGCATTGAGCGCCAAATATGGTGGATTCGAAGCGATTACGGCGTCCGGACACACCGTTGAGCAGCAGGAAAGCGGCGCACCGTGATTGCTCTGCTATACTCCGGCCTTCCCGCCAGGCTTACGCCCGGCCGCTGAGGTCTTGAAAAAGGCACCCAACCCCGCTACTGCGCAGCTTTCAGCCCGCGCGAGCCGGTGGAGTGCCCGCCAGACGCAGCAGGACCGGACGGGATTGCGCTCCCCTAAGCGCCATTCACGCCCGGCAAGATTATCCCTTTGGGCCAAGCCCTAACTAAAACAGGATTACTCATGTCCTTTGCTTCCCTCGGTCTCTCCGAGGCTTTAGTCCGCGCCATCGAGGCAGCGGGCTATACCGAGCCTACTCCGGTGCAACAGCGGGCCATTCCCGCCGTGTTGCAAGGTCGCGACCTGATGGTTGCGGCTCAGACAGGTACTGGTAAAACCGGCGGCTTCGCCCTCCCGATTCTGGAGCGGTTGTTCCCCAACGGTCACCCGGACAAATCCCAGCGTCACGGCCCGCGCCAACCACGCGTACTGGTTCTGACCCCTACCCGCGAACTCGCCGCCCAAGTGCACGACAGCTTCAAGCTGTATGCCCGCGACTTGAAGTTCGTCAGCGCCTGCATCTTCGGCGGCGTCGGCATGAACCCACAGGTTCAGGCCATGTCCCGTGGTGTTGACGTGCTGGTGGCATGCCCTGGTCGCTTGCTCGACCTGTGCGGCCAAGGCAGCGTCGATTTGTCCCACGTGGAAATCCTCGTGCTGGACGAAGCCGACCGCATGCTCGACATGGGCTTTGTCCATGACGTGAAAAAAGTCCTCGCCCGCCTACCGGCCAAACGTCAGAACCTGCTGTTCTCGGCAACGTTCTCCCAAGACATCACCGCCCTCGCCGGCAAGCTGCTGCACAACCCGGAGCGCATCGAAGTCACGCCGCCGAACACCACGGTCGAGCGTATCGAGCAACGCGTCTTCCGCTTGGCCGCCAGCCATAAGCGCTCGCTGCTGGCCCACCTGATCACCCACGGTGCGTGGGAGCAGGTGCTGGTGTTCACCCGTACCAAACACGGCGCCAACCGCCTGGCTGAATACCTGGACAAGCACGGCCTCACCGCCGTCGCCATCCACGGGAACAAGAGCCAAAACGCTCGCACCAAAGCCCTGGCTGACTTCAAGGCCGGCAGCGTACGCATCCTGGTAGCGACCGATATCGCTGCACGCGGCCTGGATATCGACCAGTTGCCACACGTGGTCAACTTCGAGCTGCCAAACGTCGATGAAGACTATGTGCACCGTATCGGCCGTACTGGCCGTGCCGGTCGTTCGGGTGAAGCCATTTCCCTGGTTGCACCGGACGAAGAAAAACTGCTGAAAAGCATCGAGCGCATGACCAAGCAGAAAATCGCCGACGGCGACCTGATGGGCTTTGATGCCAGCGCTGTAGAGGCCGAAAAGCCTGAAGTCCGCGAACGTCCTGACGTGCGTAACCCACGCAACCCACGCGGTCCGAAGGGCGATGGCCCGAACGGCGGCGGTGGTGGCGGCGGTCGTCGCGACAAAGGCAAAGACAAAGGCGGCAAGGAAAAAGCGCCAACCAACGGCCGTGGCGAACGCCCAGCCCGCGAGCAGAAGCCTCGTGAAGGTACCCCGGCCCGTGAACAGCGTCAGCCGAGCCAACCGCCGCGCGCTGCAGCCGACCGTGCCCCGGACGAATTCCTCGACGACGACGTGGATAACTTCGGTAACCGCGTCGACTACGTGCCACAGGCCAAACCGGCCCAAGGCCGTGGCCGTCGTCCAGGTGCCCCAGCACAGGGTGCCGGCGCAGGCACTGGTGCACCCCGTGGCGGCCAGCCACAGGGCGCGCGCCAGAACGGTCCGCGCAACAGCAGCGGCGGCACCACCGGCACCCCGCCTGCCAAACGCAGCGGCCCGCGTAGCGGTGCACCGCGTGACGGCCAGGCCCGCCGCGAAGATTCGCGCAGCAACAACCGCCGCCCAGCCCGTGACGACCAGCCTCGTTCGTCCGAGCCAGCCGTGCAAAACCCGCGCGGTGGCCCAGCGCCGAAGATCATCCACAAGGAGTCGAAAGCTGACCGCTTCCCGACACCTGAGCAGTTGGATCAACTGCCAGGCCGTCCTCGTGGTGAAAAACCAGCGCTGCTGACTCGCAACCGCTGAGTTTCAAAGCTCCATAAAAAATGCCCCGCCTCTTTCGAGACGGGGCATTTTTTTGGACTCAACAAAAAAGAATGAGCCCTGCTGTGGACAGAAATTACTTCTGCTTAACACCTTCCAGCGAGATGTCCAGGTTAACAGTCTGCGAAGACGGGCCTGGGCCTTTGATGCCAAAGTCGTTCAGGTCCAGCGTAGTGGTGGCGTTGAAGCCCGCACGCTCGCCGCCCCATGGATCCTTGCCTTCACCGTTGAAGGTAGCCTTGAAGGTCACAGGCTTGGTCACGCCGTGGAACGTCAGGTCGCCGGTCACGTCAGCGGTTTTTTCGCCGGTGGATTTAACAGCGGTAGATACGAACTTGGCGTCAGCAAACTTGGCAACGTCCAGGAAGTCCTTGCTGCCGATGTGCTTGTCACGCTCAGCGTGGTTGGACCACAGGCTGGCGGTTTTCACGTCGACGGCGATTTTGCTGGCTTCAGGCTTGGCGGAATCCCAGCTGAACGTACCATCCCAGTCCTTGAAGGTACCGTGGATGAAGCTGTAGCCCAGGTGGCTGATTTTCCAGTCGATGAAGGCGTGTTGGCCTTCCTTGTCGATTTTGTAGTCAGCGGCCATCACCTGACCTGCAGACAGCAGCGCTGTACCGATTGCCAGAGCGGCGAGGGTCTTCTTCAACATGCTTTATATTCCTTGTGAGTCGAGGTTGAACATCAGGCTTTGCGCCCCAGCATTCGCGTGAGGGTCGCATCACGATCGATAAAGTGGTGTTTCAACGCAGCCACGCCGTGCAAGCCGGCGAAAACCACGAGCACCCAGGCCAGGTACAGATGCACCAAGCCCGCGTTGTCTGCCTGGTCCGGTAGACCGGAAACCACGGCAGGAATTTCAAACAGGCCAAACACCGGGATACCGACACCATCGGCGGTGGAAATCAGGTATCCGGCAATCATCACGGCAAACAGCCCGAGATAAAGGAACGCGTGGCCGAACGCGGCACCGATGCGGGTCAAGCGGCTGTAACTGGCCAACGGCGGTGGTGGCGGGCTGATCAGGCGCCAGACGATACGCACCAGCATGATGGCGAACAGCGTGATGCCAATGCTCTTGTGCAGGTCCGGCGCGTCTTTGCGCCAGGCGCTGTAGTAGTCGAGCCCAACCATCCACAAACCCAGGGCGAACAGACCGAACACAACCAGGGCCACACCCCAGTGCAAAATCATACTGACCCAGCCATAACGGGCCGGTGAGTTACGTAGCTGCATGTACTTAATCCCGTAAGAGCTGCGCCCAAGACTAGCGATTTACCTATCGAATTAAAGCGGAAAATTTTGCTTTGAAATATCGAGAAATACGATCTAGAGCGTATGCACAATAAGTTAACCAAGGATTAAGGACTATCCCTAACAAACGTGACAGTCCGTCCCGCGTTTACTCCGAATTCCCCACAATGGCTTGTGACCCAGGCCTCCATTGCATAGGCTTGCGCGATTGTTTCGCCTGCGCCGTTCGCAGGACCGCTTCGAGGAGATCACCGATGGGCTTGAACAACCAGTGGATGCAACGCGACCTCGCCGTGCTGTGGCATCCCTGCACCCAGATGAAAGACCACCAGCAGCTGCCGCTGATCCCGATCAAGCGCGGGGAAGGCGTCTGGCTGGAAGACTTCGAAGGCAAGCGCTACCTCGACGCTGTCAGCTCCTGGTGGGTCAACGTGTTCGGCCACGCCAACCCACGCATCAACCAACGCATCAAGGACCAGGTCGACCAACTGGAACACGTGATCCTCGCCGGCTTCAGCCACCAGCCGGTGATCGAACTGTCCGAACGCCTGGTCGCGATGACCCCCGAAGGCCTGACCCGCTGCTTCTATGCCGATAACGGTTCGTCGTGCATCGAAGTCGCGCTGAAGATGAGCTTCCACTATTGGCTCAACCGCGGTTTGCCGAACAAAAAGCGCTTCGTCACCCTGACCAACAGTTACCACGGCGAAACCATCGCTGCGATGTCGGTGGGCGACGTGCCGCTGTTTACCGAAACCTACAAGGCGCTGCTGCTCGACACCATTAAGGTGCCAAGCCCGGACTGCTACCTGCGCCCCGTGGGCATGAGCTGGGAAGAACACTCGCGCACTATGTTCCTGGCCATGGAACAGACCCTGGCCGACAACCATGACACCGTCGCCGCCGTGATCGTCGAGCCACTGATCCAGGGCGCAGGCGGCATGCGCATGTACCACCCGGTGTATCTGAAGCTGCTGCGCGAAGCCTGCGACCGCTACGGCGTGCACCTGATCCACGACGAAATCGCCGTGGGCTTCGGCCGTACCGGCACGATGTTCGCCTGTGAACAGGCCGGCATCCGTCCGGACTTCCTGTGCTTGTCCAAGGCCCTCACCGGCGGTTACCTGCCGTTGGCGGCGGTGGTCACCACAGATGATGTCTACGACGCCTTCTACGACGACTACCCGACCCTGCGCGCGTTCCTGCACTCCCACAGCTACACCGGCAACCCGCTGGCGTGCGCGGCGGCCCTGGCGACCCTGGATATATTCGAAGAAGACAACGTCATCGAAAACAACAAGGCCCTGGCCCAGCGTATGGCAACCGCCACTGCCCACCTGGTCGATCATCCCCATGTGTCGGAAGTGCGCCAGACCGGCATGGTATTGGCCATCGAAATGGTCCAGGACAAGGCCACCAAAACCGCCTATCCGTGGCAGGAGCGCCGTGGTTTGAAGGTGTTCGAGCATGCCCTGGAACGTGGTGCGCTGCTGCGGCCATTGGGCAGCGTGGTGTATTTCCTGCCGCCGTATGTGATTACGCCGGAGCAGATCGACTTCCTCGCCACCGTTGCCAGCGAAGGCATCGATATCGCGACCAATAGCAAGGTCAGCGTCGCCGTGCCAAAAGACTTCCACCCAGGCTTTCGCGACCCGGGCTGATGGTTCCTACCTAAATTCTTCAGAGAACAGACATGAGACTGTCCCGCTTTTTCACCGACACCCCGCTGAGCCTCGGTGACCATGAACTGCCAGAAGCCCAGGCGCATTACATCAGCCGCGTGCTACGCATGGTCGAGGGCGACGCCGTGCAATTGTTCGACGGCTCCGGCCTGGAGTTTCGCGGCACATTGCTGGAGGTCGGGAAAAAACGCGTCACCGTACAACTCACCGAAAGCTTCACGGGCCAGACCGAATCGCCGCTGCACATCCACCTTGGCCAGGGCCTGTCCCGGGGCGAGCGCATGGATTGGGCAATCCAGAAAGCCACTGAACTGGGGGTCAACGAAATCACCCCGATTTTCAGCGACCGCTGCGAAGTGCGACTCAAGGACGAACGCGCTGACAAACGCCTGCTGCACTGGCGCCAGGTGGCGATCAGTGCGTGCGAGCAATGCGGGCGTTCGACGGTGCCGGTGATTCACCCACCGCTGTTGCTGGCGGACTGGCTGAAGCAGGTCGAGGCGGATCTGAAGCTGGTGCTACACCCGGTGGCAGAGCCGATGGTCAGCCATGCCAAGCCTGCGAGCCTGGCGTTTCTGATCGGGCCGGAAGGCGGGTTGACGGACAATGAAGTCGACACCGCCCAAGCCGCCGGCTTCCATGCCGCCCGTCTCGGCCCACGGGTGCTACGTACCGAGACCGCGCCAGTGGTAGCGCTGGCCGTCGCCCAACAACTCTGGGGCGACTTCTAGCCCACAGCTGCAAAAACGACCGTAATGTGGGAGGGACTTGCTCCCTCCCACATTACGATTGAGTTACCCCTTCTTACTCCACCGGATCACTCACCGGCTTGGCAATAATCGCCTTCAACTCGCTGGTCATCGGGAATTCCAGGTTCAAGCCCTTGGGCGGAATCGGCTGTTCAAACCAGCGCTGGTAAATCCCGTTGATCTCCCCCGAGCGGTACAGGTCGCCGAGGGTCTCGTTGACCACCGCAAGAAACTGCGGATCGTCCTTGCGCACCATGCAGCTGTAGATCTCCCGCGACTGCTCCTCGCCCACCACCACCCATTTGTGCGGGTCCTTGGCTTTGGCGCGTTCGCCGTAGAGGAGCGCGTCGTCCATATAAAACGCCACGGCGCGGCCCGTCTCCAGCATCTTGAACGCTTCGCCATGATCCTTTGCGCTGATCACGAACATATTGGTTTTGTGCTCGGCGTTGTAGCTCTTGAGAAAACGTTCGTTGGTGGTGCCGGCGGTGGTCACCACGTTCTTGCCGGCAAGGTCGGTGAAGCCTTTGATGCCGCTGTCTTTAGCCGTCAGCAACTGGCCTTTCACATAAATAAACCCATAGGAAAATGCCACCTGCTTCTGGCGCTCGGCGGTCACTCCGGTGGAACCGCATTCCAAGTCAACGGTGCCGTTCTGCACCAGCGGAATTCGCGTCTGGGACGTCACGAGGTTGTACTTCACCTTGAGGTCGGCCACTCCGGTTTTCTGCTGGATGCGCTCGACAATCTTGCTCGACAGGTCCACCGAATAACCCATGGGTTTGCCGCTGTGATCCCCCACATAGGAAAACGGCACCGACGCATCGCGATAGCCCAGGGTGATGGACTTGGCGTTGGCGATCTTGCTCAACGTGCCGTTCAGCGCCGGTTCATTTGCCTGAACCTGAGCCCCAAACAACAGCCCCACGGTACAACCGGTCAACAGGATTTTTTTCATTGTTCTACTCCGTTGGTTATTTACGTACAGCGATGACACTGATTTCCACCAACACACTCGGTCGCGCCAGCTCCGCCTGCAGGGTGGTTCGCGTGGGCGCCATCCCCGGCGACAGCCACGCCGACCACACCTCGTTCATTGGCGCAAAACCGGTGCCGATGTCTTTGAGGTAAATGGTCGCATTGAGCAGATGGTCCTTGTCGCTGCCCGCCTGGGCCAGTAACCCGTCGATTTTGGCCAGCACTTCGCGGGTTTGTGTCGCGACATCCTGACCGTCACCCGGTACCTGACCCGACAAGAACACCAAGTCCTTGAAAGTCACGGCACCAGAAAGACGCTCGTTGCTGCTGATTCGATTGATGGTCATGGTTACATCCTCAAGCGGCGCGGGGCGTCAGGCCCTGCATATCAATGGAAAGGGCGTGCCGACCGATCAGCTCGGCCAACAGTTGGCCGCTGCCGCATGCCAGGGTAAACCCCAGGGCGCCGTGGCCCAGGTTCAGCCACAGGTTGCGATAAACGCTGGCGCCAATCAGCGGCACACCGGTAGGCGTGGCCGGGCGCATGCCGGCCCACTCGACCGCACGGGCATAGTCGCCGCCCAGAGGGAACGTCTCGACCGCCTGGCGCTTGATCAGGGCCAAACGCTTGGGCTCCAGGCCCGCGTCGAAACCGACGATATCCACCATCGCCGCCACCCGCAGTTGTTCGCCGATGCGCGCGTAGACGATCTTGCGGTCGTAGTCGGTGATGCTCACATTCGGCGCCTGGTGCTGCGGGCCAATCGGCACGCTCAGGCTGTAGCCCTTCAGCGGATACAGCGGCAGCGAAAGCCCCGGCAACCCCAACTCGGCGCTGCGATACCCCGCGGCCAATACCAGGTGCTGGACCGGCATCACTTCATCCGCCAATTCGATGGCTTGTACCGCGCCGTCCGCGTGACGAATCCCGGTCACCTTGCGCCCCAACAAAAATCGGCAGCGCCCAGAGGCCTCAAGCCGCGCCGCCAATCGTTGGCAGAACGCGTGACAGTCCGCGACTTCCTCGTTCGGCGTGTAGATGCCGCCGACAAACCCATCGCCCGCCAGCGCAGGCTCCAGCCGCGCGCAATCGGCGGCGGACCATACCTGCTGCTGCAAAATATCCGTGACCTTGCTGCGCGCATGCGCGAATGAACGGCTATCGCGGAAAGTCACCAGCTTGCCATTGCGCCGCCAGTCGAAACCGTCCAGGTGGTCATCCTCGCGCCATTGCTGCAACGTGCGTTGGCTCAAGGAGGCCAAGCGCAGCAGGTGCTCCGCATTACGCTTATTCACCGAACCTCGGCATGCGCCGATAAACGCCGCCATCCAACGCCATTGCTGGGGATCGAGGCGTGGGCGCAATTTCAACGGAGAGTCACCGCGCACCAGCCAGCCAAGCGCTTGCAGCGGCACTCCGGCATCAGCCAACGGCGCGACATAGCGGTAGGACAGTTGCCCGCCGTTGGCGAAACTGGTTTCGCTGCCCAGTCGGTCGCGAGCGTCGATCACCGTCACTTCATGGCCGGCACGCACCAGCGCATACGCACTCGCCAAGCCAATGACTCCACCGCCAATGATGCAAACCTGCCTGGCCATCCCCGCCCCCTCGCCATCGATTAAGTAGGCTCAAGCGTAGGGGCAGGTGACAGGCCGCCGACAATGAATAAAGATGGCTCACCTATAAACAAAGGTTATGGACTTGCCATGCGCCTGCGTCATATCGAAATCTTCCAGGCAATCCGCCAGACCGGCTCCGTCAGCGCCGCCGCGCAATTGCTGCACGTGTCGCAGCCGGCAGTAACCAAAGTGTTGCAGCACGCAGAGCTGCAACTGGGCTTCCCATTGTTCCTGCGCGTACGCGGCAAGTTGCAACCCACGCCGGAAGCACTGGCGCTGGAGAGTGAAGTGGAGAAAGTCACCGCGAGCCTGCAAGGGGTGCGGCGTCTGGCCAAGAGCTTGCGTCGTGCGCCGGGGCAAAGTGTGCGCATCGGCGCAACCCCCGCCCTGGCACTGTCGCTGCTGCCGCCGGCGATTCTGGAATGGAAGCGCGACTATCCGGACATGGCCTGTGAACTGTCCAGCGACCACAGCCGCGAACTGGTGCAAAAGTTGTTGATGCGCGAGATTGATCTGGCACTGACGCTCAACTTCTCCGGCCATCCAGGGTTGACCACCCAGGTGTTGGCCAACGGTGTGCTGGTGGCGTTGGCGTCCAAAGGCTATTGGCCGGAGACTGAGCTGCATCAGCCCCTGCCATTGGCCGACTTGGCGGGCGCGCCGCTGATTGGCCTGTCCAGCGCCGACCCGCTGGCGGCAAAACTCGACAGCTACCTGGAGAATGTCGACCCTGCGCCCCGGGTGACGATCTCGGTGCAAACCTATTCGCTGGCGCGCGCGATGGTGGAGTCCGGCGCGGGGTTAACGGTGATCGACCCGTTCACCGCGCTGGGCGCCTCGACGGACACCACTTGCATCCGCACGCTCACCCCGCCGCTGCCGATCACCCTGTATGCCCTGACCCGCGCCGACGGACCGCCGCCGCATATGCTGGCCAATCTGCTGGAGATCTTGGGCAAGCGGTCATGCGAGTTGTTGGGACGCCTCTAAGGACATCGCCCCTCTCATTCAAAGCACGTAATGCATGATCGCCACAAAGTGCAGCAGGCTGCCGCCGATCACAAACAGATGCCAGATCCCATGGGAATGCCGCAGGCGGTCCTCCAGGGCAAAAAAGATAATGCCCACGGTGTACAACACCCCGCCCGCCGCCAGCCAGGTAAACCCCGCCGTCCCCAGCGCGGCGATCAGCGGCTTGACTGCCACCAGCACGATCCAACCCATCACCGCATAAATCACAATGGACAGGATGCGCGCCTCAGAGCGCGGCTTGATCTCTTGCAGGATGCCAATCACCGCCAGCCCCCACACGATGCCGAACAGCGTCCAGCCCCACGGGCCGCGCAGGGTCACCAGGCAAAACGGCGTGTAGCTGCCGGCGATCAACAGGTAGATCGAAAAGTGATCGACCTTCTGCATGATCTCTTTTCGCCGACCTTGCACGCTGTGGTACACGGTCGACGCGCTGTACAGCACCATCAACGTAAAGCCGTAAATCGCCACGCTGACGATCTTCCAGGGGCTGCCGTCCAGGCTCGCCACCACCAACATCCACACAGCGCCAATACACGCCGCGACTGCACCGAGCAAATGGCTCCAGGCGTTGAATCGTTCCCCGTGGTACATGTGTCACCGACCTCCTGTAACCGTTAACAGCTGGCGGCAAGCCTCCCGCCTTGGGCATAAGAGTGCAAGCGTCGCATGACGTTCCGGCGACGCCGCGCGGTTTTGCGGGCACAATCGACGGCATTCGAACAAGAGCCCACGGCCATGCTGATCGACGAAGAATTCACCCTCAAAAAGCTGGAAATCTTCCTGGCGTTCATGCGCACCGGCAACCTGGCCCGTGCCGCTGCCGAACTGCAAACCAGCAATGTCAGCGTGCACCGCGCCATCCACTCGCTGGAAAATGCACTGCGCTGCCCGCTGTTCAAACACGAGGGCCGCAACCTCACCCCGCTGGAAAGCGCCTACGTCCTCGAAGAACGCGCACAGAAACTGGTGGCCGATGTGGTCGACAGCGTGCGCCTGACCCGCGAAGCCGCCGGCTTCTCGGCCGAGCGCTTCAAGTTGGGCTCGCTGTATTCGCTGACGGTCAAGACCGTGCCGCAACTGATCATGGGCCTGAAGATTCGTCGCAGCGAGCTCAATATCGACCTGATCCTGGGCTCCAACTTCGACCTGCTCTACAAGCTCAAGAACATGGAAGTGGACGCGATCCTGATCTCCCTGGATGAACAGGCCAACGACCCCGACTGCGAGCAGATCGCGCTGTTCTCCGACGACATCTTCCTCGCCACTCCAGCGGATTCACCCTTCGACCGTGATCACGAAATCGACCTGGCCGACGTGCGCGACGCGACCTTCATCACCCTCACCCAAGGCTTCGCCACCCACCAGGATGGCAACCGAGTGTTCAAGCAAGCGGGGTTCGAGCCGAAGGTGGCGATGCAGGTCAATGACATCTTCACGCTGTTGAGCATGGTCAGCTCAGGCGTGGGCTATGCGTTGTTGCCGGGACGGATTGCGGCGGTGTATGAAAACCGCGTGAAGCTGATACCGCTGCAAGCCAGGTATCGGTTGCAGCAGCAGATTGGCGTGGTATTTCTGAAAGCCAAGGAACGTGACCCAAATTTGCTGGCGTTGTTGGCGGAGTGTCGGATGTACGCCAATCGGCAGGCTTGAGATAGCCATCGGGGGCAAGCCCCCTCCCACACTTGAATGTGTTCGCAATTCAAAATGTGGGAGGGGGCTTGCCCCCATGAGGCCAAACCAGACAACACAACTTCCAAAGCTAGCCAACCAACCCACGCACAATGAAGTACAGCAGCGAAGGCCCAAGCAAACACCCAAGCCCGGTGTGGAACGTGGCCGTCAATGCACCATAAGGCACCAACCGTCGGTCCGTTGCCGCCAGCCCAGCCGTCACGCCGCTCACGGTGCCGGCCAAGCCACCAAACACCATCGCCGAACGCGGGTTATCCAAGCCCATCCAACGCGCCGCCACCGGTGTACCGACCATCACCAGGATCGCCTTGATCAACCCGGTCGCGATGGACAGCGCCATCACATCCGAGGTCGCGCCAATCGCCGCACCGGTCACCGGGCCGACGATGTAGGTCACGGCACCCGCGCCGATGGTGGTCATGCTGATCGCGTCGCGATAGCCAAACACCCAGGCCATGCTGGCGCCGACGATAAACGGCAGGATCGTGCCCAGCAGCAGCGCAATCACACCGATCATCCCGGCCTTGCGCGCTTCGGTGGCTTGCACCTCAAACGCCGTGGCAACGATGGCGAAGTCGCGCAGCATCGCGCCGCCCATGAGGCCGATACCGGAGAACAGCGCCAGGTCCGCCAGGCCTTTTTGCCCGCCGGTAATGGTGCCGCCGACCCAGGCCAGGATCAGGCCGATGACGATGGCAATCGCCGAGCCATGGATACGCCCGAACGTCAGGCGCTTGGACAGCACCACAGAAATCCACATCACCACGCCAACAAAGGCAAACGCGGTGATCAGGCCGTTATGTTCCAAACCTTTTTCGATGAGATCCCACATATCAGCGACCTCCCGCAGGCACGATCAACGGCTCTTCGGCGGGCAGAGGCTCGCCCTTGTGGGTACGGCTGATCAAGGCAATGGTGCAACCACAGACCACCACCGAACCAATGGCCGCCAGCACCGCGACCGGGCCGCCGTGCAAGGCGGTCACGACGTTTTGTTGCGCGGCCATCGCCACCACCACGGGGATATACATCGCGCCCCAAAAGCCGACGCCCATCTCGCATTCCTTGGTCATGCCGCCGCGTTTTTGCATCCACAGGCGGGCGCAGATCAGCAGGATCATGGCGATGCCCACCCCGCCCACGTTGGATTTGACGCCAAGCAACACGCCGAGCATGTCGCCCATGATCACACCTGCAAGCGTGCAGATCGCCAGCAATGCCACACCGTAAATAATCATTGTTGTTGTCCTCGAAGTGCTCGATCGAAATTGTTGTTTTTGTGATTCGACAGCCTTGGGTAGTGCTTTATCGGTGGCGGCGCTCCTCCTCTTCCAGCAGGGCCTGCAAGGTATCCAGGCGTGCGCCTTCACAGGCGATCACCGTGCCTTGTTCGAACACGCGGCGTGACAGGCCGGTGAGCACGGCGCCCGGGGGCAGTTCGATTTGCAGGCGCACGCCGCGCTCATAGGCGCTTTGCACGGTGCCGCGCCAGTCGACAACGCGGCACATGTTGAAGGCCAGGTCGTCGCAAAGGTGTTCGGGGTTGTGGATCGGCCGCGCGCGGGTGCTGCTCAGGTAGGTGATGCGCGGCGCCTTGAGCGGGACAAACGCCTGGGCCAGGGCCTCGGCCGGTTGCTCCAGCAGCGCGCAATGGGACGGCACACTGACGGCCAGGCGCTTGGCGATGCCATTGCCCTTGATGCGCGCGGCAACACGCTTCATGGCCTCGTCGCTGCCGGCGATCACGCTCTGGTTATCGGCGTTGATATTGGCCAGGTATACCGGGGTTTCGGGGCTGTGGATGTCGGCGAGGATGTTTTCGACGGTGGATAACTCCACGCCGATGATCGCGGTCATGCCGTAGCCGTGTGGATAAGCGCTTTGCATCAGTTGGCCGCGCAGGCTCACAAGCTTTACCGCATCGGGAAAATCCAGCGCACCAGCGATGACCGCAGCCGGATAGGCACCGATGGACAGGCCCGCCACGTAATCCGGGGTGCGATCCAACAGACGGGCGTGGGCAACGCCGGCAATCAACAGGCACAGCTGCACGGCGCGGGTACTGGCCAGGGCTTGCGCGGAATCGAGCAGGCGCGCGTCTTCGCCCAGGGCATCGCTGGCTTCTGCCAGGATGTCGGCAGGCAGCGCCTGGAGCATGCCCGTGCGCTGGGCGCCCTGCCCCGGAAACACCAGCAGGCTGCTCATGCCACAACCTGCCAGGGGTCGATTACAAGGTGCGCACCGCTGGTGGTTTTGAGTAATACGCGGCGGGATGGCCCGGCCCACTCGCGCAACGCGACGGCGCCGAACGGGGTTTGCAATTGCAGGTCTACGCTGCACACCGCCTTATCCAGTCGTTCCAGAAGAGCCCGCGCGTCATTGCGATCCAGCGGCTCAGGCGCGCGCAGGATCAAATCCAGATCACTCTCAGCATGCAGCGCCTCAATGCCGGTCGCCAACTCAAAACCCGCACTGCCGCTGACGCCCCAGCTTGTCTGGGCCAGCACCGGGCGCAACTGCTGCAATGCGTGCAACGCAGGTAAATCCCGCGTCGAGATCACGGCGCGCAACGCCTCCGGCACCACACGCCGACGCACCGCTGCAATCGGCATCACGGCGGCAAAACGCTGTTCGCGCAAACGTCCACGCACGCCGACCGCCACCTGGCCCGGCTCGGCGAGCGCGCGACGCACCACTACCGGGTGACCGGCGCTGATCGCGTCCACCGCCCAGGCCGGTGCGTCAACGGGCAGATGCGCCGGGGTCATGCCCCAGAGCAGGTCGTGCGCGTTCACCATTGCTCCCGCAACAACTCGCGCACGTGGCTGGAAGCGGTGCGATTAGTGGCGCCGAGGCGTCCGCTCAAATCGGGTGTGCCAATGTCCTTGATTGCACTCGCCAGACATTCACTGACCCGCACCACATCGTCCGCTGTCGGTTGTTCAATCTGGCTCACCGACAAGGTCTCCCACAGCAATCCGAGGCTGGCATAGCTGTCGATGTCATAGGCCATGGGCGGCACGCTGGCGGCCAGGGCTTCCAGCTCTTCGACACTGCGCAGGGTCACCCGCGCAGCCGAGGCCTTGCCCATGGCGTGCACCATCACACCAGGATCGCGCAGGGCGATCAGGCGGTTGGCTTGGTAACCGTGGGCCAGGAACGCACCGGACATGGCCTTGCCCACCAGCAGCGCAATCACCGGGTGGCCGGCGAGGCGAGCGCGGGCATAGCTGTCGGCGGCAGCGGCCAGGGCCTGATGGATGCCGAGGGCTTCTTCGCGACGGCCGTAGGCTTGGCTGGGCACATCGACGATGGCGATGAGCGGGCGCTTGTCGCCGCGGGCGATGGCTTCATCGACGGCCTTGGCCAGGCCCCAGCCTTCGAGCAGGCCGACTTCGCCATTGCGCGCCCGAGGGAAGCGGTTTTGCGCGTCAGTCACCACGGCGACAAAGCGCACCTTTTGCTCACCCAATACACCGTCGGCAACCCTCAGCGACGCGGGAAAACCGTCTACAGGTGGAGCGCCGGCGCTCAATGCGTTGAACCACTGCAAACCTCTCATGAGCGTTCTCCTTGATACAGCTCGCGTACCGTCGCCGGGTCGATTTGCGGTACGGCGTCCAGCTCGGCCAAGCGTGTGAGGTAATAATCAGCCTGGCGACTGCGCTGTTGGGCGGGCACGCCTTGCTGCAGCAACGCGCTGACCGTCTGTTGGATCTGCGCCACATCGTCGGCCACGTAACGGTCGGCCAGGCCGCTGTTGAAACGTTGCTCGCCACCCGTGAGGCTCCAGATAAAGGGACGGTCGCGGGAGTCGTATTCTTCCAACCCGGCTTCCTGTTCGATCACCTGCGGACCATTGAGGCCCAGGCGCGCTTCGCGGGTCACGACGAGGTAGCTGCACAGCCCGGCCGCGATGGACATGCCGCCGAAACAACCAACGCTGCCCGCCACCACGCCGATCACCGGCTGGTACTGGCGCAGGTCGACAATCGCCGCGTGTATATCGGCAATTGCGGCCAGGCCGAGGTTGGCTTCCTGCAAGCGTACGCCGCCGGTTTCCAGGAGCAGCACCGCGCGGGTCGGGATGCCCTTGCGGTTGTCTTCAGCTGCCAACTCCAGGGCGCCAGCGATTTTCGCGCCGCCCACTTCACCGAGGCTGCCGCCCTGGAAGTTGCCCTCAATGGCTGCAATCACCACAGGCAAGTCGCCGATACTGCCCTTGGCGATCACCACCCCGTCATCGGCCTGGGGCACCACACCTTGGCGGCTGAGCCAGGGCGACATGACCCGCTGGAACGGGTCAATCAGTTCGCGAAAGGTGCCAACATCCAACAAGGCCTTGGCCCGCTGCCGCGCACCCAGTTCCACGAAGCTGTGTTTGGCGAGCAAGTCAGTCATGGCCGATCTCCTCGAAACCCTGCTCCAGGCGCAAACGCACCACGCCGGGGGTGGCGCCGAAATCATGAATATCAATGTTCAGGGCGGGTGGCGTCTGCTCTTGGAAGATGCGTTCGAACAGGTGCTGCCAGCGTTGTTCGGCGCCATTCACCGAGGTCTGTACCTGAATGGTCAACGTGCCGGCCGTGCCCGGCTCCAGCAGCACTTCCAGGTCGCCCGAGCCGACGCAACCCACCAGCGCACGGCCTTTTGGCGGCTGCCCGGCGGGGAATTCAAAGGATAAGGTTTCCATCACAACGCTCCGTCGAGGCGGTCGATAAACAGGCAGGCGGCCAACAGGTCGGCGGCGCCACCGGGGGAGGCATTCAGGGCCAGCAGTTGGTGGTCCAGCTCATGCAGTTGGCGGCGCCCGGCGAGGCTAGCGCTGCCGCCAGCATCGAGCACGGCCTGAGCGCCGCGCTGCATGGCATGCAGGCCTTCCAGGCCGGCGCGATAGAGCACGCAGGTGTCGGCCAGGTCGGTCATGATCGCGAGCAAGGCGTCCAGGCGTGCGTTCTGTTCGCCTGCGTTTTGGCGGCGACTTTTGTGCAGTTGCGGCAGGCCGCGCTGCATCACCGAGGGGAAGCCAAGCTGCGCTTCTTCACGGGCACCGCGCGCGCCGTAGCGTTGCGCGACCTGGGCGCCGTGGCTCAGTGGCTGTGGGGCGTAGCGGGTCGTTGAGCAGGGCTAATCTGGCCGCGTTCAGCGTTATAGCGCGGGGCTCCAAGGCTGCCGCAGCAGTGAGCAAGCCGAGCGCCCAGATCGCGCCGCGATGGGTATTCACACCCTGAGTGGTGGTGAGCATCGCTTGCTCACCCTCACGGCCAATACGACCGAGGGCTTCGCGCAGAGGCAAGCCGACCTCACCGATTTCAATCGCCGCTTCGGCCATTTCCTTGAACATCGGCCATAACGACAGCGCCGAGGCGTGCATCAGCCCCAAGTGCAAATCACTGTGGGCGCCGTTGCCGCGACGGTCCACCAGGGCGGGTTTAGGCGACAGGTCGGCTTCATCGATCAGCGCATCGACGGCCATATCCGCCAGGCGATCCGCAAGACTGAGTTCATGCAGTTTGAGAGCTCGCATTTACCAGCTCCTGAATTTGGCGGGCGGGTTGTACAGGCCACCGGACCACTCCACCAGGTCGGCCACGCTCTTGGCGGCCAACAGCTCGCGGGTGGCGTCGGTGCGGCGGATGCCCAAGTCTTCGGGCAAGGCGATCAGGCCTTCGCGACGCATGCGTGCGGTGTCCTTCGGGTTGTGGCGCAGGCCGATGGCGGTCACCCCGGCGACGGCGGCGATCATCGCCTGGCGTTCTTCCAGGGAGCGCGCCTTGTACAGGTAGGCGATGCCTTCTTCGGTGAGCAGGTGGGTGACGTCGTCACCGTAAATCATGATCGGCGCCAGGGGCATGCCGCTTTTGCGTGCCACTTCCACGGCGTCGAGGGTGTCGACGAAGGTGGGTTTGCCGCCTTCCTGGAAGGTCTCGACCATCTGCACCACGAGCTTTTTGCCGCGTTCCAGCAGCGCGACCGGCGCATCGTCGTGGCGCATATCCAGCCACGCCGGGGTGCCATGGCGGCGACCGCGCGGGTCGTGGCCCATGTTCGGCGCCCCTCCGAAACCGGCGAGGCGGCCACGGGTAACGGTGCTGGAATGGCCGTCGCCGTCGACTTGCAGGGTGGCGCCGATAAACAGGTCCACTGCGTACTGGCCGGCCAATTGGCAGAACATGCGGTTGGAGCGCATCGAACCGTCGCGGCCGGTGAAGAACACATCCGGGCGGGCGGCGATGTAGTTCTCCATGCCCAGTTCGGTGCCAAAGCAATGCACGCTTTCCACCCAACCGCTTTCGATGGCGGGGATCAGCGTGGGGTGCGGGTTGAGGGTCCAGTTGCGGCAGATCTTGCCCTTAAGGCCCAGGGATTCGCCGTAGGTGGGCAGGATCAATTCGATGGCGGCGGTGTTGAAACCGATGCCGTGGTTGAGCGATTGCACATTGTGTTTTTCGTAGATGCCACGGATCGCCATCATCGCCATCAACACATGCACCGGTTTGATATGGCGCGGGTCGCGGGTGAACAGCGGCTCGATGTAGAACGGCTTGTCGGCCACCACCACAAAATCCACCCAACTGGCAGGAATGTCGACGCGAGGCAAATCGGTGACGTCATCCACCAACTGGTTGACCTGCACGATCACGATGCCATCGCTGAACGCGGCGGGTTCGATCAGCGCCGGAGTGTCTTCGGTGCTGGCGCCGGTGTAGATATTGCCGGCGCGGTCGGCCATGAAACCGGCGGAGAGCACCACGTTGGGGATCAGGTCCACCACCAGCCGTGCATAGAGTTCGATGTAGGTGTGGATCGCGCCGATTTCCAGCAGGCCGTCTTCCAGCAACTGGCTGATGCGCAGGGATTGGGTGCCGGCGAAGGAGAAATCCAGCTTGCGGGCGATGCCCTTTTCAAACAGGTCCAGGTGCTCGGACCGCCCGACACTGGGCATGATCATGTGCAAATCGTGAAGCTTGGCCGGGTCGGCCTTGGCCAGCGAGCGCGAGAGGAAGTCGGCTTGCTTCTGGTTGTTGCCTTCCAGCACCACGCGGTCGCCGGGGAGGATCAGCGCCTCAAGCGCCTCGACAATCTTGTCACTGGGCAGCACCGCGCCGTCTGCGTACTTTTTGACCAGCCCGAGCCGCCGCTGCTTCTCGTCGCGCCGCCGCGTCCAGCGCGAGTCGGGGGTTATTGTTGTTGTCATGGTCGCTCCACGAGGTTAGCTGTCGTGAGGCTTACCTTAGGAGTGAATCCGGGAGCCATCAATCAAGCTTAGCGATGGATCGTTACGGTTAGAGTAATGGAACATAAGCAAACACTGACCTGAGCCCAAAGAAGATCAACATGTGGGAGGGGGCTTGCTCCCGATGGCGGTGTGTCAGCTAAGTGATGTTTCAACTGACACTCAGCCATCGGGGGCAAGCCCCCTCCCACATTTGCTCACTGATGTCTGTGAGAGTGCGGTCTCAAAAAAAGACTGATCAGTCCCTGCTTGGGACCTTTTACAGCGAAGGGCTGACCTGCTCCAGCGCCCGATCCACCAACAACTGCCCCAACTCGGCCATTTGCTGGATCCCGAGCAAGATGGCGCGCTGGGAAGTGTCCAGGTCGAAGGCCAGGTTGCAGGTGAGTGCGTTGAGGGAGGACAGGGTTTCGCTGGCGTTGACCAGCAGGGTTTCGGTGTTTTGGTGGGGGTTTACGGTGAAGAGGTTTGCGGGAGGATTGGGGGTAGGTTTGACCATGATTTACAACGCCGATATGTGATGGAGGCTGCGCTCTTTCGCTTGCACGCGAATTAAGGTGGCAGCGGTGCGCCGGTGTGCAAGACCGGGCATATCGGACCCCGGCAGACCCCGAAGGATCTCCCACGCACAGCCGCCATAACAAATACAGCAGGCATAAAAAACACCCGTTGAATGGCTATGGGCGTTGGTGCGCCGAAGACTAGGCGCGCGGACTGCACGCGACAAGTTCATGCACGGCCCAAAATCGTGCAGGAAAAATCCGAAGCCAGCAGGCCTACAACCTCATGTCGATGCTCACAGCCCCCAAAGCTTCAAGCGGGTAGCTGCGGTACTCATAAACCTCCCCACGGACAATGAGGTGGATGACTCCATCCACCTGGTTCACTTGCACATCAGGCTCTTTGGTTTTTAGAAATGGATGTGCCGAGACCAGTGACGTGAGTATTTCGTGATCATTACGCAGGTCCTTATGCACGTAGTACCTGTAGGAAAAGCCCACCGTCGCGCCGCCCTGCCCGTCACGCGCACCATAAATTGAGCTGCCATTGCCCAAGGAGTGCTTCAAAACCACTTCGTCCAGGTCAGGCGTACCGGATGACATGATCCAATTGCCCCCGATGTATATCAGGCAGGCCACCAGAAGACAGTTACGCAGGACCGGCAAGAGCCCCTTAGTGGCCCTGAGAAATTGCATACTCAATCCCCCTCTTTATCCAATATTGATCTTGGGGATCATCGCCAAAAGGGTCACCGCCCCACCATGATCCAAACTCCGGCTTGGTGGTTTTTGCGAATGTTTGAGCGACGCCGGCTGCCCGCAACAGAACATGCTCGGGAATACCGAGTACCGTACCTGTAGCACCATAATTGAAATTACCAAAAGCTTCGTACTGACGCCCTCGCTTCTTGTAGTTCCATGGACCGGCTGCACGAACCTGGGAATAAAACCACGAATAGGCGAATGCCGAACCGGGCTTGAGATGAGTGCCCTTGCACTTGGCTGTCGCCATGTTTTCAAGTATTGAAACACCAGGCGGCATTAACGGTACGATCATTTTCGGGGCCTTGGTGGCAGTGAGGAGCGTAGAACTTAGCCACCGCGCTCAGGCCTGGAAACCCGATAAATCCAAATGCAGAACTCGCCGACAATAACCGCACTCCATTCCTACAAGATGTTCAGGTTGTTGCTCGGAACCTGTCTCTCTAGCCTTTTTTCGTCCAAGCCCACCACGGGCGACCATCGTGAATCCGAACTCTAAACCCAATCTGCGTATGCACAACCCACCTCACCCAGGCGAAATTCTGCTTGAGGATGTAGTCCCGGCCCTCGGTATTGCTATCACCGAAATGGCCAGGCGCCTTGGCTTCGCCCGCGATACTTTTTCAAGGATCTTGCATGGCCACGCCCCCGTAAGCCCGGACCTTGCCGTCCGGTTGGAGCGAGTCGGCGTAAGTACTGCGCAGTTATGATTATCGATGCAAAGCGCCTACGACTTGTGGCAGGCCGAGCATCGGGAGCAGCCGATGCTTGAGCCGTTTGCGCGGATTGATTAAGGAAAAATCCGACCGGACGCTCAACGTGCCATGACGTTAACCACCACATGCAAAATGAACGCAGGCCCGTAACAAGGTTTCCCCTGTTCATCCTCGATTCTCCAGACTGAAGCCACCGTACAAGTCTCCCTGGGTGCTGCAAATTCCACACTGATATGCACCGGCTGGCCCGGCAGCGTATCGGCAATCGGGAGCTCGCTGTGCAGGCTGCGCAGATGAATATCCATCACTACCTCCAACTGGCCTTGTGGATCTGCGCGGCGGGCAATAACGTATTCCCCATCAACACGCACCAGTCGTCGCCCGCGCCAGGGTCGTGTGCCCAGGTTCTGAATCTCCCAGGTTTTCTGAAAAACTTCCCCCGGCAACACGACGGTTTGATCAGGCGTCGTGACATCGGCATTGAACACCGCAACGTCCTCCGGATCATCAATACCTGCAGCCCGATTGGTGGTAGCCATTGAGCACGCATTACCGGGCGCACCTGTCAGGTCAGCGAAGTAGCGAAACAGCAGCAAGGGAGAAACCTGCAATGCCTTCGCCAGCTTGATCAGCGTGCGCACCGACGGGTCCCTGGAAGCTCCAGCCGATAGACCGTACAGGTAGGTTCTGGAAATTCCCGCCTCCTTGGCCAGCGCAGTCAGGGGCTTGCCCAACTCTCGGCTGCGCCGTGCAACCAGCGACCTGAGGGTATCTCGCGTTCTTATATTCATACGAAGTTTGCGGTTCCCATTTTTAGGTGAACGTCATTTCTTTGTCCGCCAAAAAAGACAACCTGTCCGCCGCCACGTGTCTTGAACCATGCACACTCGCCGCCTGCTGGCGAAGTTGTGAAGGACATGGATGGGGCCCTTTTAGTCAGTCATATCCAGTGTCGTAGTTTCTCGCCTGCTTGCGAACCCAGTGTTTGTTGCATTCCTTTACATCTACCTTTGGATATAGCCATGAACCACATCAAAGCGTGCTGTAAATCCGTTGCTCAAACAGGCTTTGGCACCCTGCAAATATCAGAAGCGATGCTGCTGGATTACAAAAAAATCGTTGAGGGATACTCCGCAATATCGCCAGCCACCAAGGCCTCGTTTTCCTTCGCGAAAGACACCGATGGATTTTTCCCCTTTGGCGCTGAGTACTCGAGCCTTGAGGATCAGCCAGACCTGTGTGAGCGATTTTGTTACTGGCCTGCGCAGTCATCAAAACGAAGAGCGTTTGAATTCACACGAAGTGAATTTTTTGCCGCCGTTAATGCTTTTGAACAACAGATCAGCGAGCTTGCCCAGGAATTGATGGACGGAATTTGCGCGGAGTTTGGAGCCACTTCGTTGAACTCTTTGCGTGCAACGTCCTATCTGCAACTGTGTGTCTATGGAGCTAATTCCGGGTCGGGTCAGCGCCAGTTTGCTCAGGACCCTCATGAGGATGGTCATCTGTTGTCATTTATCAAGCCGACTCGTGATGGCCTCGTCCTGGTTCGAGGCAGCTCGCTGGAGCCGGTACGCCTCTTGGAGAACGAGGTTGCAATCTTGGCCGGATCGTTACTGACTGACCTCTCAGACTATGCAATTTCCGCTGCATACCACGCGGTTCTGACTCCTCGGAGACCAATGCCACGCAGCTCTCTCATTTACTTCGTCAACCCTGATGCAGAGCAGGAACTGAAAGGCTTTTTCCGCCACCAGCCGATCGACTTGAAAAGCGCCGCCAACGCGCGCCATACCGGTTTCGGTAATCAACCCCTTCAATTGAACTGATACCCAGGCGGTCGAGCACTTCATGACTCCAGACCTCAACGTCTTTTATCTCGAAGGTCTTCTACTGGGCATCGGACTGTTCGCCGCTCCTGGACCGAAGGACACCCTGGTTATTCGCCAGGGTGTCAGTCGCAGCCCTGTCTGGGGTGTGGTGGCGGTATGCGTGTTCGCCGATATCATCCTCATCGCTCTTGGGGTCATGGGCTTGGGCTCGTTGCTCGGCAGCAAGCCAGGTTTGGTGGCGTTACTGCTGCTGTCGGGAGCGGCCTATCTGTTGTGGTTTGGCTGGCAGCGGTTATTGGCTTGTGTGCGTAACCAGTCGATGCCAGATACTCAAAGCAACCTCACCTCACAGCGCGGATTACTGCGCACGGCGGTGATACTTGGATTTGCCAATCCGTATGCTTGGCTGGATACCGTGGTGCTAATTGGCTCTATTGGTGCGGCAAAGCCCGTCAGCCAACAAGCGTTCTTTGCCGGCGGAGCAATGACCGCGTCGCTGGTATGGTTTGTGGTTTTGGCGTTGGGATGCCAAAGGTTGACGGGGCTATTTCGTTCGGCAAAGGTCTGGCGTTTGTTGGACGCCGGCGTGGTGATTTTGATGGTGTACCTCGCGGGTATGCTGATTGCTGATTTTCATCTGCTGCAGCGTCTCTGAACGGGAAACCGCCCTCACCACAGGGGCCTTTCATTTCTCATGGAGAATGCGCCACTCAGGCCAACCCGGACTCCACCAGCAGCGCCTCAAGCCCCATCAAATCCGGCACCTTCGCCACATGTTCCCCCACCTGCACCGCTGCCAGTTCCAGCGGGCACAGCGGCACGTCCACATAGCTCAACTCGCTGTCGAGCTTGTACGACCGCGGAATACCCTGGATCACCAGCGCAATAAACTTCAACGTCGTCCGCCCGCCCAGCGCATTCAACACCACGATCCGCGAGCGTTCGCCGGTCACGCTGGCCTCGCCGCACACGGCTTCGAAACTGATCAACGGAATCTGCCGATCCCGCCACGTCACTTGCCGCAAATACCACGGCGGTGCGTCGCTGGCCGGTTCGCCGCGTTGGAAGTCGATCAACTCGGCGATGGCGACGTTGGGCAGTACCAGGTGACGGTCGGCCAGGGGCAGCAGCAGGCCGGTGAGTTGGCTGGTGCGGTGGTCAAGCATGGGACTTGCTCCAATAGGCGATGCTTTCCAGCAGCACCGACTCTTGATACGGCTTGCCGAGGTATTCGTTGACGCCGATCGCCATGGCGCGGTCGCGGTGTTTCTGGCCAGTGCGGGAGGTGATCATGATGATCGGCAGGCGCATCAAGCGCGGGTCGTTGCGCACTTGCGTGGCCACTTCAAAGCCGTCCATGCGCGGCATTTCGATGTCGAGCAGCATCAAGTCTGGGGTGTGTTCTTCAAGCACAGCCAGGGCGTCGATGCCGTCTTTGGCAGTGAGCACGTTCATGCCGTTGCGCTCCAGCAGCCGGCTGGTGACTTTGCGCACGGTAACCGAGTCGTCCACTACCAGCACCAGCAAGGGGCGTTTTTTCAACGGGTCGTTGAGGATCAGTGGCGCATCCACCGACTGCGCCGGCAAGGCTGGTTGGCGGGCGCGGATATGCGCCAGCAAGTCGATAATCAGCACCACGCGGCCGTCGCCGAGGATGGTCGCGCCGGACAAGCCTTGCACCCCCGCGAACTGCGGCCCCAGGCCCTTGACCACGATTTCCCGCGTGCCGGCCATGGCATCCACATGCACCGCCACACGCCGCTCATTGCACTGCACCAAGAGCACCGGCACCGGCTGGTACTGGCCCAGCAGTTTCGGACGGGCCACGGTATGCAGCAGGTCGCCGAGGTAAAACAGTTCGTAGCGCTGACCTGCGTATTCATAACGCGGCGGATCTTGCTGGTAGTGCCCCGCCAGCTCATGGGGCAGCACACGCACCAGCCCTTCGATGGTGTTGAGCGGGATTGCGTATTGGTCGTCGGCGCACTGCACCATCAGTGCGCGGTTGACCGACACGGTGAACGGCAGACGAATCCGAAAATGCACGCCCTCGCCCGGCGTCGACTCAATGAACATCGAGCCGCCGAGCTGGCGCACTTCTTCATGCACCACGTCCATGCCCACGCCGCGCCCGGAAATCTGCGTGATCTTTTCCGCAGTGGAAAACCCCGGCTGCAAGATGAACTGCAACACGTCGCGGTCGCTGATCTCTTGATGAGGGGCGAGCAACCCGCGCTTGATCGCCTTGCGCCGCACCGCTTCGAGGGGCACGCCGGCGCCGTCGTCGCGCATGTCGAAAACGATATCGCCGCCTTCGTGGGTCAGGTCCAGGGTGATGCGGCCCTTTTCCGGCTTACCGGCCAGCAGCCGCACATCGCGGGACTCCAGGCCATGGTCAACGGCGTTGCGCAGCATGTGCTCCAAGGGCGCCGCCATGCGTTCAAGCACGTTGCGGTCCATCTCACCCTCGGCATTGCCGACGATGAATTCCACGTCCTTGCCCAACTCGCCCGCCACCTGGCGCACGATACGTTTGAGTCGCGGCAACATACGCTCGAACGGCACCATGCGCGTGCGCATCAGGCCTTCCTGCAACTCGGTGTTGATGCGTGCCTGTTGCTGCAACAGGTCGTGCGCATCCTCGTTGCGACGGTCGAGGGTGTCCTTCAGGTCGAGCAGGTCGGAGGCGGATTCGGACAACGCGCGGGACAGTTGCTGCAACTGCGAATGGCGGTCCATCTCCAACGGATCGAAGTCTTCGTAGCCCAGGCGTTCGGCCTCGGCCTGTTGGCGGCTGAGAATGCGACCTTGGGTTTCGGTGTCGAGGCGGCGCAGTTGATCGCGCATTCGCTCAATGGTGGTTTCCACCTCGTTCAACGCAATGCGCGCGTCGTTGACCTGCTGTTCGATGCGGCCACGGAAGATCGAGGTTTCACCCGCCAGGTTGACCAGATCGTCCAGCAGGTCGGCGGAGATTTTCACCATGTCGGCGGTAGGATCAGCGACCGCTTCGGCCTTGCCTGCGGGCAACGCCACCGGCACCACTGGCTCTACGCTGGGGTGCACCAGGCTTTTGATGCGTTCGATGAGCTTGTCCACTGAGCCCACCGGCACCCCATCCGTCACGGCGTCGATCATCTGCGCCAGGCGGTCATGGCAGCCTTGCAGCAGCGCGAACAGCTCAGCCGACGGCGCGAGCAAACCGGCGGACAGCCCTTCGTACAGAAATTCAAGCTCATGGGCCAAGTCACCAATCGGCCCGATCTCGACCATGCGCGCGCCGCCCTTGAGGGTGTGCAGGTCGCGCAACAGGGTTTCGACTTCCTGGCGATTGTTCGGCTCGGCCTGCCAGCGCAGCAACGCGCTGCCCGAGCTGTCGAGAATGTCGGCCGCTTCTTCGAGGAAGATATCCAGCAATTCCGGGTCGGCGCCCGCCGTTTCAGGCGCTGGCGCCTGGGTCGCGGGCGTACTGCTCTGTCGCAGCTCCCGAAGCTTGGCAACCAGCTCGACGCTGTCGCTCAAGGGCTGGTGGTGGTGCAGTTCTTCCAGCTGCAAGGCCAGGTGTTCATGGCTGGCCATCAGCACTTGAGACAACTCGGCGCTGTAGCTGTAGCGACGGTCAACCAGGCCTTCGTAAAAGCATTCCAACTCATAGGCCAGATCGCCCACCGGGCCGATTTCAGCCATGCGCGCGCCGCCCTTGAGGGTGTGCAGGTCGCGCTGCAACGAGGACAACGGTGCAGCGTTTTCGGGCTCCAGCAGCCAGCGCTTGAGGGACTGCCCGGCGCTGTCGAGAATGTCCACGGCTTCTTCGAGGAAGATCTCGACGATCTCATCGTCCATCGCCGTTTCATGCTCCAACTGCGCGGTGGCGGCACCGAGTTCAGCGATGCTCAGGGCGCGGTTACCGTCACTTTTGATCAGGCCGGTGGCGGACGGGTCCAGGGCTCCGTCCAGCAATTCGCGCAGGGCCTCGACCCGTGCCGGGGCCAGGCTGATTTCCTGCCCGGCGGCCAGTTGGTCAAGCATGTTGATCAGCGCTTCATGGGCCTGTTCGGCCTCCCGGAAAAACCGCTCGCTGACGGCCAGACTGCTCTCTTCCACCGCGCCATAGAGGTCGAGCAAGGCTTCGCACAGTTCGTCGATAGGATGCAGGTCGGCGATGTGTGCCCCTTCTCCCAGCGTGGTCAGTTCATCCAGCAACGCCGTGAGTTCCTGGCGCTCGCCAGGGTGCTGTTGCCAACGACGCAGCAGGCTTTCGGCGTCGAGCAGGATATCCATGCCCTGGGCCAGAAAGTTGGCGATCAGTTGCGGGTCACGCTTGATGCGCAAGCCGGTGTTGGGCGCGTCGAGCAGCGTTGCCAACTGATGGTCAAGCAGGGCTTGGGTGCGGCCAATCAAGTCGGCCGCGCCCCTGATCGGCACCAGAGGGTCGCGATCCAGTTGGCGTAAGCCACGCTGGAACAGAGCTTCGGCTTCCAGCAGTAACTCCACCTCGTCCAGGTCCAGCGGCAGACGATGGGCCTTGTATTCGCGTGTCAGGTGATCCAGTGGGCGCACCAGCTCGGCAATCGGCAACACGCCGGCCATGTACGCACTGCCCTTGAGAGTGTGCAGCGCGCGTTGCAGCTCATCGCTGACCTGCAGCGGCACATGCTCGGCGGCCTGTTGCAGGAAGTGGTTGAGGCTGTCCAGATGGCTCTGGGCTTCGTTGCGGAAAATTTCCAGCAGCATCGGGTCGTGGGGTTCGCCAGCAGATAGGGCGCCGCCGCTGGCATAGGCGTGGGCGCGAGCGGCCAAGGCGTCGACCTCGTCGCGTTGGTGTTGGTCGTCCGTCGCAAAATCGGAGATCAACTCCGGCAGCAGGGCCACGGCGTCATCCAGCACCTGCTGGATCTCGGGGCCTAGGGCCACACTGCGTTCCAGCACCCGGTTCAGCAGGTTTTCAACAGCCCAGGCCAACTCGGCCAGGACCAGGGCGCGCACCATGCGGCCACTGCCTTTCAACGTGTGGAAAGCGCGGCGCATTTCGCCTTGGGCGGTTTTGTCCGCGCTGTTGGGCAGGTGGCGGTGCAGCACTTCGAGAACTTCGTCAGTCTCTTCAAGGAAGACTTCGCGTAGTTCATCGTCGATAGGCGCTTCATCGGCTGGCGGCGGTAGCAGACTACCGGGGCGTTGCAGGGCCGGCGGGTTGAGGCGCGAGGTAGGGTTGGCCAGTGCGTCGAACTGCGACTGGCTGGGCGTGACCTCGCTCGACAACGCACCATCGGGGGCGACCAACGCCTGGCGCCAGGGTTTCTCGGCGGGCAGATAGCCCAGCGTCGCCAGGCTTTGGGTGGCCAGTTCCAATACCCGCTCGCCAGCAGCGTCGGGGTCCTGGAGCATGCGTTCGAGGTAGTACTCCAAGCTGCTGATCACATCGGCAAAATGCTCCAGTTGCGCCTCTGCCGGCGGGCCTTCGTTGACCATCAACTGCTCATCGACGTAGTCGGTGCAGCCGCGCATCAGGCTCGCTGCACGCGGTAGCGGAATCATCGCCAACGCGCCACGCACCTGGCTCAGCAACTCCGGCAGCGATTCCAGGCGCTGACGGTCCCAGTCGGCTTCCATGCAGTCGATCACCAGCTCTTTAGCCTGCTTCAGGCACTGGCAGCACTCACGGATCACCAACTGGTGAATCTGGGTTAGGTCGGTAGTGGGCAGGCGGCTTTCTTCGCGGCTTTCCGGCTCGACGGTGCCGGCCATTCCGGCCAAGGTGGCTTCGACGTAGAGCAGCGCGCCAGCGACATCCATCAGCACGGCGTCGTTGGGTTCGCGTTGGCCTTGGGCCAGGCTCAGTACTACCGCAAGCTGGTCGATGATGACTTTGCGCGGCTGGCCGAACCCCAGCACCGCCAAGGTATCGGCGATCTGCCGCAGCGGCGCCAGCAGCGCATCAAGGTCGCTGGTGTGTTGGCGGTCGCTGCGCACGAACAGGTCGAGGCGTTCCTTGACCCGCACCAGTTCCTCGCACAACGCACCGAGCACTGAGCCCATGGCATTGCGGTCCGGCCCGGCCAGGCGGGCGCGCTCGGCGTCGACCACCGTGCTGTCGGGCAAGGCTTCATCCAGGCCGTATCGCTCTTTCAGGCTTTGCATGCGCGGCGTTGGCCGGGTGACTTTAGCGACGTAGAACAACAGGCTCTTGAGCAACTCATCCGGCGCAGATTGGTTGATGCCGCCTATGCCCTGGGCGAGCAGGCGCTTGAGTTGTTTGTCACTGGCCTTGAGCAGGCTGCGCAAAGCCGGGCTGTTGGCGACCACACCGGTGAGCATGCCCTCGACCAGCGCCGAGGCCACTTGCCACAACGGCAACAACGGCGCGCCCTGGCAGAGGGCTTCGAGGCGTGCGAACACCCGCGCCATGTCTTCCAGATTGCTTGGGCCGTGGTCTTCACGCAGCAGTCCGGCCAACGCCTGTTGCAGCAACTGGTGCCATTGACGCAATTGCTCATGCAGCTCAGGCGGCGCGCGCTGGGTCAGGGTTTCATCGGGCAGCGGCGCGATCGACAGCAATTGTGGGCTGAACAGGCTGGTTTCCGAGAGCAGGCTTTCACCCCGTGCGCTGCGTAGGTCGTTGAGCAGCGGCAGCACCACCAACGGCAGATCGCGACGGGCGCTGTGCACGCGGTCGAGGTACAGCGGCAGTTGGCCGAGGGCCTGTTGCAGAAGACGGATGCTTTCATCGCGCTGACTGACCCGCCCGGCCTTTAGCGCAAGGGCCAGTTCTTCGATCTCTTCGGCCAGCAGCGCTGCGCCATAGAACTCGACCATTTGCAGCGCACCATGCACCTGGTGGATACCGGACAGGCATTGGCTGATCACGTCATCGTCATGGGTTTCGACAAACGCATCCAGCGCCGAACGGGCCTGTTTCAGGGTTTCGGCAATGTCGCCCTTGACCCATTCGAGGGCCACGTAGTCGTGCCGATCAACCATAACTGCTCCGCTTAGAATTCGTGGGTTGCCTGGATCTCCAGACAGATGGAGATCACATGTGGGAGGGGCGGTGCGACGATTCGACTTGCCCCCTCCCACACTTTGACTGCATTTCAATCATCAACCTGTTTGGCCGCAGGCAAGGTGAAACCCGAGACCGACCTGCGCAACTGGCTCGCCATCTTCGCCAAATTGCCGATGCTTTCGGCAGTGGCGGTGGAACCCGACGACGTCTGCGTAGTGATTTGCTGGATCACGTTCATGGTCAGGGAGATCTGCCCTGCCGAGGACGTCTGTTGCTGCGCCGCATTGGAGATGCTCTGGATCAGCGCCGCCAAGGTCTTCGATACGCCTTCGATCTCTTCCAATGCCACGCCCGCGTCTTGGGCCAGCCGTGCACCGCGCACCACTTCGGTGGTGGTCTGTTCCATGGAGATGACCGCCTCGTTGGTGTCGGTCTGGATCGCCCGCACCAGGGTTTCGATCTGCCGCGTGGCAGCCGACGAGCGCTCGGCCAATCGCTGCACCTCATCGGCCACCACCGCAAAACCGCGCCCGGCATCCCCGGCCATGCTCGCCTGGATGGCGGGCGTTGAGGGCGAGGATATTGGTCTGGTCGGCGATGTCGTCAATCAGGCTGACGATGTCGCCAATCTCCTGGGACGATTCACCCAAACGCTTAATACGCTTGGCGGTGTCCTGGATCTGTTCGCGGATGTTGTCCATGCCGTGGATGGTGTTGTGCACCACCTCGTTGCCCTTGTTGGCGATCTCTACCGAGCGCTCCGCCACTGCCGAAGACTCGGCGGCGTTGGCCGACACTTGGTCGATGGATTGGGCCATCTGATTGATTGCGGTGGAGGCTTCGGCGATCTGCTGGGCCTGATGCTCGGAGGCCTGGGCCAAGTGCATGGCGGTGGCCTGGGTGTCTTGCACAGCACCGGCGACCTGGCCGGCGGTGAGGTTGATCGTCGCGACCAAATCGCGCAGTTGGTCCACGGAATAGTTGATCGAGTCGGCGATAGTGCCGGTGAAGTCTTCGGTCACCGAAGCCGTCACAGTGAGGTCACCGTCGGCCAGGTCTTCGATTTCATCCAGCAAGCGCATGATCGCGTTTTGGTTGCGCTCGTTCTTCTCGGCAGTCTCGTGCAGTTGGCGGTTGGTCTCACGCACCATCACCAGGCCAATCAGGATGATCGAGGCCAGCGCCAACAGGCCCAGCACATACCCGCCGATGGTGTCGAAACTGCGCCCGCTGGCGAGGTTTTCGAACCCGATAGCCAAGTGCGAGGCTTCATCAAGCAGGGTTTGCGACAGGTTGAAAATATTGCTCGCCGAGGCACGCACCTGGAACAGCTGCGGCGAGGTTTCGAGGATTTCATCCACGGAGCCAGAGACAAATTCGAACAGCTCGGCAATGTCCGCCAGCCGCGCGCGGGCATCGTGGTCTTCGACTTGGGTGATGCGCAGCCCAGGGTTGCCGTTGAGCATGCCATTGAGGACCTGACCAAAGCGGGCGGCATCACGGCCAAAGGTGTCGGCGGCCTGCGCGGCGGTTTCGTCGCCGGCCAGCACGGTGTTGACCGCACCCAAGATACGTTCGGCCAGCAGCGACTGGCGTTGGGCCAAGGCCACCTGGCTGGCCGGGGCGCCACGTTGCAGCAGGATGTCGACGACCTTCTCCGACTCCATCTGCAATTGCGGCACGGTTTCAGCGAGGGTCGCAGCCACTTGATGCAGGGACAGTACGGTCTGCTCGCTGGCGAGGATCGCGTCGGTGTTTTTCAGCAGCGCTTCCCAATCGGTCTGCACAGCACGCATCTCGGCACGGACCGCACTGGGTGCCGCGGGCAAGCCGGTTTGCGGGTCGCCTTTTTTCAGGTAGCCCCAGCGCTGGGCAAAATCGTTTCGCGCATCTCCCAACAGCTTGAAAGCAGCGGCCTTGCCAGCGGCGGCCTCGGTAGCGTTCTTGGCGATGCGTTGGGACAGCACGCGCAGTTCACCGGCGTGGCCGATGTACTGTTTGTCGTAGGTAGACTGGGTGTTGAGGTACGCGAAGTTGGCGAACAGCAGCATGATGAACACGATCAGTGCGATAAACAGCACGATGATCTGTGAACGGCTGCGCGAGCCGGCCTGGGGTTTGGGCGTGGTAGCGGTGGTCATGCGGCGACATCCATGAAGCCTGGGGCCTGGGCCAGGGCGAAGGGGCTGAAGACCTGCCACAGCGGATCACCCTCGAAGTGACCCTGGATAAACGGCGCGCCAGGGCTGGTGTTCGCCAGCAAGGCGTCTTGTGCAAAATGCTGCATCCCCACCACCTCATCCACCAGCAGCCCGACAAACAGATCGTTGTATTCCACCACCAGCACCCGCCGTTGCTTGCGCGCCTTGGACAGCGCGAGGCCGAGGAAGCCACCCAGGTCCATCACCGGCAGCAGGCGCCCGCGCAGGTTAGCAACCCCTTTGACCCAAGCCTTGACCCCAGGCATTAAAGTGCAACGTGGTTCATGCAGGACTTCGGCTACTTCGCCCATGGGCGCCACATACCAATGTTGCCCCAGGCGAAAGCCGATACCGCTCCAGCGTTGCAGGCGGGTTTCCTGGGACGGCAGGTCGGCGGCCAGCAGGCGGCAGCGGCGGTCGATGTCCAGCAGCAACTCGAAGGCGGTTTGCGACTCGGTCATGATGGCGTGCCGTCAGCCGGCCAACACCTTGTTCAGGGTGGCGATCAAGGTTTCTTCGTCCACAGGCTTGGTCAGGTAGTCCTTTGCACCCTGGCGCGCGCCCCAGATCTTGTCGGTTTCCTGATCCTTGGTGGTGATGATGATGATCGGGATACCGTTGGTTTCCGGCTCCTTGGACAGTTGGCGAGTAGCCTGGAAGCCATTGAGGCCAGGCATCACGATGTCCATCAGCACTGCGTCGGGCTTTTCCTGGCGAGCCAGGGCCACGCCGTCCGCACCGTTCTCGGCCTTGAGGACTTGGTGGCCGTGCTTTTCCAGCATGCCGGTGAGTTTGTACATTTCGGTCGGCGAATCGTCGACGATCAGAACACGTGCCATGGTTTTCCCCACTACATTGGTCGGCGCCGGCCCTTGTGGGGCGGCGTCAGTGTGCTTGTTCTACTGCGGCGAACCCCGGCACATAGGCCTTGATTGCACCCAGCAGTTCTTCCTTGCTGAAAGGCTTGGTCAAAAACTGATCGACACCCACGATGCGCCCCTTGGCCTTGTCGAACAGACCGTCCTTGGAGGACAACATGATCACCGGAATCGACTTGAACGCCGGGTTGTTCTTCACCAGGGCGCAGGTCTGATAACCATCCAGGCGCGGCATCATGATGTCTACAAAGATAATGTGCGGGTGATGATCAACAATCCGCGCCAGGGCATCGAAACCGTCGATGGCCGTAATGACCTCGCACCCCGAGTTCTTCAACAGCGTCTCGGCGGTGCGGCGGATCGTTTTCGAATCGTCGATCACCATCACTCTCAAGGCGTTGGAATGCTGTTCCATATCTGCTCTACCATCGCCACAGCGAGTCGGTTTTCGGTGTGTACTGCCTGATGTTGCACAGGATGATCGCCGCAGGCCTTGGATTTCAAGGGCTGCTGCGCTGTGGCAGTCTTTTTAGCACAGTCTCGGAGAGCAATCTATCGAGGCACCCGCCAGGTGGTTTTTCCTTGACCCACAACAGCCGCAGCGCCACTCTGACGCCACTTTTATGCGCCCAATTTGCTAGAGGAAATCCCCCATGAGCGTTCGCGTCGGCATTGTCATGGACCCTATCGCCAGCATTTCCTATAAAAAGGACAGCTCGCTGGCCATGCTTCTGGCCGCCCAGGCCCGCGGCTGGACCCTGTTCTATATGGAGCAGCGCGATCTGTACCAGGGCGACGGCGAGGCCCGCGCGCGCATGCGCCCGCTGCAGGTGTTCGCCAACCCGGAAAAATGGTTCGAGCTTTCGGACGAAATCGACAGCCCCCTGAGCGACCTGGACGTGATCCTGATGCGCAAGGATCCGCCGTTCGACATGGAATTCGTCTACTCCACCTATCTGCTGGAGCAGGCCGAGCGCGCCGGCGTGCTGATCGTCAACAAGCCGCAAAGTCTGCGCGACTGCAATGAAAAGCTGTTCGCCACACTGTTCCCGCAGTGCACACCGCCGACCGTGGTCAGCCGCCGCGCCGATGTGCTGCGTGAATTCGCCGCCAAACACGGCGATGTGATCCTCAAGCCGTTGGACGGCATGGGCGGTACGTCGATCTTCCGTCACCGCGCTGGCGACCCGAACCTGTCGGTGATCCTGGAAACCCTGACCGCCCTGGGCACCCAGCAGATCATGGGCCAGGCTTACCTGCCAGCAATCAAGGACGGCGACAAGCGCATCCTGATGATCGACGGCGAACCGGTGGACTACTGCCTCGCGCGTATCCCGGCGGCAGGCGAGACCCGAGGCAACCTGGCGGCAGGTGGGCGCGGTGAAGCACGGCCTTTATCGGATAAGGATCGCTGGATCGCTAGCCAAGTTGGCCCGACCTTGCGGGAAAAAGGCCTGCTGTTTGTAGGCCTTGACGTAATTGGTGAAAATCTCACCGAAATCAACGTCACCAGCCCGACCTGTATTCGCGAGATAGACAATGCATTTGGCACGAACATCGGCGAAATGCTGATGGCCGCCATTGAGCGCAAGCTCGCAGCCAAGTGATATAGAACAGCCGGACACACACCAACATTGCGTTATCATGCGCCACCTGTGAAACGCGCGATGTTGGTTCTTTTGTCATGACACTCCCGTCCGATCTGCCCCCCGAACTCTCCCACAGCGGCGTGCGCCCGGCTGATCGGCTCGGATTTACCCTGTTTCTGGCTGCCTTGATTCATTTGGCCTTGCTCCTTGGCGTGGGCTTCACCATGGTCGAACCCAAGCAGATCACCAAGACCCTGGAAATCACCCTGGCCACGTTCAAGAGTGAAAAGAAGCCCGAGAAGGCAGATTTTCTAGCCCAGGACAATCAACAGGGCAGCGGCACCCTCGACAAGAAAGCCATCCCCAAGACCACCGAACTGGCACCGTTCCAGGACAACAAGGTCAATAAAGTCACGCCACCTCCTGCGCCGAAGCCCGAGGTCAAGCAGGCTACGCCCAAGCCTACGGTGGCCACCATCGCACCCAAACCGCAAAAAGCTCCGGTCCAACGCGAAAAGACCAAGACCGAGCCGCAGCCGGAGCCCGTCAAACCGGCGCCTACCTTCGACAGCTCGACCCTGTCCGACGAAATCTCCAGCCTGGAAGCCGAACTGGCTAACGAACAGCAGTTGTACGCCAAGCGCCCACGCATCTACCGCTTGAATGCCGCCTCGACCATGCGCGACAAAGGTGCCTGGTATAAAGACGAGTGGCGTAAGAAGGTCGAGCGCATCGGTAACCTCAACTACCCGGAAGAAGCGCGGCGCCAGCAGATCTACGGCAACTTGCGTCTATTGGTATCGATCAACCGCGACGGCACCTTATATGAAGTGCAGGTGTTGGAGTCCTCCGGCCAACCGCTGCTGGACCAGGCCGCCCAACGCATCGTGCGCCTGGCCGCGCCGTTTGCCCCGTTTACCGGCGACCTGAATGACGTGGACCGCCTGGAAATCATCCGTACCTGGAAGTTTGCCAAGGGCGATCGGCTCTCCAGCAACTGATCAGACATGTCCTGCCACAGGTAACTCCAGCTTGTCAGTTCGCCCCTCCAACGCCACACTAGCGGACATGAAAAATGTCAGCCCGACCTACCTCAAGCACCAATTCCTGATCGCCATGCCCCATATGGCCGACCCGAACTTTGCGCAGACCTTGACCTACATCGTCGAGCACACGGCCAATGGTGCCATGGGGTTGGTGGTGAACCGCCCGCAAGCGCTGAACCTCGCCGATATCCTTGAGCAACTGCGTCCGGAGATCGATCCGCCGGCCCGTTGCCAATCGGTGCCGATCTACATCGGCGGGCCGGTACAAACTGATCGCGGCTTTGTGCTGCACCCGACCGGGCCGACGTTCCAGGCCACGGTGGACCTGGACGGTGTGTCGCTGTCCACCTCCCAGGACGTGTTGTTCGCCATCGCCGACGGTGTAGGCCCAGAGCAAAGCGTGATCACCTTGGGGTACGCCGGTTGGGAAGCAGGGCAACTGGAGGCCGAACTGGCCAGCAATGCCTGGCTGACCTGCCCCTTCGACGCCGACATCCTGTTCAACACGGCCAGTGAACTGCGCCTGGAAGCGGCCGCCGCCAAGTTGCGGGTCAACCTCAGCCTGCTGACCAGCCAGGCGGGGCACGCCTGATGGCCTTGCGTCTGATCCTCGGTTTTGACTACGGCACCAAACAGATCGGCGTAGCGGTCGGCCAGGTGATCACCGGCCAGGCCCGCGAGTTGTGCACCCTCAAGGCCCAGAACGGCATACCGGACTGGAATCAGGTCGAAGCCCTGATCAAGGAATGGAAGCCCGACGCGGTGGTGGTCGGCCTGCCCCTTAACATGGACGGCACCCCCAGCGACATGTGCCTGCGCGCCGAAAAATTCGCCCGTCGCCTCAATGGTCGTTACAACATCCCCTTCTATACCCACGATGAACGCCTGACCACTTTTGAAGCCAAGGGTGAACGCCGCGACCGTGGCGGCCAGAAGGGCAGTTACCGCGAAAACCCCGTAGACGCCATCGCCGCCGCCTTGCTGTTGCAGGGCTGGCTGGACGAAAACACCGCTTTATTTGAATCCTGACTGACGCGGCTTGCCGCGTCTTCTTACGTTTGAGCCCGGAACTTGCCTACAGCAAGGCCTTGAAGGAGCCACCATGAGCCTGCCCAATCCCGCCGAACTGATCAGCCAGATGGCATTACGCCTCAAAGCGCACCTGGAACACCGCGGAATCAGCGAACCGCGCTTTATCGGCATTCGCACCGGCGGTGTGTGGGTCGCTCAGGCGTTACTGGACGAACTGGGCAGCGACTCGCCACTGGGCACCCTCGACGTGTCCTTCTACCGTGATGACTTCAGCCAGAACGGTCTGCACCCGCAAGTGCGCCCGTCCGCCCTGCCGTTCGAGATTGAAGGCCAGCACCTGGTGCTGATCGACGACGTGCTGATGAGCGGCCGTACCATCCGCGCCGCCATGAACGAGCTGTTCGACTACGGCCGCCCGGCCAGCATCACGCTGGTCTGCCTGCTGGATCTGGACGCCGGCGAGTTGCCTATCAGCCCGGATGTGGTTGGCGCGACCCTGTCGCTGCAAGCCCAGCAACGGGTAAAATTGTCCGGTCCAACGCCGCTCGAACTCGAACTGCAAGACCTCGCCCTTTAAACCGCCTTGTAAAGAGTCCCCGCGATGACGCCTCTAGATGCCAAGCGCCCGCTGCAGCTCAATGCTCAGGGCCAGTTGCAACACTTTTTGTCCCTCGACGGTTTGCCCCGCGAACTGCTCACCGAAATCCTCGACACCGCCGACTCATTCCTCGAAGTCGGTGGCCGGGCGGTGAAGAAAGTCCCGTTGCTGCGCGGCAAAACCATCTGCAACGTGTTCTTCGAAAACTCCACCCGCACTCGCACCACCTTTGAGCTAGCGGCCCAACGACTGTCGGCCGACGTGATCACGCTGAACGTGTCCACTTCGTCGGCGAGCAAGGGCGAAACCCTGCTCGACACCCTGCGTAACCTGGAAGCCATGGCCGCCGATATGTTCGTGGTGCGCCACGGCGACTCCGGCGCCGCGCATTTCATCGCCGAGCACGTGTGCCCGCAGGTAGCGATCATCAACGGCGGCGACGGCCGTCACGCCCACCCGACCCAAGGCATGCTCGACATGCTCACCATCCGTCGGCACAAGGGCAGCTTTGAAAACCTATCGGTGGCCATCGTCGGCGACATCCTGCACTCGCGGGTAGCACGCTCGAACATGCTGGCCCTGAAAACCCTGGGTTGCCCGGACATTCGCGTGATCGCGCCGAAAACCCTGCTCCCCATCGGCATTGAGCAGTACGGCGTGAAGGTCTACACCGACATGGCCGAAGGCCTCAAGGATGTAGACGTGGTGATCATGTTGCGCCTGCAACGCGAGCGTATGTCCGGTGGTTTGCTGCCGAGCGAGGGTGAGTTCTACCGCTTGTTCGGCCTGACCACCGCGCGCCTGGCCGGCGCCAAACCGGATGCCATCGTGATGCACCCGGGTCCGATCAACCGAGGGGTGGAGATTGAGTCGGCGGTGGCCGATGGCAACCAGTCGGTAATTCTCAACCAGGTGACCTACGGCATCGCCGTGCGCATGGCGGTGTTGTCCATGGCCATGAGCGGGCAAACCGCGCAACGTCAATTCGAGCAGGAGAACGCCCAGTGAAGCTCAGCATTCTTGGCGCTCGCGTTATCGACCCGGCCAGTGGCCTGGATCAAGTCACCGATCTTCATCTGGAAGCCGGCAAGATCATCGCCATCGGCGCCGCTCCCAGCGATTTCAGCCCCAGCCAGACCATCGACGCCAAAGGTCTGGTGGCCGCGCCTGGGCTGGTGGACCTGAACGTCGCCCTGCGCGAGCCGGGTTACAGCCGTAAAGGCAGCATCGCCAGCGAAACCCGCGCCGCTGCGGCCGGTGGCGTGACCAGCCTGTGCTGCCCACCGCACACCAAGCCGATCCTCGATACGTCGGCCGTGACCGAGCTGATCCTCGACCGTGCCCGCGAAGCTGGCAATTGCAAAGTGTTCCCCATCGGCGCCCTGAGCAAAGGTCTGGAAGGCGAACAACTCGCCGAATTGATCGCCCTGCGCGACGCTGGTTGCGTGGCCTTCGGCAACGGTCTGGAGAGCTTTCGCAGTACCCGCACCTTGTGCCGCGCCCTGGAATACGCGGCCACCTTCGATCTGACGGTGATCTTCCACTCCCAGGACCGCGACCTGGCCGAAGGCGGCTTGGCCCATGAAGGCGCCGTCGCCAGTTTCCTCGGCCTGCCGGGTATTCCGGAAACCGCCGAAACCGTCGCTCTTGCCCGTGACCTGCTGCTGGTGGAACAAAGCGGCGTACGCGCGCACTTCAGCCAACTCACCAGTGCCCGGGGCGTGGCCCTGATTGCACAGGCTCAGGCTCGCGGTCTGCCGGTGACTGCGGATGTGGCGCTGTACCAATTGATCCTCACGGATGAAGCGCTGATCGACTTCTCCAGCCTGTACCACGTGCAACCGCCCCTGCGCACCCTGGCCGACCGTGACGGTTTGCGTGCCGCGGTCAAATCCGGTGTGGTTTCGGCGATTTCCAGCCACCACCAGCCCCACGAGCGCGATGCCAAGCTGGCACCGTTTGGCGCGACCGAGCCGGGGATCAGCAGTGTGGAGCTGTTGCTGCCACTGGCGATGACGCTGGTGGAGGATGGCCTGCTCGACTTGCCGACGCTGCTCCAGCGCCTGAGCGCTGGCCCGGCCGAAGCCTTGCGCCTGCCGGCCGGCAAATTGGCCGTGGGCGCCGCAGCGGATCTGGTGCTGTTTGACACGGCCAGCTCCACGGTTGCCGGGGAGCACTGGCTGTCCAAGGGTGAAAACTGCCCGTTCATCGGCCATAGCCTGCCGGCGAGCGTGCGCTACACCTTGGTGGATGGGCGCATCAGCTACCAGGCCTAAAGCGGGCACGCAAAAAAAGTGGGAGGGGGCTTGCCCCCGATTGCAGTGGGTCAGCACCAGATAAGCTGACTGATCCACCGCTATCGGGGACAAGCCCCCTCCCACATTTAGTTCTCTATAAAGCCTGAGAAATCAGCGTCCCCCGTTGCGCTCTGCATTGCGGATCGAAACCTGGGTATTCAACGTCCAGAAGTCATACAGCACCCCCACCAGGAACAAGCCACCGGTCAGCAGGTAGATCAGGCCGGTGATCCATTTGCCCTGGTACATGCGGTGCACGCCGAACACCCCCAGAAACGCCAACAGAATCCACGCCACGTTGTATTCGATGGGACCGGCGGTAAAGCGCAGGTCGGCTTCACGGTCCATGGCCGGGATCAGGAACAGGTCGATCAGCCAGCCGATACCCAGCAGGCCAAGGGTAAAAAACCAGATCGTCCCGGTGACAGGTTTGCCGTAATAAAAACGATGCGCGCCGGTAAACCCGAAAATCCAGAGCAGGTAACCGATCACCTTGCTGTGGGTGTCTTGTTGCGGCCCAACCTGTTGATAGGTGTTCATGACGTACCTCTTTTGCTTCGATAGATAAATTTTTTCATTTTCTTTGTGACTTTTTTACGGGCGCCCGACGTACGGCAAATGGTATCTTCACTGCCCTGAAAGCCTTATGCCACCTGACCTGTGTAGGACAATTGCGGCGAATCGTCGCGTATTTCCTGATTTTGACGTCAAGGTTCAGTCGACAAACGGCCTGAGAACGACACAAAAAGCTGTTATAAAGTTGCGCGCAAACCCATAAGAGCCACGCCTAATGCGACCATTTTTAAAGACATGGCTAACCATTTGCCTATTAATGCCACTGGCCGCCCACGCCACCAATCGTGAGCAACGACTTCCGAACGTTAACGGTTTCACCCCTAAAGTCCACAGCACGCCAAGCACTGCCAAATCGGTAAAGCCGACCGTCAGCCGCCCGACTCAATTGAGCAAGGCGCACGGTAAAGCAGTTCCCGGCCTCGTGGCAGTCAACACCAAGCAAAGCAGCAACGTCCTCAGCCGCGCCGTAAACGTGCTCGGTACACCTTATCGTTGGGGCGGCAGCAGCCCAAGTAAAGGGTTCGACTGCAGCGGCCTGGTGAAATATGCGTTCAACGACGTAGCCGCCGTGGATCTGCCGCGCACTTCCAATGCCATGGCCGCCGGCCACGGGCAGAAGGTTGATCGCAAGGACCTGAAACCAGGTGATCTGCTGTTCTTCAAATTGAAGAGCCGCCAGGTCAATCACGTTGCCATCTACTTGGGCAATGACCGTTTTATCCACGCACCGCGTCGTGGCAAGTCGGTCAGCATCGACACGTTGAAAAAGCCGTTTTGGGACAAGAACTACGTGATTGCCAAGCGGGTTCTGCCGAAAGAGCAGAACACCTTGCGAGTGGTTCAACGCTGATTTCAAGCTGAAATGCAGTCGTCAATGTGAGAGGGGGCTTGCTCCCGATCGCGGTGAATCAGTCAGTTTATCTGTACCTGACCCACTGCAATCGGGAGCAAGCCCCCTCCCACATTTGGATCTCCTTATATCTCCCGATCTTAGATATCCCCAGGCACCCTCGCCTTCTCCAGCGCCTCTTCCCGGCTGATCACGCCCTGCGTGACCAACGCCTTCAAACTCATATCCAATGTCTTCATCCCCAACGCCCCGCCGGTCTGGATAGCCGAGACCATCTGCGCCACCTTGTCCTCACGAATCAGATTACGAATGGCTGGCGTGCCCAACATGATTTCATGGGCCGCCACGCGCCCGCCGCCGAGCTTCTTCACCAGCACCTGTGACACCACCGCCTGCAACGACTCCGACAACATTGAGCGGACCATGGCCTTTTCGCCGGCCGGGAACACGTCGACCAGCCGATCCACGGTCTTTGCCGCGGAGGTAGTGTGCAAGGTGCCAAATACCAGATGCCCGGTTTCAGCCGCCGTCAGGGCCAGGCGGATGGTTTCCAGGTCACGCAGTTCGCCCACCAGGATCACATCGGGGTCTTCACGCAGCGCCGAACGCAGGGCTACCGAAAAACTGTGGGTGTCGCGGTGCACCTGGCGCTGGTTGATCAGCGCGATTTTCGGCCTGTGGATAAATTCGATAGGGTCTTCGAGCGTAAGGATGTGCTGGCGCCGATGCTGATTGAGGTAATCGATCATTGCCGCCAGAGTGGTGGACTTGCCGGAGCCAGTGGGTCCGGTCACCAGCACCAGGCCACGTGGCAATTGGGCGATGCGTTGGAACACCGCCCCGAGACCCAGGCTATCCAGGCTCTGGACTTCGGCCGGAATAGTACGAAACACCGCGCCCATGCCGCGATCCTGTTGGAATACGTTGGCCCGGAAGCGCGCTACACCCGGCAGCTCGAAGGCAAAATCCGTTTCAAGAGATGTTTCGAAATCCTTTTGCTGGTATTGATTGAGCAAAGGGCTCAATAAATCCGCGACTTGCGGGGCAGAAAGCACCGGCCAATCCATCGGCCAGACTTCGCCATCGATTCGCCACATCGGCGCCAGCCCCGCCGACAGGTGCAGGTCGGAGGCGCCACGGCGCACGCCGGCCACCAGTAATTCAGTGATATCCATAGGGCTTTCCATTTCCAGTAGAATGCCGCGGACTCCATATCCACGGGCGCATCTTGAATGTCGACGATAGCAGACAACATCGGCCTGGTTAGCCAGCGCATCCGCGCCGCAGCCGACGCCGTGCAACGTGACGCAAGCAGCATCCACCTGCTGGCCGTGAGCAAGACCAAACCCGCCCAAGCAGTGCGCGAAGCCTATGCCGCCGGGCAGCTCGAATTCGGCGAAAACTATCTGCAGGAAGCCCTGGGCAAACAGGCTGAATTAACCGACCTGCCCTTGAGTTGGCACTTCATCGGCCCCATTCAATCGAACAAGACGCGCGCTATCGCCGAGAACTTCGCTTGGGTGCATTCCGTGGACCGCCTCAAAATTGCACAACGCCTGTCCGAACAACGCCCGGCCGACCTGCCGCCGCTGAACATCTGTATCCAGGTCAATGTCAGCGGCGAAGCCAGCAAGTCCGGCTGCACGCCCGCCGACTTGCCGGCCTTGGCCAATGCCATCAGTGCCCTGCCGCGCTTGACGCTGCGTGGCCTGATGGCAATCCCCGAGCCGACTGAAGATCGGACCGAGCAAGATGCAGCGTTCGCTACCGTTCGCGACCTGCAAAACAGCCTGAACCTGCCGCTCGACACGCTTTCCATGGGCATGAGCCACGACCTTGAGTCGGCCATCGCCCAAGGCGCCACCTGGGTGCGGATCGGTACCGCCCTGTTTGGCGCCCGTGATTACGGCCAGCCGTGAAATGGCTGACCTCCCTCTGAATAAGGACCTGTCATGAGCAACACGCGTATTGCCTTTATCGGCGCCGGTAACATGGCGGCCAGCCTGATCGGCGGCCTACGGGCCAAGGGCCTGGACGCCGCGCAGATCCGCGCCAGCGACCCGGGCGCCGACACCCGTGCGCGCGTCAGCGCCGAGCACGGTATCGACACCTTTGCCGACAATGCCGAGGCCATCCAAGGCGTCGACGTGATCGTGCTGGCGGTCAAGCCACAAGCCATGAAGGCCGTGTGCGAAAGCCTGCGCCCAAATCTGCAACCGCATCAGTTGGTGGTGTCCATCGCTGCCGGCATAACCTGCGCCAGCATGAAGAAGTGGCTGGGGGCCCAGCCCATCGTGCGTTGCATGCCCAACACTCCGGCTCTGCTGCGCCAAGGCGTCAGCGGTTTGTATGCCACCGCCGAGGTCAGCACCGAACAACGTGACCAGGCCCAAGAGTTGCTGTCCGCCGTGGGCATTGCCCTGTGGCTGGATCAGGAACAACAACTGGAAGCGGTCACCGCCGTCTCCGGCAGCGGCCCGGCATACTTCTTCCTGCTGATTGAAGCCATGACCGCCGCCGGCGTGAAACTCGGCCTGCCACGGGAAGTCGCTGAGCAACTGTCCGAGCAGACCGCCTTGGGCGCCGCGAAGATGGCCGTGTCCAGCGATGCGGATGCCGCCGAGCTGCGCCGTCGCGTGACCTCACCAGGCGGCACGACGCAGGCCGCCATTGAATCGTTCCAGGCCGGGGGCTTTGAAGCCCTGGTGGAAAAAGCATTGGGTGCCGCTGCGCACCGATCGGCCGAAATGGCCGAACAACTGGGCAACTAAGGAGCCAATATGATTGGTTTGAACACCGCAGCCGTCTACGTGCTGCAAACCCTCGGCAGCCTCTACCTGCTGATCGTGCTGTTGCGTTTCGTGCTGCAACTGGTACGTGCCAACTTCTACAACCCACTCTGCCAGTTCATCGTCAAGGCGACCCAGCCGCTGCTCAAGCCGTTGCGCCGGGTGATCCCGAGCCTGTTCGGCCTGGATATGTCGTCGCTGGTACTGGCGATCCTGGTGCAGTTGGCCTTGATGGCGCTGACACTGCTGCTGACGTACGGCACCACCGGCAATTTCATACAGTTGCTGATTTGGGCAATCATCGGTGTGACCGCGCTGTTCCTGAAGATTTTCTTCTTCGCCTTGATCATCAGCGTGATCCTGTCCTGGGTCGCCCCGGGTAGCCACAACCCTGGCGCCGAACTGGTGAACCAGATCTGCGAGCCCGCCCTGGCGCCATTCCGCCGCCTGCTGCCGAACCTGGGCGGCCTGGATATCTCGCCGATCCTGGCGTTCATGGTGCTCAAGCTGCTGGACATGCTGGTGATCAACAACCTGGCCACCATGACCGGGATGCCTGAGATTCTGCGCCTGCTGATCTGACGCAAACAAATGAGGGAGGGGCTTGCTCCCTCCCTCCCTCATTTCGCAGCGCGCAGGCCTTTGCTTGCCGCTGGGTGCAGTGGTCTTTAGACTTACGCCTCATTTAAACGAGAGCAGGGTCGATGCCAGCTGCCTTCCCCCCCGATTCTGTTGGTCTGGTCGTGCCCCAAGTGGCGCACTTCAGCGAACCCCTGGCCCTGGCCTGCGGCCGTTCTCTGCCCGCCTACGACCTGATCTACGAAACCTATGGCCAACTGAACGCCACGGCGAGCAACGCCGTGCTGATCTGCCACGCCTTGTCCGGTCATCACCACGCAGCAGGCTTCCACAGTGCCGACGAGCGCAAGCCCGGTTGGTGGGACAGCTGTATCGGTCCCGGCAAGCCCATCGACACCAACAAATTCTTCGTGGTCAGCCTGAACAACCTCGGCGGCTGCAACGGCTCCACTGGCCCCAGCAGTATCAACCCGGAAACCGGCAAGCCGTTCGGCGCCGACTTCCCGGTGCTGACCGTGGAAGACTGGGTACACAGCCAAGCGCGTCTTGCCGATTTGTTGGGCATCAACCAGTGGGCCGCCGTGATCGGTGGCAGCCTGGGCGGGATGCAGGCACTGCAATGGACCATCACCTACCCTGATCGCGTACGCCATTGTCTGGCCATCGCCTCGGCCCCCAAGTTGTCGGCGCAAAACATCGCCTTCAACGAAGTGGCGCGCCAGGCGATCCTCACCGACCCCGAGTTCCACGGCGGTTCGTTCCAGGAAGCGGGCGTGATTCCCAAGCGCGGCTTGATGCTGGCGCGGATGGTCGGGCATATCACCTACCTGTCCGATGACTCCATGGGCGAAAAATTCGGCCGTGGCCTCAAGAGCGAGAAGCTCAACTACGATTTCCACAGCGTCGAATTCCAGGTCGAAAGCTACCTGCGTTATCAGGGCGAGGAGTTCTCCGGGCGTTTCGATGCCAACACCTATCTGCTGATGACCAAGGCCCTGGACTATTTCGACCCGGCGGCCAACCACGACGATGACCTGGCGAAAACCTTCGAAGGCGCCACGGCCAAGTTCTGCGTGATGTCGTTCACCACCGACTGGCGCTTCTCCCCGGCCCGCTCCCGCGAGCTGGTGGATGCACTGATGGCCGCACGCAAAGACGTGTGCTACCTGGAGATCGATGCGCCGCAAGGCCATGACGCCTTTCTGATTCCGATCCCGCGTTACTTGCAGGCGTTCGGCAATTACATGAACCGGATTACAGTGTGAGAACGCCATGAGAGCCGACCTGGAAATCATCCAAGAATGGATCCCCGCCGGCAGCCGCGTGCTTGACCTGGGCTGCGGCGATGGCGAACTGCTGAGCTGGCTGCGCGACAACAAGCAAGTCACCGGCTATGGCCTGGAAAACGACCCGGACAACATCGCCCAGTGCGTGGCCAAGGGCATCAACGTGATCGAGCAGGACTTGGACAAGGGCCTGGGTAACTTTGCCAGCAACAGCTTCGACATCGTGGTGATGACCCAAGCCCTGCAAGCGGTGCACTACCCTGACCGCATCCTCGACGAAATGCTGCGCGTGGGTCGCCAGTGCATCATCACCTTCCCTAACTTCGGCCACTGGCGCTGCCGCTGGTACCTGGCGACCAAGGGTCGCATGCCGGTGTCGGATTTCCTGCCTTACACCTGGTACAACACGCCGAACATCCACTTCTGCACCTTCGAAGACTTCGAAGCGCTGTGTGGCGAGCGTGAAGCCAAAGTGATTAACCGACTTGCCGTCGATCAACAGCACCGTCACGGCTGGGCGAGTAAACTATGGCCCAACCTGTTGGGCGAAATCGGTATCTACCGGGTCAGCAGTCCTGGCCTGACCGACCACAAAATTGCCGTCTAATCATTTTCCAGAGGGGCGCTCATGAGTCGCTTGGCTATTTTTCTACTGACCGCTTGCCTGGGTGCCAACGCCTTGGCAGCCGACGCTATCGACGCAAATCGCAAGAAAGACTTCGGCGATATCACCGTTCACTACAACACCTTCACCTCCAGCTTCCTGCAACCGGAAACCGCCCAGAAAGTCGGCGTGGTACGCAGTAAGGAAAAGGGCTTGATCAATGTGACCGTGATCAAGGGCGTGACCCCCGTGGCCGCACAAGTAACGGGCACCATCAAGGATCTGGGCGGCAAGAGCGAGATCCTCACCTTCAAGCAAATCAACGAAAAAGGCGGGATCAATTATCTCGCGCCCTACGCCGTGACCCAGCGGGAATACAAGACGTTTACCATCAACGTTGAAACCGGCGGCAAAGCCCATAGCTTCCAATTCAACCAGGAACTGTTTCCGGCGGAATGATGAACCTTACCCAGCTCGTACTCGCCAGCCATAACGCCGGCAAACTCAAAGAACTGCAGGCCATGCTCGGCGACTCCGTGCAACTGCGCTCGATTGGCGAGTTCAGCCAGGTCGAGCCGGAAGAGACAGGCCTGTCGTTCGTCGAGAACGCCATCCTCAAGGCGCGCAATGCGGCGCGTATCTCGGGCCTTCCGGCGCTGGCGGATGACTCTGGCCTGGCGGTGAATTTTCTCGGCGGAGCACCTGGCATCTATTCGGCGCGCTACGCCGATGGCAAAGGTGACGCGGCCAACAACGCCAAGTTGCTGGACGCCCTCAAGGACGTGCTGGACGCCGAACGCGGCGCGCAGTTCGTCTGCGTGCTGGCCCTGGTGCGCCATGCGGACGACCCGTTGCCGATCCTTTGCGAAGGCCTGTGGCACGGGCGCATCCTGCATGCGGCCAGCGGTGAGCATGGTTTTGGCTATGACCCGCTGTTCTGGGTGCCAGAGCGCAATGTCTCCAGCGCAGAACTGAGCCCGGCCGACAAGAACCAGATCAGCCACCGCGCCCGCGCAATGGATTTGCTGCGCCAACGCCTGAGCCTGAAATGACCCACGACACCCAGGCGCTGCCGCTGATCCACGGCGGCGCGCAAACACCTCGGGCGGCCTTGCCCGTGCTGCCGCCCCTGGCGCTGTATATCCACATCCCGTGGTGCGTACGTAAATGCCCGTATTGCGACTTCAACTCTCACACCGCAAGCAAAGTGCTGCCGGAAGAAGAGTACGTGGACGCACTGTTGGCCGACCTCGATCAGGATCTGCATGCCGTTTACGGCCGGGAACTGAGTTCGATCTTCTTCGGCGGTGGCACCCCAAGCCTGTTCAGCGCTGCAGCACTGGGTCGCCTGCTCAAAGGCGTGGAAGCGCGCATCCCGTTTGCCGGCGATATCGAGATCACCCTGGAAGCCAACCCCGGCACGTTCGAACAAGAGAAGTTCGTGGCGTACCGCAAGCTGGGGATCAACCGCCTGTCCATCGGTATCCAGAGCTTCCAGCAGGAAAAACTTCAGGCCCTGGGCCGTATCCACAATGGCGACGAAGCTGTACGCGCTGCCGGGATGGCGCGCCAGGCCGGATTTGATAACTTCAACTTGGACCTGATGCACGGTTTGCCCGATCAGTCCCTGGACGACGCCCTCAGTGACCTGCGCCAGGCCATCGCGCTCAAACCCACGCATTTGTCCTGGTATCAATTGACCCTGGAACCCAACACGGTGTTCTGGAACCAGCCGCCGGCGCTGCCAGAAGACGACACCCTCTGGGACATCCAGGAAGCAGGCCAGGCACTGCTGGCCGAGCACGGTTACGCCCAATACGAAGTGTCAGCCTATGCCCAACCGGGCCGCCCGGCGCGGCATAACCTGAATTACTGGAGCTTCGGCGACTTTATCGGCATCGGCGCCGGTGCCCACGGCAAGCTCAGCCATCCGGACGGGCGCATCGTGCGCACCTGGAAGACCCGCGCGCCAAAGGACTACCTGAACCCGGCCAAAAGCTTCCAGGCTGGGGCGAAGGAGCTGACCAATGACGAGCTACCTTTCGAGTTTCTGATGAACGCTCTGCGCCTCACCGACGGCGTCGACGCCAGGCTCTACGCCGAGCGCACGGGCCTCGACCTGGCGAGCCTCGACGAGGCACGTCGCGAGGCAGAACAAAGTGGCTTAATGCAGGTCGAACCGTCACGCCTGGCGGCCACTGATCGCGGGCAACTCTTTCTCAATGACCTGTTGCAGAAGTTTTTGAGCTGACGCTCTAAGGAATTCGAATGGATTTGGTACTCGACCTGCTCGCCACCGTATCCCGCTGGAGCCGCAGCAACCTGTCGGAAATCTCCCTAGCGCTCGTGGGCTGTTTGCTGGTGCTGTTCGGCGCAGATATCAAGGGCTGGGTCGAAGCACGCCTGGGCAGCATCGCCGGCGCCTTGCGCGTCCCGCTGATGGCATTGGTATGCATGGTCGGCAGCGGCGCTGCATTGATCTACGCCACACCGTGGATTGTGCGGGGCTTGAGCCAGTTCAATAACTACAGCCTGGCGCCGGTGTTGGTGGTGGTGCTGGTGTTGATTGGCGTCGTCGCCGATCGCCGCTGACCTCAAATCCAACACAAAACAACTGTGGGAGGGGGCTTGCCCCCGATAGCGGTGGATCAGTCACTTTGATGTCGACTGACACTCCGCTATCGGGGGCAAGCCCCCTCCCACATTGAATTGCATTTCAAGTCAGTGGCGAGTTACGCCAGCTTCTCGAACTTCAAATCCCAAACCCCATGCCCCAACCGCTCGCCGCGACGTTCGAACTTGGTGATCGGACGCTCAGCCGGGCGCGGCACGCATTTGCCATCTTCGGCCAGGTTGCGGTAGCCAGGGGCAACGTCCATCACTTCCAGCATGTATTCGGCATACGGCTCCCAGTCGGTGGCCATGTGCAGGATGCCGCCAACCTTGAGCTTGCTGCGCACCAGCTCCGCGAAGGAAGCCTGGACGATGCGGCGTTTGTGGTGGCGGGATTTATGCCATGGGTCCGGGAAGAACAGCATCAGGCGGTCAAGGCTGTTGTCGGCGATGCAACGGTTAAGCACTTCAATCGCGTCGCAGTCGTAGACCCGCAGGTTAGTCAGGCCTTGAGTCAGGACGCCGTTAAGCAGTGCGCCGACACCTGGGCGGTGTACTTCCACGCCAATGAAGTCCTGGTCCGGCGCGGCAGCGGCCATTTCCAGCAGGGAGTGGCCCATGCCGAAGCCGATTTCCAGTGAGCGCGGGGCCGAACGGCCAAACACTTGGTCGTAGTCCACGGGCGCATCGGCCAAGGGCAATACGAACAGCGGCGTGCCCTGCTCCAGACCCTTTTGCTGGCCTTCGGTCATACGACCGGCGCGCATCACAAAGCTCTTGATGCGGCGATGCTTGGACTCGTCGCCTGCTTCTTCCACGGTGTTCGGCGTTTCGTTTGATTCAGTCATCAATGGCTCTTACTTGATCAGACCATCCAGCGGCGAAGAGGCGCTGGCGTAGAGTTTTTTCGGCATGCGCCCGGCGAGGTAAGCCAGGCGGCCTGCGACGATGGCGTGTTTCATGGCTTCGGCCATCATGATCGGTTGCTGAGCATGGGCGATGGCGGAGTTCATCAGCACAGCGTCGCAACCCAGCTCCATGGCGATGGTCGCGTCGGAGGCAGTGCCTACGCCCGCATCCACCAGTACGGGAATCTTGGCTTCTTCGAGGATGATCTGCAGGTTGTACGGATTGCAGATACCCAGGCCGGAACCGATCAGACCGGCCAGCGGCATCACGGCGATGCAGCCGATTTCCGCCAATTGACGGGCGATGATCGGGTCATCACTGGTGTAGACCATCACGTCGAAGCCTTCCTTGACCAGCGTCTCAGCGGCCTTGAGGGTTTCGATCACGTTGGGGAACAGGGTTTTCTGGTCGGCCAGCACTTCCAGCTTCACCAGGTTGTGACCATCAAGCAGCTCACGGGCCAGGCGGCAGGTTCGCACGGCTTCAATGGCGTCATAGCAACCGGCTGTGTTCGGCAAGAAGGTGTAGCGATCCGGCGACAGCACTTCGAGCAGGTTCGGCTCGCCCTCGATCTGACCGAGGTTGGTGCGGCGTACGGCGAAGGTCACGATTTCAGCGCCCGAGGCTTCGATGGCCAGGCGGGTTTCTTCCATGTTGCGGTACTTGCCGGTGCCGACCAGCAAGCGGGACTGGTAGGTACGACCGGCCAGGACGAAGGGCTTGTCGCTACGAACGATGCTCATGGGAAATCCTCGAAATGGGGTGAGGTTCTGCAGAATTCGGGCAGGCGACTAGCCGCCGCCGATGGCGTGGACCACTTCAACCTGATCACCTTCGGTGAGCGCAGTCTCGGCGTGGAGGCTACGCGGAACGATATCCAGGTTGAGCTCCACTGCGACGCGACGCCCGGTCAGGTCCAGACGGGTCAGCAGGGCCGAAACGGTTTCACCGTCGGGCAGTTCAAAGGATTCGCCGTTCAACAGAATGCGCATGCCGCGGGCCGCCATCGTTTTTAGGGGCCAGCATTCTAGCTTGATTGGCGTTGCCGGCCCAAGTCCCTTGGTCAGACGACCTGCAAGCGCCAGGCAAACAAACCGAGGAAGAACCAGCCGAGCAAGAACGCCAGGCCACCGAACGGCGTGATGATGCCGAGCTTGCTGATACCGGTCATGGTCAGCACGTAGAGGCTGCCGGAAAACAGCAGGATACCGATGACAAACGAGATACCGGCCCAAGTCACCAGGCGGCCGGGAAGTTGGGCGGCCAGCAACGCCACGCCGAACAGCGCCAGTGTGTGCACCAGTTGGTAGGTCACTCCGGTATGGAAGATCGCCAGGTACTCGGCGCTCAGACGGTTTTTCAGGCCGTGGGCGGCAAACGCGCCCAAGGCCACACCGGTGAAGCCGAAAAACGCGGCCAGCATCAGAAAGCTACGCAGCATAGGGAACTCCAGTCAGACTCATCGGGCAGGGTCTGTATAATGGCCCGCTCAACGGGTTCGGCCAAGCCATCTCTATGCTGCGTCTCCTATTCAAACGCTTTCTCAACGTCGTGAAATGGTTTGCCATCGGCAGTGTTTTGCTGGTGCTGCTGTTTCGTGTCGTCCCGCCGCCCTTCACTGCCCTAATGGTGGAGCGCAAGGTCGAATCCTGGTTCGACGGCGAACCCATTGACCTGCAGCGCACCTGGGTGCCGTGGGACGAGATCTCCGATGAGCTCAAAGTGGCGGTGATGGCCGGTGAAGACCAGCGCTTCCCGCAGCATTGGGGCTTTGATTTCGGCGCGATCCACGCGGCGATCCTGCACAACGAGCGCGGCGGTTCGATTCGCGGCGCCAGTACGTTGAGTCAGCAGGTGTCGAAGAATCTGTTCCTGTGGGCTGGCCGCAGTTATTTGCGCAAAGGGCTGGAGGCCTGGTTTACCGGGTTGATCGAGGTGCTGTGGCCCAAGCAACGGATTCTTGAGGTGTACCTCAATAGCGTGGAATGGGATGAAGGCGTATTCGGCGCGGAGGCGGCGGCACGGCATCACTTCGGCGTAAGCGCCAAGGGCTTGTCCCGGCAGCAGGCCAGTTATTTAGCGGCGGTGTTGCCTAACCCACGGGTATGGAGTGCCAGCCACCCGACCGCTTATGTGGCGCGGCGGGCGGCGTGGATTCGCCAGCAGATGAGCCAGCTAGGCGGAGATGGTTATCTGGTGGAACTGAACAACTCGCGCAAAGCGCCTTGGTCCGACTGATACAACACAAAAAAATGTGGGAGGACGCTTGCTCCCGATAGCGTTGGATCAGTCATTTTTATGTCGACTGACACTCTGCTATCGGGGGCAAGCCCCCTCCCACATTTTTAAGCGGCGCTTTTAAGCGGCGATCGACAACTTCAGCTTGTTCATCGCGCTTTTCTCAAGCTGACGAATTCGCTCGGCCGACACGTTGTACTTCTGCGCCAAGTCGTGCAGCGTGGCTTTTTCTTCCGCCAGCCATCGCTGGTAGAGGATGTCACGACTGCGGTCGTCCAACACTTCCAGCGCTTCGTGCAGGTTGTGGTTGGAATTGTCGCTCCAGTCGGCGTCTTCCAGTTGACGCGCCGGGTCGTACCGGTGGTCTTCCAGATAGTTGGCCGGCGATTGGAAGGCGCTGTCGTCGTCCGCTTCGGCGGCCGGATCGAAGGCCATGTCATGGCCGGTCAGGCGACTTTCCATTTCGCGCACTTCACGGGGCTCCACACCGAGGCTTTCGGCCACGCGGTGGACTTCCTCGTTGTTCAGCCACGCCAGGCGTTTCTTCTGGCTACGCAGGTTGAAGAACAGCTTGCGCTGGGCCTTGGTGGTCGCGACTTTCACAATGCGCCAGTTGCGCAGGATGAACTCGTGGATTTCCGCCTTGATCCAGTGCACGGCAAACGACACCAGGCGCACGCCCATCTCAGGGTTGAAGCGCTTTACAGCCTTCATCAGGCCGACGTTGCCTTCCTGAATCAGGTCAGCCTGGGCCAACCCGTAGCCGCTATAGCTACGGGCGATATGTACGACAAAACGCAGGTGGGCGAGCACCATCTGCCGAGCCGCCCCCAAATCCTGCTCATAGTAGAGACTCTCGGCCAGTTCACGCTCCTGCTCGGGCGTCAGCAATGGAATGCTGTTGACCGTGTGCACATAGGCTTCCAGGTTCGCACCAGGGACCAAGGCATAAGCAGGTTGCAAAGAAGTGGTCATACGAAAAAACCTCCGACTCACATAACTCGTGCAGTTCAGCACTGCGAAAATTGACCGGGAACCGTAGGACAAGTTCCCTAAACCACTGATACGGTCAATACAAACGAAACCACATTAATCTGACATTAACTACTTCGGTGCCAGCTCACGTAAATGCCGTGCGACCGCAATCCAGGCACCGATATAACCCAACAATACCGCGCCAAGCAAGAGTGACAGACCATCGGCCACCGGTACCCCGGCCAGGGCAAAATCACTGCCGTACAAGCCGGCAAGCCCAACGACTGCGTCGTTCAGCCAGTTCAGGCCGAACGCCAGCACGCCCCAGGACAAAATCCCCGCACCCAGGCCATAAAGCGCGCCCATGTACAGAAAAGGCCGACGCACATAGCTGTCCGTGCCGCCGACCAGTTTAATCACTTCTATCTCGATGCGACGGTTTTCAATATGAAGACGAATGGTATTACCTATCACCAAAAGTAATGCAGACACCAACAGCACCGTCAGGCCGAACACAAAACGGTCGCCAAGCTTGAGGATCGCCGCCAGGCGCTCTACCCAGACTAGATCAAGTTGCGCCTGTTGCACCTTCGGCATCTCTGCGAGTTTTTGCCGCAGGGCTTCAAGGGCCGGCTTGTCGACTTCATTCGGGGTCACCAGCACCACGCCGGGCAGTGGGTTCTGCGGCAGCTCTTTAAGCGCCTCGCCCAGGCCGGACTGCTGTTGGAACTCCTCAAGGGCCTGGTCGCGGCTAACGTACTCGGCGTCCGCGACGCCCGGCATATTCTTGATATCGTCCCGTAGCGCTTCGCCTTCCTTGGTACTGGCATCCAGGTTCAAGTACAGCGAAATCTGCGCCGCACGCTGCCAGGAACCGCCCAAACGCTCCACATTATTAAGCAGCAGCGACAAGCCCATTGGCAGGCTCAAGGCCACAGCCATCACCAGGCAGGTGAAAAAGCTGCCGATCGGCTGTTTGCCCAGACGGCGCAAGCTGTCCAGCAGGCTGGCGCGGTGGCTTTCGATCCAGGCGCGCAGCAAGGTGCTGAAGTCCGGGCCGTCGTCATCGTCGTGTTTTTTCTTTTTCGGTTGCGGGTCGGCCGGTTTTGGCGCAACGCGCTCGGAAACCTTAGGGCTACGTGTGGCACTCATACGCCAGCCTCCCCGTCACCGATCAGGCGACCGCGCTGCAGGGTCAGCATGCGGTGGCGCATGCGGGCGATCAGCGCCAGGTCGTGGCTGGCGATCAATACGCTGGTGCCCAGGCGGTTGATGTCTTCGAACACCCCCATGATCTCGGCCGCCAGACGCGGGTCGAGGTTACCGGTAGGTTCGTCCGCCAGCAGCAAGGCCGGGCGATGGACGATGGCGCGGGCGATGCCGACGCGCTGCTGCTGACCAGTCGAGAGGTCGCCGGGGTAGAGGTCGGTCTTGTCCGACAGCGCCACGCGCTCCAGGGCAGAATCCACACGCTTGACGATTTCGGCCTTGGACAACCCAAGAATCTGCAGCGGCAGCGCAATGTTGTTGAACACCGTGCGATCGAACAGTAACTGGTGGTTCTGGAACACTACGCCGATCTGGCGGCGCAGGAACGGGATCTGCGCATTACTGATGGTGGCCAGGTCCTGGCCGGCGAGCAGTAACTTGCCGGTAGTCGGGCGTTCCATGGCCAGCAGCAGGCGCAACAGCGTACTTTTGCCGGCCCCCGAGTGACCGGTGACAAACAAGAACTCGCCGCGACGCACTCGAAAGCTCAGCTCATGCAAGCCGACATGCCCGTTGGCATAGCGTTTACCGACCTGTTCGAATCGAATCATGAACGCTCCCGCTCGGCAAACAGTGCCTGTACAAAGGGTTCGGCTTCAAAGGTGCGCAGGTCGTCGATGCCTTCACCGACGCCGATATAACGAATCGGCAACCCGAACTGCTTGGCCAAGGCGAAGATCACACCGCCTTTGGCCGTGCCGTCGAGCTTAGTCAACGCGAGGCCGGTCAGTTGGACCGTCTGGTTGAATTGTTTGGCCTGGCTGATAGCGTTCTGGCCGGTACCGGCGTCCAGCACCAGCAGCACTTCGTGCGGCGCGTCAGCGTCGAGCTTGCCGATAACGCGGCGGACTTTCTTCAGCTCTTCCATCAGGTTGTCTTTGGTGTGCAGACGACCAGCGGTATCCGCGATCAGCACATCAATGTTACGAGCCTTGGCGGCTTGCACGGCGTCGAAGATCACCGAGGCGGAATCGGCACCCGTGTGCTGGGCGATCACCGGAATCTTGTTGCGCTCACCCCAGACCTGCAATTGCTCAACGGCAGCGGCGCGGAAGGTGTCGCCGGCAGCGAGCATGACTTTCTTGCCTTCCGATTGCAGTTTCTTGGCCAGTTTGCCGATGGTGGTGGTCTTGCCGGCGCCGTTGACGCCCACTACCAGGATCACGAACGGCTTGTTCGGGGTGATCACCAGCGGTGCTTCCACGGGCTTGAGCATCGCCGCCAGTTCGGCCTGCAAGGATTTGTAGAGTGCATCGGCATCGGTCAGCTGCTTGCGCGCGACCTTTTGGGTCAGGCTCTGGATGATCACCGCGGTAGCTTCGACGCCCACGTCGGCGGTCAGCAGACGGGTTTCAATGTCTTCCAGCAGTTCGTCATCGATGACCTTCTTGCCCAGGAACAGGCTGGCCATGCCTTCGCCGATGCTGGCGCTGGTCTTGCTCAGGCCTTGCTTGAGACGAGCGAAGAAGCCGGTCTTGCTTGTTTCGGTGGGTGGGGCGATCGGCTCTGGCTCGACAACCTCGATAACTTGGGCAGGCTCAGCGGCCACAACAGGCGCAGGAACCGGGACCTCCACGGCGAGTGGCGCTTCGGCCACCACCTCGACCGGCTCAACCACCGCAGGAATCGGCGGGACCACGTGCTCAGCCTGTATGTCTTCGACCAACGCCACGGGCTCTTCGGCCACTGGCAACTCAGGCCACGGCTTGTGCTCAGGCTCAGGCTCAGGCTCAGGCTCGGCCTCAACCACTGGCTGCAACACCGGCTCAGCCATCGGCAACACCACCGGCGCAGGCACTTCGGCAACCGGCTCGGCTTCTACTATAGGTTCGGGGATCGGCTCAGCTTGAACCTGTGGCTGTTCGACAACGGTTTCCTGCGGCTTTTTGCGCAGCCATCCGAACAGGCCTTTCTTCTCGCCAGCCGCAGCTGGGGTCTTCTTGTCGTCGTTGGAACCAAACATGGAGACGGCTATCTCAAGGTAGCGAAGTGCCAGAGCGGCACGTCGGTAAATAAAATTCGATGCGTAACAGACTGTTTTTTAGCCAGCTCGTTCATGCGCAACATTTTGTAAGGCCTAAATAGGGCCTCAACAAGACTGCCGCAGTGGCCGTCCGTATATTCGACCAGTATCCTAGCACCTCCTCGCCCGCTGACGCTAAGACCAAGCGGGCAGCCCAACAGGTTTAAAAACGAATGAATGCTCTAGCCCGCCGCGCCGCAGGCCTGCTGTTCAGCACAGTTTGTCTGCCTCTTACAGCCTTGGCTGCCGACCCACAACCCACCCATGAATTCACCCTGGACAACGGCCTCAAGGTCGTCGTGCGCGAAGATCATCGCGCCCCGGTGGTGGTTTCCCAGGTTTGGTACAAAGTGGGTTCGAGCTACGAAACCCCGGGCCAGACTGGTTTGTCCCACGCCTTGGAACACATGATGTTCAAGGGCAGCGCCAAAGTCGGCCCCGGCGAAGCCTCGCTGATCCTGCGCGACCTGGGTGCCGAAGAAAACGCGTTCACCAGCGATGACTACACCGCTTATTACCAAGTCCTGGCCCGTGACCGCCTGGGCGTGGCCTTCGAACTTGAAGCCGACCGCATGGCAAGCCTGCGTCTACCGGCCGACGAGTTCAGCCGCGAAATCGAGGTTATTAAAGAAGAACGTCGCCTGCGCACCGACGACAACCCGATGTCCAAGGCCTACGAGCGCTTCAAGGCCATGGCCTTCCCGGCCAGCGGCTACCACACGCCGACCATCGGCTGGATGGCCGATCTGGACCGCATGAAGGTCGAAGAACTGCGCCACTGGTACCAATCCTGGTACGTGCCGAACAACGCCACCCTGGTGGTAGTCGGCGACGTAACTCCGGACGAAGTGAAGAACCTGGCCCAACGCTACTTTGGCCCGATCCCCAAGCGTGACGTACCGCCCGCGAAGATCCCGATGGAGCTGGCCGAACCCGGCGAGCGCCTGCTGACGATGCACGTACAGACCCAATTGCCGAGCGTGATGCTCGGTTTCAACGTTCCTGGCCTGGCGACTGCCGAAGATAAACGCTCGGTGCAAGCCCTGCGCCTGATTTCGGCCCTGTTGGATGGCGGCTACAGTGCGCGCATCTCGGAGCAGCTGGAACGCGGTGAAGAGCTGGTTTCGGCCGCCTCCACCAATTACGACGCTTATACCCGCGGCGACACCCTGTTCATGCTGTCGGCCACTCCAAACCAGCAGAAGAAAAAGACCGTTGCCCAAGCCGAAGCCGGCCTGTGGCGACTGCTCGAAGAACTCAAAGCCAAGCCGCCAACCGCCGAAGAACTGGAACGCATCCGCGCTCAGGTCATCGCCGGCCTGGTCTATCAGCGTGACTCCATCACCAGCCAGGCCACGGCCATCGGCTCCCTGGAAACTGTCGGCCTGTCCTGGAAGCTGATGGACAGTGAACTCGCCGACCTGCAAAGCGTGACGCCTGAAGATATCCAGAAGGCCGCGCGTACTTATTTCACCCGCGAGCGTCTGAGCGTCGCCCATGTTCTGCCTGAGGAGACTGCTCATGAGTGATCGCAAAAGCCTGATCCTGCCTGGCCTGATCGCCGTTACCCTGATCGCGGCGAGCGCCGTGTATTTCCTGCGCCCAAGTGAATCGGTCGCGAGCCCGGCGCTTGAAAAAGCCCAGTCAGCCAACAAACTGCAATCCTTGGCGGAGTTGGACGGCAAGGCACCCACCAACCGCAAGCTCGACGTGCAAACCTGGACCACCGCCGAAGGCGCCAAGGTGCTGTTTGTTGAGGCTCATGAACTGCCGATGTTCGACATGCGCATCCTGTTCGCCGCCGGCAGCAGCCAGGATGGCGATGTGCAGGGCCTGGCGTTGATGACCAACGCCATGCTCAACGAAGGCATACCGGGCAAGGACGTCAGCCAGATCGCCAGTGGTTTTGAAGGCCTGGGCGCCGACTTCGGCAATGGCGCTTACCGCGACATGGCACTGGTATCCCTGCGCAGCCTGAGTGCCAGCGATAAACGCGACGCCGCCCTGGCGCTGTTTGACGACGTGATCGGCAAGCCGACCTTTCCGGCCGACTCCCTGGCCCGCATCAAGAATCAGATCCTCGCCGGCTTCGAATATCAGAAGCAAAACCCCGGCAAACTCGCCAGCCTGGAGCTGTTCAAGCGCTTGTACGGCGATCACCCTTATGCGCACCCGAGCGAAGGCACACCTGAAAGCGTGCCGAAAATTAACCTGGCGCAGTTGCAGGCGTTCCACGCCAAGGCGTACGCCGCCGGTAATGCGGTGATTGCGGTGGTAGGCGACCTGACCCGCGCCGAAGCTGAAGCCATGACCGCAAAGGTGTCCGCATCGCTGCCTAAAGGCCCGGCCCTGGCGAAGATTGCCCAGCCGACTGAACCAAAGGCCGGCCTGAGCCATATCGAGTTCCCATCCAAGCAGACGCACTTGCTGTTCGCCCAACTCGGCATCGACCGCGCCGACCCGGACTACGCGGCCCTGTCCCTGGGTAACCAGATCCTCGGCGGCGGTGGCTTCGGTACCCGTTTGATGAGCGAAGTACGTGAAAAGCGTGGCCTGACCTACGGTGTTTACTCCGGTTTTTCACCGATGCAGGTACGCGGTCCGTTCATGATCAACCTGCAGACACGCGCCGAAATGAGCGGCGGCACCCTGCGCCTGGTCGAAGACGTCGTGGCCGATTACCTCAAGAACGGTCCGACGCAAAAAGAGCTGGATGACGCCAAGCGCGAGCTGGCCGGCAGCTTCCCGCTGTCTACCGCCAGCAACGCCGATATCGTCGGTCAGCTGGGCGCCATGGGTTTCTACAACCTGCCGCTGAGCTATCTGGAAGATTTCATGAAACAATCCCAGGCCCTGACCGTAGAGCAGGTCAAGGCTGCAATGAATAAACACTTGAGCGCCGATAAGATGGTCATCGTGACCGCCGGCCCGACGATTGCGCAAAAGCCACTACCGCCCCCCACTGATAAACCCGCCGAGCAGCCGCTCGGGGTTCCGGAGCATTAATGGCCAGTTCATCTCGCCCGAAAAAACCTGTCCACAACGTACACAACGGTGTGGGCCAACTGCGCATCATTGGCGGTGAATGGGGCAGCCGCAAGCTGAGCTTCCCCGATGTCGTGGGCCTGCGCCCAACGCCGGATCGCGTGCGTGAAACCCTGTTCAACTGGCTCGCGCCGTATATCGCGGGCGCTAAGGTCTTGGACCCGTTCGCTGGCAGTGGCGCACTGTTCCTGGAAGCTTTGTCCCGTGGCGCGTCTCAGGCACAGGCGCTGGATGCCAGCAATGTGGCGGTCTCCAGCCTCAAGGAACACCTGGGCACCCTGCGTTGCACCAATGGCCAGGTACAAACTGCCGATGCTCTGCGCTACTTGGAAACCCAGGCGGCCAGCGAGTACGACGTAGTGTTCCTCGACCCGCCGTTTAACCAGAACCTCTTGCCGACCGTGTGCACGCTGCTGGAAGAACGCCAATGGCTGGCGCCCGACGCTTGGATCTACACTGAAAGCGAGACTGCGCCATCTTCCTTGGGACTGCCGGGCGCGTGGCGACTGCACCGGGAGCAGAAATCCGGGCGGGTGTATTACGCGTTGTGGCATCGGTTGGTCGAGAACTGAGAGTAATCCAGCTTTTGTGGTGAACGGGCTTGCCCCGCGCGGGGCTGCGGAGCAGCCCCAATAAAAACACCGCGCACCATCAGCTAGAACTCGGTCGCTTGGTCTGGGCCGCTCCGCAGCCCCGCGCGGGGCAAGCCCGCTCACCACAGAAGCCTGCTCACCACAGCAAACGCGCTTGCCACAGAGATCTGCATGACCCCTTCCTCTGAAAAATTCACCCCCGCCTTCGGCCTCGGCAACCCTCACCTGCAAACCCTGTGGGGGCCGCTGTGGCGCCCTACCACCCATATCGAACGCCAACGCGAACGCCTGTGGCTGGAAGACGGCGACTTTCTTGACCTCGACTGGCATGGCCCGCATGACGCGCAGGCGCCGTTGGTGCTGGTGCTGCATGGGCTGACCGGCTCGTCCAATTCCCCCTATGTAGCCGGCCTGCAAAAAGTCCTCGCAGCGCAAGGCTGGGCCAGTGCGGCCTTGAACTGGCGTGGTTGCTCGGGCGAGCCCAACCTGTTGGCCCGCAGCTATCACTCGGGCGCCAGCGAAGACCTGGCCGCCGCCATTGCGCATCTACGCGCCAAGCGGCCGCTGGCGCCGCTGTATGCGGTGGGTTATTCGCTGGGTGGCAATGTGCTGCTTAAGCACCTGGGGGAAACCGGCGAGGCATCCGGGCTGCAAGGCGCGGCGGCGGTGTCGGTGCCGTTTCGCCTGGACCAGTGTGCGGACCGCATCGGGATAGGCTTCTCGCGCGTTTACCAGAAGCACTTCATGCGCGAGATGCTCGCGTATATCCGCGTCAAGCAGCGTCAGTTTTTGCAGGATGGTCGGGAGGACGGGTTGAAAACCCTGGAAGCGCTCGGCTCACTGGAGAAGATGCGTACCTTCTGGGACTTCGATGGCCGGGTCACCGCGCCGCTGCACGGGTTCTTGAGTGCCGAGGACTATTACCGCCGCGCGTCGAGTCGCTACTACCTGGGTGCTATACGCACGCCGACGTTGATTATCCAGGCTGCCGACGACCCGTTCGTATTCGCCCACAGCTTGCCCGAGGCCAGCGAGCTGTCGGCGTGCACCAAGTTTGAGCTGACGGCCAAAGGTGGGCACGTGGGCTTCGTCGATGGCTCACTGAAACGCCCCAGCTACTACTTGGAGCGGCGCATTCCCCAATGGTTACTGTCAAAACACGGTTAAACATGTGGGAGGGGGCTCGCCCCCGATTGCGGTGGAACAGTCAATAATGTGTCGACTGATACTCCGTAATCGAGGACAAGCCCCCTCCCACATTTGGATTGGGTTTACACGACCGGTAAATCAGTCGCCAGTCGCAATTGCCCGCGCAGGATCGGTAATCCACTCGCTCCACGACCCCGCATACAACTTGCCCAACGGATAACCCGCCAGACTCAGGGCGAACAGGTTGTGGCAGGCCGTCACACCCGAGCCGCAGTACGCCACCAGATCTTCCGGCGAGCGGCCTTGCAACTGCGCGGCGAAGCGTTGCCTGAGTTGGTCGGCCGGCAGGAAACGTCCATCGCTGCCCAGGTTTTCGTTGAACGCCGCACATTGCGCACCGGGGATATGCCCGGCAATCGGATCAATAGGTTCAACGTCACCGCGAAAACGCGCTTGGGCACGGGCATCGATCAAGGTCAGGCCGGGTTGGCCCAAGCGTTTTTGCAGGTGTTCGGCGTCCAGCAACAGATGATTGTCCGGCGTACCCGCGAAGGTGCCAGGCTCTGTCACCGGCGCGTCCAGGCTCAAAGGGAAACCAGCTACATGCCAGGCCTTGAGGCCGCCATCCAGGATAAACACGCCATCGCGCTTGCCCAGCCAGGCCAGCAGCCACCAGGCGCGGGCGGCAAATGCGCCGGGGCCGTCGTCATAGAGCACCACGTCGGTAGTGGCATGGATGCCCCAGGCCCGCAATTGCTCGGCAAAAGTGTCCGCCGCCGGCAATGGGTGGCGGCCGGTCACACCCTTGATTACCGGGCCGCTGAGATGGCGTTCCAGGTCGGCATATTGCGAGCCGTCGATATGCCCTTCGGCGTAGCTGCAAAGTCCGTAATCCGGGTCTTCCAAGGCAAAACGACAGTCCAGGATCACCAGCCCGGTCGACTTCTGGCGCTCGGCCAATTGCTGGGGACTGATCAGTTGGGCAAGCGGCATGACGAACTCCTACGAATGCAGTGGGAAAGGCCTACTTCACTTCTTCCAGTGCCTGGTTCAGCGGCACGTAAAACTCTTTGAACAGCGCATCCACGTCCTCTTTCGCCTGAGGCGTGACAAAACCGGCCTCCAGCACCAGCACCTGATACACCCCACGCTTGATGGCTTCGGCGCTCAAATGGGCAGAATTTTCATTGGTGGTGCACAGAAAACGCACCCACGACGTGAGGATGATCCAGGCGTTGAGGGTCAGTGCTTCGGTTTGAACAGGGTCCATATTGAGGATGCCAGCGTCGACGAACCCCCGGTAGATCGCATTGCCTTGGGTCAGGCAACGCTGGGAAAAGCGCCGATAACCGGTGGCGAGCTCGGGATCGCTCTCCAGCAGATGTTCAAGGTCGCGATGCAGGAAGCGATAGCGCCACATCCCGGCCAGCAGGGCCTGCAGGTAGAAACGTTTGTCTTGAACCGTCGCGGCGCGCCCCTGTGGCGGACGCAGAAAACTGTCTACCAGCGCTTCGTATTCACGGAACAGCACGGCGATGATCGCCTGCTTGTTGGGGAAGTGGTAGTACAGGTTGCCCGGCGAAATTTCCATATGGGCGGCGATATGGTTGGTGCTGATACTGCGCTCACCCTGCTGGTTAAAAAGCTCCAGGCTGGTTTGCACAATGCGCTCGCTGGTCTTTACTCGTGGTGCCATAGGGGAATCAGCTTCTATACACGTGATGGCGCATCTTACGACCTATCCTTGCCAGGATAAATCTGCATGTTGCCGCAATGTTATTTGACAATTTAGAGCAATGACTCTAAAAATCCAGGCAGACCAATAACAATCGGTGCTGCGCCATGTCTGCCAACGTTGCCTACCTGCAAGATTCCCAGGTGCTGGATCAGCTCCAGGGCCTGTTCGACGCTCAACATCGCGCCTACGCCGCCAACCCCATGCCGCCGGCAGCACAACGCCAGCAATGGCTCAAGGCCCTGCGCGACCTGCTCAGCGACGAGCGTCAGGCGCTGATCAACGCAATCAGCCAGGACTTCAGCCACCGCAGCGCCGACGAGACCCTTTTCGCCGAATTGATGCCAAGCCTGCATGGCATTCACTACGCCAGCAAACACCTCAAAGGTTGGATGAAACCTTCCCGCCGTGCTGTAGGCATTGCCTTTCAACCGGCCTCAGCCAAGGTCATTTACCAACCGCTGGGCGTGGTCGGGGTGATCGTGCCGTGGAACTACCCGCTGTACCTGGCCATTGGGCCGTTAGTCGGCGCGTTGGCGGCAGGTAACCGGGTGATGCTCAAGCTCAGCGAGTCCACTCCCGCCACCGGCGAACTACTCAAAACCCTGTTGGCGAAAATCTTCCCCGAGGATCTGGTGTGCGTGGTGTTGGGGGAAGCCGACGTGGGCATGGCGTTTTCCAAGCTGCGCTTCGACCACCTGCTGTTCACCGGCGCCACCAGCATCGGCAAACACGTGATGCGCGCAGCGGCGGAGCACCTCACGCCGGTCACCCTGGAGCTGGGCGGCAAGTCGCCAGCCATCGTTTCCGCCGATGTACCGCTCAAGGACGCCGCCGAACGCATCGCCTTCGGCAAAGCCTTGAATGCCGGTCAAACCTGTGTGGCGCCGGATTACGTGCTGGTGCCGGAAGACCGTGTCGAGGGCTTCGTCGAGGCTTACAGCAAAGCCGTTCGCGGATTTTATCCGACCCTGGCAGACAACCCGGACTACACCGCAATCATCAATGAACGGCACTTGGCTCGGCTCAATAGCTACGTCAAGGACGCCACCGACAAAGGCGCGACGCTGATTCCGCTGTACGAGCAAGGCCAGGCGCGCCGCATGGCCCACAGCCTGCTGCTGGATGTCAGCGACGACATGACTGTGATGCAGGACGAGATCTTCGGCCCAGTGCTGCCGATCGTGCCGTATCGCGGTATCGACCAGGCGTTTGCCTACATCAACCAACGCCCTCGCCCGCTTGCTCTGTATTACTTCGGCTACGACAAGGGCGAACAGAACAGAGTGCTGCACGAGACCCATTCCGGCGGCGTGTGCCTGAACGACACCCTGCTGCACGTGGCCCAGGACGACATGCCATTTGGCGGCATCGGCCCTTCGGGCATGGGCCATTACCACGGGCATGAAGGTTTCCTGACTTTCAGCAAGGCTAAGGGTGTGCTGGTGAAGCAGCGCCTGAACGCCGCTAAGTTGATCTACCCGCCTTATGGCAAGGCTATTCAGAAGTTGATCCAGAAGCTGTTCGTTCGCTGACACCGCCACCCACGGGATAACAATAACAATGAACCCTAGCCTCACTGATTCACCCGCGCTGTCGCGGCGCGGCGTCTTGAAAATCGGCCTGTGCGCCAGCGCCTTCCTCGCCACCGCCGGGCTTGGCGCCAGCCTCAGCGGCTGTTCCAGCAGCACACCGGCCAGCGGCTTTGCCCTGTTGCGCAGCAGCGATCTGCCGTTTTTACGCGCGGTCATTCCGGTATTGCTGGAAGGTGTAGCCAGCGCCCAGGAGGTGGCCAACGGCGTTGAAGACACTCTGAAAAAACTCGATTTCAGCCTGCAGCGCCTGTCGCCCGAGATGTTCAAGCTCACCCAGCAGCTGTTCGACGTATTGGGCATGGCCATCACCCGAGGTCCGTTGACCGGTATCTGGGGCAGTTGGGAGAACGCCAGCACAGAGCAGATCCACAACTTCCTGCACCGCTGGGAAAACAGCTACCTGAACCTGCTGCGCATGGGCCAGGGCTCATTGCTCAAGCTGGTGATCATGGCCTGGTACTTCCAGCCCGCATCCTGGGCCCATTGCGGCTATCCCGGCCCGCCGAAGATCTGATCCGCATCCCCTCAACAATAAAAACAAGAGACGATCCTGATGCCCGTACCCGATCTGTTCCGCGAAGGCCTGGCCCGTGGCTGGAAAACCCACAACGGCGCCGCCCTCGACAATGACCTGACGCTGGAAGCCGACGTCGCCATCATCGGCAGCGGCGCCGGTGGCGGCACCACGGCCGAGATCCTCAGCGCCGCCGGCTATAAAGTGCTGCTGATCGAGGAAGGCCCACTCAAGACCAGCAGCGACTTCAAGTTGCTGGAGGACGAGGCCTACACCAGCCTGTATCAGGAAGGCATCGGCCGCATGAGCAAGGACGGCGCGATTACTATCCTGCAGGGTCGGGCAGTGGGCGGCACCACGTTGATCAACTGGACCTCCAGCTTCCGCACACCGGACGCCACCCTCTCTCACTGGGCCAGTGAATACGCGGTCAAAGGCCACAGCAGCGCCGAGATGGCGCCGTGGTTCGAAAAAATGGAACAACGCCTGGGCATCGCGCCTTGGGCCATGCCGCCGAACGCCAACAATGACGTGATCCGCAAAGGCTGCGAAAAACTTGGCTACAGCTGGCATGTGATCCCGCGCAATGTGCGTGGCTGTTTCAACCTGGGCTATTGCGGCATGGGTTGCCCGGTCAATGCCAAGCAATCGATGCTGGTGACCACCATACCGTCCACCCTGGAGAAAGGCGGCGAGTTGCTCTACCTGGCCCGCGCCGAACACCTCAAATACAGCGGCGACACCATCAGCAGCCTGGAATGCGTGGCCATGGATGAGCGCTGCGTATCGCCGACCGGGCGCAAGATCACAGTCAAGGCAAAACACTACGTGCTGTCGGGCGGCGGTATCAACAGCCCGGCGTTGCTGATGCGCTCGGACGCACCCGACCCGCACTCGCGCTTGGGCAAGCGCACCTTTTTGCACCTTGTGAATTTCTCCGCCGGGTTGTTCGACGAGGTGATCAACCCGTTCTACGGTGCACCGCAGTCGATCTACTCCGATCACTTCCAATGGCAGGACGGCACGACCGGCAAAATGTCCTACAAGCTAGAAGCGCCGCCCTTACACCCAGGATTGGCCAGCACGCTGTTCGGCGGCTACGGCACCGGGAACGCGCTGGACATGAGCCAATTGCCGAATACTCACGCCATGCTCGCCCTTTTGCGCGACGGTTTTCACCCCGACAGCCCTGGTGGAACGGTAGATTTGCGCGGCGACGGCACTCCCGTTCTCGATTATCAGGTTTCACCCTACGCCTGGGACGGCCTGCGCCGGGCCTTTCACAGCATGGCCGAAATTCAGTTTGCAGCGGGCGCCAAGTCGGTCAAGCCGCTGCATCACGATGCGCGCTACGTAAACACCTTGGCGCAAGCCCGCGAACTGATTGACGGTTTGAACCTGGAACTGCATCGCACGACCCTGGGCAGCGCCCATGTGATGGGCGGTTGCGCGATGGGTGAAGACCCGAAAAACGCCGTGGCCGACAGCCTGGGTCGCCATCACCAATTACGTAATCTGTCGATCCACGATGGCTCGTTATTCCCCACCAGCATTGGGGCCAACCCCCAATTGTCGGTGTACGGATTGACCGCCCAACTGGCCACAGCATTGGCCGAACGTCTGAAAACAGCATGAAAAAACGCTCGATCAGCGGCATGTATCTACATAAGTCGACTTGGCCGACCGGGATGGCTGCGATACCATCCGGTTCCCCAACGGACTCCGCCAGGACGACGCGATGAACCGAGTGTTGTACCCAGGAACCTTCGACCCGATTACCAAAGGCCATGGCGATCTGGTCGAACGCGCCTCTCGCTTGTTCGACCATGTGATCATCGCGGTCGCGGCCAGCCCCAAGAAAAACCCGCTGTTTCCCCTGGAACAGCGCGTGGAGCTGGCGCGTGAGGTCACCAAGCACCTGCCTAACGTCGAAGTCGTGGGCTTTTCGACGCTGCTGGCGCACTTCGCCAAAGAGCAGAACGCCAATGTGTTCCTGCGCGGCCTACGTGCGGTATCGGACTTCGAATACGAATTCCAACTGGCCAACATGAACCGCCAACTGGCGCCGGACGTTGAGAGCCTGTTCCTCACGCCTTCGGAACGTTACTCGTTCATTTCCTCGACGTTAGTCCGTGAAATCGCCGCTTTGGGCGGAGATATCACCAAGTTCGTGCACCCTGCCGTGGCGGACGCGCTGACGCTGCGCTTCAAGAAGTAGCCGAGGTTTGCCGGTTTACCTGTAGTGAGCCGGCTTGCCCCGTGCCGGGCTGCGAAGCCCCCAATAAGAGCACCGCGTAGCTTTAGGCAAACCCCGGCCGCCTGGATTGGGGCCGCTTCGCAGCCCAGCGAGGGGCAAGCCCGCTCACCACAAAAATCAAAAGCCACAAGTCAGACCGGCTCGCACTGCGGGCGCCAATGCGGCACAATTGCGCGCATTAGTTTTCAGATGCCCTGGCTGACAGCCCTGGCAGGAGTTTCCATGTCCCTGATCATCACCGACGATTGCATCAATTGCGACGTCTGCGAACCCGAGTGCCCGAACGCTGCCATTTCCCAAGGTGAGGAGATCTACGTGATCGATCCGAACCTGTGCACCCAGTGTGTCGGCCACTATGACGAACCTCAGTGCCAACAGGTGTGCCCGGTGGATTGCATTCCGCTGGATGAGGCGCGTCCGGAGACTGAAGAGGAACTGATGGAGAAGTACCGGAAGATTACCGGTAAGGCCTGAGGTTCTTCAGCGCCTGTCAGGGCCTTATCGGGGGCAAGCCCCCTCCCACACTTGTAATGCATTTCAAATGTGGGAGGGGGCTTGCCCCCGATGGTTATATCCGCCATCACACAACAATCAGCTCTGGCACTTGGGGCAAAACACACTCGCCCGCTGCCCCAGCACCACGTTGCGCAGCTCAGTCCCACAGACCTTGCACGCCTCGCCACCCCGGCCGTAGACGAACAACTCCTGCTGGAAATACCCCGGCTGCCCATCCCCGCCGATAAAGTCCCGCAACGTGGTGCCGCCCCGCTCAATGGCAGCCGCCAGCACGCGTTTGATCTCAATCGCCAGCTTCAAATACCGCCCGCGTGAAATACCACCCGCCTCACGACGCGGATCAATCCCCGCCGCAAACAGCGCTTCCGTCGCATAGATATTGCCCACGCCCACCACCACCGCGTTGTCCATGATGAACGGCTTAACCGCCATCGACCGCCTGCGGGACAGTTGAAACAAGCGCTCGCCATCAAACAGGTCGGTCAACGGCTCCGGCCCCAGACGGATCAGCAACTCATGGTTGTGCGGATCCTGGCTCCAGAGCATCGCGCCAAAGCGCCGAGGGTCGGTGTAGCGCAGGGCCATGCCCGATTCCAGCTCGATATCCACGTGCTCATGCTTGGCCGCCGGCATACCGACTTCCACCAGGCGCAAATTGCCTGACATGCCCAAGTGGCTGATCAAGGTGCCCACCTCGGCATTGATCAACAGGTACTTGGCCCGCCGCTCTACCAGCACGATGCGCTGCCCGGACAGGCGCACGTCCAAGTCTTCCGGGATTGGCCAGCGCAGGCGCCGCTCACGTACCACTACGCGGCTGACGCGCTGGCCTTCCAGGTGCGGCGCAATCCCGCGCCGGGTGGTTTCGACTTCTGGTAACTCGGGCATGTGTACCTCTTGAAGGGGGGAGTCAGTGCGCGCCCAGTTCGCGGATCGACAACTTCATACTCTCGAAGTCGTAATCCGACAGGCCCACGTAGTCCAGCACCAGAGGGCCGATGGCGTTCCACTCATGGTCAACCGACTGGTTGCCCAGCACCCGGTAGGACGAGCAGATGTGCTCGGCCATCTTCAGGATTGCCAGCAGGTTCTTCACCTGCGGGTTGCGCGACGACTCATCGCTGAAAACCGCCAGGGCGTTGTGGTGGTTGGCGATGGCATCGGTCACATGTTCCGGCAGGCGCCAGGACTTGGCGGTGTAGTAGCCAACCACCGCATGGTTGGTGTTGAACGCATTGTTCTCGGTGTCGACCACGCGGCAGTCAGGGCCGGCATTGGCGTAGGCCTGCTCCAGCACGGTCATATAGTTGGGGAAGCGCTTGAGCATCAACGGCACCCCGCAATCGTGGAACAAGCCCAAGGCATAGGCCTCGTCTACGGTCTGGGAACCCGTGCGCTTGGCCAGTGTGAGGCAGGTCATGGCCACATCCTGGGCGGTGTCCCAGAAGCGGTTGAGGGTGACGATGGTGTCGTCGCTCATCTCGCCCCTGATCGACTGCGCGTTGATCAGGTTGATGATCGACCGGCTGCCCAACAGGTTCACTGCGCGCTGGATCGAGGCAATCTTGTTGCTCAGGCCGTAATACGGTGAGTTGACAATCTTCAGCAACGCGCCGGACAGGCCGGGATCCTGGGAGATCAACCGTGCGATCACTTCCAGGTCCGGGTCAGGCATGTACTGCTCCATTTGCAAATCCACCATGATTTGCGGTTGGGGCGGTACGCTGATGCCTTGCAGGGCCTGCTGGATCTGTTCGGCGGAAAGCTCTTGGGACATAAGTACACACTCTGGGCTAGGCGAGGATTCTACCCCCTAAGCAAAGCTGACCGACACCTCAAAAACCGGATGGAGCCGGACCAAATTTGGGTGCTGGCCACATGTCCGGCGGCGCCGCGATTTCCTACGCAACAAGGTATACTCCCGCTCTTTTTTCCGGAGCGACGTCATGTCCCTGCCAAGCCTGCGTCTCAAAGCCAACGCCGATCGTCGTTTGCGCAACGGCCACCTGTGGGTCTACAGCAACGAAATCGATGTGGCCGCCACACCTCTTCACGGCTTCCAGGCAGGCGACCAGGCTATCCTGGAAGCGGCCGGCGGCAAGACCCTGGGCATCGTGGCCATGAGCCCGAACAACCTGATCTGCGCACGCCTGCTGTCGCGCGATATCAAGTTGCCGCTGGACAAGTCGCTGCTGGTGCACCGCATCAACGTTGCCCTGTCCCTGCGTGATCGCCTGTTCGACAAGCCGTTCTACCGCCTGGTCTACGGCGATTCCGACCTGCTGCCGGGCCTGGTAGTCGACCGTTTCGGCGACATCCTGGTGGTGCAGATCGCTTCGGCGACCATGGAAGCCCATAAGGAAGACGTGATCGCCGCACTGACCCAAGTGCTCAAGCCGAGCGGCATCCTGTTCAAGAACGACTCCGCCGCGCGCGACGCCGAAGGCCTCAACCGCTACGTCGAAACCGTGTTCGGCCTGGTGCCTGAGTGGGTCGCGCTGGAAGAAAACGGCGTGAAATTCGAAGCCCCAGTGATCCAAGGCCAGAAAACCGGCTGGTTCTATGACCACCGCATGAACCGCGCACGCCTGGCCCCATACGCCAAAGGCAAACGCGTACTCGACCTGTACAGCTACATCGGCGGCTGGGGCGTGCAAGCAGCAGCCTTTGGCGCCAGTGAAGTGTTCTGCGTCGACGCTTCCGCCTTCGCCCTCGACGGCGTCGAGCGCAACGCTGCGCTGAACGGCGTTGCCGAAAAAATGACCTGCATCGAAGGCGATGTTTTTGAAGCGCTGAAAGAACTGAAAGCCAGCGAAGAGCGTTTCGACGTGATCGTCGCCGACCCACCGGCCTTCATCAAACGCAAAAAAGACATGAAGAACGGCGAAGGCGCCTACCGCCGCCTGAACGAGCAAGCCATGCGTCTGCTCAGCAAGGACGGCATCCTGGTCAGCGCCTCGTGCTCCATGCACCTGCCGGAAGACGACCTGCAGAACATTCTGCTGACCAGCGCCCGTCATCTGGACCGCAATATCCAGATGCTTGAGCGTGGCGGCCAGGGTCCGGATCACCCGGTGCACCCGGCAATTGCCGAGACACGCTACATCAAGAGCATTACGTGCCGGTTGTTGCCGAATAGCTAACAGGCAAGCACAGATAAAAATGTGGGAGGGGGCTTGCCCCCGATAGCCGTGCGTCAGCCAACTAATAGGGGGCTGACACTACGCAATCGGGGGCAAGCCACCTCCCACATTTGTTTTGTGGTTGCCGTGAAAACTTTTCCTACCCAAGCAAGCCACGTCTACTCAGGAAATTTCTATCAACGCTTTTGATTGAATTCCACTTTTCGCAGACTAGTATCAGTTTCTGGTTTTACTCCGGAAAACAAAAACAATGTCTGGGCCGTCTCTCTCCCGCTTCATCCTAATCACCTGCATTTCCCTGATCAGCTTCTTCCCGATCAATATCCTGCTGCCCTCGTTTCCCGCCCTGTCTGCGCAGTTCGATACGCCCAGCGCAGACATCGCACTGTCCATCAGCCTGTTCACTTTGGTGTTTTCGATCTCCCAACTGGTCACTGGCCCGCTGTCGGATAAATGGGGTCGCAAGGAAGTGCTGCTCGGCTGCATCACGCTGTCGATCCTCGGGGCGATAGGCTGCGCAATGGCCCCGGATTACCTGACGTTCCTGCTGTTTCGCACGGTGCAGGCCATGGGCTGCGGCTTCTTCGTGTTGGGCCATGCACTGGTGGAAGACCTGTTCGACGAACAGGACCGAGCCCGGGTACGCCTCTATTACATGACCCTGAGCGGCTCGTTTGTCGCCCTATCACCACTGATCGGCTCCTGGCTGCAAACCACCTTCGACTGGCAAGGGAGCTTCTATGGGTTTGCGCTCATGGCATTGGGCATGTTGATCCATGCGTTCTGCATTCTGCCTTCCCAGGCTGCCAGCCCGCACCGCGTACCCGTTTCGATCCTGGGCACGCTCAAAGCAGTCGCCGCCAATCGCGACTTTCTGCGCTATTGGTGGATCGCCGCCCTGGTGTTTGCCTGCTATTTCGCCTTGATCAGCGTGACACCGCTGATTTTCATGGATGCGCTGAAGCTGTCCGAGTACCAGTACGCGTTGGTGCTGATGGTGTATGGCGTGGCCTACCTGCTCGGGGGCGTCGCAGCCTCGCACTTGCAAAAACGCATGACGCTGTCCCGGCAAATCAACATCGGTCTCGGACTACTGCTCGTTGCTGGCGCACTGTTAACCCTGATCGTGAGCCTGAAAGCCATCAGCACCGTGACCTTGCTCATCCCAATGCTGATCAGCGCCCTGGCCGTCACCCTGGTTCGGCCTGCTGCGATTTCCGCAGCGATGCTGTTGTTCTCAAGCAGTGCGGGCACCGCAGCATCGGCCGGGAACAGCATCATGTTTCTCACGGCGGCCATCAGCAGCGCCGCACTGGCCCAGGCCGGCGATTATCTGCTCATCACCATCGCCATCGGGTTCATTGTGCTCAGCCTGTGGGGGCTGATGACCAACAGCCGTGCGGGCCGCTAAGGCTCCCGAATCACCGGCGTAAGCAGCATATCGCTGGTCTGCAACTGCAAATAACGGGGTTTGACCAGCGAAACCTTTCCTTCGCGGATATCGTGGATCAGCGTCTCCGTGTCGACATAACCGTCCGGCAGCTGCGTCCACAACAACGGACCACGATCGTCCCATTCGCCCTTCTCATCCAGCACGAAAATGCGTGGCGGCTTGGAATCGTGACGATAACTGGTGCTCGGCATTGCCAGCACTTCGGGTTGGCCATCCTGATCCAGGTCGACCGCCCACAGCACGCAACCCAACTCGCAAGGGGAGTCCGTGCTCAGGCTGAGCTCGGCAAATTGCTCGCTGCCTTTGGGCTCCGGGCCGATCCATTCCAGTTCGGGCTTGGGCCGCTCCGCCTGTTCCTTTGCATAGCGCTCGGTGAAACTCAGCGCCGTGTCGTCCATCCGCTCACGCAAGGCGCGGCGCGAATCCGGGTCCAGAATGCGTTCCTGATCCAAGTCGACCTGCAACTTTGCAAACGCCTCCTCGCCTGCTTTCTCCAGGCCAAACCGCAAGTAGTCCGCATCGAACGCTTCAGCCTTGGTGCGCCCGTCGAGCAAACGCCGGACCTGATCGTCGACGCTCAAACGTACCGGATCGAGGATCGGCGTATTGACCAACACCACCAGCCCACAAAACAGCAACGCCAGGGCCGGGTTGGTCACCCGCAAGTTGGCGAGCCAGATCGGCGAACGCAACACCACCGCCCAAACGGCCGCCAGGCCATACAAGCCACACAATAGCGCCGCCGCCAGCGCAATGAAGCGTTGTGGCGACAAGGCATATTGCTCCACCCGCAGCCAGCTCGAATAAAACGCGATGGCGGCGAGAATCGGCAGACACAGCAGGCTCAACTCGATAAAACGCGTTAACCATTTGGGGTACGGCCGAGGCTGAACACCCTCCTGAAAAACACCGTTGAGCAAGAACAGTTGCGCACCTGCCAGTACCAGAAGAATGGGCGTTGAATAACCCGTCGCCCAAATTCGTTGGAGCCCGGTGAACGGTAAAGTCAGGGTAAAGAGCAGACTGATCAGGGCGATCAACGGCAACAACAAGCCACAGGCGCTGAACAGCATGCCGCGCATCTGGCCGATGACTTTCTCGCTGCGCGCCGCCAGGTACATGCCCAGGGCGAACACCAACGGCAAGCTGATGCACAGGAATCGCTGGCTCCAGAAGTGATGCTCAAAAAATTCGATGCCCAGCATCAGGAACAGTCGGCCCCATAGCTTGAGCAACAACATGAACACCCCCACCAGGATCAGGGCGTACAGCACGATGAACACGCTGTTCCAGGCCTGCTGAAACAGGTCCTCATAACGCCAGCGCTGCCCTTTTTCGGCGGGCCAGGCGAACAAAAACGTGGCACAGACATAACTCAACAACATCACGCTGATAAACCAGGAATTGATCGCCCAACGGCTATTGCCGACATGGTCGAGGCCGTAACAGACCCACAGCGTCATGCCGCCCATCAACAGGGTGAACGCCAGCGTAGGTAGCAGCGACCGCCACCGCAGGGCTTTTTCCCCCAGCAACTGCAAGGTGGTACCGCCGACCAACACAACGGTGTAGGTGACAAAAAACAGAGTTTCGCTCAAGCGATAGAGCTGATCGGAGTAATTGAAGACGATTCCCTGGATCAGACCGATCAGCAGGTAAAACCCAAGAAAACGATGGATACCGGGCATTCCAATTCCTTTGGAGAGGGGTGGGGGGCAAAGGGTCGCTAGTCTAAACAAAGCCCACGGACATGAGTATTGCCCCGTTCCCTCCAGCCGCCAGCGGTGTAGAATCGGCCCTATTCATCGCCAGTCATCCCCCGGCGGGTTTATGAGCTCAAGGCCAATGCGCACGGCGATCCCGTCACGTTTGCGGCAACTTCCGGACACCAGGGCCATTTTTCGGGTGTTCCAGACGTCACTAGAAGCTCACTCCCCTTTGATACCGATTAGCCGCCCGGAGTGCTCCAATGCCTGATTACCGCTCGAAAACATCCACCCACGGCCGCAACATGGCCGGCGCGCGCGCACTGTGGCGTGCCACGGGGATGAAAGATGACGACTTCAAGAAGCCGATCATCGCGATTGCCAACTCTTTTACCCAGTTCGTACCGGGCCACGTCCACCTCAAGGACCTGGGCCAACTGGTCGCCCGCGAGATCGAACGCGCTGGCGGCGTAGCAAAAGAATTCAACACCATCGCCGTGGATGACGGCATCGCCATGGGTCATGACGGCATGCTGTACTCGCTGCCAAGCCGCGAGATCATCGCCGACTCCGTGGAGTACATGGTCAACGCGCACTGCGCCGACGCCATCGTCTGCATCTCCAACTGCGACAAGATCACCCCCGGCATGCTGATGGCCTCCCTGCGCCTGAACATCCCGGTGATCTTCGTCTCCGGCGGCCCGATGGAAGCCGGCAAGACCAAGCTCGCCTCCCATGGCCTGGACCTGGTCGACGCCATGGTCATCGCCGCCGATTCCAGCGCTTCTGACGAGAAGGTTGCGGAATACGAGCGCAGCGCCTGCCCGACCTGCGGTTCGTGCTCCGGCATGTTTACCGCCAACTCGATGAACTGCCTGGTCGAAGCCCTGGGCCTGGCGTTGCCGGGCAACGGTTCGACCTTGGCGACCCACAGCGACCGCGAGCAACTGTTCCTGCAGGCCGGCCGCACCATCGTCGAGCTGTGCAAGCGTTACTACACCGAGAACGATGACTCGGTATTGCCGCGCAACATCGCCAACTTCAAGGCGTTCGAAAACGCCATGACCCTGGACATCGCCATGGGCGGTTCCACCAACACCATCCTGCACTTGCTGGCCGCCGCCCAGGAAGCCGAGATCGATTTCGACCTGCGCGACATCGACCGCCTGTCCCGTCACGTGCCGCAACTGTGCAAAGTCGCGCCGAACATCCAGAAGTACCACATGGAAGACGTGCACCGCGCCGGCGGGATCTTCTCGATCTTAGGCTCTCTGGCCCGTGGCGGCCTGCTGCACACTGACCTGCCGACCGTGCACAGCAAGTCCCTCGCCGAAGGCATCGCCAAGTGGGACATCACCCAGACTGACGATGAAGCCGTGCATACCTTCTTCAAGGCCGGCCCGGCGGGCATCCCGACTCAGACTGCGTTCAGCCAGTCGACCCGTTGGGACACCCTGGACGACGATCGTGAAAACGGCTGCATCCGCAGTGTCGAACACGCCTACTCCCAAGAAGGCGGCCTAGCCGTGCTCTACGGCAACATCGCCCTCGATGGCTGTGTGGTGAAAACCGCCGGTGTGGATGAGTCCATCCACGTCTTCGAAGGTCGCGCCAAGATCTACGAAAGCCAGGACAGCTCGGTTCGCGGCATCCTCGCCGACGAAGTGAAAGAAGGCGACATCGTGATCATCCGCTACGAAGGCCCGAAAGGCGGTCCGGGTATGCAGGAGATGCTCTACCCGACGTCCTACCTGAAATCCAAAGGCCTGGGCAAAGCCTGCGCCCTGCTGACCGACGGCCGCTTCTCCGGCGGCACCTCGGGCCTGTCCATCGGCCATGCTTCGCCAGAAGCCGCTGCCGGTGGCGCGATTGGCCTGGTGCAGGATGGCGACAAGGTGCTGATCGACATTCCGAACCGTTCGATCAACCTGTTGATCAGCGATGAAGAACTGGCGGCGCGCCGGGTCGAACAGGACAAGAAAGGTTGGAAGCCGGTTGAAAAACGTCCACGTAAAGTGACCACCGCGCTGAAGGCTTATGCCCTGCTGGCCACCAGCGCCGATAAGGGTGCTGTGCGTAACAAGGCGATGCTCGACGGCCTGTAAGCCTCGCCCCAATAAAAATGCCCCGCCAAGTGCGGGGCATTTTTTTGCCTGGAGCAATTCTCCAAAACACTGAGGATCACAATGTGGGAGGGGGCTTGCTCCCGATATAGATGGGTCAGTCAACACATGCACCGACTGGCACCCTGCTATCGGGAGCAAGCCCCCTCCCACATTTACCGGCGTAGAGCCGTGGTTATTGAATCTCATCCGGCTTGACGATCACCCAGTTCTTATCCGCCGTCACCGGCAACCCTTCCTTGGCCTGCGCCGCAGCATGCTTGGCCATCATGCCGTTGAGTTGAGTCATGTATTTGTCTTTGCGGTTGATCCACAGGTGCACGCCGCCCTTGGCGACGTCTACATCGTGGAACAGCATGTAACCGTCGCTGGTCGGCGTGTCGCCACCGACGATCACCGGTTTTTTCCATTCGTCGATGTAGGTGAGGATCGCCGCGTGTTTACCGGCCATCCAGGTCGCCGGGGTCCACAGGTAGGGGGTCAGCTCCAGGCCGAGGTTGGCTTTCTCATCGTATTTGCCTGCGGTGATCTGCTTGCGGGCGGTGGTCAGCTCGCCGGTCTTGCGGTCCTTGAGCAGGGTGGTCACGCCGATGACGTTTTCAGGTTTGACGTTGTAGCCGTACTTCGGATCCGCCGCGACCATGCGCACCAGTTCCTCGGAAGCGGCCGTCATCACGTACACCTCGATGCCGTTTTCCATCAGCTTGTTGTACAGCTCGGTCTGGCCGGTGAAGACTTTCGGCGGCTGCACCTCGGACTTCTTCACCACGTCGCCTTCGAAATAGCTGACCGGCACGGGCTTGCCGGACGCCATCAGCTCATCCACCTGAACCTTGAGTTCCTTGAGGGTGAAGCCGGAAAACACCTGGGCGACCCAGGGGTAGCAGACCATGTCGTCCACTTCGCACAGGCGATAGTAGTAACTGAACAGGCTTTCCTTATGGTCGGCCGTGTCTTTGAACGGCATCAGCTTGAGCGAAGGATCAAGGCTGTCGCGGGTGATCAGGCCCTTGTTTTCCATGTAGGGCAGCAGGGACTCTTCGAGGTCGTAGCGGTAGCTGGTGTTGTCCATGTCGAACACCGCGTAGTTACCCTTGTTGGCGTTGGCGGCGATCATGTCGTTCAGTTGCTTGGCCGCAGGTGCGGGCCAGTGTTTCAACTCCGTGGCGGCAAACGCCTGGCTGGCGAGTCCCAGGCAAAGTGCGGCGGATACCAGTAGTTTCGGCGCGAGCTTCATAGACGTTGTCTCCCTGAGTGAAAGACATCGACGCTAACAAATCCTCGTGACAGTTCCCATGTTGAGCGCGACCGCGCGCGTCCTGATCCCGCCAACGGCATACGCCTGAGCGTCAAAGGCTTATTCCAAAAACGACAGTCACCATTCCATATTGGTATTAAATCAATATATTTCAAGCTGTTAGGATTTCCGGTTCGCAATCGCAGGCTCACGCGATTGGCTGCCTTCTCAACGGAGCTTCAATGAATCTGCCCCTGATTCTCAACTTACTCGTGTTCGTGGCCCTGCTATTGGGCCTGGCACAAACCCGTCGCACAAACTGGAGCCTCGCCAAGAAGGTTCTGTTTGCCCTGGTCCTGGGCGTGGCGTTTGGTGTGGCGCTGCACAGCATTTACGGTGCCGGCAACCCGGTGCTCAAGGCCTCCATCGGCTGGTTCGACCTAGTCGGTAACAGCTACGTGCAGTTGCTGCAAATGATCGTGATCCCGCTGGTATTTGCCTCGATCCTCAGCGCTGTGGCGCGCCTGCATAACGCAGCGTCCTTGGGCAAGATCAGCTTCCTGACCATCGGCACGCTGCTGTTCACCACCGCGATTGCGGCATTGATCGGTATCGGTTTGACCAACCTGTTCGGCCTCACCGCCGAGGGCCTGGTGGCCGGCACCCAGGAAATGGCGCGCCTGCAAGTGATCCAGAGTGATTACGCAGGTAAGGTCGCCGACCTGAACATCCCTCAGTTGCTGCTCTCGTTTGTGCCGTCAAACCCGTTTGCCGACTTGGCCCGCGCCAAGCCAACGTCAATCATCAGCGTGGTGATCTTCGCTGCTTTCCTGGGAGTTGCCGCGCTGCAACTGCTCAAGGATGACGTGGAAAAAGGCCAGAAAGTGCTCAACGCCATCGACACCCTGCAAGCCTGGGTGATGCGTCTGGTGCGCCTGGTGATGAAACTGACCCCATACGGCGTATTGGCGCTGATGACCAAAGTGGTCGCCGGTTCCAACCTGCAAGACATCATCAAGCTCGGCAGTTTCGTGCTGGTGTCGTACCTGGCCCTGGGCCTGATGTTCGTGGTGCATGGCCTGCTGCTGTCGCTGGCCGGGATCAACCCGCTGCGCTTCTTCCGCAAGGTCTGGCCAGTGCTGACGTTTGCCTTCACCAGCCGTTCCAGCGCGGCGGCTATCCCGCTGAGCATTGAGGCGCAGACTCGCCGCCTCGGCATTCCGCAATCCATCGCCGGTTTCGCTGCTTCGTTCGGCGCGACCATCGGCCAGAACGGTTGCGCCGGCCTCTACCCGGCCATGTTGGCGGTGATGGTGGCGCCGACCGTGGGCATCAACCCGTTGGACCCGCTATGGATCGCGACCCTGGTGGCGATTGTGACCCTGAGTTCGGCCGGTGTTGCTGGCGTGGGTGGCGGTGCGACGTTTGCCGCGCTGATCGTGCTGCCGGCCATGGGCTTGCCGGTCTCACTGGTGGCGCTGCTGATTTCCGTGGAGCCGCTGATCGACATGGGCCGTACGGCGTTGAACGTGAATGGTTCGATGACGGCAGGGGCAATTACCAGCCAGATCATGGGGCAGACGGACAAGGCATTGTTGGATGCAGATGAGCATGCGGAGTTAGCGCAGGCCTGATAGACCGCCATCGGGGGCAAGCCCCCTCCCACATTTGGAATGCACTTCAATGTGGGAGGGGGCTTGCCCCGATGCTTTTAGGCTTTTTCCCAGACTTCGAAGTTGTAAGCCGGCTTATCACCTTCAGCTGGGTTTGGCAGATTGGAAACCAACGTCCACTGGTTCGCATCAAACTCCGGAAACCACGCATCCCCTTGCGGACTCAGCGCCACGCGCGTGAGATATAACCGATCCGCCTGCTCCAGCCCCTGCGCATACAACTGCGCGCCACCGATCAGCATCAACTCATCCACGCCCTGCTCCAGCGCCCAAGCTTCAGCCCGCGCCACGGCGGCATCGAGTGACGGAAAAACTTCCGCACCTTCAAGCTTAAGATCGGTCTGACGGCTGACCACCAGGTTCAAGCGCCCAGGCAGCGGTCGACCCAGAGAATCCCAGGTCTTGCGCCCCATGATGATTGGCTTGCCAAGGGTGGTGGCCTTGAAATATTTGAAATCCCCCGGCAAATGCCAGGGCATGCTGTTATCGACGCCGATCACGCGGTTTTCACCGAGGGCCGCGATCAGGCTTAAAGGGAGAGTTTTTTTCATGGCGACGAGAATACCAGAGCCAAGACCTAGCGGTTATGCTCCAACCTCACTTGCTCAACAGGACGGCGCGTGACTGCACTGAACCCGCTGCAAAAACTCTGGCTGACAGAAACCGTGCGCCTGCGTGAAGAACACGCAGGCGCTCTGGAAGACTTGGAAGCCAACCGCCTGGCCCGCACGGCCGGCGGCGATCTGTCGACGCGCATCCAGCATCGCGCCTTGCATCTGGCCGAGCGCGATGGGCTGACTGCCGCCCTCACCCGCTGGCTGCAAGGTGCGCGTTTGGCACTGGTGCTGCTGGCGCTAGTCGCCGTTATCAGCGGCGCCGGGCTGGCCTTCGCGGCACTGGGCAACGGCTTGGCCCCGGTGAATGTGTTCTGGGCCCTGGGCAGCCTGCTCGGTTTGAACCTGATCCTGTTGATAAGCTGGGCACTGGGCCTGCTGTTTGCTGGAGAGCACAGCGCCAGCCTTGGTCGCTTATGGCTGTGGCTCAGTGAAAAACTCGCCCGTGACGCCAAGGCCGCGCAATTGGCCCCGGCGTTATTGCTGTTGTTGCAGCGCCAGAAACTCAATCGCTGGGCAGTCGGTGTGCTGGTCAACGGACTGTGGCTGCTGGCATTGCTCAGCGCGCTGATCATTCTGCTGACACTGCTCGCCACAAGGCGCTACGGCTTTGTGTGGGAAACCACCATTCTCGGTGCCGACACTTTCGTCGCCGTCACCCAGGCCCTCGGCGCCCTGCCAGCTGTGCTTGGTTTCAATGTACCGACCGTCGAGATGATCCGCGCCAGCGGCGACTCCGCCCTCAATATCGAAAGCGCCCGCCAAGCCTGGGCCGCTTGGTTGGTGGGCGTGTTGCTGGTCTACGGCCTGCTGCCCCGACTCATCCTCGCCCTGTTGTGCCTGTGGCGTTGGAAAGCAGGACGCGCGGCCTTGCGTCTGGACCTGAACCTACCGGGCTATAGCCAACTGCGTGAACGCCTGATGCCAAGCAGTGAACGCCTCGGCGTCAACGACGCCGCGCCCGAGCAACTGCACCACGTTACCGGCGGCGTCAGCGAGCTGGAAAGCGACGGCGCCCTGCTGGTGGCCATCGAGCTGGACGACCAACACCCCTGGCCGCCCAAGCTACCAGCCCAAGTGAAAAACGCCGGCATCCTCGACAGCCGTGAATCGCGCAACAAGCTGTTGGAGCAGCTCACCCGCTTCCCGCCCGCGCGCTTGGCCATCGCCTGCGACCCCCGCCGTTCACCGGATCGCGGCAGCCTCGCGCTGATCGCCGAACTCGCGCGCAGCGCCGCAGCCACCCGCGTCTGGCTGCTGCAAGCGCCGCCCGGCCAAGCGCTGGATGCCGAACGCCTCGGCGATTGGCACACCGCGCTGCATCAGCTGGAGCTGCCCTTCGCCGACTGCGCGCCGTTGAACTGGCTGGAGACCGGTCATGACTAAACCGCTGAAACTCGCCGTGGTCGGCCACACCAACGTGGGCAAAACTTCGCTGCTGCGCACCCTGACCCGGGATGTGGGCTTCGGTGAAGTCTCCCATCGTCCCAGCACCACGCGGCATGTGGAAGGCGCGCGCCTGTCGGTGGACGGCGAAGCCCTGCTGGAGCTGTACGACACGCCCGGCCTGGAAGATGCCATCGCCCTGCTTGATTACCTGGAACGTCTCGACCGACCCGGCGAACGCTTGGACGGCCCGGCGCGCCTGGCGCGGTTCCTCGAAGGCAGCGAAGCGCGCCAGCGTTTCGAGCAGGAAGCCAAAGTGCTGCGCCAACTGCTGGCCTCGGACGCCGGTCTGTATGTGATTGATGCCCGCGAGCCGGTGCTGGCCAAGTACCGCGATGAGCTGCAAGTACTGGCCAGTTGCGGCAAACCCTTGCTGCCGGTGCTCAATTTCGTCAGCAGCAGCGACCACCGCGAACCGGACTGGCGCGAAGCCCTGGCCCGCCTCGGCCTGCATGCGCTGGTGCGTTTCGACAGCGTCGCGCCGCCGGAAGACGGCGAGCGTCGTCTGTATGAAAGTCTGGCCCTGCTGCTGGAAAACGCACGACCGCAGTTGGAACGCTTGGTCCTTGATCAGCAAGCCCAACGCCAGGCCCGCCAGCAAAGCGCAGCGCGGTTGATCGCCGAATTATTGATCGACTGCGCCGCGTGCAGGCGCAGCGTGGTCACTGAAGATGAGCAGCAAGCCATCGGCGATTTGCGCAAGGCCGTGCGCCAGCGCGAACAAAAATGTGTGGAGGCCCTGCTCAAGCTGTTCGGTTTCCGCCCACAAGACGCTGCCGCCAGCGACTTGCCGCTGCTGGATGGCCGCTGGGGCGACGACCTGTTCAACCCGGAAACCCTCAAGCAACTCGGCGTGCGCGTGGGTGGCGGGATCGCTGCCGGCGCGGCGGCGGGTGCCGGCGTGGATCTGCTGGTTGGCGGGCTGACGCTGGGCGCCGCTGCCCTGGCCGGTGCCATCGCCGGGGGCGCGCTGCAAACCGCGCGCAGCTATGGCAGCCGCCTGCTGGGCAAGATCAAGGGCCAACGCGAGTTGACCGTCGATGATAGCGTCCTGCGACTGCTCGCCCTGCGCCAACGCCAGTTGCTCAAGGCCCTGAGCGTGCGCGGCCACGCGGCGATGCACAGCATTAAGGTCGATACGCCCCAGGACAAAACCTGGCGCGAAGGCAAGTTGCCGGAGGCGCTGCACAAAGCCCGTGCCCATCCGCAATGGTCGTCGCTCAACCCCCACGCCAAGCTGAGCCAGACCGAGCGTCAGGAGCAGGTCGAAGCCCTGGCCGCACGGCTCGATGAAGCGTGACTGCGCTTACTGGGACGCGTACCACTCAAATCCCAGAAAAGCCGTGCATAACGTGCGGATCAACTCTTTATCGGCTTTGTTCGCGATACCGTCGCGGTCGATATCACTGTTGGTAAACGATTCCAGCACCCCGTCGCCATCACCGTCATAGGCGGCGGCCTTGTAGATTAGCGAACCCTTGCACTGCGACGCCGTGCGCTCATGGAAGTCCAGCTTGACCGCGTTGGGCGTGCCTGCTTTTGCGTAATGATCGACGTACATCGTCAACGTACGCTGCCAATGGCTGCGCCGATTGAACCAGTTCAACTTCAAAAAGCTGTCGGCAAAGGTGTCCACTCGATGCTTTTCCAACCCGCTGGGGCGGGTAATGGGGTTAAGGTCGTCCGCCCATTGCAGGTCGACCCTGCCATCCGCGCTCATGTCCACCGCAAAGATCTCGTGGATCAGCTCATCGGGACAGCCTGCCTGCTGCTCATAGAAGTGCAGGATAACCGTGTCCGCCTGACCATTGCCGCTCATGTCCTGGGCCGTCACTTTTAAGTAGCGCATCAGCGTTGCTCCTTGAATTAAAGAAGCAAACACCTTAGTGAGCCGACCACCGGCGTTCTAGGCGGCGTATCTGCGTTTGGCGTAAGGCCAATCTACGCAGCCAGTAGCCGTGCGGCCTTGGCCTTGAGTGCCCGCAGATCGAGCACCGGCACGTGCATTTGCTTGGCCAATTCGTCCCAGTGGCGCAGGCGCAGGCTGATTGCATGGAGCGGGTCTTGCTCGAAGGCCCGTGCCTCATCGGCCGTCATCACGCCGCCCTGATAAGCCAAGGTTCGACGGCTGGCTTCGCTCAGGCGCGCGTAGTAATCCGGCTGACTGAAGGTCAGGTAGCGCTTGGCCTGCACGTGATATTCCACCAGCCTGGCCATGCGTTCGCTGAACCCTGCCCGACGCAGGTAATCCGCCCCCAACCGCTCATGGCTGACCACGCCATAACCACCCATGTTCGCGTTGCCCTGGCCGCAGAGATGGCCGATGTCGTGAAAGAACGCTGCCAATACCACTTCATCATCGAAACCTTCTGCCATGGCCAACTGCGCGGTCTGGGACATGTGTTCGATCTGCGACACCGGCTCGCCGATGTAGTCCGCCGTGCCGTGCTGTTCGTACAAACCGAAGACGTCGGTAATCACCTGTTCCCGGTTCATCACGCCTCCCCACACAACGCGCGGATATTGCGCTCGGCCATCGCTGGTCCCACGCTCATGCCCACGCCGGTGTGCATCAACGCTGCACTCACGCCTGGCGCCGCCCGCAAGAACGAAAACGGCGCCGGTCCACGCGAGCCATAAACGCCCTGCCAACGCTCCACCACCTGGATCTTGCAGCCCAGGGTCTGCTGGGCCAGTTCGATCATCCAGTCGTCGACCTGTTCGGCGTTGAAGGGCGACGCATCGCTGCCGTACTCGTGGGAATCGCCGATGATCAGTTCGCCGTGAGGCGTCGGGCTGATCAGCAAGTGAATGCCATGCTCATGCAGGTACGGTGCTTCGCGAAGGATCTGCGCCTGCACCGGCGCGGCTTCCGGCAAGTCGGCGAAAGCACCGTAATGCACGCAACTGAGGCCGGTGAGCAAGGCGTGTTGCAGGTTCAGGTTGAGCACCGGCCGAGCGCGCAGCATTTGCAGGCGACAGACCTGCGGGTTGAGCGGCGCAATCGATTCGGCCAGCAGGGTTTGGTAATCGTGGCCGGAGCAGACGATGATCTGCTCGCCACGAAAGCTCCCCGCCGTGCTGTGCAGTTGCCCCGGCTCCACGTCGCGCACGAGCGTGGAGAAATGAAACTCCACGTTCAGCGCTTGCGTCAGGTAGTTGATCAGCGCCGGAATCGCCTCGCGCGAATACAGCTGTTGATCGTCCTTGCCATGCAGCGCGGCGCGGTGGTGGCGGAACTGGCCGCCGTACAGATCCTTCATTGCTGCGCCTTGCAGCAACTCGACGTTATAGCCGTACTCCTGCGCGCGACCGGCGCAGAAGGCTTCCAGCAGGTGTTCTTCAGCTTCGGTGCGGGCGAACAAGTACGAGCCGTTGCGCTTAAGTTGCAGCCCGGCGACTTGCGCCCACTGCCCCCAGATCGCACGGCTTTCCCGCGCCAGGTCGAGCATCGGCCCCGGTGGTTGGCCGGTGACCAGAGCCTGGCCGAAGTTGCGCACCGAGGCGCCCAACGGCGTGGCGCTGCGCTCGAAGACTTTGACCTTGAGGCCGCGTTTGGCGGCTGCATAAGCGTGGGAAAGGCCGAGGATGCCGGCGCCGATGATCAGCAGGTCGCTGTGGTGTGTCATTTAGTGATGTCCTGTTTTCAAGACCGCCATCGGGGGCAAGCCCCCTCCCACAGTTGACCGCATTCTCATGCAGGAACTCGGTCGACTATGGGAGGGGGCTTGCTCCCGCTAGGGCCATCAGCCCTAACGAAAACCTTACTGACCCGCTACCTTCTCCGACTTGCCGTCATAGCGCTTACGCCATTCAGTCAGGATGCTGTCGCGGTTTTTGGAGGCCCAGCCGAAGTCGTTCTTGATCAAACGCTGCTCGTAGTCCGCTGGCAATTCGGTCTGCGGCTTGGCGATTCCCGGCTGGGCGAGCACGGCAAAGTTGTCCTTGTACAACTCCATCGCCGCAGGGCTGGCAGAAAAGTCCGCCAGTTTCTTCGCCGCGTCGGCATGGGCGCTGCCCTTGATCACGGCAGTCGCTTCGATGTCCCAACCCAGGCCTTCTTTGGGCAGGATGATGTCCAGCGGCGCGCCCTGGCGCTTGAGCTGTACCGCCGGGTATTCAAACGAAATACCAATCGGGAATTCCCCCGAAGCCGCCAGCTTGCAAGGCTTGGAACCGGAGTGAACGTACTGGCCGATGTTCTGGTGCAGGTCGTCCATGTACTGCCAGCCTTGTTTCTCGCCGAAGGTCTGCAGCCACGCGCTTACGTCCAGGAAACCGGTGCCGGACGATGCCGGGTTGGGCATGACGATCTTGCCCTTGTACTCAGGCTTGGTCAGGTCTTGCCAGCTCACCGGCTTGGTCAGGCCCTGTTTCTCGGCTTCGACGGTATTGAAGCAGATGGTCGCGGCCCACACGTCCATGCCGACCCAGGCCGGGGGGTTGGCAGCGTCGCGGTAGTTTTTGCCGATCTTGTCCAGGTCCTTAGGCGCGTAGTTGTCGAGCATGCCCTGCTGGTCGAGGATCGCCAGACTGGAGGCCGCCAGTCCCCAGACCACGTCGGCTTGCGGGCGATCTTTCTCGGCCAGCAGCTTGGCCGTGATGATGCCGGTGGAGTCGCGTACCCACTTGATTTCAACATCAGGGTTGGCTTGCTCGAACGCCTTTTTGTAGGTCTTCAACTGCTCGGCTTCGAGGGCCGTGTACACGGTCAGTTCGGTTTTGGCGAAGGCATTCAGGCTGAATGCAGTGAGTACGGCAGCGACCAGCGCCAGGGGCTTGAACATGGAATACCTCCTTTAAGGGTTATTGGCCGGGCGCGGTCTGGCGCCAGGCTTGGGATCGGCGCAGCGCGCCACGTGAGGCCCACGCCAGCAGCAGCGAGACGCCGGCCGAGGTGAACAGGATCAGGGTCGACATGGCCGCCGCGCCGCCCACATTGCCGGCGTCGTCCATGTTCAACACGGCGACGGCGGCGAGGATGGTGTCGGGGCTGTAGAGAAAGATCGCGGCGGACACGGTGGTCATCGCCGACACAAACAGGTAGCGCACGATGTCCAGCAGCGCCGGCAGGCAGATCGGCACGGTGACGCGCAGGTAATGACGGTACAGCGGCGCCTTGAGCGACAGCGCGGCGGCTTCAAACTCGGCGTCCAGCTGGCGCAACGCGGTGGTGGCGGTCATCTGCGCAGTGGTCAAATAGTGAGCAATGGTGCACACCACCAGCAGGGTCATGGTCCCGTAGAACACGTGCAGCGGGTTGCCGTTGAGGTTGAAGAAGAACACGTAGCCCAGGCCCAGCACCAAACCCGGCACGGCCATCGGGACAAAGCTGAGCATGCGCAGCGCCAGGTTCAGGCCCTTCTGACCTTTGGTTTTTTCCATCAGATAGGCGCCGGTGAAGATCAGCACACTGCCAATCAGTGCTGTGCACAAGGCCATGCGCAGGCTGTTGCGATAGGCCAGCCAGCCGCCGCCCGCCGTGTCTTCAAACTGGTAGTGGTTCAGCGACAGCGACAGGTTGTACGGCCAGAATTTCACCAGCGAGGAGTACACCGCCATGCCGAACACCAGCAGCAACACGGAGCAGATCAGTAGGACGATGGCCAGGTAGCAGCCATCCCTTACCCGCGATGGCGTGGGCTGGAACACCTGGGCACGGCCACTCATGGCGTCGCCATGACGCCGGCGCAACCACGCATCCACGCCAAAACTGAACAGCGCCGGCAGTAGCAACACCATGCCGATCAACGCGCCGCGACCGAATTGTTGCTGGCCGACCACCGCCTTGTAGGCTTCCAACGCCAGCACTTGGTAATCACCACCGACCACCACGGGCACGCCGAAGTCGGTAATGGTCAAGGTGAACACCAGGCAGAATGCGGCGAACACCGCCTGGCGCGTGGCCGGCCAGGTGATGCTGCGAAACGCCCGTGCCGGGCTGGCGCCCATGCTAGAGGCGGCATCGAACAGCCGCGCATCCGCCAGGGACAGCGCCGACAACAGGATCATCAACGCGTGCGGGAAGGTGTAGATCACTTCCCCGAGCACAATCCCCCAGAAGCCGTAGATGTTGTCCGAAAGCAGCCCGCGCAGCATGCCCTGATTACCGAACAGATAAACCAGCGCAATGCCCGGCAGCATCGACGGTGCCATCAACGGCAGCAGCGACAGGCCTCGCCAGATCGCCTTGCCTGGAATCAACGTGCGTTGCAGCGCGTAGGCAAACAGGTAGGCCAGAGGTACGACAATGGCCGCCACGCTGAGGGAGACTTTCAGGCTATTGCCCAGCAGCCAGTGGAAGTTCTCGCTGGTGATTAAATCCCGAGCGGCCACAAGGCCACCGCCCTGCCCGGCCTCGCTGCTAAAGCCGCGCCAGAAGATCGCCAGCAGCGGCATCAACACGGCAACACTAAGCAGGCACAGCCAGAGCAGTTTGCCGCCGAGCACAAAAATACGGTCGCAGGTTTCGGCGCGGGAAACTTGCCGCGGCAGGGTCATGACAGCGGCCATCTCAGGCAAACACCTGCAGGCTGCGCGGCGGCAAGGCGACCCAGATGTCTTGAGCGCCCAGGCGCGGCATCGCCTCCGGGGCCAGTTCAGCCAGCAGCGGGTGGCCAGGCAGTTGGTCCAGTTCAAAGCTCATGCGGCAGCGGTTGCCGAGGAAGGTGATCTCGCGGACCTTGGCCGCGAACAGGTTTTCTTCATGCACTGGCGGGTTGACGCTGATGGCTTCCGGTCGGCAGAACAGGCGGCCGGACGTGGCCACACCGGCATCCTCGGCCAAGCGCATGTTCATCCCGCCGACCTGGGCATGGCTGGCACTGTTGCGGCTGAACGGCAGCCAGTTGCCCTGGCCGACAAACTCCGCCACGAACGGCGTGGCCGGGCGGTCGTAAATTTCTTGGGGCGTGGCGTATTGCTCGACCTTACCGTTGTTCATTACGGCAATACGGTCGGCCATCAACATGGCTTCGTCCTGGTTGTGGGTGACCATCAGCGTGGTGATGCCCAAGCGCCGTTGCAGCTGGCGCAGCTCGGTGCACAGGTGCTCACGCACGCGGGCGTCGAGGGCGGACATGGGTTCGTCCAGCAGCAGCAACGAAGGGGCCGGCGCCAAGGCGCGGGCCAGGGCAACGCGCTGCTGTTGGCCGCCGGAGAGCTGGCCGGGGTATTTCTTTTCGCTGCCGACCAGACCAACCAGTTCCAGCATCTGCCCAACACGCTGGCGCACTTCATCGCGACCACTGCCGGTGAGGCCGTAGCCGATGTTCGCTTCGATGGTCAGGTTGGGAAACAGCGCGTAGGACTGGAACAGAATGCCGTAGTCCCGCGCCTGAGGTGGCAGCAGGGAAACATCGCGATCACCCAGGTAAAGTTCGCCGCTGTCCTGGCGCTCCAGGCCGGCGATGCAACGCAGCAAGGTGGTCTTGCCGCAGCCAGACGGACCCAGCAGACACACCAGCTCGCCGGCGGCGACGTCCAGGGACACGTGGTCCAGCGCGGTAAAGGCGCCGAAGCGTTTCTGGATACCGCGCGCTTTCATTGGCGCGCCGGGTTGAGTCAGGACTGTGTTCATGGTGGCACCTCATCGAACTGATGAAGGCCATGCTAGGCGGGCAATGCGTCCCTCTTGTGGCAGAAAGGCAAAAGGGAGTGATAGTGGTATTGGTGGATTTGTGTAGGTGATTTGGAGGGGGGTGCCTGGTTTACCGCAATCGGGGGCAAGCCCCCTCCCACATTTTAATCTGCGAACACATCCCAAGTGTGGGAGGGGGCTTGCCCCCGATTGGCCCTAAAGGCAGCCACCAAACCTCTAAATTGGCGACATTTCCTGCGCCAACCCTAGAAACGCCGCCGGCAGGCGAGCGCCTTTTCGTTCTTTGAGGCAGTACAGGTACTCCGGAATCTGCGGCGCATTCTCAATGGTCAACACCCGCAACTGCGGATCATGGGGCACTTCCTGTCGAGCAATGATGCTGATACCGATATTGCGCAACACCGCCTCCCGGATTGACTCGCGACTGCCGATCTCCAGCAACGGCCCATAGCTCACCCCAGCACCCTGCAGCATTTCCTCGGTAAGCCGTCGGGTGGTGGAACCTGCTTCGCGCATCAATAAGGTGTGTCCGGCCAGGGCAGTCAATGGCACATGATCAAGCTTGGCCAGGGGATGATTGCGATGCACCGCCAACACCAGAGGATCAGTGCCCAATACGCGGCGGATCAAACGCGGGTCTTCCAGCAACTGCGAAGAGGCGGCGACGTCTACGCGGTACTCGTCCAGCGCTTCGAGTACCTGCTGAGAATTGCCGATGTCCACCGACACCTCCACATGGGGCAGGCGTTCGCGAAAGGCTTTGACCAGGTCGAGGATGTAATACGGCGCTGTCGCGGCAATGCGCAAAGCGCCCTGGAGTTGACCACTGTTGCGCAGGAAAAACTCGATGTCCGCTTCCTGCTGCAACAACGCCTTGACCATCGGCAGCAACCGGGCGCCGTCATCACTGACCGTGAGGCGGCGACCACCGCGGTAGAACAGCTCAACGCCGTACTGGCTTTCCAGGTTGCGGATCTGGGTGGTGACTGTGGGCTGGCTCAGGCCGAGTTTTTTCGCCGCCTGGGTAATGCTGCCCAGGCGGGCGACCATAAAAAACGCCTTCAGCTCAGCACTCAGCACACCGCCCTCTCATCGTTTATTTGCGCAAAAGGCGCAGGCCATTGAACACCACCAGCAGGCTCACGCCCATGTCGGCGAAGACCGCCATCCACATGGTGGCCATCCCCAGGAAAGTGACTGCGAGGAAGATCGCCTTGATCACCAGCGCCAGGGCGATGTTCTGCTTGAGGATACTCGACGTTTGCCGCGACAAACGAATGAATGCCGGTATCTTGCGCAAATCATCGTCCATCAGCGCCACGTCGGCAGTCTCGATGGCAGTGTCGGTACCAGCAGCGGCCATTGCAAAACCGATCTCGGCGCGGGCCAGGGCCGGGGCGTCGTTGATGCCGTCGCCGACCATGCCCACCCGGTGGCCTTGGCCGTAGAGGGTTTCGATGGCTTGCAGTTTGTCGGTGGGCAACAGGTCGCCTTGAGCCTGGTCGATGCCGACCTGGGCCGCAATCGCCTGGGCGGTGTGGGTGTTGTCGCCGGTGAGCATCAGGGTTTTGATGCCCAACTCGTGCAATTGCTGAATGGCCTCGCGACTGCTGTCCTTGACGGTATCGGCCACGGCGAACAGCGCCAGGGGGCCGGACTTATCGAGCAGCAACACCACGGACTTTCCTTGCTTCTCCAGCGCGAACAGCTTTTCTTCCAGCTCAGGCGAGCACAGGCCGAGGTCTTCTACCAGACGGTGGTTACCCAGGTGGTAAGTCTCACCCTTGATATCGCCGCGCACACCACGACCGGCCAGGGCTTCGAAGTTATCCACAACGTGCACCGGCAGGTTTTTATCCACAGCCGCATTCGCAATGGCCAACGACACCGGGTGGTCAGAACGCCCAGCCAAACTGGCGGCGAGGGCCGGTGCGCTGTCCTCGACGTTTGGGAACAACGCCAAGTAATCGGTCTGCACCGGTTTGCCGTGCGTGATGGTGCCGGTCTTGTCCAGCGCCAGGTAGTCGAGCTTGTAACCACCCTCCAGGTACACGCCGCCCTTGATCAGGATGCCTTTGCGCGCCGCCGCCGCCAGGCCGCTGACGATCGTCACCGGAGTGGAGATCACCAACGCGCAGGGGCAGGCAACCACCAGCAGCACCAGGGCGCGGTAGATCCAGTCGAACCAGACACCGGCCATGAACAGCGGCGGAATAATCGCTACACCCAAGGCAAACAGGAAGACGGCCGGGGTATAGACCTTGGAAAAACTGTCGACGAAGCGCTGGGTCGGAGCCCGTGCACCTTGTGCCTGCTCGACGGCGTGGATGATCCGCGCCAGTGTGGAGTTATTGGCCGCTGCCGTGACTTTGTATTCCAGGGAGCCGGCTTGGTTAATGGTGCCGGCGAAGACTTTATCGCCCACGGTTTTTTCAATCGGCAGGCTTTCCCCGGTGATCGGCGCCTGGTCGATGGTGGATTGACCTGCGGTGACTTCACCGTCCAGGCCGATGCGCTCGCCGGGTTTAACCCTGACGATGGCGCCCAGTTCGATGCTTTTAACCTCCTGCTCAACCCAGTTACCGTCGGCCTGCTGCACCGTGGCCTGTTCCGGGGTCATCTGCATCAAGCCGCTGATGGCATTGCGCGCACGGTCCAGGGACTTGGCTTCAATCAGCTCGGCGACGGTGAACAGGAACATCACCATGGCGGCTTCCGGCCACTGGCCGATCAGGATCGCGCCCGTCACGGCGATGCTCATTAAGGCGTTGATGTTCAGGTTGAGGTTCTTCAGGGCGATCCAGCCCTTTTTATAGGTGGTGAGGCCGCCGCTGAGGATCGACACCAGCGCCACGAGGGCAATGACCCACGTCGGCGCGGCATTCGTGAAGTGCAGCACTTCGGCGCCCAACGCACCGACGCCGGACAACGCCAACGGCCACCAGTGTTTTTTGGCAGGAGGTTCGGCAGCCGGGGTGCCTTCCTCGATCGGGTCGGCCTGCATGCCCAAGGACTTGATGGCATCGATGATCGGCGCGGTACTCGGCAAGTCGTGGGTGACGCCGAGGATGCGGTTGATCAGGTTAAATTCCAGTTGCTGCACACCCACCAACTTGCCCAGTTTGTTCTGGATCAGCGTTTGCTCGGTGGGGCAGTCCATGGCTTCGATGCGGAAGGTGCTGAGGCGCGAGCCGGCGGTGGGCGCTTCGCTCAATTGCACCAACTCGGGTGCTGGAGTGCCGGAACAGCAGGCACCACCGTGGCCGTGGTTATGCACAGGCGTGAGTTTCTTAGGGCCATGATCATGATCGTGATCGTGATCGTGTTTATGCGGGGTGTGGATGGAGTCGCTCATTCGGTCGCGTCCGTAAAGGTGCCTGTTGCCAAGTAAAGACCCTGTAGCCACTATAGGGTCAAGCACCCATTTGGAGATTGCTGCGATGAAGATCGGCGAATTGGCCAAACTGACTGACTGTCAGGTGGAAACCATCCGTTATTACGAGAAAGAAGGCCTGCTGCCGCCGCCGGCGCGCACCGACGCCAACTACCGCGTGTACACCCAGGCGCACACCGAGCGGCTGATCTTTATCCGCAACTGCCGCAGCCTCGACATGACCCTCGAAGAAATCCGCAGCCTGCTCAGCCTGCGCGACAGTCCACAGGACCAATGCGAAAGCGTGAATGCGTTGGTCGACGAGCATATCCACCATGTGAAAGCGCGGATCGACGGGTTATTGGCGTTGCAGGTGCAGTTGCTGGACTTGCGCCAACGCTGTGGCGGCGGGGATCACTGTGGGATTTTGCAGCAGTTGGAGGTCAGCGGGAGTATGCAGGCCAGCGAGGCTGAGCCCTCACATGTAGGCAGAAGCCACGGCCATTAAACGGACCAAATGTGAGAGGGGGCTTGCCCCCGATGGCGGTGGGTCAGTTAAGTATTGGGTGACTGACCCACCGCAATCGGGGGCAAGCCCCCTCCCACATTGGACGGCGTCAGACGCTAGATAGCGACATCGGCCTTGATGCTTGGATCAGCGTCATAGCCCACAATCTCAAAATCTTCGAACTTGTAATCGTAGATCGACGCCGGCTTACGCTTGATCACCAACTCCGGCAGCTTCTTCGGTGTACGCGCCAGTTGGGTCCGGATCTGTTCCATATGGTTGCTGTAGGCATGGGTATCGCCAGTGGTGACGATGATCTCGTGAGGGATCAAGTCGCACTGTTGCGCCAACATATGGGTGAGCAACGCCAGGGCAGCGGTGTTGTACGGCAGACCAAGGAATACGTCGGAGCTGCGGATGTACAACTGCATCGACAGATGGCCGTCATGCACGAACGCCTGGTACAGCAGGTGGCACGGTGGCAGGGCCTGTTTGCCGTTTCGCGCGTTTTCCTGTGGGCTCTTGGTTTCGTCCGGCAGGTATTCGACGTTCCAGCCGTGGAACAGAATGCGACGGCTGTTGGGGTTGGTCTTGAGCGTGTGCACCATGTAGTCGATCTGGTTGATCGTCCCGCCGTCTTTGGTCGGCCAAGCAGTCCACTGCTCGCCGTAGACCGGGCCCAGGTCGCCGTCTTCGGTGGCCCATTCGTCCCAAATCTTCACGCCGTTTTCGTTGAGCCACTTGATATTGGTGTTGCCGCTCAACATCCAGATCAGCTCATTGGCGATGCTTTTGAAGTGAAGCTTCTTGGTGGTCAACAGCGGGAAGCCGTCGGCCAAGTTATGCCGATACTGACGGGCGAACACGGCCTTGGTGCCGGTGCCGGTGCGATCGCCCTTGGTCAGGCCATTGGTCACGACGTCGTTCAGTAGTTCGAGATATTGCTTCATGTAAGTACCCGTATCGTTGAAGCCGGAGCCCGCACGCAGGCCCCGGCATTCGAATTTAAAGCGCGGTGTTCTTCAGCGGCTGCGGGCGATTGTACGCCCACCACAGCAGGCCCAGCCCCACGAGGATCATTGGGATGCTCAACACCTGACCCATGGTCAGCCAGCCCCACGCGAGGTAGCCCAGTTGCGCATCCGGCACACGTACGAATTCGACGATGAAACGGAAGATGCCGTAAAACAGCGCGAACATGCCGGAAACGGCCATGGTCGGGCGCGGTTTGCGCGAGAAGATGTACAGAATGAGGAACAGTGCCACACCTTCCAGTGCGAACTGGTATAGCTGCGACGGATGGCGCGGCAGTTGTGCCGGGTCGCTGAACGGCGGGAACACCATGGCCCACGGCACGTCGGTCGGCTTGCCCCAGAGCTCGGCGTTGATGAAGTTACCGATACGCCCGGCGCCCAGGCCAATCGGCACCAACGGCGCAACGAAGTCCATCAGTTGGAAGAACGACTTGCCATTGCGGCGGCCGAACCACCAGGCAGCAATCATTACGCCGATAAACCCGCCGTGGAACGCCATGCCGCCCTTCCACACTTCGAAAATCAGTGTCGGATTGGCGATGTAGGCGGACAGATCGTAGAACAGCACATACCCCAGACGCCCGCCGACGATGACCCCCATGGACAGCCAGAAGACCATGTCGGAGAGTTTCTCCTTGGTCCAGGTCGGGTCGAAACGGTTCAGGCGGCGGGAGGCCAGCAGCCAGGCGCCGCCGATGCCGATCAGGTACATCAACCCGTACCAGTGGATTTTCAGCGGACCGATGGCCAGAGCCACCGGGTCGATCTGCGGGTAAGGCAGCATTGCGACTCCTCGTTAAATCATGCGTTATGGCGACCGGACCATGCCCGGGCGCGATTAAGTCTGCGTTACAGCAAAAAGTTTAAGCCCACGCAAAACAGCAAGCCGGCGAACAACCGCTTGAGCAACCGCGGCGACAACCGATGCGCCAGGCGTGCGCCAAAGCGGGCAAACACCATACTGGTCAGGGCAATGCCCAGCAGCGCCGGTAAATACACGAACCCTAGACTATGAGCGGGCAACAGCGGGTCATGCCAGCCCAGAATCATGAAACTTAATGCACTGGCCAGGGCAATCGGCAGGCCACAGGCGGACGAGGTGGCCACCGCCTGTTGCATCGGCACGCTGCGCCAGGTCAAAAACGGCACGGTCAGCGAGCCGCCGCCGATGCCGAAAATGGCCGAAGCCCAGCCAATCACCGTACCGGCCAGGGTCAGGCCGACCTTGCCTGGCACCGTTCGACTGGCCTTGGGCTTAACCTCCAGGGCCAGTTGCACGGCGATGATCAGCGCGAACACGCCAATGATCTTCTGCAAATGCGGACCGGAAATCGCCTCGGCGGTCAGCGCACCGAAACCTGCACCGATCAGGATGCCCACGGTCATCCACACAAAGATCGGCCAACGCACCGCGCCACGTCGGTGGTGCTCACGCACGGCATTGACCGAGGTAAAGATGATCGTCGCCAAGGATGTGCCTACGGCCAAGTGAGTCAGCACCTGCGGGTCGAAGCCCTGCAAGGTGAAGCTGAACACCAGCACCGGCACGATAATGATCCCGCCGCCCACGCCAAACAGCCCGGCGAGTACACCCGCACAGGCGCCCAGCAGCAAATACAGCAGAAATTCCATGGGAGCCCCCGAATCAAGTCCGGCATGTTAACGGATGGAAGGCATGCGGCCCAACTGGATACGATGGAACACCGCTGCCGGTGTGGGTAGAGTGGCAAAAAACACAAAAGGGAATCGCCTGATGTGCCTGATTGTTTTCGCCTGGCGGCCGGGCCACGCCCAACCGCTGATCGTCGCGGCCAACCGTGACGAGTTCTATGCCCGCCCCAGTCTGCCGCTGGCCCAGTGGCCGGACGTGCCCGAAATCTATGCCGGTCGCGATCAGGAAGCAGGCGGCACTTGGCTTGGCGTGAATGCCGATGGGCGATTTGCTGCCCTGACCAATATCCGTGATCCCCACCAACCGCCTGCACGCAAGTCGCGCGGGGAATTGGTGGCGCGCTTTCTCAGCGGTTCACTGCCCATTGACGACTACTTGGCCGACGTTAACGGCCGATCGATTGAATACGCCGGGTTTAACCTGCTGGTGGGCACGCGGGATGAGTTGTGGCATTACAACGCCAATCACACCGAGCCCACGCAGTTGAAAGCGGGCGTGTACGGGTTATCCAACGCAGGGCTGGATACGCCTTGGCCGAAACTGCTTAAGGCCAAAGCAGCGCTGAGTGAGTTGCTGAACAATCCGCAACCCGAAGCGCTACTGGAGATTCTGAGCGATCCGCAGATCGCGCCCTTTGCTGAGTTGCCGGATACCGGCGTGGGGTTGGCGACTGAAAGCCTGTTATCGAGCGTATTTATCGCCAGCCCAAGTTATGGAACACGGGCGAGTACGGCGCTGATTGTAAATGCCGATGGCACGCGGCGGATGGTGGAGCGTAGTTTTGGGCCCCATGGTGGCCGACTCGGCGAAGTCGAACTCACGCTCTAGGCACACCACAAAACCAACGTGGGAGGGGGCTTGCTCCCGATGGCAGTGTGTCAGTCAGAATATCTGGTACTGACACACCGCCATCGGGAGCAAGCCCCCTCCCACATTTTTGATCGCCGCCAGGCGTTAGAGGGTCTTGGCAGAGGCCGGATTGATCATCCGTGTCAGCCCAAGGTTCTTCAGCGCCAATTGCAGCGAGCTGTGGATAACTTGCGGGTTGTCGATGGTCATCAACTCCGCCAGCAGATCCTTGGCCATACTCAGCTCGACTTGGCGCAACATCCACTTCACCTTCGGCAAGTTAGTGGCGTTCATCGACAGGCTGTCAAAGCCCATCGCCATCAACAGCACCGCCGCCGCCGGATCACCAGCCATTTCACCGCAGATGCTCACCGGCTTGCCTTCGGCATGGGCGTCGCGCACTACGTGTTGCAGCGCTTGCAGCACCGCCGGGTGCAGATAGTCGTAGAGATCGGCTACCCGTGGGTTGTTGCGGTCCACGGCCAGCAGGTATTGGGTCAGGTCGTTGGAGCCGACCGACAGGAAGTCCACCTGCCGCGCCAGTTCTTTGGCCTGGTACACCGCCGCTGGAATTTCGATCATGACGCCAATCGGCGGCATCGGTACGTCAGCGCCTTCGTCGCGCACCTCGCCCCAGGCGCGGTGGATCAAATGCAGCGCCTCCTCCAGCTCATGAGTGCCGGAGATCATCGGCAACAGGATGCGCAGGTTGTTCAGACCTTCGCTGGCCTTAAGCATGGCGCGAGTCTGTACGAGGAAAATTTCCGGGTGGTCGAGCGTGACGCGAATGCCGCGCCAGCCGAGGAAGGGGTTGTCTTCCTTGATCGGGAAATACGACAGTGACTTGTCGCCGCCAATGTCCAGGCTGCGCATGGTCACCGGCAACGGGTGGAAGGCTTGCAGTTGCTCGCGATAAATCGCCAGCTGCTCCTTCTCACTCGGGAAACGCTGGTTGATCATGAACGGCACTTCGGTGCGGTACAGCCCCACGCCCTCGGCGCCGCGCTGCTGCGCCCGGGCCACGTCGGCCAGCAGTCCGGTATTCACCAACAGCGGTACGCGGTGACCATCAGTGGTCACGCACGGCAACTCGCGCAATGAATCCAGGCCCAGCGCCAGTTGTTTCTCTTCTTCCACCACTTCGGCGTATTGCTTGCGCAGCACGTCGCTGGGGTTGGTGAAGACTTCACCACGATGGCCATCGACGATCATGTCGATGCCGTCGACCTTGGAGTACGGCAGGTCCACCAGGCCCATCACCGTCGGAATGCCCATGGCGCGGGCCAGGATCGCGACGTGGGAGTTACCCGAACCGAGAACCGAGACCAAGCCCACCAGTTTGCCTTCCGGCACTTCGCCGAGCATGGTGGCGGTCAGTTCTTCACTGATCAGGATGGTGTTGTCGGGGTAGACCAGGTTGGTGGTGCGGTCTTCCTGCAGGTAAGCCAGCAGACGGCGACCCAGGTCGCGCACATCCGAGGCACGCTCGCGCAGGTAGGCGTCGTCCATCAATTCGAAACGGTTGACGTGATCAGTGACCACTTGGCGCAGTGCGCCCTGGGCCCATTGACCGGTCTTGATCACGGTTTTGACTTCGTTCCCGAGGGACGCGTCGTCGAGCATCATCTGGTAAACGTCGAACAGCGCACGTTCTTCAGGGCGCAGCTGGGTGGCCAGCTTGGTCGACAGGTTGCGCATGTCGGCGCGCACGCCTTCCAGGGCGGTCTTGAACAGTTTGATTTCGGCGTCGATGTCGTTGACGGTCTTGTCCGGCACCACATCGAGGTCGGCCGGTGGCAGCATGACCACCGCCGTACCGACGGCAGCACCCGGCGAACCCGGTACGCCGACGAACTTGGCTTCCTGGATGCCCTTGCCCTGACGGCCCAGGCCGCGAATCGAACCCGTGGCCTCGGCGTGGGCAATAACCCCGGCGAGCTGCGCGCTCATGGTCACGAGGAAGGCTTCTTCACCTTCGTCGAACTGGCGACGTTCTTTTTGCTGGATGACCAACACGCCGACAACGCGGCGGTGGTGAATGATCGGTGCGCCGAGGAATGACGCGTAGCGCTCTTCACCGGTTTCGGCAAAGTAGCGATAACGCGGGTGATCAGCCGCGTTTTCAAGGTTGAGGGGTTCTTCACGCGTCCCCACCAGGCCCACCAGACCTTCATTGGGCGCCATGCTGACTTTGCCGATGGAGCGCTTGTTCAAGCCCTCCGTGGCCATCAGCACAAAACGGTTGGTCTCTGGGTCCAGCAGGTAAACCGAGCAGACCTGGCTGCCCATGGCTTCCTTGACGCGCAACACAATAATCCCCAACGCCGCCTTGAGATCCTTGGCGGAGTTAACTTCCTGGACGATCTTGCGCAGCGTATTGAGCATGGCTCGGGGTCGAACTCCGTCGTCAGTCGCGCGCTAAAAGGCGCGGGGCAAGCTCTTTGAGAGCGCGACGATAAACCTCGCGCTTGAATGTCACCACCTGGCCCAACGGGTACCAATAGCTGACCCAACGCCAGCCATCGAACTCCGGTTTACCGGTCAAATCCATCCGCACCCGCTGCTCGTTGGAGATCAGGCGCAGGAGAAACCATTTCTGCTTCTGGCCGATGCACAGCGGTTGGCTGTGGGTACGCACCAGGCGTTGCGGCAAACGATAGCGCAACCAGCCACGGGTACAGGCCAGAATCTGCACATCTTCGCGCTCAAGGCCGACTTCTTCGTTCAACTCACGGTACAAGGCGTCTTCAGGGGTTTCGTCGGGGTTGATTCCGCCTTGAGGAAACTGCCAGGCATCTTGGTTGATTCGGCGAGCCCATAGCACCTGTCCGGCATCATTCGTAAGAATAATCCCGACATTAGGACGGAAACCATCGGGGTCGATCACGGCAACAACCTCGCAAACGCATGTCGCCGCATTGTTCCACAAAGGTTGCGCAAGCGGCAACGAGGCTTCTTAGCTTATGTGCACTCTTGTGAAAAGACCGTATTCTGGACGCCTTTTTACAGACTTTTCAGCGAGTAACTGCAATGCGCCTGGCTTTATTCGACTTGGACAACACCCTTATCGGCGGTGACAGCGACCACGCGTGGGGCGATTACCTGTGCGAACGCGGGATTCTCGACCCGGTAGCCTACAAGGCCCGCAACGACGAGTTCTATCAGGACTACCTGGCCGGCAAGCTGGACAACGCCGCCTACCTGAATTTCTGCCTGGAAATCCTCGGCCGCACCGAAATGGCCCAACTGGATGAGTGGCACAACGACTATATGCGCGACTGCATCGAGCCGATCATGCTGCCACTGGCCGTCGAACTGCTGGCCAAGCACCGCGCCGCTGGCGACAAGCTGGTGATCATCACCGCCACCAACCGTTTCGTCACCGCGCCAATTGCCGCACGCCTGGGCGTTGAAACCCTCATCGCCACCGAGTGCGAGATGGAAGATGGCCGATACACTGGGCGCAGCACTGACGTGCCGTGCTTCCGAGAAGGCAAGGTGACGCGCTTGAATCGTTGGTTGGAAGAAACGGGGTATAGCCTGGAAGACAGCTACTTCTATAGCGACTCGATGAATGACCTGCCGCTATTGGAGCAAGTGACGCATCCGGTGGCGGTGGATCCGGATCCGAATCTGCGCGCTGAAGCCGAGAAACGTGGTTGGCCGGTGATTACGCTGCGTAGCGAGTAACCGTGGTGAGCGGGCTTGCCCCGAGCTGGGCTGCGAAGCAGCCCCAAAACCTGCCAACCGGTCTTATCAGGAAAAATGCGGGCCTTTGTCAGGGCCGCTTCGCAGCTCAGCGCGGGGCAAGCTCGCTCACCACAGAAGCCCTCACCGCGTTAAACCGGCTTGGCGCCCATGAGCCCGGCAATCGCCACAAACCCCACCAGGCTCACCACCGCCAGCACCAGAGTGAAATTCAGGCTGCCGCCCTCGCCTTTCCGCAAGCGATTGAGCCGTGCCACCAGCCAGAACCACGCCAGCGCCGCCACGGTGTAGAGAATGCTGGAGCCCAGAATCCAAGTCTGCCCCAATGGCCAGCCGACCAGGTGCACCAGCCACCAGCCGGTGAACGGCATGCTCACCATACAAATACCCATCAGCAACCACACAAACGCCCACGGACGCTGCACGGTGACGGCTGGGCCGGCGCTGCGTTTACGCCAGGCCAGTAGCGCCAAGCCAAGGCCGCTGAGCAACAACACCACGGTGGCCGCGATGTGGACAACTTTCAGGGTGATCAGGGTTTCCATGTTTCGTATTCCTTAGAGGCTGCCCCCAATCAGCGTAGTCGCTCAACCGAGGAACAGTTTGTAGGCCGGGTTATCACTTTCATCCCAATACGGGTAGCCAATCGCCTCCAGCGCTGCCGGTACCAGGTGACGCTCGTTCGCCGGCACTTGCAGGCCGGCGACCACACGACCATCAGCCGCGCCGTGGTTGCGATAGTGGAACATCGAGATATTCCAGCGCCCGCCCAACTTGTTAAGAAAGTTGAACAGCGCCCCCGGACGCTCCGGGAACTCAAAGCGAAACACCACTTCATTGCTGACGTGCGCGGCATGCCCACCGACCATATGGCGGATGTGCAGCTTGGCCAGTTCGTTCTCTGTCAGGTCGAGCACCGGGAAACCCTGCTCGGTGAGACTGGCGATCAGCGCGCTGCGCGGGTCGGTTTCCGGGTGGGTCTGCACGCCGACAAAGATGTGCGCCTCGCTGCCGGAGTGGTAACGGTAGTTAAATTCGGTGATCTGGCGCTTGCCCACGGCCTCGCAGAACGCCTTGAAGCTGCCCGGTTTCTCAGGGATGGTCACGGCGATGATGGCTTCACGGCCTTCACCCAACTCAGCGCGCTCAGCCACGTGGCGCAGGCGGTCGAAGTTAACGTTGGCCCCGGAGTCGATGGCGACGAACGTCTTGCCGCTGACACCACGGGTCTCAACGTACTTCTTGATCCCGGCCACACCCAACGCGCCTGCTGGCTCGGTGATGGAGCGGGTATCGTCGTAGATGTCCTTGATCGCCGCACAGATTTCATCGGTGCTCACGGTGATCACTTCGTCGACATAGTCTTTGCAGATTTCAAAGGTGTGCTGGCCGATCTGCGCCACCGCCACGCCGTCGGCAAAGATCCCAACCGTCGGCAAGACCACGCGCTCACCCGCGGCCATGGCAGCTTGCAGGCAGTTGGAGTCGTCCGGCTCGACGCCGATGACCTTGATTTCCGGGCGCAGGTATTTCACGTACGCCGCGATGCCCGCGATCAAACCACCGCCACCCACGGGTACGAAGATCGCATCCAGCGGCCCTGGATGCTGGCGCAGAATCTCCATCGCCACGGTGCCCTGCCCGGCAATGGTGTGCGGATCATCGTAGGGGTGAATGTAGACGTAGCCTTTTTCGTCGACCAGTTTCAGCGAGTAGGCCAGCGCCTCTGGGAAAGAGTCGCCATGCAGCACCACTTTACCGCCGCGAGAGCGCACGCCTTCGACCTTGATCTCAGGGGTGGTCTTGGGCATCACAATAGTGGCCTTGACCCCCAGCACCTTGGCCGCCAGGGCCAGGCCCTGCGCATGGTTGCCCGCCGACGCCGTGACTACGCCGCGTGCGCGCTCTTCAGCCGTCAACTGAGTCAGCTTGTTGTACGCGCCGCGAATCTTGAACGAGAACACCGGCTGCAAGTCTTCGCGCTTGAGCCAGACCTTGTTGCCCAGCCGCTCGGAGAGCTGGCGGGCGGTCTGCAGCGGGGTTTCTACGGCAACGTCGTAAACGCGCGAGGTGAGGATCTTTTTGACGTACTGTTCAAGCATCGGCGGGAATCACTGGGCGAGTTGGGCAGGGCCGAGGAGTCTAACCCGGCTTTTGGCCGTACGACCACACGAATCCCGAGGTTTTGTTGGGTTATACTCGCGCCCCTCTTTACTCCCCGCCCGTTCCGGAGCCCGCATGACCCAGGATCAACTCAAACAGGCAGTGGCACAGGCCGCTGTCGATTTAATCCTTCCTAAACTCGACGACAAAAGCATCGTCGGTGTCGGCACCGGCTCCACTGCCAACTGCTTTATCGATGCGCTGGCCCAGCACAAGGGCGCGTTCGATGGCGCCGTGGCCAGCTCCGAAGCCACTGCCGCACGCCTGAAAGGCCATGGCATTCCGGTGTACGAGCTCAACACCGTGAGCGACCTGGAGTTCTATGTCGACGGCGCCGATGAGAGCGACGCGCACCTGAACCTGATCAAGGGCGGCGGCGCAGCCCTGACTCGCGAGAAGATCGTCGCGGCCGTGGCCAAGACCTTCATCTGCATCGCCGACGCCAGCAAGCTGGTACCGGTCCTCGGCGCATTCCCGCTGCCGGTGGAAGTCATCCCGATGGCCCGCAGCCACGTGGCCCGCGAGCTGGTGAAGCTGGGCGGCGATCCGGTTTACCGCGAAGGCGTGCTGACCGACAACGGCAACATCATCCTCGACGTATTCAATATGCAGATCACCAATCCGGTGGAGCTTGAAACGCAGATCAATGCCATCGTCGGCGTGGTCACCAACGGCCTGTTCGCTGCGCGTCCGGCGGATGTGCTGCTCTTGGGCACTTCCGAAGGCGTGAAAACCCTCAAGGCCTGAGGACACCACCAATCCAACGTGGGAGGGGGCCTGCCCCCGAATGGCGGTGTGTCAGGGACTGGGTTTCTTGAACACGTAGAACAGGTTCGGCTCGCTGACCAGGTACAACGTACCTTCGTCGTCCATGGCGATCCCTTCGGCCTGAGGCACACGTTTTTTCAGGCCATGGCGCCCATTGAGTAGAGAAAGACTGCTCAATGGGCGACCGTCGATATCCAGTTCCAACACCAAAAATGACTCATCCGACAGCGCCAGCAGATGGCCGCTGCGCTCGTCGTATTGCAGGCTCGACAGATCGCGTACAAACAGCCCGGCGTCACGCTTGGGGTTATTGATCACGTGCACCGAGTAGGTTTTTTCCGGTTTGAAATGAGGAAACCCGTGGACCTCATAGATCAACATCGGATCGCGCTCCTTGGCCACGAACAGGCGCTTGCCCACTGAGTCATAGGCCAGCCCCTCAAAGCCCTTGTTGCCACCTACATGCAGGCCCAGGGTCATTTGCTCTGCATCTGCGGCGTCGAGGAACTGGGTGTCGTCGTCAACATGCACCTTGATCAGGCGCTGTTGGCGTTCATCGGTGATGACGTAGATGTTGTCGCTGATGAACTCCACGGCCTCGGCATCACCAAATCCCACCAAGGGAATGCGCCGCAGGATCTTGCCGTCCAGCGACAACTCGATCAGTTCGGCGTTTTGATTGGTCACGGTAAACAGGCTTTTGCGCACAGGGTCATAGGTGAGTGCCGAGACATCGTCATCGAGCCCCTCGATGACTTGGGCCTCCAGCGTTACCCGGTAATCGGCGAGGCCAATGGAACGCTCATCGGCGGGATGACGCCATGTCTGCCAATTGAACCAAGCGCGCTCGAACAAGCGAAAGTGCTGCCCAGCGACCCCGGCGCAGATCAGGGCGATCAGCACGAACAGAAAAAGAATGGGCTTGGGGCGGGCAAGTCGGCGCATTGGGCGGGCTCAAAATCAAAAGTGGCGAATGAATATCACGCCTGTCTGAATTTAAACTTAAACGCGCCCGGATGTCTGGCGAATGCCGCTGATAGAGAAATATCCGACGTAACTGGTCGATTATTTCTGCTTTTCGAAACGATAGAACAGATTCGGCTCACTCACTATGTACAGAGTGCCTTCCTCATCCATGGTCACCCCTTCCGCACGAGGAATGGTTTTGTTGAGACCATTGAAGCCGCCCAGCAAGGTCATGAAGCTGACTTGTTCGCCCTTCTCGTCCAGCTCCAGCAGCAGGTGAGAGTCGGCCGAAAGCGCAAGGAGGTGGCCGGTGCGCGGATCGACAGCCAGGGCCGAGAGGTTGCGCATATCCAGTTCTTTGCTGGCGAGTTTTTGTTTATCACCGTTCAGGATCTGGCTGCCGTCGCTTTTCCAGGTAAACAATGCCGGCGGGCGCTCTTCGCCCAACACCAGTTGCTGGTTGCGCTTGTCCCAGGTGATCGCCTCAAAAGCTTTGTTCTGGTCTTTGGACGGGCCCAGGTCGTAGGCCTGGAAATCAGCCTTGTTCAACTGTTGGGTCGTCGCGTCGACCTTGACGATGGTCAGGCTGTGCTGGCGCTCGTCGACCACTGCCATCAGCCCGTTTTCCAGGACCGTCACGCCTTCCGGATTTTCCCAGCCATTGAGCGGCATCTTGCGGAGCACATCGCCTTGCAGGCTCAACTCAACGAGGAACGGGTTTTTGCCCATGACGGAAAACAGCGTTTTGGTCTGCGGGTTGTAGGCGACGTCCGAGGCTTCGTCCTTCTCCATTCCCGGCAACACCTTGGCGTCGATGACCGCGTGGTAGTCCGGCAGCCATACGCTTTCACTGCGCTCGGTGGGCGTCTCGAAGCGCTCCAGCACCCACAGCACGCCGCGGTCATCCCAATGCATGGCCCAGGCAACGCCATAAAAGATGGCCCCCGCCAGAAACAGCCAGGAATACCAGCGCAGGGCAAAACGGGAACGCGGCTTGGGTGTGGCGGAGGGCAGGGACACGGCCATGGGGCGCTTTTTCCGGAAAGTCAGCGTTAGGTGATAGCACAGGATCGACGGGCCCGCGCTCTGGAGGCTGGGGATTATCCGGATGGCGTGTGAAAAAAATGCAAAAACCCGGGGCTTTACCGGCCGACACAACTCCAATGTGGGAGGGGGCTTGCCCCCGATAGCAGCGCGTCAGTCAACATCCACTTAACTGATACACCGCCATCGGAGGCAAGCCCCCTCCCACAGGTTTGACCGCGTTGGCCAGGTGCTTATCGAACGCTGCTGTCGAAGCGATTCACGCCCGCCAATTCCAACACCAACTCATCACCCACATTCAGCGGACCCACGCCAGCCGGGGTGCCGGTGAGAATCACATCACCAGCCTGCAGCGAGAAGCAGCCGGCCATGTGCTGGATCATCGGGATGATCGGGTTGAGCATTTGCGAGCTGTTGCCGTCCTGGCGCAATTCGCCGTTGATGGTCAGGCGAATGCCGATATCGGTCACGTCCGGGAAAGTGCTGCCCACCACGAACGGTGCGATCACTGCCGCGCCGTCGAAGGATTTGGCAATTTCCCACGGCAGGCCCTTGGCTTTCAGCTCGGCCTGTTTGTCACGCAGTGTCAGGTCCAGGGCCGGGGCGAAGCCGGAGATGGCGTCCAGCACTTCTTCACGGCTTGGCTTGTTCGACAACGGCTTGCCGATCAATACCGCGATTTCCGCTTCGTAGTGCACCGAGCCACGGTCGGCAGGGATGGCAAAACCGCCTTCCAGCGCCACGACACAGCTGCCGGGCTTGATGAACAGCAACGGTTCGGTCGGCACTGGATTATCCAGTTCCTTGGCATGTTCGGCGTAGTTACGGCCAATGCACACCACTTTACCCACCGGGAAGTGGATGTTGGTGCCGTCGACATACTTGTGCTGGTAGCTCATGGAACGACTCCTTCGGGGGGCGGTTAAACAGCGAAGATCTTGCCAGGGTTCATGATCCCGTTCGGGTCGAACACTGCTTTGACGGCCTTCATGTATTCAATTTCGACCGGCGAACGGCTGTACGTCAGGTAATCGCGCTTGGTCATGCCCACGCCGTGTTCGGCGGAGATAGAGCCGTTGTATTTCTCAACGGTCTCGAACACCCATTTGTTCACGGTGGCGCATTTGGCGAAGAACTCGTCCTTGCTCAGGCTTTCCGGCTTGAGAATGTTCAAGTGCAGGTTGCCGTCACCGATATGGCCAAACCAGACGATTTCGAAGTCCGGATAGTGTTCGCCGACGATCGCGTCAATTTCTTTCAAGAACGCTGGCACTTTGGAGACAGTGACTGAGATATCGTTCTTGTACGGCGTCCAGTGGGAAATGGTCTCGGAGATGTACTCGCGCAGTTTCCACAGGTTGTGCAGTTGGGTTTCGCTCTGGCTCATCACGCCGTCCAGCACCCAGCCCTGTTCGACACAGTGTTCGAAGGTTTCCAGCGCGTGGTTGGCGACTTCTTCGGTGGTGGCTTCGAATTCCAGCAGTGCGTAGAACGGGCACTCGGTTTCAAACGGTGCCGGCACATCGCCACGACCCAGCACTTTGGCCAGGGCTTTGTCGGAGAAGAACTCGAACGCGGTCAGGTCCAGCTTGCTCTGGAACGCGTGCAGCACCGGCATGATCGAGTCGAAGTCGGTGGTGCCGAGCACCATGGCGGTCAGGTTCTTCGGCGCACGGTCCAGGCGCATGGTGGCCTCGACCACAAAACCCAGGGTGCCTTCAGCGCCGATGAACAGCTGGCGCATGTCGTAGCCGGTGGCGTTCTTGATTAAGTCGCGGTTCAGTTCCAGCACATCGCCTTTGCCGGTGACGACTTTCATGCCGGCGACCCAGTTACGGGTCATGCCGTAGCGAATAACCTTGATCCCGCCGGCATTGGTGCCGATATTGCCGCCAATTTGGCTGGAACCGGATGAGGCGAAGTCCACCGGGTAGTACAGGCCTTTTTCTTCGGCGACGTTCTGCAACTGCTTTGTGACCACGCCCGGCTGGCACACGGCGGTGCGGTCGGTGAGGTTCACGTCCAGAATCTGGTTCATATAGTCGAAGGACACGACCACTTCGCCATTGGCCGCAACAGCAGCTGCAGACAGGCCAGTGCGACCGCCAGACGGCACCAGTGCCACCTTATGCTCATTGGCCCAACGGACAATGGCCTGTACCTGCTCGATGGTCTTGGGGAACACGATGGCGGTGGGCGCGGGTGCGAAGTGCTTGGTCCAATCCTTGCCGTAAGTCTCCAGGGAGTCGGCGTCGGTCAGCACTTTGCCGGGCTCAACCAGGGTCTTTAGCTCATCAATCAGGGCAGGATGGGTCATCGACAGAACTCTCGAACAATTCATGGTCATCCTGAGAACGCTTCACGTCGCAGGAATAGGTGTTTAGCGGGGCGCGTATGCTAGCATACCGCCCCCGCAGGACAGAGCCCAAGGGCGTTTCTGCGGTGACGGCTTTCCTGCCGTCCGGGTCAGCTTGCGCTGCTCGATTCCCTGCCATTTTTCTCCGGGATACAGGTTTACGCAGATGAGCAAGACTTCTCTCGATAAGAGCAAGATCAAGTTCCTTCTTCTGGAAGGCGTCCACCCATCGGCTGTCGACGTTCTGAAAGCCGCCGGGTACACCAGCATTGAGTACATCACCAGTTCTCTGCCGGAAGCCCAGCTCAAGGAAAAGATCGCCGACGCGCACTTCATCGGCATTCGCTCCCGCACTCAGCTGACCGAAGAAATCTTCGATCACGCCAAGAAACTCGTGGCTGTCGGCTGTTTCTGCATCGGCACCAACCAGGTCGACCTCAACGCTGCGCGCGAACGCGGCATCGCGGTGTTCAACGCACCGTACTCCAACACCCGTTCCGTTGCGGAGCTGGTGCTGGCCGAGGCCATCCTGCTGCTGCGCGGCATCCCGGAGAAGAACGCTTCCTGCCACCGTGGCGGCTGGATCAAAAGCGCGGCCAACTCCTTCGAAATCCGCGGCAAGAAGCTGGGCATCGTCGGCTATGGCTCGATCGGCACTCAGCTGTCGGTACTGGCTGAAGGCCTGGGCATGCAGGTGTTCTTCTACGACACCCTGACCAAGCTGCCATTGGGCAACGCTACCCAGGTGTCGAGCCTGACCGAGCTGCTGGGCATGTCCGATATCGTGACCCTGCACGTTCCGGAAACCGCTGAGACCCAGTGGATGATCGGCGAGAAGGAAATCCGCGCCATTAAGAAAGGCGGCATCCTGATCAACGCCGCGCGCGGCACTGTGGTCGAGCTGGACGCCCTGGCCGACGCGATCAAGGACAAGCACCTGATCGGCGCCGCCATCGACGTGTTCCCGGTGGAGCCTCGCTCCAACGACGATATCTTCGAAAGCCCACTGCGTGGCCTGGACAACGTGATCCTGACTCCGCATATCGGCGGCTCCACCGCCGAAGCGCAGGCCAACATCGGCCTGGAAGTCTCGGAAAAGCTGGTCAAGTACAGCGACAACGGTACGTCGGTATCGTCTGTGAACTTCCCGGAAGTGGCCCTGCCGGCTCACCCTGGCAAGCACCGTCTGCTGCACATCCACCAGAACATCCCTGGCGTGATGATGGAGATCAACAAGGTCTTCGCGGAAAACGGCATCAACATCTCCGGTCAGTTCCTGCAGACCAACGAGAAGGTTGGCTACGTGGTGATCGACGTCGACGCCGAGTACTCGGACCTGGCGCAAGAGAAGCTGCAGCACATCAACGGCACTATCCGTAGCCGCGTGTTGTTCTAACGCTTTAAACGCTGCACAAAAAAATGGGAGACCCGCAGGGGCCTCCCATTTTTTTGTCTGAACACATCTTACTTGACGTTAACCGTGATCACTTTCGACGCTACAGTGGGTTCGAACTGGCGATGCACGTTGTCGCCAGCTACCAGCTGCAGGGTGTGCTTGCCTGGAGTCAGGGTCAGTTCGGTTTCGGTTTGCGCCTTGCCGAAGTGAATCGAAGTTGCAGTGGCCGGGATGGCTTCGTCGGCTTTAAGCGACTGCACGTCCTGGTCTACCAGCAAGTGGTGGTGGCCGGCGTTAGGCACTTGCTTGTCGATCGGCTCCAGGTCCAGGCTCTTGACGCCGAATTTGACAGTGAAGGTTTTGTCGACGGTGGCGCCATCTTTGGGCGAGACGATAAACACCTCCGCGCCCTTGGGTGCTGGGGTACGAGGCACATCAGCGGCATTTGCCAACACCGAGGCACCCAGCAACAGGCTGGTAATCGTTGCACGGGACAAAAGGGCTTTCATTCGCTTCTCCAGTTTTTCTGTGAAATCTGTAGGGTTATGACAACTTCGCGATAAATTGCTGTCCAAGTCACTCACCACCATAGCAAAGCGATGCTGAACGGCGTCTCGCACATTCGAATTCTTTAGGAGTGACCATGCGCTTTTCGCCTGGCCTGTTACTTTTGCTTCCCCTTCTGAGCCCCTTGGCTCATGCCGAACTGATCGACGACGTCAATGATCGCGGTGAACTGCGCATCGCCATTGAAGCCAACACCCCGCCCTATAACTTCAAGGAAGGCGAAAAGCTCACCGGTTTTGAAGTCGAGCTGGGAGAACTGCTGGCTAAAGAAATGGACGTGCGCCCCTCGTTTATCACCACTGATGGCGCCGACCTGCTGCCAGGGGTTGCCACCGGCAAATACGACGTGGCCATCAACCATATCGCTCTGACTGCCGAGCTTAAGGATCAGTTCGATTTCAGCGAGGCTTATAGCGAGAAACCCGAGCTGGCAATCCCGTTCCAGAAAGGCAACCCGGCGTTCAAGACCAGCCTGGACGGGGCGTTGAAGCGGGTGAAGGACGATGGCCGGTTGAAAGCGCTGTCGCAGAAGTGGTTAGAGGGGGATGCCTCTACAGAAGCGCCAACGCCTGTGCCGCCTCCGGCAACTCCAGCTCACTGAACACCTGCACCCCATGGCGTTTGAGCAGCGCCGCCGTGACGCCCTCGCCGCTCACCTTTACGCCGGTGAAGGTGCCGTCATAGGTCAGCAGGTTGCCGCAGGATGGGCTATTGGCCTTTAAGATGGCGACGCGGATGTTGTGGCGCTGCACCAGCGCCAACGCTTGGCGGGCGCCGTCTAGGAAGGCGGCGCTGAAGTCTTCGCCCTCGGCAGTCAGTACTTTGGCGCGACCTTCCCAGACATCGATGCCTTGCCCGCCGGGAATTTCGGCAGAGGGCCTGGGCGTCGGCAAACCGCCCGACACTTCCGGGCAGATCGCAACCACACGGCCTTCGGCCTGCCACGCAGCCAATTGATCGAACGGCCCGCTGGCTCCGCCGTCATAACGCACCTTGTGCCCGAGCAGGCAGCGGCTGATCAGTATCTTTTGCATGATTAAAACGGCTCGTTGCCCCGCCGCCGAAACCAGCCGGTGAGGGACAGGCGTTCGCGCGTGGCGGGCATAACTTCGTGGGGCACTTCGCCCGACAGGAACACCACCAGGCAACCGCCGGTAGGCACCACATCGTATTCAACACCGTCCTTGAGGTACATGCGCAACTGGCCACCATGCTCGGGCAGCCAGGCGTCATTCAGGTAGATCACCGCCGAAACCATGCGCCGGTCATCGTCGCGGAAACGGTCCAGGTGCTTGAGGTAAAACGCCCCTGGTGGGTACATCGCGAAGTGGCTTTCGAAGTCTTCCAGACCGAGGAACAGCCCTCGATTCATCGCCAGGCGCAGGCTGTCCATCAACGCCATGTAGCTGTCGCAGACGGCGGCGTCGCCCTCCTCCAGCCACTGGATATGGTCGCCGCGAATGCCCTCGCGGATCTCCTGGGATGGTCCGCGCCCCACCGCCGCCGGTGCCAATTCACCCTCGGCCGCACGTTTACGGCACTCAGCCGCCAGTTCCAGGGTCAGAGCCTGGGGCAGGAAGCCGTTCTGCTGCGACCAACCTTTCTCGGCCAGGTCGTCGACAATGCGTTGCAGCAGGGGGTGATCAAGGGGTATTTGCATGGCGCGCATAGTATCCATACGCCTTCAAATCCGACAGCGCCGTCGAGCGTCTCAATACACTTTAGTCAGGTGACTGATAGGACTTCTCGACAAATCCTACGCCCGACACGGACAATAGTGGCCGACTGACAGGAGTCCATATGCGTCGTTTGTTTTTTTCCTTGCTGATGTTCTGCGTTTTGCCCGCTTGGGCAGACGGCCATGACCAGTTGTACAAGGTCGCCGGCTGGGCCGAACAACGTGCGCATTTCAATGACGCCCTCAGTGCCGCCCAGCAGCGCTACCGCAATAGCCTGCCGCCGGCGGTGTACCAGGCGCTGGTGGACAACAGCAATAAGCGCTTTGCCGCCCAGGCCATGGACCAGCGCGCCGAGGCACAATTGCGCAAGAACCTGGCGGATCCCAAGCCTGCCCTGGCGTTCTTCCAATCACCGCTGGGCCGCAAGATTGTCGCCGCAGAGCTGCTGGCCACCCGCCGCGACCAACTGGCCAAAAACGCCCAAGGCCTGCCGAAAATCGAAGCCGACGCCACCCGCAGCCTGATCATCGGCCACCTGGCCCAGGCCCTGCCCGCCCGCGAGGCCGGTGCGGAAGTCAGCCTGGCGATTGCCGGCGTGGCGGCCGACAGTTTGAGCCAAATGATTCCCGGTTTGCTGGGCGGTGCTCAGGCGCAGGGCATGTTGAATGGTCAACGTGAACGGCTGATGCAGCAGATCGATAAGGATCTGAACAACACCCTGCTGTACGTCTATCGGGATTTGTCCGACCCGGAGCTGGAAGAGTTCGCCACGTTTGCAGAGTCGCCGGAAGGTAAGGCGTATTACCAGGCGGCGCTGGCAGCTATTCGCGCGGGGCTGGCGGTCGGCCAAAGCACTTCAAGCCTGACGCAGTAGAAAATATGGGAGGGGGCTTGCCCCCGATGGCAGTGGGTCAGCTACAGATAAGCTGACTGATGCACCGCTATCGGGAGCAAGCCCCCTCCCACATTTGGATTGTGTTATTTCAAATGGTCTGTCAAATACCGGAAGTACTCTTCACGAATCTCGGGAATCTCATTCGCCAGGTGATGCCTTCCCCGCTTCAGCATCAGCACCTCAGGCTGGTCGAACTTACCCCGAAGCACCTGCAAGTTGTGCTGCCAGTCCACCGTCATGTCTTCCTCACCCTGCACAATCACCGGCCTCCGGGGGCTGCGCGGTGCGGCTTCGATGCGCTTGATCCAGCGCGCCAACGCCCCCACCCAGGCGGTGGGCAGTTGGCGCGGCTGAAGCGGGTCGGCCTCCAGGAACGGCTTGAAGGCGGGGTCGTTAGTGTTCTCGCTGAAACGCCGGGCGATACCTTTGACGAACGGACGCAGCAGGTAATAACTGACCTGCGACCACCCCCACGCACGCGGCCGCACTAACGGTGACAGCAGGAAGGTCTTGCCTTGGGCCGGGCTGTCGGCCCCCTGGTTGAGCAAATGGTCCACCACCACCGCGCCGCCCGTGCTCTGCCCAAACAGATGCCAGGGCTGCGGCAATTTCAGCGCCTGGGCTTGGGCGAACAGCGCCTGCACCACCTCCTGGTACACCGCAAAATCATCGATGCTGGCCCGCGCGCCGCTGGACAGGCCATGGCCCGGCAGGTCGCAGGCGATCACCACAAAACCCTGGTCCAGCGCCCAGTCCACCACGTGGCGGTACAGGCCCATGTGGTCGTAGAAGCCGTGAAACATAAACATCGTCGCCACCGGTTGTGGGGGCGACCACACCTGCCCCACCACCTCGAACCCGCGCACCTCAAAGCGCCCCAGGCGGCTCACAGCCGGCACTTTGCGCGCGGCCAGGTCCAATCCATAAAAGCGCTGGTACACCCGCGCTTCGGCGCTGAGCGGTTGCGCATCCACCAGGGGTCGCAAGCTGTCGCGCAGATGATCGGGGTCAAAGGTAACGGGCATAAGGGGTTCCAGACTTAACGCACAGGGCAGATGAATATCGAGCTGCGATATTCATCTGTCAGGACAAGCATGGCAAGCTACGCGACCTTCGAGGATAGATCCGGATGCGACAACCCTACCGTACCACCCTGTTCGCCAGCCTGATCCTGATCATCTGCGCTGTCGCGCTGTGGGCCGCGTATGACTGGTTCCAGGGCCGCTACCTGCGCGCCTTCAGCGAACACACAGCGGTGTTTTCCGGCGATGCACTGCGCCTGCCCGCCGAGCTGAGCGGGCCTGGCCCGATCCGCCTGGTGCACTTCTGGGACCCGGCCTGCCCGTGCAACGTCGGTAATCAGCAACACTTGGGCGAGTTGATCGAGCAATACGCGCCACAAGGCGTCGAGTTCTACGCCCTGCAAAAACCTGACAGCCACGGCCGTTTGCCAGACAACCTGCGCAGCATGAAGATCCTCACCGCCCTGCCCGGCGCCGACCAAGTACCGGCCAGCCCGGCCGTGGGCATCTGGGATCGCACGGGCAAGCTCGCGTATTTCGGGCCGTACAGCGAAGGCCTGACGTGCAACGCCAGCAACAGTTTTATCGAGCCGATCCTGAAGGCACTCCAAGCGGGGCGCGAAGTGAATGCCACTCACACCTTGGCAGTGGGCTGCTATTGTTCGTGGCCTGAAGATCGTTAGTCACTCCACTCCCGGTAAGGAAAGTTCATGAAGCGCGTCTTGCGGGTTCTCGCGGTTCTGCTGGTGCTGATCGCCCTCGGCGGCGGCTGGTACGTGTACAGCAAGCAGCCCACTCGCCAGGGCTCGGTCACGCTGGCCAACCTGCAAGGCTCGGTCACGGTGCGCTACGACGACCGTGGCGTGCCGCATATTCGCGCCGACAACGAGACAGACCTGTATCGCGCCCTGGGCTATGTGCACGCCCAGGACCGGTTGTTCCAGATGGAGATCATGCGGCGCCTGTCCCGTGGAGAGTTGGCCGAAGTACTCGGCCCCAAGCTGCTGGAGACCGACAAACTGTTTCGTAGCCTGCGCATCCGTGAGCGGGCCTTGAGCTATGTGGAGCAGATGGATCACGAGTCTGCGTCCTGGAAGGCCCTGCAAGCCTATCTGGATGGAATCAATCAGTATCAGGACACCCACGCCAGCCCCATGGAGTTTGACGTGCTGGGCATCCCCAAGCGCCGGTTCACCGCCGAAGACACCATCAGCGTCGCCGGATATATGGCCTACAGCTTTGCCGCCGCGTTTCGCACCGAGCCCTTGTTGACCTACGTTCGCGACCAATTGGGCGGTAACTACCTGAAAGTGTTCGACCTCGACTGGCAACCCAAAGGCGCACTCAACCTGGCTGCCGGCGATTGGCAAACCCTCGGTGCCATCGCGTCCCTGAGCGAACAGGCCTTGGCCGACAACGGCTTGCCGCAGTTCGAAGGCAGCAACGCTTGGGCCATCAGCGGCAGTCGCACCAAGAGCGGCAAGCCGCTACTGGCGGGTGACCCGCATATCCGCTTCTCGGTGCCGTCGGTGTGGTACGAGGCGCACCTGTCGGCGCCGGGCTTTGAGCTGTATGGCTATCACAACGCGCTGGTGCCAGTGGCCTTCCTGGGGCACAACCTGGATTTCGGCTGGAGCCTGACGATGTTCCAGAACGACGACGTCGACCTGATCGCCGAGAAGCTCAACCCGGACAACCCCAACCAGGTCTGGTACCAGGGCCAATGGGTCGACATGACCAGCAGCGAACAACAGATCGCGGTGAAGGGCCAGACGCCAGTCACCTTCACCCTGCGCCAGTCGCCCCACGGGCCGATTATCAATGACGTACTCGGCGAGAGCGCCGGCAAGACGCCCATCGCCATGTGGTGGGCCTTCCTCGACACCCAGAACCCGATTCTCGACGGCTTTTATCAGCTCAACCGCGCCGACACCCTGACCAAGGCACGTGCGGCGGCGGCCAAAGTGTCGGCGCCGGGGCTGAATATCGTGTGGGCCAACGCCAAGGGCGATATCGGCTGGTGGGCGGCGGCGCAGTTGCCGATTCGTCCGGCCGGCGTCAACCCTGGGTTTATCCTCGACGGCAGCACCGCCCAGGCCGACAAATTGGGCTTCTACCCCTTCAGCGCCAACCCCCAGGAAGAAAACCCCGCGCGTGGCTATGTGGTGTCGGCCAATGCCCAACCGGCATCACCCACCGGCCTGGAAATCCCCGGCTATTACAATCTGGCCGACCGTGGCCAGCAGTTGAACGCGCAGTTAAGCGACAAAAGCGTGAAGTGGGATGTGAACAACAGCCAGGCCCTGCAACTGGGTACCACTACCGCCTTCGGCCCGCGCCTGTTGGCGCCGTTGTTGCCGGTGCTGCGTGAGGTGGTCAAAGACCCGGCACAGTTGAAACAGGTGGAACAGCTTGCAAGCTGGAAGGGTGACTACCCACTCGATTCCATCAGCGCCACGCTGTTCAACCAGTTCCTGTTCAACCTCGCCGATGCAGCCTTCCACCCGAAACTGGGTGACGCCATGTTCAAGACCCTGCTCACCACCCGCGTAATCGACGCCGCCCTGCCCCGCCTGGCTGCCGCCCCGGACTCACCCTGGTGGGACGGCAAGCGCGCCGACACCGTCAAACTCGCCTGGGACAACAGCCTCACGCACCTGAAAGCCACTTTCGGCGATGACCCGACCCAGTGGCAGTGGGGCAAGGCCCATACCCTGACCCACGGCCATCCGCTGGGTTCGCAAAAGCCGCGGGACCTGATTCTCAACGTCGGCCCCTTCCCGGCGCCCGGCACTCACGAAGTGCCGAACAATCAGTCGGCCGCCATCGGCCCCGCGCCCTGGCCGGTGACCTACGGCCCTTCGACCCGCCGTCTGATCGACTTCGCCGATGTGGCCCACGCGCTGACGATCAACCCGGTCGGTCAAAGCGGTGTGCCGTTTGACAAGCACTATGGCGACCAGGCAGAGACCTATATCGAAGGCGGTTACGAGCAAGCGCATTTCAGTGATGAGGAAGTCACGGCGAATACGCGCGGCACCTTGAAGCTACTACCGGCGCGGTAGCCCTATGCAAGCCAACGCCTACCGTTGGTCTACGCCGTTGCTGGGGGCGCAAAGTTGAGCCGAAACTGCTGCGGCGTCACCCCCAGGCGGCGATTGAACACACTGCGCATGTGCTGGGCATCGCGAAAACCGCATTGGTACGCCACGGTTTTCAATGGCGCGTGAGTACTTTCAAGCATCACCCGCGCCGCATCCACCCGGGCCAGCTCAACAAATTCCGCAGGCGTAACCTGCGCCTCACGGGCAAACACCCGAGAAAAATTGCGCGCGCTCATATTGGCAGCCTTGGCCAGGTCGGCGATGGTCAGATCCCCGGTCAAATTCGCCAATACATACAGCTGCACCAGCGCTACCGCCGATGTGGTTTCGGCGTGGGGTGTAAGAAAAGGGCTGAACTGCGACTGCCCGCCCGAACGCTGGGTGAACACCACCAGGCGCTTGGCCACGCTCAAAGCCACTTCCGGACCGTGGTCCTGGGCCAGCAGGTACAACGACAAATCGATGCCCGCCGTGACCCCGGCCGAGGTGTAGAGGTTGCCGTGCTGGACGTACAGGCGGTCGGCTTCGACCTGGGCCGAGGGGCACAGGCGCGCCAGGTCAGCGGCGTCGTTCCAATGGGTGGTGACGGTTTTTCCGTCCAGCAATCCGGCGCGCGCCAGCATGAAGGCGCCGTTGCAGATCGAGCCGAAACGTCGCGCCCGAGCGGTGGCGCCACGCAGCCAATTATCGAACGACACGCCGAAATCTTCGAACGGCAACTGCGGGCCACCGGCGACCAGCAGCAGGTCATAGGCCTGCAGGGCTTCGCTGTAATGCCTGTGGGCCTGCAATGCCAAACCATTGGAGGCGGCCATGGTGCCGTGGCCTAGCCCGATGACCTCTATCTGGTAGTGATCCTGGGGCGGCAGAAAGCGGTTGGCTTCGCAGAACACATCCATGGGGCCGGTCACATCCAGTGACTGGACGCCGGGGAAGATCAGGATGGCGACGGTCTTGTGCATGCTCACAGACACCTTTTTCTAGCGGAATAAAATGCAAACCCTGTGGGAGGGGGCTTGCTCCCGATGGCGCTGTATCAGCCAGCAGATGCAGTGCCTGGTACTCAGCAATCGGGAGCAAGCCCCCTCCCACATTGGGATTTTCGCAGGCTTCAAGAGTGATATCGCCCGCTACACCCTAGTCGATTTCTGCTTGGCACGATGTGTCGGCACATTGGCCGGGATCGCGCCCTCACCGCGATGGCCGCTGCACAGACGAGCGACCAAACTGATTGCTTTCCAGAGGAGAGCAACCATGACCACCACCATCGCCGGTATCAAGATCCCCGACAGCGCCCTGGCCAAGGCCACCACCGAGTACATCCGCGACATCGAATCCGATCTGCTCTACCACCACTCGCGGCGGGTATTTCTATTCGGCGCATTGAGCGGTGAGCGCAAGCAGTTGGCCTATAACCCGGAGTTGCTCTACGTGGGCGCGATGTTCCATGACTTGGGCCTGGTGGAAGGGTATCGCAGCGATAACGAGCGTTTCGAAGTGGACGGCGCCAACGCGGCGGCGGCCTTCCTCAAACCTTACGGGCTCAGCGATGACGATATCGAACAGGTGTGGCTGTCCATCGCCCTGCACACTACGCCAGGTGTGCCGCAGCATCTGCGCCCCACCGTCGCGCTGGTGACTGCCGGGGTGGAGATGGACGTGCTGGGCATGGACTACGCCGCGTTTAGCAGTGTGCAGCGCGAAGCAGTGGTGCATGCGCATCCACGGGGTGAAGGGTTCAAGGAGTGCATCATCTGTGCGTTCGCCGACGGCTTGCGCCATCGCCCGCAGACCACGTTTGGCAACGTGAAGACGGATGTACTGGTGGATCAGGAGCCGGGGTTCAAACCGATGAACTTTGTCGAGGTGATTCGCCAATCGCCTTGGACCTGAAATGCATCAAATGTGAGAGGGGGCTTGCCCACGATTGCTGAGTGTCAGTCACTGCGTCTATTGACTGACCCACTGCCATCGGGGGCAAGCCCCCTCCCACATTTGGACTGCGCAGGCCTTTAGACCGGCGCTGGAGCCCGACGCCTGTCCGGCTGCTGCCAGCCATCGGCAGCGGCTTCTTCGATGGCTTGCTGGATGGCCTTCTTGCGCATCTCTTCGGCACGACGGCTGAAGAACCACACCAGGAAGGTCACCAACGACACCGCCAACAGAATCAGGCTGGCGACGGCGTTGATCTCAGGTTTAACCCCAAGACGCACCGCCGAGAACACCTCCATCGGCAACGTCGTCGAACCCGGGCCCGAGACGAAGCTGGCAAGTACCAGGTCATCCAGGGACAGCGCAAACGACATCATGCCGCCTGCCGCCAACGACGGCGCGATCATCGGGATGGTGATCAGGAAGAACACCTTCCAAGGCCGCGCGCCGAGGTCCATGGCCGCCTCTTCAATCGACAGGTCCAGCTCACGCAAACGCGCCGACACCACCACCGCCACATACGCCGCACAGAACGTGGTGTGGGCGATCCAGATGGTGACGATGCCACGTTCCTGGGGCCAACCGATCATCTGCGCCATAGCCACGAACAGCAGCAACAGCGACAGACCGGTGATCACTTCCGGCATCACCAACGGCGCGGTCACCAGGCCGCCGAACAACGTGCGGCCCTTGAACTGGCTGATGCGCGTCAGCACAAACGCCGCCAACGTACCCAGCGCAACAGCGGCCACCGCCGTGTAGCAGGCGATTTCCAGGGAACGTGCCACCGAGCCCATCAACTGGGTGTTGTCCAGCAGGCCCACGTACCACTTGATCGACCAACCGCCCCACACCGTTACCAGCTTGGATTCGTTGAACGAGTAGATCACCAGGATCAACATCGGCAGGTAGATGAACAACAACCCCGCCACCAGCATGAAGCTTGAGAAACTGACGCGCTTCATATCTTGCCCTCCATCTCTTTGGCTTGGCTGCGGTTAAACAGAATGATGGGCACGATCAGGATCGCCAGCATCACTACCGCCAGGGCAGACGCCACCGGCCAGTCACGGTTGTTGAAGAACTCTTGCCACAACACTTTACCGATCATCAGGGTTTCCGGGCCGCCCAGCAGTTCCGGAATCACGAACTCGCCCACCACCGGAATAAACACCAGCATGCAGCCGGCGATGATGCCGTTCTTGGACAGCGGCACGGTGATTTTCCAGAAGCTGTTGAAGGTGCTCGAACCCAAGTCGGATGCGGCTTCCAGCAGGCTCTGATCGTGCTTCACCAAGTTGGCGTACAGCGGCAGGATCATGAACGGCAAGTACGAATAGACCACGCCGATGTACACCGCGATGTTGGTGTTGAGGATCTGCAGCGGTTCGTTGATCAGCCCCATGGACATCAGGAAACCATTGAGCAAGCCGTTATTGCTGAGGATGCCCATCCACGCATACACGCGGATCAGGATCGCGGTCCAGGTCGGCATCATGATCAGCAGCACCAGCACGGTCTGCATCTCTTTGCGCGCAGTGGCAATGGCATACGCCATCGGATAGCCGATCAGCAGGCACAGCAACGTGCTGAAGAACGCCATCTTCAGCGAGCCCAGGTACGCAGCGATATACAGCTCATCACCTGCCAACAAGCTGTAGTTGGCCAGGTTCAGCACCACTTGCAGCTTTTGTTCAACGTAGGTGTAGATCTCGGTGTACGGCGGGATTGCCACGTCGGCTTCGGCAAAGCTGATTTTCAGGACGATGAAAAACGGCAGGGCAAAAAACAGGAACAGCCACAGGAACGGAATCCCGATGACCACCTGCTTGCCGCTCGGGACGAGGCGGTTCAAGCGCCGCTTGAGCTTTTTTGTGTTCATGAGCGAAGTACCACGCCGCTGTCGTCTTCCCACCACACGTAAACCTGATCACCCCAGGTCGGCCGCTGACCACGGCGCTCGGCGTTGGCGACGAAGGACTGCACCAGCTTGCCGCTCGGCAGTTCCACGTAGAACACCGAGTGGCCGCCCAGGTAAGCGATGTCGTGCACCTTGCCGCTGGACCAGTTGTGCTCGCAGGTCGGCATTTCGGTGGTGACCAGCAGTTTTTCCGGGCGGATGGCGTAGGTCACCGACTTGTCTTCCACCGAGGTGGCGATGCCGTAGCCCACGTAGATGTCGCGGTCCAAGTCCGGGCACTTGAGCACGGCGTGGCCTTCGGCGTCGTCCACCACTTGGGTGTCGAAAATATTGACGTTACCGATGAACTCGCACACCAGGCGGCTGGTAGGGGTTTCGTAGATATCGATCGGGCTGCCGATCTGTGCGATCCAGCCCAAGTGCATGATTGCGATGCGTTCGGCCATGGTCATGGCCTCTTCCTGGTCGTGGGTCACCATCACGCAGGTCACGCCGACGCGCTCGATGATCTCCACCAACTCCAGTTGCATCTGCGAACGCAGTTTCTTGTCGAGGGCGCCCATGGGCTCATCGAGCAGCAGCAGTTTCGGGCGCTTGGCCAGGGAGCGGGCCAGGGCCACACGCTGACGCTGGCCGCCGGACAACTGGTGCGGCTTACGTTTGGCGTACTGGCTCATCTGCACCAGCTTGAGCATTTCGGCTACGCGGGCGTCGACTTCGGCCTTGGGGATCTTGTCCTGTTGCAGGCCGAAGGCGATGTTCTGCGCCACGGTCATGTGCGGGAACAGGGCATAGGACTGGAACATCATGTTAATCGGCCGCTCGTACGGCGGCATGTCGGTGATGTCCACACCGTCGAGGTAGATGCGACCCTCGGTCGGGCGCTCGAAACCTGCGAGCATGCGCAGCAGCGTGGATTTGCCCGAACCCGAACCGCCGAGCAAGGCGAAGATCTCGCCTTTCTTGATTTCCAGGGACACATCGTCCACGGCAATCGTCTCGTCGAACTTCTTCGTGACCCGGTCGATTTTGACCAACACCTTCTTCGGTGTCTGGTCCCCTTCGAGGGCTTTCTTGTAGGCGCCGGAGGCAACTGCCATTTACGAAACTCCCAGAAAAAAAGAGTGCAGAGCGCCCAATACGGACGACCCTTGGATAATTTGAGCCTTACTTGCCCGTCTTGACCTTGGTCCAGCTACGGGTCATTAAACGTTGCACTTTCGGGGGTAGCTCGAAGTTGACGAATGTCCGATCGAGAACCGCCTGCGGTGGGTAAACCGCTTCGTCGGTGCGTATCGATTGCTCCATCAGTTTGTCCGCCCCTGGGTTAGGGTTGGCGTAACCGACGTAATCACTGACCTGGGCGATTACCTCAGGTTGCAGCAAATAGTTGATGTAGGCGTGGGCCTGTTTAACGTTGGTGGCGTCCTTGGGGATCGCCAGCACGTCAAACCACAGGTTGCCGCCTTCTTTTGGAATCGCGTAGGCGATGTTCACGCCCTTACCTGCCTCAGCCGCACGGGCCTTGGCCTGAAACACATCGCCAGAGAAACCGGCCGCCACACAGATGTTGCCGTTGGCCAGGTCCGAGATGTATTTGGACGAATGGAAGTAGGTCACGTAGGGCCGTACTTTAAGCAGCTTTTCTTCGGCCTTTTTGTAGTCTTCAGGGTTGGTGCTGTTAGGGTCCAGGCCCATGTAGTTGAGCACCGCCGGCAGCATTTCATCTGCCGAGTCCATGAACGACACACCGCAGGTGGCCAGCTTCTTCATGTTTTCCGGCTCGAACAGCACAGCCCAGGAGTCGATCTTGTCGACGCCCAACACTTCCGTCACTTTGTCGACGTTGTAACCGATGCCGTTGGTACCCCAGAGGTACGGCACGGCGTACTGGTTGCCTGGGTCGTTCTTTTCCAGGCGTTTGAGCAAGGCCGGGTCAAGATTTGCGTAATTCGTCAGCAGCGATTTGTCGAGTTTCTGAAACGCCCCAGCCTTAATCTGCTTGCCGAGGAAGTGGTTGGACGGCACGACTACGTCGTAGCCGGTACGTCCGGCCAGCAACTTGCCTTCCAGGGTTTCGTTGGAATCAAACACGTCATACACGGGCTTGATGCCGGTGGCCTTTTCGAAGTTGGCCAGGGTGTCGGTACCGATATAGTCCGACCAGTTATAAATATGCACCGTCGATGCGGCCTGCACGCTGACAGCCAGCGTGACACCTGCGCCCACCAGCATGGCTTTGCGAAATAAAGAAATTGGCAAGTGGAGGTCCTCTTAAATAGTTGGGCCTGAAGTTGTTGCCCGGCAACAAAACCGGCGCGCAACTTACCCTCGATAAACCGATCCGGCAAAACTTTCTGTCATTTAATGTGCGGGAGGTGGTTTACCCCCGATGGCGGTGTGTCAGCTTGCGCATGTGTTTCTGATACAACGCCATCGGGGGCAAGCCCCCTTCCACAGGTTTTAAGGCTTACTTGCCCGATTTGATCTTGGTCCAGCTGCGCGTCATTTCGCGCTGAGTTGCGGCTGGCAAGTCAGCAATGGCGTAGAGCTTGGCTTGCACATCGGCTGGCGGGTAGATGCCCGGATCGCTGGTGATGTCTTTGTCGACCAGTGCGGTGGCCTTCTCGTTACCGTTCGGGAAACGCACGCTGTTGGTGATCGACGCCATGACTTCCGGCTTGAGCAGGTAGTTCATGAACTTGTAAGCGGCGTCGACGTTTTCGGCATCTTTAGGGATGGCGACCATGTCGAAGAAGCTACCAGCGCCTTCTTTCGGAATGTCGTAGGCAACTTTCACTTTGCCACCGGCCTCAGCCGCGCGGGATTTAGCCTGCTGGATATCACCCGAGTAACCCACGGCCACGCAGATGTTGCCGTTGGCCAGGTCCGAGATGTACTTGGAGGAGTGGAAGTAGCCGATCGAAGGACGGATCTTCAGGAAGAGCGCTTCGGCTTGCTTGAGGTCCTCTTTCTTCTGGCTGTCGGTCGGCAGGCCCAGGTAATGCAGCGCGATTGGCAGCATTTCGGTCGGCGAATCGAGGAAGCTCACGCCGCAGCTTTTGAGCTTGGCGATGTTCTCAGGCTTGAGCAGGATGTCCCACGAGTCGATCTTGTCCACGCCCAGCGCAGCCTTGACCTTCTCCGGGTTGTAGCCGATGCCGATCGAACCCCACATGTACGGGAAGGCGTGCTTGTTGTCCGGGTCGCTGACCGACACGGCTTTAAGCAGGGACTTGTTCAGGTTGCTGTAGTTGGACAGCTTGGACGTGTCCAGCTCCTGGTAGACACCGGCCTTGATCTGCTTGGCGAGGAAGTTGTTCGACGGCACGACGATGTCGTAACCGGACTTGCCTGCCAGCAACTTGGCTTCCAGGGTTTCGTTGCTGTCAAAAACGTCGTACACCACTTTAATGCCCGACTCTTTTTCAAAGTTGGCGATGGTGTCCGGTGCAATGTAGTCGGACCAGTTGTAGACGTGCAGCACCTTATCGTCTGCCTGGGCCGCGCCCGCCATTGCGCCCATCAGGGACAAGGCGAGGAGGGTCTTGCCAGCGTTCTTCAAACCTAATGCCTTCATTTGGTGATGCTCCAATTTTTCTTTTTTGGGCCACGTTTTTTCATGTTCTGCGGCCCTTCCAGAGGGCAACAAAACAGGGCGACAGTCTGGCAAGTTAAGGGGCCGGCTTTCAACCAAAGCCCCTACATTTATAACTGCCCAGTGCTCTGCGCACTGAGCCTAGCACTTAGCCCTGCAATGCCGCCAAAGTCAGATCCAGGCACTTGCGCGCCTTGGTCACCAACTCATCGATCTCAGCCTTGCTGATCACCAGTGGCGGGGAAATGATCATGGTGTCGCCCACGGCGCGCATGATCAGGCCATTGTTGAAACAGAAGTTGCGGCAAATCATGCCCACGCCTTTGCCTTCATAACGCTTGCGCGTGGCCTTGTCCTGCACCAGCTCAATGGCGCCCAACAGACCCACTCCGCGAACTTCGCCCACCAACGGGTGATCATTGAGCTCGCGCAGACGACGCTGCAAATAGGGTGCCGTTTCGCTGTTGACCTGCTCGATGATTTTTTCATCACGCATGATGCGGATGTTTTCCAGGGCCACCGCTGCGGCCACCGGGTGACCGGAGTAGGTAAACCCGTGGTTGAAATCGCCGCCTTCGTTCAGCACCTCGACCACTTCGTCGCGCACGATCAGGCCGCCCATAGGGATGTAACCCGAGGTCAGGCCCTTGGCGATGGTCATCATGTCTGGCTTGAGGTCGTAGAAATCGCTACCGAACCACTCACCGGTACGGCCAAACCCGCAGATGACTTCGTCGGCCACAAACAAGATGTCGTATTTAGCGAGGATTTCCTTGATGCGCGGCCAGTAAGTGGCGGGCGGGACGATCACGCCACCGGCACCCTGGATCGGCTCGGCAATAAAGGCACCGACGGTGTCCACGCCCAACTCGAGGATCTTCTCTTCCAACTGGTTGGCGGCCCAGATCCCGAACTCTTCGGGGCTCATGTCGCCACCTTCACCGAACCAGTACGGCTGGGCGATGTGGGTGATGCCCGGGATCGGCAAGTCGCCCTGTTCGTGCATATAAGTCATGCCACCCAGGCTCGCGCCGGCCACGGTGGAGCCGTGGTAGCCGTTCTTACGGCTGATGATGGTTTTCTTGTTCGGCTGGCCTTTGATCGCCCAGTAGTGGCGGACCATGCGCAACATGGTGTCGTTGCCTTCGGAGCCGGAACCGGTGAAGAACACGTGGTTCATGCCGGCGGGTGCGATGTCGGAAATGGCTTTGGCCAGCTCCAGCACAGGCGGGTGAGCGGTCTGGAAGAACAGGTTGTAGTACGGCAGTTCTTTCATTTGTTTGGCGGCGGCGTCAGCCAGTTCATCGCGACCATAACCGATCGCCACGCACCACAGGCCGGCCATGCCGTCGAGGATCTTGTTGCCTTCGCTGTCCCACAGGTAAACGCCGTGGGCTTTGGTGATAATCCGTGGGCCTTTCTCTTTCAATTGCTTGAAGTCGCTGAACGGCGCCAGGTGGTGATCGTTGCTCAAGGCTTGCCATTCACGGGTTTGCGGGTTGTTGCTGGACATACCAATCTCCTAGACTTTTCAGTTAAGGGCGCGCGGGTTACCCCGTGCGCCCGGCGCATCAGACGGCGAAGAGCAGGAATTCCCGCTCCCACGAACTGATCACGCGCTTGAAGTTTTCATGCTCGGCCCGCTTGACCGCGACGTAGCCTGTGATGAATTTCTGACCCAGGTATTTCTCGATGGTCTTGCTGTTTTCCATGCGTTCCAGGGCGTCTTCGATGGTCAACGGCAGACGCAGGTTGCGTCGTTCGTAACCACGACCTACCACCGGTGCGCTCGGGTTATGGCCTTCGACCATGCCGATGTAGCCGCACAGCAAACTGGCGGCAATCGCCAGATAAGGGTTGGCGTCGGCCCCCGGCAGGCGGTTTTCTACGCGGCGGTTCTGCGGGCCGGCATCCGGTACGCGCAGTCCGACGGTGCGGTTTTCTTCGCCCCATTCCACGTTGACCGGCGCCGAGGTGTCGGGCAGGAAACGGCGGAACGAGTTCACGTTGGGAGCAAACAGCGGCAGCAATTCAGGGATGAATTTCTGCAGGCCGCCAATGTGGTTGAGGAAGAGCTGGCTCATGCTCCCGTCTTCATTGGAGAAGACGTTCTTGCCAGTCGCGATGTCGATGATGCTCTGGTGCAGGTGCATCGCGCTGCCGGGCTCGCCGGTCATCGGCTTGGCCATAAAGGTGGCCGCCACGTTGTGCTTGAGCGCTGCTTCACGCATCGTGCGTTTGAACACCAGGATCTGGTCAGCCAGGGACAGCGCATCGCCGTGACGGAAATTGATTTCCATCTGCGCGGTACCGTCTTCGTGGATCAGCGTGTCGAGGTCCAGCTCCTGCAGTTCGCACCAGTCGTAGACGTCTTCGAACAGCGGGTCGAATTCGTTGGCGGCTTCTATAGAGAAGGACTGACGACCGGTCTCCGGGCGCCCGGAACGGCCAATCGGCGGTTGCAGCGGGAAGTCAGGGTCTTCGCAGCGTTTGGTCAGGTAGAACTCCATCTCCGGCGCCACGATGGGCTGCCAGCCTTTGTCGGCGTAGAGCTTGAGGACTTTCTTGAGCACGTTGCGCGGCGACAGCTCGATCGGGTTGCCTTGCTTGTCGTAGGTATCGTGGATCACCTGGGCAGTGGGCTCGATGGCCCAAGGCACCAGGAATACCGCGTTCTGGTCGGGGCGGCAGATCATGTCGATATCGGCCGGGTCGAGCAATTCGTAATAGATGTCGTCTTCGACATAGTCGCCGGTCACGGTCTGGAGCAGAACGCTCTCGGGCAGGCGCATGCCTTTTTCGGCGATGAACTTGTTGGTCGGCGAGATCTTGCCCCGGGTGATGCCGGTGAGGTCGCCAATCATGCATTCGACTTCTGTGATCTTGTGGTCTTTCAACCAATCGGTGAGCTGGTCGAGGTTGTTACTCATAAATGCCTCTGGGCTGGGTTTCCTGGCATCCATTAAAGGCCAGGCGTTGGTTGACGCAGCATCCGCGTCGTTTTGTTCATTCAGGGTAGGAGCTTACCTGCCATTTGCTGCAGCGTTGCATTCCTCACGCCAAAGTCGTGCAGAATCATGATCGGTTCCGTGGACGGGAGCCGGTCAGAGGCAGTTGAGGTGGCAAAGAAGAGGTCGGACTGGCCGTCAAGAATATTGGCCGGTGCAGGGACATTCACGCGGGGCGAACGAACTGCGGACAACGCCTGGCTGGAGCAGGCAGAGACGCCGAGCGGCGGCAGGTGAAACATGAAGCACCCCGGTATTATTGCTGTTATGGGTTTGAATCGAGCTTAGCCTTGTTCATTTTTTTACACAACACCCCCGTAAAAAATACAACACGGCCCGCTCAAGCCTGCGAGTCCCAAGCGAATCAAATGCAAAAAACCGCCCCAAAAAGCCCCAAAAATGCCTTCACGGCGCTTTTTTAGGGCAAAAAAGGCCTCGCTTGACTTCGGCATGCCGTTCGGGTTGACTGAAACCAGAAAAGATCAATGATTGATATTTTTAACAACAAAGGTGTTGCATCATGTCGGTACCCCCGCGTGCCGTTCAGCTTAACGAAGCGAACGCGTTCCTTAAGGATCATCCTGAGGTTCTGTACGTAGACCTTCTAATTGCGGATATGAATGGTGTGGTGCGCGGTAAGCGCATCGAACGCACCAGCCTCCACAAGGTTTACGAGAAGGGCATTAACCTGCCTGCCTCTTTATTTGCCCTGGATATCAACGGCTCGACGGTGGAAAGCACCGGCCTGGGTCTGGACATCGGTGATGCTGACCGAATCTGTTATCCAATCCCCGACACCCTGTGCAATGAACCTTGGCAAAAGCGCCCTACCGCGCAATTGCTGATGACCATGCACGAACTTGAAGGTGAACCTTTCTTCGCCGATCCACGCGAAGTGCTCCGCCAAGTTGTAAGCAAATTTGACGACCTCGGTCTGACCATCTGCGCTGCCTTCGAGCTTGAGTTCTACCTGATCGACCAGGAGAACGTGAACGGCCGCCCGCAACCGCCCCGCTCGCCGATCTCCGGCAAACGCCCGCACTCGACACAGGTCTACCTGATCGACGACCTCGACGAATACGTCGACTGCCTCCAGGACATCCTGGAAGGTGCCAAAGAGCAAGGTATCCCGGCTGACGCCATCGTCAAGGAAAGTGCCCCGGCGCAGTTCGAAGTGAACCTGCACCACGTCGCCGACCCGATCAAAGCGTGCGATTACGCTGTACTGCTCAAGCGCTTGATCAAGAACATCGCCTACGACCATGAGATGGACACCACCTTCATGGCCAAGCCTTACCCAGGCCAGGCAGGCAACGGGCTGCACGTACACATTTCGATTCTGGACAAAGACGGCAAGAACATCTTTGCCAGCGAGGATCCCGAGCAGAACGCCGCATTGCGTCACGCGATCGGCGGTGTGCTGGAGACCCTACCCGCCCAAATGGCGTTCCTGTGCCCTAACGTTAACTCCTACCGTCGTTTCGGCGCACAGTTCTACGTGCCGAACTCGCCGTGCTGGGGCCTGGATAACCGCACCGTGGCGATTCGCGTACCGACCGGCTCGTCCGACGCCGTACGTATCGAGCACCGTGTAGCCGGCGCCGACGCCAACCCTTACCTGTTGATGGCTTCGGTCCTGGCAGGCGTGCACCACGGTCTGACCAACAAGATCGAACCGGGCGCACCCGTGGAAGGCAACAGCTACGAGCAGAACGAGCAGAGCCTGCCGAACAACCTGCGCGATGCCCTGCGCGAGTTGGACGACAGCGAGGTGATGGCCAAGTACATCGACCCTAAATACATCGATATCTTCGTCGCCTGTAAGGAAAGTGAGCTGGAAGAGTTCGAACACTCCATCTCCGACCTTGAGTACAACTGGTACCTGCATACCGTCTAAACGACGGCTGCAGAAAAAAGAGCGCCGCAGACCTTATGGTCTGCGGCTTTTTTTTTGGGTTTCTTCCAGAAGACCGAGCCAGCCTCATCGGGGGCAAGCCCCCTCCCACATTTGAATGTTCACAGATCAAAGTGTGGGAGGCGGCTTGCTCCCGATGGCGGCCTGGAAGACAACACAGACTCCTACTCATACAATGCCCGCTGCCTTGTAGGAGACTTCCATGACCACCCGCCCCGCCGCCCCTCGCAAACCCCGCGCACGCAGCCAGGCGCGGATCGACGCGATTCTCGACGCCGCCCGCACCTTGCTGGCCGCCGAAGGCGTGGCCGGCCTGTCGATCTACAGCGTGGCCGAGCGCGCGCAGATTCCGCCGTCGTCGGTGTATCACTTTTTCGCCAGTGTGCCCGCGTTGCTGGAAGCATTAACCGCTGACGTCCACGCAGCATTCCGCGCGGCCATCCAGGCCCCCATCGACCATGACTCACTCAAGCACTGGCGGGACCTGTCCTACGTGGTCGAGCAGCGCATGCTCACCATCTACAGCAACGACGCCGCCGCGCGCCAATTGATCCTGGCCCAGCACGGGCTGACCGAAGTAACCCAGGCGGATCGTCAGCATGATCTGGAATTAGGGGATTTGATGCTGGCGGTGTTCAGCCGTCACTTCGAAGTGCCGACCTTGCCGACTGATGTGGATGTGTTTGCGCTGGCGTTGGAACTGAGTGATCGCGTCTACGCGCGCTCGGTGCATCAGCATGGGCTGATTACGCCGCGGATGGCCGAGGAAGGGATGCGTGTGTTTGATGCGTATGTGGGGCTGTATTTACCGGCGTATCTGCCTAAGCGCTGAACCCTGGGTTGGCTGGGCGGGCCTCATCGGGGGCAAGTCGAATCGTCGCACCGCCCCTCCCACATATTGATCTGTGAACACATTCAAAATGTGGGAGGGGGGCTTGCTCCCGATAGCGGTCCAAGTGATCACAACTTGGCGATCGACACCTCAGTCGACTTCACGAAGGCAATCACTTCGCTGCCGATCACCAGCTCCAGCTCTTTGACCGAGCGAGTAGTGATCACGGAAGTGACGATACCGGACGCGGTCTGCACGTCGATTTCCGACAGCACGTCGCCGACTACGATTTCCTTGATGGTGCCTTTGAACTGGTTACGCACGTTGATAGCTTTAATAGTCATGGTGTTCTTCCTTCGCGGGACAAGTGAGTTATTGAGCCCAACGCAATTGCGTAGGCAGCGGTGAAACAGGTTCGGGTTCCGGCGGTGTACCGGGCAGCGACAGCACACGGTTGAGCACTTCAGCTTCCAGTGCGGCCAGGCGGTGTGAGCCACGGGCACGCGGACGTGGAAGATCAACGATCAGATCGAGGCCGATCTCGCCGTCTTCGATCAGGATCACCCGGTCGGCAATCGCCACCGCTTCGCTGACGTCATGGGTCACCAGCAACACAGTGAAGCCGTGCTTCTGCCAAAGGTTTTCGATCAGTTGCTGCATCTCGATGCGAGTCAGGGCATCCAGAGCCCCCAACGGTTCATCAAGCAGCAGCAGGCGCGGTTGGTGGATCAGCGCACGCGCCAGGGCGACACGTTGCTTCTGGCCTCCCGACAGAGCCGCCGGCCATTCATTGGCACGCTCGGCCAGGCCGACCGCTTCCAACGCCTCCAGCGCTTTAGGGCGCCAGTTGCCGGTGAGCCCCAGACCCACGTTGTCGATGATCTTTTTCCACGGCAGCAAACGTGCTTCCTGGAACATCAACCGCGTGTCTTCAATCGCTTCGCTCAGCGGCGCAGAACCGGCCAGCAACTCGCCGCCGCTGGCTTTGTCCAGGCCGGCCAGCAGGCGCAGCAAGGTACTTTTGCCGCAACCGCTGCGGCCGACCACGGCCACGAACTGACCCGCCGGAATGTGCAGATCAATCTCTTTGAGCACTTCCCGTGCGCCGAAAGATTTGCGCAATTTGCGCACCGCCAGAGGAATTCCCTTCAGCAGGCGCGGAGGTTGTTGAGCTGTCATGCCGCACCGCCTTTATTCACTTGATACGCCGGGTGCCAGCGCAACCAAACCCGCTCCAGACCGCGCGCGGCCAGATCGGCGAGTTTGCCGAGGATCGCGTACATCACGATGGCCAGTACCACCACGTCGGTTTGCAGGAATTCACGGGCGTTCATTGCCAGATAGCCGATGCCCGAGCTGGCGGAGATGGTTTCCGCAACGATCAGCGTCAACCACATAAAGCCCAGAGCAAAGCGCACGCCCACCAAAATCGAGGGCAGCGCACCCGGCAGGATCACTTGCCAGAACAGGCTGAAACCGGACAAACCGTAGCTGCGCGACATTTCCACCAGCGCCGGGTCGACGTTGCGGATGCCGTGATAGGTGTTCAGGTAGATCGGGAACAACGTGCCGAGGGCGACCAGGAAAATCTTCGCGGTCTCGTCAATCCCGAACCACAGGATCACCAGCGGAATCAGCGCCAGGTGCGGCACGTTGCGGATCATCTGCACCGAGCTGTCCAGCAGGCGCTCGCCCCATTTCGACAAACCGGTGATAAAGCCCAGCGCCAGGCCGATGCTGCCACCGATCACAAAGCCCAGGCCGGCGCGCCAGCCACTGATGGCCAAGTGCGTCCAGATTTCGCCGCTGGCCACCAAGTGAACACCGGCTTCAATCACCGCACTGGGCGCCGGCAGAATGCGCGTCGACAACCAGCCCGCCGACACCGACAACTGCCACACCGCCAGTAATAGAATCGGCAGCACCCAAGGCGCTACGCGATGGCTCAATTTTTCAAAGTTCATAACGCCGCCTCAGCTCTGTGACGCAGCTTTGGGAAGGATGTCGTTGGCGACCATTTCACCGAACGGGCTGACGTAACCGGCGCTTTTCGGCAGTTCGGGACGTTCGATGTCCAAGTGCGGAAACAGCAGTTCAGCCACCCGATACGACTCTTCCAGGTGCGGATAACCGGAGAAGATAAAGGTGTCGATGCCAAGCGCAGCGTACTCCTTGACCCGCGCCGCAACGGTTGGGCCATCGCCCACCAGCGCGGTGCCCGCACCGCCACGCACCAGGCCGACACCGGCCCACAGGTTGGGGCTGACTTCGAGGTTGTCGCGGTTGCCGCCATGCAAGGCAGCCATGCGCTGCTGGCCGACGGAATCGAAGCGCGCCAAGGAAGCCTGGGCACGGGCGATGGTGTCGTCGTCCAAGTGGGAGATCAGTTTGTCGGCGGCTTTCCAGGCCTCATCGTTGGTTTCGCGCACGATCACATGCAGGCGAATGCCGAAGCGCACGGTGCGCCCGAGTTTCGCGGCCTTGGCCCGTACCTGTTCGATTTTCTCGGCGACTGCGGCCGGTGGCTCGCCCCAGGTCAGCACCATCTCCACCTGTTCGGCTGCCAGGTCCTGGGCCGCTTCGGAGGAACCGCCAAAGTACAGCGGCGGACGCGGTTGCTGGATCGGCGGGTAGAGCAACTTGGCGCCTTTGACGCTGATGTGCTCGCCGTCGTAATCCACGGTTTCGCCTTCCAGCACGCGGCGCCAGATGCGGGTGAATTCCACCGAAGCCTGGTAGCGCTCTTCGTGACTGAGGAACAAGCCATCACCGGCCAGCTCTTCCGGGTCACCACCGGTCACCAGGTTGAATAACGCACGGCCGCCGGACAGTCGATCCAAGGTCGCGGCCTGACGCGCCGCCACCGTCGGGGAAATGATCCCGGGGCGCAACGCGACAAGGAATTTCAAACGCTGGGTCACCGGGATCAGCGAGGCGGCCACCAGCCACGAGTCTTCGCAGGAGCGACCAGTGGGGATCAGCACCCCGCCGAATCCCAAGCGGTCAGCGGCCTGGGCCACTTGCTGCAGGTAACCGTGATCAACGGCGCGAGCGCCTTCGGCGGTGCCAAGGTAATGGCCGTCACCGTGGGTAGGCAGGAACCAGAAAATATTGAGGCTCATGGAGTTGTCTCCTGAAGAAGTCGAATTACGGCGCTTTGGCCACAGCGGCGGGTGGCGTCCAGATCACGTCCTTGATGCTCAAGGGTTTGGGGATCAATTTGAGTTGGTAGAAGCTGTCGGCGATCTTTTGCTGGGCGGCGACCACTTCAGGGGTCAGGAACAGCGCGCCGTAGCCTTGGCGTTTCACCGAAGTCAGGGTGATATCCGCCGGCAGGCCGAGCAGTGGCGCGACTTGTTCAGTCACTTCCTGGGGGTTGGCCTTGGACCACTCGCCCACGGCGCGCACTTCTTCAATCAGTGCCTTGACCACTTCAGGGTGCTGCTCGGCGTAGGGCTTGGTCGCCAGGTAGAACTGATGGTTGTCGGCGATGCCGGTGCCGTCACGCAGGGTGCGGGCTTGCAATTGTTTCTCGGCGGCAGCTTGGTACGGGTCCCAGATCACCCAGGCGTCTACGCTGCCACGCTCGAACGCGGCGCGGGCATCGGCGGGCGGCAGGAACACGGTTTGTACGTCGGTGTATTTGAGGCCAGCGTCTTCCAGGGCACGTACCAGCAGGTAGTGCACGTTGGAGCCTTTGTTGAGCACGATTTTCTTGCCCTTGAGCTCGGCCACCGATTTGATCGTCGAGTCTTTCGGTACCAGGATCGCTTCACTGGTGGGCGCTGGCGGCTCGTAGGCCACGTAGAGAAGATCGGCACCGGCGGCCTGGGCGAACACCGGCGGGGTTTCGCCGGTAACGCCGAAGTCGATGGAGCCCACGTTCAGGCCTTCAAGCAGTTGCGGACCACCGGGAAACTCGGTCCATTGCACCTGCACGCCCTGGGCGGCCAGACGCTTTTCCAGGGTGCCCTTGGCTTTGAGCAGCACCAACGTGCCGTATTTCTGATAGCCGATCCGCAGTGTCTCGGCGGCTTGAGCTTGAACGATGGCGCCGAAGGACACAGCCGCAGCAAACAGTGCGACCAGACCACGACGCAAGATGACAGTGCGCATGGCGCTCTCTCCAAATATGCGATTAGGGTTTTGGCTGCACCTGCTTGGCCGTTAGCGGCTGAGTAAGGTGAGTGTTTCTTAAAGGGTGAGGCTCAGATGCTCCAGCGAGCAGTCAACAAACGGTCATTCAACACATGGGGGTCCAGCGGTTTAGGGCGGCGGGCCATGGCGCTGTAGAGCGTTTCCAAAGCCTCATGCAAACGGTGTTCAAGCACCGGCACCAGTTGCGCCTGGGCGCTGCCTTCGGCGTAAGCAATCTGGCTATCTTCGGCAAAAATGCCGTGGAGCAATTCCTGGGCTTTCAACGCCGACAACACTGGCTTGAGCGCGTAGTCCACCGCCAACATATGGGCGATGCTGCCGCCGGTTGCCATCGGCAATACGATCTTGTGGGCCAGGGCGCGTTCGGGCAGCAGGTCGAGCACGGTTTTCAGCGCACCCGAGAACGAAGCCTTGTACACCGGCGTGGCGATCACCAGGCCATCTGCATTAGCCACCTGTTGCAGCAAGTCGATGACCTTGGGGCTATCGAAGCGCGCGTGCAGCAAGTCTTCGGCCGGGAAGTCCCGTACCTGATAACTCACCACTTCAACGCCTTTGTCTTGCAACCATTGACGGGTTTTTTCCAGCAAGACCCCGGAGCGGGAACGCTGGCTGGGACTGCCTCCAAGTGTTACGACCAACATGCAGGAATTCCTTGAGCAAGTGCCGGCGGTTCGCTGTGCGGCGATGGCGCCAATATGTGACAGACCTTATCAGCAGATTTATATATCTATAAATCTTATTTTTTCATTTGTTTATTCTTTAAATGCATATGCAGTTCGTAAACCGCCAGGCGAAAAAAAAGGCCGTAAAAACGGCCTGAAAACCCCTGCTATGTGATTCGGTTTGCAACTTGAAATGCAGTCAAAATGTGGTGGCTTGCTCCCGATTACGGTGTGTCAGTGACCAACGAATTGGCTGATCCACCGAAATCGAGGGCAAGCCCCTCCCACACAGTTATGTGCTAACGATTGGGCTGTGGAGTAAGCCGCAGATACGGCTTCACCGCCCGATAACCCTTCGGAAAGCGCTTCTTGATCTCTTCCTCATCCTTGAGCGACGGCACGATCACCACTTCATCACCGTCCTGCCAGTTGGCGGGAGTGGCGACTTTGTAGTTGTCGGTCAGTTGCAGCGAGTCGATGACCCGCAGGATTTCGTGGAAGTTGCGACCCGTACTGGCCGGATAAGTGATGGTCAGGCGAATCTTTTTGTTCGGGTCGATCACGAACAGAGAGCGCACCGTGAGGGTGTCATTGGCGTTTGGATGGATCAGGTCGTAAAGGTCCGAAACCTTGCGGTCGGCGTCGGCGAGGATCGGGAAGTTGACGATAGTGTTCTGGGTTTCGTTGATGTCTTCGATCCACTTGTGGTGCGAATCCACCGGGTCGACCGACAGGGCGATGGCTTTGACGCCGCGCTGGGCGAATTCGTCCTTGAGCTTGGCGGTAAAACCAAGCTCGGTGGTGCACACCGGGGTGAAGTCCGCCGGATGGGAAAACAACACACCCCAGCTATCGCCCAACCATTCGTGGAAACGAATCTTGCCGGCGCTGGAATCCTGTTCGAAGTCGGGGGCGATATCGCCCAGTCTTAGGCTCATGGTGTGGCTCCTGGTGAGTGCTTATGGAGCCCACTGTGCATGGATTAGAGATTATTTAAAAAGAATAAATATCGATTTATCTAGACGATAAAGGAATATTAAAAATGTGTTCATTGGACGCCGGAAACGGTGAAGGGCACCATCGTTTCCAAGGTTCGAGAAGGCCTTGAGACGCTGTACAAAGAGGGGTTCAGGAAGGGCTTGCGGGGGTTGAGCCCGACTTGAAAAGCAAGACACCTTGCCCGGCGTTGCGCCGGGCAAGGTTTTTACAGTCTTACAACAGCTTCAAGCTACTAGAACAGTGGCAGCGAGTAGCTGACGATCAGGCGGTTTTCGTCCTGATCGCGCTGGCCGGCAATATCGTTGCGCCACATGGCGTTTTTCCAGGCTACGCCAACGTTCTTCAGCGGACCTTGTGGCACGACGTAGGCAACAGTGATGTCACGTTCCCACTCGCTCGCGCCGTTGGAGTTTGTCTGGACCTGAGCAACACCCACTCGGCCACGGGTATCGATATTGTCGCCACGCAGGTAAACCACACCAGCGGTCAAGCCAGGTACGCCAATCTTGGCGAAGTCATACGCGTAGCGAGCTTGCCAGGTACGTTCGCCAGCACGGGCAAACTTGGCAATCTGCGAGTCAGTGGTCAGATAAGCCGACGCACCATCGCCCTGGTTCAGGAACGGGAAGTCACTGTTGCCGTTGCTGGCCTGGTAACCGCCACCGAAGGTGTGACCTTCAACGGTGTACAGAAACAAGCCGCTGTACAGGTTGTTGTCGACTTTACCTTTGACGATATTAGCGCCGGCGGCGTTAGTACCGTAGTCACCGCTGGTGAAGTAGTTGGCGTCGTTGCTGTTGTTACCGTCAGAGCGGCTATTGAAGTAGCGCAAGTCGGTTTTCAACACGCCAGGACCGATAGCCCAGTTGTGCAGCAGGCCCAGGAAGTGTTGCTTGTAGAACTGGTCCAGATTGCCGTAGTAGTACTGGGCAGTCAGGTCTTTGGTGATCTTGTAGTCGCCACCGGCATAGATGAACTTGTTGCTGTCGCGACCCGCAGCAGTACGACCGTTGGCACCTGCGATGGACAGGTTTTCAACGTTGCTGGAGTTACGACCCTTGGCCTTTTCGATCTGACCCGCTACCAGCGTGAAGTCCTTGATATCGTTGGTAGTAATCTGGCCACCCTGGAAGGTTTGCGGCAGCAGACGACCATCGTTGGTCACCAGAACCGGCAGCTTTGGCTGCAGCGTGCCCAGCTTCAATTCGGTCTGGGAGATCTTGGCTTTGGCAGTCAGGCCCAGGCTGGAGTAGTTATCAACGGCTTCGCCGTTGGACTTGCTCGGGAAAACCGTGCCGCCGTAAGAACCAGCGTTGCCGTTCGAAGGTTTAGTGGCGCCGTTGGTGCCGCCGCCCGAATCCAGACGCACGCCCAGCAGGCCGATAGCGTCAAGACCAAAGCCTACGGTGCCTTGGGTGTAACCGGAGATGAAGCGCAGGTCGAAAGCCTGGCCCCACTCTTCCGACTTGTTCTGCGCGCCGGCTGCTTTGGTAGCGTCGTCACGGTTATCAGTGTTGATGTAGAAGTTACGCAGACCCAGTGTGGCCTTGCTGTCTTCGATGAAACCGGCAGCGCCTGCGTGCTGGGCGATTGCGCCCAAAGCTACAGCCAAAGCCAAGGTGGACTTCTTCATGTACCGCTCCTCTCATTTCTAATTTTTGTATTTCTTTGGTCTCGGGTCTGACGCCCTCGATCCACAGATGCGCGATTACCACCGGATAGTGACTGACAAGTCAATCGTAACCTTGTGTGTCTACTACCTTCGTCTAATCGCAGTTGATTTGGTCCCTGCAGGGTAATGAGTTTTTCATACACCCAAAAAGAATTATTTCATTCTTTTTCATACGATCTGGGAATAAGCCTTTGCATGAAAAGGACCGGTCAGAATAGACCACCCGCTCCATAAGCTAATTCCTAAAGGGTATTTATTAGCGCTTTTTTAGATCGATTAGTGTGACGACTCTGCTGCATACGTCACCCACGATCAAAAAGGCGACGCCATCATGGCCAAACGCATATCCTCCCGTCAATTTGTTACAGTTTTTGTGTCACTAATAGTTTCTTTTGCTGTCCAAGCCGCCGATTTGACCATCGGCTACCAAACCGGCATCGATCCCAGCAAGGTCCCACAGGCCGATGGCGCCTATGAAAAGGCCATTGGCGAGAAGATTGCCTGGCGCCGCTTCAACAGTGGTCCGGAAGTCGTAACAGCCATCGCCTCCGGCGATGTGCAAATCGGCAACCTCGGGTCCAGCCCCCTGGCAGCTGCTGCCTCGCGCAATCTACCCATCGTCGCGTTCATCGTATCGGCGCAGATCAATAGTTCTGAAGCCCTGGTAGTTCGCAACGGCAGCGGCATCGATAAACCCGAAGACTTGATCGGCAAGACGATCGCGACGCCCTTTGTCTCGACGTCTCATTACAGCCTGCTCGGCGCCTTGAAGCACTGGGGTCTGGACACCAAGCAAGTCAAAGTGGTCAACCTGCAACCGGCTGAAATTGCCGCTGCGTGGAAACGTGGGGATATCGATGGAGCCTTCGTGTGGTCGCCTGCGCTGGGAGAAATCCGCAAGACCGGCAAAACCCTGACTGACGCGGCCCAGGTGGGCCAGTGGGGTGCTCCGACGTTTGAAGTCTGGGTGGCGCGCAAGGATTTTGCGGAGAAACATCCTGAGGCAGTTGCCAAGTTTGCCAAGGTGACCCTGGACTCGTTCGCCGATTATGCCGCCCATAAAGACAGCTGGACGGTGGACTCGGAGCCGGTGCAGAAAATCGCCAAATTGACAGGCTCTAATGCCGCGGACATTCCCGAGCTGCTGGCAGGCACCACATTCCCGGATGCCCAAGCGCAGCAAACCGATGCGCTGCTCAAAGGCGGCACGGCGAAGGCGATTGGGGAGACAGCGAAATTCTTGAAGGAGCAGGGGAAGGTTGAGACGGTGCTACCGGACTATTCGGCCTTTGTGACCGACAAATTCATCAAAGACTAAACTCGGTAAAAAACGTGGGAGGGGGCTTGCTCCCGATGGTGGTGTATCAGTCGACATCTCTCTGACTGATACACCGCTATCGGGAACAAGCGCCCTCCCACATTTGGATCTCCAGCGCTTTGAAGATCGGGTTTACAGCGCCTTTTCGAAAATCTTCGAATTACGCTGATAGTTGTACAGCGACGCCCGCGCCGACGGCAGTCGGTCCACAGTACTCGGTACAAAACCACGCTCACGGAACCAGTGCGCGGTGCGAGTGGTGAGGACGAACAAGGTCTTCAAGCCTTGGGCACGGGCGCGTGTTTCGATGCGCTCGAGTAACTCATCACCACGACCGCCATGGCGATACTCCGGGTTCACCGCCAGGCACGCCAGCTCACCCGCATCCGAATCGGCAATCTGATAAAGCGCCGCACAGGCGATGATCATGCCTTCGCGCTCGACCACGCTGAACTGCTCGATTTCACGCTCCAGCACTTCCCGCGAACGGCGTACCAGGATGCCCTGCTCTTCCAGCGGGCTGATCAGATCAAGCAAACCACCGACGTCTTCGATCGCCGCTTCGCGCACCAGTTCGAATTGCTCCTGGGCCACCAGCGTGCCGCCGCCATCGCGTGTAAACAGTTCGGTGAGCAGCGCGCCATCTTCGGCGTAGCTGACGATATGGCTGCGCCCTACCCCGCCCCGGCAAGCCTCGGCCGCGGCATCGAGCAGTTCGGCCTGGTAGTTGCTACTGCCCAGGCGTTGCAGGTGAGCCGGTACTTGTTGCGGACGCAGTTCGCGCACCAACCGGCCATTTTCATCGATCAGGCCGAGGTCGGCGCCGAACAGCAACAGTTTGTCGGCTCCCAGGTCGATGGCGGCGCGGGTGGCGACGTCTTCGCAGGCCAGGTTGAAGATTTCACCGGTAGGCGAGTAACCCAATGGCGACAGCAGCACGATGGAGCGCTCGTCCAGCAGGCGATTAATACCTTTGCGGTCGACCCGACGCACTTCGCCGGTGTGGTGATAGTCCACGCCTTCCAACACGCCGATCGGGCGCGCGGTCACGAGATTGCCGCTGGCCACGCGCAGGCGCGAGCCTTGCATCGGCGACGAGGCCATGTCCATCGACAAGCGCGCTTCAATAGCGATACGCAGGTGGCCGACGGCGTCGATAACGCATTCCAGCGTCGGCGCGTCGGTGATACGCATACCTTCGTGATAAGCCGGGATCAGGCCGCGCGCTTCAAGGCGCGCTTCGATCTGTGGGCGCGAGCCATGAACCAGCACCAGCCGCACGCCCAGGCTGTGCAGCAGCACCAGGTCGTGGACGATATTGCCGAAGTTGGGATGGTCCACACCGTCGCCAGGCAGCATGACTACAAAAGTGCAGTCGCGGTGGGCGTTGATGTAGGGCGAAGCGTGACGAAGCCAATTGACGTATTCGGGCATAACACCTGGGCCTGTAATAAAAAGCAGCCAAAAAAGGATGAATCGTGAAAACGCACAGCGGGCTGATGGTTATCGTCGGAACAGGCTTGGCGACACGCTCGCTCTCCTTCTATGTACGAATAGGCTGGGGTTAATTTATGCAGGTTTCAGGCAGTAATGGTCGATCAGTTCCCGCAATAGACGCACTGTAGGCGTCAAGCGTGACATTTCGAGGTACTCACCCGGTTGGTGGGCGCAGGCGATGTCGCCAGGGCCAAGCACAAGGGTTTCACAACCAAGGCGCTGAAGATAAGGCGCTTCGGTGCCGAACGCTACTGCTTCGGCACGATGACCGGTCAATCGTTCCGCAACCCGCACCAGTTCGGCGTCTTCCGATTGTTCGAACGGCGGCACCTCGGGGAACAGCGGCGCATAGTCGATCTTGACCTGATGCCGCTCGGCCAAGGGTTCGAGCTTCTGCCGGATGGCTGCACGCAACACCTGTGGGTCCATGCCCGGCAAGGGCCGCAGGTCGAACTCCAGGGAGCACTGACCGCAGATGCGGTTCGGGTTGTCGCCGCCGTGGATACAGCCGAAGTTCATGGTCGGCTGCGGTACGCTGAATTGCGGGTTGCGGTACTCGCGCTGCCAGGCCAGGCGCAGGCCACGCAACTCGCCGATGGCATCGTGCATGGCTTCGAGGGCGCTGTGGCCCAGGCTTGGATCCGACGAGTGGCCGCTGCGCCCAAGGATGTCGATGCGCTCCATCATCACGCCCTTGTGCAGGCGGATCGGCTTGAGCCCGGTGGGCTCGCCGATCACCGCCGCACGGCCCAGAGGGCGCCCGGCTTCGGCCAGCGCGCGGGCGCCGGACATGGAACTTTCTTCGTCGCAGGTGGCGAGGATCAATAGCGGTTGCTTGAACGGTTGGTCCAGCAGCGGCAACACCGCTTCGATGGCCAGGGCAAAAAAGCCCTTCATGTCGCAACTGCCCAATCCTACCCAGCGGCCGTCGACTTCCGTCAGCTTGAGCGGGTCGGTTTTCCACAGGGCGGCGTCATAAGGGACGGTGTCGCTATGACCGGCCAGCACCAGTCCACCGGGGCCGCTGCCGAAGCTGGCCAAGAGGTTGAACTTGCCGGGGCTGACTTGCTGGATGTCGATGGCAAAACCCAGATCACCCAGCCAACTGGCGAGCAAATCGATCACGGGCCGGTTGGTCTGGTCGAGAGACGCTTGGGTGCAACTGACCGACGGCGCGGCAATCAAGGCGGCAAACTGCTCTTTCATGGACGGTAACGGCATGCGCGGTCTCTCAACTTCCCGGATGAGCCCCACTATAGAGCCATCTGCACGACACAATAAACCGTTGCGGCACGTTGCCGGGCTCAGTCCTGTACACTGCACGACCTTGGCAGCCACACTTTTCCCCGGCTGCGCTCCCGATCCTGGATTTTCCGGCCATGCAGAAAGAAACCGAAATCAAGCTACGCGTCAGCCGCGAAACACTCGCCGCGCTGCGTGAGCACCCGTTACTGAAAAAACGCAACAAAAGTGGCTGGGAACGCCGTGAGTTGATGAACCAGTACTTTGACACCCCCGAGCGCGACCTGGCCCAGGCAAAAGTCGCCCTGCGCCTGCGCAAAGACGGTGACGACATTATCCAGACCCTCAAGACCCGTGGCCAAAGCGTCGCCGGTTTGTCGGAACGCAATGAGTACAACTGGGACCTGCCCAAAGCCAAGCTCGACGTGAAGAAACTCGACGGCGAATGCTGGCCCGAGCAATTGGCCGAGCTGGACAAGAAGACCCTCAAGCCGATCTTCACCACCGACTTCGTGCGTGAACGCGCTGAAATCGCCTGGGGCCGCGGTAAGGCCAAAGTCGTGATCGAAGCCGCCCTGGACTTGGGCCACGTGGTGGTCGGCAAACAGAAAGAAGAAATCTGCGAGCTGGAGTTGGAACTGCGTGAAGGCGAACCAGCGGCCCTGCTGGAGCTGGCCGCTGAACTGGCCGCGACGCTTGCCCTGATGCCGTGCGATATCAGCAAGGCCGAGCGCGGCTATCGCCTGTACGACGCCAGCAGCTACTCCCTGAGCCTGCCGGCGCCGCAGATCCACGCCGAAATGCCGTTGGACGACGCCTTTGCCGCGATCATGTGGCACCTGTTGGGCAGCAGCCAACGCCTGGCCGAACAATATCGCTTCAATGGCCACTGGCGCCTGCTGCAAGACTGGGTCGACAACCTCGGCGAATTGCGCGCCCTGATCGGCAGCCTCGGCCAGGCCGCACCGCGTCAATCCACCAGCGAACTGCGCAGCGTACTCGATGCCTTGCTGGAAGATTGGCGCCCACTGGTACAAGCCGGTGACGACGATGAAGACATCCGCAAAGCCGCACCGGAGCAATTCGTCGAAGAGTTGGAAGACGTGCGTTGGGGCCTGTTCTCACTGAACCTGTCGCGATGGCTGCTCGCCCGCACCTGGACCGCCGACCGCAACGTGCGTGGCAACCGTCAGGGCGCTGCGCAAATCACCAACTGGCTGCCACGCCTGTTGGCCGAAGATGCCGTCGCCCTGCAACTGCCGCGCTACCAGCAACAACCGGAAGACCTGGCCGAGCAACTGCCGCGTATCGAACGCATCCAGGCCTGGCTGCACCATGCGCGTAACGTGGTGGATATTCCTGAGCTGGACCGTTTGTACGGCGAACTGAACAAGTTGGCGCAATTGGCCAACCAGCCGATCACTGATGAATCGCTGGATGCGCGTATGCATCAGGCGATTGCGGTGTATCAGAACCGTGCCTGGAAGACTCTTCTGCGTCTGTAATACCACCATCGGGGGGCAAGCCCCTCCCACATTTGGACGCGTTTCAACTGTGGGAGGGGCTTGCCCCCGATGAAGCCCCCGCTGTCAGCGCTAGACTGGCAGGGAAGTGGTGGACTTGATTTCCGACAACGCCACAATCGAATTCACCTCCTGAATCCCCGGCACCATCGACAATTTCTCAAAGAAAAACCGCTCGTACGCCTCGATGTCCGACGTCACGATGCGCAGCAGAAAATCCACCGCCCCCATTAGCACATAGCACTCCAACACTTCCGGAAAGCCGCGAATCGCATCGGTGAACTCAGTGAAGTTGGATCGGCCGTGGGCGTTGAGTTTGACCTCGGCAAAAATCTGCGTGTTGAGGCCGATCTTCTTGCGATCCAACAACGTCACCTGCCCGCGGATCACACCTTCCTCCTTCAGCCGCTGGATTCGTCGCCAGCATGGCGACTGGGACAAACCCACCTGTTCGGCAATCTGTGCACTGGAAAGCGAAGCGTCCTCCTGCAACAGGGCCAGGATGCGACGGTCGTAAGCGTCTAACTCGCTATGCATAGAAATACCTATTATTGAATCGAACTTGAATTGATCTATTCGATTTTTAGCAAAACATGCCCATCTTAGATAAGAAATCTCCGCTGGCGAATGTAAAAATTCCTTCCATCGAATCTGGAGAGTCAGCATGCACGCCGTCGAAACCATCCAACCTGCTGCGCGCGCCGATGCGTGGGCTGTCACCAGCGCCCATTGCCAGGCGCACTACCAGATCGTCGCCGAGGCGGAGCCCGATGTGTTGTGCCGAGTACTCAACTATTTTGCGTTGCAGTTTCTGACGCCTCGGCACGTCGCCGTGAATCGGGAAGACGACCTGCTGAACATCGATATCGTGATCGATGGCCTGAGCTGGCATCGAGCCCAAGTCATCGGTGAAAAGATTCGAAACCTGATCAGCGTGTGCGCGCTGGACATGTGGTCAGCTGATTCCGTGGGGCCTATAGCGGTGGTTGCAGCCGCTCAGTAAAGACCTGCAACACACACTGGGAGGATGAAACTCGGGAGCTGGCTAGCCTGAAATTTCGTCCAAGGCTACCCAGGAACACCTTCATGTCTGTTGATCAGCGATTGGAACTGCATGCGTTGCTGCCGGCCTTGGTGGAGGAAGGTTTGATCACTCCCGACGCCGCGCAGCGGTTATCGGCGGCGGCGCCCGACAACGCTCAACACCCGTTGGAGCGCATCGCCTCCCATGGGCCTTCCCTGGAAACCCTGACCCAATGGCTTGCCCAGCGTGTCCAGCAACCTTATCTGCGTATCGACCCGTTGAAGATAGATGTCGCAACAGTGGTGCCACTGATGTCCCACGCGTTCGCCCAGCGCCACGCCATTCTTGCCGTGGCCGTGGATGCGCATACCGTTACCGTCGCCAGCGCCCAGCCCCACGTCAGCAGTTGGGAATCCGGACTGGCGCAAGTACTCAAGCGTTCGATCAAGCGAGTGGTTGCAAACCCTCAGGACATCCAGCGGTGTATCAGCGAGTTTTACCGGCTGGCGAAGTCCGTCAGCGGGGCCGATCAAAAGGTCGCGGTGCCGGGTAACTTCGAGTTGCTGAACCTTGGCGCCAGCGACCAAGAGCCGGACGCCAATGACGCACATATCGTTAATATCGTCGACTGGCTGTTGCAGTACGCCTTCGCACAGCGGGCCAGCGATATTCATATCGAGCCTGGCAGTGAGCAGGGCCGGGTACGTTTTCGCATTGATGGGCTGCTGCACGACGTCTATCAATTTCCACCCCAGGTGACGATGGCGGTGGTCAGCCGCCTGAAAAGCCTGGGGCGGATGAACGTGGCAGAAAAGCGCAAGCCCCAGGATGGCCGGGTCAAGACCAAAAGCCCGACGGGCGCAGAAGTTGAGTTGCGTCTGTCGACCTTGCCCACAGCCTTCGGCGAGAAACTGGTGATGCGGATTTTCGACCCTCAGGTGCTGCTCAAGGATTTTGACCAGTTGGGTTTATCCACCGAGGACCAGCACCGCTGGCACGCGATGACGCGCCAGACCAACGGCATCATCCTCGTCACCGGTCCTACCGGCTCAGGCAAGACCAGCACTCTTTACACCACGCTCAAGCAACTGGCGACCCGGGAGGTCAACCTGTGCACGGTGGAAGATCCGATCGAGATGGTCGAGCCGGCCTTTAACCAGATGCAGGTGCAGCACAACATCGACCTGACCTTCGCCAGCGGCATCCGCGCTCTGCTGCGCCAAGACCCGGACATCATCATGATCGGCGAGATTCGCGATCAGGAAACCGCAGAAATGGCTATCCAGGCCGCACTGACCGGGCACTTGGTCCTCTCGACGCTGCACACCAACGATGCGCCCAGCGCCATTAGCCGCTTGCAGGAACTGGGCATCGCTCATTATTTGATCAAGGCCACCTTGTTGGGTGTTATGGCGCAGCGCTTGGTACGAGTGCTGTGCCCCCATTGCAAGCGCTCGACGGGCGATGTCCACGAGGCCGTCGGATGTGCGGAATGTCGGAACAGCGGGTACCGGGGACGCGCAGGGGTCTACGAAATCATGGTGTTGAATGAGTCGATCAAAGCACTGATCACTCCGGGCGCCGACGTGCAGACCTTACGCCAGGCGGCTATTGCGCAAGGCATGTGCAGCCTGCGCATGGCCGGATTGAGGAAGGCGCAAGCTGGGCTGACCACGATGGCCGAAGTGTTGCGAGTAACGCCTGGGGATTCGGTAACAAATCCTTTAGTTACGGCGCGCTGAAATCGTTCTTATCTGTGACAACACCGTTACACTCGGCCAACCGTCGTTTAACTGACACCATCAGATAGGGAATCGCTATGCAGATCGGAACCGTACTGCTTCTTTTCGTGGGCTTGGCCGCCGCCATATTATTCATGGGCTTCAAGGTGGTGCCTCAAGGCTACCAGTGGACCGTCGAGCGTTTCGGCCGTTATACCAACACCCTCAAGCCTGGCCTGAACATCATCATCCCGGTCATGGATCGCATCGGTCGCAAGATCAACGTGATGGAGAGCGTGCTGGATATTCCACCCCAGGAAGTCATCACCGCCGACAACGCCACCGTACAGATCGACGCCGTGTGTTTCTTCCAGGTTGTCAATACCGCCCAGGCCGCCTACGAGGTCAACAACCTCGAACACGCCATCCGCAATTTGCTGCAAACCAATATCCGCACCGTGCTCGGCTCCATGGAGCTGGATGCCATGCTCAGCCAGCGTGACGGCATCAACGAAAAACTGCTGCGCACCGTGGATGAAGCCACTGCTCCGTGGGGCATCAAGATCACCCGTATCGAGATCAAAGACATCAGCCCGCCCGCCGACCTGATGGCCGCCATGTCCGGCCAGATGAAAGCCGAGCGGATCAAGCGTGCGCAAATCCTTGAGGCCGAAGGCCTGCGAGCATCGGCAATCCTGACTGCCGAAGGCAAGAAGCAGGCACAGATTCTTGAAGCTGAAGGTGGACGCCAAGCCGCATTCCTGGAGTCTGAAGCCCGTGAGCGTCAAGCAGAGGCTGAAGCCCGTGCAACCCAGGTGGTCTCCGAGGCCATCGCCACCGGTAACGTGCAGGCCATCAACTACTTCGTTGCGCAAAAATACATCGACGCCTTGGGCAAACTTGCCTCGGCCAACAACAGCAAGGTCATCCTGATGCCGCTTGAAGCCAGCCAGGTGATCGGTGCGGTGGGCGGCATCGGCGAGATCGTCAAGGCGACGTTCGATAACAAGAAAGGTTGAGGCCGTCGCCATGTGGGATTTCCTGCAGCATCTTTCATTCTGGGATTGGCTGGCGCTGGGTACAGTGCTGTTGATTCTTGAAGTGTTCGGCGCCGGTGGTTACCTGCTATGGATGGGTATCGCAGCAGCAGCCGTAGGCGTTATCAAGTTCCTGGTGCCGCCCCTGGGACCGGAATGGCAACTGCTGCTGTTCGCCGTGTTGTCGATATTGACAGCGGTCTACTGGTGGAAACGCCAGCGAAGCAGCGCAAAGGCCAGTGACCAACCGGGGCTCAACGAGCGCGGCTCGGAGCTGATCGGCCGCACATTTGTAGTGCACCAGGCGATCGCGGGCGGTCGGGGTAAGGTAAAAGTCGGTGATGGCGTATGGATGGTGACCGGTCCTGACAGCCCTGCAGGCGCTCAAGTACGGGTGGTTGGTCTGGATGGCGTGATTTTGAAGGTAGAAACTGTTTAGTCAGTGATGGAACTCGGTTGGGCTAACTACAATCAAACGGTACAGATCACCCACCCGGAGTCACCCACCATGCGTCTCAAATATGCTGTCGCTACCCTTGCTGTGCTTTCCCTTCCTGTCGGTTCAGCCATGGCCGACAGTTTCTGGCGCAATGTCATCTCGTCGGGCGCCACCACCGGCTCGACGTACCTGACCTTCAAGGACCACAAGCTGGTCGTTGCCGCACAAGACGACGCAGGCAGCTTTGTTGCCAGCGACGGCGGCATCCGTGGCCCATACCTGGAAGCCGCCATGCAGAAAGTCCGCGCCGACAATCCTGGCCTGCAGGCCACGGATATGGAGCTGGCTAACGCTATCCTCGCGAAAAACGCCGTCACCGAGTGATTTCCGCACTCTGAAGAATGCCGCTTTTGAAGCGGCATTTTTTTTGCCCGTAACATGACGATTCATTCACAGGTGACAGGCTATATTCAGTCAAGCCGTGCAACCATGCCGGCACTGATACCTCCCGTACTCATCGCCAACCTGAAACGGATGCATTCGTCGTTATGAGCCAACTGCCCTTTCTGCCGTTCTCCAAACCCACCATCGATGAAGCAACCATCTCGGCGGTGGGCGATGTATTGCGTTCGGGCTGGATCACCAGCGGGCCGAAGGTGCAGGCGTTCGAGGCGCAGCTGTCGGAATACTTTGGCGGGCGCCACGTTCGCACCTTCAACTCGGGCACCTGCACCATGGAGATTGCCTTGCGCATCGCCGGTATCGGGCCTGGGGATGAAGTCATCACCACACCGATTTCCTGGGTGGCAACGGCCAACGTGATTCTGGAAGTCGGTGCCACACCTGTGTTCGCCGATATCGACCCAATCACCCGCAATATCGACCTGTCCCAGGTGGAAGCCGCGATCACACCGCGCACCAAGGCCATCATCCCCGTTTACCTGGCGGGGCTGCCGTTGGATATGCCAATGCTTTACGCGCTGGCCAACAAGTACAAACTGCGTATCGTCGAAGACGCGGCCCAGGCCCTTGGCTCCAGTTGGGATGGCGAACGCATTGGCGCCACCGGGGACTTCGTTTCGTTCAGCTTCCAGGCCAACAAGAACATCACCTCGTCCGAGGGTGGTTGCCTGGTTTTGAATAGCGCCGAAGAGGCACGCCTGGCAGAAAAATACCGCCTGCAGGGCGTCACCCGTACCGGCTTCGACGGCCTGGATGTTGATGTGCTGGGTGGCAAGTTCAATATGACCGATATCGCTGCGGCCATTGGCCTGGGGCAGTTTGCCCATATCGAGAAAATCACCGCCCACCGCCAGAACCTGGCGAGGCACTACTTCAAGTGTTTCGGCAGTGACTTTGAAGAGAAGTACGGCGCACAACTGCCACCCGCCGACTTCGAAAACAGCAACTGGCACCTGTTCCAGCTAGTGCTGCCGGAGCGTCAGGACGGCCTGCCGGCCCGCGCAACGTTCATGGAACAGATGCAGGCTCATGGCGTGGGCATTGGTTATCACTACCCACCGATCCACCTGCTGAGCCTTTATCGGGCACAGGGTTTCAAGGAAGGCATGTTCCCGGTGGCGGAAAAGGTTGGGCGCTTGATTGTTTCATTGCCGATGTTCACGGCGATGACTGAGGCGGATGTGGAGCGGTCGGTGGCGGCAGTGAAAGCGGTGCTCAAACGCTAACCCTATAGGGGCCGGTTTGCCGGCCCCTATAGGGTTATGTGCGGTGTTACTCGCCGATGGCGGCTTTGTAACCAGCAGCATCCAGCAGTTTTTCCAGGTCAGCCGGGTTGCTTGGCTTGAGCTTGAAGATCCAGGCGCCATACGGGTTGGAGTTCAGCAACTCGGGGCTACCACTCAGTTCCTCGTTGACTGCAATCACTTCGCCTGCAACCGGGGCGTAGATATCCGAAGCGGCCTTGACCGACTCCACCACACCTGCCTGATCAGTCGCGCCAAACTGGGCGCCGACTTCGGCCAACTCAACAAACACCACATCACCCAACGCTTCCTGGGCGTGGTCGGAGATCCCGACGGTCACGGTACCGTCAGCTTCCAGACGGGCCCATTCATGACTCTCGGCAAAACGCAGGTCGGCCGGGATATTGCTCATAGTCTGTGTCCTCAGAAGTAGTGTCAGCGGCCATCGGCCTGCCGGAAATAGTTAGATCAAGGTTTTGCCATGGCGCACGAAGGTCGGTTTGACCACTCGAACCGGGTACCACTTGCCGCGGATTTCCACTTCGGCCCGGTCGGCAGTTGCCGTCGGTACACGCGCCAAGGCAATGGATTTGCTCAGCGTAGGAGAGAAACTACCACTGGTGATCTCACCTTCGCCAACATTGGCGATGCGAACTACCTGATGAGCGCGTAAAACCCCACGTTCTTCCAGTACCAGCCCGACCAGTTTGAACTGCACACCGGCGGCCAGCTCTGCTTCCAGCGCCGCACGCCCGATGAAATCGCGCTCGGCTGGTTCCCAGGCGATACTCCACGCCATGTTGGCCGCCAGGGGCGAAACGTTCTGGTGGATATCCTGGCCGTACAGGTTCATGCCGGCTTCCAGGCGCAGGGTGTCCCGCGCGCCGAGGCCGATAGGTGAGATGCCTGCACCCACCAGATCGTTGAAAAATCCCGGTGCCTGATCGGCAGGCAACACAATTTCCAGGCCGTCTTCGCCGGTGTAACCCGTGCGGGCGATAAACCAATCGCCGTCGGCCTCGCCTTCAAATGGCTTGAGCTGGTGGATCAGGGTGCCGCGAGACTGGGTGACCAACTCGGCGATCTTCTGCCGAGCATGGGGGCCTTGAATGGCGAGCATGGCCAACTCGGGCCGCTCGTGCAGTTGCACTTGATAGCTGCCGAGTTGCGCCTGCATCCAGGCGATGTCCTGGTCACGAGTGGCGGCGTTGACCACCAACCGGTACCCGGCATCAGTGCGATAGACAATCATGTCGTCCACCACGCCGCCCTGCTCGTTGAGCATGGCGCTGTACAACGCACGGCCACAGCCATGCAAACGTTCGACATCATTGGCCAGCAGGTGCTGGAGCCATTCCTTGGCCTGGGGGCCGCTGATATCGATCACGGTCATATGAGATACATCGAACACCCCGCAGTCGCGTCGCACCTGATGGTGCTCTTCAACTTGCGAGCCGTAATGCAAAGGCATATCCCAACCGCCAAAATCGACCATTTTCGCGCCGAGGGCGAGATGCAGGTCATACAGAGGCGTACGCTGTCCCATGGGTTTCTCCTTCCGGGCTTGGCGAAGGTGCGCAGCGTTGCTGTTCGTGCTGAAGACCTTGAATTACAAGGGCTGCAGCCACGTACAACGACCCGATCCGAAAGGCGGAGCGCACCGAATGCCGCGCATTGTAGCCTCAAGCCGTAGGACTGACACCTAACCGATTGGTCGGGCAGAGCGTCGGATCAGCCCGATCACCGGCAGCAGGCCCACCAGTACCAGTGTCAGTGCCGGCAGCGAAGCCCGTGCCCACTCGCCTTCGCTGGTCATTTCAAAGATCCGCACCGCCAGGGTGTCCCAGCCGAACGGGCGCATCAGCAAGGTTGCGGGCATTTCCTTGAGCACATCCACGAACACCAGCAGCGCAGCACTCAGGGTGCCGGGTAGCAACAGCGGAAGATACACTTTGCAAAACAGTCGCGGCCCACTCACGCCCAAACTACGCGCCGCTTCCGGCAACGAAGGCCGGATGCGCGCCAGGCTATTTTCCAGCGGCCCGTAGGCCACCGCCAGAAAACGCACCAGATACGCCAGCACCAGCGCCGACAGGCTGCCCAGCAACAGCGGTTTGCCCGCACCACCGAGCCAGCCGGACAGCGGCACCACCAGTTCGCGGTCCAGATAACTGAACGCCAACATGATCGACACCGCCAGCACCGAACCCGGCAACGCATAGCCAACATTGGCCAGGCTGATACCGGAGCGAATCGCCCGGGTCGGCGACAGGCGGTTGGCGAAGGCAAGTACCAACGCCACGCTGACCGTGATCAATGCCGCGATACCACCGAGATAGAGGGTATGGACGATCAGACCCGAATACCGCTCATCCAGGTCGAACCGGCCGCGCTGCCAGAACCACGCGATCAACTGCAGCACCGGAATGACAAAGGCGCACGCAAACACCAGCCCACACCAGGCACTGGCGGCTAACGCTTTGAACCCACGCAGGTGGTAGAGCGCCTTGCCCCGAGGCCGCTCATTGCTGGGACGGCTCGCGCCACGGGCACGCCGTTCGCCGTACAGCACCAGCATCACCACCAGCAATAACAGGCTGGCCAGTTGGGCTGCGCTGGAAAGACTGAAAAAGCCGTACCAGGTTTTATAGATCGCGGTGGTAAAGGTATCGAAGTTGAACACCGAGACCGCACCGAAATCCGCCAGGGTTTCCATCAACGCCAGGGCGACCCCGGCGCCAATCGCCGGCCGCGCCATGGGTAGCGCCACGCGCCAGAACGCTTGCCACGGCGATTGCCCCAACACTCGCGCGGCTTCCATCAGGCCTTTGCCCTGGGCCAGGAATGCAGTGCGCGCCAGCAGGTAGACGTAGGGGTAGAACACCAGCACCAACACGATGATCACGCCACTGGTGGAACGCACGCGAGGCAGGCGCAGACCGGTGCCGAACCACTCTCGCAGCAGGGTCTGCACTGGGCCTGCGAAATCCAGCAGGCCAACAAAGACGAAGGCAAGCACGTAGGCGGGGATGGCGAAGGGGAGCATCAACGCCCAGTCAAGCCAGCGCCGGCCGGGGAATTCGCAGAGGCTAGTGAGCCAGGCCAGGCTTACGCCCAAGAGGGTCACGCCCAAACCCACCCCAACCACAAGGGTCAGGGTATTGCCCAGCAGCCGGGGCATCTGGGTTTCCCACAGATGGGACCAGATTTGCGCATCGATGCTTTGCCAGGACAGCAACAGCACGCTCAGCGGCAGCAGCACCAGGGCGGCGACGGTGAAAACCGGCAGGTACCAGCGGCGTTGGGCGGGGTGGGCCAAAGGTGGGTTCTCGATAATGAAGATCTTGAAATCACCACAACCCAATGTGGAAGGGGGCTTGCCCCCGATGTCGGAATGTCAGTCGACTCATCGGTGACTGATCCTCCGCCATCGGGGGCAAGCCCCCTCCCACATTTGGATCTGCGGCGTCCTACAAATTGTACTTAGTTCCAGCCGGCGCGATCCATCAAGCGAATGGCTTCAGCCTGGCGCTTACCCGCCACTTCCACCGGCAAGGTGTCCGCAACGAACTTGCCCCAGGTCGCCACTTCGGCCGACGGCGGTACAGCCGGGTTGGCCGGGAACTCCTGATTCACATCGGCAAAGATCTTCTGCGCTTCAGGTGTGGTCATCCATTCCACCAGAGCCTTGGCGGCTTCCGGGTGTGGCGCGTGCTTGGTCAAGCCGATACCCGACAGGTTCACATGCACACCACGGTCGCCCTGGTTCGGCCAGAACAGCTTCACAGCCAGGTCCGGCTTCTGCTTGTGCAGGCGGCCGTAGTAGTAGGTGTTGACGATACCCACGTCGCACTGCCCGGCGTTGATCGCCTCCAGCACGGCGATGTCATCAGAGAACACGTCAGTAGAGAGGTTATTCACCCAGCCCTTGACGATTTCTTCGGTCTTGGCCGCGCCGTGGGTTTCGATCAGGGTCGCGGTGAGCGACTGGTTGTAGACCTTTTTCGCCGTGCGCAGGCACAGACGACCTTCCCACTGTTTGTCGGCCAGGGCTTCGTAGGTGGTCAAATCACCCGGTTTTACCCGGTCAGTGGAATAGGCGATGGTCCGCGCACGCAGGCTCAAGCCAGTCCAAGCGTGGGCGGATGAGCGGTATTGCAGAGGAATGTTCTTGTCGATCACGGGCGAGGTGAAGGGTTGCAGGATGCCCATTTGCTCGGCCTGCCAGAGGTTGCCGGCATCCACGGTGAGCAACAGGTCGGCGGTAGCGTTTTCGCCCTCGGCCTTGATGCGCTGCATCAGCGGGGCTTCCTTGTCGGTGATGAACTTCACCTGGACGCCAGTCTTTTTGGTGTAGGCATCGAACACGGGTTTGATCAGTTCGTCGATGCGCGAGGAGTAGACCACCACTTCGTCGGCTGCCTGCACAGTCGTGCTGCCGATCAGGGTGAGTGCCAGGGCAGTCAGTAGGCGCTTGGGTGCCAACATGGGTGCGGTCTCTCATTTGCAAAGTGAGCGCAAATGATAGGGACTCACATTTGGTAACGCTCGGTGGAGGCGTTACCAGATGTTGCACAGATGCCTCAGGGTTTCGCGAGTGTTGGCAGATCGCCCGTCAAGCCCAAGGCCTGGCGCACAAATACCGCTTTGGCTTCGGGCATCTGGTCGACCATCTTCAGCCCGGCGTTACGCAACCAACGTAACGGCAGTTGATCGGCCTGGAACAACCGCTCAAAACCTTCCATTGCGGCCATCAGCGCCAAGTTGTGGGGCATCCGACGACGTTCGTAACGGCTCAGCACTTTCACATCCGCCAGACGCTCGCCGCGTTCAGTAGCCGACAACAACACTTCGGCCAGCACCGCCGCATCGAGGAAACCCAGGTTGACGCCCTGCCCGGCCAACGGGTGGATCACATGAGCCGCATCGCCGATCAACGCCAGGCCCTCGGCCACGTAGCGTTTGGCGTGACGCTGGCGCAACGGTACGCAAACCCGTGGATCAGCACTGACCACAGTGCCAAGCCGCCCTTCAAAGGCGCGCTCCAGCTCACGGCAAAAACTCTCATCATCCAAGGCCATCAGGCGCTCGGACTCAGCCGGTGTGGTGGACCATACGATCGAACACCAATCTTCCTGCCCATCGCGTACCAACGGCAAAAACGCCAACGGGCCGGTGTCGGTAAAGCGTTGCCACGCCGTACGCTGGTGCGGCTGACTGCTACGCACGCTGGTGACAATGGCGTTATGCAAGTAATCCCATTCACGGGTGGCGGTGCCGGTCAGGCGACGCACGGCGGAGTTGGCGCCATCGGCGGCGACCACCAACGGCGCGCGCAAGGTGCGGCCATCGGCCAGGGTCAGCAGCCAGTCATCGCCGGAGCGGCGCATCTGCTCCAACCGCGCGTTGGCCAGCAGGCCCAAGTCGCAGTCGTGCAGGCGATCAAGCAAAGCATCCTGCACCACACGGTTTTCGACGATATGCCCGAGCACCTCGGCGTGCACGCTGGCCGCCGAAAAGTGGATCTGCCCAGTGCCGCTGCCATCCCACACCTGCATCTCGCCGTAAGGGCTGGCCCGGCGCGACACAATGCCGTCCCACACGCCCAAGCGCTCCAGGATGCGCTGGCTGGCGGCCGATAAGGCGCTCACGCGGGGTTCGAAGGCCGCGTCACGGTCGAACGGTTTGACGCTCAGCGGGCTGCCATCGAGCAGCAGCACTTGCAGGCCACTGCCCTGCAACGCCAGCGCCAGCGCGCTTCCGACCATTCCGGCCCCGACAATCAGCACATCTGCGCGCATGTCCATGGTTTAAGCCTGTCTCGCTTGCGGCTTGCGCCGCACGTAAAGGGTTTTGTCGACCCGCGCCACCAGGGTGCCGGAGCCGTCATGAATCTGGACCGTGAGGTGAGGCAGGTATTTCTCGCCGCCTTCGGTCTGTCGGCGCACCTCGTCAAGCAAGGCCTCGTCGATGAAAAATTCGGCGTACACCGGGCCTTTTCCCGGCGAGATAAAGTCGATGCTCGCGGCCTTGTCCCAGACGATGTAGTCGCGGCCCAGATTTTCCATCAGCATCAGCATGTAGAACGGGTCGACCATCGAATACAGGCTACCGCCGAACTGCGTGCCGACGTAATTACGGTTGTACCAACCCAGCCCCATGCGCACTTTGACGTGACGAAAATCCGCGCTCATATGCTGCACGCTGACGCCAGCGCCCAGGTATGGCGGGTACAGGGTCATGATCCAACGCAGCAAGCGCGCCTTGCCCAACCGCGCCACCAACCACTTACGCATCGGGACGCGTCCCCAAGCCCATGGCCTGACGGGCGAACCAGCGTTTGGCCGGCGGCAACAAATCCAGGCCCAGCAGACCCATATTGCGGCCCAGCGCTACCAGCGGTTGTGCACTGCCAAACAGGCGCGTGACCTGATCGGAGAAACCGACAGTCAACTTCTGGTCCATACGCTGGCGCTCGCGGTACGCCTGTAACGTCGCCAGGTCACCGGGCACCGCTGGCCCGGCGAGCAGGGCCTCGGCCAAGGCACTCGCATCGCGCAGGGAAAGGTTGAAACCCTGCCCTGCAATTGGGTGCAGGCTGTGGGCGGCGTTGCCGAGGATCACCAGGTGGGAACGTACCTGCTCTTCGGCTTCCACCAGGGTCAGCGGATACAAATGGCGCGCGCCGACTTGCTTCAAGGTGCCCAGACGGTAGCCGAACACGCTCTGTAATTCGCTGAGGAAACTGCGTTCGTCGAGGGCGGCCAGGCGCTGGGCGTCCATGCCGATGCGTGTCCACACCAGCGCGCAGCGGTTGTCTGGCAGCGGCAGCAAGGCCATCGGGCCTTCGTCGGTGAAGCGCTCGAAGGCTTCGCCGTTATGGGCTTCGCTGGGAGTGATGTTGGCAATCAGCGCGCTCTGGTTGTACGGACGGGTCTTCACGCCAATGCCCAATTGCTCGCGCAAGCCGGATCGGCCGCCATCGGCGAGCACGGCGAGGTCGCATTCCAACACGGTTTCATCGTTGAGCGTCAGGCGATAGCCGTCGGGCAGCGGCTCCATGCGGGTGACTTCCGCCGGGCAGCGCCAGCTGACCACGTCTTTGTCCAGGCCTTGCCACAGGCATTGGCCGAGCCAGGCGTTTTCCACTACGTAGCCGAGTGCTGGCACACCCTCCTCCATGGCGGACAAACGTGCGGTGGAGAAACGCCCACGGTCCGACACGTGAATCTGCTTGATCGGCTCGGCTCGGCGGGAAACCTCCTGCCAGATACCCAGCCGCTGATAAATCTGGCGCGCGCCAAACGACAGCGCCGACGATCGTGCATCGTAGCTTGGCTGGTAGCTGTCGCCCGGAGCGAAGGGCTCGATCAGCATGATCTTCCAGCCCCGCGCCTTGGCCCCGGCCTGCAACGCCAGCGCCAGGCTGGCGCCCACCAGGCCACCGCCGATAATCGCGAGATTGACCCGGCTCATCGGGAGGCCGCCATCAGCGCTTCGATCTCGACGACGGTCTTGGGAACGCCGCCGGTCAGGATTTCACAGCCTTGCTTGGTCACTACCACGTCGTCCTCGATGCGTACGCCAATGCCACGCCATTTCTTCGCCACGTTCTGGTTGTCCGGCGAAATATAGATCCCCGGCTCCACGGTCAACGCCATGCCGACTTCCAGCACCCGCCATTCACCGCCCACCTTGTACTCGCCCACATCGTGCACATCCATGCCCAGCCAATGGCCGGCGCGGTGCATATAGAAAGGTTTATAGGCTTCGCTGGCGATAAGTTCGTCAACGTCACCTTGCAGCAGTCCCAACTTAACCAGCCCAGCGGTGATGACCTGCACGGTCGCCTCATGGGCCTGGTTCCAATGTTTATTCGGCGCGATCTCGGCAAAGGCGGCTTCCTGGGAGGCCAGCACAATCTCGTAGATCGCTTTTTGCTCAGGTGAAAACTTTCCGTTGACCGGCCAGGTGCGGGTAATGTCGCTGGCGTAGCAGTCGATCTCGCAACCGGCGTCGATCAGCACCAGGTCCCCATCCTTGAGCAGCGCGTCATTCTGCTGGTAATGCAGGATGCAGCTGTTGCGCCCGGCGGCGACGATGGAGCCGTAAGCCGGCATCTTCGCGCCGCCTTTGCGGAATTCGTAATCCAGCTCGGCTTCCAGGCTGAACTCATGCAACCCAGCGCGGCTGGCCTGCATCGCCTTGACGTGGGCAGCGCAGGAAATCCGCGCGGCCTCGCGCATCACCCTCACTTCTGCCGCCGATTTATACAGGCGCATGTCGTGGAGCAGATGATCCAAGGCAACAAATTCGTTCGGGGGCTGGGCGCCGAGGTGCGCTTTAGAGCGGATCACGTTGATCCACTCCATCACGTGCCGGTCAAATTCAGCGTTGCTGCCCATGGCCGAATACACCCGGTCACGGCCTTCGATCAGGCCGGGCAGGATGTCGTCGATATCGGTGATGGGGAAGGCATCGTCGGCGCCAAACTCACGGATTGCGCCTTCGGTACCGGCACGCAGGCCGTCCCACAGTTCACGCTCGGCATTGCGTTCGCGGCAGAACAGCACGTACTCGCCATGCTGGCGACCGGGCATCAGCACGATCACTGCTTCGGGTTCGGGGAAACCGCTCAGGTACTGGAAGTCGCTGTCCTGGCGGTAAACGTGCTCGACATCGCGATTGCGGATGGCCACGGCGGCGGCCGGCAGAATCGCGATGCTGTTGGGTTCCATCTGCGCCATGAGCGCCTTGCGGCGGCGGGTGTATTCCGCTTTGGGGATATGGATCATGGGCAGATGGGCTTCCTTTCTTAGTGCAGCGACGGCTTGGGTGCAGCAGGCTCAGCGGACTTCTTGGTCTCGGTGAACAGCAGCAGCGGCGCGACGCGCAGGTATTCCATGACTTCCATGTAGTCGCCTTCGCCGTCTTCGGACTCTTCCAGCGCATCTTGCACTTGGGAGATCGCGGCGAGGTCCTGCAGCACTTCCTTGGCGTCGGTGCTCAGCTCCAGGCCGCCGGCGTTCACGCCGAAACCGTGGAGGAAACCCTGGCACCATTGGCCCAATGCGGCGGCGCGTTCGGTGAGCGGAGCGTCGTCGGTCGGTAGCAACAGGACTACGGTGACGTCATCACCGGTCAGTTCGCCCTTGACCATCTCTTGCAGGCCGATCAGCGCGTTACGCACGTTGTCGGTCGGTTCGGTTTCCAACAGCTCGGCGACATCGGCCAACCAGTTGTCGGCATCAAAGCCAACACCGGTGCAGCTGCGACCCAACAGCACGCCGTGCAGTTCGGCAGGCGAACATGGGTGACCGCTGGTGCTCAGCAGTGTGGAAAAAGCGTCGTACGGAGAGTTCTTAGTGGGCATGGTGAGCTAGGCGCCAGACGGCGCAATGTCTAGAATGGAGCGCTGTATCCTAGCACCGGCAGACGTACCAAGACTATCAAGGGCGTCAGATCGTTTATCCTGCAGTTGCCATTCATCAGACAAAATCCAGTGGAACCCAATGGAAGACACCGACCTGCAAGCGCTGATGGCCAGACTCGAATTGCTAATTACTCGGGTCGAGCAACTTAAGAGTCAAAACGGACTCCTATTAGCTCAGGAAAAGACCTGGCGCGAGGAACGCGCTCACCTCATTGAAAAAAACGAAATCGCCCGGCGTAAGGTCGAATCGATGATTTCGCGCCTGAAGGCCCTGGAGCAAGACTCATGAGTTCAAGCAATAGCGTCACCGTGCAGATCCTCGACAAAGAATATTCGATCATCTGTCCCCAGGAAGAGCGCAACAACCTGGTGAGCGCCGCCCGTTACCTGGATGGAAAAATGCGTGAAATCCGCAGCAGCGGCAAAGTGATCGGCGCCGACCGTATCGCCGTGATGGCCGCGCTGAACATTACCCACGATCTGCTGCATAAGCAGGAACGCCCTGACGTGCAGGCCAGCGGCTCGACCCGCGAGCAGGTTCGCGATCTGCTCGAACGTGTTGATCTGGTGCTTTCCAGCGACACAGAGCAACCCAAGGGCTGATCCCCGCGACTGTTTAAGGTATACTCGCCCCACTCCCTGGCGTGCTTGCCAGTCGGCGATGTCCCGGAGCCGATTCGCACTACCCTGGAAGTTGCACGTTGGGCTGGTGTGCATGTCCGCTAGACGGAAAGCCTTAAAGCCTACTGCTTCTTCCACCTTGAACTTTCGGGTTCAAGGGCTTAGTCGACAGCGGTTCTGTCGGGGAGCCTGAATTCCAAACTCAATGCCAGTCTTAAGGACTGGCATTGTTTTATGAGCCGAAAAACCATGACCGAACCTGCGCCGCTTTCCCGTCCGCAACTTCGACGCATGTTACGCAACGCCCGCCGCGCCCTTACGCCGAGCGAGCAGCACCAAGCCGCCCACGGCCTGTATCGGCAACTGGCACAGCACCCGCTGTTTCGCCGGGCCAAACATATTTCCTTGTATCTACCGACGGACGGTGAAATCGATCCGCGCCTGCTGCTGCGCGCCGCTCAGCGCCGGGGCAAGGCCACCTATCTGCCGGTGCTCAGCGCTTGGCCGCGTACCAAGATGGTGTTCCAGCGCGTGAAGCCTGGCGAAAAGCTGCTGCCCAACCGCTTTCGAATTCTGGAGCCAAGGGTCAATGCCAAGCGCCAGCGCAAGGTGTGGGCGCTGGACCTGGTGTTGCTGCCGTTGGTGGGGTTCGATGACGCGGGTGGCCGCCTGGGCATGGGCGGCGGTTTCTACGACCGCAGCCTGGCGTATCTGGCACGCCGTCAAAGCTGGCGCAAGCCGACGCTGCTAGGCCTGGCCCATGAATGTCAGAAGGTCGATCGATTGGCACAAGCCAGTTGGGATGTGCCATTGGCTGGCACTGTCACTGATAAGCAGTGGTATGTCGCAAAAACGCCGCTTGAAGCAGCGGCGTCTTGAAGAAGGCTTAACGCTTGAACGGTTGCGGCTGCTGTTGAGCCAGTTCAACGGGAGCATCGGTCTTGTTCGACCACAAGCTTTGGGCATACCCGGTGGTCACGACGCCCAGACCAAACAAAATCACCAAAATCCATAGTAAATCCGGTTTACGTTGCATCGATTGCCCCCCTTCAGGCATCTCGTACACGATGACAACAACGTTCCAAAGTAGTCCGTTGCAGCTGCGTCAAGCTTAAAGGCCGGCATTTTGCGGTAACGTGAACCAACACGCAAACCTTGGCGCCAACCGACTGTCGGTTTGTCATCAAATTGCCTGACAACTTGCCCACTGCCTTTTTCAGGAGCCCAAAAATGGCCTACTGGCTGATGAAATCCGAGCCCGACGAACTGTCCATCAGCGGCCTGGAAAAGCTTGGCGAAGCGCGCTGGGACGGCGTACGCAACTACCAGGCGCGCAACTTCCTACGCGCCATGGCCGTGGGCGATGAGTTTTTCTTCTATCACTCCAGTTGCCCAGAGCCAGGCATTGCGGGTATCGGCAAAATTGTCGAAGCGGCCTACCCGGATCCGACCGCACTGGAACCGGACAGCCACTATTTCGACGCCAAAGCCACCCCGGAGAAAAACCCGTGGACTGCGATCAACGTCGCGCACGTCCAAACCTTCCCCAAGGTGCTGGGGCTCGGCTACTTGAAACAGCAAACCGCCCTCGCCGAATTGCCCCTGGTGCAAAAAGGCAGCCGCCTGTCGGTGATGCCGGTCACCGCCGAGCAATGGGCGACGGTGCTGGCGCTGCGCTGACGAGAACCCTGCGGTCACGCGCTCGACGCATGCATCTGCCCTTTAACCGGGTTAGGCTTGCGCTTCATTTGATCGGTATCAACGCCCCTTGGGCAGCACCGATCAAACTAGGATGCTAAAGCCGCAGGATGCACCCATGTCGACCACACCCCGCTCTTCCCACCTGTTTGCCGTTCTCTTGATCGCGTTGTTGCTCGGTGCCGGCGGCTTCGGTTACTGGCGCTCCACCCAGGACCGTCTGCCCGAAGGTCTGGGCATGGGCAATGGCCGCCTGGAATCCACCGAAGTGCAGATCGCCGCCAAGATCCCAGGGCGCCTGGCCGAAGTGCGGGTCGACGAAGGCGACAAGGTCCTCAAGGGCCAACTGCTGGCGCGCATGGACACCCGCACGCTGGAAGCCCAGCGCGCCCAGGCCGAAGCCGAAGTGCTGAGGGCCAAGGAGAACTTCGCCGCCGCCGAGGCCAACGTGCAACTGCGCCAGAGCGAACAACTGCTGGCCAACCAGGAACTCAAGCGTACCCAGGAGCTGTACAAACGCGGCTTCGCCAGCGGCCAGTTGATCGACCAGCAGCAAGCCCGCCAGAACACCGGCAACGCCGCCGTGACCGCCGCCCAGGCCCAGGTCAATTCGGCAAAAGCCACCATCGGTGCCGCACAAGCCCAGGTCGCGCAGCTCACCAGTGAAATCGACGACAGCAGCCTGCGCGCGCCTATCGACGGCATTATCCAACTGCGCCTGGCCGAACCGGGTGAAGTGCTTGGCGCGGGCGGGCGCGTGTTGCTGCTGATCGACCCCAATGATCAGTACATGAACCTCTATCTGCCCGCCTCCGTGACCGGACGCCTGACCGTCGGCAGTGACGCGCGGATTCTGCTCGACGCCCTGCCCCAGCAGCCGTTGCCGGCCAAGATCAGTTTCGTCGCCGCCAAGTCGCAGTTCACCCCCAAGGAAGTGGAGACCCGCGACGAACGCCAGAAACTGGTATTCCGCGTCAAATTGCACCTGACTCAACCGAGCGCCGTGCCCCAAGCCAAACCGGGTATGCCCGGCTCCGGCTATGTGCGCACAGCTGATATCGACTGGCCGGCCAACCTGCAATGACCGGCCTGGCGCTGCACGCCAAAGGCATCAACCACCATTACGGCAAACAACAGGCGCTGATCGACATCGCCTTCAGCCTGCCCGCCGGTACACGCTGCGGGCTGATCGGCCCGGATGGTGCGGGCAAATCGAGTTTGTTGGGGTTGATCGCCGGCGTTAAGAAACTCCAGGCCGGCCAATTAGAGGTACTCGGCGGCTCCATTCAGGATCGCCGTCACCGCAACAGCCTGTATCCGCGCATCGCCTTCATGCCTCAGGGTTTGGGTGGCAACCTGTACCCCGAGCTGTCCATCAGCGAGAACATCCGCTTCTTCGCCACCCTGTTCGGCCTGTCCAAAGCCGACTGCGACCAGCGCATGCACAACCTGCTGCTGGCCACCGACCTGGCTCGCTTCGCCGAGCGCCCAGCCGGCAAACTTTCCGGCGGCATGAAGCAGAAGCTCGGCCTGTGCTGCGCGCTGATCCACGACCCGGACCTGCTTATCCTTGATGAGCCCACCACCGGCGTCGATCCGCTGTCCCGTCGACGCTTCTGGGAGCTGGTAGAAACCGTACGCAGCGAACGCCCGCAACTGACGCTGCTGGTAGCCACGGCCTACATGGAGGAAGCCGAGCAGTTCGAACATTGCATGATGCTCGACCGCGGCAAACTGATCGCCGACGGCCTCAGTCGCGAACTGGCGGCAGCGACGCCGAGTGGCAAACTGGATGAGGCCTTCACTCACTTCCAGGGCGATGGCGCCCATGACAACCAGCCGCTGGTGATCCCGCCAAGGGAAAACGCCAACGCCGATATCGCCATCGAAGCGCACGAGTTGACCCTGCGTTTCGGTGATTTCACGGCGGTGAACAAGGTTAGCTTTGCTATTGGTCGAGGCGAGATTTTCGGCTTCCTCGGCTCCAACGGTTGCGGCAAGACCACCACCATGAAAGTCCTCACCGGGCTGATGCCGGCCACCGAAGGCAGCGCGACACTGCTGGGCAACCCTGTGAACGCCAAGGACCTGGCCACCCGCAAGCGCGTGGGTTTCATGTCCCAGAGTTTCTCGCTGTACGGCGAGCTCAGCGTGCGCCAGAACCTGGTGCTGCACGCGCAACTGTTCGACCTGCCCAAAGCAGACAGTGGGCCGCGTATCGATGAATTGATCCAACGCTTTGACCTGAGCAAGATAGCCGAGCAACCCTCCGGCGAATTACCCCTCGGTCTGCGCCAGCGCTTGTCTTTGGCAGTGGCCGTGCTGCATCGCCCGGAAGTGCTGATCCTCGATGAACCCACTTCCGGCGTCGACCCGGCAGCTCGGGATGATTTCTGGCGGCTGCTGGTCGAGTTGTCTCGGGAGCAAGGCGTAACCATCTTCCTGTCCACCCACTTCATGAACGAAGCCCAGCGCTGCGACCGCATTTCCTTGATGCACGCCGGCAAAGTGCTGGCCTGCGACACACCGGAGGCACTGCAACAGCAGTTCCACGGCGACACCCTGGAAGCTGCGTTCGTCACCTGCCTGGAACAGGCCCAAGGCGAACCCGAGCCCGCCGCACCGGCCAAAACCGTCAGCGAAATCAGTGCGCCGCCCGTGAGCAAACGCGGCTTCAGCCTTTCTCGCCTGTTGGCCGTGGCCAGCCGTGAAGGCAAAGAACTACTGCGCGACAAAGTGCGCATGGCCTTCGCCCTCCTCGGCGCGATGTTCATGATGGTGATCTTCGGCTACGGCATTTCCCTGGACGTGGAAAACCTCGCCTTTGCCGTCTACGACCAGGACCAAAGCCCCCAAAGCCGAGCCTATCTGGAAGCCTTCCGCAGCTCGCGCTACTTCGCCGAACAGGCGCCCATCCAGGATTCCAGTGAGTTGCACCGGCGCCTGCAGCGCTCGGAAATCAAACTGGCCCTGGAGATACCGCCAGGGTTTGGCCGTGACCTCTACGCTGGCCGCCAACCCACAGTCGCCGCCTGGCTCGACGGCGGCATGCCGTTTCGCGCGGAAACCAGCCGCAACTATGTAGAAGCGGTACACCAGGGCAACCTGCAACAACTGGCCGAACTGAGCAGCCTGCCGCAGACCACCCAGGCCGCCGCCAAGCTGGAAACCCGCTTTCGCTATAACCAGGACGTGGTCAGCGTGAATGCCATCGGCCCAGGGGTGATGGCGCTGATCCTGGCGTTTATCCCAGCGATGCTCACGGCTCTGGGAATCGTGCGCGAGAAAGAACTGGGCTCGATCACCAACTTCTATGCCACACCACTGACGCGCCTGGAGTTCCTGCTGGGCAAGCAGGCGCCCTACATCGCCGTGAGCCTGATCAACCTGGCGCTGCTGGTGGCCATGAATCGCTGGCTGTTTGGCGTACCGTTCAAGGGCAGCGGCCTGACGTTGGCCTTTGGCGGACTGCTTTACGTGCTGGCCACCACCAGCATGGGCCTGCTGATTTCCGCGTTCACCCGTACTCAAATCGCGGCGATCCTCGGCACCATGATCATCACCAGCCTGCCGACCATCCAGTTTTCCGGGCTGATCGTGCCGCGCTCCTCTCTGGAAGGCGCAGCGGCACTGATGGGCATGCTGTTTCCAGCCGGGCACTTCCTGGATATCGCAGTCGGCACGTTCACCAAAGCTTTGGACCTACGCCAGTTGTGGCCGCAATGCCTGGCGCTGTTCGGGTTCTTCATCGGATTCACCGGGCTAAGCCTGATCATGCTCAAGAAGCAGGAGGCCTGATGCACACGCTCACTCATATCCTGCGCCTGGGCATCAAGGAACTCACCAGCCTGCGCCACGACAGCGTATTGCTGCTGTTCCTGTTCTACGCCTTCACTGTCGCCATCTATATTCCTGCCGCCGGATCGGTAATTGGCGTACACAACGCCAGCGTCGCCTTTGTGGACGAGGATCACAGCGCGCTCTCCAGGCAGATGGCAGAGGCGCTGCAACCGCCGGAATTCCAGGCGCCTGCGCCGCTGGCCTACGACCAATTGGACAAGGTGATGGACAGCGGCCAATACACCTTCGTGATCAACGTGCCGGCCAACTTCCAGGCTGATCTGCTCGCGGGTCGCCAGCCCGGCGTGCAGGTGAACGTCGATGCCACGGCAATGAGCCAGGCGTTCATGGGCGCGGGCTATATCGGCAGGATTTTCCAACGGGAGTTGCTGAGCTACAGCGGCCAAACCGATACCGCCAGCAAAGCCCCGGCGCTGCTGACCACACGAGCGCTGTTCAATACCAACCTGGAAGGTGGCTGGTTCCTGGCGGTAATCCAGATCGTCAACAACATCACCATTCTCGCCATCGTATTGACCGGCACCGCGCTGTTGCGTGAGCGAGAGCACGGCACCCTCGACCATCTGCTGGTGCTGCCGCTGACCGCGCTGGAAATCATGCTGGCAAAAATCTGGAGCAACATGTTGGTGGTGGTGGTGTGTACTTGGGTGTCGCTGGAGGTGGTGGTCAAAGGCTTGCTCGGCGTGCCACTGGCGGGATCGATGGGCCTGTTTCTATTCGTGACCGCGCTGTACCTGTTTGCCAGCACCGCACTGGGAATCTTCCTCGCCACCCTTGCCCGCTCGACGCCGCAGTTCGGCTTGCTGGCAATCCCGGTGATTATCCCAATGCTGTTGCTATCCGGCGGCAGTACGCCACTGGACAGCATGCCCGAGTGGTTGCAGTGGGTGATGCAGGGCTCGCCGTCGACGCACTTTGTGAGCCTGAGTGCAGCGATCCTGTTTCGGGACGCGGGCGTCAGTGTGGTATGGCCGGACTTGCTGGCGCTGGCGGCAATTGGATTGTTGTTTTTTTCGGTGGCGTTGGTGCGGTTCAGGAAGAGTTTGGCTTCCTGAACCGCCAGCCAGGCTGATTACTGAATGATCAGGTTGTTGAACAACAGGTCTTCCACCACCGGCTTGCCGGTCTCGTCGCTCATCACTTGCTGGGTTTGCTTGAGGGCTTCCTGGCGCAGTTTTTCCTTGCCTTCGACGGTGCTCATGGCCTCGTTGGTCTGCTGGGTAAACAGCGCCACCAACTGGTTACGAATCAACGCATCGTTGGCTTTGACAGCAGCAGCGGCTTCGGTACCGGTCACGCGCAGGGCGATGTCAGCCTTGAACACCTTGAGTTTCGCCGTGCCGTCCAGGCCGTAGTTACCCACGAACGGCGGGCTCAGGCTGATATAGCTGACCTTCGGCGCCTCGCCTTCTTTGGCTTCTTCGGCCTGGGCAGCCATGGGCAAGGTCAGGGCCAGCATCAACAGGATCCACGCTTTCACAGTTCATTCCTCACATTCGGTTGCCGGGTAGCATAACGCTAGCAAGGCAGAGCACAAGCTTATGGCGGCTTATCAGGGCCGGGCATGCTCGTTGACCCACGGGCCTACCCTCCTACACTTATCGGCCACGACACCAAAAGGAATAGCCCGATGAAAGCTGTGCTGTGCAAAGCCTTCGGCCCCGCCGAAACCCTGGTGCTGGAAGAAATCGCCAGCCCGGCGATCAAGAAGAACGAAATCCTGCTGGACGTACACGCGGCGGGGGTGAACTTCCCGGACACCCTGATCATCGAGGGAAAGTACCAGTTCAAGCCGCCCTTTCCGTTTTCGCCGGGTGGCGAGGCGTCGGGCGTGGTCAGCGAAGTGGGTGAGAAGATCAGCCATTTGAAAGTCGGCGACCGGGTCATGGCACTCACCGGCTGGGGCAGCTTTGCCGAGCAGGTCGCGGTGCCGGGCTATAACGTGCTACCGATCCCGCCGAGCATGGACTTCAACACCGCTGCCGCCTTCAGCATGACCTACGGCACCTCGATGCATGCGCTCAAACAACGCGCCAACCTGCAACCTGGCGAAACCTTGCTGGTGCTCGGTGCGTCCGGCGGCGTAGGCCTGGCCGCGGTGGAAATCGGCAAGGCCATGGGCGCCCGTGTGATCGCCGCAGCCAGCAGCGCCGACAAGCTCGCCGTGGCCAAGGCCGCGGGTGCCGATGAACTGATCAACTACAGCGAAACCAGCCTCAAAGAAGAGATCAAGCGCCTCACCGACGGCAACGGCGCCGATGTGATCTACGACCCGGTGGGCGGTGACCTGTTTGACCAGGCCATCCGCGCCATCGCCTGGAACGGGCGTTTGCTGGTGGTTGGGTTCGCCAGCGGGCGTATTCCAGAGCTGCCGGTGAACCTGGCTTTGCTCAAGGGCGCAGCGGTGGTCGGGGTGTTCTGGGGCTCGTTTGCCCAGCGCCAGCCGCAGGACAATGCGGCGAACTTCCAGCAACTGTTCACTTGGTACGGTGAGGGCAAGCTCAAGCCGTTGGTGTCGCAGGTGTATCCACTGGACCAAGCCGCCCAGGCGATCAATGACCTCGGCCAGCGCAAGGCTGTCGGCAAGGTGGTCGTCCAGACCCGCTAACCGACCTGAAATGCAATCAAATGTGGGAGGGGGCTTGCCCCCGATGGCAGTGGGTCAGCTACAGATAAGCTGGCTGACCTACCGCTATCGGGGCAAGCCCCCTCCCACATTTGATCTCCTGCGATCATAAAATCGATAACGACCCACACTTATCCATTTACGACATGTTCATAAAAGAACATGCAATTGCTCCCATTTCCTGTGTTTGTGCATGAGAAGCGATGCTATTTTCGGTAACGAAACTGTAACATTCGCATCCGCAGTCAAAACAAGAAATTTGGAGCTCTTGAATGTTTGCTTTCTTTCGTCCTGCCGCGCATCAGGCGCCCCTGCCTGAAGAAAAAATAGACAGTACCTACCGACGACTGCGCTGGCAGATCTTCGCCGGTATTTTCTTCGGTTACGCCGGTTATTACCTGCTGCGTAAAAACTTCTCCCTGGCCATGCCCTATCTGATCGACGAGGGTTACACCCGTGGTCAACTGGGCTTGGCGATGTCGGCCATCGCCATTGCCTACGGCCTGTCCAAGTTCCTCATGGGCCTGGTGTCCGACCGTTCCAACCCACGCTACTTCCTGCCTTTCGGCCTGCTGATATCGGCGGGTGTGATGTTCATTTTCGGGTTCGCACCTTGGGCAACGTCCAGCGTGACCATGATGTTCATTCTGCTGTTCATCAACGGCTGGGCCCAAGGCATGGGCTGGCCGCCAAGTGGGCGGACGATGGTGCACTGGTGGTCGCAGAAAGAACGCGGCGGTGTAGTGTCGGTGTGGAACGTGGCGCACAACGTCGGTGGCGGCCTGATCGGTCCGCTGTTCCTGCTGGGCATGGCGTGGTTCAACGACTGGCACGCAGCTTTCTATGTGCCGGCCACTGTGGCCTTGGCGGTAGCGGCCTTTGCCTTCATCACCATGCGCGACACACCGCAATCGGTTGGCCTGCCGCCCATCGAGAAATACAAGAACGACTATCCCGAAGGCTACGACGCCAGCCATGAGGAAGAATTCAGCGCCAAGGAAATCTTCGTCAAATACGTGCTGCGCAACAAAATGCTGTGGTACATCGCCTTCGCCAACGTGTTCGTCTACCTGTTGCGCTACGGCGTGCTGGACTGGGCGCCAACTTATCTGAAGGAAGCCAAGCACTTCGACGTGGATAAAACGTCCTGGGCGTATTTCTTCTACGAGTGGGCAGGCATTCCAGGCACGCTGCTGTGCGGCTGGATGTCGGACAAGATCTTCCGTGGCAACCGTGGCCTGACGGGCGTGGTGTTCATGGCGCTGGTGACCGTGGCAACCCTGGTGTACTGGCTCAACCCGCCGGGCAACCCGATGGTCGACATGATTGCGCTGTTCTCCATCGGTTTCCTGATCTACGGCCCAGTGATGCTGATCGGCCTGCAGGCTCTGGAGTTGGCACCCAAGAAAGCCGCCGGTACGGCCGCGGGCTTCACCGGTCTGTTCGGTTATCTGGGCGGTTCGGTGGCAGCCAGTGCGGCAATGGGCTACACCGTGGACCACTTCGGCTGGGACGGTGGTTTCGTACTGCTGATCGGTGCGTGCCTGCTGGCTATCGCGTTCCTGATCCCAACGCTGTGGCACACCAACAGCGTCAGCTCGGCGCGTTAATCGCCAGAGCAACCCTTTGCACAACGCTTGAGCCGCGCCTCCAGATTCTTATCTGGCATGGCGTGGCTACGCAGGGCGTTTACGGTCTGCTCGACATAATCGCGAGTAGTGCCGTAACGCCCGCAAGCGCTTTGCAGCACATGGTTGAGCACGATATCCGGCAAGTTGCCAGCATAGCTGGGCAAGTGCCGCTCCAGGACAAACCCCAACGCCTGCACCTGACTGCCATCCTCAAGACGGCAGCTGAGCCAGTGCGGCCGGTAGGACGGGTAAGGCATCTCGCGCTGCCACAAGGCGTAAAGCGAGGCCTCCAACTGATCTTCGGGCAAGCGGTAAGCGAACCCGCTGCAAGAGCCACCGCGATCCAACCCAAACACCAACCCTGGCGTTTCCGGCGTGCCCCGATGCTCGTGGGACCACAGGTACAGGCCGCGGTGATAGCCGTGGACCCGCGCCCGCACCCGCTCGGAAGACGAGCATTCAGGACGCCAGATCAGCGAACCGTACGCAAATAGCCAGACCGGCCCACCTTTATGCCGGCCCATGGTGGCCTGCATCGAGCTCATTAACTGTTCGTGAGTGAGTTGCGGCCCCAGATCGAGCCGCGGAGGGTAAGCCAACTGCTGAAGATCGGTTTCTATGGCGGTCATGGCGAAAAGCGGTACGCCTCCTGTGTGTTACCAGTTGTAAGCAACTTTACCGTAATAAAACGCGCCGCTGTAACCGTACGGCGAAAAAGTGCTATAGGCCAAATTGCCACCACTGCTGGCGAAGGCGTTGACCTTCTCTGGGTATTTATCGGTGACGTTGTCGCCGCCCACGGTGAAGGTCCAGTTCTTCAGCTTGTAGTCAGCCGATAAATCCAGTACCCAGGCGGCCTTGAAAGTCTGGTCGTTGACCTTGTCCGCCTGGTAGCTGGTGAACTCACCATAGCGCACCAAATTGCTGTGCAGTGCCCAATTGCCGTAGGTGAAGTCGTTACCCAGGCTCAGCTTGTGCTGGGGCGTGGTATCGCCGAGCAAACCGATGCGCTCGCGACGGTCCACCCTCACCAGGTTCGCCCCAAGGCTATCGAGGATGGCCGGGTTGGGTTTCACATCGGTCACTTTGGTGTGGTTGTAGTTGTAGCCCACGGTGCTGTTCCAGCGGATACCGCTATCGAATTGGTAGCGATAGTTGGCTACCAGATCGACGCCGTCGGTGCTGGTGTCGGTGGCGTTGGTGAAGTAGCGGGCGGTGGTGTAATCAATGTTGCCCACGCCGTTGGCCTGCAGGTAGGCACGCGTCGCCGCGTTTATGCCGAGGTTGGAGGACAGGCTGATACGGTCGCGAATGTCGATACGGTACACATCCACCGTCACCGTCAGGTCATCGGCCGGCTCCAGTACCAGACCAAGGCTGTAGTTGCGCGACTTCTCGGCCTTGAGGTCTTCAGCACCGAGCAAGCGCGCAACCTGGCTGTTGGCCGGGAAGGTACCGGCTTCCTGGATGGTGCTGCCGATCAGCTGCGATGAGGTGTAGGCAAAGTTCTGCTGGGCCAGGGACGGCGCGCGGAACCCGTTGGATACACTGCCGCGCAAGGCCACTTGCGGGGTGAAGTCATAACGAGCTGACAGCGAGCCGCTCACATTGGAGCCGAAATCGCTGTAGTCCTCATGGCGCACGGCGGCCGAGGCGCTGAGTTTTTCGGTGAAGTTGGTTTCCAGGTCCAGATACTGCGCCCAATTGTGACGAGAGCTGGTGCCCGCGTCGGCATCCCGGAAGCCGCCCAGCCCGGAGCTGCCGGTCTGGAAGTAGGACGCTGGCTCGCCCGCCTCGATTTCATAACCCTGATGCAGGTATTCACCGCCGAACGCCACGGACACCGGGTAAGGCAGCCAGCCCACGTCGAACTCGCGGGAAAGGTCCAGGCTGACTTGCTTCTGGTCGTTGCTCAGGGTGCCGTTGTCGAACTTGCGCGGTGTCGCCAGGCCCAGAGAGGTGTTGATGGTTTCAGTGCTGAGTGCGTACTGGTTCTTGCCGTAGTTGGCCGACAGGTCGTAATGCCAGTCGTACGCCAGCAAGCCACGCAGGCCTACCACCAACGACGTGTCTTCAAGGTTGCCCTTGATCAGCGGCAGGTAACCGTTGGGGTTGAGCGCCGGGATGTTGTTGGACGCATTGCTCGCGCGGTAGAACGCCGCCGTCTCGCCACGCCGCTTGCTGTAACCGCCGAAGGTGTAGAACTCGGCCGCGTCGTTGAAGGAATATTCGGAGTTGAACTGGAACTTGCCTTCATTGGTGGCCGGCTCACCTTGGCGGAACACGCGCTGGCCATAGGTGGTAGAGCCGACGCTTCCGGTGCGGTAGTCATCACCGGCGCGGTTGGTGTAGTCGTTGTCAGCCCCTTCGGCCGACAGGTTGATAAAGCCGTTGTCGCCCAATGCCAGGCCGGTGTTGCCGCTGACATTACGCTGGATGCCGTCGCCCTTCTTGTATTCGCCGAACTTGGTGGAGATCGAGCCGCCATGGTCAGCGTGCTTGAGTATCACGTTGATCACCCCGGCAATCGCATCCGAGCCGTAGCGCGCGGAAGCACCGTCTCGCAGCACTTCGATATGGTCCACCGCCGACAGCGGGATCGCATTCAGGTCCGCCGGTGCCGACCCACGGCCCACTGCGCCGCCCAGGTTGACGAAGGCACTGGTGTGGCGGCGCTTGCCGTTGACCAGCACCAGCACCTGATCAGGTGACAGGCCGCGCAACTGTGCAGGCCGCACCAATTCGGCGCCGTCCACCAGGCTTGGGCGTGGGAAATTGATTGATGGAATAAGGCGCGCCAGCACTGCGCCCAGCTCATCGGAGCCGGTGCTGCGCAGACTGTCACCGGAAATCACATCGATGGGTGACAGTGAAGCACTGGCCGTACGCTCCTGAGCGCGGGTGCCGGTGACAATCACGGTGTCGAGTTTGGGTGCATCGGTGGCGGACGTTTCGGCCGCAAAGACTGGATTGAAGCTCACAGCGGTCAGCAAATTGGCCGACAAAATCGCCGAGTACAGCGCGTGTTTCTTGTAGCTCCCCATACCGCTCCCCTTTCCCTTATGAATCAGTAATCAAACATCAGAACGTCAGTGCTCTGAGCTCATACGATCGATCCGGCTGGCGGGCGGTGGCGGTCAGTTGTTGGTGATTGGCAGAAAATCGGTAGTCCGTTGAGATATAGCTTAAAGATATTCATGTAACAAATTAAATACCTTTAAGGAATAAGAGAATGCATAAGCCCAGAGGCCCCTCCGTCAGGATTATCCGTAGCGATCCCGTTACTTTCAGCCCCGGTTCAGCCTGGGCACGCGCCAAGCCGTCAAAATAGGGTGCACATCACGACCCACTTAGCCGCCCATCAAACCGACTACCGAGGTCGCACCCATGAAGAATTTTCGACTGCCTGGCCTGTTATTGCTGGCCCAGGCCACCACCGCGCTAGCTGGCGAATCGCCCGTCACCGAAGACGACAAGGGCTTCTGGTACGCGCAGACCAGCGTCTACACTCGGCACTTCGCGCCGGACAAGGACCACAACAACAACCAAGACCTGATTGGCCTGGAGCGCAATGAAGCCTCAGGGTTGGTGTATGGCGGGGCAACCTTTCGCAACTCGTTCCGCCAGCGCTCGTACTACGCCTACGCGGGCAAGCGCTATGACATGACCGACTATCCGGTGTACCTGAAGGTCACGGGCGGGGCGATCCAGGGCTATCGCGGCAAGTACCGCGACAAGATCCCATTGAACCGTTTCGGTGTGGCGCCGGTGATTATTCCGTCGGTAGGCACCCATTACGGGCCGGTGGCGGCGGAGTTGGTGTTGTTGGGGTTCAATGCGGCGATGGTGACGACCGGCGTGCGCTTCTAAGCGAGCACTGAGCGGGGCTTTTGTGATGAGCAGGCTTGCCCGCTCACCACAAGAAGCCGGCGGCTCTTGGAATGGATCAGCGCGGCGCGTAGGCGAATACGTCGGCGCGCATCTGATGCGCATCCATGCCGGCGTCGACCAGCGCATCCAGCGTGCCGTAGATCATCGCCGGTGAGCCGCTGGCGTAGACGTGCACGGCCTTGAGGTCGGCGATGTCCTCGCACACCGCCTCATGGAGCAAACCGCAGCGTCCTTCCCAACCGCACAGATCACTGACGACTTTGTGCAGGAACAGGTTTGGCAGTTGCAGCCATTGGTCCCAGTGTTCGATCTGGTAGAAGTCTTCCGGGCGTCGCACGCCCCAGTACAGGTGCACCGGGTGCTTGAAGCCGGAGGCGCGGCAATGTTCGATCAGGCTATGCATCTGTGCCATACCGGTGCCGGCGGCGATCAACACCAGCGGACCGTCCGGCAGTTCAGCCAGATGGGTATCGCCAAACGGCAACTCCACACGGGCCATCTGATTGCGTTGCAGCTGTTCCAGCAGGGCGCGCGCGCTGTCCTCACGGGCCAGCACATGCAGTTCCAGCTCGCGCCCGGAGTGAGGCGCCGACGCTAGGGAGAATGCGGATTTTTCGCCATTTTCCCGTTCGATCATCAGGTATTGCCCGGCGTGGTAGCGCACCGCCTTGCCGGCCGGGGCCAGCAGGCGCACGCGCCACACATCACCACCGACCTCTACGCATTCACTCAATTGGCACGACAACTTGCGCAACGGCAACTCTCCCGGCGCCAACACGCCATCCCACAACACAATGCAATCTTCCAACGGTTCGGCGATGCAGGTGTAGAACTCACCGTGGTCGCGCACCTCACCTGCTTGCTGCACCCGGCCTTCCACCAGCAGCGCGGCACACACGTGGCAGACGCCATTGCGACAGGCCTGCGGGCATTCGTAGCCCAGGCGGCGCGCCCCTTCGAGGATTCGCTCTCCGGGGACCAGCTCCAGCACGGCGCCGGAAGGTTGCAGGGTTACACGCATCAATCTATTCCCAATTCTTTCCACATCGCATCGACGCGCGCGGTCACGGCTTCATCCTTGACGATCACCCGACCCCACTCGCGGGTAGTTTCACCCGGCCATTTGTGGGTAGCATCCAGGCCCATCTTAGAGCCCAGGCCCGATACCGGCGACGCGAAGTCGAGGTAGTCGATCGGCGTATTGTCGATCATCACCGTGTCGCGCTTGGGGTCCATGCGCGTGGTGATGGCCCAGATCACGTCGTTCCAGTCGCGGGCGTTGATGTCGTCGTCGGTGACGATAACGAACTTGGTGTACATGAACTGTCGCAAAAACGACCACACTCCCAACATGACGCGCTTGGCATGGCCAGGGTACGACTTCTTCATGGTCACGATGGCCATGCGGTACGAACAGCCTTCCGGCGGCAGGTAGAAGTCGGTGATTTCCGGGAATTGCTTTTGCAGGATAGGCACGAACACTTCGTTGAGCGCCACGCCGAGAATGGCCGGCTCATCCGGCGGACGGCCGGTGTAAGTGCTGTGGTAGATCGGCTTGATCCGGTGGGTGATGCGTTCGACGGTGAATACCGGGAAGCTGTCGACTTCGTTGTAATAGCCGGTGTGGTCGCCGTAAGGACCTTCGTCGGCCATCTCGCCAGGGTGGATCACGCCTTCGAGGATGATTTCAGCAGTGGCCGGCACTTGCAGGTCGTTGCCACGGCATTTGACCAGCTCGGTACGGTTGCCACGCAACAGGCCCGCGAAGGCGTATTCGGACAGGCTGTCCGGCACAGGGGTCACAGCGCCCAGGATGGTGGCGGGGTCTGCACCCAAGGCCACGGAAACCGGGAACGGCTGGCCAGGGTGTTTTTCGCACCACTCACGGAAGTCCAGCGCGCCGCCACGGTGACTCAGCCAACGCATGATCACCTTGTTGCGGCCGATCACTTGCTGACGGTAGATACCGAGGTTCTGACGGTCTTTGTTCGGGCCTTTGGTGACGGTCAGGCCCCAGGTGATCAGCGGGCCGACGTCGCCGGGCCAGCAGGTTTGCACCGGGAGCATGGCCAGGTCGACGTCATCGCCTTCGATGACCACTTCCTGGCACACCGCGTCCTTGACCACTTTGGGGGCCATGGCAATGATTTTGCGGAAGATCGGCAGCTTCGACCAGGCGTCCTTCAGCCCCTTGGGCGGCTCGGGCTCCTTGAGGAAGGCCAGTAGTTTGCCGATCTCGCGCAGTTCGCTGACCGACTCCGCGCCCATGCCGAACGCCACGCGATCGGGCGTGCCGAACAGGTTGCCGAGCACCGGAATATCAAAGCCGGTCGGGTTTTCGAACAGCAGCGCCGGGCCCTTGCTACGCAGGGTACGGTCGCAAATCTCAGTCATTTCCAGCACTGGGGAAACCGGCACCTGGATACGTTTCAACTCTCCGCGCTGCTCAAGTTGCTGCACGAAATCCCGAAGATCCTTGAATTTCATTAACCATGCCACCCGTAAAATAGGCGTACATCCTACCTGCTCTGAGGCTGGCTGGCAGCTTATCGCGGTGCATTTGACTGCCGAATGCGCTTAAAAAACGCGCAAAAAAAAATGGCGCCCCTGGGGGCGCCATTCTTTCGGACCTGAAACGTCGTATTACTTACGCTTCATCGACAGGAAGAACTCGTCGTTGGTCTTGGTGGTTTTCAGCTTGTCGATAAGGAACTCGATGGCTGCAACTTCGTCCATCGGGTGCAGCAGCTTGCGAAGGATCCACATACGCTGCAGTTCGTCGTCGGCAGTCAGCAACTCTTCGCGGCGGGTGCCGGAACGGTTGATGTTGATCGCCGGGAACACGCGTTTTTCCGCGATGCGACGGTCCAAAGGCAGTTCCATGTTGCCGGTACCCTTGAACTCTTCGTAGATCACTTCGTCCATCTTCGAGCCGGTTTCAACCAGCGCGGTGGCGATAATGGTCAGCGAGCCGCCTTCTTCGATGTTCCGCGCGGCGCCGAAGAAACGCTTCGGCTTCTCCAGGGCGTGGGCATCGACACCACCGGTCAATACCTTGCCGGAGCTCGGGATCACGGTGTTGTAAGCACGGGCCAGACGGGTGATGGAGTCGAGCAGGATCACCACGTCCTTCTTGTGTTCGACCAGGCGCTTGGCCTTCTCGATCACCATTTCAGCAACCTGCACGTGGCGGGTTGGCGGCTCATCGAACGTCGAGGCAACCACTTCGCCGCGCACGGTGCGCTGCATTTCGGTCACTTCTTCCGGACGTTCATCGATCAGCAATACGATCAGGTGAACTTCAGGGTTGTTACGCGCGATGTTCGCTGCAATGTTCTGCAGCATGATGGTCTTACCGGCTTTCGGCGGTGCGACGATCAGGCCACGCTGGCCTTTGCCAATCGGAGCGCACAGGTCGATCACACGACCGGTCAAGTCTTCGGTGGAACCGTTACCGGCTTCCATCTTCATGCGCACAGTCGGGAACAGCGGGGTCAGGTTCTCGAAGAGAATCTTGTTTTTCGCGTTCTCTGGACGATCGAAGTTGATCGTGTCGACCTTGAGCAGGGCGAAGTAACGCTCGCCTTCCTTCGGTGGACGGATCTTGCCAACGATGGTGTCACCGGTGCGCAAGTTGAAGCGACGGATCTGGCTCGGCGAGACGTAGATATCGTCTGGGCCGGCGAGATAGGAAGCGTCTGCAGAGCGGAGGAAGCCGAAGCCGTCCTGGAGAATCTCCAGCACGCCATCACCGGAGATTTCCTCGCCGCTTTTCGCGTGCTTCTTGAGCAGGGAGAAAATCACGTCCTGCTTGCGCGAACGGGCCATATTTTCTATGCCCATTTCTTCGGCCAATTGGAGCAGGTCGGTAATCGGCTTTTGCTTGAGTTCAGTCAGATTCATATAGGAATGACGTAATCATTTATGGAGGGGGGGAAATTAAGCTTTTGGCTTAATGAGGCCGCGCCGCAGAGAAGGCGACAGGATCGCGTACTAATCGAAAAGGAATGCGTCGGCGACGGCTTGCAGGGGGCAGTGGAGAAACCAGTGCGGGGCCGAATGTACCACCTGAATTTCGGAGCGTCTAGCCCTGTTTAACGAAAAAGCCCCGCAATTTGCGGGGCCTTTTTGACGACGCTTAGATGTTGGCGTCGAGGAAAGCTTGCAGCTGGGACTTCGACAGCGCACCTACTTTGGTGGCTTCAACGTTGCCGTTTTTGAACAGCATCAGCGTAGGAATACCGCGCACACCGTGCTTGGCCGGGGTTTCCTGATTGTCGTCGATGTTCAGCTTGGCAATGGTCAGCTTGCCTTCGTAAGTAGTTGCAATGTCGTCCAGGACCGGAGCGATCATTTTGCAAGGGCCGCACCATTCAGCCCAGTAGTCAACCAGCACCGGGCCAGCAGCCTTGAGTACTTCGGCCTCAAAGGTCGCGTCGGTGACGTGCTTGATAAGATCGTTGCTCATGGATGTCTCCGGATTGTAAGCAAAAAAAACGTTGCCCATCATAGCCGCCCTTCCCCCGTTCAGGAAGCCGCCTCTGATTGAGTCTTGCTATGGTGATGCATGAGTTTGGGTATAGCCCAATTCAAGACGCGACGGGACTCACAAAGGTAATGCCCGTGCGTAACGCTGCATTACGTACGTGTTCCTGCATGGTTTTCTGCGCTGTCGCACTCGCACGCCGGGCCAAGGCACGCAAAATTTTGCGATGTTCCTGCCAGGTTTCCATGGCCCGCTCTGGCCGGATGAACGGTAATTTCTGACTTTCCAGGAACACCTCGGCGCTGGCACTGAGAATACTCACCATCGCTTGGTTGCCGCTGGCCAACAGGATGCGTTGGTGAAACTCGAAGTCCAGCCGCGCCGCGGCGTCGAAGTCGCCGGCCTTGAGCACCTTGCGCATCGCCTCAACGTTGTCCTCAAGACTGTCCAGCTCATCGATGGTCAGCGTGACCGCTGCCAGCCCCGCCGCAAACCCCTCCAGCGCATAGCGCAATTGGAAGATATCCAACGGCGTGGCCTGGGCCGCGAAAGGCCAGGCAAAGCCCGGCGCGTCCTCCGCCGCCTGCACGAATACGCCTTTGCCCGGCAGCACGCTGACCACGCCCAACGCACTCAGGGACGATAACGCCTCACGCAACGACGCTCGGCTCACGCCCAACTGCACCGCCAGGTCGCGTTGGGACGGCAACGCGTCGCCTGGCCCGAAGCCCTGCTCCTTGATCAGTTTGCGAATGGCCTGCAGGGCCGCTTCCGGTACGGCTTGGGCGATGGAATTCATAAAAAACTCAAGGTTTCAGTCAGCAGAGCGGCTAGTTGTAAAGCTATTCGCGGCCGGCGGCAAGCCACGCCCCAAAGGGGCTCGCAGGTTTTTGCCGGCGCTCGAAAAGGGTGCGAAAGGCTATGCCACTGTTCAGACCAGTAAGACCAATGAAGCTCAACAAATCCCAGCCTTACAGACGATTTCGAGCCTACTGGCATGGGCTGTGCAATCACGCAAGCAAGCCAAATCCAGAAAATCCTTTCGCCCTTTTCGGAGAGTTGCCATGACTAAGCGCTACAGCGCCCTGCTCACTGCCCTGTTTGCCAGCCTGATGCTGAGCCAGGCACCCGCCCAGGCCAATGGGCTGGACGATATCGTCGCCCGTGGCACCCTTAAGGTAGCCGTGCCCCAGGACTTCCCGCCGTTTGGCTCGGTCGGCCCCGACATGAAGCCGCGCGGCCTGGACATCGATACTGCCAAGCTGCTGGCCGACCAACTCAAGGTCAAGCTGGAGCTGACCCCGGTCAACAGCACCAACCGCATCCCGTTCCTCACCACCGGCAAGGTTGATCTGGTGATCTCCAGCCTGGGCAAAAACCCGGAGCGAGAAAAAGTCATCGACTTCTCCAAGGCTTACGCGCCGTTCTACCTGGCCGTATTCGGCCCACCTGATGCCGCCATCAGCAGCACCGACGACCTTAAGGGCAAGACCATCAGCGTGACCCGTGGCGCCATCGAAGACATCGAGCTGACCGCAGTAGCGCCCAAGGAAGCGACCATCAAGCGCTTCGAAGACAATAACTCCACCATCGCCGCCTACCTGGCAGGCCAGGTCGACCTGATCGCCAGCGGCAACGTGGTGATGGTGGCGATCAGCGAGCGCAACCCGAAACGCGTGCCAGCGCTGAAAGTGAAACTCAAAGATTCGCCGGTGTACGTCGGCGTGAACAAAAACGAGCCGGCGCTGCTGGAGAAGGTCAACCAGATCCTGGTCGCGGCCAAGGCCGATGGCAGCCTGGAAAAGAACGCGATGCAATGGCTGAAAGAGCCGCTGCCCGCCGATCTTTGATACGACGGAGCTGACTCATGGCGTATCAATTTGACTTTGTGCCGGTGCTGGCCAATACCGATCTGCTGTTGCGCGGCGCGTTGTTCACCCTTGAGCTGACGGCCATCGGTGCGATCCTGGGGGTGGCCCTGGGCACCGTCGGCGCGGTGGTGCGGGCGTGGAAGATCCAGCCGTTTGCCTGGTTCTTCGGCGTCTATGTCGAGTTGATCCGCAACACGCCGTTCCTGGTGCAACTGTTCTTCATCTTCTTTGGCCTGCCGTCCCTGGGGCTAAAGATTACCGAGTGGCAAGCCGCCGTATTGGCGATGGTGATCAACCTGGGGGCCTACTCCACGGAGATCATTCGCGCCGGCATCCAGGCCATCCCGCGCGGGCAACTGGAAGCCGCCGCCGCGCTGGCGATGACGCGTTTCGAAGCGTTCCGCCATGTGGTGTTGCTGCCGGCGCTGGGCAAAGTGTGGCCGGCACTGAGCAGCCAGATCATCATCGTGATGCTCGGTTCGGCGGTGTGTTCACAGATCGCCACCGAAGAGCTGAGCTTCGCCGCCAACTTTATTCAGTCGCGTAATTTTCGCGCGTTTGAAACCTATGCCCTGACCACCCTGGTGTACCTGTGCATGGCGTTAATGATTCGCCAGTTGCTCAACTGGATCGGCCGCCGCTTTGTGATGAGGAATAGCCGATGAGTGATTTTTCCTTCTGGGACATCGTACGCAATCTGCTTACGGGCCTTCAGTGGACGCTGTTGCTGTCGCTGGTGGCGTTCATCGGCGGCGGCCTGATCGGCTTGCTGGTGATGACCATGCGCATCAGCAGCAAGGCGTTCGCGCGCAATCTTGCGCGCACCTACATCGAGCTGTTCCAGGGCACGCCGTTGTTGATGCAGCTGTTCCTGGTGTTCTTCGGCATCGCCCTGCTGGGGGTGGATATTTCACCGTGGCTGGCAGCGGCGATTGCCCTGACATTGTTTACCAGCGCCTACCTCGCTGAGATCTGGCGCGGTTGTGTCGACTCCATCGCCCACGGGCAGTGGGAAGCCTCGGCCAGCCTGGCGCTGAATCCGCTTGAACAACTGCGCTACGTGATCCTGCCCCAGGCCCTGCGGATCGCCGTGGCGCCAACGGTGGGGTTCTCGGTGCAGGTGGTCAAAGGCACCGCCGTGACCTCCATCATCGGCTTCACCGAATTGACCAAGACCGGCGGCATGCTCGCCAACGCGACCTTCGAGCCCTTCATGGTCTACGGCCTGGTGGCCCTCGGTTACTTCCTGCTTTGCTACCCCTTGTCCCTCAGTGCTCGCTACCTGGAAAGGAGACTGCATGCCTCTGCTTAGAATTTCCGCCCTGCATAAGTATTACGGCGATCACCACGTCCTCAAGGGCATCGACCTGACGGTTGAAGAAGGCCAGGTGGTGGCGATCATCGGGCGCAGCGGCTCGGGTAAATCCACCCTGCTGCGTACCCTCAATGGCCTGGAGTCGATTAACGATGGAGTGATCGAGGTCGACGGCGAATACCTTGATGCCGCCCGCGCTGACTTGCGCAGCCTGCGGCAGAAAGTCGGCATGGTGTTCCAACAGTTCAACCTGTTCCCGCACCTGACGGTGGGTGAAAACGTCATGCTCGCGCCACAAGTGGTGCAGAAAGTGCCCAAGGCCAAAGCGGCACAGTTGGCCAAGCAGATGCTGGAACGCGTTGGGCTGGGAGAGAAATTCGACGCTTTCCCAGATCGCTTGTCCGGCGGCCAGCAACAGCGCGTCGCCATTGCCCGTGCCCTGGCTATGTCACCCAAAGTGCTGCTGTGCGATGAAATCACCTCAGCCCTGGACCCGGAGTTGGTCAACGAAGTGCTCAGCGTGGTGCGCCAGCTGGCCAAGGACGGTATGACCTTGATCATGGTGACGCACGAAATGCGCTTCGCCCGGGAAGTCGGTGACAAGCTGGTATTTATGCACCAGGGCAAGGTGCATGAAGTCGGCGATCCAAAACTGCTGTTTGCCAATCCCCAGACCGCTGAGTTGGCAAACTTCATCGGTACAACAGAAGCCCACGCCTGATCGATTAGCCGCCAGGTACCAACTCGAAGCGCCCGCCGCCCTCCAATAACGTTTTATCGCGTACTGAGGCGGCGGCATTCGAGAGATAGGTGTCAATCTGCACCTGCGCTGAAAACACCCGCCCGCTGACAGGCTGCCCTGCCTTCAACAGCACCAGCGCTTGGTCCGGCCTCAGGTGACCACCGCGCTCGGCCCTGTTGTGCATCGGCGCCAACTCTATCGCCTGGCTATCGAGCACTGGCTGCTGCAGCGTCAGGTCAAACCGCCCCTCCCGACCAAACCTGAAACCTTGACCGTCGGCAGGCACGCCCATAAAACGCAGGGCTATAAACCTAGCATCAGTGCACACCACGCTCACACGCACCATGCGCTTACCCAGGAAAACCCCGCGAGCATCAGGCTTTGAAACGGGGCGCAGAAGCCCGTAATCAATTTGCGGTTGGCTCACTGACAGGTGGCACTCAGAAGCCGACGCCTCAAAAACCGTCAATAGGCTCACCACCGCCGCGAGCATCCCTGACGTCAAAGCACTTTTAGCTGCAGACCGCCGCTGTATTTTCATAAAGTTGGCTTTCATCGATTTGTTCCGACAGTTCGAGTTGCAGTTTGCAGGAGGTCGCGTTCGGCGATGACACGGTCAAGGTTTGTGGCGCGTCGATGTTATTCAGGAAAATCAGGCCGTCTCCGACGACGGAGGTCAGGAATGAATTGTCTGCCGTAAGCACCGAAGCACCTTTGGGTAACGCTTGGCCACTCTGATCGACGGCACGCAACAGCACCCTCCTGACCTTAACCACTTCAAAGTCGACCTTGCTGAATGAGCCTCGTCCAACTTCCAGGGATTGGGTGCCGTTCTTGATATCTACCTGCCGTGGCAGGGATTTGCCTTCCACCTCGACAAGGCTGCTTTGATAAGCGGGCAATCCCGGTATCACCGCCATTCCCCACCGATCGGTCCATACAGGCCCCTGGGGTGTAGTGATACGCGCGCCCGACACATCGCCGACCGACGCAACCCCAAACGTATCCTCGACCCTGTACGGAGACAGCGTCAGCCCCCGCTCATGAGCCACGACTGCGCCCTGCAACTGACCGCTATAGCTGGTGTTGGTCGAGTCCCGGTTGATGCCCAGGCCCAACTGAGCATAACGGGACGTCATGTTGAGCAAACCGCCCTGCGCATGCCGGGCGGCCGTACCAAGGTCGCTGTCAGTGCGCAGTTCATAATTGAGTGTGTCGTCGACGCGTTCGTTGAAGGCTGCGCCAATACTCGATCGACGCCCCTGGTGCCTGGCGGTAGAAGTGAGCGAACGATCACCCCCCAAGGGAACACTGACTTGCAAACGCACGCCTAGCCCATCGTTGTTGTTCTTGTTAGTGCCAGAAGTGCCAACTTGCGAGTCCACGCTCAACCCGACATTGGCGTACCTGAACTGCTTGTTCCAGGCGCCATGTACATACTGAGAGGCGCTACTGTTGAAGTTTGCAGCACGGGTGTACCCAATCGTGAACACACCCAATTGCGGGTCCGCCCAGCTGAGACCTGCCGTGTATTGGTTTTTGAACCGCGAGTTCGCCAACTCACCACTGTCAGCGCGCACACTATCGAGCACATCACGATAGCCAGGTGTCTGGGTCGTAGCGCTCAGGGTCATCTGCACGTCACCCGGCAGCACGCTGCCCAACGAAACGCTATTACGCACACCCCGTACGTTGTTCTTGTTGTCCCGTGAGAGGTTGTTACGCAGGCCAACAGAGAATCGCTGCGCGAAACTGCTGTCCAGCGCAAGCCCCACCGAATTGTAATGATCGGTAACCTGCACACCCGAACTGAGGGCCGTGGCGGGGGTGAGCGCCCAGGTCCCGCTTGCCACGGCCAGCATAGGCTCATCGGCACCGCTACGTTCCACATCCCGTATCTTGCCGACGGCCGCGGTATACCCAGACTTCACCGGCATCGCATCGCGAAACGAAGCGGCCGGCACTACAAAGCTACGCTGTCCGCCACGGGTCTCAATGACCCGTACATCAAGGTCACTCGTGCCGTTGAGCAACGGCAGGTTGCTCAATGCAAACGGCCCTTCTGGCACGACTGTTGTGTAGATCAGTGCGCCCGACTGGCGTACCTCTATCCGAGACTGGCTAAGGGCCTGGCCTTCGACCACTACTCCATTACCGCCGGCACCGCCGTCGACACCGTCTGGAGACAGTTGGAAACCGGTCAGTTGCACCCCGCCGAACACCGGGCTGTTACCGGATATCTGCCCCACCTGGAGGGTCGACGCCAACCGCGCAATATCCCGTTGCGCATAGGCGTACAGGTGCTCGGCCCCAGACCGACCATCGGTAGAGATATAGAGCTGACGGCTGCGCGCAATCCAATCGCCTACGTTAAACCCCACCTCCGTGGACGCCGATAGAAAACGGCCCCTGGCATCGCGCGAATGACTGTTGATGCCTTGCACGTCATAGTTGAGCAAGCCCGCCGCTCCACCTCGAGCGAAATGGCCAGTGGCTCGTTGCGGCTCACGGATCGCCTGGGTGGGAACGACGATCGCTACCTCCTCGTTGCCCGGACGCAGGTTCAATTCCGTGCTGGGAAACTCGGTAAGGAAGTCATGACAGGCCTGGTCAGCAGAAACCTGTTTATCTATCACTGAAGCAGGTACACGCAGCCCTGCTCGGTCCAGCAAGCCACGGGTAAAGCACAACGCCCCTTCATGGTTGAACCGCGCATCGGTCAATCCAACGCGATCACCATTGACCGTCAGATCAACAACCCGAACACCTTCAGTGAATCGTGGCGCGTCTCGAAAATAGCGGGCAACCGAAGGATCGAGTCCGCGATGCTGCAAGATAGTGAGATCGAATTCCAGCGGGTGCGCCCCGGGCCCGGCGTAAACGTGTACTGCGGCGCCAGAAAACATCGCTACGCAGGCTGAGAGACTGACTCGGTTGAACTTAAAAGGCGCTGCGGCCTTTTTACCCCCACACCGTTTTTTACCAACAGCGCCGGTAACCTCGTTTATTTTTCCCATACGAGGTCAAGGCATGTTGGCTAGGAGCAAGGCATCGTAGTTGTCTACGGTAAATCCATAAACAGTGGCAGGCATTATGGTGACTGACGTGGCATCAGGGTGAGCGCTTGAAAATTCAGCGCTCAGCACCTCACCCGGCAAGATATAGGTGCGTGAAAGATAGGCTTTGGCTTTTTGCGGGTTCAGTTGCACCTCGGCGGCCAAACGAACGACATAGGGACTGTCGTTATGCACGCTCAACGTTTTGCCCTGCAGGCGCCAGGTCAGTAACTCCCAAGGCGCATTGTGCTGTGGCAGTCCCTTGGGATGGAGAATCAGCGGCAGGTTTTGTCGCAGGCTGATACCGATCGTCGCACCCGAGCCTGGCTGGGTTTGTGGGATACCCTCGAAGGTGACACGCTTCAAACGCTGAGTCTTGAGCGGTTCCTTGCCAATCAACATGAACCTCACCATTTGCAGTTGGCCACCATCCACCCTTGCAACCGGGGGAGTGACAACCACCAAGGGTTCCAGGTCTTCCGGAACATCTTCAATAGCCGAATGGAGTAGCGCAGGCCCGACGTCAGTATTTTTGACGTTAATACTGGCCTCGCCATCGGACTCATTTAGCACAATGACAGTGGTTTCAGGCTCCATGCCATCGGCGTACGCCACACCGCATAAAAGAAAGTTAACGCACACGCTAAACGCTAAAAAGAACTTCGACTTGGAGACGATACACATCCGACGCTTCCTTTACTTCGAACACAGCAAAACAGTCAGAACACGTTAAAACTTCAAACACCTAAAGTTTCAACGTGTGCTGACCGACTCAACATTGCTTACAAGTAACGTAACTCTAAGGTGGCATGGCCATCCAGATTGATACCCTCACCGACGGAAAAAGCAGAGGTCTTGTTGATAACCCCTTGCACTTGCAAGTTTCCGGAAACCACTGAAAGTTTAATCGGCGTAGTGGTCCCAGACGCCCAGCTTGTCAAATGCGGAGGCTGTGCCAGGGCCCCGTCGCCGACGGACCAAGTAACGCCGTTATTGTTCGAACCATTAACCCTGACCGTTTTACCGTCAGCAACGGTATTGGCCATGAACATAACGTAACCGCCAACTTTCTCACCTTTGGATGACGTGCCTAGCCCATAGTTAAAGGTGTCAACATAGGTCTGATTAAATGCACTTCGCATCATACCAGGCACTTTACTGCTTGCACGATTGTCCTGTGTCTTGATGCTTACCAAAGTAGGTGCATCGCATTTGACGGTAAAGGGCGTGCTTTTTTTATCCAACTTTGTGTAATGGGTGGCACTTAGCGAACTCGGTCGAATCATACCGTAATCAAATACCGAGTTGACTATCGTAAAGCTGCAGCTTGCGGGCGCGATGGTTCCTTTAACACGGACATCAGCTGCTTGGGCATTGAGCCCCGTCGCAGCCAAACATACACCCATCATTACAATAATTTTATTTTTCAAACTTATCACCTTTAACAAAAAAATGGATAGCCACAGATAAAACTCGCCCATAGGCCTGGCACTGAAAAAATTCACTGCAGAGCGCCGTCGCCCCGCCGAAAAGCAATCAGCCCCAGTTGACCATTAGGGTAGTTATGTTCAGATGTACTTCAGTTCCAGCGTGGCATGACCGTCCAGCTTGATTTCATTACTGAGGCTGAGAGCGGATGTCTTATTAAGAATGGCCCGAACGTTTAGCGTACCGGACAGCGTGGAAAACTTCAGCGGTGTAAGGTCACCCGACCACCAGCTGGTCAAGACAGGAGTTTGCGCCATGGCACCGGCGATACCGCGCCAAACGCCACCATTGTCGAATGACTGCATAATATTGACAGCCTTGCCATCAGCCACCGAACTTCTCATGTATAAAATATAACCGCCGATATGTTCACCATTACCGGTATTACCAAGCCCGTAGTTATAGTTATCATTGTACTGCGAACCATATTGAAGTGTTATGCCACCCACTTTACTTGCCGCACGATTATCCGTTGCACTTATAGCGACCCGAGCTTGTGCAGCACACTTTATGACGAACGGAGTGCTTTTGTTTGGTAACGGATTATATTGGGTGGCGCTTAAAGAGCTCGGATTGATTTTGCCATAATCAATGGTCGAATTTGTGAGTGTAAAACTGCAACTGGAAGGTGCAATGGAGCCTTTGACACGTAAGTCCGCAGCTTGAACGCTCAGGCAAGCAACTGCAAGGAACACGCCCCCAAACAAAGCACTTTTATTTTTCATATACAGTCCACCTTATTATCAAAGATCATTTATCTGCGCACAACTAAAAACTCAAACCATCTAAAAGCCAATCTTACAAGCCCACATTTAAAAGCCGCCCACACCGAACGCTCAACTATAAATAAATAACACCTAGGCAAAATCGCCGGACCGAAGTATTAACACTCCACCCCTTCAATTAAACCGGAAAAAATATCAATGATTGTAAGAGTACTCAGCGGCAGCCATTCCACACTGGAATATTCGTTGTGCGAATCAAAACAACAACTTGGAGAACTAATACAGAAGCATGTAGGAATTAGTTACCAATCCCATAAATAAAGCCCCGGAAATCAAGGACTACGGCATCTGTTAACTTTGTAATGCAATCGTCATGAAAATCTCCTACAACCCGCATCGGCAATTTCCGCTGAAGCCCTGATTGGAAATCCTATGGCGCTACGCGTTGGCGCCAGCGGTCGATCGTGGCACGATGGTCAGGTTATCGACCGAGACCCCCAAACCATGCCGCAATCCCAAGCCAAGAATCTGTCCCTGATCGCCGCCATAGACCTGGGTTCCAATAGCTTTCACATGGTCGTGGCTAAGGCCCAGAACGGCGAAATCCGCATCCTTGAACGGCTCGGCGAGAAAGTGCAACTGGCTGCCGGGATCGACGACGCCCGCCAGCTCAATGAAGAATCCATGCAGCGCGGGCTCGATTGCCTCAAGCGTTTTGCGCAGCTGATTAACGGTATGCCCCTGGGCGCGGTGCGGATTGTCGGCACTAATGCCCTGCGCGAAGCGCGCAATCGCGGCGAATTCATCCGCCGCGCCGAGGAAATCCTCGGCCACCCGGTAGAAGTCATCTCCGGCCGTGAAGAAGCGCGCCTGATCTATCTAGGCGTGTCCCACACCTTGGCCGACACCCCCGGCAAGCGTCTGGTGGCGGACATCGGCGGCGGCAGTACCGAGTTCATCATCGGCCAGCGTTTCGAACCGCTGCTACGCGAAAGCCTGCAGATGGGTTGCGTCAGCTATACCCAACGTTACTTTAAGGACGGCAAGATCACTCCGGCGCGCTACGCCCAGGCCTACACCGCAGCGCGGCTGGAAATCATGAGTATCGAACACGCCCTGCACCGCCTGACCTGGGATGAGGCCATCGGCTCGTCTGGCACCATCCGTGCTATCGGCCTGGCACTCAAGGCCGGCGGCCATGGCACGGGTGAGGTCAACGCCGAAGGCCTGGCGTGGCTCAAGCGCAAGCTATTCAAACTGGGGGACGCCGAGAAAATCGACTTCGACGGCATCAAGCCCGACCGTCGCACCATTTTCCCGGCCGGCCTGGCGATTCTCGAAGCCATCTTCGACGCCCTCGAACTGCAACGCATGGACCACTGTGACGGCGCCCTGCGCGAAGGTGTGCTCTACGACCTGCTGGGCCGCCATCACCACGAGGACGTACGTGAGCGCACGCTCAGCTCGCTGATGGAGCGTTATCACGTCGACCTGGAACAAGCCGCCCGTGTGGAACGCAAAGCCTTGCACGCGTTCGACCAAGTGGCCGAGGACTGGGACCTGGAAGACGGCGTATGGCGAGAGCTGCTGGGCTGGGCCGCCAAGGTGCATGAGGTAGGCCTGGATATCGCCCACTACCATTACCACAAGCACGGCGCCTACCTGATCGAGCACTCCGACCTGGCCGGTTTCTCCCGGGAAGACCAGCAGATGCTCGCACTGCTGGTGCGCGGCCATCGTCGCAATATTCCCAAGGATAAGTTTGCCGAGTTCGGTGATGAAGGCATCAAGCTGATCCGCCTGTGCGTACTGCTGCGCTTCGCGATCCTGTTTCACCACATTCGCGGCACCCAGGAAATGCCTCAGGTGAGCCTGCGCGCCAATGGCGAGAGCCTGGATGTCGTGTTCCCGAAAGGCTGGCTGGATGAGAACCAACTGACCCAGGCGGACTTCGCCCAGGAAGCGGAGTGGCTGACACGAGTGGGGTTCAGCCTGAACCTGCGCTAGAGAACACCGGAAACAACTGTGGGAGGGGGCTTGCTCCCGATGGCGGTGGACCAGTCAATGAATCTGTTGACTGACACTCCCTCATCGGGAGCAAGCCCCCTCCCACATTTTCAGACCGCGTCGGTGCTTAGTTCACCGACAGAATCGGACTGCCCAACTTCTCCAGCAACGTCGCCTGCGCACTGCGTGGGTTCTGGTTGCCGGTCGGCGTGTTGCGCACGTAACGGCCGTCGGATTGCAGGCTCCAGCTGTGGGTGTTGTCGGTCAGGTAGCTTTCCAGCTCTTTCTTAACCCGCATGATCAGCTTCTTGCCCTCTACTGGGAAGCAGGTCTCCACACGCTTATCCAGGTTGCGCTCCATCCAGTCGGCACTGGACAGGAACATCTGTTCTTCGCCGCCGTTGAGGAAGTAGAACACCCGCGTGTGCTCCAGGAAGCGGCCAATGATCGAACGCACATGGATATTGTGCGACACGCCAACAATGCCCGGACGCAGGCAGCACATGCCACGCACCACCAAGTCGATACGCACGCCGGACTGGCTGGCCTTGTACAGCGCGCGGATGATCTTCGGATCGGTCAGCGAGTTGAACTTGGCAATGATGTGCGCCGGTTTGCCGTCGAGGGCGAACTGGGTTTCGCGGGCAATCATGTCGAGCATGCCCTTCTTCAGGGTGAACGGCGCGTGCAGCAGCTTCTTCATGCGCAAGGTCTTGCCCATGCCGATTAACTGGCTGAACAACTTGCCGACGTCTTCACACAAGGCGTCGTCGGAAGTCAGCAGGCTGTAGTCGGTATAGAGCTTGGCGTTGCCAGCGTGGTAGTTGCCGGTACCCAAGTGGGCGTAGCGCACGATCTCACCCGCTTCGCGGCGCAGGATCAGCATCATCTTGGCGTGTGTCTTGAAGCCCACCACGCCGTAGATCACCACCGCGCCGGCCGCTTGCAGACGGCTGGCCAGTTGCAGGTTGGATTCTTCGTCGAACCGCGCACGCAACTCGATTACCGCAGTGACTTCCTTGCCGTTGCGCGCAGCGTCCACCAGGGCATCGACGATTTCCGAGTTGGCGCCGCTGCGGTACAGGGTCTGGCGTACGGCCAACACGTGCGGGTCCTTGGCGGCCTGGCGCAGCAGGTCGACCACCGGAGTGAAGGACTCGAACGGGTGCAGCAGCAGGATGTCCTGCTTGCTCACAACGCTGAAGATGTTCTCGCTGTTTTGCAGCAGTTTCGGGATCTGCGGCGTGAACGGCGTGTATTGCAGCTCCGGGTGGCTGTCCAGGCCGGTGATGCTGAACAGACGCGTAAGGTTCACCGGACCGTTGACCTGATACAACTCGGTCTCGCCCAGGTTGAACTGCTTGAGCAGGTAGTCCGACAGGTGTTTCGGGCAGGTGTCGGCCACTTCCAGGCGCACCGCATCGCCGTAGCGCCGCGAGAACAGCTCGCCGCGCAGGGCACGGGCCAAGTCTTCGACGTCTTCGGAGTCGAGCGCCAGGTCGGCGTTACGGGTCAGGCGGAACTGGTAGCAGCCCTTGACCTTCATGCCTTGGAACAGATCATCGGCGTGGGCGTGGATCATCGAGGACAGGAATACATAGTTGTCGCCAGCGCCCCCCACCTCTTCCGGCACCTTGATGATCCGTGGCAGCAAACGCGGCGCCGGGATGATCGCCAGGCCGGAATCGCGACCGAAGGCGTCGATACCTTCCAGCTCAACGATGAAGTTGAGGCTCTTGTTCACCAGCAATGGGAACGGGTGCGTCGGGTCGAGGCCGATCGGCGTGATGATTGGCGCGATCTCGTCACGGAAATAGCGACGCACCCACGTTTTGATCTTGGTGGTCCAGTGACGGCGACGGATGAAGCGGACCTGATGTTTTTCCAGCTCCGGCAGCAGGATGTCGTTGAGGATCGCGTATTGGCGGTCCACATGGCCGTGCACCAGCTCGCTGATGCGCGCCAACGCCTGGTGCGGTTGCAGGCCGTCGGCGCCGGCTTGTTCGCGGGCGAAGGTGATCTGCTTTTTGAGGCCGGCAACACGGATCTCGAAGAACTCGTCCAGGTTGCTGGAGAAAATCAGCAGGAATTTCAGCCGCTCCAGCAACGGGTAGGACTCATCCAGCGCCTGTTCCAGCACGCGGATGTTGAATTGCAGTTGCGACAGCTCGCGGTGGATGTAAAGGCTGCTGTCATCCAGGTTGGTCACCATCGGCACTGGCGCCGGCGCTGGTACTTCGGCCACCACGGCAGGCGGAGCCGGTTCCAGCTCCGGCGGGGTCTCGGCGACTTGTTCAACCACCGGGTGAGCGTCTTTTACTGCAACTTCGGAGAGTCCTTCGGTATTCATCGAGTGTTCCTGTGAGGGCTATTGTTGCTCTCTAAGCAATTGGGCGGCGCGGGCGGCAAAGTAGGTCAGAATGCCATCAGCTCCGGCACGTTTAAAGGCCGTCAGGGATTCCAGAATCACCCCTTCACTCAACCATCCATTCTGTATTGCAGCCATGTGCATGGCGTATTCGCCGCTGACCTGATAGACAAAGGTCGGCACCTTGAATTCATCTTTGACCCGCCAAAGGATGTCCAGGTACGGCATCCCCGGCTTGACCATCACCATGTCGGCGCCTTCGGCCAGATCGGCCGCCACTTCGTGCAAGGCTTCATGGCTATTGGCAGGATCCATCTGGTAAGAGGCCTTGTTGGCCTTGCCCAAGTTCAATGCCGAGCCCACCGCGTCCCGGAACGGGCCGTAGTAGGCGCTGGCGTACTTCGCTGAATAGGCCATGATTCGCACATTGACGTGGCCGGCCAGCTCCAGGGCTTCGCGAATCGCCTGGATGCGGCCGTCCATCATGTCCGAAGGTGCGACCACCTGGGCGCCTGCCGCGGCGTGGGACAAGGCCTGCCTGACCAACGCATCGACGGTGATGTCGTTCTGAACATAGCCGTCTTCGTCCAGGATGCCATCCTGACCGTGGGTGGTGAACGGGTCCAACGCCACGTCGGTGATCACCCCCAACTCAGGGAAACGCTCGCGCAGAGCACGTGTTGCGCGCTGGGCGATCCCGTGCGGGTTCCAGGCTTCGGCCGCATCGAGGGACTTGAGTTCAGCCGGCGTGACCGGGAACAGCGCCAACGCCGGAATCCCCAGTTCGACCCAACCCGCCGCCTCTTCCAGCAGCAGATCAATGGTCAGACGCTCCACCCCTGGCATTGACGCAACGGCTTCCCGACGATTTTCGCCATCGAGCACAAACACCGGCAGGATCAGATCATTCGTCGTCAGTACGTTTTCACGAACCAGACGGCGAGAAAAATCATCACGGCGATTGCGACGCAGACGAGTGGCTGGGAACAGGCGATTGGCAGGGGTAAAGCTCACGACAGACTCCTGAGCCCGGGTTTACGGGCGAGCGTTGCAGTTATAAGCGGCCATTATGACGAAGGTATGACAGTTGTGCTTATCGATGCGACCTGTAGTCGCATTCGTCGTTTATGTAGGAATTGTTCACTTCGTGACACATCTCGATACTTTCATGAATGTTCACGAAGGCGTAGGCTGCGCGTTCATTTCGCCAGCACCCAGACCATGCTTCAACAATTTCTGCATGACTTCGGCTACTTTGCCCTCTTCCTCGGGACGTTCTTTGAAGGCGAGACCATTCTGGTGCTCGCAGGCTTCCTGGCGTTCCGTGGCTACATGGATATCAACCTGGTGGTGGTCGTTGCCTTCTTTGGCAGCTACGCCGGCGACCAGCTTTGGTATTACATGGGGCGCAAGCATGGCCGCAAACTGCTGGCACGCAAGCCGCGCTGGCAACTGATGGGCGACAAAGCACTGGAACATATCCGCAAACACCCGGATATCTGGGTGCTGAGTTTCCGCTTCGTCTACGGATTGCGCACGGTGATGCCGGTCGCGATTGGTCTGTCGGGCTACCCGCCACTGCGCTACCTGATCCTCAACGGGATTGGTGCTGCCATCTGGGCCGCGGCTTTGGGTGCGGCGGCTTATCACTTCGGCGCAGTACTGGAAGGCATGCTCGGCAGCGTCAAAAAGTACGAATTGTGGGTGCTCGGCGCGTTGTTGTTACTAGGCTTTGGCCTGTGGCTGCGGCGCCGCTTCAAGAACGCTCGAATCGCCCGCCAGGCCTGTGCAGATGCCAAGGCCCGGCTCGCGGCCGAGCCTGCCTCGATCGAAGCGCCTAAGACACCAGTCGAGTAAGCCGGCTTCTACAACAGTAGAGGCCGATCACGCTGAGCAGGCTATAACTCAGCAGCCCAAGCCAGCCCAAGTGGCTGGCCGGCCACAGCCCGACCTGCGGTGCCAGCCACACCAGCGGTACATTCAATGCCAGCCGTACCAGCTCAGCCTTCAAGGTCCACGGGCGATTCTCCAGAGCCACGCCCAACGTAAACAACCCAAACGCCATCGCACCCCAGCCCACAATCAGCGCGGTGGCGGGCAAACCCTCGCCGAAATTCATCAAATAGCTGCCAAACCCCACATACGCGGCAAACTGCAGGGCGATGTACACCTGTTGGCGCGCGTCCAGCGGCACGTCGAATTTGCGGAACTGGCTCAAGTCAGGCTTGGCCAGGGGGTATTTGGCCTTCACGTCAGCAGGGCGCCAGCCGGTGCGCATGAACCAGATGCGCAGCTTGTCCCACTTACTCTCGGTACGCCGCGCATCGCTCCAAAGCTGCGCATAAAACTGCAAGTTGGCCCACAGCGGGTTCCAACTCGCCAAGGGGGTCGTCACACCAAAAACCACCGGTTCGTTGTCGTCTTCTTCCTGGAAGGTGCCGAACAGCCGGTCCCAAAGAATGAACACCCCGCCGTAGTTGCGATCCATGTAAAGAGCGTTCTGTGCATGGTGGGCCCGATGATTGGATGGCGTGACGAAGAACCACTCGAACCAGCCGAGCTTGGGCACATGACGGGTGTGCACCCAGAATTGATAGAGCAGGTTGAGCGAGGCGACGCTGATGAATACCACCAACGGCACGCCGAGCACGGCCAGGGGCAGGTAGAAAATCCAGCTCAGCAGAAACCCGGTGCTGGTCTGGCGCAGGGCGGTGCTGAGGTTGTAGTCCTCGCTCTGATGATGCACCGAGTGCGCGGCCCACAGGATATTGCGCTCGTGCCCCATCCGGTGCAGCCAGTAGTAGCAGAAGTCGTAGAGCACAAAGGCGAAGACCCAGGTCCAGACACTCTGGGCAGGCAGTTCGATCAGCGCCAAGTGCTTGAGGGCGAATGCGTAGGTCAGCAGCCCGACGCCCTTGGTCAACAACCCCGTGGTGGTGGACAGCACGCCGGTGCTGAGGCTGTTGATGGCGTCCGCGACCCGGTAGTTGCGCTGACCGCGCCAACGGTCAGCGAGCAATTCCACCACGATCAGGGCGATGAAAAACGGTACCGCGTAAGGCACGAAGTCCATGAGCTAGTCCGGTCTATTGTTGTGGCATCAAGATTAGGTGCAGCGACGCGAGATCCCATTGGCAACAGGTTACAAATTAGTAGACATTTAACGCCAAGACCCCAGGAGAAATGCCCATGAGCAAAAAGATTGCAGTGATCCTTTCCGGCTGCGGCGTGTATGACGGCGCAGAGATCCAAGAAAGCGTGATCACCCTGCTGCGCCTGGACCAGCGCGGCGCTCAGGTCCAATGCTTTGCCCCCGACATTCCACAGCTGCACGTAGTCAACCATCTCACCGGTGAAGAGATGCCTGAGTCACGTAATGTGCTGGTGGAGTCGGCGCGCATTGCCCGAGGCGAGGTGAAGGACATCAAACAGGCCAATGCCGAAGAGTTCGATGCGTTGATCGTGCCCGGCGGGTTTGGTGCGGCGAAGAACCTGTCGGACTTTGCTGTGAAAGGCGCAGAGTGCAGCGTTAATCCACAAGTATTGGCACTGGCTGAAGCCTTTGCCGAAGCCGGAAAGCCGGTCGGGCTGATCTGCATCTCACCGGCCCTGGCCGCAAAAATCTACGGCCCAGGCGTGACCTGCACCATCGGCAACGACACCGACACCGTCGCAGCCCTGGACAAAATGGGCGCCTCCCATCAGGAGTGCGCGGTTGAAGATATCGCCGAAGACACGGCGCGCAAGCTCGTGAGTACGCCGGCCTATATGCTCGGCAAGAACATCAGCGAGGTGGCTTCAGGCATCAACAAGCTGGTGGACCGGGTGTTGGAACTGACCCACGAAAACGACTGATCCGCTCACACAACACTAGATTGTGGTGAGCGGGCTTGCCCCGGGCGAGGTACGGAAGTCAGGCGGGGCGCATCAACTGGGTGAGGATGCGGTCGAGCGAGTTGGCGAACGCCTGCTTATCCTTCTCGCTATGGGGCGGCGGCCCACCGCCCATCTGGCCTTGCTCACGCAGATCGGTAAACAGGTTACGCACCGCCAACCGCTCACTCATGTTCGCGGGGCTGAACTCCTTGCCCCGCGGGTCGAGCGCCGTGACACCCTTTTTCACAAGGCGGTCGGCCAACGGCACATCGCTGCAGATCACCAGTTCGCCGGGCACGGCGTGCTCTACCAAGTAATCATCCGCCGCGTCCGGACCACTGGGCACCACGATCAGCTTCACGCAGGCAAAGCTCGGCTTGATCTGGCTCTGCCCAGCCACCAGCACCACCTCGAACTGGCGTTTGAGGGCAAACTTCACCACTTGGTCCTTGGCCGCCCGAGGGCAGGCATCGGCGTCAATCCATACCCGCATAGTCAAGCCGTCACGCGGCGTTTTTCGGCCAAACGACTGCGACCATACAGCACCACAATCGCCAGGATCGCTAAGGCCTGGGCGCTCAACGAATACGCGTCGGCGTGGATACCCAGCCAGTCGAAATCAAAGAATGCCACTGGCCGCGTGCCGAAGATGCCGGCTTCCTGCAACGCCTTGACGCCATGTCCGGCGAACACCACCGACAGCGCGCACAGTAGCGCCGCGTTGATGCCGAAGAACAGCGCCAGCGGCAACCTCGCCGAACCGCGCAGGATTACCCAAGCCAGGCCCACCAGCAGCACCAGCGCCGTTGCACCGCCCGCCAGCACCGCGTTGTGCCCGGCCGGGCCGGCTTGAAGCCACAGGGTTTCGTAGAACAGGATTACTTCGAACAACTCGCGGTATACCGAGAAGAACGCCAGCACCGCGAAACCAAAACGCCCACCGCCGCCCACCAAGCTGCTCTTGATGTAGTCCTGCCACGCCGCTGCATGGCGGCGATCATGCATCCAGACGCCCAGCCACAGCACCATGACACTGGCGAACAGGGCCGTGCAGCCTTCAAGCAATTCGCGCTGGGCCCCACTGACATCAATGACATACGCCGCCAATGCCCAGGTGGCCAAGCCCGCCAGCAACGCCAGGCCCCAGCCGACGTTAACGCTGCGCACCGCCGATTGCTGGCCGGTGTTACGCAGGAAGGCAAGGATCGCTGCCAGCACCAAAATTGCTTCCAGGCCTTCGCGCAGCAGGATCAGCAGGCCTGAGATGTAGCTCAACGACCAACTCAAACCGTCGCTGCCCAGCAAACCGGCGGATTCGGTGAGCTTGCCCTTGGCCACGTCCAGGCGCTGCTGCACCTGCTCAATCGGCAAGCCATCCTGCAACGACTGACGGTAGGCCATCAGGGCCTTCTCGGTATCTTTGCGCACGTTAGCATCGACGTTATCCAGGGAGCTTTCCACCAGCTCGAAACCTTCCAGATAAGCCGCAACGGACAGGTCGTAGGCTTGTTCGTGGTCGCCATTACGGAACGCGGCGAGGCTCTTGTCCAAGGTCGTTGCGGTGTAGTCGAGCAACTGGGCCGGGCCACGCTTGACCTGCGGTGGTTGCGCACGCTGGGCGCGGAAGGTTGCGGCAGCGGCCGGGCCGTCTGCGGCCAACACTTCGTTGGGGGTTCGGCGAGCCAGATCGGCGAGGTTGAAGGACTGCTCACTTTTTGCCGCAGCCGGGTCAGCGGTGAAGCCAGCGATGTAGGTCGCCAGGTCCCAGCGCTGACGGTCGTCCAACTGATCGGCAAAGGACGGCATATCGGTGCCTTCGACGCCCAGGCCCAGGGTGTTATAGATCGCGTAGAGGCTCAGACGATCCAGGCGCGCGGCATCCCGCAGGTTGGCAGGCGGCGGTGTGAGGCCCACGCCCGCCGGGCCATCACCCGCGCCGGCAGTGCCGTGGCACACCGAGCAATGCTGGGCATAGAGCGGTGCACCGCGCGTCGGGTCGGGCGTGATGGCCGGGGCCTGACTGACTTCATAAGCGACGGCCAACTTGGCGCCCAACTGACGGGCCTGCCGGGCGACGGTCGCGCCATCCTCATGCGCGTTGACAGCTGACAGTAATTCATCAACGCCCTTTACCAGCTCGGCGCGCTCAGGTCTTTGCGGCAAGTCCGCCACCAACCCCTGCAACACCCCGAGAAACTCCACCTGCTCGCGAAATTCCGAATCATCCACCACCTTGCCCGCCTCCACCGTCGGCGGGTAGTCAGCGCCAATGTAGTCCAGCAAATGCAGGGCTTGTGGCGCGCCTTCGGCAGTTGCCGCCAACAGGTTGGAGCTGCACGACATCAACGCCGGCAACATCAGCCAGGCGAGAAAACGGAAGGGGGCAGTCATGAACGAATCTCAAAGGGAAATACGAAGTAACACATTGTTAAGGCTTATCCGGTTTGACTCAAGGTGTAAGTGATGGGGTGCGGATAAGGACCCTGGATTTTTGCAGTCGAATAGTGGCACTTCGACATGGCTTACCCATATGAGCTCCAAATCGGTTCACTCAAACAGGTAACAGCTATTAACCGGTAGGGACGATTTCGCGAGGATCTGGCCATGCTCTGGAGAACTCCCACAGCCACTCAACCGTACTGGGCCTGACGCTGGTGGAGGATTTCAGCCGGTCAACACACGCACCTTTGAGATCACCTCAGCATTTACCACCACGGTGAAGGCCAGGACACCAAACTGGTGAACAGCCGCAATGTGCGCGTTAGCCTGAACCGCCCGAATGGGATGAAAGAAGTGGCAAAGGCACTCGGAGAGGATGTGGAGCAATTGGGTGGTGGGCATCAAGCGCCCAACCTACCGGTGTTGCGTAATAACGTGCCTAGGAATGAAGCGCCGGAGACTTTGCGCAGAGCGGTGATCCTCTGGGCGACACAAACCCAATGTGAGAGGGGGCTTGCTCCCGATATCAGTGTCTCAGTCAGTTTAGCTGTAGCTGAGACACCGCCATCGGGAGCAAGCCCCCTCCCACACTTTTGACCCCGTTTCTTCAGTTATGCCGTGGCGCGGTGCAAGCTGGCCAGGAAACCCGCAGCCCCAACGAACAATCCGGCAAACGTGCGGTTAACACGTTTTTGCTGCTTAGGCGTACGCAACAGCCGCAGCACTTTTGACGCCAATCCCGTATATCCCGCCATCACGATCATATCGACGCTGATCATCGTCGCGCCCAGGATCAGATACTGGATCAGCAAAGGCGCCTGCGGGTTCACGAACTGCGGCAGTACCGCCAACATGAACACTAGGGCTTTTGGATTGCTGGCGTTGACCAGAAAGCCACGGAACATCATCGCCATCGGCTTGCCGATCGGACGTGGCGCCGCGTCATCGGTCATGTCCATGGGCAAGGCGCGCCATTGCTTGATAGCCAGGTACACCAGGTACGCCACACCAAACCATTTGATCGCATAGAACGCGGTCGACGACGCCGCCAGAATGGCACCCAAGCCGCCCGCCACCACAGCAATCTGCATCGCCAGGCCCAATTGCAGGCCAATGGCGTTCCAATAACCGCGCACGAAACCATATTGCAGGCCGCTGGACATCGAAGCGATGGCACCGGCGCCAGGGGAAAGGGAGATGATCCAACTGGCCAGGAAAAAGGCCAGCCACGTATCGAGTGCCATTGCACACCTCGGGAGAGAGTCAGCGATTGTTGTGCCTAAAGCTAACTCCGCCGACCAGAGGCTGGCTATAGATTTTTACGCGCGGTGAATGCTAGCGGTCACCAGGAAACACATGGGTGCCTGGCCAGCGTCGTACAGAGCGTTGGAAGAATAGGCTGTTTGGGACCTGCACCATCGCGCTGTCGGTGCCGGCTTCCGCCACTTCGATCAGCGTGGTGTAGAGCAGATTGATTGCCACCACACGGCCTTTCACCCCCGGCTTGTCGACCGTATCCACCAGCTCGACGATGTCACCAATGCGGAACGGCCCAACGGTGAAGATTAAGATCGCGCACAGCAGGTTCGACAGCACCGACCACATCGCGAAGAACGCTACGGCGGCAACCGCAACAAACCCCGACAGCGCCGTCCACAACACCGTGGCGGACACGCCCAGGCGACCCAGCACGAAGATCAGCGCACTGCCCATGATCAGCCAGCGCAAGCCACCGCGCAGCGGCATCAACAGTTGCGGCGGAAACGGGTAGCGCTCACCCAAACGGGTCAGGCCTTTGGCAACGAAACGCTGGGCGAGGTATGCGCCCAGCAGGATCAGCAGGATTTGTACGCCGATCCACGCGGGCTCGACCCATTGCGTGGGTATCGGCAACTGCAACGCCTCCATCAGGACAGCGCCTCCAGCTCCGCTTGCAGGGTTTCAAGCAGTTCGAGGGCTTCCATCCAGGTTTCCTCCAACTGCCCTTCACGGACCTTGAGCTTGGCCTGCTCGGCCAGCAGGTCACGCAGCTCGTCCTTACGGGCCGCCTCGTATACAGCGCTGTCGCCCAAACTGGCTTCGATCTTGGCCAGGCGCTCGTGAACCTTGCCCAGCTCGGCTTCGAGCTTGTCGGCTTCGCACTTATGCGGCGCCAACTGTTGGCGCAATGCAGCAGCAGCCTGACGTTGAGCCTTCTTGTCAGTCTTATCCGGGTTAACCGGTGTGTTGCTGACCGGCGCGTTACGCAGACGGTAATCCGTCAGCCAGCGTGCGTAGTCATCGAGGTCGCCGTCGAACTCTTCGACTTTGCCATCTGCGACCAGCAGGAAGTTATCGGTGGTGCTCTTGAGCAAGTGGCGATCGTGAGACACCACCAGCACCGCACCGCTGAACTCCTGCAGGGCCATGGTCAGCGCCAGGCGCATTTCCAGGTCCAGGTGGTTGGTGGGTTCATCGAGCAGCAGCAGGTTTGGGCGGTCCCAGGCGATCAGCGCCAAGGCCAGGCGGGCTTTTTCGCCACCGGAGAAGTTCAGCACCGGCTCATCGATACGCGCGCCACGGAAGTCGAAACCACCTAGGAAATCACGCAGGGTTTGCTCGCGCTCGGTCGGCGCCAGGCGTTGCAGGTGCAGCAACGGACTTGCCTTGGAATCGAGAGAGTCCAGCTGATGCTGGGCGAAGTAGCCCACCACCAGGTTCTCACCACGAGTCAGGCGGCCGGCCAAAGGTTGCAGTTCGCCCGAGAGGTTCTTGATCAGGGTCGACTTGCCCGCGCCGTTGGGGCCGAGCAAACCGATGCGCGCGCCTGGCGTGAGCTGCAGTTTGACCTTTTCCAGGATGGTTTTTTCGCCATAACCCAGGCGAGCATCCGAGAGGTCCAACAAGGGACTGGAGATCTTCACCGACTCGCGGAACACAAAGTCGAATGGCGAATCGACGTGGGCCGCCGACAGTTCTTCCATGCGCTCCAACGCCTTGATCCGGCTTTGGGCCTGACGGGCCTTGGTGGCCTGGGCCTTGAACCGTGCGATGTAGCTTTCCATGTGCGCACGCTGCGCCTGCTGCTTCTCGAACGCCTGCTGCTGCTGGGCCAGGCGCTCGGCACGCGCACGTTCGAACGCGGTGTAGCCGCCACGGTAGAGGGTGATCTTCTTCTGTTCGACGTGTGCGATGTTGTCGACCACAGCATCGAGGAAATCCCGGTCGTGGGAAATCAGCAGCAAGGTGCCCTGGTAGCTCTTGAGGAAGTCTTCCAGCCACAGGATCGCATCGAGGTCCAAGTGGTTGGTCGGTTCGTCGAGCAGCAACAGGTCCGAGGGGCACATCAGCGCCTGGGCCAAGTTAAGGCGCATGCGCCAGCCACCGGAAAAGTCGGCGACCGGCCGGTCCATCTGCTCGTTGGTGAAGCCAAGGCCGGCAAGCATCTTGCGGGCGCGGGCGTCGGCGGTGTAGCCGTCGGCGCTGTCGAGTTCCGCGTGCAGGCGGGCCTGTGCGGCGCCATCCTGGGCTTTCTCGGCCTCGGCCAGGTCGTGTTGCACCTGGCGCAGACGCAGGTCGCCATCGAGCACGTAGTCGATCGCGATGCGGTCCAGGGTGTCGATCTCCTGGCGCATATGGGCGATGCGCCAGTCGGCGGGCAGCAAGCAGTCCCCGGAATCCGGGGTCAGCTCACCCAGCAACAGGGCAAACAACGTGGATTTGCCGGCGCCGTTGGCACCGATCAGGCCGGCTTTGTGACCGGCGTGCAGGGTCAGCTCGGCGTCTTCGAGAAGACGTTGCGGGCCACGCTGTAATGTTAGGCTTTGAAGTCGGATCATAATGGCGGCGGAGTCTACCAGCTTCGTTGCCCGCTGGCTTGGGTGTGAATATGTGCGCTGACCTGTGGAGCTTTGCCCTCTCGACTTACGCCCGTCCGGGCGTGGAAGCCGCTTGTCTGCGCTTGCAGGAACAAGGAGCGGATGTGTGCCTGCTGCTGTGTGGGGCATGGCTGGAACATCGTGGCGTGGCGCTGACCTGCGAGCGCATTCAAGCGTTAACACAGATAGCCGGGCCGTGGCAGAAGCAAGTCATCGAGCCCTTGCGACAAGTGCGCGTGCAATGGCGGACGTTGGCGCAGCAGGACGAACAGCTGGCGGCGTTACGGGAGCGGGTCAAAGCCCTGGAGTTGGAGGCGGAGCGCGGGCTACTGACACGCCTGGAGGCGCTGGCACAGAACTGGATGAGCGCAGAGGTGAGCGGGGGTCAGAAATGGCTTGAAGGACTGGGGGCTGAGGCGGCCAACAACCTTGACCACGACGCGCTGCAACACTTGCGCGCCGTGGCCACCGGCACTTAGGAAGCGCTGGTTGGGGTGGTGTTCGATGCTGCCGGTGCAGGAGTGCTGCTGGCCGGTGCTGTTGGAGCGGTGGAGGCTGTCGGGGCGGTTGCAGTTGTTGCTGGTTTTGCAGCAGCAGGCTTAACAGCTGGTTTTGCAGCTGGTTTTGCAGCGGCAGGCTTAGCAGCTGGCTTGGCGGCTGGCTTGGCGGCTGGTTTTGCAGCAGCAGTCTTAGCAACTGGCTTGGCGGCTGGTTTTGCAGCAGCAGTCTTAGCAACTGGCTTGGCGGCTGGCTTTGCAGCAGCAGTCTTAGCAGCTGGCTTGGCGGCTGGTTTTGCAGCAGCAGTCTTAGCAACTGGCTTGGCGGCTGGTTTTGCAGCAGCAGTCTTAGCAGCTGGCTTGGCGGCTGGTTTTGCAGCAGCAGTCTTAGCAACTGGCTTGGCGGCTGGTTTTGCAGCAGCAGTCTTAGCAGCTGGCTTGGCGGCTGGTTTTGCAGCAGCGGTCTTAGCAGCTGGCTTGGCGGCTGGTTTTGCAGCAGCAGTCTTTAGCAGCTGGCTTAGCGGCTGGTTTTGCAGCAGCAGCCTTAGCAGCTGGCTTGGCGGCGGCTTTGGCGGGTGCCTTCGCTGCAACTGCTTTTGCAGGTGTACGAGCGCCCAGCACTTTCGCCACGGCTTCTTTAACACGACCAACGCCCTGGGCCAATTTCAGGCTTTCCTGAGCATCTTTCTTGAGTTGGGAAATGTACGCGCGCGTTTCAGCTTGGCGATCCTTGAGGGCGTCCAGCAGGTCCTCAAGTTCTTTGACAGCGTCTTTGGCTTTGGCTTGTGCCTTGGCCTTGCCGGCGGTGGCGGCGTCTTGCAGTTTGGTACGGGATTTATGCAGCTTTTCTTGCGCCTTACCGCGTTGTTTTTCCAACTTGGCGAGCAGTTTTTCTGCATCGGCCAACGCTTGGGAACACGCGCTTTCCAGATGTTCGAGCAGGCTGCTCGACAGTTGTTGGAGTAAGTGCAACGGGGTATTAACAGGCTTCTGTTTGGCCGACATGGTTTACCTCCTGGCTGACGTGGGTGCGGCTCATACTAGCCCTCTGCTCTTACCGCCGCTAGGGCATGTTGACAGTATCGTTTGCCTTGCGTTGCACGGTACGAAAATTCTTATCGATATATCGAAAACACGCGACACTTTTTACCCTTTCACACTGGCATAATCCGTCGCACTTTCGGCGGGAGAATGCCCATGTCGCGTTACCTTTTTCTTGTTCTGGGCTTGGCAATTTCCGTAGCCAATGCGGGCGAGAAATCACCCTCCAAAACGGCAGACCAAGAGCAGCACGACCTTGCCTACAGCCTGGGCGCCAGCCTCGGTGAACGCCTGCGCCAGGAGGTGCCGGACCTGCAGATCCAGGCGTTGATCGAGGGCCTCAATCAAGCCTATCAAGGCAAGCCGCTGGCGTTGGATAACAAGCGCATCGAACAGATTCTTGCCCAGCATGAAGCGCAGGCCGAAGCCGACGCCCAAGCACCCAAAAGTGAAAAGTCGCTCGCAGCTGAACAGCAGTTTCTAGCCAAGGAAAAAACGGCAAAAGGGGTGCGCGAATTAGCTGACGGAATCCTGCTCACGGAACTGACACCCGGCAGCGGCAGCAAACCTGGAGCTAATGATCAGGTTCAAGTGAAATACGTTGGACGGTTACCCGATGGCACAGTCTTCGATCAGAGCACACAGCCCCAGTGGTTTCGCCTGGACAGTGTGATCAGCGGCTGGAGCAGTGCGTTACAACAGATGCCGGTGGGAGCGAAATGGCGCCTGGTGATCCCATCAGCCCAAGCCTACGGTGCCGACGGCGCGGGCGAGTTGATCCCGCCTTACACGCCATTGGTATTCGAGATCGAGTTACTCGGCACTCGCCAATGATCCAATAAAAAACGGTGCGTCATGCGCACCGTTTTTTTAAATCACCGTTGAGGATCAAGCCTGAGTGGCTGGCTCTTCCTTGTGGGCATTGTGCAGCACTTCGATCAAGCAATCTTCCAGTTCGAAGCGCTCATGCAACAGCGCGCCCAACTCCTTGAATTTTTCGGCAACGCAGTTTCCGGCATCACACAGGTCGGTGAACGCCAGCAGCTTCTCGGTGATGACATCAATGCGTGGGTAAATGGTTTCGGCCAAGTCGAGACCACGTTGATCGTCGAAGGCTTCGGCCTCCTTGGTCAGCTGCTCGTAGACGCCGAAGTGGCCGGCCGACACGTAGTCCACCAAGACACCACAGAAATCCTGCAACGGCTCGCGATTCTCACCCAGTGCCTCAGGCTTGGCGCCGAGAGCATCAAAGGCCCGAACCAGTTCGTGACGTGCCTTCAACCAGCTGTCGATCAGCTTGTGCACCCCACCCCAGCGTTCCTGAGCATTCTGACAACTTTCCAGCATGATGATCTCTCTTCCCTATAGGGGCGCTGCCGCCTGATGCCCGCGCAACACTTCAAGGAGTAAGCCGCAGCGGGACAAGGCCGCATCTGACAAGCAAACGGTTTTAATAACGCGTGCGGGCCAGATTATGCCCGCACGACTATGGCTTCAAGGTACGCAGGAGAGAAAGTTCATACAAGTGTTTAATCCCATCCTACAAACCGCGACCTTCGTTCAGCGCCCTACCGGACGCAGGGGACGGCTCAAATACAGCCGTGAAAACTGTATGACACCGAGGACTAGCATGCCCAGGAAGAACAACAGGCTCCATTCGGGAAGGCTCAAGTCGAACAGCGTCCAGCTTATTTCCACACAATCGACGGTACCCTCGACCACCAATCGTAAGGCCTGCCACACCGAGAGGTTATCGATCATGTGGCTCAGGCTGGGCCAGCAATCGGCGGCCTGATCCGGTGCGGCATTTTGCAGCAGCACCTGACGCACAGCGGTAACGGCACCCAACAATGCACATCCCATGCTCGTCAGCCCGTACAGGTAGTAAGTGGATCGACTGGATGAATGGATAGCGGCAACCAGATTGATGAGCGTGAATGCGGCCAGAAAGGCCCGTTGTATCTGGCACAGGAAGCACGGGCGTAACGATGCACCGAACTCAAGATAGAAGGACGCGCCCAACGTCAGCGCACCCGCCATGAACGCAAGAAAAAACAAGGAGCGTGAAGGGGCCAAAGACATGCTTTATCCGCACAGCGAGAGATAGGTCGTTACGGTAGAGGAAAGGCCCGACCCCTTTCAATACGCGACAGAGCAGACAGTTCTGTGAGATCGCAGGGATATCCCGCATAAGCATGAAAGACTTCGAGCATCCCAGTGTAGGAGTTTGCAGTAGAACGCTTAAAACCCAGCATCTGCTGGGCATTGAAGGGCTAACTCTCAGACGTATCTGAGCAAACCCTCCATTCCTTTCCTACATCAAGACCGGGTAGGAACTGGCAGCGGAGAGGCCAGTAAGCGGTTATCCAGCAGACCCAAACCTTCTTGGAACAGTTGGTTGCTGCGCTCGGTATCACCCAACTGGGCCAATAACCGCGCCAGCTCGGCACACGCCTCAGGATTACGCTGCACTTGAAGGCTACTTTCCAGATAATCCCGTGCCTTGCCCCATAGGCTGTTTTGCAAGCACAGACGACCCAACGTCAGCAGCAGGCTGGCATCACCCGGATGATCCTTGAGCCACCCCTCGGCAAACTTCAATTGCCGGGCCTGGTCACCGCCGCGCAGCAGGCCGTACAGACGAATCAGGTGGCTGTCATAGCCGCGCTTGATAGCACCGCGCAACGCCTCCTCCGCCTTGGCATCGGCGCCCAGCTGGCGCAGTTGCTCAGCGTAAGCCAGCACCAACTGCGGCTCCTGACGCTGAGCCGAAGTGAGTTGCTGCCAGGCCCGCTCAAGGGACTGCAAACCCGCTTCGCCCTGCTCTTCGCGCTGAGCAGCCAGGCTCAGGTTCTCGCCCCAGGCACGGCGCTCCAACTCGGCCAGTTCGCTGGCAGGCAGCACTTTGTCCTTGCGCAGCTCCGGCAGCAGTCGGATGACCGAAGACCAGTCGCCTCGCTGCTGGTGCAAACGCTGCAATTGGCGCAATACCTGGGCGTTGTGGGGATGACGCTCGTGCATGACCTGCAAGGTCGTCAACGCGCCGTCAGTATCGCCACGGTCCAACTGCAATTGCGCATGGCTCAACGCGACCGCCAACTCCGCTTGGGGCTGACGCTCCAGCGCACGCGCCAGCAAACCGTCGGACTCCTCATACCGACCCTGCTCATTCGCCGCACGGGCCGCGCCCAGGTAGTACAACAAAGGCTGGCGCTCAGCTTCAGCTGCACGATGCAGATGACGCTCAGCGCTGGCCCAGCGGCCTTCAGCGAGGTCCATCTGGCCCTGTTCGATGGCGATCTGCACACGGCGACTGCGGTTACGCCGAGACCACGGGTTGACCACGCCACCGGAGGTGGTCACCAGGCTCAGCAACACGCGAATCAGGTAAATGGCGAGGCCGATGGCAAACACTGCTACCACGGTCGCCCATAGGCTCGACTCGTAATGCAGCACATGAGGATAGGTAATCAGCACATAGCCGGTGTGTTTCGAAATGCCCACAGCGAGTGCCAGGGCGATCGCAACCACCAGCACCAGGATCACATAGAAACGCTTCATCGGCTCTACTCCTGGATCGCCGGCTTGCCAGCCGCCGCCTTAGCTTCGTCAGCAGACACATGACGACGTTCTAGGTACGCCTGCACCGCAGCCAGACTCGCCGCCAGGTCCGGTGTCACTACCGACACGGCTTTTGGCTCAAGCTCGGCGATACGCGCCAGCATCGCCTTGCTCTGCGGATTGTCCTGGTTGAAGTTGTCCTGCAACACGCTGCGCGCCTCGCCCAGCGAACGGCTGTACACCGCCGACTCTCCATTGAGCGCCGCCCATTGCGCCTGCTCCAGCGCCAGGCTCAGGGCCAGGCGAACTTGGTTCAGCCCCTGACCGGCGAGCAGTGATCGAATGTTATCGTCGGGATTGAAGTCGATGCGGAAGTAACGGGAAATCTGCTCCCACCACTGTCTCCAGCGGCTATCCGTATCGCTGCTTGGACGCCCCTGCCCAGAGGGCTCGGTGAGTTGATATTCAGGGGCAATGGCTGCCAACTGCACAACCTGGTCACGCAAGGCTGCCAATTGCAGGTAGAGCCCGGTACGGTCCGGCTGCTCGGTACTGCGCAACGCGGCCAGGCTCTTGGCCAATTGTTCTCGCGCAGCGTAGGAACCTGGATCGCTCTGCTCGCGAAGAATCTCGTCGGCACCCTGCACCAGCGCCTGGGCACTGTTGATATCTTGCAGGGCGGACAGCCGCAAACTCGCCAGACGGATCAGGTGCTCGGCCTCGGCCAGGCGCCAGTCTTTACGGCTGGCCCCCAGCACGGTTTCCAGACGCTGGTTAAGGCGCTGCTGATCACCTTGCAACTGGGCGACCAGACGGCGGCGCTCTTCCAACTCGTCAGCGCCCGGCAACTGGGCCAAGCGCGCAGCCAGTTGCTGCTGACTTTGCTTGAGGGACTGGGATTGGTCATCCAAGGTCTGCACCTGACCCAGCTGCTGCTGGCTGCTGGCTTGCAGGGCGCGGACCTGCCAGATCCCCCAACCTCCGGCAGCAACACCCACGGCGCCAAGCAGCAAGGCGACAACTGCCAGGCCATTGCCACGGCGCGGCGTGGTGACCGGTGACTCAACCGGCGCATCGAGTGCGGGTTGGGTTTCATCTTTAGGCAAGGCTGTTTCGCTCACGTATCCGTCCTTTGCGTATCAGAGAGTGGGAACGGGATGACTCCGTAACGCCACTAACAAAGCCGCGGCACTCGCGCCGCGACAATCCACAACTTTTTCTGCGCCAGCAGCCCGTGCCATCTCGGCGACTCGTGGGCTGGGCACGAACAACGGCAGCTGTGCCACCTGTGGCCAATCGGAGCCGGCCAAGGCTTGCAGGTGCAAAAAACCCTGCCCACTGCTGACCACCAGGCCGTTCAAGCGTTCCAACTGGATGCGTTGCACCAGCACACCGGCGTCATAGGTCGGCAGGAAACGGCGGTACAACTCCAGATAGTCGACACTAGCACCTTGCTCGCGCAAACGCTCCGCCAGCAACTCTCGACCGCCCTCGCCACGCAGAATCAACACCCGTGAATCGCGGCACGCGATAGCCTCGCGCAACGCCGGTAATTGAAGCAAGGCCTCGCTGTCGTCGCCGCTTTGGGGATAGTGAACGTTCAGGCCCTGATCGGACAGTACCTGCGCAGTTCCGGCGCCGACGCTGAACCAAGGCATTTGTGGTTTGGGATGATGAGCCAACTGCTGCAGGGCAAGGCGCGCAGCGGGCTTGCTCACCACGATCACCGCGCAATAGCGATGCAGGTCACGGAAGACAGCCTGTTGCTCGGGCGTGATGGGTAAAGGCTCAGTGTCCAGCAGGGGCAAACTGCTGCTGAAAATGCCGGCTTCAGATAACGACGCCGCCAGGGCGGTCGATTCCTCTGCAGGCCGCGTCAGCAGCACTCGCCACCCACTCACTGCGGACCGGCCTCACCGTAGACTTTTTGCAGAATGGCACCAGCGCCTTTATCCAGTAGCTCTTCAGCGACCTGGATACCCAACGCCGTGGCATCACGCTGCGGCCCGCGCACTTCTGCCGTCAACAAGGTGCCGCCGTCAGGGTCGCCGACCAAGCCACGCAGCCACAGGTCTTCACCTTCGAGCACGGCGTAGCAAGCAATCGGCACTTGGCAACCGCCATTGAGGTGCTTGTTCAGAGCTCGCTCGGCTGTGACACGCACTTCGGTATCGTGGTGATCGAGCGGCTTGAGAAGTTCGTGGATTTGGCTGTCGGCGGTGCGACATTCGATGCCCACGGCGCCCTGTCCACCCGCTGGCAAGCTGTCTTCGACGCTGATGGCGGAGGTGATGCGATCTTCGAAACCCAGCCGGATCAAACCAGCGGCAGCCAGGATGATCGCGTCATATTCGCCAGCATCCAGCTTAGCCAGGCGAGTGTTAACGTTGCCACGTAGAAAGCGGATCTGCAGGTCTGGACGGCGGGTCAGCAGCTGGGCCTGACGACGTAAGCTGGAGGTGCCGACGATGCTGCCCAGCGGCAGCTCATCCAGGGATGCATAGGTGTTGGAAACGAAGGCATCACGCGGGTCTTCGCGCTCGCAGATGCAAAAAAGGCCCAGGCCTTCGGGAAAGTCCATGGGCACGTCTTTCATCGAGTGCACGGCGATGTCGGCTTCGTTTTCCAGCAGCGCAGTTTCCAGTTCCTTGACGAACAGGCCCTTGCCCCCGATTTTCGACAGTGGCGAGTCAAGCAGCTTGTCGCCGCGACTGACCATGGGCACCAGGGACACCGTGAGGCCGGGATGGGCCTGCTCAAGGCGTGCTTTGACGTATTCGGCCTGCCATAAGGCCAGAGCACTTTTACGGGTGGCGATGCGGATTTCGCGAGAGGACATGGATCAATCCGTACTGAATAGATACGGCAGATAATAACAGCTCAGGCAAATGCGCTTTGATTTGAATCAGCAAGTGCGGGGCCTCCCTGGCCACGTCGCACCGGGATAAGGAATGCAGGCCTCGCTACAGCCCTCGAACTAAAGCTGCTGCATCATTTTGCGCACGCCCGCGACATGGCGTCGACTGACGATCAAAGCATCGCCGTTAAGCCCTTTAAGGAACAACTGGAAGTGTCCCAGAGGTGTGCGTTGAAGACGTTCGATCCGCTCGCGGGCCACCAACGCATTGCGGTGGATACGCACGAAGCGTTCGCCGAACTCATCCTCAAGGGCCTTGAGCGGCTCATCGAGCAACACTTCGCCAGCCTCATGTCGCAGGGTCACGTACTTGTGATCGGCAATAAAATAAACAACCTGGCTCAGTGGAATCAGCTCAATCCCTTTGCGCGTACGTGCGCTGATGTGGCTGCGCGGCCCGTTACCACTTTGGGCGGCAGGCTGGGTCAAGGCTGCCAGTTGGGCGCGGTTGGGGCGCTCGGCTTTCTTCATGGCCTTGAGCAAGGCTTCGGCAGTCACTGGTTTAATCACAAAGCTGACGCCACTGGCTTCCAGCGTCTGCTCAGCAAACTCTTCTTGCGCGGCGCATAACACCACGGCGGGTGGCGATTCTCGCTCGCTCAGCCGGGCGGCGACTTGCAGGCCATCAAGGCCCGGCATGCGGATATCGAGCAACACCAGGTCGGGCTTGAGGCTGTCGATCAGCGTCAACGCCTCCTCCCCGTTGGTGGCACTCGGCTCAAGGACTGTATAACCCTCAAGTTCACTGACCAAGCGGGTCAGTCGCTCGCGGGCTTGGGGTTCGTCATCAACGATCAGGACATTCATATAGCGCTGGATTCCTGCGTGAGTCTCGCACAAGGATAGCGTAGACAGGTGCGGTGACTTGCGTCACAGCGATCCACGCTAAGACTAGCGCGAGCGGCAAAAAGTGCCCTGACAGCGGCACCCATATTTACCCGGACCTGTTCAATAGCGCCCAAGACCTGCTGCCATCGGGCATCGTCGTAGGGTTTGCTGATACACAATCCGAATACCCCCCTTTTAAATGGATAGTCAGGCTCTGACCGCAATACCCGACTTTGGTGCATTCACACACTATCAGTCCAACTGTAGACGCTCACCGGAACGATATTGCGCAATCGTCAAATATCGTTTCGATAAACATCTACCTCCAGTCTCTTCCCGGACGCGTTCGGCGGCAAGGCACTTAGCCATCCTTTGCACAAATAAAAATGCCGACGACCCGCAGCACCGCCTCCACGGGCAACCCTGTTATTATCGCCGGCAGACTTCCACGCCTCTTTATTAAGCAGACCACGAGCGAATCCATGAGCACCGACAAGACCAACCAGTCCTGGGGCGGCCGCTTCAGTGAACCCGTCGACGCCTTCGTCGCCCGCTTCACCGCCTCCGTCACCTTCGACCAGCGCCTTTACCGCCACGACATCATGGGCTCCATCGCCCACGCGACGATGCTGGCCAAAGTCGGCGTGCTGACCGACGCCGAGCGCGACAGCATTATCGACGGCCTGACCACCATCCGCGGTGAGATCGAAGCCGGTACGTTCGACTGGCGCGTCGACCTGGAAGACGTGCACATGAATATCGAGGCCCGCCTCACCGACCGTATCGGTGTGACCGGCAAGAAACTGCACACCGGTCGTAGCCGTAACGACCAGGTGGCCACCGATATCCGCCTGTGGCTGCGCGATGAAATCGACCTGATCCTGTCCGAAATAACGCGCCTGCAAAAAGGCCTGCTGGAGCAGGCCGAACGCGAATCGGACACCATCATGCCCGGCTTCACTCACCTGCAAACCGCCCAGCCTGTGACGTTCGGTCACCACCTACTGGCCTGGTTCGAAATGCTCAGCCGCGACTACGAGCGCCTGGTCGATTGCCGCAAGCGCGCCAACCGCATGCCATTGGGCAGCGCCGCGCTGGCTGGCACCACTTACCCGATCGACCGCGAGTACACCGCGCAACTGCTGGGCTTCGACGCTGTGGGCGGCAACTCCCTGGACGGCGTCTCGGACCGTGACTTCGCCATCGAATTCTGCGCCGCCGCCAGCATTGCGATGATGCACCTGTCACGCTTCTCCGAAGAGTTGGTGCTGTGGACCAGCGCGCAATTCCAGTTCATCGACCTCCCGGATCGATTCTGCACCGGCAGCTCGATCATGCCGCAAAAGAAAAACCCCGACGTGCCAGAGCTGGTCCGCGGCAAGAGCGGCCGCGTATTCGGCGCACTGATGGGCCTGCTGACCCTGATGAAAGGCCAGCCGTTGGCCTACAACAAGGACAATCAGGAAGACAAGGAACCGCTGTTCGACGCTGCCGACACCCTGCGCGACTCGCTGCGTGCCTTTGCCGACATGATCCCGGCGATCAAGCCAAAACACGCGATCATGCGTGAAGCGGCCTTGCGCGGTTTCTCCACGGCAACGGACCTGGCGGACTACCTGGTACGCCGTGGCCTGCCGTTCCGTGACTGCCACGAAATCGTCGGCCACGCAGTGAAATACGGCGTGGAAACCGGCAAAGACCTGGCAGAAATGAGCCTGGAAGAACTGCGCCAGTTCAGCGACCAGATCGAGCAGGATGTGTTCGCCGTACTGACCCTGGAAGGTTCGGTGAATGCGCGTAATCACATCGGCGGCACTGCGCCCGCGCAGGTGAAGGCAGCGGTCGTACGCGGCCAGGCGTTGCTCGCCAGCCGCTAAAAAATGTGGGAGGGGCTTGCCCCCTCCCACACTTGATCACTTTTTGGCCGCAATCATCGCCATAAACGCAGGCATCGCCGCCTCCCGGTCCGCTGCCACCTTTTGGGCGTTGGGCATGGCATGCAATCGCTCCAACAACGCTTTCGCCTTTGGCAACTCAGCCAGCAAATCCAATCCAAACAGCTTCTCGCCCACGCCACAGGCGAGGTTCACGCTGTACATGAAATACAGATCCGCAATCGTAAAACTCTCCCCCGCCACGTAAGGCGCGAACTTGCCGTGCCGACCTAAAGAACCGATCCCCAGCAGCAACTCAGCCTTGGATTTTTCCTTGATCGCCTCCGGCACCGGCATACCGAAAAACGCCTCGGCAAAACACGCGCGGGCGGGCAATTCGATGTACAGCTCGATTTCCCGGCACAGCGCCAGCACTTGGGCACGCTGGAATGGGTCTGCCGGCAACAGCGAAGGGCCTTCCTGGGTTTGCTCGATGTATTCGAGTATCACGCTGGTTTCGTTGATAAACCCCTGCTTTACGCCCAGCGCCGGTACCTTGCCGCGCGGACTGATTGCCAGGGCTTCCGGGGTTTGACCGGCATAGAAAGGTACCTCTTCAAACAGGAGCCCTTTCTCCAACAGCGCCAGTTTCACCATGTTGTAGTAGTTGCTGACCGAGAATCCGTAGAGCTTGAGCATCGCAAAGCCTCCAGGCCGTGTGCGGGGTTGGCTGCAAGAGTTATAGATCTTGACGCCCAGCCTGACCAGCAGCATCACCTGCCTGAATGGAGGTAGACTGGCGCCCTTTCCTTGAGGAGCCTGCCATGAGCGAGCCGACCGATATCGACAGTGACGAAGAAGAATTCACCGAAAACACCCTAATCGAAGCGATCGAGAACCAGATCGAAAGCGACAATCCCCCCGCCGCCAAGGCGACCTTCAACAAACTGACCCTGGTGGGTTATGAACGCGAAGACATCCTGAATCTTATGGCCCACGTGCTGGCGTTCGAGATCGACGCGATGCTGGACGAGGACCGCGCCTTCAATACCGAATGGTATGAAACCGCGCTGCGGGCGCTGCCTGAGTTGCCGCCTGAAAAGGAATAATCCCGGCACGCAGCAACACGCTGGACAGTTCGGCAAAGTGCGTTCACCTTATGGCCTGCTAGCCTCTAATAAATTTTAGAAAGTCTGGAGTCCTTATGTCGTATACCCCTGAATTGGTTGCCGAACTGGAAATCCTTGTACTCTTCCCCTTGGACAGCACCAAGGAAGGTCTGAAGGTCCATCAGACCGCCGCTCCTACTGCCATCGCCGCTGCCAAGCGCCTCCATGCCAAAGGACTTATCGACCAGCCAGACGGGGGCTATCTGACCAGCCTCGGTCGGGACGCCGCAGAGCAGGCCCAAACCCTGCTGACTATTCTGACCACTGCCAGCACCAAAGAAGCAGCCTGATACCCGATACCGCCCATGGAGTCCGCTCACTGCGGATTCCAAGGGCGTTGCTGTGGGCCAGTTAAAATTCTGGCGTCAAAGACCATTTCCCCCTAAACCTGCTACGCCACTGGCTGTAAACTCCTACACGGCCGCCCACGTCGGGCCCTGCGAGCCACCGAGTTCGACATGACCCGCACCCATGAAATCCGCCCTGACTTGGACGAAGGCATCGACCGCAAGGTGCTGGCCCAATTGCGCGCGCGCTTCATGGCCCTCAATGAGGGGCGCATGGCGCGTGCCGTCGAGGGGCTGACGCCGCGCCAGCAAAGCGTGCTGACCCTCCTGCCACTGTTTTTTCACGTTAATCATCCGCTGTTGCCCGGTTATGTTTCGGGCAGCACGCCAGCCGGGCTTTCGAATTTCGAGCCCGACGCTCAGGCCTTGACCGAAGCCCAACGCCTGACCCGCTCGTTCTCTTACAAGCCGCGCCCGGTCAATCAGCCCAAGCCTATCCATGGCCTATTCCTGATGGGCAGCCTTGGCACCCTCGCCCAAGCGGATCAGAGCGATATGGACGTATGGGTGTGCCACGCCCCCGACCTGGGCGAAAACGAGCTGGGCGAACTGCGCAAGAAATGCCAATTGCTAGAAGCCTGGGCCCTCACCATGGGTGCCGAGGCACACTTCTTCCTGATCGAGCCAACGCGCTTCGTACTCGGCGAGCGCGACACCCAACTGAGCTCCGACGACTGCGGTACCACCCAGCATTACCTGCTGCTGGACGAGTTCTACCGCACAGCCATCTGGTTGGCCGGGCGCACGCCGATTTGGTGGCTGGTGCCGGTATACGAAGAGACCCGTTACGCCGAATTCACCCACACACTGCTCTCCAAGCGGTTTATCCGCGCCGATGAAACCCTTGACCTCGGCCACCTGGCACATATTCCACCCGGCGAATTCATCGGAGCCGGTCTATGGCAGTTGTTCAAAGGCATCGAGTCACCTTACAAATCGGTGCTCAAACTGCTGCTGACTGAGGTCTACGCCAGCGAACACCCCAACGTGCATTGCCTGAGCCTGCGCTTCAAGCGCGCGGTGTTCGCGAACCAGATGGACCTGGATGAGCTGGACCCGTACATCGTGGTGTACCGCCGCATCGAGGAATACCTCAAGGCACGCAACGAGCCCGAACGCCTGGAATTGGTACGCCGCGCGCTGTACCTGAAGGTCAATCGCAAGCTCACCGCCGGCCAACGCACCAGCAGTTGGCAGCGACTGTTGCTGGAGCGCCTGGCACGCGAATGGAGCTGGGACCAGCGTCAACTCGCCCTGCTGGACAGCCGCAGCCAGTGGAAAGTGCGTCAGGTGGCCTCCGAACGCCGCGCCCTGGTCAGCGAGCTGAACTACAGCTATCGCTTCCTGACCCAGTTTGCCCGGACCGAACAAACCGTCAGCCTGATCAACAAGCGCGACCTTAACGTTCTGGGCCGGCGCCTGTATGCCGCTTTTGAGCGCAAGGCCGGCAAGGTCGAATTCATCAACCCCGGCATCGCACCGGACCTGGCTGAAGACACCTTGACCCTGGTGCAGTCGCCCAACCGCAAGGAACCGGGCCAGCATCACTGGGGGTTGTACAACGGCAACCTCACGGCCCTGGAGTGGGAACACTTTGCGCCGATCAAGCGCAGCCGCGACCTGCTGGAAATGCTGACGTGGTGCCATCGCAACGGTGTAATCGACAGCAGCACGCGCCTGGCGCTGCACCCCGGCACCAGCGACATGACCGAATTCGAGTTGTTCAACCTGCTGGGCAGCCTGCAACAAACGGTCGCCCTGCCCCTGACCAGCGTCGATGAAATAAGCCTGCTGCGATCGGCGGTGCCCGAGGAAGTGTTGCTGCTGATCAACGTCGGCGTCGACCCGCTCAAGCATCACCGCGACCTGAACATACTGATGACCACCGAGCGCACCGACTCCCTGAGTTATGCCGGTGTTCGCGATAACCTGGTGCTGACCCTGGACCAAGTCACGCTCAACAGCTGGAACGAAGTGATGGTCAGCCGTTACGACGGCCCGCACGCTTTGCTCGATTGCCTGCGCGACTACCTCAACCAACTGCCACCGGACCGCCTGCCGCGTCTGCGGGTGCGCTGCTTCTGTCATAACCGTGCGCAGTTCATTGCCCAACGCGTGGAGGAAATCTTCGACACCGCGCAGAACCTGCTGCTGGGTCAGTCCAACCACCGCTACTTGCTGCAAGTTCAGCAGCACTACCACGTAATGGAGTTGATGCCGGGCCAAGCCACCCATGTGTCACTGGCAACCCAGGACGCGCTGATCGCCTACCTCAGCGAAGAGCTGGCCAGCTACAGCCCGCTGCATCTGGACACGATGGCCCTGGAAGACCACGACCTGGCGCTGCTGCTGCCCATGGGCATGGCTGATTGCGTGCAAGTGTTCTACCGGGTCAATGAGGATTTCGCCGAGCTGTATGTGCTGGATGAGTTCAACGCGCTCTGGCAGCAGCGCCTGCCGTTTCATGATGAGCAGAGCCTGCTGGCGCCTTTGCAGCGCTTTCTGCAATCCATCATCTATCGGCGGGATGCGTTGTCGCCGCTGGACACGCAACAACCCCTGGGCGCGGTGCAGACCTTGTATTACCAACTATTGCCGACAGGAAGCGGACGCGCCCGCGGGATCGAACCTCGGCCGGCGCCGCACAATCCAACGAACAAACCGTTTTACGACGTGCAGGCGATTATCGGCAAAGCAGCACACGGCAAGGTGGGCATTACCCTGTACTGCAATCAGCGGGAGTTTTCCGAATTGGAATTCGGCGACCAGCTATTTGCCGTGGTCGCTCAGGAGATCGTTGGACAGCGCCGGGAAACCGAGCGCTACCGTTGCTACATCACCGACCTGGATCTATCGGGCCTGCTCGGTGATGTGCAGAGCCCGAGCAACCTTTACCTGCGTTACAAGGCCGAGCTGGAGCTGTCGCTCAACGAGGCGCTGAGCCAGTTTTAGAGAGTGAAGGCGCCGCCGTCTTTTGGCTGGCCTTCAACACTGAGCAATTCAAGCTTGAGGGTCTTGCCGCCAGGTGCCGGCCAGTCGATGTGCTGGCCCACTTTCAGGCCTAACAACGCGCTGCCCACGGGTGCCAGGATCGAGATCTTGCCGGCGTCTGCATTGGCATCTTTCGGATAGACCAGCGTCAGGTGGTAGTCCTTGCCGCTGCCTTGCTCACGGCAATGTACGCTGGAGTTCATGGTCACGACACCCGCAGGCACTTCATCGTGGCCAACCACTTCTTCGGCGCGATCGAGTTCGGCTTGCAACGCTTCGACGCCGGGAGTTTCGTCGCCCAAGCGGTCGATCAGTTGCTCCAGACGCTGCACGTCAAGACGGGTGAGGATGATGGACGGTGCGGTGGTCATGATTCAGGCAGACTCCTTTTTTCTGCACAAAAAAGCAAAACCCCGCCAAAAAAAGGCGGGGTTCTCGCGGGCCTCGATGAGTTGAGGCGTACCCGGACACTACCACAGCGTCACAAATAAACAAGACAGCCTCAGGCGTGCGCCCTGCGCTGCTCGGCCTCGGCGCAGATCACCCTGCGCCGGGCATCGTCGGCGGAGCGCCATTCGCGGATGTCTTCAACGTGACGAAAGCAGCCGAGGCAGACTTTTTGCTCATCCAGACGACACAAACTGATACAAGGTGACGGCACCGCCGGGCTGACATTACTGAACAGCGGCTTTGGCGGACGTACGGGCGCAGGCTCAGTCACGGTCAAATCTCGTCGAAATCCAGCTCGGCGCCGGTATATTCGTGGACCAGGCGCGTGAGCATCTCGCCCAACAACTCTTCACTCTTATCGCACTGCCATTTGCCGCTTTCTTCGTCGTAGTCGAAGTGAACGCCACCGGAGCGCGCCGCCAGCCACAGCTGACGCAGGGGTTCCTGGCGACTGAAGATCAGTTGCTGGCCACTCTCGAACTTGACGGTCAGCACGCCGGCCGAGTTTTCCAGGTCCACATCCAGGCCGCTGTCGTCAAAAATATCTTCCAGCGCCTGCTGGGTCGCATCCACCAGGTCGTGAAAACGGGCTTCGGTCAAACTCATTGTGGCAACCTCAAAAGTGTCTGGTTTTGCTCAAGCGCCGCACGATACGGGCGAGCCTCGCCGATTGCAAAGGATACCGATTTCATTACCGATGACGGTATGAAATATCCTCTGCCAGCGTAGCCCGCTTCACCTTCATGTCGGCAAACCCCCGCCGGACGGGTATTTCGGCGCATAGGCAAGCTGGCGGGTGGTCGGTATACTCGGGCGCAATTAATGCATATTCAAGGATTTCGCCATGAAGCGCCTGATCTCTTCCCTTGCTGCGCTCGTCGCGGTCGCTTGCCTCGTTAGTGCCTGTGGTCAAAAAGGCCCGCTGTACCTGCCCGATGACAGCAAAGACCCGAATGAACAGGCGCAATCGTCGCAAAAGCCATCCAAAGCGCATAAGCACGACACCTACGAATAAGGGAGCTCCATGGACGCTTTTAACTACCGGGACGGCGAGCTGTTCGCGGAAGGCGTGGCGCTGTCCGCGATTGCCCAGCGCTTTGGTACCCCGACGTACGTGTACTCACGCGCTCACATCGAAGCTCAATACCGCTCCTTCACCGACGCACTGGACGGCGTACCGCACTTGGTGTGCTACGCGGTCAAGGCAAACTCCAATCTGGGTGTACTGAATGTCCTGGCGCGTATGGGCGCTGGTTTTGACATCGTCTCCCGTGGCGAGCTGGAGCGGGTACTGGCAGCTGGTGGCCAGGCTGACAAGATCGTGTTCTCCGGCGTCGGCAAGAGCCGCGAAGACATGCGCCGTGCCCTGGAAGTCGGTGTGCATTGCTTCAACATCGAATCCACCGACGAGCTGGAGCGCCTGCAGGTCGTAGCCGCCGAAATGGGCGTACGCGCGCCGATCTCCCTGCGCGTCAACCCGGACGTCGATGCTGGCACCCACCCGTACATTTCCACCGGTCTCAAAGAGAACAAGTTCGGCATCGCCATTGCTGACGCCGAGGACGTGTATATCCGCGCCGCGCAGTTGCCGAACCTGGAAGTGCTGGGCGTCGACTGCCACATCGGTTCGCAACTGACCACTCTGCCGCCGTTCCTAGATGCCCTCGACCGCCTGCTGGCGCTGATTGATCGCCTGGGCGAATGCGGCATCTACCTGCACCACATCGACCTCGGTGGCGGCGTGGGCGTGCGGTATCGCGATGAAGAGCCGCCGCTGATTGCCGACTATATCCAGGCCGTGCGCGAGCGCATCGAAGGTCGCGACCTGACGCTGATGTTCGAGCCGGGCCGCTACATCGTCGCCAACGCCGGCGTGCTGCTGACCCAGGTCGAGTACCTCAAGCACACCGAGCACAAGGATTTCGCCATCGTCGACGCGGCGATGAACGACCTGATCCGCCCGGCGCTGTACCAGGCCTGGATGAATGTCACCGCTGTGACGCCTCGCGACAGCGAAGCTCGCGCCTATGACATCGTCGGCCCGATCTGCGAAACCGGCGACTTCCTCGCCAAGGATCGTCAGCTTGCGCTGGAGGAAGGCGATCTGCTGGCCGTGCATTCGGCCGGTGCCTACGGGTTTGTCATGAGTTCCAACTACAACACCCGCGGCCGTACCGCCGAGGTACTGGTGGACGGTGATCAAGCGTTTGAAGTGCGTCGCCGCGAGACGGTAGCCGAGTTGTATGCTGGCGAAAGCCTGCTGCCGGAGTAAGCCATGCTGCTGCGTTTTACCAAGATGCACGGGCTCGGCAATGATTTCATGGTCCTCGACCTGGTCAGCCAGCACGCGCACATCCTGCCCAAGCACGCTAAACAGTGGGGCGACCGGCATACAGGGATTGGCTTCGACCAATTGCTGATCGTCGAGGCGCCAAGCAACCCGGAGGTGGATTTCCGTTATCGGATCTTCAACTCCGACGGTTCCGAAGTGGAACAGTGCGGCAACGGTGCGCGCTGTTTCGCGCGTTTCGTGCTGGATAAGCGCCTGACCGCCAAACGCCAGATCCGCGTCGAGACCAAGAGCGGCGTGATCGAGCTGGATATTCGCAGCGACGGCCAAATCAGCGTCAACATGGGCGCGCCGCGCTTGGTGCCAGCGGATATTCCGTTCCAGGCCAGCGAGCAGGCCACCAGCTACGCAGTCGATGTCGACGGCAAGATCGTCGACTTGGCGGCCGTCTCCATGGGCAACCCCCATGCCGTGTTGCGGGTCAACGACATCAATAATGCCCCCGTACATGAACTGGGGCCGAAGATCGAACACCACCCGCGCTTTCCGGCACGGGTCAACGTGGGTTTCCTGCAGGTGATCGACCGTTCCCGCGCGCAATTGCGTGTGTGGGAACGCGGCGCCGGCGAAACCCAGGCCTGCGGCACCGGTGCTTGCGCCGCTGCTGTGGCCGCGATCAGCCAGGGGTGGATGGATTCGCCGCTGCTGATCGACCTGCCCGGTGGACGCCTGTCCATCGAATGGGCAGGCCCTGGCCACCCGGTGCTGATGACCGGGCCGGCCTCGCGTGTATACGAAGGACAGGTCCGTCTATGAGTGAGCCAAGCTAATGACCGATAAGCCTCAAGTACCCGCACCCGCAACCCCGAGCGAAAGTCTGGAGGCCGCTGCTGTCGCGGCGTACCTTGAGGCGAATCCGGATTTCTTCGTCGAGCACGAAGAACTGCTGCCGGCACTGCGCATCCCCCACCAGCGCGGCGACACCGTGTCGCTGGTGGAGCGACAGATGAAGATCCTGCGCGAGCGCAATATCGAGATGCGTCATAAGCTCTCGCACTTGATGGACGTCGCCCGCGACAACGACCGCCTTTTCGACAAAACCCGTCGCCTGATCCTTGCGCTGATGGACGCCACCAGCCTGGAAGAAACCGTGATCGCCGTGGAAGACAGCCTGCGCCAGGACTTCCAAGTGCCATTTGTCAGCCTGATCCTATTCAGCGACAACCCGATGCCTGTAGGCCGCTGGGTCAGCGGCTGCGACGCACAGACCGCGATTGGCGGCCTGTTGTCCGAAGGCAAGACCATCAGCGGCACCTTGCGCGAGCATGAGCTGGACTTCCTGTTTGGTCCCGAACAGCTCAAGGAGATCGGCTCCACAGCTGTCGTCGCCCTCAGCCATCAAGGCTTGCATGGCGTGCTGGCTATCGCCAGCCGTGATCCTGCGCACTACAAAAGCTCGGTGGGCACGCTGTTCCTGACCTATATCGCCGAAGTTTTGGGCCGCGTCCTGCCGCGCTTCACCACCGCCCTGCGCGCGGTGCGCTAGCCATGGAACGGCAACTGGACGCTTACTGCGCTCACCTGCGCAACGAGCGCCAGGTGTCGCCCCACACACTGGAAGCCTACCGGCGGGACTTGAACAAGGTCCTGGCCTACTGCGAAAAACAGCAGGTCACCAGTTGGAAGGCCTTGGATATCCAAAGCCTGCGCAGCCTGATCGCGCGCTTGCACCAGACGGGCCAATCCTCGCGCAGCCTGGCTCGCCTGCTGTCGGCTGTGCGCGGGCTCTATCACTACCTCAACCGCGAAGGCCTGTGCGACCACGACCCGGCCAACGGCCTGTCTCCGCCCAAGGGCGAACGGCGCCTGCCCAAGACCCTGGATACCGACCGCGCTTTGCAATTGCTTGATGGCGCCGTAGAGGATGACTTCCTCGCCCACCGCGACCAGGCGATCCTGGAGCTTTTCTATTCCTCGGGCCTGCGCCTGTCGGAACTCACCGGCCTGAACCTAGACCAATTGGACCTGGCAGACGGCCTGGTGCAAGTACTCGGCAAGGGCAGCAAAACCCGCGTCCTGCCGGTGGGTAGGAAGGCCCGCGAAGCCCTGCAACTCTGGCTTCCACTGCGGGCGTTGGCCAACCCGGCGGACGACGCCGTGTTTATCAGCCAGCAAGGCCGGCGACTGGGGCCGCGGGCTATTCAGGTGCGGGTCAAAGCCGCCGGGGAGCGCGAACTGGGCCAAAACCTGCACCCGCATATGCTGCGGCACTCCTTTGCCAGCCATATGCTGGAATCGTCCCAGGATCTGCGCGCCGTGCAGGAGTTGCTGGGCCACTCCGATATCAAGACCACGCAGATCTACACCCATCTGGACTTCCAACACCTGGCAACGGTGTACGACAGCGCCCATCCACGGGCCAAACGCATCAAGGGCGGCGACTCATGAGTATCAAGCTGATCACCTTCGACCTGGACGACACACTCTGGGACAACGTACCCGTCATCATCAGCGCCGAGGCGTCGATGCGCGAATGGCTGGTCGTGCATGCCCCCAACGTCGGCGACCTGCCACTGGAGCATTTCGCCAGCCTGCGCCAACAGGTGCTGCAGCGTCATCCGGAGCTCAAACACCGCATCAGCGTGTTGCGCCACCGGGTGCTGATGCACGCCTTCGAGGAGGCCGGATATCCACAGCCGCAAGCCACGGAAATGGCAGACGTGTGCTTCGAGGCGTTCATTCACGCCCGTCATCAGCTCACGCCCTTCCCTGAAGCCGAGCCGATGTTGCAAGCGCTGCGCCAGCACTTTCTGCTGGGTGTGATCACCAATGGCAATGCCGATGTGCAGCGTGTGGGCCTGGCTGACTACTTTCACTTTGCGCTGCGCGCTGAAGATATTGGTATTGCCAAGCCAGATGCGCGGCTGTTCCAGGAAGCGCTGCAACGCGGCGGAGTGGATGCCAGCGCAGCGGTGCATGTTGGCGACCATCCCGGGGACGACATTGCGGGGGCGCAGCAGGCGGGGCTGCGGGCCGTGTGGTTTAACCCCAGCGCCAAGGTGTGGGAAGGGGATAAACGCCCCGACGCGGAGATTCGTAGCCTTACGGAGCTGCCGGAATTACTCCGCAAGTGGCAGTAGTACTAGAGATCCCAATATAGGGATCACCACGAAGCTCAAATAAATCAGCAAGCATGAAAAAGCCCGCAGCGACGGCGGGCTTTTTCTTACAAGCAGGTGACTGACCTCAGATAGGTCGGCTGCCGTACTTGTTATCCGGCTTCTTGGGTGGGTCTGCCACCACGTTAGCCTCGACTTCCTGCACTCTGCCGCCTTTAGCGAGGAATTCTTCCATCGCACGGGCCAGAGCATCGCGCTCTTTGTTCTTGGCCTCAACGCTCGGCAATTCATCTACCGAAACAGCTGCCTTGGCTTTGCCTTTGGCCGCAGGGGCAGGCGCATCATCGCCACCATCGTCGTCCGCAACGTCTTCCGCTGCAGCTTCAAGACCTTCTTCGGTGTCGTCTTCGTCACCTACTTCGAGTTCGTCGTTTTCCAGATCATCGTCGCTCATGTTCTACCTCATGACTTGCGAAAAGCAGATTAGTTATAGCCCAGCTTCGCCCTCTGTCGAGGTCGCCAGGGAAAAATCAACATCCACTGGATAACCAGTGGCTTACGCCCCGTCACCGTGCAAGGTGGCGAGGACTTTACGAGCACCGCCATGATCACGGTGCTCGCCCAGATAAACACCTTGCCAGGTACCCATCGCCAAGCGGCCGGCCTTGACCGGCAAACTCAGCTGGCAGCCCAGGAGACTGGCCTTGAAGTGCGCCGGCAGATCATCCGGACCCTCGTCATTGTGTTCGAACCCGGCACGGCCTTGCGGCACCAGCAAGTTGAAAAAACGTTCGAAGTCACGGCGAACCGCCGGATCGGCATTCTCGTTGACGGTCAGAGAAGCCGAGGTGTGCTGCAACCACAGGTGTAACAGGCCCACACGACACGCCTTCAATTCAGGCAAGCCGGCAAGCAACTCATCGGTCACCAAGTGAAAGCCCCGGGGCTTGGCCCGCAGGGTAATCAGGGTCTGTTGCCACATAGAGTTCTCCGCCCATCGGCGCGCATTCTAGCGCGCTCTGGGAAAAAACAAAGTGCCGAATACGCCTACGTGCCTGTAAGACATTCGCACACTGAAAAGTGCCGTGTGCGGCCGATCACAAACTTTGCGCAAAAACCGGCACAGCGTCTTACGACTGACAAACGCCAGGCAAAAAAATGCCCGGCAAGCCGGGCATTTTTTTTACGCGCACTTACAAGTTGTAGCCGCGTTCGTTGTGTTGCGCCAGGTCGAGGCCGACAGCCTCTTCCTCTTCGGTAACACGCAGGCCAATGACCATATCGAGCACCTTGAGGATGACGTAGGTGACGATCGCCGTGTAGATCACGGTGAAGCCAACACCCTTGCACTGGATCCAGACTTGAGCCGCGATGTCAGTGACGGTGCCGAAGCCGCCCAAAGCAGGGGCTGCGAATACACCTGTGAGGATCGCACCGACGATGCCGCCGATACCGTGCACGCCGAATGCGTCCAGGGAGTCGTCGTAGCCCAGCTTACGCTTGAGGCTGGTCGCGCAGAAGAAGCAGACCACACCGGCCACCAGGCCGATTACCAGAGCGCCCATCGGGCCAACGGTGCCGGCGGCTGGTGTTACAGCTACCAGACCAGCGACTACGCCCGAGGCGATGCCCAGTGCACTTGGCTTGCCGTGAGTGATCCACTCGGCGAACATCCAGCCCAACGCCGCAGCAGCGGTAGCGATCTGAGTGACCAGCATCGCCATGCCAGCAGTGCCGTTGGCCGCAGCAGCGGAGCCGGCGTTGAAGCCGAACCAACCGATCCACAGCATTGCCGCGCCCACCAGGGTGTAACCCAAGTTGTGCGGTGCCATCGGGGTGGTAGGGAAGCCTTTACGCTTGCCGAGCACGATGCACGCCACCAGCCCAGCCACACCGGCGTTGATGTGCACCACGGTGCCGCCGGCAAAGTCCAGCACGCCCCAGTCCCACATCAGGCCGCCGTTGCCGCTCCAGACCATGTGCGCGATTGGCGCATAAACCAGGGTGAACCAGATGCCCATGAAGATCAGCATCGCAGAGAACTTCATACGCTCAGCGAAGGCACCGACGATCAGCGCCGGGGTGATGATGGCGAAGGTCATCTGGAAGGTGATGAACACCGCTTCCGGGAACAACGCCGCAGGCCCGGTGATGCTGGCTGGGGTCACACCCGCCAGGAACGCCTTGCCCATGCCGCCGAAGAAGGAATTGAAGTTGACCACACCCTGTTCCATACCGGTGGTATCGAACGCAATGCTGTAGCCGTAGACGACCCACAGGATGCTGATCAGGCCAGTGATGGCGAAGCACTGCATCATCACCGACAGAATATTTTTGGAGCGGACCATGCCGCCGTAGAACAGCGCCAGGCCGGGAATGGTCATGAACAGCACCAGTGCGGTGGCGGTCAGCATCCAGGCGGTGTCGCCAGAGTTGAGGACTGGAGCAGCCACTTCGTCTGCCGCCATGGCCAGGCTTGGCATTACGATGGACAACAGGGCTCCGAGCCCTGCGAATTTACGCAGAGTCATATTGTTTTCTCCTGGGGCGTTGGGGTTTGGCGGCTTAGATTGCGTCGGTATCGGTTTCGCCGGTACGGATGCGAATAGCCTGTTCCAGATTGACCACGAAGATCTTGCCGTCACCGATCTTGCCGGTGTTGGCGGCCTTGGTTATCGCTTCGATAACCCGGTCAAGATCCTTGTCGTCAATGGCGACATCAATCTTCACCTTCGGCAGGAAATCGACTACGTATTCCGCGCCGCGATACAGCTCGGTGTGACCCTTCTGCCGACCGAAGCCCTTGACCTCAGTAACGGTAATGCCCTGCACGCCGATCTCGGACAGCGACTCGCGTACATCGTCCAACTTGAACGGCTTGATGATGGCAGTGACTAGCTTCATGAAAACTCTCTCCCGAATTGGTGGACTTGCCCCAGGAAAACAAACCCGTCTCAAGTCTAAGCGCAGTGCCTGGCTTTGTAACGCATCGTCGCAAGGGCAGTTGCCTTTGCGACGCCAGCGAACCACTGGTGACGAAACCTGTACCCCTGATCCGTCGGCGCACTGCATTCGTCACAGCGACTGCATCAGTGCATGGGTCATGATCGTCTAAGCAGAAACCTTGCCAGCTCCGTAAAAATCACTGAAATCAGTCCTTTGCCCACTTAACCTCACCCACAGGACTATTTGGCAGCTGCAATGCGCACGAAAACAGTGCGCCGTCGCACAGCCCGATGCGCGAAAAGCGTGCGCTGCAGGCCGCGAAAAAGACTATAGACGCTGCGTGATACACTGCCCGCCAACAGTTTCCGGAATATTTCCCATGCTCGCGCCCAAAGACCTACTCGACGCCCTGAGCGGCCACGCCTCTCGCCTGTTCAGCGGCGAAACCCCTCTGCCCCGCAATGAAATCGAAAGCCAGTTCAAGGCCTTGCTGCAAAGCGGTTTCAGCAAGCTCGACCTGGTGAGCCGGGAAGAATTTGATAGCCAAATGGTGGTGCTGGCCCGCACGCGTGCGCGGCTGGAGAGCCTGGAGGCGAAGGTGGCTGAACTGGAAGCGCGGCTAACCCCAACGGCCGAGTAACTGACGCAACGAGGCCAAAATGTGGGAGGGGGCTTGCTCCCGATGGCGATGGGTCAGTGACATATTTATCAACTGACCCACTGCTATCGGGGGCAAGCCCCCTCCCACATTTGTTCTGCGTCGTTCTCTGGATACGTTCTGTAAAACCTCCCTCCCTCGCTAGCCCCACCCCTCGTCTACCCTTGAAAAACCCGCAGGAAGCGGCCTCTCTTTCAAGGAACGAGCATGTCCCTCGCCATCGTCCACAGCCGCGCCCAGATCGGCGTAGAAGCCCCAGCCGTCACCGTCGAAGTGCACATGGCCAACGGTCTCCCGTCCCTCACGCTGGTGGGCCTTCCCGAAACCGCCGTCAAGGAAAGCAAGGACCGAGTACGCAGCGCCATCCTCAACTCCGCCCTGCAATACCCCTCGCGCCGCATCACGCTCAACCTCGCGCCCGCCGACCTGCCCAAGGACGGCGGGCGTTTTGATTTGGCGATTGCACTGGGGATCCTCGCCGCCAGTGTGCAGGTGCCAGCGTTGATGCTCGATGACATTGAATGCCTGGGTGAGTTGGCGTTGTCCGGCGAAGTGCGTGCGGTCAAAGGTGTGTTGCCAGCCGCTTTGGCGGCGCGCAAAGCTGGGCGCACCGTGATAGTGCCGCGGGCGAATGCAGAGGAAGCTTGCCTGGCGTCGGGGCTGAAGGTGATTGCCGTGGATCACTTGCTGCAGGTGGTGGCGCACCTCAACGGACAAGTGCCGATTGAGCCCTATAAATCCGATGGTTTGTTGTACCTGAACAAGCCCTACCCGGATTTGAGCGAAGTGCAAGGCCAACTCTCCGCCAAGCGGGCGTTGTTGATTGCAGCAGCGGGCGCACATAACCTTCTGTTCAGCGGGCCACCGGGCACCGGCAAGACCTTGCTTGCCAGCCGCTTGCCCGGTTTGCTGCCTCCGCTGAGCGAGCAGGAGGCCCTGGAAGTGGCGGCAATTCAGTCGGTGGTCAGCCTCGCACCGCTGAGCCATTGGCCGCACCGGCCGTTTCGCCAGCCGCACCACTCTGCGTCAGGGCCCGCACTGGTGGGCGGTGGATGTGACATTTGGAAATAGATGCAACTAATCGGAAATAGATGCAACTTACGGGACGAAAGTCATAACGACTGATTTCTCATAACTTTGACTAAATAGGCATTTCAATATCCGGTCAGACAACCCAGAAAATCGCGTTCTAGCGGGCACATACCTGCTCTTCACGGACAAAGACCAGGCAGTTTGGAATTGTGTACGGCAAACGCCCGATGTACGAACGATCGTGAGGCGTTTTCGGTGGCGCTAGCGAATGAACTAGCCTCGGCATGCCATAGACCTACCAGTTCAACGGCTCCTCGGTCTGGCCGACGAAGGTAGTGCCATGCAGGAACGTGTTCCTTTCTTCAGTGGTGGTGAGAGGAAACCTGGCGTAGTGCGTGTGCGCCATTTGCTTCAACTGCTCTTTCAACTGCTCCTTCGTGCCATCGTCCTCAAGATTGCGCCCGTCCAGAACCTCATCTGGCATCATCTCGGTTAGGTCGATAGGCACCGCGTGAACTGTACCGATCCGCGACCGTAAGTTGACCGAGCAAAGCTCCAGCACCAGGCCGGCAATCCCTTTATTTAATAACTGCTTCAGGACCTTGAGCTTGTCCTTCGACGAGAAATTGTTCGTCTTGATCAGAGTGTTATAGTGCGGCTTGAAGTAGTTGATCAACCCTGCCTCAGCCAAGGACACGACCTCCTTTCTATCCAACCGAACGTTCCGCAAACGATCCATGTGGGCCGAATCCTGCTCATTAGAAGCCTGGGCCGCCACATTGAAGTCGCCGCCATTGCTGATGATCGTTTTGCCGTGCTCGAATCGGTACAGCAACAGCAGAACTTCGCGCTCGGGGAAATGCGTTGAGGTTTCGGCAAGGATCTGCTGCAACTTGTTGTGCGACAGCAGGCGATCCAAAGCATTGCGAGACGAGGTTCGGCCAATTGCCTGTCCCACATACAGCACCTCTAGATCGGTGTCGTGCGGCGTCAGCAAGCTTTTTGCGGCGGCAATAATCGCGTTCACGGCAATGAACTGTTTTCCCGCAGGCGTCATAATGATCAGTGACGTACCGTTGAGAGCCACCGCGACATCTTCGATCGGTATATCTGCAGGGATCGACGAACCGCAGATCTCGTAAACGAAAGGGACTGAGGTCATACCGTGTTCGCGCAGTACCAAAAACTCACCGGAGATTGTCCGCCCGTTCAAGGTAAATCCTTCGGGCTTCAAATAAATCCGCGGACGGCGAGCAATAAGATAGATGTTGCATCCTGAGAGTGCTTCTTTATGCGCCGGGTTGTCTTTGACGCGATAGAGGTCCGCTGGCGTAAGCATGGCAGGGAAGCTGGAGTAGAGATGAGTAGCTCCTTCCATGGAAAACTGCCGGATGATGTCGCCTAGGTTGGTCATGCGTTATTCCTATCATTAAGTGAGGTTGCCAGTGTGGAACATGACTTTTGCCATCAGCTCCAGACGAAGGAGACTGGTGTAAATCCCGGCCCGAAGAATGGCAGGTCATGATTTCAATTCTGAAGCAGCATCACATTTTCGAAAGCGGCTCGCCCTCTCCTGTCCCTGCGCCACCAATCCCGACAGATCCAGGATAATCAGAGTGCTTGATGGCGCAACGCTCCTGGTGCCGACCGCGCGGACCGCCCAGTCGAGCAGATACTCTGCCGAGAACTAAAAAAGCCTTCCACAGAGTGGCGGGCTTTGGTTATTGCAGCTGGCGAAAGAAAGGGGACATGTTTCTTCACAGTTCGACCGACCTTCCAAAAGGCGTCCGAGCAGATGCCAGCTGTAGTGCATTACTCATCTTCATCGAACTCCGCACCGATCCATGAAACATTGCCTTTGGCATTTCTACCCACCTCCAATAGAAATATCTGCCCGTTTAATCCCTGCTGTGAGAAATCAATCCCGTCATCAACAGGTGAGTAGCGTCGGCTGCCCGGCTGCTTTGGTCGGAACGCCGAGAGTAGATAACGGCAATTGTCAGCAAGCGATGTGAAGTAGCACCGGAGGTGGCCAGCGGCTGTTCGATCTGACCAAACTTTAAAGTCGAGCCGCGCTGCCCAGACACCCTCGGGAACATTCTTGTACTCGTACGAACGAGGCTCCAGCCCAGCCTCAACAGCGGCGTTGTAACTCAACGCGCGCCGTGGATCGTCTTCCATAGGTTTCCCTCTTTTTGATTGTGTTTTCAAGCTTAGGAGATAGATGAGCTTCACGTCCCGGAAAAGCATATCAGCGAGCGTTGGAGAGATATTGAAGGAGAAAAGAACGCACGATGAGGATCAGATCGATGCTACTGCCAGGGCCTATTGCCGGCGTCGCACGAGCAGCTGTCGTTGTCGCGGTGTGAGTCGTGTTGACTGAGGCCAACCTGCGCGCGGGCAGGTTCGGCCCACCTTTGGCACTTCAGATCAAGCATCGCCCCTCACCGATGTGCCGTTGTGCAGGCTCTGCCAGAGGGTACAAGCTTAGAATGAGAAGTCACTCAGCCCTCTCCGCCCGCTAGATATGGACGCCTGTGTGATGTTACAAAGGCAATTAATTTGGTGACCTGACTAAGAATATCGCCGTGAAGAAAGAATTTTCGACCGCTGCTTATCGCTCATTCAAAACGTTTGTTGGCGAGTTAACAGCTGTAGCCGCAGGCATCTACGTAGGAATACAGGAAGTCTTACCATCTGTAGACGGGCTCGGATTAGCTGACCCTTGGGAATTCGTAGCTGCGAAGCACAAAATAAAGCTAACCGGGCTTAAATCGGAGCGAGTGCTCAGTAGCACGATCCGACTGAACCTGGTCAGTCTTTACAGCGGGCTTGATCTGTTTTTTGCAGACACTCGAGGTCAGTTCTATCTCCTTCACGATAAGGAGTGGAAACAATTTGATGGCGATAGCGCATTGGCGGGCGTCGCACGCAACACACCGTCGACTAAGCAAATACACGAAAGCAGGCTCGGCTTGGGGCGTATCGCGTCTATTGATTATTATAGGTTCGTCCGTAACTCTATCGCTCACCCAAGCGAGGAGGCCGAGGCATTCGCGAAGAAATTTTATGCTGAAAATAAAGAGCTACTTGCCAGCACCGCTGAGAGCTACCGCATGAAATCAGTCCCCAGTCAAGTTGACTCCCTCAGCTTTCATGATATTAAGTATCTCGCGCGACTATCTCTCGATCTTGCTGCAGCCATAGACTTGGATTTCGATCCTGGGAACGAAAGGCTCGCCAAACTGGTGCCGGCAAAAATTTTGAAGTTGCCTAAAACTAAAGAACGAATTCATAATGCGCGCAAGGGTTGGCTTTCTGTCACGTACGGTATCAGTTCTGAGCGCGCAGAAACTATCCTGTCCCTCATTAAGACTCATTAGCTTAGTGGTTGAGCGTCCCCCTTCACAAGCGAATTGCACCCAGTTCGTTTGTGAAGGGGAAGGGTCCAGTTCGATTCTGGAATGAGTCACCAGCTTAAATTTTTCAGCTTGGTTTGCGTGTTGCTATTTGAATAATGGCAGTCAATCCCAACGCCAGTCCATACCTCAGGTAAGTCTGCCGTGGGTCAAGGAAAGCTGCAGAAGCGGCCATTCGCCTTACGCATCATAGATGACATCCAGAGATCCGGGGAACTCGCCGTACGAATGCGTCGACGATCGCATTACCCGAAGGCTTAGGGATACCTACTGGAGAGGAATCACAGCGAATGTCGATCACTCTCAATTCTGCAATCGAACAGCAGCCATCTTGGCCTTTTGCTGCTCCCTGACCACAGCCTGCTCATTTATCCGGGTCTGGATTTGGGTGTAGAGCTGGGCTCGCTCGTTGTCGCGGTCGGCCACCGTAGCCGTGGCCGAAGAAGTGCAGGAGCACCTAAAGCGGCAAAAAAGTGCAGATCGGCATGTCAGCTCAACAGAGCTAAACTGAAGATTGCCGAGAATGAGTACTCAACTACTCCTGCGCAATTGCTTTGAGGTCCTCAATATGAGCATGCCGAATGAACGCACAAGGGCAGTCATCCAGACGGGGGAATTTCTGCTTGAGCTATCCCAAGATTCATCTTTGCCCGAACGGATACGCCGTGACGCCAAATTTCTTCTGCGTCACTATCCAAATCCGTTTCAGATTCTGTTGGCGGGCCGGATCGAAGAGGCGTCAGATCCTGAAGTATCCCCGATGGGTCCGGTTTTCAGCTCCTCCACCGAAAGCAGCTATCACTCCCCGCTCGTTTGCGCTGCAGACGCGACCTCCCCAAATGAACGACTGGGATAGAGCTATCGGAGCCTTGAACTCCGCTCGAAAGGTCGTGTTTTTCACCGGAGCCGGCGTCTCTGCTGCAAGTGGGATTCCGACATTTCGCGACAAGCTCACAGGCTTTTGGGAGAAACTCGACCCTGAAAAGCTGGAAACGGCACGGGCTTTTCGAGAGAACCCTCAACTGGTTTGGGGTTGGTACCTGTGGCGGCGCTCCCAAGCTGGCCAAGCCCAACCAAACGCCGCTCATCTTTCGATTAGCCACTTGGCGAGCACCGGCATACAGGTTTCAGTTATCACTCAGAATATTGATGACCTGCACGAGCGCGCGGGATCTCAGAACGTCGTGCATTTGCATGGCAGTTTGATCAATCCGATCTGCTTTGCCTGCAAGCGTACGGCGGTACTCACGACTGATCAATTTCAGGTTTCTGCAGAGGGACAATGGGTAGAGCCGCCGCGGTGTACCCGGTGCAATGGGAAACTCCGACCTGGAGTTGTGTGGTTTGGAGAGGATCTGCCTTCCGGAGCTTGGAAAGCAGCATTGGCTGAGGTCAAAAATTGCGACGTTCTGATCTCCGTCGGGACTTCAGGAGTCGTCAGGCCTGCGGCGGATATTCCTGAAATCGCGTCGACATCTGGCGCGACGGTCATCCACGTCAACATTGCAGACGTTTGCCTAGGGGCTCCAAACGAGCTGATGCTCATTGGCTCGGCCGCGCAAGTGTTGCCTACGCTGTTGGAGGCAATACCCTCGCCATAGCACTGACAATGTCTTGGGATGAAACGCGACCGCTTTAGTAGCGCTTAATTTGCAGGCTTTCTTGGCTTATCGGCAGCAGTTTTCAGGTCTAAGAACTTACGCAAGAGCAACCCGGCCACTGCTTTGCAAACCGGCACCATGTTCGGTTTCAGCTCAGCTGTGCCGACATGGGCAATATTGTTACGTGCATCAGCAATGGCCAAGAGCAGTTCTAGGAGGTCATCACCAGTCTGAGGTTCGACCCTTTTCAGATATTCCCAAACGTAGGCGATTTGAGCTCGCTGGCCACTGTTCACGATGGATTTGCCATAAGCCAGCGGTCGCTCCAATACCTCCACGGAATGCTTGATGAAGGCAGGGTCTTTGACCACGACCTCGATGACTTTATAGAAGTTGAGCAACGCGTCCGATTCAAAATTTCGGGTCTCCAGCCTGAGTCCCGAGGACATCAATTCCACCAGGCTCTGGATCTTCTTCTCAAGCGAGTATCTGGCGAACATTGCTGTGGCGTCCTGCAACGACTTCAAGAAACCATCGAACACCTCCACCGACAAAGGCTCAATTTTGGGCTGCTCGCCCGAATGCTGGCTAACCCGGAACCATCCATGGGGTGTACGGATTCTCAGATTCAAGGTTGACGGCACAACCGTAAATTCTTTGCCGGCCAGGGTTAGGCTGACCTTGAGAAAATCGACGAGTTGGTGATTCAGCTTCACCAGCTTCACGATGGCTGTGGTGTGTTCCGACTCAAGGAGCTCCTCTGATACTTCGTAGCTGTACAATATCTCAACCGTATAGAACGCTTCGGAGCGGATATCCTCGTCAAGTTCGACACTGTGAACCTTGATGCCCGAGCCAATCCCAGCGTCTGAAAGGTCGAATTTGAACCGTGTTTCCACGCTTTCATCGTAAGCAAAGTTGGCAGCCCCTTCGTTTAACGCCTGAAAAGCCTTGGCTCGAATGAAACTGAAATTGGTAAAGATCTCTAGATTGGTCTTCAGTTCCACCACACCGTCTTTCATGCAGTGTCCTAGCGACTCAAACCATCTTTCCATAACAGCCTCACTTCCCATTGAATAAAATTCAGGCTTCGATGCCCACGTAATTGGTGCCGTTCTCGGCAAGTAATTCCACGCCACCCACAACATCTGAGAGCGAGGATTTCAGATTTTCCACCCACGTCTTGAACTTTGCCTCCCAAGTGATGGTGCGACAGGTAAATGGCGAAAACCGTCAGGCCATGCAATCGATACCCATACCGACCAAAACGGCCGCCTTGGGCTCTGTACCGTCGCGATACATAAATATCCATCACCCCCCCAGAGTAATGACGGGCAAGTTACTCAAACTGAACTCGGTTCCTGTAAACGCGTTGAAAAGTTATTCAGGGTCTCACCTAGGAATTGACGGTATTCGAAAGGTGAACAGGTGATACCGAGGGTTGTGTATTCAATGTCTTCTTCGCTGGTCTCAATGTGGTCGTGATCCTTATCAAAATGTACGCCTTCCCGCGGCAGCCATTCCAAGGATGCGCTCCATGCGCCAAATTGTTGAAGGTTTTCTGCTCGCTCCAAACCTTCCTCGGCGATGTACTTAATCAATACAGGAAGATCGATATCTGCGCTCTTGGCACCGCCGAACCCTTCGATAATCACCGCACCATACACCTGCCATGAGTCATCCGACTGAATGCCAAATACATTTTCCAGCAACTCGCTCATGTGTGATTTGACCAAGTTGTACTTCCTGCGCAGCTGAAGAACCTTTTCGCCACAAACCTTCTTCCGGTTCTGGACCTCCCGGGGGTCTCCGGGCGGAAGCATCCATCGCAGCTCGCCAATAAATACAGATTTGCTTTCTCGGTCCACCAATACTAGGTCAAGTTCCTCAGTATCGCTGCCGAGGGCCACGTTGATGTTTGCCTTGTGGACCGGCCACCTTTTACTGATCTTGGAGAGAATGTCCGCCACCATTTCGTGTTCGAACAGACCGCTCTGAGCGTCGAATTTTTTAGGCTCCTGACGAGCTTGCAAGGAGAGTAAATTCCGCTCCATGTGAGAGGTAATGACATGTACGCAGGGAATGGCGAGCCTCCGGCGTGCAATTTTGATCAGCGGTTGCAGCGCAGGATCAGGTACATCGACATGATTTCCAAACGTGAGACGATCGACAAAAATACCAATGACAGCGTCGTCAATCGAGGACAATTCACCGAGGTCGCTGATCAGTTGCTCCCTATCCAGGACCAACACCAATGATTCATGGCCACCACCTTTCAACATAAACTTGCGTGCACCGAATTCAACAACGGCAAGGTGATACATACACCGTATCGCCAAGGCGTTAAGTAACAGCGTCGTCTCATCGCGACCGCCCCATTCAAACGTCCAATCCTTTGGTATGAGAAATGGTTGCTGGCACATCTCGAGCCCAAGTTGGTGCGCAAAATGAGGTATGTATTCATAACGCAAAAGTCGATTCTTTAAGGTGACAGTCTCTGCAATGAGTTTGATGATGAGAGGGAGATCGTCCTCGGCTTTCAGCCAAGAGAGCAGATCCATCGAGTAAGTTATAGTCCCTGGCTCGATGTGCCCAATGACTTCGAGCACGGAATAGCACGAATCATGATACACGTCATCAAGCACTTCGAGCTTGATGACGTTATCCTCCAGCTTTAGATCGACTTTCTTGTCGTACACTGAAGAAACTATCTGCAACGCAGCACTGTATTTATTTCCTTCCCAAATGACAGTCATCGCGCGACGGTACAGATCTCCTACTATTTTTCGAGGGACCTCGTGATTTGAGTCACTCTTGACTTCAGATTTAGCTCGTAACAGTGCATGCTTTATTGAATATTTAAGCCGATCCACCAGGTCTTCAAGCCGCTGATGCAGCGAGTCATCCTTTGCAGCGCTACGGAACATCCACATCTGGTGATCTTCAAATGCAACCAACAGGTACCACGCGACTAGTGTCCAGTCCAAGTGTGGTAAATCAAGCGAAAGAAATCGTTCATCTATAAGTTTTTCTACCTTTTCAAGAAGCGCTTTATCCATCGGTCTCATTTCCATATGGGTTGGCTTATGCCTTGCCGATGAGCCGACTGACTCTTCACGCGAAGCAGGGATAATCTCGATCACCGTTTCTATCAGATTAATCGCTACTGGCCAACAGCCACTCTCATTGATTTTTTTGACGTTGAGTCAGCTTCATGACCCGACGTTTATTTTCTCTGCGAGTCAATGCACTTCGACCTACAGCAATTCCCGACGTTGCCGACAACAATCAATGAAGCTCGCTCGTTGAGCTTTACATCTTCTAGGATCAATTCCGATATCCCTAAGGACACCATCGATGCTCGTCGCTCGCTTCAAAAAACTCTCTCCAGCCATGAAAGTCCTGGCCGCCATTGTTTCATTTTTCGGAAGTGTAGCCGGCATCGCTGCCATCTACCTCACCGTTAATCCGCTCACCAATTTTAATCCTGACGTAATTGGTCGATGGGAAAGTGATTATTCATACCCAGTAACCGGAGGGATACTCAATTTTAAAGGGCATACCAACCTCTTTCACGAAGGCAAATACAATGTTTCTGGTGTGATCACAATTGAAGGCAAGATTGACGAGCAGGCCTTCAAGTTCAGCTACAACGTGGTGGGTGCAGGCAACTGGTCCGCCGACAGCAAACGGATGTCCATCACGTTGCAAAACATTCATTCGTCCACAAAATCCATCGAGGTCGCTGGGATGGACATCAGTCCAGATCTGGTCGAAAAGCTGTCGGGTAAACCTGCTCCGGCACTGAGCGACGCCTATCCGAGCGGCATGTCTGATGAATATGGGCTGAAATCCGTCTCCCATGAAACTGTGGTGCTACAAGCAACAGACCCATTCGGCAAACCCTTTCAGATCGAGATGCATCGCCAGTCATAACTACCCTTCCATGTCGCCTGGAGGGGCCTCCTCCAACAAGACCGGATGGCTGCAACAGCCATCCGCCTGTGATGCATAGGAATTCACAAATTATTGTCACTGTTTGTTGCGGCAGCGCACCACTCCGTCTGATTCTGCTTACCCAAGGCTTGTGTACTGAACATTGGATCCATCATGCTGATGGCAGATCGACTTCGCTCTCTTCACCGTCGATCTTGGGATTTCAGATCAGCAGGAGCATGCATGGACGCACATACTTCACCTTCCCCGCCTGACCGGATCGATCCATCCAAAACACCCGAACAATTTGTCATTTTGCCATCCGAGATTCGCGACGGCTGGATGAGCATCAGCACCTATCAGCAGATTGCGAAAACAACGGACAAGCTTCCTGACCAAGGATTGGAACTGACCGTTTTAGGGCTGTTCGGCGAGGTCGGCAGCCTTCTTAGCGCCTTCAAGAAACGGCAACGCGATCGGGCGGCTTTCAAACGCTATAACGCAACCATCCTAGAGGAGCTTGGGGACACGCTCTGGTATTTCTCGACACTTGCCTCCCGCGCTCACATCGACCTATCTACGATCGCTCAACTGGCGTTCCGCAAGCTGGCCGATTGGAGCAGCGTGAAGCCGGCAGACCCGTACCTGGGATTTGCAGACGTACAGAGCCGCCAAGGACATGCCGTTCCTGAGGAGTCATTCAGTGCTCAGGTACTCGATCTCGCCGGCTGTGTTGGCGACCTTCTCAATGATTTCAAGACCGGAATATTCGATCACAACCGCGACAAGCTCTCCGCGCATATGGTGGAGATATTTCGGGCCTTGGTTGCTGCAGCGGACTCAGCCGATGTCGACATGGGTGCGGCTGCGCTTGAGAACCTCAAAAAGACTTTTAGTCGATGGCCTGCGCAGACAACCTACCCGCCACGCTTCGATACCAATATGCCCAAAAATGAACGACTACCTCCTCGGCTGGAGTTCTACATTGCGGAAGAGACGGCAGGCGAGAAGCAATACGTCATTCAGAAGTGCAACAAGATCATCATTGGCGATCGCCTGACAGACAACAAGATGGAGCGTGATGACTATCGCTTTCACGATGTCTTCCACCTGGCGTTCGCTGTTCATCTGGGATGGTCACCGGTACTCAGGGCGCTCCTTCACCTAAAACGGAAATGCGACCCTGAGCTTGATGAAAATCAGGACGGCGCTCGGGCGATCCTCATTGAAGAAGGTGTCGCCACGTTCATCTTTGGCCGCGGCCTCGAATGTGATCTGTTCGAAAAAGTGGATCACGTCGACTACGACCTGCTGAAGTCCATTCAAGATTTCGTCCGTGGCTATGAAGTTGCTTGGTGCGCACTGTGGCAATGGGAAAAGGCGATCATGGACGGTTTCAGTATCTTTCGGGAGCTCGTAGATAAGCGAAAAGGCTATGTGATGGCTGATTTCGAGAATCACACGATCAGCTTTCGCGAGGGCAATGACGACGATGAATAGCCATCGCCGATGCAATGTAGCGCCGAACACCGTGCGCTTCCTGTGGTTCACCTAACCAACCCACCATGCAGTCGAGGAGTTCCATTCATGAGTAGCGGAAAAGCATGCATCGTTTTCACGGACGGTCTCGAGCCGAAAGCCCAGGCGGTCTCTCAACAATTAAACGAACAAGGTTATGAGGTCTGTATGGCCGAGGCCGAGCAAGAGCAAGTCGAAGCCGCGCAAGCGGGGCATGCTGTTCCCGCAGAAATCCAAAGCTGTATCGACAATGCAACGATCAGCATTTTTCTGATTCCGGAGGAAGATTACGGGTGCTTGGTAGGTGCCGCCGAGCATGCCGCAGCACGTGGTAAAAACATCGTGGTCATCGCCGAAAACGTCGAAGAACTACCGCAGGTATTCGACGACCATGCCACCTCAGTACTAACGATCGACAGCCCTCGACTGAGTGATGTCATCCAGGGTGAGCAGGTTTGGGAGCGCGCAGACGGAAGTCCGGCCCCAGAACGTGAAATCAATCGAGTTAAGTGCCAATGAGTCGCGTGCCAAAGGTCTTTTCGTACAAGCTGGTAAGGGATTATGGCTTTGCGCCGAATCCGTTTCACGGTATCTGCACTCTGGGTACTTGCAAACCACAGATCAGAAGATCTGCCGAGGTGGGGGACATTATCGTCGGCTGCGGCAGCGTCGCTCTGAACTTGGAGGGTCGGGTTATCTTTGCAATGCGGGTTTCCCAAAAACTTCCCTTCCAAGACTATTGGGATCATGAAGCCTTTCGGATCAAACGGCCCAACTTGCGCGCAAGTAAAAGCCTGGCCTACGGGGACAATATCTACCATCGGGATGGCGAAGACTGGGTTCAGGCGGACTCCCATCATAGCTTAGCGGGAGGACTGGTGAACCCGGCTAATCTTGAACGAGACACACACGCTGACAACGTTTTGATCGCTGAGGAATTCGTGTATTGGGGAGCGAACGCGGTGGAGATTCCCGAGCATCTACGGCGCTTCGAAGGGGACGATCTCTACCCCAATTCTCGAAACTACCGGAACACATTCTCTGAAGACTTCAGGACTAAAGTGGATGCCTGGTTCAAGGCCATCCCGGATCGAGGCTATCTCGGCCGGCCAGCGTCCTGGCGGTAAAATGCTCACCCGGTCGTAAACCTCGCTACAACGCCAGGGTTGCGCCTTAAACTCTTTAGGGGAAGACGTTGGCCACTAGTATCAGGAAGCCGCCGGGGTCATCCTTTTGGCCAGCACGAACTGTACATATTTGCGCAGAGGCTCGACCTTTTTGTCGAGCTTCTCGTACTCGCCAAAATGCTTGGTCCCTACGATGTCGGCGTGAGCTTTATCCTTTGGCCGCGCTGTGTCATAGACGCGAAATGCCAGACTCTGACAATCTGGAAATTTCACATCCCTCACTTGGTGAACCTTCAGGGTCACAGTGCCCAGGGAACGCAATTCTGGGTGCCTTTCGGGATTTCGGGCTCTCTTGTCCGTGTCGATCTTCGAGCAGAAGGCCAACACCTCCTCCAGCTTTTGAATCCCTAGCCGGGTAACTGATAGCCCTTGAGTAAACGCGCGATCAAACACTTTGTGGGTGATGGTCCCATCCGGCGCCGCGTGGTGCGGATGACTGACACACGCGGCTATATCCTCCCCGTCATCAACAGGGCGGGGGGAATCTTTACTAACCGTTCGGTCAGGGAGTGAACAGCCGTGCGGACACGTCAGCAGAACACTGACGCGCTCTGCAAACTTATCGACATGGCCACCAGGCTTCATTGCCGCAAGGCAATTGCTACAAATGGGAGTATATGTCATCCGTGAAATACTTAATCAGGTATTGGGTCAAGTCACTGTCTAATTCATCGGACGGGCTTGTGCCGCCTTTGATGTACTCTTCACCTTCGGTAATGAAGAATGAATACTCGGCACCACCGTCGAAATCTGCCGAGATGTAGCGGGCATCACTATTCCATACTACCGCAACGGAACCGTCGCCACCCATTGCCAAGCCGGGGACCTGTATTCTTTGACATTGCACACGTTCCAAGAACGCTTCAACCTGCTGCGCGACTAGCGCAGAGGCCGGCAAACCACCATACCCGTCCCAACCTTCCTGCTCTTCTACAAATACCTGAAGACGATTGAACGCGTAACTATAATCAGGTAGCGAGTCATGATTGGGGATTTGCAATGTAAGTTGCGTGTGACCGCCATAAATGAAGGCGCGAAGTTGGTGCTCCTCCTTGAGAGCAGCGACTGTACGACTGATATTCAGATGGAGAATATATTGTTCGTATAAAGCGGCAGAACGTAATGAGCTCTCAAACAACTTCATGAACATAGTCAGCAGCATGTCGCGAGGCCAGCCGGCATCTGCAGCTTTACAATTTACTGTTCTATGATGAGACATTAGCGCATAGCCAGACGCAGCAACCTCCCCCAGATAGCCGCCGTCGTAATAAGTAGACTTCAAGGTATGCGACGACTTGTGGGACTCACGCCAAAACGTCGGCTCTGGCTTCATAACAGTAGAAAGAACGGTATTCATATCGTCCTCCTGGCATCATCCACCAGTCCGATGGCTTCTGCGGTGTCTTTGTTCAGAACGGTTGCCAAAAGCGCTTTATTTATATCATGCAGATGCTCGTACCTTTCGAACAATTCTGACAGCGACAAAGAAACGTTCGACTCAGGGTGGAAGTTGTACTGATGCATAGTGCGGACATGCAACATCCTCCCTCCCTCATCCTGAACCTTGGAAACGTTCAAGTTCACCAATAATTTTTCAATTTCAGATTCATGGTGATCATCAAAGTACCCCTCATCCACATGCCAAAGCCCGTGCGCCTTGAAGATGCGTCGAGGCAGCGAATCACATTCGAGGTCCAACACATCATCAAGACGGCCGGTAAACGCTTCAAGGCTAAAAATGTTGGAAACCCTGAATTCAATTGAACTCAAGGTTACATGTTTGATAATTTCATCGAAGAAAACGGCAAAATACTCCAGCGCCTGCGCTTTTGTCTTTTCCCAGCCGTCGTACTTAGCATGTACCGAAAACGTAAAGCCTTCGTTGTTGATAATGACTTCGGCATGTTTAACATCGAAGGGCCCATCCTGATCTTCGTTGTCATCAAACAATATTGCAAACAGCCCACCGTCATCTGCTGGCGAGGATAGGGCTGCGGAAGTTGGGCCAACACTCGCTTTAATTTCCGAAGTGCTGACCGCAAATCTTCGCGGCAACGAGTTCGCAATGCCGTCGCCCAATGACGCCAGCTTGCTCATGGTCTGGGCATCCAGCGGCGAAGCCCAGTCAAATCCCATACTCAAACGCTCAACGGCATGAAACAGCCCGTTGGAGAGCGGAGTGACTGAGGCTTGGGGAAATTTTCGCAACATTGACGGTGTTTGATCCATGGTCGAGCGAGTCCGTTCACATAACCCTGCATCATGCAGGAGAGCTTCATTCACCAGCTTTGCCGGTGGGCCTGACTCTAGGACGCCTAATGACGTAATTTGTTCGTCTCCTGCCAGGCAGTGTAGACGCAACCACGATGCATTTGATGCTTTATTGATAAGCCTAGGCAGCTCTTAGTGATGGCAAATAGCCATCTCCACAATCAAATTGCCGGTAGCTTACGATTTGCCATCAAGACTGTCCAGATAAGGGATCCGATTTTCTCGAACACTAACAGGATCAGCACTTGATAGCGTATCGATATCATTAAGCGCCCCTGGCTGGCAAGCAGTGCACAGCGCGAGTCCTACCTTACATGCCCGCCTGCAAGCGCCATTTCAACCCCCTCCAAGAAATGCCGAATCACCCCTTCGCTCTGCGGCCACGAGCGGATCAACGCCTGAACCTGGTCCACCACGCTCTCGGATCCAACGGGAGTGATCCCAGCCGCACTGGAGATGTGCAAGAAATCGCAGATTTTTTGCAAATTCTTACTCAGCAGTTTGCAATCACCCCGCTCCATCTTGGATATCTGGGTGTAGTGAACTCCGGTCCTCTCTTGGAGGTGCTTTAGGGTCAACCCCTTCCGCTTGCGCACCGCTTTTACACATTTTCCGAGCTCAGAAGCATTCATTTTGATTGAATATTTTGCTAAGTGTGTGCAAAATATTTGCACATTTTTCTCTCCAAGGCGAGCGCCATGACGGTTTATGTTGATGCAGAAGGGATCAAATGGCGCGGTCGTGAGTGGAGCCATCTGGTCGCCGACTCTTTGGGAGAATTGCATGCCTTCGCCGATAAGCTCGGTCTGAAACGTACCTGGTTCCAGTCCAAGACGCTCTACCCACACTATGATGTAACCAAGTCTGTCAGGACGCGGGCACTGGCACTGGGAGCGCACGGCGCTGATAGAGAGAAAATTGTCAGTTGCGCAAGGCAGATGCGATCCGAGATGATCCAAGCTCATCGAGATGCCCAATCTGGCATCTGACAATGGAAAGGGAGCTTCCATGCCGGTACCAATTCCGCAACTACCCTCGCTGTCGATCCCTCAATACCGACTGAAAGCTGGCGGCACCAACCAGTTCCAAACAGATGAAGGCGGTTACCAGAAGCTGAAGTTCGGCTACTTCGGTGAAGTGGGAGGGCTACTCTCCGCTGTCAAAAAGGTTGGTCGTGACCGTCTGGCAGCTTCCGTCAACGACTTGGCTGCAGAGGAGCTGGGAGACGCGCTGTGGTATCTGATCAACATCGCGGCATCTGTCGATGTCGGCCCGGATGAAATAGGTGCAAGCTGCATCGCATATCTGCGTTCGGAGTTTGGGGAAAGCGAGAAGCCCCCTATCCTGCCCGTGACTTTCCGGCACATTGACAGCCTCATGGAAATGCGCAGAAGCCCGGACAATGTCGACCGCTCCACTCAGCTTGCCAGGTTGGCGAACCGAGCAGGTGTGCTAGCCGAGGTTTCGTTTAACTCTATGCGCGCCTTGGCTCCCGCAGCCCGTAGCCTGAATCTCGGCATTCATTTGGCAGAGCTGGCCATAGCCTGTGCCAGTTTCGATCTGAGATTCGAGGATGTGGCCCGGAGCAACATCGACAAAATACTCAGCCGATGGCCGGATGACGAAGCCGTTTATCCCCCAGCGTTTGATCTCAAGTGCCCTGATCATGAACAATTCCCCGACGAATTGGCCATGGAGTTCAATGAGCGAGGCACCCGCGAGAACGGCTATGTGGTTCAGAGCCTGAAGGGTGTTTTCATTGGGGATCGACTCACAGACAACAGTAACGAGCCGGACGACTACCGCTTCCACGATGTATTCCATCTTGCCTACGTTGCGTTCTTAGGCTGGTCGCCAGTATTGCGCGCACTGCTTAAACGCAAGCGCAAGTCTGACCCCAAGAAAGACGAGAACGAAGACGGTGCCCGCGCGATGATCATCGAGGAAGGCATCGCAACCTGGATCTTCAACCATGCCAAGAGTCGCAAGTTTTATATCGAGGCCAACCCAGGCGCGCTGGATTACAGCGTGCTAAAACAGATTGAAAGCATGGTCGAAGGCTACGAGGTCGAGGCGTGCAAGCTTTGGCAGTGGGAAAAAGCGATCCTGACCGGATTTCAGATTTTCCGCGAATTGCAGAAGCACAGAGGCGGAACTGTACATATCAACGTGCAAGAGCACACCATGCACTTTGAACCTTTAGAAAAGAAAGAGCAGCCATGAACCCTACCGCCTTTGTGAATGCCCTGTCTGAACTGCAATTGGACAACGTGTTCAATCCCTACGCTGACAAGTGTCCCGTCCATGACCGAAGCGATGCCGTCGCTGCACGCCGGCGCAATCTGCGAGGCTATCTGAAGGCCGCGACCGATATCGGTGTCGACACCATCTGGATGGGAAGAGATCTGGGCTATCGCGGCGGGCGACGGACTGGGCTTGCGCTCACCGATGAATTTCACCTGCCGGAGATGATGCAGCGCTACCCTGGCTCGAGCTTCAAGCAGGCAACGGTCGGCCCTGCGGTGGTCGAGCGCACCGCCTCCGAAATCTGGTCAGTGCTCAGAGCACTCGCGCTTCCACCGCTCCTGTGGAACGTTTTCCCGTTTCATCCGCACGAGCCAGGCAATCCATTCACCAACCGCAAGTTCACCGCGCGCGAACTGCAGAAGGTAGACCTGCTCAATGAGACGCTGATCAAGTGGCTCGGTGTGCGTCGGGTTGTGGCCATTGGCGGGGATGCCTATAACTACGCAAGCCGTTTTGACGTCGAAGTCGTTGCCATCCGCCACCCCAGCTACGGCGGTATCAAGGACTTCCGCAATGGGATGAGTGCCCTGTACAACATCCCAGTGGAAACGTTTAGCTCGAAGCGACAGGGTTCGCTGTTCTAGTCAGGGAACGCTGCGAGCATCTGCTTAGCGGCCTTCGCACCGCCCAGCGATTCCACATCCAGATAGGCATGCGTTGCGATGCAGGTCAGAACTCCTCTGTCGAATTCGGACTGATCACTGACAAACTTATGCAGGTTGCTCAGCCCGATCAGGTTGCCCAAAGCTCTCTGACCATACCAATGAGACCGATACACCGCTGTCAGATCCAGCTTGTCGCCGGTCACCTTGAAACTGATATGGCTTAGGCACGGCATATTCATCGGCTTGTTTCGATCGGCAGCAGGGTCATACAGCGGCAACTCAAACCCGAATCCGTCGTCATGGATGTCGTATTCGACATCCACCACACCCAGCTCGTAGACCGCCTGAAATCTGCGTCCAGTCTTGGAGGCCTGAAGCTTACGAACGATAACCTCCAGCGGATTGAAGACAGTCTTGCCGTCGCGACTGACTCTGCGCATCATTCGGTAAGCATAGGTGCCCCATGTCCCGCTTTTCATCCCTCGATCCATTGCGTTCAGATAAGACTCATAGAACGCCGGGCGCCCTTCTCGGCGGTACATCTCGTTCGGAAAAATGGTACCCGCGACCGTCTGCACGCTGAGGCCCGGCCAACGCTGACGGATTGCAGTATCGACTGCACCGATGACATCTCTGTCTTGCGCCTCCAGGGCCCCAGGCGATGTGATTTCTAACACTAGGTTTCGAGCCACATAATCTGGGCACGTCACCAGATAACGGGCCGCTGCCAGCCAGGCGGACACTACTCGGTCATGGTGAATCAGGACTGCCATGTTCCACTCCAAATGCGCACGTCGCATGCACAGCGATATATTCAGCCGAGATCCAAGCGTGACCCTGCTGGCCCCACTCTTCCCCCCAACTGTTGCGGATTAAAAACCAAACGCCGCCGAAAGCATCGACGCCCAGCCCAACTACGACCACCGCGTGCAGCATCGCTCCAGCGACGATTGAGCGGCTAAACGCGATGACTCCCTCGACTGGTGCATAGAACTCGTAGGTAAGCCTTAGGGCCAACCCAATCGACACACCCGCACGCAGGCTGTCGGCTAGTTCATCGACATCGGCGGTGAAGAAACGGATGGGGTGACCAAACAAAGTCACCGTTCCCGGGAGAGCCTCAAGAGGAACGACGGGCTCATCGGCCTGATAGGGAAAATCGGCTTCCAAAGCATGTCCAGCCTGCGAGGCTTCTGCGGCTGCAGCCGCCTGAACGCCGTCTCCAGGTTGCCAGCCAGGAATTCTCTGGATCGTGGCGCGATAGAAATACTCGGGCCCAAGATCATCATCAGCAAATCGTCGATTCAAATCAGTAACGGCGAAGGCTACGCAGGTGGGCCGGTTTCCCTGGTTTCTCGCTTTGACGGGGACACTGTCGACCAGACACTCGACTGCTATCACGACCCGGCAACCTCTCGAATCAACGCCCGTTTGGATTCGCGGGTGAGCCCTTCGGAGATCGGCTCAAAGTGAGTTCTGGACTGGAAAGAGGCGTCGCCGCCCTGCTTACCCATCCATGGGCGAACTTCGGAAAGCATAAGGGGATGGGGCTCTTCGACTGCCCGCTGTTTAGCCGTGAGCACATAGTCCAACGTTGGGTCTGCGCCGAACACAACGGCCTGCGGATCCACAGCCTGCGCAGTGACGAAAGGAGCCAGTGTGAAACCTTGATCGGCGACCTGTTCCACCGAATCCGCCTGCCACAGATAACCAGCGGACGCGCGGCTCTTAAGACGCACCACCAGGTGATCTTCCGGGCGCGGCTCCAGAACAGAGGATTGGTCTTTTTCGTCGAACAGCCAGACGTCCTTCGTGACGTCCGGCAACTGACCTTGAAGCAGTGACTGCTTGATTGCAGCAGGCTGTACTTTCAACAGCCCCTGGACGACATCAAATGTAAGGATATTGTGGCGGACCAACGACCAAGCCGCGGCCGAGTAACTGACCCCTAGACGAAGAGACATCTGATAAAGCACATGAGGGTTGGTCAGCGAAGCCTTATTCCACCCCTTACGCTTGCAAATGATGCCCAGCAGAGGTCGTGGGACCAGTAGGTGATAGCCGAAGGTTTCAGCCTCCTGCTCCATTACTTCGGCCTTGCCACCGTATTCGATGGTCTCGTCCAAGGCGCTCTGGTGCCCCAGGAAGTAATGCCCCAACTCATGAGCACAGGTCATGTGTATAAGGCCGGCGGGACGGGCTGAATTCACAAGGATCCCTGGACTTTCTTCTCGCATGAAAGCACCGAGAAGCTTTTCCATAGGACGCAACAGAACCGACACTCCCTCGTCTGCCGCAATACGAAAAGGGTCAATGCGAGTATAGCCGTCTTGCTCGATGCGCTCCATGGCGCGAGAGGACGCGAAGACCTCGGCAGCCACTTTGGCTGTCGCCATCGCAATGTCGCGTGCGGCCATCGTCTACTCCTTGCGAATACGCACAGACTGCTTCAAAAATTCAGCAAAGCGTGCGACTTCCTCTAGATCCTTATCGGACAAACCCTTCACTGCCCGCGCCAGGAATGCGAGCTGTTCAGGCCCGCTAGGAGCAGGCTCGATACCCGTCAAGAGGTATTCCCACGTTCGGCGGTACAGTTTCGCCAGCTTCCCCAGTTCGGTCGCCTCGACTTTTCTTGCGCCCAGCTCGATGTTGGTGATCGACGGACGGGACAGCCCCAAGGCTGTCGCCACTTCCTCTTGTGAGAGCCCTACATACTCGCGGGCCTGACGCAGGCGATCACCGAGATCATTGCGGTCCGAATGCGTCACGTCGGTCATTTCGGTACCTCTTTGAGATGCCGAAGAACTTTGTCGGTGATGTCGCTCACAAACTGGTCCTTCGAGTTATACCCGCCATGACGGATGATCAGCTCTACCGGCAGCTTGCGCTGCACCAGCTTGTCGATACCGACGAACGCATCGACAGCGGAAATGGAATCTAAAGGAGCCCCCAGTTCATCAGTAGATAAAGGGTCATCAATGATGTCCTGCGCCCGCTTGTCCCAGAAAGCACTCAGCAAAGTCTCAATTTGCGTCTTGATGTCCATCACGCACCGCTTGTAAGAAAATCGAACCAGGATAGTACGAAAACAATACTTCAATGCGTCGAGCTGTCAAGACATGCAGCTGCATCTTGGTGTCCGATAGTAACATTGGATCCCAAGGAAAAATCAAATTGCCATTATCAGCTGACGTCTTGCCCCCCCCAGAATAGAAAGGGTAACGACCTAGACGCTGTCGTATAATCGAGCACTTTACTGCGGGTGAGCCGCGGACTGCCCTGGACATCATTGTGGCGCTACTCATCCTGGACAAGCTCGCTCAAAACAATATCTGGGGCGGCAAGGAAAAAGGCTACATGTGGGCAACTGATATTCCGAAGGGCCGCGGTGTTGACGAAAAGTACGCACATCGTACTCCTCACGTGCTCAACCTTCTGCTGCAGCACGATCTGCTGATCAAGAAGCCCAGCCAGGGCAAATCGAAATATGCCCTCAATAGCCACCTCCGCACTGGTATAAACGCGATTCTGCGCGACAGAAAGCTTCCTGAAGACCTCAATCGACTACTTCAGCGTCATCCAGCTACCGAATCTGTGCGAGCGCTTGATCGGCTTGGTGATTATGAAGATACGCGATGAGCAGATCTGCGAGCGTGAAACGCTGGATTGCCGGCGTTTCTGGGCCCGTTGTTTTGAGATTACCGTTATGAGGGTACACCGTTGAGAATCACCAACCTTGAAATCTTGCACAGAAGCATGCTCGGTCAGTTGAATCAGTATGGAGAGCCGATTGAGCACCAAAGCTTTCGCAGCCAACACGGCGCTGTGGAGTTCGAGTGCATCTTTTCCACTGGCGAACGACCATACAAGCTCTCGATGGTCAGTCGTGGAACAGTGGCGCATCCTCAATCCGAATTTTTCCTATTTGACGTCAGTGAAACTTATGAGATCTCGAGCTATTTCCCCACGGAGGATTACAAGCGACTCGCAAATTTGCTGAGGACACGTAACGGCGAAGCATTCAATCGCCTGAACCCTAACGAGTTCCTTGCACAGCTGAACAACAACACTCCAACGATCGCTACCCATGCAGCGACACCGCGCTTGGACGTCCGGCTAGAAGCCCGGCCGGACATCACAGAAGATCAGGACAAGCGCTACTTCAGCCATTGGCGGCGGCCCAACAGAAGAGACAATGGAACTCCTGGACAGGTGTCCCTAGAAAATCGTCGCAAGACTGCCATGATCAGCTCAGCCGCCCTTGCCTACAGCGACCAGATTGGAAAATCTTCCTGCTGGAGCCCGATCCCGACCCAAGCGAATTGGCGCGAACATGATTGAATCCGACTGATGTGGGAGGCTGATTCCTCCAATCAGCTCATTGTTCGCAAACGACCACGACACCATCGCGACCTAGCCCAAGCTGGTGGATCTTTCCTACCACTTGCGGTGATTTCGACGCTAAAAGCAGGCCTGACCATCTGCTTATCCAGACGTCGTTCTGGCACCTGAAGACTTGGAGAGAGTTTTGTCCCTTCGCTTGAAACGAATTCCGCCTCGCGACAATTTATGTACTACCAACGATGGTGATGCGATCGGAATGGTTCACGGCACGGTGGTTGTGTGGTGGTACGAGCGTATCCGAGGGAATCCAAATGCCGCGTCGATCCCCATGGTGGATGTCGTCTTCCGCTATCTAGACAAGGATGATCGTTTAGCTGGCGTTACCGTGATCCCGATCGGCGTCGGTCGGCTGGGAAGTTTCCGCATCGGCACGATCTGGCAGAACGGTAAGTGCATCGCTGAGGTCGATTTCGGCCCAGTTGTCGAGTTTGTAGTCGACTTCACTGACGACCTATGGTCGTACCTGAGTATTCCGGGAAAACACAATTTTCAGTACCTCAAACAAGACCACGAAGTACGTCGCGTTAATACGGATGACGTGGTGAGTGATCTGCTCAACTTTCCACTCCCCAAAGAAAAAAACCTGCTCATTCCCTGCGTCGAATTTCTTTACCGTTGCTATGGGTCCACATCAGACATGGCAAGAGTCTTAGTGACCTACCCATGGCGAAAGGTTCTCGAGACCCTCTATGCGACATTTGAATATAAAGATCCTGAAACCTGGGCTGTCAGTCCTGCGCGAGGGATCCCTGACGAGGATGCGCTGTTCTTGGCCATGGTTCAGTACAACCTAAAAACTGAGCTCGCCGCCAAGAACCTGTACGCGCAACTCGACAACGCCCGAGCCCGAGGGAAGAACGAAACGAGTCTGCAGGTGCAACCTTGGTTTGAAGGTTCCGCACGGCTAAAAATGCGCGGTCGCTGGATCAATAATGGTACGACGTTCCTCTGCCTTGAAGTTCTGGGGATGAGCGAGCCACTGCATCACTCCTACGATATTCGACGTGAAAGCCGTTCAAAAGAGGATCCTGAGGAAACGGATACAGCCATTCCGTTGGTAAAAACCACAGTCGATGTCGACAAGCCTCAGGATCCATTCACGGTGACCGATCAACTGGAGCCCGGTGGTAACGCCGGCTCCTGGAGTAAACCGGACCCTACTTTCGCTAGGCTGGGGCCTGCTTGCCCTTACACGCGCACGCCGATTGAACGACGTTATGCAAACAAGGAGATAAAGGCTGTAGAGGTTACCCCCCCGTCCGAGTTTTCCGTGGGGGATCCCCAAGGCGGGCGTAATGGGGTCAGTCACATTGTTCATCGTGCAAGGCGCGTTATTGGCGATGGTGGAATCCTTGGCGCGCTATGGTCAGAACTCCTACACCTAAAAGAGTCATACGCCGGATTTACTAGCTTGGCCTGGTATTCGGAGGCGCAGGGATTTATAGAGATTCCTGAATTCAGACTGTACACGCTCAAACCCTTTGACGTAGACGAACGCGCTGATAACGGCGCACGAAGGTGGCTAAGGTACCCCGATAACGCAATTGGCTTGCGAGGCCTGCTGATCATTCGGGCAGTAATTGATGGGCGCACGTTTTACATCTTTGAATTGCAGCGCAAAAAGAAACGCAAAGGTGGTGTCTTTCGAGACGAGCAAATATCCGGTTTATCCATGAACATCGACGATCCTCAGCAAGCACACCAAGTCATTTCGATAGTCTGCGATAAGATCCGGAACGTGATGGGCAAGTTTTCAAAGTTGGAAGGGCTAGGTTCGCCAGTCAGTATCTTTCGGCACTTCAGTCACAATGGCACCTTCGCTGCAAACGTCACGATCCGCCGAGCGCTTGAGGACTTTAATCTTTATCTGCCACCTGAAATGTAGCTGCATCTGAGAGAAAGCATCAGGCGTTCTGAGTATCAGCGTTGATCTGGAGCTCCGGTACTCTCGGCCTTAACCCCCAGGACGGAGTTCTCTGAAGCAGCTGGGTTTGCAACGTGAGTTGGCAAGTCTCCCAGGATCACAGGATCCATCCAGTCGAGTTCAGATAGGCATACCCCGCAGATACTATCCCCACCACCTTCTTGATTGATGGGTTGATACACTTGGTGGCTCAATCCACAGGCATCGCATTCGCCCTGCTCTGCCCGAAACAGAACCACCAGTGATGGTTCTCCCGGCTCACGTGGGGGTAGTGACCAATGGGTGGCCCCCCATTGAGTTGCGTCCGCTACTGTAGTGGTCACTAGCTGAAACAACGGTGTCAGACGAAGTGGCTGTCCATTGCGCACCAAGGCGCGTAATGAGGCAAATTTTAGAAGGACTAATAGTTTGTCTCTGGCCGTACCCTCGAATTTCCAACCGCTTTCCTGCGCTCGCTCCAGCACGTTAAGGGCGTTCGCCACTTTTCGGTCGCTAATGAGTTCTTCGCAGAGCTTGCGAGCTTTACCGGCCTTTTTTGCGAGCTTTTGCAGCAGCACCTGAACAATCAGGGACGGCTCAAATTGAATAGAAGATTTGGTTCCATTGCATGCACTGCAAGCCGGCATCCAATTCTCGAACGAATTCACTTCGAAGGAATCGGCAAGGCCAAGACTCGTCTTCGCCGCGTCCAGGAGTGAAGGCTTGCCTAGAAGGTACTCGGGCAAAACATGGTCGACAACCATTGAGGTGAGGTCCACCGGGACTTGGCACAGGTAGCACTTCATGTCGTGAGCAAGGAAAATTGCGTACCGTTGCGCGTTAGAGAATCTATACATCGACATGGCAGACTTTTCTCACCTCCCTATGGCTGTTTCAACGGGTTTTAGATCCAATGCTCAGCGCTCGAATTCCGAACAAGTGCGAGCGCTATGCGACGGTTAACCGACTCGATCTTCAGTGAATCGCCAAGCCTACTATTCGCCGCAACAAGCATATCCGAAGAAGTCGATGATTGTACCCTCGCTGCCGTCGTCAGTTCTGAGCATCTCACGGCCATCTGCATTCACTTCAGCGGCACCTGCCTGAAGTATGGCTGGCAGGTGTGCCGATATACCATGCTTACAGCTGCTCGACTATCATCTCGCATGCATCGGATGGTCTTCATCCGACAGGCCTCATTGAGTAGGGGCAGCATTGAATGACGGCCGATCTGCCGGGCCGGGTACCCAGTACTGCTTGGCGTTCAAGCTCACACTGAATCCCGACTGGTTTTCATAAGCTTCAGGGACATAGACCATCGTTTTCTTGTTCACCCTTGCTACCCCGTGCAGAAGCATCAATGCCGTCTTGATCCAGGCACGCTCGAATGACTCTCCTTCAGCTGCGCTTTCATACAATGCAAGCATCTCGGCTTCTAACTTATGTGTACGCGCCCGCGTTTTGGCCAGCGCATTCACCTTGATAGACAGGCTGAAGCCGTGAGTCCCGTTCAAATAGCCGATAAATCCTTGTGCGGAAGCAGCCTGCCCAGGTGTGTGGGTAAGAAGGGCCGTCACCGACTTCTGAGTGGGCAATGCGTCAAAGAGAGGGGACGTTGCTGCCAGCAGATTGAAAGCAGCCCTCAGCGACATGCGAACAGATCGTATCGTTGTACGCCCCTCCGCCAGCTTCTTCTGAAGATAAGATCGGTAGCCAGTAATTGCATCACCCGCCTCTCCTGCAGGAACCGACTCGATCATCTCATCGATAAGACGCTTGTCGGAATGCTCCTCCCTCATCGCTGCGTCAGGCTCGACGCCGTACCGGAGCTTCAACCACGACATAGGCGTCTGCATTCGGCGCAGACCGTCAGCCGTGAAATGCTCAAGCAACGAAACGTAGGAGGGTATGCCTGCTGAAATCGTGTCCAGATAATTGAAAAATGCTAGATAGCTTTTGAGCTTACGGCTAGCCGCACGGGCTCCCATCTTATCTTTCAGCCACTGGCAAAAGTCGGCGAATTGTTGACGTGTTGAGGCTTGCTCGAAACTTTCGACAAGCATGTCAGCCCGTCGGTTAAAACTGGCCTCCCGAGCACAATCATCGCATTGTTTTCCTCGTCCGGCAGGCATGGGATTTTCGCAGGTCTGGCAAAGACTTTGGCCTACCTCGGTGCAGAGCTTGCAGCGCTTGCGCCCATCTTCCCCTTCGATCAGGAACCTATGATGTCGGCACTCAGGGCACGTAGCAGCGCCTTCCCGAACACACTTGGGACAAAAACGAAGATCAGGATCGATGCTCAACACCCGCGTGAGTCGTGTGGACAGATCACCACATTTTTCACAAGGCTCAGGATCATGGTAGTAATGAGCACAGCTGTTACATGCTGGACCATAGGCAGTCATCAACCCCACTGGCTTACCGACCTTTTGACACCGAACGCATGGAGCCGAGGCTTCGCAACGCCGGCACACTGCGTTTGGATCAAGTCGGGGTATCGGGAGCCTGGCATAGTTACCGCAGTCTCGGCAGAGCCTGCGCTTAAATAGCCGCGCATAGCAGGTGCTGCAGTAGCTCTGCCCTTTGTGAATCCGATGGACTTTTTTCCCAACGCACAGGCATTCGTCACGAGGCTGTCGGGCTGAGGGCGCAGCACTGGTCATCTTTGAAACTTCCTGAGCAGGCGATTCCATCTCATCAATACGCTTGAGGGAGAACGAGGCGCATCGGGGTGGAGATGGCCCCCGACGCCCTTGTGCGACACTTTGAGCACAGCTGCAAGACCTTTTAAGGCTGCGGGCAGATGAGACGCACGCGGCATCAGTAGCGAAGACCTGACCTCTTCCTGAGCGGCAGCATCCATCAGTATGTCCGGACCTACCTGCACCATATTCCAGACATCGGAAAGTAAACTGGAACGCTCTGAGGGGTTAAGCAGCTCAAATCGCAGCCCGGTAGCCGGCTGACGCAGCATGTCAAGATTGACGTTCAGCCGGTAGAAAAAAGCTGAAGTACATGGGCTGCTCGAACGAGCTCCGCTGCGCAATATACCAAGCATCCAATGGGCAAGCTCTAACCATGCGCGAAGATCTAGTTGTGTATCCCCATAACTCTGTGTTCGCTCCGCAAAAAGCCCGTCAGTGACCTCTTGAAACCTTGCTGCATGTGGCAACGCCTGATCAACCGGCGCCGAACTCAACCTGTACCCACATCGATGACAGTGACCTATCTCTTTCCGAGGCTGAGTAACCAGATGCGGGCATAACGGGGCGTGGCAGCAGCCGCAGCGATCCAAGAGGGTCACTTCATGAATGGGGCAGCATGTATGCCAGGCAAGCCTGCTCTGGATAGGGAAGAAGGGTTCACGTTCTGCAAAACACAGAGGGCAGTACTGCAAGCCACCACACCTTCGACGATTTCGAGCACCCAGGCAGAGAAACCAGAGAGCAGCACCATCAGGAAAAGACGTTCTGTCTGCAACAGATCGGTACACCGGCAGTAACGTTGAAGCGTGCAGTACATCCGTCGGCATGCCGGATAACCTGCCCAATGTATCAAGACGATCTGCGCTCAATCTTCGATCGGGGTCACTGCACCAGATCCGGTACCCAGGCCAGGCATCATTGGTAAGGGTCGTAGGGTCGCAACCATGCCTGAGGGCGCACCTCACCAGCCACGAAGAGATGATCTCGTCCTCAAGTAGCGGCGGTACGAATGGCCATACCGCATCTACAGAATACGTACACGCGTGCCATCTGCATTGGTTGGACGCATCCATGAGTTTCTCTCGAGGAGCGAGCGGTCGATCACTTCAGCACCGGTTTTGATGGCTTCCTTGGCGCACTCGCGTAACAGATATTCAATGTTGCCTGTGATTCCTGCCGAGATCGTATAAATCAGCTTGGTGAGGTCAGGGCTGTAAAGCTTGGACGGCATTTTAAGCGGAAGCACCGATTCAAATGATTTCAAGAATCGTTGAAGATCCGCATTAGGTGTCCATACGGGCAATGCTACGACCTCAAAACGGCTGGCGTATTGAGCATCGAGCATCAACAACTGTGAGGCGTTTCGGGTACCGACGAGCACCAGCGGAATATGCAAGGTGTTCGAGAGCATTTTGATCTCGTTCATCACGTCCGACGCCTTGCGCGGTGACCCATTATTAGCCGTATGGATCTCATCGATGATGAGCATCCGTGTGCGAGCTCCTCGTAACAGATGGAAGGCTTGATCTCGAAGCTTAGGCAATGGGGCTGCCGGATTATGTGGAGCCCAGAATTCCCTCAGGATCGCGTTGTAGAGCTCTCGCTCGTCGGGTTTGTGAATTTCTACACACATGACTGGGCGAACGCTGACGGCGTCATCACTGATGTAGGGCTTGCCAGTTGTATCCTTGAAACGTGTGACGACCGAGGTCTTACCGGAGTTGGAATCCCCCACCAGTAAAAGATTGGGCATACGAGTTCGTTCCGGTATCCGAAGCAGGCCGTCCAGAATGGCCCTAAGCTTGTTAGCCGCTTGATAGTCAATCCAGCGTGGCTCCTCCAAAAAATCGAGGCGTTCAAGATCTGTCTTGAGCAAAACCTCTCTGAATTGTGAAGCAATGTGCGGATAGTCGGTCACCAAACATCTCCAAATGTATCTACGTCATCAATGGATAGCATTTCCGAAAGGTCCGCGGTTTTCGGCGGCAATACTGGAACATCCGGCTTAGGACGAGCGGGCGTGGTTTGCTTCGCGTTGTTGGTGCGTTTTTGAGTGCTCTTGCGTGCAGCTTTAGTCCGCGCAGCCGCCTCAGCCTCCTGCTGACGGTTTTCTTCAAGCAATCGCTGGATAAGCTCATGATCCAGAGCATCGCGACCCATCTGCTTTGCTTTTTTCTTGGCGGCAACGTATTCACTCACCGAAGCGCCGGGGTAACGGCCACGCAGTATCGGGATCTCGAAATACTCTCGAAGACCAGGGTCGTAGAACCAGATGCGGTTGATGTCTCGCGGATCTCGCCGGAACAGAAACTTGCGAGGCTTTTTCGTCGCGTGATCAAGCGCTCCGACATAGGGCCTAAGCGCTTCTGCGTAATACATCGCATCCATTTCAACGCCATCTGGACGGATCGTCCGGCGGACTGCTGGCAGAAAATCAAGCTGAAAAGACCAAGGGTCAACCACGCGAGGAGGAAGCGGCAGGAGAGGATTGCTGTCCTTGTCACCGAAAAATGCGGTGTTCCATTTGGTGATCGGAGAACATTCAATTCCTTCGTGGTATTTGTTGTTGTACACAATAATGTTTCTGACTAAGCGCTCCTCATACTCCGCAAAGGTATAGGTCGACTTGTCCTCCGAATCGTATTCACTCCGCTCGCCAGGATTACTGAATGTTGCGCCCCTATCTCTCTTGGCCATACCCGCGAACGTGCCCATCAAACGCTCAATCTTGGCCCCCCAGTGTGGATTTTTCTTGGGTCTAAATTCCCGCTTGATGCCATGAAGGACACACGACTGAATGAGGCTGTGAGTATGGAAGTCTGCGCCGTTATCGCTATGCAAGGTGCTCATTTTGCCCCACACCGGCCATGATGCGTCTACGTTGTGGTGCGCGAGCCATCGCTCTTTGGGCAATATGGAATGAACGACACACATTGCAACCGACACTGCGGAAGGTGCGTCCATCGAGAAGTAGTATCCGGTGACCATTCGCGTGTAAACGCATATGGCGAGCGTCAGCCATGGGCGACCAATCGGACGTCGATGTACGTCGTCGACGAGTATGACATCCATCGGTGTGTGATCTATCTGAACAATCTGCAACGGGAAATCAGTATGCAGACCACCTGGCCGAGGATCATATTTGTTGCCCGCCAGCTCAATGTCGCCGCGCTTACGCAGCCGAATACGATCAGGAATTTTGTGGATGCGGGCTTGGATGGTGGTGATGTTGGGGGGCTGTAGCTTCAGTGCTCTGCAGCGGCGGCGAACTTCCTCACTTGTCGCTTTCACGTTTGGCTTTTGCTCGGTTAGATAGTACTCCTCGAGCGTCTTGGAAATGACTTGTTCAACCTGTTCGGAAATCCGTGATCGGCCCATGCTCCACCCACGCTTCAAAGGAACGAGGGCGATGATTTCGCCTTGTTCCTTATAGCGCTTCAACCAGCGATAAACGGTTACCACGTCTACGCCAGCAGCTTGAGCCTGTTTCTCGACGGCTTTGCGAGATTGGCCTTCGATGCCGAGCAAAGGAGAAATGAAAGAGTAACGTTTCTGAGCAGTAGCCCACTCTTCGGCCCCCAACTCTTCGAGGTCGTAGTCAGCGTAGGCTCCCCGAACTTTGCTGCCTAGGAACGGCTTAAGTTCGGCGATTGGCATGACTGCGGCGCGGCCACTTTCCACGTTGATCCCCAGTACTGACTGAAAGTCGAGCACCTGAGTGATGCGAAACGTCTCCATCTGGTGGCAAACCAGCCCACCTGGCATGACGTTTACCAGTGAGCGGTCAAGCTTGGTACCACTAGGTTCTGCGCTAGAAAGTTGGTTCATTGCGGCACCATGACTTCAAGCGAGTCGTCCAAGCACTCAGAGATGTCGCAGTCCAGTCGACGATTGGCGATCAAATGAAAGATATGCGACTTCCCCAACGCCTCAGCACCATTGAAGTGAAGCGTCGCCAGATACTGCACGGTGGCAATGCCCATCAGCGAAACCGTTTGGATGATCGCGTCCAGGTCTACCTCCTCGTAACCAGCACTCCTGAAACGCTCCAAGTACTGGATGTTTTTCAAGGACTGTCCTCGGATTCGAGACTCATCGTAAATATGAAACCCCCACCCTTGCTCTTTGGCATGACGTAGTGCTGATTTCCATTTCGGGAGCGAATCTCGCCATGACTTCCGCCAGTTTTCCTGAGGCTTAACCTCAACAAGCATTGGTTTCTGGCGAGTGTGGGAATGGAACCTAACAAGAAAATCAGGGGTATAGGTGTAGGAACGACCGTTGTTAGCGACGAAATCGAGTCGGATAGGTTGCGAGACAACGGACAGTACATCGGTCCTGAAATCCATCCTGGTGAGGAAATCACGCTCGAGGCCAGACTCGAAGGCAACGCCCTCTCCGCGAAAAGCGAACACTCCAGAGAGGCTGCGTGTCGTAGGTTTCACGCGCCTTGCGACGGAAAATGGGTGCTGGTTGCAGCTATTGCTATCCATAACAGACCTAGTTGCACGTATTGATGTGGTTAGGTTGCATCTATTTAGGGTCAATCATACGGTGGAATGCGGGCTGTAGCCCAATCATGTTGCATTAATTTCCAGATGTCACAGTGGATCGAAACCGCAGCCTGGGGAAATCACCATGGCGCATCATGGCGTGCTTTTCCTGGATGAGTTACCGGAGTTTGATCGCAAGGTGCTGGAGGTTTTGCGTGAGCCATTGGAGTCAGGGCATATCGTGATTTCCCGTGCCCGCGACCGCGTGAGTTTCCCGGCGCGTTTTCAACTGGTGGCAGCGATGAACCCCTGCCCTTGCGGGTATATGGGCGAACCCACTGGGCGTTGTCGCTGTACGCCGGAGCAGGTCCAGCGGTATCGCAATAAGCTGTCTGGACCGTTGCTGGATCGGATTGACTTGCACCTCACCGTGGCGCGGGAAACAACTGCGCTGAATCCAACCCTGCAGGTTGGAGATACGACGGCAACGGCTTCAGCCCTGGTGGCCGAGGCTCGGGAGCGCCAGCAACAGCGCCAAGGCTGTGCCAACGCCTTTCTTGATCTGCCGAGGCTGCGTGAGCACTGCCAACTTTTGAAAGCCGACGAAGGCTGGCTGGAAAGCGCCTGTGAGCGACTGACGTTGTCGCTGCGTGCGGCTCATCGGCTGCTCAAAGTGTCACGCACGTTGGCGGACCTGGATCAGGTGGATGCCATCACGCGGGACCACTTGAAGGAGGCCTTGCAGTACCGCCCGGCCTCCCTCAATTGAGCCTCAGCGAAAGCGATCCACCTCATGACGCAAGCCCGCCGCCAACGTCTCTAGCTCCTTGGCCGTAATCGCCAGGTTCGACACCACTTCCCGCTGCTCGCTGTTGGCCAGTGCGATGCTCTGCAAGTTGCTGCTGAGCAATGTCGCGGTGCTGCTCTCTGCTCCTGAGTCGCCGTGGTAATCGCCGCGAACTGCTGACCGGCCGAACGGCTCTGCTCGTCGATACGTGCCAGGGCCGACGCCACGTCGGCGTTGCGCGACAGGCCTTCCTGCATCAGCGTGTTGCCGTGCTCCATGGTGCTGATGGCGTTGCCGGTTTCCCGCTGAATGCTCTGGATCATCCCGGAAATTTCATCGGTGGCTTCGCGGGTACGCGAGGCCAGGTTACGCACTTCGTCAGCGACCACGGCAAACCCACGGCCCTGCTCACCTGCGCGAGCAGCCTCGATGGCGGCGTTCAGCGCCAGCAGGTTGGTCTGTTCGGCGATGGAGGTGATCACACCGACGATGCCGCCGATTTCCTGGGAGCGCTGGCCCAGGGTATTGATCACCGTGGCCGTGCTATTCAGCGCGGTCGCGATATGTTCCAGCGACGACGACGCCTCCTGCATCGAGGTGCGGCCGATGCGGGTTTGCTGGGCATTCTCTTGAGCCAGACGCTCGGTGTTGCCCATGTTGTCGGCGATATTCAGCGAAGTGGCGCTGAACTCTTCCACCGCACCAGCCATGCTGGTGATTTCGCCAGACTGCTGCTCCATCCCGTCATAGGCCCCGCCGGATAACCCGGACAGTGCCTGTGCACGGCTGTTGACCTCTTCGGCCGCCTTGCGGATATGGGAAACCATGGTCGAAAGCGCTTCACCCATCTGGTTGAAGCTACGGGCCAGTTGGCCGATTTCATCATGGCTGGACACGTTGAGGCGCGCACTCAAGTCCCCCGCGCCCAAGGCTTCGGCCTGGCGCACCAGATCACTCAGCGGCTGCAGTTTGCTGCGCAGCAACCAGACCGTGGCGCCTACCGCCATCAACATCGCCAGTATGCTGCCGATCACCAGGCGAATACCGACCGCCCAGGTCACTGCACGGATTTCAGCTTTCGGCATGCTCGCGACGACGGCCCAAGGACCGCCGTCGAACGGTACCGAAACACTGTAGAAGTCTTCGTTCTTATCGCTCCAGAAGCGGCCTTTGCCTGGGGTCTTGGCCAGGTCCAGCATCACCGCAACCGACTGGTCCAACGCCTGCACACCCGCGGGCGGTACCAGCCAACGCTTTTGTTCGTCGAGCAACGCCAGGGAGCCGGTCTGACCGATGCGGAAGCGCTTGAGGTTCTCAAACTGCGCGGCCTGGGCGTCGGTGTAGTCAAAGCCGATGAACAACACAGCGATCACTTTGCCGCTGCTGTCTCGTACGGGGCTGTATTGGGTCATGTAGGACCGATCGAACAACACCGCGCGGCCGATATACGCCTGACCACCGAGCACGCGCTGGTAAGCCGGACCCTGGCGGTCAAGCACGGTGCCGATGGCGCGGCTGCCGTCCTGCTTGGTCAGGGAAGTGCTGACGCGCACAAAGTCGTCGCCGCTGCGCACGAACACCGTGGCCACACCGCCGGACATCTGCTTGAACTCATCGACTTCAGTGAAGTTGTTATTGAGCACTTCGCTGCCCAGCAACAGGCTCGGCGTCTGGACCCCAGCCACCGCGACCATTTGATCAGCCTGCACACGCAACCCGGCGCTGAAGCGCTTTTCAAACAATCCGGTCAGACGCTGGGTACTCTCGCGCAGCGTGCTGTGGAAGGTATTGAGTTGGTCGGCCAGCAGTCGTGCCTCGCTGGCCAAGTGTTCCTCGCGGGTATCGAGGTTGGCGGAGTCAAGGGAACGCAAGGCGAAAACAGTACTGCCGCTGATGACGACAGCCAAAATCACGGCTAATGCAAGACCTAACTGCGAGGCGATCCGGGCGCGAGGTTGAGACATGAAAGCTCCTGGCCGAGGCCAGGATCATCCTGATCTCATAGCGCTGCTCGGCAAATTATCTGGTGGGAAACGTTGGTGCACGATGGTTCCAACACCCCTACTTCGGCGGCGCTTTGCAATACTTGAGCGAATCGCAGGGGTATCACGCAAACGGTTGCGTGATAGAGCCAGAATTATTCAATCAAGCCGTTCGACATCGGGCAAAACCATGGCCTGCACTTCGCTCTGGAGGAAATCCGCCAAGCGTCGCAAGCGCTCGCCGCCCGGGCGGGTTTTCGGCCACACCAAATAGTAATTTTCCCTGCTCGCTACCGCCGTCGGCAACGGCAAGCTCAAACGTCCCTGCGCCACATCCTCGGCCACCATCAGCAGATCGCCCATGGAGACGCCATAACCGCGAGCGGCGGCGATCATGCCCAGCTCCAGGGTATCGAACACCTGCCCACCCTTGAGCGAAACCTGATTCGAAAGCCCCATGCGCTCCAGCCAATTGCGCCAGTCCCTGCGGTCGGGCGTGGGGTGCAGCAACTCGGCACCGGCGAGTCGATTTACATCCCATGGGCCATCGTCCAACAGATTCGGCGCGCCCACCGGTATCAACAGCTCAGGAAACAAATAGCTGGCCTCCCAATCCGCCGGAAAGTGCCCGTAGCTCAACAGCACCGCACAGTCGAAAGGCTCCTGGTTGAAATCCACTTCATCCACATTCATCCAGGCGCTGGTCAATTGCACTTCATTGCCTGGCTGTAATGCGCGGAAGCGACTGAGGCGCGCCAACAACCACCGCATAGTCAGGGTCGACGGCGCTTTCATGCGCAGGATGTCATCTTCGGCGTTCAGGGTATGGCAGGCCCGCTCCAGCGCCGCGAACCCCTCGCGCACACCGGGCAACAGCAGGCGCGCCGCTTCCGTGAGCTGTAGGTTACGGCCGCTGCGCTGGAAGAGGCGACAGGCGAAATGCTCTTCCAGGGTGCGGATATGTCGGCTCACCGCACTTTGGGTAATCGACAGTTCCTCGGCGGCGCGGGTAAAGGAGTTATGCCGGGAGGCCGCTTCAAATGCACGCAAGGCATAAAGAGGAGGAAGACGACGAGACATGAGGAAAGCTCCGACAGCAGGATGCCGAAACCGTACCAGAATCAGTCAGGCATGAGTTTTAATCATGTAGATGATCGCTTTTATCCCTTTGTGCAATGAGCTGAGAGGGCCGAGAATCCAACCCTCTCCAACCCTCTGACTTTCTGAGTGTGATGATCATGCAGCATCCAGCGCGTAACGAACTCTGGGCCATTCTGCGGCTGTCTGGGCCGTTGATTGCCTCACAGTTGGCGCACATGCTGATGGTGCTGACCGACACTTTGATGATGGCTCGCCTGAGCCCTGAAGCGCTGGCCGGTGGTGGCCTGGGCGCAGCGAGCTATTCGTTCGTGTCGATCTTCTGCATCGGAGTGATTGCCGCCGTGGGCACCTTGGTGGCAATCCGTCACGGCGCTGGCGACATCGAAGGTGCCACTCGCCTGACCCAGGCCGGGCTCTGGCTCGCCTGGCTGATGGCCTTGGCGGCGGCACTGCTGTTATGGAACTTGAAGCCGGTGCTGCTGATGTTCGGCCAGACCGATACCAATGTGCAGTCGGCGGGGCAATTCCTGACCATGCTGCCGTTCGCCCTGCCCGGCTACCTGAGTTTCATGGCCTTGCGCGGCTTCACCAGCGCCATTGGCAAGGCCACTCCGGTGATGGTGATCAGCCTCGGCGGCACGGTGCTGAACTACCTGCTCAACCACGCCTTGATCGAAGGTATGTTCGGCCTGCCGAAGCTCGGATTGATGGGCATTGGCTTGGTCACTGCCATCGTCGCCAATGGCATGGCCCTGACGCTGATGTGGTACATCCGCAGCAACCGCGCTTACGCCGCTTACCCGCTGAGCGCCGGCCTGCTGCGCCTCAACACCCAGTACTTGCGCGAGTTGTGGCGTCTGGGCCTGCCGATTGGCGGCACCTATGCAGTAGAAGTCGGGCTGTTTGCCTTCGCCGCGCTGTGCATGGGCACCATGGGGAGTACGCAATTGGCGGCGCATCAGATTGCCCTGCAAATCGTCTCGGTGGCGTTCATGGTGCCAGCGGGCATGTCCTATGCGGTGACCATGCGCATCGGCCAGCACTATGGCGCCGGGCAGTTGCTGCAAGCGCGCATGGCCGGTCGTGTCGGCATCAGTTTTGGCGCGGCGGTGATGTTGGGATTTGCCGTGGTGTTGTGGCTGTTTTCCGACCCGCTGATCGGCCTGTTCCTCGACCATGACGACCCGGCATTCCACGAGGTGATCGTGCTTGCCGTCAGCCTGCTGGCCGTCGCGGCCTGGTTCGAGCTGTTTGATGGCGTCCAGACCATCGCCATGGGCTGCATCCGTGGGCTCAAGGATGCCAAGACCACCTTTCTGGTGGGCCTGGGTTGCTACTGGTTAATCGGCGCGCCTTCGGCGTGGTTGATGGCTTTCACCCTAGGCTGGGGGCCGACCGGGGTGTGGTGGGGATTGGCGCTGGGGCTGGCGTGTGCGGCAGTCAGCCTGACTTGGGCGTTTGAAGCGAAGATGAAGCGCATGATTGGTCTGGAAGGTGCAGTACCCGAAACCCGCCAAGGGTTCCGGGCCACTCAGCCGGATTAGAACACTTCGCCAGCGAGCGTCTGCTGGCCCTTGCCGAATGTCAGGTATTCCACCAACTCCGGCAACGGCAGCGGCTTGCTGATTAAGTAACCCTGAGCCTGATCGCAGCCAAACAGCCTCAGCAGCGCCAACTGCTCCGGAGTCTCCACGCCCTCAGCCACCACTTCCAGATTCAGGTTGTGCGCCAGGTTGATCATCGCGTGCACCAGCTTGCGATTCTCTTCGCGCTCTTCCATGCCACCGACAAAGCTCTTATCGATTTTCAACAAGGCAATCGGCAGGCTGTTGAGGTGCACGAACGACGAGAAACCGGTGCCGAAGTCATCCAAAGAAAACCGCACACCCAGCCGCCCGAGGGCATCCATGGTCTGTTTGACCAGATCGCTGCGGCGCATCACGGCAGTTTCGGTCAGCTCGAACTCCAGCCATTGCGCTTCCACACCGCGCTCGGCAATCAGCCGGCTGAGGGTAGAGAGCAACTGACTGTCCTGAAACTGGCGGAACGACAGGTTGACCGCCATGTGCAACGGCGGCAGGCCGCGCTCGCGTAGGTCCTGCATATCGCGTAGGGCGCGGGAGATCACCCAGTAGCCCAACGGCACGATCAGGCCGCTCTGTTCGGCCAGGGGGACGAATTCGCTGGGCGGCAATAGGCCGCGCTCGCCGTGGCGCCAGCGCACCAGGGCTTCGAGGCCGACAATGTGGCCGTCATCCAGGTCCAGGCGCGGCTGGTAGTGCAGCTCCAACTCATCCCGGCGCAAGGCGCGGCGCAGTTCACTTTCCAGGTCGGCCAGGCTGCGCGCGTTGCGGTTGATGCGCTCGTTGAAGATATGGAAAGTGCAGCCTTGAGTGCTCTTGGCTTGCTGCATGGCGATATGGGCGTGCCACATCAATGGGTCGGCCCCAGCGCGGGCGCGGGCATGGGCCACGCCCAGGCTGCAACCGATCAGCAGGCTTTCGCCATCCACCCAATACGGTTCGGCCATGGCTTCGGTGATGCGCTCGGCCATCCACTCTGCACGCTGGGGTGCGCGGCGGGTGTCAATCAGCAAAGCGAACTCGTCGCTGCCCAGGCGTGCCAATTGGTCGCCGATTTCGAGCTGGCTCTTGAGCCGCGAGACCACTTGCAGGATCAAACGGTCGCCAGCCTGGTGGCCGAGGGCATCGTTGGCGTGGCGGAAGTTGTCGAGGTCCAGGTGACCGAGGGCCAGGCCACGGCCCTCGTTCTCGGCCAGCCGCGCCGCCAGCAGGGTCTGGAAGCCCTGGCGGTTGGCGATACCGGTAAGCGGATCTTGTTCGGCCAGGCGTTGCAGGGTGTTTTCCAGCAAGCCGCGCTCACGAACATGGCGCAGGCAGCGGCGCAGTGTGTCGGCGTCCAATGCATCACGGATCAGCCAATCACTCACGCCAAGCGGAGAAACCAACGGTTCCTGCTCCAACAACACCACGCACGACAAGCTGCAACGGCCAGGGCCAGGTTGCAGGCTGGGCGTGGTCAACAGCACGGCGCTGGTGTCATCTTCGAACAGACGACTCACCGAGTCCCAGTTTGGCGCGCTGATCAGCACAGCCCCATCGCCCATCGGCGCCAGGCACTCGCGCAACAACGCTGCCCACTCAGGCGTATCGGCCAGTAGCAGCAAACGCAAGGGTTCGACAGGCGTAGACAAGCTAGCTCCCTAGACTCTGCAAAGTTTCGTTGGCGGCGGGCATTATGACGTGCGGCCTGATAATGACCAATGATAGGGGTTATCAAATACGCAGGTGTAAGCATTTGTCGCTGTTTTAACCGCAAAAAGCCTCGACATCCTGCGGCAAAGTAGCAAAACCGGCAAATTTAGATCGAGTGGTACGTCACACCGTCGATCCAGAGCAGCAGAATCTTGCCAGCCTGTTAAAATGCCCGCCCTTTTGAACAACGACTCCCTGAATTCTGTATGTCCCGACTCAATCCCCGGCAGCAAGAAGCCGTGAACTACGTCGGCGGCCCTCTATTGGTGCTCGCCGGTGCTGGCTCCGGCAAGACCAGCGTGATCACCCGCAAGATCGCGCACCTGATCCAGAGCTGTGGCATCCGCGCCCAGTACATCGTCGCCATGACCTTTACCAACAAGGCCGCGCGCGAGATGAAAGAACGCGTCGGCAGCCTGCTCAAGGGTGGCGAAGGCCGTGGCCTCACGGTGTGTACCTTCCACAACCTGGGGCTGAACATCATCCGCAAGGAGCATGCGCGGCTGGGCTACAAGCCGGGCTTCTCGATCTTTGACGAGACCGACGTCAAGGCCCTGATGACCGACATCATGCAGAAGGAATACGCAGGCGACGACGGCGTCGACGAGATCAAAAACATGATCGGCGCCTGGAAAAACGACCTGATCCTCCCCCCCGAGGCCCTGGAAAACGCGCGCAACCCCAAGGAACAGACCGCGGCCATCGTCTACACCCACTACCAGCGCACGCTCAAGGCGTTCAACGCGGTGGACTTCGACGACCTGATCCTGCAGCCGGTCAAGCTGTTCCAGGAACACGCCGACATCCTCGAAAAGTGGCAGAACAAGGTGCGCTACCTGCTGGTGGACGAATACCAGGACACCAACGCCAGCCAGTACTTGCTGGTGAAGTTGCTGATCGGTAAGCGCAACCAGTTCACCGTGGTGGGCGACGATGACCAGTCGATCTACGCCTGGCGCGGCGCCCGCCCGGAAAACCTGATGCTGCTCAAGGTCGACTACCCGTCCTTGAAAGTGGTGATGTTGGAGCAGAACTACCGCTCCACCAGCCGCATCCTGCGCTGCGCCAACGTGCTGATCTCGAACAACCCCCACGAGTTTGAAAAACAGCTGTGGAGTGAGATGGGCCACGGCGATGAGATCCGCGTAATCCGCTGCCGCAACGAAGATGCCGAAGCCGAGCGCGTGGCCGTCGAGCTGCTCACATTGCACCTGCGTACCGATCGGCCCTACAGCGACTTTGCGATCCTGTATCGCGGTAACTACCAGGCCAAGCTGATCGAGCTGAAGTTGCAGCACCACCAGATTCCATATCGTCTGTCGGGGGGCAACAGCTTTTTCGGACGCCAGGAAGTGAAAGACCTGATGGCCTACTTCCGGTTGATCGTTAACCCGGACGACGACAACGCCTTCCTGCGCGTGATCAACGTGCCGCGCCGGGAAATCGGCTCGACGACCCTGGAAAAACTCGGCAACTACGCGACCGAACGCAAGATTTCGATGTACGCCGCCACCGACGAGATCGGCCTGGGCGAGCACTTGGACACGCGCTTCACCGATCGCCTGGCGCGCTTCAAGCGCTTCATGGACAAGGTTCGGGAGCAGTGCGCTGGCGAAGACCCGATCAGCGCCCTGCGCAGCATGGTCATGGACATCGACTACGAAAACTGGCTGCGCACCAACAGCTCCAGCGACAAAGCTGCGGATTACCGCATGGGCAACGTCTGGTTCCTGATCGAAGCCCTGAAGAACACCCTGGAAAAAGACGAAGACGGCGAGATGACCGTCGAAGACGCCATCGGCAAGCTGGTACTGCGCGACATGCTCGAACGTCAGCAGGAAGAGGAAGACGGCGCCGAAGGTGTGCAGATGATGACCTTGCATGCCTCAAAGGGCTTGGAATTCCCCTACGTGTTCATCATGGGGATGGAAGAAGAAATCCTCCCGCACCGCTCCAGCATTGAAGCCGACACTATCGAGGAAGAACGCCGCCTGGCCTACGTGGGCATTACCCGCGCGCGTCAGACCCTGGCCTTCACCTTTGCCGCTAAGCGCAAGCAATACGGCGAGATCATCGATTGTGCCCCCAGCCGGTTCCTGGATGAACTGCCGCCGGATGACCTGGCCTGGGAAGGCAATGACGACACCCCGACCGAGGTGAAAGCCGTACGCGGCAACACCGCCCTGGCGGACATACGCGCGATGTTAAAGCGCTAGAATCGACTACTTTTTAATCTACTTTCGGCGCAGACCGCGCCATTAGAGGAAGCTTTCCGTGGAAGCACTGCACAAGAAAATTCGCGAAGAAGGCATCGTGCTTTCCGATCAGGTACTCAAAGTCGACGCCTTTTTGAACCACCAGATCGACCCGGCGCTGATGAAGCTGATTGGTGATGAATTCGCCGCACTGTTCAAGGACTCGGGCATCACCAAGATCGTCACTATCGAGGCCTCGGGCATTGCGCCGGCGATCATGACCGGCCTGAACCTGGGCGTGCCGGTGATCTTCGCCCGCAAGCAGCAGTCCCTGACCCTGACCGAAAACCTGCTGTCGGCAACGGTGTATTCCTTCACCAAGAAAACCGAGAGCACCGTGGCCATCTCGCCGCGTCACCTGACCAGCAGCGACCGTGTACTGGTGATCGATGACTTCCTGGCCAACGGCAAGGCGTCCCAGGCGCTGATTTCGATCATCAAGCAGGCCGGTGCGACCGTTGCCGGTTTGGGGATTGTGATTGAGAAGTCGTTCCAGGGTGGCCGTGCAGAGCTGGATGCGCAGGGTTATCGGGTTGAGTCGCTGGCGCGGGTGAAATCGCTGGCCGGTGGCGTGGTTACCTTCATCTGAAGCCAACACCGCTCAACATGTGGGAGGGAGCTTGCTCCCGATAGCAGTGGGTCAGCCAATATTTTCGGTGACTGATACACCGCAATCGGGGGCAAGTCCCCTCCCACATTTGCCCTCTTTTGTCTGTTAGTGCGCGGTGGCCTGCAGGCCGGCGAGTAACAAGCGCTGATACAGATCCTCCTTCAACCCCTCCGGCTTATCCAGGCACATCCGTTTCAGGTGCTCCGCAAACGCCTCCGGCTCCGGTGCATCCAGCGCCGCCTTGCCCAACTCCAGAATTTCCGTCAGCTTGAATTTGCTCTTGAGCCAGTTCAATGCGCGCAACAGATCCCGCTCTTCGTCCGTGAAATCGCTGCCCAGCGGATACTCCGGGAACAAACGCCGATGCCGCGCCTGGATACCCTGGAGCCGCTCCGGCGTGTTGTCGGTGAAGCGCGGATCCATCTGGAAATCCTTGGGCAACTTGCCAGCCTTTTGCGCCTGCTCAATCAAGTCGGCCTGGAAGCGCGAGTCGGTGATGTTGAGCAACGCCTCAATGACCTTGGCATCCGTCTGCCCGCGCAGGTCGGCAATGCCGTACTCGGTGATGACGATATCCCGCAGGTGCCGGGGAATGGTGCAGTGTCCGTACTCCCAGACGATATTGGAACTGACCTCCCCCGCCGACTCACGCCAACTGCGCAGGATCAGGATGGAGCGCGCGCCTTCCAGCGCATGCCCCTGAGCCACAAAGTTGTATTGTCCGCCCACACCGCTGAGCACGCGGCCGTCCTCCAACTGGTCGGCCACGCCTGCGCCCAGCAACGTCACCGTGATCGCGCTGTTGATAAACCGTGCATCCTGGCGCTGCAAACGCTTGAGTTCTTCCTGGCCGTACAGCTCGTTGATATAGCTGATGCGGGTCATGTTGAATTCAAGGCGTTTGGCGTGGGTCATCTCCTGCAAACGCTGGTAAAAACTGCGTGGCCCGAGGAAGAAGCCACCGTGGATTGATACCCCATCGGGCTGCGCCGCATCGTCCAGCAAACCGGCGTTGGCTTGTTCCTGAGTGGCCACATCCGGGTAGACCTTGCGCCGGATAATCCCCGCATCCGCCAGCACCAGCAAGCCGTTGACGAACATTTCGCTGCAACCGTAAAGGCCACGGGCAAAGGGATCGACACCGCCTTCATGGCTGATCAGCGGTGCCCACTGATACACATCCAGATCCGTCAGCAGCAGGCGGTAAGCTTCGTTATCGGCTTGACGCGCCAGCAAGGCGGCGGTCAACGCATCGCCCATGGAGCCAATACCGATCTGCAAGGTGCCGCCATCGCGCACCAAAGTGCTGGCATGCAGGCCGATGAAATGGTCCTGAAACCCCACCGGCATGTTCGGCGTGGAGAACAGTGTGGTGCTGTCCTTTGCATCGATCAGGTAGTCGAACGCGTCCATGCCCAACTCGGAATCGCCGGGCATGTAGGGCAAATCGGTGTGAACCTGCCCAACGATCAAAACGGTTTCGCCCGCTTCACGGCGCTTGGCGATCATGGGCAGCAGGTCGAGGGTGATGTCGGGGTTGCAGCTCAGGCTCAGGCGGTCCGGGTGTTCCGCGCTGCTCGCGACCAGTTGTGCCACCAGGTTCAGGCCAGCGGCGTTGATATCGCGGGCGGCGTGGCTGTAGTTGCTGCTGACGTAATCCTGCTGGGCCGACGTGCTGTGCAGCAGACTACCGGGCTGCATGAAGAACTGCTGCACGTGGATATTCTTCGGCAAGCTGTCTGAATGCAGCGCGGCGAGAAACTCCAACTCCGGGTAATCCCCAAACACCCGCTCGATAAAGGGTTCAAGAAAGCGCTTCTGCAAGCCATCACCCATTGTCGGACGGCCCAGGCTCAACGCGGTATAGATCGTCAGCGCCCGCTCCGGCAGCTTGGCGATACGCCGGTACAGCGCATTAACGAACAGATTGGGCTTGCCCAGGCCCAGCGGCATGCCCATGTGAATATGCGCTGGCAAACGCGCCAATACGTCGTCAACTGCTTGCTCGATTGAACACAACTGCACCATCCGACCCTCCTGAACATTCCATGATTAGGGGTTGGACCGAGCTTGCCGGGTCTTTGCTGCAAAGAACAGCCTCGACGGGTAAATCACAGGCACAAAAAAGCCGCTCGTAAGCGGCTTTTTTGGCGAAGATCGGCAGGTTACAGGCCGGACATCTTCTTGATCGCGCCTTTAAGCTCTTCATCCGAGCAATCAGCACAGGTGCCTTTAGGTGGCATGGCGTTGATGCCGGTGATCGCCTTGGCCAGGATGCCGTCGAGACCGCCCTGGTGGTCGGCGCGTTCTTTCCAGGCGGCGGTGTCGCCGATTTTCGGCGCGTTCAGCAGGCCGGTACCGTGGCACGCGTTGCAGTGTTTGGCGATGATGTCATCCGGCGTTTTCGCGCCGCCGCCGCCGCCCGCTGCCACGGCGACTTCCATGCCTTTGCATTCCTCGCCCTGGACGCAGACCTGGCCCACCGGCTCCAGACGCTTGGCAATATCATCATTGGTCGCAGCTTGTGCGCTCACAGCCCATAGGGCCAATACGGTTGCTGGTGCAGCCAGCATTTTCATAATTAGGTTCACGCGTTCACCCTCAATGGTGGCTATTCACGCCTGCGGCCACGGTTTCGCAGGCGGCGAAAGTATAACGGTTAGCCCGCCGGGCCGAAACAACCCTATTAAATAAAGGGAGATTCAGCCTCGCGGAATACAGCTCGGGTGTCTCTGCAACGCTGGCAGGACGCCTCTATTCTTAAAAGTTCGCGGGTGTGGCTGCGCTGATTAGTCGCGCCGGTACGTCGAACGGATTTCGAAAACGATGGGGCTTGGTACTTTCAAAGTAGTAGCTATCGCCAGCTTCGAGCACAAAAGTTTCAAGACCGACCACCAATTCAAGGCGACCTTCCACCAGAATCCCGGTTTCTTCGCCTTCGTGGGTGAGCATTTCTTCGCCAGTGTCGGCGCCCGGTGGGTAGATCTCGTTGAGAAACGCGATGGCCCGGCTCGGGTGCGCTCGACCCACCAGTTTCATGGTGACGGCGCCGTCAGAGATGTCGATCAGCTCATTGGCTTTATAGACGATCTGTGTCGGTATTTCCTGGAGGATCTCTTCGGAAAAGAACTCGACCATGGACATGGGGATGCCGCCCAGCACCTTGCGCAAGGAGCTGATCGAGGGGCTGACACTATTTTTTTCGATCATCGAAATGGTGCTGTTGGTGACGCCCGCGCGCTTGGCGAGTTCACGCTGGGAAAGACCCTTCAGCTTGCGGATGGATTGCAGTCGTTCGCCGACGTCCAATGCGGGAGCCTCCTAGGATTCAGGCTTTGTTGTAATTGAGCGTTATCATGGCGACAGCGTTCAGTATTTACAACACTTGGGCCTAAATCCCAGGAAGCTGTGTTCGTGCCTGACCGTCAAGCGCCGGAATAGAGCCTTGGCACCCGGCGCAGGTTGCAGAAGATCTGGTAGGGAATGGTCTCAGCGGCAACCGCGACGTCACTGGCGAGGATGTTCTTGCCCCACAGCTCCACCGTAGAGCCAAGACCTGCCTCAGGGACGTCGGTCAGATCGATGCACAGCATGTCCATGGACACGCGTCCCAGCAATTGGCTGCGCTGCCCCGCCACCAACACAGGCGTGCCGGTAGGCGCGTGGCGCGGGTAGCCGTCGGCATAACCCATGGCAACCACGCCGATACGCATCGGTTTAGGCGTGATAAACCGGGCGCCGTAGCCCACTGGCTCGCCGGCCGGCAGTTCGCGTACGCAGATCACTTTCGATTCCAGGGTCATCACCGGCTGCAGACGTGCGGCAATGGAATGGTCTTCGCCAAACGGCGTCGCGCCATAAAGCATGATGCCGGGGCGCACCCAGTCGCTGGTCATGCTCGGCCAGCCCAGCACCGACGGCGAATTGCGCAGGCTGACCTCGGCCGCCAGGCCTTGTCGCGCCGCCTCAAACACCGCGACTTGCTCGTTGCTGCTGACGCAATCGAGTTCATCGGCGCGAGCAAAGTGGCTCATCAACACGATTTTCGCGACTTTGCCGCTGGCCAGCAGGCGCTGGTAGGCCTCGTGATAATCCTTTGGATGCAGGCCGACGCGATGCATGCCCGAATCCAGCTTGAGCCAGATGGTCAGGGGTTTGCTCAGTTTGGCCTGTTCGATCGCCTCCAGTTGCCACAAAGAATGCACTACGCACCACAAATCATGCTCGATGATCAGCGGCAACTCGTCGGCTTCGAAGAAACCTTCCAGCAGCAGCACCGGCGCCCGAATACCGGCGGCACGTAGCTCCAGGGCTTCCTCGATGCATGCCACGGCAAACCCATCTGCCTCGGCTTCCAGCGCCTGGGCCACACGCACGGCACCATGGCCGTAGGCGTCGGCCTTGACCACGGCAAGGGCCTTGGCCCCCGTAATTTCACGGGCCAGTTGGTAGTTGTGGCGCAGGGCTTGGAGGTCGATCAGGGCACGGGCAGGACGCATGGCGGCAGGCTTCTAGGCGGCTAAGTGAAGAAAAAACCGGTACCGACCAACAGCTTCGGCACCGGGAGAGGGATCGTTGTTTAAGGCAGCGCGGCCACGACGGACAGCTCTACCAGGATTTCTGGTTCGCACAATTTGGCCTCGACAGTGGCGCGGGCCGGAGCGACGCCTTTTGGCAGCCACTTGTCCCACACCGCGTTCATGCCGGCGAAATCGGCGTCGATGTCTTTCAGGTAGATCGTCACCGACAGCAGCTTGGTCTTGTCGGTGCCGGCCAGGTCCAGCAAACGCTCGATATTGGCGAGGGTTTCACGGGTCTGCTGTTCAATCCCGGCGTTCATGTCGTCGCCGACTTGCCCGGCCAGATACACGGTACCGCTGTGGACTACGATCTGGCTCATGCGCTCATTGGTGAGCTGGCGCTGGATTGACATGTTGTGCGGACTCCTGGTGGTTGCCGTAACGGGAAATATCGAGGCCTGCGGCGCTGATCTGCGGGGTTTTCTTGGCCATCAGATCAGCCAGCAAACGACCGGAACCGCAGGCCATGGTCCAACCGAGGGTGCCGTGGCCGGTGTTCAGGAACAGATTCTTGAACGGGGTGGCACCGACAATTGGTGTGCCATCGGGTGTAGTCGGGCGCAGGCCGGTCCAGAACTCGGCGGTTGCCAGATCGCCGCCCTGAGGATAAAGGTCGTTGACGATCATCTCCAGGGTTTCACGCCGACGCGGGTTAAGCGACAGGTCAAAACCGGCTATTTCAGCCATGCCTCCGACGCGAATGCGGTTGTCGAAACGGGTGATCGCGACCTTGTAGGTCTCGTCGAGAATGGTCGAAGTTGGCGCCATCGCAGGGTTAGTGATCGGCACTGTCAGCGAGTAGCCCTTGAGCGGGTAAACCGGCGCCTTGATTCCCAGCGGTTTGAGCAGCTTCGGCGAGTAGCTGCCGAGGGCGAGCACGTAGCGGTCGGCGGTTTCCAGCTTGCCGTCGATCCACACGCCGTTGATGCGGTCACCGGCGCGGTCGAGGCGCTGGATGTCCTGTTCAAAGCGAAACTCCACGCCCAACTGCTTGCACATCTCGGCCAGGCGGGTGGTGAACATCTGGCAGTCGCCAGTCTGGTCGTTCGGCAGGCGCAAGGCACCTGCAAGGATATCGGTGACATTGGCCAGGGCCGGCTCAACGCGGGCAATGCCGGCGCGGTCGAGCAGTTCGAAGGGCACGCCGGATTCTTTCAATACCGCGATGTCTTTGGCGGCGCCATCCAACTGGGCCTGAGTGCGGAACAGTTGAGTAGTCCCCAGGCTGCGACCTTCGTAGGCAATGCCGGTCTCGGCGCGCAACTCGTCGAGGCAGTCACGGCTGTACTCGGACAAGCGCACCATCCGCTCCTTGTTCACCGCATAACGGCTGGCGGTGCAGTTGCGCAACATCTGCGCCATCCACAGGTATTGATCGATATCGGCCGTGGCCTTGATCGCCAGCGGTGCGTGGCGTTGCAGCAGCCATTTGATGGCCTTGAGCGGCACACCTGGCGCGGCCCATGGCGAAGCGTAGCCTGGGGACACTTGGCCGGCGTTGGCGAAACTGGTTTCCATGGCAGCAGCGGGCTGACGGTCGACCACAACGACTTCAAAGCCAGCCCGAGCCAAATAGTAGGCACTGGTCACACCAATGACGCCGCTACCCAAAACCAGAACGCGCATTTTTATATCCTCATCGCGGGCTTAGCCGCTGACGTGTGTTATTCGAGCAATGATGGGCGCAGTATAAAAAGCAATCACCAGTGCATTTCACTATATAAATGCCTATATTTGGCGACAATTCTCGGCAAAAACCCTTTTCACAGAGGCGTATCCCCTATGCGTACCAACACCCAGACCAAACGGGAACTGGACAAGATCGACCGCAACATTCTGCGCATCCTGCAGACCGACGGGCGTATCTCGTTCACAGAGCTGGGGGAAAAGGTCGGGTTGTCGACCACGCCATGCACCGAACGGGTCCGCCGGCTGGAGCGTGAAGGGATCATCATGGGCTATAACGCGCGGCTCAATCCCCAGCATTTGAAGGGCAGTTTGCTGGTATTTGTCGAGATCAGCCTCGATTACAAATCCGGCGACACCTTTGAAGAGTTCCGCCGCGCCGTACTGAAACTGCCCCATGTGCTGGAATGCCACCTGGTGTCCGGCGACTTCGATTACCTGGTGAAAGCGCGGATTTCCGAGATGGCGTCGTACCGCAAATTGCTGGGGGACATTCTGCTCAAGCTGCCCCATGTGCGGGAGTCCAAGAGCTATATCGTGATGGAAGAGGTGAAAGAGAGCCTGAACCTGCCGATTCCTGACTAACCGACGCAACGCCCTCCCGCATTTTGATCGAGTACACCCGCTAGACGAGTACTTGCCGGGTGCTCGCCATGTACTCATGGATTTGCTTCTCCACCCGAGGATGAATCAGCTCCACCGGCCGCCGCCCATTGGGGCACGGCAAGGTCGAAGTGGTACCGAACAACCGGCAGATCAGCGGCCGTTCGTCATACACCGTGCAGCCGTTGGGCCCTAGGTGCACGCAGTTCAGTTCGTCCATGGCCGCGTCCTGCTCGGCGGCGGTCTTACGCGGCAGGCGCGACATTTCCTCGGGCGATGTGGTCACCGGCCCACAGCAGTCGTGACAACCGGGGACGCACTCGAACGAAGGAATCTGACGGCGCAATGCGCTGACTTTCTGACTGTTGCAACTCATCGAAACACGTACCGAACGGCAAATAGGCGTGGATTCTGACGCAAAACGCCCTGCGCAGACAGCTTCGCCCGACCGTTGTATCCTGCGTCAAATTTTCCAAACAGGGATTCCGCCCATGATCGCCAGCGCCCGGCACACCGCTTCCTACTACGCCGCCAGCAGCGTGCCGCAACCCGATTACCCGGCGTTGACAGGCGAAGTGACTGCCGACGTGTGTGTGATCGGCGGGGGGTTTTCCGGGCTTAACACCGCCCTGGAACTGGCCGAGCGCGGCTTGCGCGTGGTGTTGCTGGAAGCGCGCAAGATCGCCTGGGGCGCCAGCGGGCGTAATGGCGGGCAACTGATTCGCGGCGTCGGCCACGGCCTGGACCAGTTCACCAACGTGATCGGCGCCGATGGCGTGCGCGAGATGAAGTTGATGGGCTTGGAGGCTGTGGAGATCGTGCGCGAGCGTGTCGAGCGCTACCAGATCCCCTGCGACCTGACGTGGGGCTACTGCGACCTTGCCAACAGGCCTCGTGACCTGCACGGCCTGGCCGAAGACGCCGAAGAACTGCGCAGCCTGGGCTATCGCCATGAGGTGCGCCTGCTGCAAGCCGCCGAGATGGGCAGTGTGATCGGTTCCGACCGCTATGTGGGCGGCATGATCGACATGGGTTCAGGCCACCTGCACCCGCTGAACCTGGCGCTCGGCGAAGCGGCCGCCGCACAGGGGTTGGGCGTACAGTTGTTTGAGCAGTCCGAAGTGACGCGCATCGACTACGGCCCCGAGGTCAAGGTGTATACCGCCAATGGCCATGTGCGTGCCAAGACTCTGGTGCTGGCCTGCAACGCCTACCTCAACGGCCTCAACCCGCACCTCAGCGGCAAAGTGCTGCCCGCCGGAAGCTACATCATCGCCACCGAACCTTTGAGCGAAGCTCAGGCCGCCAGCCTGTTACCGCAAAACATGGCGGTGTGCGACCAACGAGTGACGGTGGACTACTTCCGCCTGTCCGCCGACCGTCGCCTGCTGTTCGGGGGGGCGTGCCACTACTCCGGTCGTGATCCCCAGGACATCAGCGCCTACATGCGGCCGAAAATGCTACAGGTGTTCCCACAGTTGGCCGACGCAAAAATCGACTATCAGTGGGGCGGCATGATCGGCATCGGCGCCAATCGCTTGCCGCAGATCGGCCGGTTGGCGGATCAACCCAACGTGTATTACGCCCAGGCCTACGCGGGCCATGGCCTAAACGCCACGCACCTGGCAGGCAAGCTGCTGGCCGAAGCCATCAGCGGCCAGCAGCACGGGCGTTTCGATCTGTTCGCAAAGGTGCCGCACATCACCTTCCCCGGCGGCAAGCACCTGCGCTCGCCGCTGCTGGCGCTGGGGATGCTCTGGCACCGCCTCAAAGAGCTGGTGTGATCAACCGCGCCAGAAAGGCTTCAAGCCTTCCTGGCGTGCCTGTTCGACAGTCAGCCCGATATCCTGCAATTGCTCGCAGGTCAGCGTCAGCAGGGCCTTGCGGGTATGGCGACGATGCCAGAACAGGCTCCAGCGGTTACCCGTGAGCGCAGACAGTACCCGCTGCTGCCCTGCTTCCAGTTCCTGACTGTGTAACGCCAGCCTCACATCGCTCATGCCGTTCATTTTGTTGCCCCTCAGTGGCGTGTTGCCTTGAGTGACAAGAATGGGCGATCGGCAAAAACCATTACAGATTCAACCCACCTTTATTAAATCCATACAGACACTGCCTCCGAGCGGCTGAATCCTGTATTTTCCCCCTATCTGTACTGGTCCATTGGGAGCGACCGTCATGACCCTCTATGTCAACCTCGCCGAATTGCTGGGCACTCGTATCGAACAGGGCTTCTATCGCCCCGGTGATCGATTGCCATCTGTACGGGCCTTGAGCGTGGAACACGGGGTCAGCCTGAGCACCGTGCAACAGGCCTATCGCGTGCTGGAAGACAACGGTCTGGCGATGCCCAAGCCCAAGTCCGGCTACTTTGTACCCGTCGGCCGCGAGCTGCCGGCATTGCCGGAGGTGGGCCGGCCAGCACAGCGGCCGGTGGAAATCTCTCAGTGGGACCAAGTGCTGGAACTGATTCGCGCCGTGCCACGCAAAGACGTCATACAGATGGGCCGGGGCATGCCGGATGTATTGTCGCCCACCCTGAAGCCCTTGTTGCGCAGCCTCGCCCGCGTAAGCCGGCGTCAGGATCTGCCCGGGCTGTACTACGACAACATCCTCGGCTGTATGGAATTACGTGAGCAAATCGCACGGCTGTCATTGGATTCCGGCTGCCAACTGACCGCCGAAGACATCGTAATCACCACTGGCTGCCATGAGGCGCTGTCCGCCAGCATCCACGCTATCTGTGATCCTGGCGATATCGTCGCGGTGGACTCGCCGAGCTTTCACGGCGCCATGCAGACCCTCAAGGGGCTGGGCATGAAAGCCTTGGAGATTCCCACCGACCCCATCACCGGCATCAGCCTTGAAGCACTGGAACTAGCCTTGGAGCAGTGGCCGATCAAGGTCATCCAGTTGACCCCCAACTGCAATAACCCCTTGGGCTACATCATGCCGGAGGCACGCAAACGCGCACTGCTGACCCTGGCCCAACGCTTTGACGTGGCAATCATCGAAGACGACGTCTATGGCGAATTGGCCTACAGCTACCCGCGCCCGCGCACTATCAAATCCTTCGACGAAGACGGCCGAGTGCTGCTCTGCAGCTCCTTCTCGAAAACCCTCGCGCCGGGCCTGCGTATTGGCTGGGTAGCACCGGGGCGCTACCTTGAGCGGGTACTGCACATGAAATACATCAGCACCGGCTCCACCGCGACCCAACCGCAGATCGCGATTGCCGAATTTCTCAAAGGCGGGCATTTCGAACCGCATTTGCGGCGAATGCGCACTCAATACCAGCGTAATCGCGACTTGATGCTCGATTGGGTCAGCCGCTATTTCCCGGCGGGCACCCGCGCCAGCCGCCCCCAAGGCAGCTTCATGCTCTGGGTGGAATTGCCGGAAGGCTTCGATACCCTCAAGCTCAACCGGGTGCTGGTGGAACAGGGTGTGCAGATTGCGGTAGGGAGTATCTTTTCTGCGTCGGGCAAGTACCGCAACTGCCTGCGCATGAACTACGGTGCCAAGCCAACCCCGCAGATTGAAGAAGCGGTACGCAAGGTCGGTGCCGCCGCGATAAAGATGTTGGCCGAGTCGACCGACTGACCTTTCGCGGGAAATTGCCGTCATATGCCAACAACTGCTCTGATCTGGAAGCGCCTCCCTTGATGATTCGACGGCTTTTACCGCTTTTCCTGCTGGGAGCACTGAGCCTGGGTGGCTGCGCCACGGTGAGCACTGAGCGCATCCCCAGCGACGCACTGCCGGCTGCACAGTCGTCGTTCGGCCGCTCGATCCAGGCACAGGCCGCGCCTTACCAGGGGCGCTCCGGTTTCCGCCTGCTGCCCAACAGCAGCGAAGCCTTCATGGCCCGCGCCGAGCTGATCCGTAACGCCCAGACCAGCCTCGATCTGCAGTACTACATCGTCCACGACGGCATCAGTACGCGCATGCTGGTAGATGAACTGCTCAAAGCCGCCGACCGTGGCGTGCGCGTGCGCATCCTGCTGGACGACACCACCAGCGACGGCCTCGACCAAATCATCGCCACCCTCGCCGCCCACCCCAAGATCGAAATTCGCCTGTTCAACCCCCTGCACCTGGGGCGCAGCACGGGTGTGACGCGGGCCATGGGTCGCCTGTTCGACCTGTCGCTGCAACACCGGCGCATGCACAACAAGTTGTGGCTGGCGGACAACAGCGTGGCCATCGTCGGCGGGCGAAATTTGGGGGATGAGTATTTCGACGCCGAGCCCAATCTGAACTTCACCGATATCGACATGCTCAGCGTCGGGCCGGTGGCCGAGCAGCTCGGGCACAGTTTCGATCAGTACTGGAACAGCGCCCTGAGCAAACCCATCGACGACTTCGTCTCAAACAGCCCCTCCAAAGGCGACCTGGCCGTCGCGCGCGTGCGCCTGGAGGCGTCGTTGGCCGAGTCGCGCCAGCAGAATCACGCGCTGTACAACCGCCTGCGCGCCTACCAGACCCAACCGCGCATGGACATCTGGCGTCGCGAGTTGATCTGGGCCTGGAATCAGGCGTTGTGGGACGCGCCGAGCAAGGTGCTGTCCAAGGCCGACCCAGACCCACGCCTGCTGCTGACCACCCAGCTGGCGCCGGAGCTGGAGGGTGTCAACCAAGAGCTGATAATGATCTCGGCGTACTTCGTACCGGGGCAGCCAGGACTGGTGTACCTAACGGGGCGCGCCGACGCGGGTGTGTCCGTGAGCCTGCTGACCAACTCCCTTGAAGCCACCGACGTGCCGGCGGTGCACGGTGGCTATGCGCCGTATCGCAAGGCGCTGCTGGAGCACGGAGTCAAACTCTATGAACTGCGCCGCCAACCGGGCGACGGGGGTGGCAGCGGCCCGCACTTGTTTCGCCGGGGCACCTTCCGAGGTTCGGATTCCAGCCTGCACAGCAAGGCAATGATCTTTGATCGGACGAAATCGTTTATCGGCTCGTTCAACTTCGACCCACGCTCTGTGCTGTGGAACACCGAAGTCGGTGTCCTGGTGGACAGCCCCGAACTGGCGGAACACGTGCGCAAACTGGCGCTGCAAGGCATGGCGCCCGCCTTGAGTTATGAGGCGAAACTGCAGGACGGCAACGTGGTGTGGGTGACCGAAGATAACGGTCAACTGCACACCCTGACCCGCGAACCTGGCAGTTGGTGGCGGCGCTTCAATGCCTGGTTTGCCACTTCGGTCGGCCTGGAACGCATGCTCTAAGCACAATGAAGATCCAATGCGGGAGAGGGCTTGCCCCCCTCCCACATTCGATCGCCTTTCAAATCAGGCTGGCTGTGCGGTACCGAATGCGCCCTGGCGCAGCAACAGCACCACCAACCCCAACGCCCCGGCTGCCATTAACAGCGGCAGCGCATGCCCGTTGATCCACTGGCTGCCCGCACCGGCCACCAGCGGGCCAACCAGGCACCCGATGCCCCACAACTGAGCGATATGGGCATTGGCGCGCACCAGCGCATCGTCACGATAGCGCTCGCCAATCAGGATCAACGAGAGGGTAAACAACCCGCCAGCACTGGCGCCGAACACTACCCATATCGGCCAGATCAACAGCGTGTGCAACGTCAATGGGATCGCCAGGCTGGACGCCAGTAACAGCACCGCGCAACTCAGAAACAGCGTACGTCGAGGCAGGTAGTCGGCCAGCGCACCGATGGGCAATTGCAGCAGCGCATCGCCGACCACCACCGTGCTGACCATCGCCAAGGCGATCTCGGCAGTAAAACCCTGTTGCAGGCAATACACCGGCAGCAGCGTCAGGATCATTGCCTCAAACGCGGCGAACAGCGCCACCGCCCAGGCGATCGCCGGCAGGCTCTTACAGAAGCGCCACAGGTCAGCGAAGGTCACGCTGAACGAGTCAGCGGTGGGCGCACCTGAGCGTCCCAGCAGCAACAGCGGCGCCACCAGCAACAGGCCAACGCCGACCCAGAAGCCGTAGTCATGGTCGGTGCCAATCAGGCCTAGCAGCAATGGGCCCGAGAGCTGGCTCAGGGCATAACTGCAGCCATATAACGCCACCAGGCGGCCGCGCCACTGCTCCACCACCAGTTGGTTGATCCAGCTTTCGCCGAGGATAAACACAATGGTCAGAATCACCCCGATCATCAGCCGCAGCACCAGCCATACGGGGTAACTGGGCAGAATCGCCAGCAAACCGATGGACACAGCCCCCGCCCACAGGCACAGGCGCATCAGGTTGGCAGTGCCGAGCCAGGAGGCCAGCCGACTGGAGACCTTGGCACCGAGCAATACGCCGAAGGCCGGCATGGCGGCCATCACGCCAATGGCGAAACTGCCGTAACCCCAGCCTTCCAGGCGCAGGGACACCAGCGGCATGCTCACCCCCAGGGCCAGACCGACACTGAGTACCGAGGCCAACACGGCGAAATAGGTCGCCCAACGCATTGCCACACTCCTGTGGATAATTCTTGAGGACACACAAAGCAGTGTGGGAGGGGGATTGCCCCCGATCGCGGTGAATCATTGGGCACTTTTAGTGCCTGACACACGGCTATCGGGGGCAAGCCCCCTCCCACATTTGGCCTGCGGTGTTGCTTAGAGCTTGATCCAGGTCGACTTCAGCTCGGTGTATTTGTCGAACGCGTGCAGCGACTTGTCGCGACCATTACCCGACTGCTTGAAGCCACCGAACGGCGCGGTCATATCACCGCCGTCGTATTGGTTGACCCACACGCTGCCTGCGCGCAGGGCCTTGGCGGTCAGGTGCGCTTTGGAAATATCAGCAGTCCACACGGCTGCGGCCAGACCATACACCGTGTCGTTGGCGATCTTGATAGCCTCTTCGGCGCTGTCGAACGTAATTACCGACAGGACTGGGCCGAAGATCTCTTCCTGGGCGATCTTCATGGCGTTGGTCACACCATCGAAAATCGTTGGTTCCACGTAAGTACCGCCGGTTTCCTCCAAGATGCGCTTACCACCGGCCACCAGTTTGGCGCCATCGGTGTGACCCGCTTCGATGTAAGACAGCACGGTGTTCATCTGCTGGGTATCCACCACCGCGCCGACGGTAGTCGCCGGGTCCAGCGGGTTGCCAGGTTTCCAGGCCTTGAGGGCCTCGATAACCAGCGGCAGAAATGTATCTTTGATCGAGCGCTCCACCAGCAAGCGCGAACCCGCGGTACAGACTTCGCCCTGGTTGAAGGCAATGGCGCTGGCTGCGGAGTTGGCGGCAGCTTGCAGGTCCGGCGCATCGGCGAACACGATATTAGGGCTCTTGCCGCCAGCTTCCAGCCATACGCGCTTCATGTTCGACTCGCCGGAGCGGATCAACAGTTGCTTGGCGATCTTGGTCGAACCGGTGAATACCAGCGTGTCGACGTCCATGTGCAGCGCCAGGGCATTTCCGACGGTGTGGCCGTAGCCCGGCAGCACGTTGAAAACGCCTTTCGGAATACCGGCCTCAACAGCCAGGGCCGCGATGCGGATGGCCGTCAGGGGAGATTTTTCGGAAGGCTTGAGGATCACCGAGTTACCGGTGGACAGCGCCGGGCCGAGTTTCCAGCACGCCATCATCAGCGGAAAGTTCCACGGCACAATGGCGCCAACCACGCCGACCGGCTCGCGGGTCACCAGGCCCAGTTGATCGTGCGGCGTGGCGGCGACTTCGTCATAGATCTTGTCGATGGCCTCGCCGCTCCAGCTCAGGGCATTCGCCGCGCCGGGTACGTCAATGTTCAGGGAATCGCTGATTGGCTTTCCCATGTCCAGGGTTTCAAGCAGTGCCAGCTCTTCGGCATTGGCCTTGAGCAGCGCAGCGAAACGGATCATGGTGGCTTTGCGTTTGGCCGGCGCAAGGCGCGACCAGACACCGGAATTGAAGGTGGCGCGGGCATTTTCCACTGCGCTCTGGGCGTCGGCGGCGTCACAGCTGGCGACAGTGGCCAACAGACGGCCATCGACCGGGCTGATGCATTCGAAGGTGTCGCCGGAAGCAGCGTCGGTGTACTCGCCATTGATGTAGGCGCGGCCTTCGATCTTCAGATCCTTGGCGCGTTGTTCCCAATCGGCACGGGTCAGGGTGGTCATGCGAGTGTCCTCCTCTTATTGAATACAAGGGCCAGGCGATGTCCCCCGGCAGCCTCAAAGAATGCTTGCCCGCCAACCAGCTGTTCGGCTCAAAGGCAGCTGCCACCCTAAACCAGCGGCTGGGGATGTTTCAATATATTTGACATAACGCGGGTAAACGCCCTTGCGATGTTCATTTTAATAAACATAGACTTTGGGCACTTCAACCCCAGGCCAGACGGGACACGCACATGAGCATCCAGGACATCGTCGACTTCAGCCAAGCCACCACCGCCCCCGACCGCTATCGCCCTGCCGCCGAAAAAATCCTCAAGGGCGATCCCGAACAAACGGTCTACAACCACTACAACAGCCCATGCGGCCAGATGAGCGCCGGGGTCTGGGAAGGTGATGTCGGGCAGTGGACGGTCAGCTACACCGAGCATGAGTACTGCGAAATCGTGCAGGGTGTGTCCGTGCTGCGCGACGCCGAGGGAAATGCCAAGACCTTGCGCGCCGGCGACCGCTTTGTGATTCCTGCTGGCTTCAGCGGCACCTGGGAAGTACTGGAACCATGCCGCAAGATCTACGTGGTGTTTGAACAGAAGACCTGATCAACCAAATTCCACGCAAAAAAAAGCCCGACTCGTGAGAGACGGGCTTTTTTTCACAAGGAAGAAAATCAATTACTTGATTTTGCCTTCTTTGTAGATCACGTGCTTGCGAACGCGCGGGTCGAACATTTTCTTTTCGAGCTTGTCCGGGGTAGTACGCTTGTTCTTGTCGGTAGTGTAGAAGTGACCAGTACCGGCGCTAGAGATCATTCGAATCAATTCACGCATGATAGAGCTCCTTAGATCTTGCCAGCGGCACGGATTTCGGCCAGCACGACAGTGATGCCACGCTTGTCGATGATACGCATGCCTTTAGCAGATACACGCAGGCGAACAAAACGTTTCTCTTCTTCAACCCAGAAGCGGTGATGCTGCAGGTTCGGCAGGAAACGACGACGGGTTTTGTTATTTGCGTGGGAAATGTTATTCCCAGTCACCGGACCCTTACCGGTAACTTGACAGACTCTCGACATGCCTCAGCCCTCTAAAACCACATGCCCAACCCGGCATGGGTTGGCCGCTTAATCTCTCAGTCATTTGGCGCCAGGCGCCGCGTTTCTTTAGGGTCTTACCGGCTACACCTACAAGCGAAGGAACCGGGCCCCTAGAAAAGAGCGCTGCTTTATACCAGAAAGACCTTGGTGCAACAACAGCGAGTGTGTTTTTACCGGAGTAAATCTCGACCATTGACGCCTGAACCGTTGCCAGGAGGGGCCGATACAACAGCCGACCGCTCGTCGCACAGAATGATTTTCAGCGCCCGCACGCACCGTAAAGTGCACGGCGAAACAATCTGAGGCGCCATCAAAACAGCATTTGAGCCAAAAGCACAGGCAAAAATGGGCTAGTCATTTATCAATCAGAGCACTACGGTAGGACTTTTCCAGACTGCACTCGCAGATGGGCCTTCGATCTGCAAAGGAAACCGAATATGCGCCTCGCTGCCCTACCGCTGTTGCTTGCCCCTCTCTTTATCGCGCCGCTGGCCTCTGCCGCCACCAACCTGAGCGTGTGCACCGAGGCCAGCCCTGAAGGGTTTGATGTGGTGCAATACAACTCGCTGACCACCACCAACGCCTCCGCCGACGTACTGATGAACCGCCTGGTGGACTTCGATGCCGCCAGCGGCAAGCTGGTGCCAAGTCTGGCGGACAGCTGGGAAGTGTCGCCGGACGGCCTGACCTACACCTTCAAGCTGCACCCGGATGTGAAGTTCCACCGCACCGAGTATTTCACCCCAAGCCGCAGCCTGACCGCCGAAGACGTGCGCTTCAGCTTTGAACGCATGCTCGACCCGGCCAACCCGTGGCACAAGATCGCCCAAAGCGGCTTCCCTCACGCCCAGTCTCTGCAACTGCCAACACTGGTCAAGAAGATCGATGCCCTCGACCCGCTGACGGTGCGCTTCACTCTGGATCATGCCGACTCCACCTTCCTCGCAGCCCTGAGCATGGGCTTCGCCTCGATTTACCCGGCCGAATACGCCGACAAATTGCTCAAGGCTGGCACGCCGGAGAAACTCAACAGCCAACCGATTGGTACCGGCCCGTTCATTTTCAGCCGTTTCCAGAAAGACGCTGTGGTTCGTTACAAAGCCAACCCGGACTACTTCGGCGGCAAACCGGCTGTGGATAACTTGATCTTCGCCATCACGCCGGATGCCAACGTGCGCCTGCAGAAGCTGCACCGCGATGAGTGCCAGATCGCCCTGTCGCCCAAGCCCCTGGATGTAGGCGAGGCAGAGAAAGACCCAGCCCTCAAGGTGGAAAAGACCGCTGCATTCATGACTGCATTCGTGGCGATCAACAGCCAGCACCCTCCCCTGGATAAACCCGAAGTACGTCAAGCGATCAATCTGGCCTTCGATAAGGCCAGCTACCTCAAAGCCGTATTTGAAGGCACCGCCGAAGCCGCCAACGGCCCTTATCCGCCCAACACCTGGAGCTACGCCAAGGACTTGCCGGGTTATCCACAGGACCTCGCCAAGGCCAAGGCCCTGCTGAATCGCGCCGGGCTCAAGGACGGCTTCAAGACCACCATCTGGACACGTCCCACTGGCAGCCTGCTGAACCCTAACCCAAACCTCGGCGCGCAATTGCTGCAAGCCGACCTGGCCAAAGTCGGCATCCAGGCCGAGATCCGAGTGATCGAATGGGGCGAACTGATTCGCCGCGCCAAAGCCGGCGAGCATGACCTGCTGTTCATGGGCTGGGCCGGCGACAACGGTGACCCGGATAACTTCCTGACCCCGCAGTTTTCCTGCGCAGCAGTGAAGTCAGGCACCAACTTCGCTCGCTACTGCGACCCGGCGCTGGACAAACTGATCAGTGCAGGCAAAACCACCAGCGAGCAAGGGGTGCGCAGCAAGCTGTATCAACAGGCCCAGGCGCAAATCCAGCAGCAGGCGCTGTGGCTGCCACTGGCGCATCCGACGGCGTTCGCCCTCGCGCGCAAGAGTGTCGACGGCTATCAAGTAAGTCCGTTCGGGCGCCAGGATTTCTCGAAGGTCAGCGTCAAGCCCTGAACCGTAACCCCACCTGAAAGGGTGGGGTTACATCCATCCGTATTCCGCCATCGATAACGGATCACCATCTCCCACGATGATGTGATCCAGCACCCGCACATCCACCATCTCCAGCGCTTTTTGCAGGACTTTGGTCAATTTTCGATCAGCTGCACTCGGCTCCACGCTTCCCGAAGGATGGTTATGACAAAGGATCAACGCCGCCGCGTTGTAAGCCAACGCGCGCTTGACCACTTGCCGGGGGTACACCACAGCAGCGTCGATGGTGCCCTGGGATAACGCCTCGAAGCCCAACACCCGATGCTTTGAATCGAGAAACAGGCAGCCAAAGATCTCGTGGGGCTCATGACGCAACAGCGCCTTGAGGTATCCCCGCACGACTTCCGGACTTTCCAGTGCCGATTCATTGCGCAACTGTTCGGCCATATGCCGCCGGGACATCTCTAGTACCGCCTGCAACTGGGCAAACTTCGCCGGCCCCAAGCCCAGTTGCTGATTGAACAGCGCCTGGCTTGCTTCCAGCAGCGGGCGTAAGCCGCCAAATTGCGCCAGCAGATGGCGCGCCAGGTCCACCGCGCTCCGACCTGCGACACCGGTGCGCAGGAAGATTGCCAGCAGTTCAGCATCCGACAGACTCGCCGCGCCCCACGCCAAAAGCTTCTCCCTGGGCCGCTCTGCCGCCGGCCAATCACGAATACTCATCCCACCTCCCTGTACATGTGCGCCGCTGTTGCGGGGCAGACGCTGTGTTATCGTAGGCCCTCTTTTTTGCGTGCGATTTCACCTGGGGAGGGGAGATCGCACGCACCACTGAACTGGCTTCACTGAACTGGAAAGGCAAACCAATGCAGCGTCTGTATCGGAAACGCATCGTTCTCGGCGTCGGCGGCGGCATTGCCGCCTACAAGAGCGCAGAGTTGGTTCGCAGGCTCCTGGACCAAGGGGCCGAAGTGCGCGTGGTCATGACCCGTGGCGGGAGCGAGTTCATCACACCCCTGACCATGCAGGCCCTGTCCGGCCACCCGGTTCATCTGGACCTGCTGGACCCGGCGGCCGAAGCCGCCATGGGCCACATCGAACTGGCCAAATGGGCCGACCTGGTGCTGATCGCCCCGGCCACTGCCGACCTGATCGCCCGCCTGGCCCAAGGTATCGCCGATGACCTGCTGACTACCTTGGTACTGGCCACCGACGCCACCGTTGCCATTGCCCCCGCGATGAACCAGGCCATGTGGCGCGATCCGGCCACTCAGGCCAATACCCAACTCCTGCAAAGCCGTGGCCTCAAGGTGTTCGGCCCGGCATCGGGCAGCCAGGCATGTGGCGACGTGGGCATGGGCCGCATGCTCGAAGCCACCGACCTGGCCCTGTGTGCCGCCGAGTGCTTCCAGCACTTGGCCCTGACCGGCAAGCACGTGTTGATCACCGCCGGCCCGACCCAGGAAAACATCGACCCGGTGCGTTACATCACCAACCATAGCTCAGGAAAAATGGGCTTTGCGCTGGCAGAAGCCGCGGTCGAGGCAGGCGCCCGCGTCACGCTGATCACCGGACCGGTACATCTACCGACCCCTGATCGCGTCACGCGAATCGATGTAGTCAGCGCCCGAGACATGCTCGCGGCCTGCGAAGCGGCTATTCCCTGCGACCTTTTTATCGCCTCGGCAGCGGTTGCGGACTACCGCCCGGAAGTCGTCGCCCCGCAAAAGCTCAAGAAAGACCCTACAAGCGGCGACGGCCTGCTCCTGCAAATGGTGCGCAACCCGGACATCCTGGCCACCATCGCCACACGTCCTGACCGCCCGTTCAGCGTCGGCTTCGCCGCCGAGACCGAGCATCTGCTGGACTACGCCGCACGCAAATTGAAAGACAAAAACCTCGACCTGATCGTTGCCAATGATGTCGCCAACCCGAGCATCGGCTTCAACAGCGAGGAAAACGCCTGCAGCGTGATTGACCGCGACCTGCACGCGACACTTTTCGCCCAGACCAGCAAGGGCAAGATTGCCCGCCAACTGATCTCTTTTATCGCCCAACGGCTGAACCAGGTTTAATTTCCATGCACGCTTTGCAAGCCAAGATCCTCGACCCACGCATCGGCACCGAATTCCCACTGCCGGCCTACGCCACCCCAGGCTCTGCCGGCCTGGACCTGCGTGCCATGCTCAAGCAAGACACCCTGCTTGAGCCGGGACAGACCGTCCTGATCCCTACCGGCCTGTCGATCTACGTGGGCGACCCTGGTCTGGCTGCGCTGATCCTGCCGCGCTCCGGCCTGGGCCACAAACACGGCATCGTGCTGGGCAACCTGGTAGGCCTGATCGACTCGGACTACCAAGGCGAGTTGATGGTGTCGTGCTGGAACCGCGGCCAAACCGCATTCAACATCGTGGTCGGCGAGCGCATTGCCCAGCTTGTTCTTGTGCCGGTGGTACAGGCGCACTTCGAACTGGTGCAGGAATTCGACGAAACCCAACGTGGTGCAGGCGGCTTTGGGCATTCAGGCAGTCTCTGACTAAGCTGAACGTGGCCGGGTGCTTTTGCCCGGCCAGACGCCACCGCATGGCTTTTCAGGATGAAGAATGCGCGGAATTTATCAGCGAGATTTCCCTAGCTAAATCAACGTATTACGCAGAAATAAGCCTGACTTCCAAACGCCGATGGCATTTTTGCACCACGAACTCTCTGCCGAAAACACCGTCATACCCTTCAGTTTGAGCCTGCCGGTCAGCCACTTTAAGGCCAGCCTTGCCCCCTTCAGATGGAGTTTCCCCCCGCGATGAGTACCGCAGCCCGAGTAGCCCCGACATTCCCCGACAGCATCTTTCGCGCCTATGACATCCGTGGCGTGGTGCCCAAGACCCTGACTGCCGAAACGGCCTACTGGATCGGCCGCGCCATCGGCGCCCAGAGCCTGGCTCAGGGTGAGCCCAACGTATCGGTAGGCCGTGACGGTCGTTTGTCCGGCCCGGAGCTGGTGGAGCAACTGATCCAAGGCCTGGCCGACGCCGGCTGCCATGTCAGCGACGTCGGCCTGGTACCAACGCCAGCTCTGTACTACGCCGCCAACGTCCTGGCCGGCAAGTCCGGGGTGATGCTCACTGGCAGCCATAACCCATCGGATTACAACGGTTTCAAGATCGTCATCGCTGGCGACACCCTGGCTAACGAACAGATCCAGGCCTTGCATACCCGCCTGAAAACCAACGACCTGACCAGAGGCAAAGGCAGCATCACCAAAGTCGACATCCTGCAGCGCTACTCCGACGAAATCACCCGCGACGTCAAGCTCGCCCGCCGCCTCAAAGTGGTAGTGGACTGCGGCAACGGCGCGGCCGGTGTGATCGCGCCGCAACTGCTCGAAGCCTTGAACTGCGAAGTAATCCCGTTGTTCTGCGAGGTTGACGGCAACTTCCCCAACCACCACCCGGATCCAGGCAAGCCAGAAAATCTGGTGGACCTGATCGCCAAGGTCAAGGAAACCGGCGCCGATGTCGGCCTGGCCTTCGACGGTGACGGTGACCGCGTAGGTGTGGTGACCGAGACCGGCGAGATCGTATTCCCCGACCGCCTGCTGATGCTGTTCGCACGTGACGTAGTGGCGCGCAATCCCAACGCAGAAATCATCTTCGACGTGAAGTGCACCCGCCGCCTCACGCCGCTGATCAAGGAATACGGCGGCCGCCCGCTAATGTGGAAGACCGGTCACTCGTTGATCAAAAAGAAAATGAAGGAAACCGGCGCGCTGTTGGCCGGTGAAATGAGCGGTCACGTGTTCTTCAAAGAGCGCTGGTTCGGTTTTGACGACGGTATCTACAGCGCCGCTCGTCTGCTGGAGATCCTCAGCAAGGAAAAATCCACTGCCGAAGAGCTGTTTCAGACCTTCCCGAATGATATTTCTACGCCAGAGATCAATATCCATGTGACCGAGGAGAGCAAATTCAGCATCATTGACGCACTGCACGACGCGCAATGGGGCGAAGGCGCCAACCTGACCACCATTGATGGTGTGCGAGTCGATTACGCCAAAGGCTGGGGCCTGGTTCGCGCGTCCAACACCACGCCGGTGCTGGTGCTGCGTTTCGAGGCGGATACCGAGGCTGAGTTGCAGCGCATCAAGGACGTGTTCCACGCCCAGTTGAAACGTGTTGCCCCTGATCTCCAATTACCGTTCTGATTTTTTACCGGAGCCCTGAATGACCCTCGAACGCGAAGCCGCTGCCAACACCGCCAAGGTCCTGTCCGAAGCGTTGCCTTACATTCGACGCTACGTCGGCAAGACGCTGGTGATCAAGTACGGCGGCAATGCCATGGAAAGCGAAGAGCTGAAAACCGGCTTTGCCCGCGACATCGTGTTGATGAAAGCCGTGGGGATCAACCCTGTGGTGGTGCACGGTGGCGGCCCGCAGATCGGCGACCTGCTCAAGCGCTTGTCGATCGAGAGTCACTTCATCGATGGCATGCGTGTCACTGACGCGCAGACCATGGACGTGGTGGAGATGGTCCTCGGCGGCCAGGTGAACAAAGACATCGTCAACCTGATCAACCGCCACGGCGGCAGCGCCATCGGCCTGACCGGCAAGGACGCCGAGCTGATCCGCGCGAAAAAACTGACCGTTACCCGTCAGACGCCGGAAATGACCCAGCCGGAAATCATCGATATCGGCCAGGTAGGCGAAGTGATCGGCATCAACACCGACCTGCTGAACCTGCTGGTCAAGGGTGACTTCATCCCGGTGATCGCGCCGATCGGCGTGGGTGCGAACGGTGAGTCCTACAACATCAACGCTGACCTGGTCGCCGGCAAGGTCGCCGAGGCGCTGAAGGCTGAAAAGCTGATGCTGCTGACCAACATCGCCGGCCTGATGGACAAGGAAGGCAAGGTGCTGACCGGCTTGACCACCCAACAGGTGGACGAACTGATCGCCGACGGCACCATCTACGGCGGCATGCTGCCGAAGATCCGTTGCGCGCTGGAAGCAGTGCAAGGCGGCGTTGGCAGCTCGCTGATCCTTGATGGCCGTGTACCGAATGCAATCCTGCTGGAAATCTTTACCGATACAGGTGTGGGTACGCTGATCAGCAACCGCAAGCGCCCTTAAAACGCTAAAAACAAAAAGCCCCGCTCAACTTGGTTGAGCGGGGCTTTTTTATGGTTCGGCGATTACTGAACGCCGAACTGCTCGCGATACGCCTTAACTGCCGGCAAGTGCTGCTTGAGCTGCGGATCATCTTCCAGGAACTGCAACACCTGGTTCAACGAAACGATGCTTACCACCGGAATACCGAAATCACGCTCCACTTCCTGGATCGCCGACAACTCACCGTTGCCGCGCTCCTGGCGGTTCAGCGCGATCAGCACGCCAGCAGCCTTGGCGCCGTCTTGGGAAGCGATAATCTGCATCACTTCACGGATGGCGGTGCCGGCGGTGATTACGTCGTCAATGATCAGCACGTCGCCGGTCAGCGGCGCGCCCACCAGGCTGCCGCCTTCGCCATGAGCCTTGGCTTCCTTGCGGTTGAAGCACCATGGCAGATCGCGCCCATGGTGTTCCGCCAGGGCCACGGCTGTTGCAGCTGCCAGGGGGATACCCTTGTAGGCCGGGCCAAACAGCACGTCGAAGGAAATACCGCTTTCAACAATGGCTGCCGCGTAGAAACGCCCCAACTGAGCCAGGGCCGAACCCGAGTTGAACAAGCCCGCATTGAAGAAGTACGGACTGGTGCGCCCGGACTTGAGGGTGAACTCACCGAAGCGCAAAACCCCGCGATCGATGGCAAAACGAATGAAATCGCGTTGATACGCCTGCATGAAAAAAGCCTCAGATACCACGGATTTAGCTAATTAGGTAGACGGCGTGTATCATACACGCACGCGATTTTTGGGGCCATTTATGCGGATCATCAGTGTGAACGTTAATGGTATTCAGGCTGCAGTCGAGCGTGGTTTGCTCAGTTGGCTGCAAGCTCAGAATGCCGACGTCATCTGCCTGCAGGACACCCGCGCCTCCGCCTTTGAACTGGACGACCCAGCCTTCCAACTGGATGGCTACTTCCTTTATGCCTGCGATGCCGAAGTGCCCACCCAAGGTGGCGTGGCTTTGTACTCGCGGTTGCAACCCAAGGCGGTCATCAGCGGCCTCGGCTTCGAGACAGCCGACCGCTACGGGCGCTACCTGCAAGCCGATTTCGACAAGGTCAGCATCGCGACCTTGCTGCTTCCTTCGGGGCAGAACGGCGATGAAGACTTGAACCAGAAGTTCAAGCTAATGGACGATTTCGCCCGTTATCTGGATAAACAGCGGCGTAAACGTCGCGAGTACATTTACTGTGGCTCGCTGTACGTGGCGCAACAAAAGCTGGATATCAAGAACTGGCGCGACAGCCAGCAATCCCCAGGTTTCCTGGCGCCGGAACGGGCCTGGATGGACGAGATTGTCGGCAACATGGGCTATGTGGATGCCCTTCGTGAAGTCAGCCGCGAAGGCGACCAGTACAGCTGGTGGCCAGACAATGAACAGGCTGAAATGCTCAACCTGGGCTGGCGCTTCGACTACCAGTTGCTGACCCCAGGTCTGCGCCGGTTCGTACGCAGTGCACGTTTGCCGCGCCAGCCGCGTTTCTCGCAGCACGCGCCGCTGATCGTGGACTACGACTGGACACTGACCATCTAAGGTCTTTCTCCAGGCACAAAAAAACCGACATCGCTGTCGGTTTTTTTGTGGGCGATCACTATTTGACCAAACGCCAGGTCCATGGGTATCGGTAGGCTGTGCCGTTGTTGGCTTTAACGCCGCCAATGATCGTCAGCACCAGCGCCGCAACCACGAGCACCAGCATCAACACAAAGCCGATCACCACAAACCCCAGCACCATGCAGACCAGCCAGGCGATGGCCACTGTGATCTGGAAATTCAGGGCTTCCTTGCCCTGATCATCGATAAGCGGGTCCATATCCTTCTTGATCTGCCACACGATCAACGGCCCCAACAGGCTACCAAAGGGGAATACCAACCCCAGAAACGCCGCGAAGTGACACAACATCGCCCATTGGCGAACTTCCTTGGTCGGTGCCGGAACCGGCAATTGACTGTCACTCATGGCGCTTCTCCTTGAAGTCAGCTTAGTCAGCCAGTGCGGCGTTCTGCAGTTCGAAGATCTCGGTCATGCCTTTCTGGGCTAGGGCCAGCATGGCGTTCAGCTCGGCCGGCTGGAATGGCGCGCCTTCAGCGGTGCCCTGCACTTCGATGAAACCACCGGTGCTGGTCATCACGACGTTCAGGTCAGTCTCGGCAGCCGAATCTTCCAGATAGTCCAGGTCCAGCACAGGCTCGCCCTGGTACATACCCACCGATACAGCGGCAATCATTTGCTTGAGCGGGTCGCCGCCTTTCAGGCCGCCACGTTTCTTGATCACTTTCAGTGCGTCGACCAAGGCCACCATCGCGCCAGTGATGGATGCAGTGCGGGTGCCGCCATCGGCCTGGATCACGTCGCAGTCGACGTAAAGGGTCACGTCGCCCAGCTTGGACATGTCCAGGGCTGCACGCAGGGAGCGACCGATCAGGCGCTGGATTTCCAGGGTGCGGCCGCCTTGCTTGCCACGGCTGGCTTCACGCTGGTTACGTTCGCCGGTGGCGCGCGGCAGCATGCCGTATTCGGCGGTCAACCAACCCTGGCCCTGGCCTTTAAGGAAACGCGGCACGCCATTTTCAACGCTGACGGTGCAGATAACCTTGGTATCGCCAAACTCGACCAGTACAGATCCCTCGGCGTGTTTGGTGTAGTTGCGGGTGATGCGGATCGAGCGGAGCTGATCGGCAACGCGACCACTTGGACGTTTCATAGGGGATACCTGTACTGAGGACGAAAAACTGCCGAGCATTATAGAGCCGCGAGCCGATTCGGGGCACTTCTAAAAATCTGGTTACGAATGGTCAGCCTATCGCCCATTGTTTGGGCGCACTCGCCCCACTGCGCTACAATCCTGCGCCTTCGCAGCCTGTCGGCTTCAATTTACCCATCAGCCCGTGTTTGCGGGACTGCATCGCGAGGTACCTCCATGGTGCACAGCATGACCGCCTTCGCCCGCGTCGAAAAAGCAGGCGCCCAAGGCACCCTGAGCTGGGAACTGCGCTCGGTCAACAGCCGCTACCTGGAGCCGCACCTGCGCCTGCCGGAATCCTTCCGCGACCTCGAAGGCGCCGTGCGTGAGGCACTGCGCCAGGGCATCTCCCGCGGCAAGCTGGAATGCACCCTGCGCTTTACCGAAGAAACCACCGGCAAGCCGCTGCAGGTAGACCGCGAGCGCGCCGCGCAACTGGTCGCTGCCGCCGAAACCATCGCCGGCCTGATCAAGCAGCCCGCAGCGCTGAACCCTCTGGAAGTGCTGGCTTGGCCCGGCGTGCTGGTGGCCGACGCCTCCGATCCGCAAGCCCTCAATGCCGAAGCCCTCGCCCTGTTTAATCAGGGCTTGAAGGAGCTCAAGGCCGGCCGCGAACGCGAAGGTGCCGAACTGGCACGCCTGATCAACGAGCGCCTGACTTCGATCGAAGCAGACGTGGTCATCTTGCGCGAGCTGGTGCCGCAGATGCTCGCCACCCAACGTCAGAAGGTTCTCGACCGCTTCACCGACATGAAGGCCGACCTCGACCCGACGCGCCTGGAGCAGGAAATGGTCCTGCTGGCCCAAAAGAGCGACGTCGCCGAAGAGCTGGACCGCTTGAGCACCCACATCCTCGAAGTGCGTCGCGTGCTCAAATCCGGCGGCGCCGCCGGTCGGCGCCTGGACTTCCTGATGCAGGAACTCAACCGCGAAGCCAATACACTCGGCTCCAAGGCATTTGACCCGCGCAGCACCACGGCTGCCGTCAACCTCAAAGTGTTGATCGAGCAAATGCGCGAACAAGTACAGAATATTGAGTAAGGCAACCTACATGACCCACAGCACCGGCACCCTTTACATCATTTCCGCCCCTTCGGGCGCGGGCAAGAGCAGCCTGGTCAAGGCCCTGACCGACGCTGACGAGCAGATTCGCATCTCGGTCTCCCACACCACCCGTGCCATGCGCCCGGGCGAGGTGAACGGCGTGCACTACCACTTCGTCGAGCGTACCGAGTTCGTCAAAATGATTGAGCACGGCGACTTCCTGGAGCGTGCCGAAGTGTTCGGCAACCTCTATGGCACTTCGCAGAGCCATCTGCAGCAGACCTTGGACGAAGGCCACGACCTGATCCTGGAAATCGACTGGCAGGGCGCCGAGCAAGTTCGCCAGCTGATGCCCAAGGCACGCTCGATCTTCATCCTGCCGCCGTCGCTCGAAGCCTTGCATCAGCGCCTGACCAATCGTGGTCAGGACAGTGACGAGATCATCGAAGGCCGCATGCGTGAAGCCGTCAGTGAAATGAGTCACTACGTCGACTACGACTACCTGATCATTAACGACGATTTTTCCCACGCACTGGACGACCTGAAGGCGATTTTTCGCACGAATCAGCTCCAGCAAAAGCGTCAACAGCAGCGTTTCGGCAAATTACTGGCCGAACTGCTTGGCTGATTGGGTCTTCCCAAAACGGCTGTAAGGGCTTTACATTGGCCCTTGTAGCGGTTTTGCGAGGGCCTGCGAAAAATCAGCGCTTCCCTAAACGCTGGTGATTTTTTAAACTGCTCAGTCCGCTCGCCCAACCGGGCAGCGCGCATCTTGCATTCGCTCCGAGGAATATCATGGCCCGCGTAACCGTTGAAGACTGCCTAGACCACGTGGCAAACCGCTTTGAGCTGGTCATGCTCTCTACCAAGCGTGCCCGTCAACTGGCCACTGGCGGCAAAGAGCCCCTGGTCCAGTGGGAAAACGACAAACCTACCGTTGTAGCCCTGCGTGAAATCGCTGAAGGCCTGATGAGCTACGAGTTCATCGCCAACGCTGAGATCGTTGAAGACGAACCGCTGTTTGCAGCGTTCGAGGACGAGTCCAACGAGGCCGTCTAAGCCTATGCCTGGTCGACGTAGCACGGCGCGGAGTCACAGCCTTCGGCAGGAGTTCACACTTTGCCGAGCATAGACGCCCTCGCCGATCGCTTATCGACCTACCTCGGCCCCGACCAGGTTAACCTGGTCCGCCGAGCGTATTTCTACGCCGAACAAGCCCACGACGGCCAACGCCGCCGAAGCGGTGAGGCGTACGTCACCCATCCTCTTGCGGTGGCGAATATCCTGGCCGACATGCACATGGACCATCAGAGCCTGATGGCCGCGATGCTGCATGACGTGATCGAAGACACCGGTATTGCCAAGGAAGCGCTCAGCGCGCAATTTGGCGAAACCGTGGCCGAACTGGTCGACGGGGTCAGCAAACTGACCCAGATGAACTTCGAAACCAAGGCTGAAGCCCAGGCGGAAAACTTCCAGAAGATGGCCATGGCCATGGCCCGGGACATCCGAGTGATCTTGGTCAAGCTGGCCGACCGGCTGCACAACATGCGCACGCTGGAAGTGCTGTCCGGCGAAAAACGTCGGCGCATCGCCAAGGAAACCCTGGAAATCTATGCGCCCATCGCCAACCGGCTGGGCATGCACGCCATTCGTATCGAGTTCGAAGACCTCGGCTTCAAGGCCATGCACCCGATGCGTTCGGCGCGCATCTACCAAGCGGTCAAGCGTGCCCGTGGCAACCGCAAGGAAATCGTCAACAAGATCGAAGACTCGCTAAGCCATTGCCTGGCGATCGACGAAATCGAGGGCGAAGTCAGCGGGCGGCAGAAGCACATCTACGGCATCTACAAGAAGATGCGCGGCAAGCGTCGGGCCTTCAACGAGATAATGGACGTGTACGCGTTCCGGATCATCGTCGACAAGGTTGATACCTGTTACCGCGTGCTGGGCGCTGTACATAATTTGTACAAACCCCTGCCGGGCCGCTTCAAAGACTACATCGCGATTCCCAAGGCCAACGGCTATCAGTCACTGCATACCACGCTGTTCGGTATGCATGGCGTGCCGATAGAAATCCAGATCCGCACCCGCGAAATGGAAGAGATGGCCAACAACGGCATCGCCGCCCACTGGCTGTACAAGTCCAGTGGCGACGAGCAGCCAAAAGGAACCCATGCCCGCGCCCGCCAATGGGTCAAAGGCGTGCTGGAAATGCAGCAACGTGCTGGCAACTCCCTGGAATTCATTGAAAGCGTGAAGATTGACCTGTTCCCGGACGAGGTCTACGTGTTCACACCCAAAGGCCGGATCATGGAGCTGCCCAAAGGCTCCACGGCGGTCGACTTCGCTTACGCGGTGCATACCGACGTGGGCAACAGCTGCATCGCCTGCCGGATCAACCGTCGCCTGGCTCCACTGTCCGAGCCGCTGCAAAGCGGCTCAACCGTGGAGATTGTCAGCGCGCCTGGCGCACGCCCGAACCCGGCGTGGCTCAACTTCGTGGTCACCGGCAAGGCGCGTACGCACATCCGTCACGCCCTCAAACTGCAGCGCCGCTCCGAGTCCATCAGCCTCGGCGAACGCCTACTGAACAAGGTGCTCAACGGTTTCGACAGCGCTCTGGATAAGATCCCGCAGGAGCGTGTGCAAGCGATGCTCCACGAGTATCGCCAGGAAACCGTCGAAGACTTACTGGAAGATATCGGCCTGGGCAACCGCATGGCTTATGTGGTCGCCCGCCGCCTGCTTGGCGAAGGCGAGCAATTGCCAAGCCCCGAAGGCCCACTGGCAATTCGCGGCACCGAGGGCCTGGTACTCAGCTACGCCAAGTGCTGCACGCCGATCCCGGGCGACCCTATTGTCGGCCACCTGTCCGCAGGCAAAGGCATGGTCGTGCACCTGGACAACTGCCGCAACATCACCGAAATCCGCCACAACCCGGAAAAATGCATCCAGCTCTCGTGGGCCAAGGATGTCACCGGCGAATTCAACGTTGAGCTGCGGGTGGAGCTGGAACACCAGCGCGGCCTGATCGCCTTGCTGGCCAGCAGCGTCAACGCGGCCGACGGCAATATCGAGAAAATCAGCATGGACGAACGCGATGGTCGCATCAGCGTTGTCCAACTGGTGGTCAGCGTGCACGACCGCGTGCACCTGGCCCGTGTGATCAAGAAGCTGCGTGCCTTGACCGGCGTGATCCGCATCACCCGCATGCGCGCATAGCTGTTCAGATAAGTCATCGCCCCATTACAAGGAGTCATTCATGACCAAGACTGTTATCACCAGCGACAAGGCCCCGGCCGCCATCGGTACTTACTCCCAGGCAATCAAGGCGGGCAACACTGTCTACATGTCCGGCCAGATCCCCCTGGACCCGAAGACCATGGAACTGGTGGAAGGCTTCGAAGCACAGACCGTGCAAGTTTTCGAGAACCTCAAGTCCGTCGCCGAAGCTGCCGGCGGTTCGTTCAAGGACATCGTCAAGCTGAACATCTTTCTTACCGACCTGAGCCATTTCGCCAAGGTCAACGAGATCATGGGCAAGTACTTCGAACAGCCTTACCCAGCCCGCGCCGCCATCGGCGTTGCTGCTCTGCCAAAGGGCGCGCAGGTTGAGATGGACGCGATTCTGGTCATCGAGTAAAACACCCGGCGCAGCCCTCACAGGCCGCGCCGACTTCGTTTTAAAAGGATTTCATGATGCGCAAAGCGCTTGTAGCCACTTCGTTGCTCGCCCTGATGCTCGGCGGCTGCGCCAGCAACCCGGCCGACCTGGATGTGAGCGGCACCTGGATCAACCAGGTCGCCATCGATGCGGCAGCCAAAGGCGGCCCTTTGCGCGAAGCACTGCAGAGCTTTGGCCCGAACCTCGAGTGGGAGGTCAACTCCAAGGCGGCGCAGGCGCGCTACTACAACGGTTTTGAGGTTGCCGAAGGCAAGCTGCTCGGCGAGCAATCCGGCGCCTGGAGCGTGGATTTCTACGGCAGCTCCGCCACTGAGCTCAAGCGCAAAGGCAAACAACTGCTGCAAGTGGCGAACGACAATGAGCCCGAACAGCTGTTTGCTCGCGCCAAAGATCCAGCCCCGGAAGGCGCGCCACTGGGCGCGAACTTCGAACGCGCGCTGTATGCGGCCTATATGGGCGGCGACTGGAAGATCACCGACGGCTTCGGCAGCGGGGCCACGGTGCAATTCCAGTCTGACGGCAAAGTCGCCGGCTTACCTGGCGTCGATCGGTACTCACTGTGCCTGGCAGGTGATTGCGCATCCATGAGCGGCGGCTACGACAGCATGTGGCTGCAACTCAACGGCGTGGGTAACCCATGGATTTTTGCCCGCAAAGGCAAACAGCTGGAAATTTTCCAGGCGATCAACACTGCACAGACCGATGAGGTGCCTTCGTTTACGCCTGGGCCACGTCAGTGGTTGCTGGAAAAATAGTGATACAGAACAAAGGAGCCCAAAGGCTCCTTTTTCTTTAGCCTGCGCCACGGTTTCTTACCCTCAGAGATGGCTCCATGCGCGCATTGCTTACCTTCGGCCTGCTACTGCTTGGCGGATGCACCCATACGTCGCCGAAAACGGATATCAGCGGCATCTGGATCAACCAGACAATCCTTGATGCCGCTGCGTTGAGCCAATCGCTGAACACTCAGGGCTCAAATCTGGAATGGAATATCGATATCCACGCCGGCAAGGCGCAGGTGAGCAGCGGCTTCGAAATGGCCGAAGGCAACCTGTTGCAAACATCCCCTGACGCCTGGACCGTCGACTATGGCGGCTATAGCAGTGACGCACTGCGCCTCGACGGCAAACAGCTCATCCAACTGGGCAAAGAGCATATGAAGGAACAGGTGTTCAGCCGCCCTATCGACACCGCTAAAACCGAAGAAAGGTGGGGCAGCACTTTCAGGAGGGCCCTGAACGCAGCTTACATGGGTGGAAAATGGCGCATCATCGAGGGGCCAGGAACAGGTGAAACTGTAACGTTCACCGCGGATGGCCAGGTCTCAGGGCTTGCAAAAACGGACAGATACGAACTATGCCTGGACGGTGACTGCGCCTCCCAAGGCGCAGGCAATAACACCCTTTTCCTGACCAATGGAGACGTCGGTAATACCTGGATCTTCGTGCGCAAGGGCAAGCAGATGGAAATCCTCCAGGCAATCAACGGCGCGCAAAACGACGAAATACCCACGTTCACGCCCGGCCCGCGCCAATGGCTGCTAGAACAGCAATAACACAGATCCAACGGTGGGGAGGGGCTTCAGCCTTTTAGAATGGCCGCATACCCTTCTCGATAGCTCGGATACGTCGGCACCCAACCCAGCGCTTTGATGCGAGCATTGCTGCATTGCTTGCTACCAGCACGCCGCACGCTGGCGTCATCGGACCACTCCGTTACGCCCAGGTAGTCACGCAACCAGGCCACCACCTCGGCCAAGGGAGCCGGCGCATCGTCGACGCCGATATAGATTTTATCCAGCGAACCACCCTGCTCCACATGGCGCAACAAGAAGGCCAGCAAACCCGCCGCGTCGTCCGCGTGAATGCGGTTGCCATATAAAGGTGGATCGATCGCCACGCGATAACCCTGGCGTACCTGGGTCAGAAGCCACTCGCGGCCCGGACCGTAAATGCCGGTCAGACGCACAATGCTCGCAGGAATGCCGCTATTGAGTGCGACCTGTTCGGCCTCCAGCATGACCTGCCCGGAATAGCCCTTCGCCTTGGTTTCAGAGGTTTCGTCGACCCACTCGCCATTCAGTTGCCCATATACGCTACTGCTGGATACAAACAACAAATGCTTGGGTTCCTGACCGTAATCTTTTAGCCACTCCAACACATGCTGCAATCCTTGCACGTAGGCCGCGCGATAACCGGCCTCATCGTGATCCGTCGCGGCAGCGCAATACACCAGGTAATCCACCCCGCCAATAGGCCAGGTGTCGGGGCAATCCTTGTTGAAGAGGTCGCCGGCAATGCCGATCACGCCGTTGGGCAAACGCGAAATGTCGCGTCGCAGGCCATAAACCTCCCATTCCGAGGCCAGCAATTGGCTAGCCAGGCGACCACCCACATCGCCGCATCCGGCAATCACAACAGAAGGTGCAGACATCACAAAACTCCATTCTCAAAGGTCTAGGTTAGCCTTCTCGGCTGACCAGCGGCCAGAAAAAGCACAAATAAAGTTACTGTATTACTTTTGTTAACAAGAATTACTTGCAATAATGACCGCCCATTTGTCCTCGGCCGCCTAGGGTCTGGTAGGACGATCACTCATTTTTTCTTCTCAGGTCCGGCCAGCATGACACGTAATACCACCCCCGCTTCGCCAACCAAGCTTCACAGCCCGTCCCGCGCCTGGCGCGCGATTGCTGCGATGCTGTTCAGCGTGCTGCTGGCGCCGACCGCCGCATTCGCTGATGCCAACGCCCCAGCCACGCCGGCGGCCGTCGAGCAAAACGCTGCTGCCCCGGCCGCTCCAGCCGCCACCGATCCAGCCCAGGCTGCTGCCCCAGCCGCCACTGACGAAACTGGCGTCGTGCTGGAAGAAGACAACACCCTGGGCATGGCCCATGACCTGTCGCCGTGGGGCATGTACCAGAACGCAGACGTCGTGGTGAAGGCCGTGATGATCGGTCTGGCCATCGCTTCGATCATCACGTGGACCATCTGGATCGCCAAAGGCTTCGAGTTGCTGGGTGCCAAGCGCCGTCTGCGTACTGAAATCGTCCACCTGAAAAAGGCCACTACCCTCAAGGAAGCCAGCGAGAGCGCGACCAAAAAGGGCACCCTGGCCAATACCTTAGTGCATGACGCACTGGAAGAAATGCGCCTGTCGGCCAACACCCGTGAAAAGGAAGGCATCAAAGAGCGCGTGGCGTTCCGCCTGGAGCGACTGGTAGCAGCCTGCGGCCGTAACATGAGCAGCGGCACCGGCGTACTCGCCACCATCGGTTCCACCGCGCCGTTCGTCGGTCTGTTCGGTACCGTGTGGGGCATCATGAACAGCTTTATCGGCATCGCCAAAACCCAGACCACCAACCTCGCCGTCGTTGCCCCGGGCATCGCCGAAGCCCTGCTGGCAACCGCCCTGGGCCTGGTTGCTGCAATTCCTGCGGTGGTGATCTACAACGTCTTCGCCCGTTCGATTGCCGGCTATAAAGCCCAGGTATCCGACGCGTCGGCAGAAGTCCTGCTGCTGGTCAGCCGCGACCTCGATCACCTGCCTACCGAGCGCAGCTCGCAACCGCACATGGTGAAAGTGGGGTAATCGGCCATGGGCCTGCATTTGAATCAAGGCGATGATGAACTCGTCGAGAACCACGAAATCAACGTCACGCCGTTTATCGACGTAATGCTGGTACTGCTGATCATCTTCATGGTGGCCGCTCCCTTGGCAACCGTGGATATCAAGGTCGACCTGCCCGCGTCCAGCGCCAAGCCTGCGCCGCGGCCCGAGAAACCGGTGTTTCTCAGCGTCAAGGCGGACCAACGCCTGTTCCTGGGCGAAGAAGAAGTCAAAGCTGAAACCTTGGGCCAGGTCCTCGACGCCAAGACCCAAGGCAAGAAAGACACGACGATCTTCTTCCAGGCCGACAAGGGCGTGGACTACGGCGACCTGATGAGCGTGATGGATGCCCTGCGGGCAGCCGGCTACCTCAAGGTAGGCTTGGTCGGACTTGAGACGGCAGCCAAGAAATGATCACGACGCGCCACAAACTGACGCGTTATGGCACCAGCCTTGCCGTCGTGCTGGGCGTGCACGCCGTCGCGATTGCTATCGCGCTCCATTGGTCGGCGCCGCGCACTGTGCAGCTGCCGCCGGCCGCCATGGTCATTGACCTGGCGCCGATGCCAGCACCGCCGCCACCGGCTCCACCGAAAGTGGTCACGCCACCGCAACCGCCCGCACCGGTGGAAGAGTTGCCTTTGCCGAAACTGGCCGAGGCACCCAAGCCAACGATCCAGGTGCCCAAGCCGGTCAAGCCCAAGCCCAAACCTCAGCCGCCCAAGCCGGTAGAGAAAAAGATCGAGCCACCCAAGGAGAAACCTTCCGAGGATCCGCCGAGCGATGCTCCGCCGACCAAAGCGCCGGCCGAAAAATCGGCGCAGCCGGCTCCAGGCCCGTCGCCGCAGCAGCTTGCAGCCAAGGCCTCTTGGGAAGGCACCCTGCTGGCGCATTTGCAGAAGTACAAAAAGTACCCGCCAGGCGCCCAGGCCCGTGGCAAGGAAGGCCTGAACCGCTTGCGCTTCGTGGTCGATGCCGAAGGCAACGTGCTGTCCTACGAGTTGGTGGGCCGTTCCGGCAACGCTGACCTGGACCGTGCAACCCTGGACATGATCCGTCGTGCCCAACCGCTGCCCAAGCCACCGGCCGACATGGTGAAAAGCGGCAGTGTCGAGATCGTTGCACCATTCGTGTACAACATCGAAAAGCGTCGCCGCTGATATGACTGTGGCAAGGGGCAACCCTTGCCATTCTCAGCAAACAGCAAAATCCCCCGCTCAATCCCCAACAAACTTCTGATAACGTGCGTCTATCGATTGCAGCCGGTATGCTTGGCCCGCAACTTCATGGACGCCTGCTATGACTCTTACAGAATTACGCTACATCGTTACCCTCGCCCAAGAGCAGCACTTCGGCCATGCGGCCGAGCGTTGCCACGTCAGCCAGCCGACGTTGTCGGTGGGCGTGAAAAAGCTTGAAGACGAACTCGGTGTGCTGATTTTCGAGCGCAGCAAAAGCGCCGTGCGCCTTACCCCGGTGGGTGAAGGCATTGTTGCCCAGGCCCAGAAAGTCCTGGAACAAGCGCAAAGCATTCGCGAGCTGGCACAGGCCGGTAAGAACCAGCTGACCGCTCCGCTGAAAGTCGGCGCCATCTACACCGTCGGCCCGTACCTGTTCCCGCACCTGATCCCGCAACTGCACCGCGTCGCACCGCAGATGCCGCTGTATATCGAAGAAAACTTCACCCACGTGCTGCGCGACAAACTGCGCAACGGCGAGCTGGACGCGATCATCATCGCCCTGCCGTTCAACGAGGCCGACGTGCTCACGCTGCCGCTCTACGACGAGCCGTTCTACGTGCTGATGCCCGCCTCCCACCCGTGGACGCAGAAAGACACCATCGACGCCGGCCTGCTCAATGACAAGAGCCTGCTGCTGCTTGGCGAGGGCCACTGCTTCCGCGACCAAGTGCTGGAAGCCTGCCCGACGCTGACCAAAGGCAACGACGGCGCCAAGCACACCACCGTGGAATCCAGCTCCCTGGAAACCATTCGCCATATGGTCGCTTCCGGCCTGGGCATTTCGATCCTGCCGCTGTCAGCGGTGGATAGCCATCACTACGCCCCCGGCGTTATTGCAGTACGCCCGCTCACACCTCCGGTGCCCTTCCGCACCGTGGCAATCGCCTGGCGTGCCAGCTTCCCACGGCCTAAAGCCATTGAGATCCTCGCCGACTCGATCCGCCTGTGTTCGGTGGCCAAGCCGCCTGCTGCGAGCTAAGTAGCCGTATGACTGAGCTGTCGCAGGTGTCGGTGACGGCACTCAAGGGTGTCGGTGAAGCCATGGCCGAGAAGCTGGCCAAGGTCGGGCTGGAAAATCTCCAGGACGTATTGTTCCACCTGCCCTTGCGGTATCAGGACCGCACCCGCGTGGTGCCCATCGGCCAGTTGCGCCCAGGGCAAGACGCCGTCGTGGAAGGCACCGTCAGCGGGGCCGACGTGGTTATGGGCAAGCGCCGCAGCCTGGTCGTGCGCCTGCAGGACGGCACCGGCGGTCTGAGCCTGCGCTTCTACCATTTCAGCAACGCGCAGAAGGAAGGCCTCAAACGCGGCACACGCGTGCGCTGCTATGGCGAGGCGCGACCCGGTGCCTCGGGCCTGGAGATTTACCATCCGGAATACCGCGCGATCACCGGCGACGAACCGCCTCCGGTGGACACCACCCTCACGCCGATCTACCCACTCACCGAAGGCCTGACCCAGCAACGCCTGCGCCAACTGTGCACGCAGACCCTGACCATGCTCGGCCCGAAAAGCCTGCCCGACTGGCTCCCACTGGAGCTGGCTCGCGACTACCAACTGGCGCCGCTGGACGACGCAATTCGCTACCTGCATCACCCGCCGGCCGACGCCGACGTCGACGAGTTGGCCCTGGGTCACCACTGGGCCCAGCACCGCCTGGCCTTCGAAGAACTGCTCACTCATCAACTGTCCCAGCAGCGCCTGCGCGAAAGCATGCGTTCCCTGCGCGCCCCAGCGATGCCCAAGGCCACGCGCCTGCCTGCGCAATACCTGGCCAATCTTGGCTTCGCGCCGACCGGTGCCCAGCAACGTGTAGGCAATGAAATCGCCTACGACCTCAGCCAAAAAGAGCCCATGCTCCGGTTGATTCAGGGTGACGTGGGTGCAGGCAAAACAGTGGTCGCCGCCCTCGCCGCCTTGCAGGCGCTGGAAGCCGGTTACCAAGTGGCGCTGATGGCACCCACCGAGATTCTCGCCGAGCAGCACTTCATCACCTTCAAGCGCTGGCTCGAACCCTTGGGCCTGGAAGTCGCGTGGCTGGCGGGCAAGCTCAAGGGCAAGAACCGCGCAGCGGCACTGGAGCAGATCGCCGGCGGCGCCCCGATGGTGGTGGGCACCCATGCGCTGTTCCAGGAGGAGGTGAAGTTCAAGAACCTGGCCCTGGTGATCATCGACGAACAACACCGCTTCGGCGTGCAGCAGCGCCTGGCCCTGCGCCAGAAAGGCGTGGGCGGTCGCATGAACCCGCACCAGTTGATCATGACCGCCACGCCGATCCCGCGCACGCTGGCCATGAGTGCCTACGCTGACCTCGACACCTCGATCCTCGACGAACTGCCGCCCGGCCGCACCCCGGTCAACACCGTGCTGGTCACCGATACCCGGCGTGTCGAAGTGATCGAACGGGTACGCGGCGCTTGTGCCGAAGGGCGCCAGGCTTACTGGGTGTGCACGCTGATCGAAGAGTCTGAAGAACTGACCTGCCAGGCCGCCGAGACCACCTATGAAGACCTCACCAGCGCCCTCGGCGAACTCAAGGTCGGGCTGATCCACGGGCGCATGAAGCCCGCCGAAAAAGCCGCCGTGATGGCCGATTTCAAGGCCGGCAACCTTCAACTGCTGGTGGCCACCACGGTGATCGAAGTCGGTGTGGACGTGCCCAACGCCAGCCTGATGATCATCGAAAACCCCGAGCGCCTGGGCCTGGCGCAACTGCACCAACTGCGCGGCCGCGTCGGCCGGGGCAGCGCGGCCAGCCACTGCGTGCTGCTGTATCACCCGCCGCTGTCGCAGATCGGTCGCCAGCGTCTGGGCATCATGCGCGAGACCAACGACGGGTTCGTCATTGCCGAAAAAGACCTCGAACTGCGCGGTCCCGGCGAAATGCTCGGCACCCGCCAGACCGGCCTGCTGCAATTCAAAGTCGCCGACCTCATGCGCGACGCCGACCTGCTGCCCGCCGTGCGCGATGCGGCACAGGCCCTGATGGAGCGCTGGCCGGATCACGTCAGCCCGCTGTTGGATCGCTGGCTACGCCATGGGCAGCAATACGGCCAAGTGTGACGCCTGACTCACTTAAGCGACCTACAAATGTATCAAGCTGGTTATACTCCGATGACTGTAAGAAATTGGATCAGGCCATGTCAGAAGTTGCCCTCGCCACAGCCCCGCTGACCGCCCCACCGGTCATCCGGGCTCTGCTCGCAAAGCTCGCCATCCCCTACACGGAAGTTGCTGAACACCCTGGCCTGAATCCTGCGCAAAAGGTGCAGGCTGTGCTGCTGGAAGATGCGGTGGGTGCACTGATGGTGCTGTTCCCCCAAAACCAGTTGCTCGACCTCAACCGCCTCGCAGAACTCACCGGTCGCCGCCTCATCGCGGTGTCGCCGGATCGCGTCAAGCGTATGCTGGACAAGCATGAGCTGAGCCTGCTGCCAGGCCTGCCGGCACTCACCAGCTCGCCGTGCCTGTACGAAGGCAGCCTGCTCGACGAGCCGAGCCTGCTGGTGCATTCGGGCGAGCCAGGGCTGCTGCTGGAGATCGCCAGCGATGCGTTCAAGACCATGCTCACCAAAGCCAGCGCTGCAAACTTCGGCGAGCCGCTGAGTAATATCCGACCGAACCTCGACCGCCCCAATGATGACCGAGAGGAAATCACCCAGGCGATGCAGGCGTTCACCGCTCGCCGTATCCAGCAGCGCCTGGAAGCGACTATCGAGATTCCACCACTGGCTGACACCGCGCAGAAGATCATCAAGCTGCGCGTCGACCCTAACGCCACCATCGACGACATCACCGGCGTGGTCGAGACCGACCCGGCCTTGGCGGCCCAAGTAGTCAGTTGGGCCGCGTCGCCGTACTACGCGTCGCCCGGCAAGATCCGTTCAGTAGAAGACGCCATCGTGCGCGTACTGGGTTTCGATCTGGTGATCAACCTGGCACTGGGCTTGGCCCTCGGCAAGACCTTGAGCCTGCCCAAAGACCACCCTCACCAGGCCACGCCGTACTGGCACCAGTCGATCTACACCGCCGCCGTGATCGAAGGCCTGACCCGTGCCATGCCCCGCGCACAGCGCCCGGAAGCAGGCCTGACCTACCTGGCCGGCCTGCTGCATAACTTCGGTTACCTGCTGTTGGCCCACGTGTTCCCGCCGCACTTCTCGCTGATCTGCCGCCACCTGGAGGTCAACCCGCACCTGTGCCACAGCTACGTGGAGCAACATTTGCTGGGCATCAGTCGCGAGCAGATCGGTGCCTGGTTAATGCGCTACTGGGACATGCCGGACGAACTGTCCACCGCCCTGCGCTTTCAGCACGACCCAACCTACGACGGCCAATATGCCGAATACCCGAATCTGGTTTGCCTGGCCGTGCGCCTATTGCGCAGCCGAGGGATTGGTTCTGGGCCGGATGAGGCGATCCCGGATGCGTTGCTGGAGCGCCTGGGGTTGAGCCGTGACAAGGCTGAAGAAGTGGTGGGCAAGGTGCTGGATGCAGAAGTGCTGTTGCGTGAGTTGGCGTCCCAGTTCACTCAAAACTGAATCTGTCGCCTCTCAGATAGCTATCGGGGGCGGTGCGACTTGCCCCCGATGAATCCAACTTGGTTTCCCTGAACGCCTACTTCTTTTTCTTCGGCTTCAAATACTTGGTCAACCCCTGGAACCAGATCACCAGCGCCGGGTTGCCCTTGATCTGGATCGACTTGTCCTGAATCCCCGTCATGAACGCCAGTTGCTTGTTCTTTGCCTGCAGCGTGGCGAAGCCGTACGCGGCATCTTTAAACGCAATGGCGAACGCCGGCGCAGGATGAACCCCTGAGCGGCTGGTAATACGTTGGTCTTTGACGATGAAGTGACGGGCAACCTTGCCGTCGAGGGTCTGCAACTGGAACGCCAGGTCTTTATCACCCAACTGTTGCTGGAAGGCGGGATTGGTTCGGCTGGCTTTGCCCATCATCAGGCCCAGCACCCAGAGGAGAAGACGAAATTTCATAAATGCACAGCCTCGGAATAATAAGGACTGGCGCAGTTTAGCGATTCGCCGGGAGAACGCCACTTCGTCATAGCAGAGTGGACAACTCAACACGCCTCTTAAGTGCTGACTAATGAGTCACTTTAAACGCTACACACCTGACGTGCTCACTAACGGAATAATAAGTATTCGAAATCAATATAAAAGACTGTGAATCCTAACAGTATTTAAAAGACCTGCTGAAAGCCAAGATTATCACCCCTACATCTGTCTATATTGAAACAGGACCCGCGCCATGAAGCCCGAACAAAATGCACGCGTCAAAGAGATAGAATTTCATATAAAGCTCGGCGAAATAGATCACACAATTGTCATTTCCCCAAGCATAACCTTGAAAAATGGAAAACTATTAATTAATGGCTCCAGATTGGTATTGGGTGGCGGCCCAGCAGGTGGACTGCATACTTTTGAAGCAAGAATTACCGATGGCTTGAGCCCAGGAAACTACAGTTTGGATAATGGATCAAACAATCTCGTAGATCTAGTTTACATAGCACCAAAGACTAACATATTGAACTCGTTCCACTCAGAGAGCGGCTCATTTTATCTGAACACAACTGCTACTATTGAACGCATTGACGCTACGTTCAACTGTGTGGCGAAAAACGTAAATCCCCTGATCACGGAAGAAGCGTACCTAAGTCTAGGTAAAATAGCGTTCCATCAGCCGCTTGAAGTTACAACAACCGGCGAGCTGACGGGAACTATTGAACCTGGCAACTCCAGTTTTACGCCAAAGACTTTTTCCATGAAGTTCGTCGAGGTACCCGACCACCCTGGCTTCCTTACGCTTGATGCAGCGGTAGGTAACCAGCTCCTGTTAGTTTATATCCCTAAAGCAAAACTTGGCGACGGCACCACGCAAACGCTACCCATCAATAAGGACGAAAGTGGGAAGTCCGCGCTATCAACCCTACTTTATGGTGATGTATATCATGCAGAGTCAGGTGAAATCACATTCAACTACAACGAGCGCACCCAAACGCTCACCGGTGATATTATTTTCCAAGCCACGGGAACTAACGCAATCCCAACAAAGATAACGTTTTCCAGTAAGGCTTTCAAAGTCACTGGCTTAGACGTTTAAACAGAATGCAACATCAATAAGTCAGCCTGAATACCGGCCGCCACCACTGTTAAGTGAGGCGGCCGTTTTCAATGCTCAGCGTAACCTAAGGCTGTGACTTAAACGTTAGGGCAAGGCACCGGCGCCCAGTCGGCCAGGTTTGGATCGCGGCAAGTGCCTTCGATCTGCGCTTTACCGGCGCTGGCGACCTTCTTGCTCTCATCTTGCTTGGTCTGGGCAGTCTGGAAGGTTTTTTCGGTGCTCACTGCTTCTGTTGGGACGGTTGGAAGAGGCGGCTTCTTCGGCGGTTTAGTACCTGTACCTTTCTTCTTGCCCGGTGTCACAACGGGTTTTGAATCGGCCTGGGCCACGGTGACCACGTCGGCACGCTGTACGCCAACCTGCTGCAGGTCTTTCTCGTAAGCCTGGGTGTAGTTGTTCAGGTCTTCGCTGGCCTTGCCGTTGACTGCAACGATCAGGTCATTGGATTCCTTCAAGCCCGAGACGATTTCCGCCAGGCGCTTGCGGCCTTCGGTGTCGTTGACGGTCTTGGCCTTACGGTCAGCCACCAGCTTGGTGAACGCGCTCTGATAGCACTGTTGCGACGCTTTGGCATACGCGGTGCTGCGGTCGATGTCGGAGGCGCTTTTGTTTACGTCAGCCGCATACGAAGCAATGCGCTGGTTGTCGTCGGCGATCTGCTTCTGACGCTCGGTGTAGTAACCCGCCGCGCCGCCGGCGAGGGCGCCGCCCGCTGCGCCAATGGCAGCATTACGGCCGCGCTTTTCGGAGTCGCCGGTCAGGGCGCCCAGCAGTGCACCGCCGGCCGCGCCGATGGCCGCGCCGGTGACAACCGACTTGGTCATGTTCGAATCGGTGGCGCGCAAGTGCTGCACCGGCTCGTAGCAGTTGGGGTAGTACTCGACCTTGGTGCTGGACGCCACCTTGGAGGCCGGCGATGTGGCGCAGCCTGTCAGCACGGTGGTGAAGCCAGCGGCAATCAGCAACAGGTGACGCTTGGAAACCGCCTTACGGGAAAAAAGCATAGGTTGTGTTCTCTTCTAAGTTTGACTTGCCCAGCGCGGCAACTGCCGCCTGAGTCCCTTCCAAGCTCGCTATACAGCCAACGATCAAGACCGCTGACCGCTCGCTGCGAGCAATTCCTTCAAGATCGTCGCCGGGTCAGCCCGCTGTTGTTTGCGGTAGTTGCCGACATGGCGGACGAACAGTGTCGCGCGCGTCACCAGGCTCTTGCCGAGCACTGGCTTGCGATCCAACTCTTCCTTGATCCTTTGAAACTGCGCCTGGATCACCGCATCGGTGTAGCGCGTGCCCGTCGCCAAGTTGTCGATGTAAATCGCGACCGCGCCGTCGAGGGCGCTACGGCCGTTGGCAATGGCCATATCAAACAGCTTCGCGCTGGCCTCATCCTTATTGTCCAGAGACTGTTGGCGGCTCTTCTGCAGGTTGGCCAGGCGGATGTTGTAGTTGCTGATGGTCTCAGCCACCAATGCAGCCGACTGAATCAGGTTGCCCGCCGCTTCTTCGCGTTGCTGGGCGATCAGCGAGACGTTGCGCTTGAGCTCTTCGTTGACCAGCCCCAATTCGGCTTGCAGCTTGGGGTCGACGCTGGCGGCGATGATGCTGTCCAAGCGTTTGGTCGGGTCTTGGGCGTCATCGATGGCGTCGGTCAGCGCGGCCAGGCGCCCTTCCTTTTGCCACTGCGCAAACAACTCCTTGTAACGTGAACGCGGGGCCGACAACGCACCAATCGCCACGCGGAAACCGGTGGTTTCATTGCTTTGCTCGGTGCCGTCGGCGGCGAAAAGCGGGTATTCGCGGCGCATGCCGGTGAACAGCGTGCCCTCGCCTTCCAGGTAGTTGCCGCCCTTGACCACAAAGCCGCCGTAAGTGCCCTGGCGTCGACCGGCATGGACCAATTGGAAAGACTCCTGGACCATTTCCGCCGCGTTGCCGATCACGTCGAACATGCCAATTGGGTTGGGTAATTTGGTGCCAATGGGCATCAGGCGCGCCGCCTGGCCAGTACCGCCAGCAACTTGGTTGAACACGGCGTAATCACCCAGAGGGCCATCGCTTTCGCTGCCTTCAGTGCGACGAGGAAACAGGCGCCCTTCCAGATCCTGACGGCTCACCGCCTGGCCACCGCGTGCGGCAAACTCCCACTCCACTTCAGTGGGCAAGCGCACAAAGCCAAGGCCGCCGTCTTCCGCCGACGAACCGCGCCCGCTCACCGGTAGCAAGTCGCGGTGGTACTTCATCAGCCAGGCGCTGTACACCGCAGAGAAACGCTCGGCCTCAAACCGCGACAGTTTCACCTTGGGCAAACGCCCGGCCATACCGGTCGGCGCATCGCAGGCCGGCGCCGGCTCGCCACTGGCCAGGGACTGCGCCTGGGCCATCACTTGGGCGTATTGGCGAGCGGTCACTTCATACTTGCCGATGAAGTACAGCATCGGCTTGAGTGGGGTCTTGGCGTCTGTCTTCGGCATCAACGGCGCGATGACTTTGTTCCAGTCTTTCGGCAAATCCTTGAGGGTGAACTGGCCGTTGATAAAGTCGCGGCGATAGCCGGAAATAAACGACTGCTGGTAACCGGCCTCGCCTTCGGCGAAGGGGTAGCCGAGGCTGATTTCGCGGTCATCCAGCGTGCCTTGGGCCAGCACGTAGGCGTAGCGGAACACCATGTTGCCCTCGCATGGCAGCGGCAGGCTCACGTCATCCGGCAACGGTTTGGGGTTGTCCAGTTTATCGCTTGCTTCATCGGCCCAGGCCATCGAGGCCAGGCTCAGCGCCACGACGGCGCCCAGTAACTTATACATCTCTGATTCCTTCAGAAGCCTGGATACGCGCCACTCGCCAGCCACCACACGCCGCCGCCACGGCGCTGACGCCGAGGACTGCAACCAGGGCCAGGCCGTAATGACGCGCCAGCAGATGACTGGCGTACTCGCCCGGCACCTGCGCAAATAATTTGTTCAACGCTGCTTCGGCCAAGCCATACAGCCCGGCGCTGAGCAAGGCCGCAAACCCTGCGCTATACAGCGCCTGCACCACTACAAACAACAACAGCCCGCCGGTGGAAAACCCCAACAGGCGCAGCACTGACAATTCCCGTCGCTTGCGCGCCACGGCAGCCAAGGCCCCAGCGAAGATCGCCGCAAACGCCCCCGCCAACGCCAGCCCGGCGATAACCCAGAATACGATCGACAGGTTGCGGCTCAACGACTGCACCTGGGCGATGGTGTTCGCCTGGGTCGATACCAACACGTTCTGCCCAGCGAAATACACCCGCAAGGTTTCTACATCAGTGAGATTGCGCGCGTACAGGCGAAACGCCGGGTACACCCGCTGCTCACCCACCGCCACCTCTTCGCCCGTCCATCCCAACGCCGTGACGGCGCGACCATCGCGGTAATCTTCCGCCGCTTCCAGCAGGGCCAGATCGGCGAACAAAGCGTCCCGCGCGAAGGCTTCCAGCGGCAGTACCGCAACCACCTGTACCTTTGTGCGCTGCTCCTCGACACGTCCTGCTACCTGGCGGGCAAAGCGGGTTTCCAATAGATCCCCAGGCCGCGCTGCAAGCTTCTCGGCAGCGGTGTGGCTCAGCACGATCTGGTTCAGGCCATGCGGCAGCACCAGCGCACCCAACAACGGATCACCCGGCGCTGTGGGCAGCATCTCCAACGTCAGCGCGCCCACCTGCGCCGTCGCCGCAATCTGCCGCGTACGCGGTATGGCAAACGCCACATCGGGGCGCTGGGCAAGCTGCTCAATCAATGCGCTGCTGAATCGACCACCGCCCAACGGAATAATTTCACGGGTGGCCGGGTCGGTCTGTAAACGTTCGGTCAAACTGCTAACCAGTCCAAATTTCAGGCCGAATAACACCAGCAACGGCGCGATCACCGCCACCAATGCCAGCACCGAACAGGCCGACAGCCACGTGTCGTTGCGGTAATCCTGCCAGGCCAGGGAAGCGATCAAGGGGATGCGCATCAGCACGCCTCCCCAAGGGTGGCGGTGACGCCACCGTCAGCATCGCGGCGGCAACTGATACGCCGAATCTGCAAGCCACTGGCACGGGCCAGAGGTTCGTCATGGGTGGCGATCACACAGGCGGCGCGGTGCTCATGGGCCTGGGCCAACAGGGCGTGCATCACGCGCTCGGCATTCAGCGGGTCAAGGGACGCGGTCGGCTCATCCGCCAGCACCAGTTGCGGTGCATGGGCCAGGGCTCGGGCGCAGCTCACGCGCTGGCGCTGGCCCACCGACAGCGCCGAGGGTTTCTTCGCCAACTGGTCACTGATTTCCAACTGCTCGGCCAGGCGCGCCACACTGCCATCGTCTTTCAAGCCCAGCAGTTGCCGGGACAGGGCGATGTTGCCGCGCACATCGAGAAAGCCAAGCAGGCCACCGGTTTGCAGCACGTAGCCCAAGTGCTGGCTGCGCAACTGCGCCAGCCGCGATTGCTGATCCGCACGCCACAGACTGCCAATGTCGATCGCATTAAATTCGAAGTGCCCCACCTGATCCGGCGCCAGGACCAACGCCAGCAAATCCAGCAAGGTGCTCTTGCCGCAACCGCTGGGCCCAACAATCGCCACTTGCTCACCCGCGCGCAGCGCCAGCGCCGGGATCACCAGGCTATAGCGCTGGCTACCGACGCCCCGGCTCTTGTGCACCGCGCTCAGGGTCAGCATTACGGCAGCGTCGACAACGGCACGCGGTACAACGCATCGCCCGGCTCGGCATCGCCGAAACGGACCCAGTTGGCCACGTCGTTATGGAAGGTTTCGTAGAGGCGGATTTTCGAATCCAGCTCGTCGATAAAGTCTTCCTGCTCGGCCACGCTCAACGACAACCACAAGTCCTGGGTCATGTTCAGCGACTTGCTGCGGTACGGCAGGCCTTCCAGGTATTCGCCGAGAATGCCGCCATCGGCCAAGTTGCCGCCCTTGCGCAGGGCTTGCGGGTCGCGGCTCATGTAGGCAGAGGCGCTGGCAATTTCCTGGAAGAAATCCTTGGGTGACGTCTGGGTCTTGCGCGCCGCGTCGACGATCAGTTTCAGCGACTGCTGCAAATCGTTGAGCTGCAACTTGGTCAGCATCACGCACACCTGGAACGCCGGCAGCGCCGGGTTGGTCAGGTCGCGATCGGCAGTCCAGGCGCTAACCAGCTGCGGCGCCTGGCTCGCGGTTTTGCGGCCGAGGAAGTCCATGTGCATGGCGTAACCAACGGCGGCAGATTTATCCGCCAAGGTCGGTGCCGAACTGAGCAGCGGGACCGGTTGCGGCGTGTTGCTGCGCACTTGATGCACCAGGTTGGCGAATACGCTGCCGATCTCATCGACGCGCTCACCCAACTTGCGCACATCACCACCGGGCACCGGTGTATACAAGTCGCCGATCTGCGGGTTGGCGTCGGCGGTGAGGATGCGGTACTGGCTCTCGGCGCCAGCGTGGGTTTTCTTGCCGGCGTCGGTGCGCAGGTGCAGAGCGTAAATCTTGATCTGCTTGCCCAGCGCGGCTTGGCGCACTTCGGCTTCGTTCATCTGGGTGGCGGCGAACGGGTCGTTCTTGCGCAGCGCGCCAGCATCGGTGACCAGCAGAATGATGCGCCCGCCATAACCGGACCAGTCCATGCCGTCCACAGCCTGCATCACCCCGGCAAACGCGTCTTCGTTGAACGAATGGCTGGAAACGCTGGACGCTTTGACTTGCCGCGCCATGTCGAGGAAGCGTTGTGGATCACGCCCCTGGTCGAGGCTGATCAGGGTTTTGGCCACGTATTCCAGGCCAGGGGTTTTCTTGATGCTGCTGCGAAAACCGACCATACCGAAGCTGACGCTATCGAGTTCGCCGCGTTCGGCGATGCGGGTTTGCAGCTCATGAACCACGTCACGGATCTGGTCGATATACGGCTGCATCGACACGGTGGTATCCACTACCAGCACCACCGCAGTGCGGAAGGCATCGGCATTGGCGTTGATCACCGGCGTGGCGGGCTTGGCCACGGCGCTGCTGCCGGGGTCGATGGAAGCGACATTGAGCAACTGCACCGGCTGACCGTTTTCGTCGAAGCTCTCTTTGGAGTCAAAGATCGGCAACAGGTAAAACTGGTTCTGCGGCACGGCGCTGGCCGTCGGTTCCAGGGCAAGAATTTGCCCGTTGTCTTCGCTGTTTTTCTGCGCTTTGGCCAGCGCGCTCTTGGCGGCGGCCGGGTCGGCGAGCAGCTTTTCCACTTCCCCCGATTGCCGCAGGAACATCACCGGCGCACGGCCCGAGCGCTCGGTGAACTTGAGCACCAGGCTTTGTTTCCAGTCGCTGACTTGCGAGGCCGGCAACCAACCGTCGCTGCGCCCATCGGTGGCGGTGCCGACGCGTACCCACGGTTGACCCTCAATGTCTTTGCGTTGGTACACGTAAAGCACCGAGAACGCCGGCAGCGCCTTGCCAGCCGCGCTGCCTGCCTCATCCGAAAGCTTCGCGCCCGGCTTGCTGAGGACGCGCTGGAACAGGGTTTTCTTGCCCGCCATCAACAGCGGACGTTGACCGCCATCCGCCTCAACCACTGCCGCTGCAGGTGTTGCTGGGGGTGTTGCTGCGGGGACTACGGCGGCCGGTGGTTTGGCCGGTTCATCATCGCCACTCAGCCACCAATAGGAAGCGCTGCCAATCGCCAGGGCAACCGCCACAGCCACCGCTGCCAGCGCCAACACAGGCCCCCGACGCTGCTCGCTGTGCTGCGTCGGCGGCACCACCGGTTGGCGCACTGGCTCGGGTTTGGCTGTCGGGATTTCGATGGACTCCGGCGTGATACCCGCCAGGTCAAAACTCACCGGGATCGGGAGTGGTCGCACCAGCGTGGCTTCCGGCGAATCCGCCGGCAGTTGGTCCAGGGCCAGCAGCAACGCCGCTGCATCCGGGAACCGCTCGGCCGGATCCTTGGCCAACAACTTACGCAACACGCCCTGATAACGACCGTGGTGCACCGGCAATTCCGGCAACGGCTCGGTCAGGTGCGCCAGCGCGGTGGAGAGCGCGTCGGTGCCGCTATACGGCAGCTTGCCGACGAGAATTTCATAGAGCACCACGCCCAACGCATACAGGTCGGCGCGCCCGTCAATCTCCTGGCCCCGCGCCTGTTCCGGGCTCATGTAGCTCGGCGTACCAACGGCGAAACCGGCCTGAGTGAACTGGGTGCGATCGTCCAGGGACTTGGCGATGCCAAAGTCCGAGAGCACCGCCGTACCGTCAGCGCGGAACAGGATGTTCGCCGGCTTGACGTCCCGGTGTACCAATCCTTGAGCGTGGGCATACCCCAGCGCCGAAGCGATCTGGCGGATCAATGTCACGCCCTGTTCCGGCGTCATACCCGCGGCGATACGCTCCTTGAGCGTACCGTTGGGCAGGAACTCCATGGCCATGTAATACAGCTCACCGACATTGCCGATGTCATGGATGGTCACCGTATGCGGGTGCGACAGGCGCGCCAGGGTCTTGCCCTCGCGCAGAAAGCGCTCGCAGAAGCTCGGGTCGGCTGCCAATGCCGCCGCCATCACCTTCAATGCCACCTTGCGCTCCAGCGAGCGCTGGGTCGCCAGGTACACGCTGGCCATGGCGCCTTCGCCGATCTCGCCCTCGATGTCGTAGCCAGGAATCACAATGTTCATGCCGATACCTTCACAACGATGGCGGTGATGTTGTCCGGCGCGCCGCGATTGAGCCCCAGGTGCACCAGGCTGCGCACGATTTCATCCGGCGCGTCGTGGCTGAGCACTTCGCGAATTTCATGGTCTTCGACGGTCTTGTTCAGGCCATCGCTGCACAGCAGGTAGCTGTCGCCGGGGGCGATCAACAGGTCGACCACCGCCACTTCAAGCTGGGCTTCCACGCCAATGGCGCGAGTGACGATATTGGCGCGCGGATGCACGCGAGCGTCGGCTTCGCTGAGCAGGCCGCTGTCTTGCAGGTCTTGCACGTAGCTGTGGTCGCGGGAAATACCTTCGAGCACGCCATCGCGCAGGCGGTACAGGCGACTGTCACCAGCCCACAGGCATACACCGCGCAAGCCACGCGTGGCGAGTACGACCACGGTGCTGCCCATCATGGTCACGCCACGATTGGCGGTTTCTTCGCGCACGGCGGCGTTGATGCGGATCAGGTCATTGCGCAGGGCCGCCGAGTATTCGTCCAGGGAGCGGCCCAACGGCACACTGCGCAGGCTGTCGACGATAAGGCTGCTGACATAGTCCCCTGCCGCATGCCCGCCCATGCCATCGGCCACCACCCACAGGCGGTTTTCCGGCAGGTCCAGGCACGCGTCTTCGTTAACTTGGCGCACCATGCCCACATGGCTTTTGCTCGCGGATTTGTACGTCGCCCCCATCTACACCACACCTTCTTGTCCGAGCAAAAACTGCGCAAAATCACCGGCGGCAGGTAAGCCCTGACACCGTAATAAACCAGGGGAAATACGTTCCGAGCCTCGGCCCCACCACAGACTTGCGCCTTCGCAGGCCTGTTCGGCGAGCGCGGTCATGCGCCCATGGGGCACGGTGGCGGACACCCTTTGCAGGCCCGCGAAACGGCTATCGACCGCGCGCGGCTCACTGGCTGGAAAGCCGAGGGTATCGAGGCCATCGTTGAAGCTTTCAAAGGTCGCGCCGGTGTCCAGCGTGCTGAGCAAGAGCTCTTCGGCATGCTCGAACCACGTGTCCGGCCCGCCTACCAATGAGGCGGGATTGGTGTCGTGATCAAGCAAGGCCACCACCGCCAACGGAAAATAGCGCCCGACCCGATCGATACTCGGCATCACCACACCCGCCGCCGCATCCGGCCCGCACACGCCCGGCGCCAGTACAAAACGCCAAAGCGGACTGACCAGGTAAACGTTGAGCCAATCACCGCCCAGGCTGTTCTGGCTGGCCAGCAAACCCGCGGCCAGCCAACTGTCCCACGGACCGACAAAACTCTGGGGCAAGGCGCGGCTGACAAAATCCCCGCGACTGGCCAACTTGCCGTAGAAACCCAGTGTCGTCATAGCCGCTCCGGCAGGCTGAAGCCACTGAGCACGCGGCTCTTGAACGGGTTGAAAGCACTGTTGGCGCGCAACTCGTAGGCGATGCTCGCGCCGTCGACCCGCAGCCGCAGGTTGAAGCGGTCCGGCGAGTTGCCAGCGGTGAGGTCAGATTGCTCCAACAGGCGGAACCACGCCCAAGGGCCGTCAAGTGTCACGCCCGAACGGCCGCTGGCCGATGGCGGCATGATGGAAATGCGCACCACGCCAATGCTGCCGGGGTTCGGCCATTGCATCGCCACCGGGCGGCTTGGACCGTGGTCGTAGCTCAGCTGCTGGCCGTCGAGGTCGAGCAGGAACTGGGTGATGGTCGGGTCCATCGACACCGGTTTGAGTTCGAAGCGGACGATGGGCTGCGTGCCCCCGGAGCGGAAAAACGCATCGCGAATCGTCGCGGCGCGCTGGAAGGTTTGCAGCACACCCGGTGCGATCCCCAGCTTCTGCGCCGCGCCCGGCTGCCAGCGCCAAGTCTGCGCGGACGTGTCCACATACGGCTGCAGGTATTTGCGGAAGTAGTTATCCATCACCCCGCCCACACCAAAGAACTGCCCGAAGTCATCCAGCGTGGCGTCCCGCGCACTGCCCGGCGACATCGGATAACGCCCTGCCAGGGACTGGCGATACACGTTGACCACTTCGCTGACCCATGCCGCGTTCAGTTGGTTACGCACCCCGCCCATCATGCTGTTGGTGGTGGAGTTGACCACCGACTTGACCATGCCCTGCACCAGCGGCGGCTGGCGTTCGGCGTTCAGGCTGACCCGCGTGGCAGCAGCGGCCGCCTGGTTCTTCGCCTCACCGAGCAACGCGTCGCCACTGGCACCGACCATGGCGCTGACCTGCACATACAGCGCGTTCATGTCCGACAACAAGCCATCAATAGCGGCTGGCTCGCCTTCATTTTTACTGACGATGCTGTTGAGTTCAGCAAAGTGCGCGGTGACCGGATCATCCGCTGCCGCCGGCGCATTGGCCGTCGGTTGCTCCTGGCCGAGCAGGCTGCCGAGGCGCTCCTTGAGCTTGTCGACGCTGCCTTCCACCGGCACGCCTTTGGCGGCCAATTGGCGCTCTTCAGTTTGCAGATCGGTTTCCTTGGCCACCGCCACCAGCAGCTTTTTCAGCGGTGAAGTCGGCCCGGAAATTACCCGCAGGACATCGGCCGCCTGGGCCACGCTGGTGATCGGCACAAAGTCGATGTCGGCGAGCAAGGCATCCCACTGGCGCTGGTAGTCCTGGAAGTACAGGCGACGCACATCGGCGGCGAGGCTGACCACGTTCTGCTGATCGGCCTGCTCGCGGCCCAACACCCACTGCTCTTCAGCCAAGGTGCCGGTCTGGTTCAGGCTGCTCAGCAGGAATGCCTGGCGATAGCCCTTGGCGGTGAAAAAACCACTCAACGGCTCGCCCAACGGCTTGCCGCTTTTACGGCTGAACACCAGCGCGGCATCTCGGCCAGCGGCTTCGTTGATACGGAAGTCCGGGATGCCTTCAGGCAGTTTCTGGCGTTTGACCCGGTCGTAGACGCGCTGGGCCACCGGCAGCTGTTGCAACTGGCGACGCAGGTCATCAATCAAGCGCGGATCGAGGCGTGCGCTCGGAGGGTGACGATCAAACAGCGCCTGCAAGTGCCCGGTCAGCGCCTGGCGCTGATCGGCCGGCAGGTCGCGCGGCAGGTTGCGGTCCCAATCGAGGGCGATCCAGGCCTTGATGAAGTCCGGGTCGTAATGCTCGCTGTCGGCGAGCATCAGGTAGGCCTTGAGGCCTTCGTAGAGGAAATCGGAATTGCCACCGCCGTGCAGCTGCTCCTCGATGCGCGTCACCAAGCGTGGCGCGAAGACCGCGATCAACAACTTGCGGTACACGCTGGCGGATTCGGCTTCGAGCATGTCGCCCTGATACAAGCCAAGACCTTCGGACCAGCTCGGCGAGTCGCCCGCGAGGTTCTTCACCGCGTTGAGCAACGGCAGCACGGCGAGGACTTCACGCTGCGCCGGGCTTAGGTTCTGCACCGTCTGGCCCAACGGCGCGACCTTTTGGTCGACCTGAGCGATATACGCCTGGTTGGCGCGATAACTCACCCACCACAGGCCGCTGACCACCACCACCAACGCCACGGTGGCCGCCAGCACGCCGCGCGCAATCCACTTGCGCCGCCGCTCGACCTTCGGGTTCACCCCCACCAAGCCACGCTCGGCAAACGCCACCGCGGTGAAGAGTTTTTCGATGAAGTAACTGCGCCCGGTGCCGCTCTGCCGTGCCAGGTGCTGGCGGTCCAGGTTCATGCTCTGGGCCATGGCGCCGATCAGGCGGTCAATCGGGCTGCCTTCTTGGGTACCGCTGGTGAAATACACACCGCGCAGCAACACGCGCTCTTCAAAGGCGTTGGGTTTGAACACGCCTTCGAGGAAGCTTTGCAGGCAATCCTTCAACGCGCCGAACTGCTGCGGGAAGCCGTAGATCAGGTCGCGCCGCGCCGGGTCGCGCTCCTGTTGCAGACGCTCAACCAAACGCTCATTGAGGCGCTGCTCCAGACCCGCGAATTCGCTTTGCAGATGGGCCAGAGGGCTGTCGCTGTTTTTACCGTCGTCCAGGGCAAAGGTCATGCCCCACACCTGGGCGCGCTCTTCCTTGCTCAGGTTGTCGAAGTACTCCATGAAACCCGGCACCAGGTCGAGCTTGGTCAGCATCAGGTAGATCGGGAAACGCACGCCCAATTGGGTGTACAGCTCCTGGATGCGCAGGCGAATCGCGGCAGCATGGGCAGCGCGCTCGGCATCAGTGCCGAGCAGCAAATCCGAGAGGCTGATGGCGATAAATGCGCCGTCGATAGGGCGGCGTGAACGCTGCTTTTTCAGCAGGTCAAGGAAGCCCAGCCACGCGGCTTTATCCACCGTGGAGTTGCTGTCCTGAGTGGTGTAGCGGCCAGCGGTGTCGAGCAATACTGCTTGATCGGTGAACCACCAATCGCAGTTGCGCGTACCGCCGACGCCACGCACCGCACCGGCGCCCAACTGCGCAGCCAACGGGAAGTGCAAACCGGAATTGACCAGCGCGGTGGTCTTGCCCGAACCCGGCGGGCCGATGATCACGTACCACGGCAGCTCATAGAGATTGCGGCGCTCGTCACCGCCGAGCTTGGCTTTTTTCAGCAGCGCCAGGGCTTCGTCCATGCGCTGGCGCAGGGTGGTGAGCTCTTCGGCAGTGGCCACGCTGTTGGGGTCGGCCGGGGTTTCGGCAGCCAGGCTGCGCATCACTTCGGCCGCTTGGCGCCGCGCCTGGATGATGCGGAACACGCGGTAGGCGATCCACACCGCGAACACCAGGATGATCAGCGCCCAACGGCGCCCTTCCGGCACCAGCACGTCGAGCAACGGCCCGACAAACCAGATGATCAGGCTCAAGGCGATCAGGCCCAGCAGCGGGATCACCCAGCGAATCATAAAACTGAAAAACGCCTTCACTCGACGCCCTCCGCCAATACGGTGATTTCAACCCGACGATTGCGGGCGCGGCCTTCGGCTGTGCTGTTGGTGGCCAACGGCTCGGTGTCGCTTCTGCCCTCGGCACTGAAGCGATCCGCTTGGCCAGTCTTGGCCGCGAGGATTTCCAGCACCGACTTGGCCCGTGCTTCGGACAGCGCCCAGTTGGACGGGAAGCGCAGCGTGGCAATCGGACGATTGTCGCTGTGGCCGGTCACGCGCACCTGGCCCTTCACTTTGCGAATGGCATCGGCGATGCGCAGCATCAGCGGCTGGTAGTCATCGACAATGCTGGAGCTGGCCGATGCGAACAGTTCATCGCCACGAATGGTGACCACGGAACGGTCGACTTTATCTTCAACGGCAACGCGACCGGCCTTGATGTCTTCAGCCAGGAACCCCGCCAAACGCGGCCGCTCGATGACTTTAGGCTGCGCCACCGGACGGTCGATGGCCTGCACCGGGATCTCGCCCAGGGCATGGATATTCTTGAACACCGGCTCCGCCTGCGACGCCAGGAGCATGCGCAAGGTGAACAGCAACGCCAACAACAGCGCCACGCCAATGGCTACGGCGATCCACGGCGGCATGAACTGCGCCAGGCGATCACGGGCCACGGTCACACCACGCCAGTGCGGCGACAGCTCGCGCTCATGCTCGCCACGAGCACTGCGAATCGCCGCAGCGGTGCGCTCGCGCAGGGCTTCCAACTGGCTGCGACCGTCGTTCATCACGCGGTAGCGGCCTTCGAAACCCAGGCACATGCACAGGTACAACAGCTCCAGCAGGTACAGACGTTCCCGTGGGCTTTGCAGGCAGTGGTCGAGCAACTGGAAGACTTTTTCGCCGCCCCAGGCTTCGTTGTGCACAGTGATCAGCAGGCTTTGCTTACCCCAATCGCTGGTGCTGCCCCACGGCGTGCTCAATACGGCTTCATCCAGGGCGGTACACAGCGCATAACGGGCCAGCAGCACTTCGTTGCGCGCCACGCCGGCGGCTTCGGCGCGCTCTTCGAACTGACGCAGGTAGGCCAGCAACTGCGCACGCAGGCTGGCTGGCGCGGGGTGGGCGATGGTGTTGCGCAGGCGCGTCAGCAAAGCCAGCAGCGGGCCGGCGGCGCTTTCCAGCGGGTTGAGGCCCTGGCTTTTGCCGGTGAGCATCGGTGCTGCCGGCATCGACAGCGGAGCCGGCTCTGCGCGCACAGGTTCAGGCGCGCGGCCACCTGGGCGGGGCATGAACTGGGTGCGGTCGTCATCATTGGGATGCATCGCGGATTATCCTCGGATCGCCCAGAAGGCCAAGTTCAAGCCCGGGAACTGCCCGGCGATATGGAAGGCAAAGCCGCCGGAGTTGCTTAGTTGCTGCCAATGCTCACTGCCCCGGTCCAGCTCGTAATAAGTGCTGCCCGCGTGGTACGGCAGTTGGCGCGGCGCCACCGGCAACGGCACCAGGCCAATGCCCGGCAGTTGCAGGTTGACCATGTCGCGGATGTGCTCCACCGCACCGACCTTGCTCTGCTGGCCGAAGCGGCCGCGCAGGGTTTCGCCAGGCACATCGGCACGCACCACCAGGATGAAACTGGCGTTGTCGAGCAGGGTTTTGTCGGCGAGCATCGCCACGTGGATGCCGTAGGCTTTCTCGACAATCGGGATCGGCGTGGCCTTGCTATCGATCAACATCGACAGCGCTTCACGCAGAGCCGCCATCACCGGGGCGTAGCTCAGGGCCAAGTCATCGTGCTGGTACTGCGGGTATTCCTGGGGACGACGACCCGAGGTGGAAAAGGTCGAGAACTCACCGGCCAGGCTCACCAGTTCGCTGAAGAAGCGCTCCGGATGCAGTGGGCTCAACTGGCTGAAATGCTGGATAAGCGGTTGGGCGCGGTTGACCAATTGCAGCAGCATGAAGTCAGCAATCTCCGACGCACCACCGGCGCCCGAGGCGACCACGCGGCCGGCCAGGGCTTCGCCGCGCTGGTGCAACAGGCCCAGCAGTTCGCTGCGAAACGCGGTCAGCGGCTTGCTCGCGGCCACGTCCAGTACCGGAGGGATGTAGGTATCGTCGAGCACCAGGGCACGGTCTGCACGTTTTTCCTTGATACGCACCAGGCCGATGGCGGCGTAATCGCTGATGCCATCCTGGGCAGTGAGCAGGCGCAGGGCACGGGACCCCACGGCCACGGGCGCACGGTTTTCGAACGGGGCGTTGTCGTCGCGCACTTCGCGCACCTGGCTCACGTAACGTGCGGCTTCCAGCGCTTCACCTTCGTCAACCGTGTCCCGCGCACCCGCGCGTTTGAGCGGCAAGGCCAGGTAGACCAGGCCATCGCGCAGGTTGTCGTCGATGTTCAGCGGGCTTGGTGCCAGGTCGTCCTGGGGGATATTGAACGGCGTGCCGTCGGGCAAAAGGCCACGCGCCGAGACGATGGCCAGCTTGCCCTGGGCCAGCAGGCCCTGGTCGATCAGCAACTCGGAAAAGCCCCAGGCACCAGCGGCCAACGGGCGGCTGCGGGCGTCGATCAGGTTTTCCAGGTAACGGTCATGCTGCTGAAAGTGCTGCGTTCCGATGAACATGCCTTCCGACCAGACCACGCGATTGTTCCAGGACATGGGGGCTCCGATTGCTTGTTATTGGGCAGGGCTGGATGGGGAAACCACGACGTCGGCGCGCACGGCACGCACATCGAGGCTGATCTGGTATTCGGTGTACTGGCGCGCCGGCACGTTGATCACCGTGCGCCATTGCGCGCGGTCCAACTCGCGGTAACCCACCAGCAAGCCGATCTGGCGCGTGGACGGGTCGAGATCGCGCTGGATACTCAGTTGCTGGCCGGGCTGGACCATCACTTCGTCTTGGTCCAGCAGGTCCAGGCCGAGGGTAGATTGGGCGCGGTCCGCCAGGGCGAAGTAGTCGGAGCGGCCGAAGGTGGCGGCGTTTTTCAGCTCGAAAATGCGCACCCGAACCGGCGCGGCCTGGCCGTTGGGGCCGGGGTTAAGCCCGGAAATCGCATGGAAGTGCAACTCGACCGCAGCAGTATCCGCTTGCTCCTCGGCCGCCGCTTCGGGTTTGACGGCGTCATTGGCACACGCCGTCAGCAGCAGCGCGGTGGCGACTGCGAGTAAAAACCTGGGAATCATCCTGCGTCCTCAATGACGTACTTAGCTATCCGTTGATCCATTGTTGCGGCGCCGCGATTAGCGACGCTGTCGTGCGCTGTGTTCTTCGTAGGCTCGGCTGAATTCGCGGCCGAACAGGTCCTGGAAGTCTTCCTGGGCCTCGCGGGAAATATTGCTGTAGAGCTCGGTGAACTGCTGCCAGTACTGGGCCTGGCGCGAGCCGTTGAAAATGCTCGATAGCCCGCCGGGCTTGCCCATGCGTTCCTCCAGCTGGGCCGGTTCGAAGCGCGTGAGCAGGTGTTTGATTGCGGCTTCCACCCCGGCCATCACGGCCAACTGATGGGCACGCAAGTCGTCGAAACTGTCCCGCACGGCAAGGTCCGGCGCCATAAACGCTTGGTTTCCATGACGAAGCAAAAGCAGTAACGCTTCCTCGGCATTCGGGGCAAATTTCAACGGATTGTTTTCAGCAGGCTGGATCATCGTCTGCTGCATGCGGAATTCGCCCTTGAGGCTGGCGCGTGCGCGCAACACATCGATCAAGCCTTCGACCATCAGCCGGTAGCTGCGGCCGATGCTTTCCATCTGGGCTTCTGCTTGGGCTTTGTCCAGACGCAACTGGTCGAGGCCAGCGCCGCGCAGGAAGGCTTGCAAGAGGTCGGGTTGTTGGCTGTCGGCCACGGGGAGCATAGGCTCGACCACGGGTGGCGGCGGGATGATCGGCGCGCTTGGAGGTGGGGGTGGCGGCGCGCTGACCAACGGCGCTGGCGCGTCGCCGAACAAGTCCCAGTCTTCAGGAATCACCGAGCCCGACACTGGGGGCGCTTCGACCACCGGTACAGCCACAGGTGTCGGCGGACGGAAGTCGTGTTGTTCGCAGGGCACGTGGTCCGGCACGGTCGGCGGCGGCACGGCGGTGGGGCTGAGGAAGTCGAACAAGTCCGGCAAGGTGTCCATCGACGAGGCGCCCTGAAACTGCGGCGCAATTACTGGGGTCGCCAGCGGAGCGTTCACCACGGCCCCCATCAGTGCTTCAAAGCTATTCGGCGATTCACCGGCAAACGGCTGGCTATCGGCGACCTGAACGTTGAAGTCGATACGCGCTTGAATCTCGTAATCGCCGATGCGGATCAGCTCGCCATTTTGCAGCAGCTCGCTATTACCCCGGCGCATGCGAACACCGGCGTTAACCAACTCCACACCGTTTGTGCTGTTATCGGTTAAATAATAACGGCCATCTTTGTATTGAATTACGCAATGTTGTGAAGACACCAGCCGCTCAGGATCAGGCAATACCCAGTCATTATCCGAACTGCGGCCGATCGCCATCGAGCCCTGGTTCATGGACTTTTCGGCGCACTGCCCTGGGGTAATCTTGTGATAACTAGTGATAGTCAAACACAGCGACATCTTGCCTCCTTGCTGATACTTCGCGCGCGAGCGATTCACGGGACAGAGAATCCCGCGAGTTCCCCATCAGATCGTGCCTCCGACCGTCTACAACCGGCCGATGCCAGCATGATCGCTGATCTTAACTGGGCTCTATGACAAAAATCCTGTCCCGGTGCGCCGTTCGACCCGCCAGTCGCGCAGGTTGTTAAGCACCGCACATCTGTCACAGAGGGCGAATAGCTTACCTTGACAAGCCCTAACTACTACACCAAAAATGCACAACTTCTTGAACACCAATGATGGCACATTAGTAGCACCGTGCTTATATGACCAAGAAAACATGCAAAGTTCCTCGCGCAACTAATGCATGAATTGCCCGCCATATAACGGGCTGATAGGGAGATCAATTTCAGTGGATGTGCCGTTGCTGCTCACCGCCGTTTCCGCGACTTCGCCTTGTGGCGAAGACATGGAATATGACGCGCAATTTCTCCAACTGGAGCGTGATGCCAAGGGCCAGCCTGAGCGCAGCATGGGTGATTCCATCCTGCCCGCCGAGCCGCCGGACTGGCGCAGCATCCAGCAGCAGAGCCTCGACCTGCTGCAGCGCAGCAAAGACCTGCGCATCACCCATTTCCTCCTGCAAAGTTCCCTCGCCCTCCAGGGTGTGGCCGGGCTGGCCGACGTTCTGAAACTGATCGACGCCCTGTTGCGCGAATACTGGTCCGACCTGCACCCGCGCCTGGATGCCGACGACGACAACGACCCGACCGTGCGCATCAACGCCCTGTCTGGCCTGACCAGTGACGCGACCATTCGCCTGCTGCGCGAAAGCATCCTCACGCGCTCGCGCACCTTCGGCCCCGTGAGCCTGCGCGCCGCGCTGAATGCCAGCGGCCTGATGAATTTCCCCGACGAACAGCTCGGCGCCCAGCAACTGAACGCCGCGTTCCTCGACAGCGACCCCGAACACCTGCAAGCCACCCGCGACGCCTTGAGCGCCGCGCGTGCGGCTTGCGAAGCCATCGAGCAGCAGGTCAGCGACCAGGTCGGTTCAGCCCAAGGCGTGGACCTGACCCTCTTGAAACAACCGCTCAAGCAGGCGCTGCAAGTGCTTAATCAAGCGGTTCCAGACACCCAAGGCAGCAGCGAACCCGAGGCCGTCAGTGACGACAATGCCCCCTCGGTCGAGTACGCCGCTGCCCCTGCGGCATCGCGCCCGGCCGGCGATATCGCCAGCCGCGATGATGTACTGCGCAGCCTGGACAAGATCCTTGCGTACTACACCCGTCACGAGCCTTCGAGCCCGCTGCCGGTGCTGTTGAACCGAGCGAAGAATCTGGTGCATGCCGACTTTGCCGCGATCGTGCGCAATCTGATTCCCGATGGCATGTCCCAATTTGAAAACCTGCGTGGGCCGGACGGCGAGTAAGCCGCCCGACTGCGCAGTAACAACACCGTCGCTCAAGCGACCAGGAGCAGCAACGTGGCGAAGCAAAGTTCTCAGAAATTCATCGCGCGCAACCGCGCGCCTCGGGTGCAGATCGAGTACGACGTCGAGCTCTACGGCGCCGAGAAAAAGGTCCAGCTGCCCTTCGTGATGGGTGTGATGGCCGACCTCGCCGGCAAACCTGCCGAGCCTCTGGCGCCAGTGGCTGATCGCAAGTTCCTTGAAGTGGACGTCGACAACTTCGACTCGCGCCTCAAGGCCATGCAGCCGCGCGTAGCGTTCCACGTACCGAACGAATTGACCGGCGAAGGCAACCTGAGCCTGGATATCACGTTCGAAAGCATGGACGACTTCAGCCCGGCCGCCGTGGCGCGCAAAGTCGACTCGCTGAACCAGTTGCTCGAAGCCCGCACCCAGCTGGCCAACCTGCTGACCTACATGGACGGCAAGACCGGCGCTGAAGAAATCATCATGAAGGCAATCAAGGACCCGGCACTGCTTCAGGCACTTGCCAGCGCGCCTAAGCCTGCAGGGGACCAATAATCATGACTGACAATACCGCCCGCGAAGGCAGCCAGATCCTGGGTGCCACCGAAGAAGCCAGCGAGTTCGCCAACCTGCTGCTGCAAGAGTTCAAACCCAAGACCGAGCGTGCCCGCGAAGCCGTGGAAACCGCTGTGCGCACCTTGGCCGAACAGGCTCTGGCGCAAACAGACCTGGTGTCCAACGACGCGATCAAGTCGATCGAATCGATCATCGCCGCCATCGACGCCAAGCTCACCGCCCAGGTCAATCAGATCATCCACCATCAGGACTTCCAGCAGCTGGAAAGCGCCTGGCGTGGCTTGCACTACCTGGTCAACAACACCGAGAGCGATGAGCAGCTCAAGATCCGCGTGCTCAACATCTCCAAGCCGGACCTGCACAAGACCCTGAAGAAATTCAAGGGCACCGCGTGGGACCAGAGCCCGATCTTCAAGAAAATGTACGAAGAAGAATACGGCCAGTTCGGCGGCGAACCGTATGGTTGCCTGGTCGGCGACTACTACTTCGATCAGTCGCCTCCGGACGTCGAGTTGCTGGGCGAGCTGTCGAAAGTCTGCGCGGCCATGCACTCCCCGTTCATCGCTGCGGCCTCGCCGACCGTGATGGGCATGGGCTCGTGGCAGGAACTGTCGAACCCGCGCGACCTGACCAAGATCTTCACCACCCCGGAATACGCCGGCTGGCGCTCGCTGCGTGAATCGGAAGATTCGCGCTACATCGGCCTGACCATGCCGCGCTTCCTGGCGCGTCTGCCGTATGGCGCCAAGACCGACCCGGTCGAAGCTTTCGCCTTCGAAGAAAATACCGACGGCGCCGACAGCTCCAAGTACACCTGGGCCAACGCCGCATACGCGATGGCGGTGAACATCAACCGTTCGTTCAAGCACTACGGCTGGTGCTCACGCATCCGTGGCGTGGAGTCCGGTGGTGAAGTGGAAAACCTGCCGGCCCACACGTTCCCTACCGACGACGGTGGTGTGGACATGAAGTGCCCGACCGAAATCGCCATCAGCGACCGCCGTGAAGCGGAGCTGGCGAAGAACGGTTTCATGCCGCTGCTGCACAAGAAAAACACCGACTTCGCCGCGTTCATCGGCGCTCAGTCGTTGCAGAAACCGGCCGAATACGACGACCCGGACGCCACCGCCAACGCCAACCTGGCCGCGCGCCTGCCGTACCTGTTCGCCACCTGCCGTTTCGCGCATTACTTGAAGTGCATCGTGCGCGACAAAATCGGTTCCTTCAAAGAGAAGGACGAGATGCAGCGCTGGTTGCAGGACTGGATCCTCAACTACGTCGACGGTGACCCGGCGCACTCCACCGAAACCACCAAGGCCCAGCACCCATTGGCTGCCGCCGAAGTGATCGTGGAAGACGTCGAAGGCAATCCGGGGTACTACAACTCCAAGTTCTACCTGCGCCCGCACTACCAGCTCGAAGGGCTGACCGTGTCGCTGCGCCTGGTATCGAAACTGCCTTCGGCGAAAAGCGCCTAACCCACGGATGAGCTGGCTCTTCTGTGGGAGGGGGCTTGCCCCCGATAGCATCACTGGGGTGTGACTGACACACCAAGGTGCCTGCATCGGGGGCAAGCCCCCTCCCACACAAAGGCACTGCCCATTTGGAGTTACTCAAATTCAGTGGCAAGCGCCACACAGGGAGAAAACATGGCTGTTGATATTTTCATCAAGATCGGCGACATCAAGGGCGAGTCCATGGACAAGGCCCACAAGGACGAAATCGACGTACTGAACTGGAGCTGGGGCATGGCCCAGTCCGGCAACATGCACGTGGGCGGTGGTGGTGGTGCAGGCAAGGTGAATATCCAGGACCTGTCGCTGACCAAGTACGTCGACAAAGCTTCGCCGAACCTGATGATGCACTGCGCCAGCGGCAAGCACATCGACAAGGTCAAGCTGACTGTGCGCAAGGCCGGTGGTGAAAGCCAGGTCGAGTACATGGTGATCAACCTGGAAGAAGTGCTGGTCACGTCCCTGAGCACCGGCGGTTCGGGCTCCGATGACCGCCTGACCGAGAACGTTACCCTGAACTTCGCCCAAGTGATGGTTGACTACCAGCCGCAGAAAGCTGACGGCACCAAAGACGGCGGTGCAATCAAGTTTGGCTGGAACATCCGTTCCAACACCAAGCGCTGATAGCCCTGGTGGCCGTGGTCTCATGCCACGGCCACTAGCCCTGCCCCTCAGAACAATCGTCCCTCTCACAACCCGTCCGTGGAGCTGCTTTGGTGGTAACTGAAATCGCTTCCCGCGACCGTCTGCAACCGTCCTTGCTGGACCGGCTGACTGACGACGACCCAACCAATCCCAAGGAAAGCGCCGACAAACGCGTGCTGTCCCTGACCCAATTGAAAGCCTCGGTGCTGCGCGACCTGGCGTGGCTGCTCAATACCACGTCGTTGCTCGATGCCGACGCCACGCTGCACACCCCGGCCGGTACCTCGGTGGTCAATTACGGCCTACCTGCATTGGCGGGCAACAGCGTTTCCAGTGTCGACATCAAGGCTCTGGAAGCCCTGATCTACCAGGCGATTGCCACCTTTGAACCGCGCATCCTTCGCCATACCCTGCGGGTGAAGGCCCGCGTCGGCCATGGCGAGATGAATCACAACGCCCTGAGTTTCGAGATCGAAGGCGACCTGTGGGCGCAGCCAGTGCCGTTGCGCCTGTTGCTGCAAACCGACCTCGACCTTGAATCCGGCCACGTGCGCGTGGTCAATGCCGACCAGCGGAGACGCCCATGAATCCGCGCCTGCTGGAGCTGTACAACCAAGAACTGCATCACGTGCGCGAGAGCGCCGCCGAGTTCGCCAAGGAATACCCGAAGATCGCCAGTCGGCTGACGTTGTCTGGCATGGACTGCGCCGACCCGTATGTCGAACGTTTGCTTGAGGGCTTCGCTTACCTCACCGCCCGCGTACAGCTCAAACTCGACGCCGAGTACCCGACCTTCACCCACAACCTGCTGGAAATCGCTTACCCGCACTACCTGGCGCCGACGCCGTCGATGACCGTGGTGCAATTGCAGACCGACCCCGACGAAGGCTCCCTGGCCAGCGGCTTCCCGCTGCCGCGCGATACCGTGTTGCGTGCCGCCCTGGGCCGCGAAACCCAGACCTGCTGCGAGTACCGCACCGCACACCCGGTGACGTTGTGGCCGTTGCAGGTCAGCAATGCCGAGTACTTCGGCAACCCCGCCGCCGTACTCGGTCGGCTGGCCGCCAGTGAGCCGAAAGCCAAGGCCGGCCTGCGCCTGACCCTACGCACCGGCGCCGAATTGCCGTTCAACAGCCTCGACCTGGACAACCTGCCGCTGTACCTCAGCGGCGCCGACGAGCAGCCGTTCCGCCTTTACGAACAACTGCTGGGCAACGCCTGCGCGGTGTTTGCGCGCAAGCCCGGTGGCGATTGGGTTGAGCGGTTGCCCCAGGACGCACTGCGCTCCCGGGGTTTCGACGATGCCGACGCGGCTATGCCGGTCGTTGCGCGCGCATTCCAGGGCTATCGGTTGTTGCAGGAATACTTCGCCCTGCCCCACCGTTTCCTGTTCGTCGAATTCGCCGAACTGAGCCGCGCGGTCAAACGTTGCGACGGCCAGGAGCTGGAGCTGATCGTGCTGTTCGACCGTCACGAACCGAGCCTGGAAGGCAGCGTCGGCGCGGCGCAATTCCTGCCGTTCTGCACCCCGGCGATCAACCTGTTCCCGAAGCGCGTGGACCGCATCCACTTGTCCGACCGGGTCAACGAGCACCACGTGATCGCCGACCGCACACGGCCAATGGATTTCGAGATTCACTCGCTGAGCGGCATCACCGGCCACGGTACTGGGCCAGAGCAGCCATTTTTGCCGTTCTATGCAGTACGCGATCCATCCCGTTATGGCCGCGACCAGGCGTACTACACAGTGCGTCGCGAGCCGCGCGTGCTATCCAGCGACCAACGCCGCAATGGCCCACGCTCTACCTACGTGGGCAGCGAAACCTTCGTCAGCCTGGTGGACAGCCGCCAGGCGCCCTACGGCCACGACCTGCGCCAACTGGGCGTGACGGCGCTGTGCACGAATCGCGATTTGCCGTTGTTCATGAGCGTGGGCAATGGCAAGACCGACTTCACCCTCTCCGACAGCGCGCCGGTTTTATCCGTGCGTTGCGTCGCCGGCCCAAGTCGCCCGCGCGCCAGCCATGCCCATGACGCCAAGGCCTGGCGCCTGATCAGCCAGTTGTCGCTCAACTATTTGTCCCTGAGCGAACAAGGCCAGGGCGCGGGTGCCTTGCGCGAATTACTGCGCCTGTATGGCGACAGCAATGACGCCGCCCTGCAATTGCAGATCGAAGGTCTGCGCGACGTCAGCAGCAAGGCCGTCACCCGGCGCCTGCCGATGCCCGGACCGATCGTATTTGGCCGCGGTCTTGAGATCACATTGGAGTTCGATGAAAACGCGTTTCGCGGTACCGGCGTGTTCCTGCTCGGTGCGGTGCTGGAACGCTTCCTGGCACGCTATGTGTCGATCAACAGTTTTACCGAGACGGTGATCCGTACCACCGAACGCGGCGAGATCATGCGATGGAAAGCCAAGCCCGGGCGTCGTCCGACCCTGTGAGTACTTTGGATGCGATGCATCAGGAGCCCTGGGAATACGATTTCTTCCAGGCGCTGCGGCGTATCGAGTGCGAATCGCCGGACCTGCCGCGCCTGGGCCATTCCCTGCGCCTGGCAGACGACCCGCTACGCTTGGGGCAACAGGCCGATTGCACGTTCGCCCCGGCCACCCTGGCGTCGGTCGACCCCGGCGGCGATGGCAAACCCGCACGCCTGGAGCAATTCTTCTTTGGCCTCGGCGGCCCGAACGGTCCGTTGCCGCTGCACATCACCGAGTACGTACGCGAGCGCCAGCGCAACAATGCTGACAGCACCAGCAAGCAGTTCCTGGACGTCTTCCACCACCGCCTGCTAAGCCTGTTTTATCGGGCTTGGGCCGAGGCGCGGCCGACGGTCAGCCATGACCGACCGGATGATGACTACTGGTCTGCACGCCTCGCCGCCTTAAGTGGTCGAGGCATGCCGAGTCTGCTCAACCAAGGGCTGATTCCCGACACGGCGAAGCTGCATTACAGCGGTCACTTATCAGCGCAAACCCGTTACCCAGACGGTTTGAAGGCAATCCTCGGCGAGTATTTCGGCCTGCCGGTGGAGATTGAAGAATACGTCGGCCAATGGCTGGAACTGCCAGAGCGCAGCCGTGTGAGTGTCAGCGCCAACCGGCTGGGTGTGGACTTTTGCCTGGGCAGCCATGTGTGGGACCGCCAGCACAAATTCCGTATCCGCCTGGGCCCGCTCAAGCTGGACGACTACATGGGCATGCTGCCCGGCAGTCAGCCGTTCAACGAGCTGGTGGCGTGGGTGGCCGAGTACCTGGGCCATGAATTGGACTGGGACTTGAACCTGGTTTTGCAACAACCCGAAGTACCGGCGCTGCAACTCAATGGCCAGTTCCGCCTGGGCTTTAACACCTGGCTCGGCAATCCCGAGCATGACGCCAACGACCTAATCCTGGCCCGGCATTACGCCGATCAAGCCACTACCTCAAGGAATCCAGAGCATGGGTGAAATCAGTCGCGCCGCACTGTTCGGCAAACTCAACAGCGTGGCCTACAAGGCCATCGAAGCCGCCACCGTGTTCTGCAAGTTGCGGGGCAATCCGTATGTGGAGCTGGCCCACTGGTTTCACCAGTTGCTGCAACTGCAGGACTCGGACCTGCACCGCATCATCCGCCAGTTCAACGTCGAGCCGGCGCGCCTGGCCCGTGACCTCACCGAAGCCCTGGACCGCCTGCCGCGTGGCTCGACGTCGATCACCGACCTGTCGTCCCATGTGGAAGAAGCCGTGGAGCGCGGCTGGGTATACGGCAGCCTGATGTTCGGCGAAAGCCAGGTGCGCACCGGTTACCTGGTGCTGGGCATCCTCAAGACCCCAAGCCTGCGCCATGCGTTGCTCGGCCTGTCGTCTGAGTTCGACAAGATCAAGGCCGAAGCCCTGAGCGAACGCTTTGACGAATACGTCGGCGACTCGCCGGAAAACGCCTTGAGCGCCAGCGACGGCTTTAACGCCGGTGTTCCAGGCGAGGCCAGCGGCGCCATGGCACCGAGTGCGATGGGCAAACAGGAAGCCCTCAAGCGTTTCACCGTCGACCTGACCGAACAGGCTCGCAGCGGCAAGCTCGACCCTATCGTCGGCCGTGACGAAGAGATCCGCCAACTGGTGGACATCCTCATGCGCCGCCGCCAGAACAACCCGATCCTCACCGGTGAAGCCGGCGTCGGCAAGACGGCCGTGGTCGAAGGTTTCGCCCTTCGCATCGTCGCCGGTGACGTGCCGCCTGCACTGAAAGACGTAGAACTGCGCAGCCTCGATGTAGGCCTACTGCAAGCCGGCGCCAGCATGAAAGGCGAGTTTGAACAGCGCCTGCGCCAGGTCATCGAAGACGTCCAGGCCTCGCCCAAGCCGATCATCCTGTTTATCGACGAAGCCCATACCCTGGTAGGTGCCGGTGGCGCCGCCGGGACGGGTGATGCAGCCAACCTGCTCAAGCCTGCCCTCGCCCGTGGCACCTTGCGTACCGTGGCAGCCACCACCTGGGCCGAGTACAAGAAGCACATCGAGAAAGACCCAGCGCTGACCCGCCGCTTCCAGGTCGTGCAAGTTGCTGAACCGTCGGAAGACAAAGCTCTGCTGATGATGCGCGGCGTGGCATCGACCATGGAGAAACACCACCAGGTGCAGATCCTCGACGAAGCCCTTGAAGCCTCGGTAAAGCTGTCTCACCGCTATATCCCGGCGCGCCAGTTGCCCGATAAATCCGTAAGCCTGCTGGACACCGCCTGCGCCCGCGTCGCCATCAGCCTGCACGCCGTACCGGCCGAAGTGGACGACAGCCGCCGCCGCATCGAAGCCCTGGAAACCGAGCTGCAAATCATCGCCCGCGAGCATGCCATCGGCATCGACATTGGTGCGCGCCAGAGCAACAGCGAAACCCTGTTAAGCGCCGAGCGTGAGCGCCTGGCGACCCTGGAAAGCCGCTGGGCCGAAGAGAAAACCCTGGTGGATGAATTGCTCGCCACCCGTGCCACCCTGCGTGAAAAGGCCGGGGTTGTGGACAGCGATGCGGGTAACAACGAGAGCGATGAGTTGCGTGCGAAACTGGTCGATCTGCAACAGCGACTGACCGCGCTGCAAGGCGAAACTCCGCTGATCCTACCGACCGTGGATTACCAAGCCGTGGCCTCGGTGGTCGCTGATTGGACCGGTATCCCGGTGGGCCGCATGGCTCGCAATGAACTGGAGACGGTGCTTAACCTCGACCAGCACCTGAAGAAACGCATCATCGGCCAGGACCACGCCCTGCAGATGATCGCCAAGCGCATCCAGACCTCCCGAGCCGGCCTCGATAACCCGAGCAAGCCGATTGGCGTGTTCATGCTCGCCGGCACCTCCGGCGTGGGCAAGACCGAAACCGCCCTGGCCTTGGCCGAGGCCATGTATGGCGGTGAGCAGAACGTGATCACCATCAACATGAGCGAGTTCCAGGAAGCTCACACGGTGTCGACCCTCAAGGGCGCGCCACCGGGCTATATCGGCTACGGCGAAGGCGGCGTGCTGACCGAAGCAGTGCGGCGTAAACCCTACAGCGTGGTGCTGCTGGACGAGGTGGAGAAAGCCCACCCGGACGTGCATGAAATTTTCTTCCAGGTGTTCGACAAAGGCGTGATGGAAGACGGCGAAGGCCGGGTGATCGACTTCAAGAACACCCTGATCCTGCTGACCACCAACGCCGGTACAGAGCTGATTTCCCGCGTCTGCAAAGACCCGGCGAACATCCCCGAGCCGGAAGAAATCGCCAAGGCCCTGCGTCAGCCATTGCTGGAGATCTTCCCTCCTGCCTTGCTCGGCCGCCTGGTGACGATCCCCTACTACCCGCTGAGCGACGAGATGCTCAAGGCGATCACCCGCCTGCAACTCAACCGCATCAAGAAGCGCGTGGAGAATACCCACAAGGTCGCCTTCGACTACGACGACGCGGTGGTCGACCTGATCGTCTCGCGCTGCACCGAAACCGAAAGCGGCGGACGCATGATCGACACCATCCTCACCAACAGCCTGCTGCCGGACATGAGCCGTGAGTTCCTCACGCGCATGCTTGAGGGCAAGGCGCTGGCGGGTGTGCGCATCAGCAGCCGGGATAATGAATTGCACTACGACTTCAGCGACGCCGAATAACGACTGTTGGAATGCGGTTTAAGTGTGGGAGGGGGCTTGCCCCCGATGGCGGTGAATCAGTCGCCTGATACCTCAACTGACACACTGCTATCGGGGGGCAAGCCCCTCCCACATTTGAACTCAGTTTCTTCAGTTATTTAGTCATTTTCGAGACGCCCGATGCTATTCAACCAAGCCTCACGCCTGGCCAAGATCACCAGCCCCCTCGGGCCGGATGTGCTGCTGCTCAATGAAATGGGCGGCGGCGAAGAGCTGGGCCGACTGTTCAACTATGAGCTGCAACTGACGTCCCTGGACGCCAACATCGACCTCAACCAGTTGCTGGGCAAGCCGATGAGCGTCGGCGTGCAACTGGCGGACGGTGGTGAGCGGCACTTCCACGGAATCGTCGCGCGTTGCAGCCAGAACATCGATCAGGGTCAGTTCGCCAGTTATCAGGTGACGCTGCGCCCGTGGTTCTGGCTGCTCAGCCGCACCTCCGATTGCCGGATCTTCCAGAACCTGAGCATCCCGCAGATCATCAAGCAGGTGTTCCGCGACCTGGGTTTTTCCGACTTCGAAGACGCCCTGAGCCGGCCGTACCGCGAGTGGGAGTACTGCGTGCAGTACCGCGAGACCAGCTTCGATTTCGTCAGCCGCTTGATGGAGCAGGAAGGCATCTACTACTTCTTCCGCCATGAACAGGACCGTCACGTGCTGGTGCTGGCCGACGCCTATGGCGCCCACACCACGGTGCCAGGCTACGCGTCTATCCCGTATTACCCCAAGGACGAGCAGCAGCGCGAACGCGACCACATGCACAACTGGCACCTGGCGCAGGAAGTGCAACCGGGCTCCCTGGAGCTCAACGACTACGACTTCCAGCGCCCCAGCGCCAGCATCGACGTGCGCTCGGCCATGCCGCGCCCGCATACTGCCGGCGACTACCCGCTGTACGACTACCCCGGCACCTACGTGCAAAGCGCCGACGGCGAACACTACGCGCGCACCCGCATCGAAGCCCTGCAAACCCTGCATGAGCAAATCGAGTTCGCCGGCAACGCGCGCGGGCTAGGTTCTGGCCACCTGTTCAGCCTCACCGGCTTCAGCCGCCAGGACCAGAACCGCGAATACCTGATCGTCGGCTGTCGCTATTACATCGTCCAGGAAAGCCTGGAAAGCGGCGGCGGCTCGGGCTCGGCGCAGTTCGAAAGCAGCCTGACCTGCATCGACGCCCAACAAAGCTTCCGCCCGCTGGCCAACACCCACCGCCCCATCGTCAAAGGCCCGCAGACCGCCTTGGTTGTGGGCCCCAAAGGCGAGGAGATCTGGACCGACCAGTACGGCCGCGTAAAGGTGCACTTCTACTGGGACCGCCACGACCAATCCAACGAAAACAGCTCGTGCTGGATTCGCGTATCGCAGTCCTGGGCTGGCAAGAACTGGGGCTCGATGCAGATTCCACGGATTGGCCAGGAAGTGATTGTCAGCTTCCTCGAAGGCGACCCCGACCGGCCGATCATTACGGGGCGCGTGTATAACGCTGAGCAGACCGTACCCTACGATCTGCCGGAAAACGCGACCCAGAGCGGCATGAAAAGCCGTTCGAGCAAGGGCGGCACGCCGGCCAACTTCAATGAAATCCGCATGGAGGACAAGAAGGGATTGGAGCAGTTGTACATCCATGCCGAGCGTAACCAGGACATCGTCGTCGAAGTGGACGAAAGTCACTCAGTAGGGCATGACCGCAATAAGAGCATTGGGCACAACGAGACGGTGACGATTGGGAATAACCGTGTGCGCATCGTCAAGCAGGAAGACATCCTTTCTGTGGGCAAGAGGAAAACCGACAGTATCAGCCAGAGCTACGTGATTGAAGTGGGCGAAAACCTACGTCTGGTCTGCGGTAAAAGCATTCTGGAGTTGAACGCCAGCGGGCAGATCAACCTGAGCGGCGTCAATATCAGCTTCCACGCCAGCGGCGATGCCGAGTTCAACACCGGCGGCGTGCTGCACCTGAACAACGGCGGCGGCCCCGGCGCCACGCCCGATGGCCAAGGCCAGAAAGGCGCCATTGACGCCAATATCAAGGCAGCGTTCCCCGCACCTAAAAGCTCCTGACGAGACCTGTTTGCCATGACGTACCGAATCAACGAATTCCAGTTTCAACTGCCCGCCAGTGAGTTGCAGGACGCGACGATCAACATCCTCAAGTTCCCCGAACTGGGCACGTCCCTGATCGTCAGCCGCAGCCTGCTGGCCGAAGGCGAAACCCTGCACAGCAACTTCAACGACCAACTCCAGCGCCTGGAAAAACAGGTGCAGGACTTGCGCTACCAACCGGGTGTCGATGTGCGCCTGGGCGCCGCGCAAGAGGTCGAAGGCATCGAGCTGCGCAGCCAGTTCAACAAGGGCAATGACAAGGTGTTCCAGTATCAGTTGGCCCTGGTGATACCGGGCACACGCAAGATGCTCGCGTTGAGTTATGTGAAGGCGGATAAGCTGGGTGATGCCGAGGCGGCGCATTGGGCGTTGATCAAGAACTCGCTGTCGTTCGACGCGCTTTGATGAGCGGCCTGCATGTCTGACGCACTTTGGGCGGCCCGGATGGGCGATGCGCTCGACCATACCTCGATGATGGCCGACATTCTCGGCGGCGTGCTGGAGGTGGCGGCGAACATCGCGATTACCGCACTGGCCACGGCGGCGGTGGTGGCCGCCACCGGGATCACCGTTGTCACGGGCGGGTTGGGGTGCTTCCTGCTGGGCGCAGTAGTCGGCGTGGTGGTGGGCCTCGCGATGAGCAAGACCGGAGCCGACAAGGGCCTGAGCAATTTATGCGAGGGCATCGGCAACGCGCTGTTCCCACCGACGGTACAGGCCAATATCCTCACAGGATCCCTCGATACCTTTACCAATAACATCCCCTCTGCCCGTGCTGCCGGGGCGGTTGTTTCCCATGTAGCACCGGCCGGCACGGAGTTGGAAATGCAGGCTCCGGAAGAAGAGCCTGAAGCCGAAGCCAGTTACCTGGACATGGCCGGCGAGTTCTTCTCACAGATGTGGCGCCCCACCGTGGCTTCGCCTGCGCCAGGTACAGAAACTAAGCCCGAAGACCTGGTGCTTTGCATGAAGCACCCACCGATGCCGCCGCAGTTCATGGCCGAAGGCTCGGACAAGGTGACCATCAACGGCCAGCCCGCGGTGCGCAGCGGCGATCGCAGCACCTGCGATGCGAAAGTGGTGTCCTCCGGCCTGATCTCCCCCGACGTCACCATCGGCGGCGGCTCGGTGGTGGTGCGTGAGATTCGCAGCGGCAAAACCCCGGGGGTCGGGTTGGCAGTGACTGTGCTGCTGATGCTCAAGGGCGGCAAGGGCAAGTTCTTCAGCAAATTGCCGTGCATGTTGGCTGGCGCGGCGGCGTCGATGGCTGTGAGCAGTGCGATGGGCGCGGCGGCCAACGCCGCCATGGGCTCGTCGAACCCGGTCCATGCGGCCACTGGGGCCAAGGTGCTCGGCGGCGATGACGAACTGGATTTCGTCCTACCCGGCCTGTTGCCGATTGACTGGCAGCGCTTCTACAACAGCCGCGATGAACGCCGTAACACGCTGTTCGGCAAGGGCTGGAGCGTTGCCTACGAAGTGTGCGTCGAAATCCGGCCCCATCCCGAAGGCGGCGACACCCTGGTCTACACCGACGAACAGGGGCGCCCCATCGATATGGGCACCATTCCTTTGGGCGGCGCGGTGTTCAGCGCCGGTGAGGGGCTTGCTGTACGGCGCAACCGCAATGGGCAGTTGTTGATCGAAAGCGACGACGGTGCGTACCGCTTGTTCGAGCCCACCCCGACAAACCCGTCGCTGCTGCGCCTGAGCCAATTGGGTGACCGTAACGACAACCGCATCTATCTCGATTATGACGAGGCCGACGGCCTGGTGCGGCTGCGCGACACCTTCGACCTGACTCAGGTCGAACTGATTCGCGACCCACTCCACGTGACCCGCATCGAGCGCGTCTACCCCGATCAACGCCGAGAAGTACTCGCAAGCTACGATTACGACGCCATCGGCAACCTGGCCGAGGTACGCGATGCCAGCGGCCAAGTGCAAAGGCGCTTTGCCTATGACACCGGGCAACGCATGGTGGAGCACCAGCTGCCCAGCGGCTTGCACTGCTTTTATGAGTGGGCCCTGATAGATGGTCTGGAATGGCGCGTGGTCAAACATTGGACCAATGAAGGTGATGCCTACCGGTTCGACTATGACTTGCAGGCCGGCACCACACGCATTACCGACAGCTTGCAGCGTGTCAGCACCCGGCACTGGAACAGCCAACACCAGATCACCCTCTACAGCGACAACCTCGGCCAGACCTGGCTGTTCGAATGGAACGACGAGCGCCAACTGCTCAACGCCACCGACCCACAGGGCGGCCGCTATGAATACAGCTACGACGAGGCAGGCAACCTCATCGGCGAAACCGACCCCCTGGGGCGCAGCGACTCGACGTTATGGCTGGAGCACTGGGCCCTGCCGTTGGCGCAAACCGACGCCGCCGGCAACAGTTGGCGCTACCGCTATGATCAGCGCGGCAACTGCACCGCCGCCATTGACCCGCTGGGCCATGTCACCCGCTATCGCTATGACGACCATGGCCAGGTCGTCGAGATCATCGACGCCACGGGTAAAAGCAAAAAGCTGCGTTGGAACCCGTTCGGGCAACTGATCGAGCACATCGATTGCTCGGGGTACCCGACCCGGTTCAGCTACAACGAGCAGGGCTTTTTGCAAGTCATCACCGACGCCCTCGGCGAACGTACCCAATTCCACTACGACGCCCAAGGCCGCTTGCTCAGCAGCCAATTACCCGACGGCCGTAGCGAGCAGTACCAACGAGATATCAGCGGCCAACTGACCGCTTATACCGACCCGGCCGGCCACACCACGCGCTATCAACACAACCGCCGGGGCCAGGTGCGCCAACGCACCGATGCCCATGGCCGGCAAGTGCAGTTCGGGTATGACAACTTTGGTCGGCTGCAAGCGCTGGTCAACGAGAACGGGGAACGTTACCGGTTTGCCTGGGATGATGGGGATCGGTTGACGGAGCAGCGTAACCTTGATGGCAGCGCGAAACGTTATACATACGATGCCCTCGATAACGTAAACAGAGTCGAGACCATCGCGGCGATGCGAACAGGTCAGCAGACCAATGAAAAAACTATCGTCCAGCATCTGCAACGGGATGCGATGGGCCGACTGACAACCCGAATCACACCAGATGGACACTCCTGCTTCCGCTACAGTCCGTTGAACCAGTTAGTCGAAGCAATCGCTATCGATAACGACGGCAACCAACAACGAGTGGGCTTCACTTATGACGCGCGGGGTTATCTCACCGAAGAAAAGAGCACCGCCGGGAACCTGAAGCATCACTATGATGAACTCGGCAATCTAATCCAGACGCAATTGCCTGATGGCCGCCGGATTAACCGCTTGCACTATGGCAGTGGCCATTTGCATCAGCTAAATCTCGACGGCCATGTAATAAGCGACTTCGAGCATGATCGACTGTATCGAGAGGTCATCCGGACACAAGGCCACATCAGTACGCGAAGCGAATATGACCGCAGCGGCCGCTTACGCACTCGCCAACATCGGCATGCCAGCCTAGCGGCCTTGATGCCAGCGCCCGAACAAATACATTTTGAGTTCGATCCCAGCGACCATCTTGTGGGTCGTCTCGAACGGGGCCCACAAGGACAACAACGCCAACTGCTGCACTACGATATGACAGGGCGGATCCGTGCAACCCAGGGAGGCCGCCAAACTCAGAACGAATCATTTTGCTTCGATGCCGCTGCCAATCTTCTCGACAGCTCATCCGGTTCTACAGAGCAGGTAGCGCATAACCAACTGATCACTTATCAGGATAAGCGGTACTGCTACGACGGGTTCGGGAGAGTGATTGAAAAATCCAGCAGACGACACGGTTTACAGCATTTTAGCTATGACACTGATCACCGGCTGATCGAAGTCCGAACGCAAAAACCAGAGGGAGAAAGCGTAGTCAGAATGCGCTATGACCCGCTGGGACGACGGATTGAGAAAACCGAACATAACAGCAAAGGGCAGCTCATAGGCCACACCCGCTTCGACTGGGACGGCCTGCAATTACTGAAAGAGCATAAAAATAGTCAAATCAGCCTGTACCTCTACCTCAATAATGGTCACGAGCCCCTGGCTAGGGTCGATGGTATTGGTGAAGGTCAACGAATTCGTTACTACCACAACGATCCCAATGGACTGCCCCACGCGTTGACGGAAAGTGACGGTCACCCGCTATGGCATGCAGAGTTTCAGGTTTGGGGCAACACAGTCGATGAGACCCGCGAGCCCTACTTTATTGAGGAACAGAACCTGCGTTTCCAGGGGCAGTACCTAGACCGGGAAACAGGCTTGCACTACAACACCTTTCGTTTCTATGACCCAGACATAGGACGCTTCACCAGCCCCGACCCGTTGGGTCTGACAGGAAGCCTCAATCTTTATCGCTATGCACCGAATCCATTCACCTGGATCGATCCGCTCGGACTAAAAGAGGACGAAATCATTCGCTACATGGGCAAAAGCGAAACTGTCGCCTCTAAGGCTGCCAACGGCGGTAAGGGGGGCTTGGTTCCGAATATTAGGGGTGAGAAAGCCATCTGGGTCAATCATGACAGCAACCCCGGCTTCAACCCTGGAAAGGAACAGTATCGGGTAGTGGCCACAGTCAACAATGAAGGGGTCAGCATGCTCAACAATCATAAGGATATTTCTGACGTTGACTATAAAGAGACAGGGTTGAAAGATGGCGTGCTGTCAAAAACGAATGAACCCAAGGCAAAAGGAATCGGTAACCGATTACTCGACAAATTTAACAAAACCATTACCTCCTTTCGAGTCGAGAAAAAAGGCCCGAACGGAAAGTGGAAGACATGCGGATAGCGGAAAATGGACCTGTTCAACCTCCTTTCATACAAGCTTGAAAATTTCCTGAACATCCGGCCATGTCCGACAGAGTTCGGTGATGTTTTTTACCAAGAAGATGAGCCTTCTCTACTCTCTGTCGCCGCCAGAAAGCTCAATGGGACTACGCTTTATGTGAGCCGCTGGCATGACCTGTTTTCCATCAGTACCTTCGAAAAAGCCATGTCGAAGCTCGGCTTCACAGAACCGGACTGTTATGCCCTCCTGTCAGTCCTGTCACGCTTCGGTTATTTACTTGAAATAGACAACCGTCAACGGACCAATAAAGACTACTTTATCTTCTTCTATATAATTCAATTGATCACTTTGAAAAACAATCAGATCGATGCGAATGAACAGTTCAAAAACCACATACTCAAATCCCTACTTTTCGAACTGAGCATTGAAGACGAAATTTATAAGCGTTTCAGCATCAAAAATAATAAACTGATACTAAACGCAGATATTCTAGGGCCAACCCCACTACTGGACGTTATTGACCTGATTTATCAGGCAATCAAGGCCGACGACCGAAAAGAAAATGTAATCTTTAGCGTCTTAAAAGACTACCAAAAAAGTATTATTACACTACTGACAAAACCCAACGACACGAATTATCGTTTCCGATTTAATGATTGCCACAGCGAATTCATGTATCCAGATGTATTTCTGCATGCTTACGCTAACGACAGGCAAACGTTATTTGACGCTATCGTTGATACGGTCAACCCACTTCAATCCACACACAATCTTTTTGTTTCCAACATCATCCTAATGAACTACGCCTTTTATATTATTAAAAATAAACCTCAAGAAATATTGAGACTTAAAAAGCATACCCGTGATAAAGCCGTGTTCGAAAAAGTGGTGCAAGCAATCGTCTCTCGCCGGATGTCTGTCAAAAAAGAATGCTTCAGGAATATTCTGACAGATCACGATCTTTCCTCGATAAACGATAGCCCAACCGTGTTCTACAACATTTTATATTCGCTATAGCCGCTACGCCGTCAAGGCCATTGGATTGTCTGGGCAACCCTATCCTGATCAAGCGCCTGAAGACCGCATTGACCTGTATGCCTTAAAACACAAGGATCCTGTGACTATGGAAGGTAACGTGCTAAACACCGATTGGCCCAGCAGAGCAGCCTATGTCTGATGCCCTATGGGCGGCCCGGATGGGGGATGCGCTTTCCCACACTTCGATGATGGCCGACATCCTTGGCGGTGTGCTGGAGGTGGCGGCCAATATCGCGATCACCGCCGTGGCGACCGCGGCCGTGGTTGCGGCCACCGGCATTACCGTCGCCACTGGCGGGCTGGGTTGCTTCCTGCTGGGCGCGGTGGTGGGCACGATTGTCGGCCTGGCCATGAGCAAGACGGGGGCAGATAAAGGTCTGACGAATTTATGCGATAGCTTCAGCAATGCGCTGTTCCCGCCCACGGTGCAGGCGAACATTCTCACGGGCTCCACCGACACCCTCACCAACAACATCCCCGCCGCCCGTGCCGCCGGGGCGATCAGCTCCCACGTCGCGCCGGCCGGCACCGAGCTGGAAGAACCCGAGCCTGAGCCAGAAGCCAGCTACCTGGACATGGCCGAGAGTTTCTTCTCGCAGACGTGGCGTCCTACAGTGGCAACCCCCGCTCCCGGCGCCGTGCCCAAGCCGCTGGACCTGGTGGTGTGCATGAAGCACCCACCTATGCCACCGCAGTTCCTTGCCGAGGGCTCGAACAAGGTCACGATCAACGGCCAGCCGGCGGTGCGCAGTGGTGATCGCAGTACGTGCGATGCGACCGTGGTGTCGTCCGGGTTGATTTCATCGAACGTGACCATCGGCGGCGGCTCGGTGGTGGTGCGCGAGATTCGCAGCGGCAAGACCCCGGGTGTGGGGCTGGCGGTGACGGCGTTGTTGATGCTCAAGGGTGGCAAGGGCAAGTTCTTCAGCAAGCTGCCGTGCATGTTGATCGGCGGCGCGACCTCGATGGCCGTGAGCAGTGCGATGGGGGCCATGGCCAACGCGGCGATGGGCTCGTCGAACCCGGTGCATGCGGCCACCGGCGCCAAGGTGTTGGGCGGCGATGATGAGCTGGATTTCGTACTGCCTGGCATCCTGCCGATTGATTGGCAGCGTTTCTACAACAGCCGTGACGAACGCACGGGCGGTTTGTTCGGTGCGGGTTGGAGCGTGCCGTATGAGGTGTGCGTCGAAATTCGTCCCCATCCCGAGGGCGGCGAAACGCTGGTCTACACCGATGAACAGGGCCGGCCTATCGACATGGGCAGTATTCCGCTGGGCGGCGCGGTGTTCAGCGCCGGTGAAGGGCTGGCCGTGCGGCGACACCTCAACGGGCAGTTGCTGATCGAAAGCGATGACGGTCTGTATCGCTTATTTGAGCTTTCCGCCAACCCGGCTTTGCTGCGCCTCAGGCAGCTCGGCAACCGCAACAACAACCGCATCCATGTTGATTACGACGAAGCCGGGCGGCTGATCCGGCTGCGCGATACGTTCGACTTGGTGCAAGTGGAGTTGATCCGCGATCAAGGCCACGTGATGCGGCTCGAACGTCTTTACCCCGATCAACGCCGCGAAGTACTGGTCAGCTATGGCTATGATGCCGCCGGTAATCTGGCTGAAGTACGCGACGCCACCGGCCAGGTGCAGCGGCGCTTCAGCTACGATGCCGGCCGGCGCATGGTCGAGCACCAGTTGCCGACCGGTCTGCGCTGTTTCTACGAATGGGCCTTGGTTGAAGACGTGGAATGGCGCGTGGTCCGGCACTGGACCGACGAAGGCGACGCCTACCAGTTCGACTATGACTTGCAGGCCGGTATCACGCGGATTACCGACGGCTTGCAACGCGTCAGTAGCCGCCACTGGAACACCCAGCACCAGATTGTTCGCTACTGCGATAACCTCGGGCAAACCTGGCGGTTCGAGTGGAACGACGAGCGCCAATTGCTCAGCGCCACCGACCCGCTGGGCGGGCGCTTTGCATACAGCTACGACGACGCCGGCAACCTGATCGGCGAGACCGACCCGCTGGGCCGCAGCGACTCGACCTTGTGGCTTGAGCACTGGGCACTGCCGCTGGTGGAGACCGACGCCGCCGATAATAGCTGGGCGTATCGCTACGATCAGCGCGGCAACTGCATCGCCGAAACCGATCCGCTGGGCTACGTCACCCGCTACCGCTATGACGATCACGGCCAGGTCGTGGAGATCATCGACGCCACCGGCAAAAGCAAGAAGATGCGCTGGAACCCGTTCGGGCAGTTGGTTGAGCATATTGATTGTTCGGGTTACCCGACGCGTTTCAGTTATGACGAGCGCGGTTATTTGCAGGTCATTACCGACCCGCTAGGGGAACGAACAACCTTCACATACGACACGATGGGCAGGATGCTCAGCCAGCAGTTGCCAGATGGTCGTATCGAGTATTTTCAACGCAACGCCTGTGGACAATTGACGGTCCATACCGACCCGTCAGGCCACTCGACTCATTATCAGTACAACCCTCGCGGGCGCATTCGCCAGCGCACGGATGCGCACGGCCGCAAAGTGCAATTCAGCTATGACAGCTACGCACGGCTGCAAGCACTGACCAACGAGAATGGCGAATGTTATCGTTTCACGTGGAATGCCAATGATCGCCTGGTCGAGCAGCGCGACCTAGATGGCAGCGCCCATCGCTATGACTACGATGCATTGAACAGCATCACCAGCGTCACTGCTTTACCAACTCACGACAGCAATGCGCCAGGTCTCCCTGAACAGCCTATTGTTCACTGTTTGGAGCGTGACGCTGCCGGGCGCCTGGTTGTCAAAATCACCGACGATGGCCGCACGGATTATTTATACGATCTCCTGGATCAATTGATCGCAATCACGTTCAAGGACGCCCAGGGCAACGAACAAAAATTGAGTTATCGCTATGACGCCCTCGGCCAGCCACTCGAAGAGCAAAGCTCGGCCGGCAGTTTGAAACATCGCTATGACGAATTGGGCAATCTGACCCAGACCCAATTACCCGATGGTCGCTGGATCAACCGTCTGTACTACGGCAGTGGTCATTTGCACCAGATCAACCTCGATGGCCAAGTCATCAGTGACTTCGAGCGGGACCGCCTGCATCGTGAAGTACTTCGCACACAAGGTCAGATCAGCACCCGCACTGAATATGATCGGGGCGGGCGGTTGCGCGCTCGTGTACGGTATCCAAGTACCCTGCCGCGACCACTGACGGGAATGAGCTCGACATACTTCGACTTTGATCCCAGCGACAACCTGATCGCCCGCCACGAACAAAAAACAGGAATTGCACACCAAAAGTCGTTTCACTACGACGCCACTGATCGCATCATTGCCAGCCAGAATCCAATACATGGGACGCAGGAAAGCTTTGCTTATGACGCAGCGGCCAACCTTCTGGATGGTCCCCGGCCGGGTGTAGGCCTGGTGGTACATAACAAATTAATAACCTACCAAGACAAGCGTTACCGGTATGACAGTTTCGGTCGGCTGGTTGAAAAACGTAGTGCTCGTCGCGCCGTTCAACTATTCAAGTACGACGCTGAAAGCAGAGTGATCGAAATACGAAATCAGCACGCCGCCAATGAAACTGTCATCACAATGACCTACGACCCTTTAGGTCGTCGGATTACAAAAACCGAACAAAACAGCAACGGTAATACGCTTGGTACCACTCGTTTTGTCTGGGACGGGTTGCAACTGATACAAGAGCACCGTAATAACCAGACCAGCCTTTATCTTTATGAAGATGGGAGCTATGAAGCACTGGCACGTGTTGATGGCCTCGGCCCACTGCAAAGAATCAGGTACTACCACAACGATCCTAACGGACTGCCGCACGAATTGACGGACCACGATGGGCACCGCGTATGGCAGGCCAGTTATTACGCTTGGGGTAATACTGCTGAGGAAACCAGAGAGTCTTCTTACATCGAAGAACAGAACTTGAGGTTTCAGGGGCAATACTTGGACCGGGAAACCGGTTTGCACTACAACACGTTCAGGTTTTACGACCCCGATATAGGTCGGTTTATCACGCCGGACCCCATAGGACTCGCCGGTGGCTTGAACCTCTATCAGTACGGGCCTAATCCGATGGGCTGGTGTGATGCGTGGGGGCTGGCAGGCAGTCCAACCACAGCGACTCATATCACCTACCTGGGCGTCGACAAAGCGACCGGCAAACCTTATGTCGGTTATGCCAGCATGCAAGGCAAACAGGTAGGTTCAGACGTATTGAACTATCGCTACGGGTCAAATTTCGATCGCTTTGGCGGCCAAGCACCTCAAGTCCTGCATACCGCCTACGGCCAGGATGGCAAGGACACTACACGAGGGCTGGAACAACGAGTGTATGAAGGCTTGGGAGGAAAAGATGGAACCGCCAACGCACAAAACCCGGTCGGCAAAGGAAATGGCCGAAGGAAAGAATACCTGGCTGCGGCGGATAAACATTTGTCTCAGACAGACTCAGGCAAAGCACTGGATAAACGCATAAAAGCCGCGAATAAAACCAAGGGCAAAGCCCCTGTCAAAGTCGCCGGCAAAAGCAGAGGTGCGCGAGCAGGCCGCTGCTCGTGAATATCATCAATGACTATTGAAAATGGAGTGGGCCCATGGCCAAGCGCATCCTCTGGAAGGAAGGCGATCTAGTCAGCCTCAAATTGCGAGATGACTTATACACCGTAGGCCAGATGATCAAGAACTCCGTCATGCGCTTCTACGATGTGAGAAGCGTGGACGGCGTCTGGACCGATCTTGCGCTGGACAACAGTATGATCCTGTTCAGTGGTTTTGTCGGCAAGGTGGTGACCCAGAGATTGGCAACGGAAAAACTAATTTCCGTCACGCCATTTAGCCTTTCGGATCATGAGCGTTATTGGCTCAGGCCCCACGTCAGCTTTGAGGGTGGCTTTCCGTTTCGAGATGCTGATCTTGTTGACCTCGGCATCGACTGCGATGCTGACTACAGCCTGGTACCTGCACTAAAGGAAGATCTGCAACTTTCGGACAGTCGCGACATTATCGAAAAGTATGAGTTGACCAATATGTGGGGAGATGAGGACCTCAGCGACAGACTGTGTCGCTACTTCGATACCGGTGTTAACCGGGATGATTTGAAATATGAAGTCTTTCCGGGGCTCTGGAACGATCGTGAAAGCCTCAGGCCTTTAACCCGACGACTGCCTTTGCCGTTGAGATAGACAAGCAGTGTTTAGGTGGTTTGAAGCATTAAAAAATGGGCACCCAACCCAGTCGGCGTGCCCATTTTTTCTACCACCCCCGCCCCCTGTCGAGACGGTACTGCAATTACGCGTTAACAGTGTCTTTCAGCGATTTACCCGGTTTGAATGCAACGGTATTGCTCGCCTTGATTTTCACAGGCTCACCGGTTTGCGGGTTTTTGCCGGTGCGGGCGCCACGACGGCGTCGCAGGAAGGTGCCAAAGCCAACCAGGGTGACGCTGTCCTTGCGGTGCAGGGCGCCGGTGATTTCTTCGAGAACGGCGTTGAGGACGCGGTTGGCCTGTTCTTTGACACGGATCCTGCCGGCCATAGCACCATTGGGCTGGTACCGGAAATAGCTGTAAAACCCATTATTCATCGACTCAAGCGTGATGCAATGGGGCGCTTGAGCGCCAAGGTGACAGATGATGGTCACACCCAATACACCTACGATGTGTTGGACCAACTGACTGGCGTCCACTTCATGGACACGAGCGGTCATTCACAGACACTGGGGGTCTCGTACGACGCTCTCGGGTAAATGCTGGAAGAACGGAGCCAAGCGGGCTCGTTGCAAAATCACTACGACGAACTGGGGAACCTGATCCAAAGCAAACTGCCCGATGGGCGCTGGATCAATCGCCTACATTACGACAGTGGTCATCTGCATCAGATCAACCTCGACGGCCACGTCATCAGTGACTTTGAGCGCGACCGCCTGCACCGTGAAGTACTGCGCACCCAAGGCCAGATCAGCACCCGCAGCGAGTACGACCGCAGCGGCCGCCTGCGCTCACGCCAACGCCGCCACACCAGCCAGCCGGCGTTGGTACCGGCGGCGATACAGAAGCACTTCGAATACGACCCCGCCGACAACCTGATTGGCAAACTCGACCAGCAACCCACCACGCAGCATCGCCAACTGCTGCATTACGACGCCACCGGCCGCATCATCGCCAGCCAGGACAGCCTGCACGGCCAACGCGAAACCTTCGCCTACGACGCCGCCGCCAACCTGCTCGACGGCCCGCAGGCCGCTGCCGGGTTGGTGGCGCATAACAAGCTGCTGACCTATCAGGACAAACGTTATCGCTATGACGCGTTTGGGCGGATGATCGAAAAACGCAGCGGCGCCCGAGGCGTACAACACTTTGCGTACGACGCCGAAAGCCGGCTGATTGAAGTGCGTAATGAAGGCGGCAGCGTAGTGCGCATGGCCTACGACCCACTGGGCCGGCGCATCGGCAAGACCGAACACGGCAGCAATGGTTATCCACTGAGCGAAACCCAGTTCCTGTGGGACGGCTTGCGTCTGTTACAGGAGCAAAAGCACAGCCAGACCAGCCTTTACGTCTATGAAGACGAAGGCTACCAACCCCTGGCCCGCGTCGATGGCATCGGGGAGCTGCAAAAAATTCGCTACTACCACAACGATCTCAACGGCCTGCCGGAGCAACTGACAGAGGCTGATGGGCACACCCTGTGGCAGGCGACTTATCGGGTGTGGGGCAATACCGTGGAGGAGGTGCGGGAGCCTTACTTTATTGAAGAGCAGAACCTAAGGTTTCAGGGGCAGTATCTGGATCGTGAGATCGGATTGCACTACAACACCCGACGCTTCTACGATCCCGACATAGGCCGCTTTACCACTCCCGACCCGATAGGTTTGGCTGGAGGCCTCAATTTCTACACTTATGCACCTAACCCTGTCGGCTATGCTGACCCTCTGGGACTCGCAGTTGACCCGCTGGTAAAACTGAAAGATCGCGGCTACACAGGCGTTACGAAGACCCCCGGCGGAGGGCTCGACTATTCAAACAGCAATGCGCTTTACAATAAAAAACCCGGTGTTAATCCAATTGTCAGAATTGAATACACTGGTGACTATCAAAAAGACGAAGAGCTCGCCAACAAAGCGGCAAAATTGAATCAAAAGCGCGCACCGGCCGGGCATGTCTGGCACCACCTGGATGATTACGACCCGGAGACCAACAAAGGCACTATGCAACTAATTAAAAAAGATGCTCATAACGGCATAACCCATAAAGGTGGTGCCGCCCAATACAAAGCAGCGACAGGCAAGGCTTACACCCACCCAGGTCGCTTTAAGAGTAGAACAAAGGGAGCGCCCAAATGCGGCTGAAACTTGAAGACTCCAAACAGGCTCTTTCTGTACAGGAACTGAACGAGTTCCAAGAAATATTCCACGTGCAATTACCGACGGCCTTTAGACAGTTTTATCTAAAGCATAATGGCGGTGATCTATCCGACAGCAATGACGACAATGATTTTTTTTTGGGCGGTTTTACACCTATCAAATATGGTGACGCACCTGTCGAAACGATCTATAGAGATTTAACTGACGATATTCCATCGCTAAAACAAATGATCCCCTTTGCTTATGACAGGGTCGGAAACTCATTTCTCCTGTCAGTAAAGGAGAATGACTTTGGATACATTTATATTTACTTGATGGACGAAGAGGAGCTTGCATTTGTTTGCGAATCATTTGAAGAGTTTATGAGTGAGCTCACAAACGGATAGAAGCGTTGCACTTGTTCGGGTAGATAGGTCCGCGCCCCGTATGCTGGCGCTGTTCAACATAGCCGGATGGTACGTCCCCACAAAAAATGGGCACCCAACCCAGTCGGCGTGCCCATTTTTTATACCACCCCGCCCCCTGTCGAGACGGTACTGCAATTACGCGTTAACGGTGTCTTTAAGCGATTTACCCGGCTTGAATGCAACGGTATTGCTCGCCTTGATTTTCACAGGCTCACCGGTTTGCGGGTTTTTGCCGGTGCGGGCGCCACGATGGCGTTGCAGGAAGGTGCCGAAGCCAACCAGGGTGACGCTGTCCTTGCGGTGCAGGGCGCCGGTGATTTCTTCGAGAACGGCGTTGAGGACGCGGTTGGCCTGTTCTTTGGTGAGATCTGCTTTTTCAGCGATGGCGGCTGCGAGTTCTGGTTTACGCATGTGTGAAGCCTCTTTGACGGTTTTTTGTTGTTATGTCCGTGCTGCTCTCTTCTGGAGCAGCGCCCAAAGCGCCGCAGGCTCTACTCTGCGGCAGACGGGAGTGAGGATGGCATGCCCTCGCACGCTCCGCCAGTCTCGCGGCGACCTTTCTGAGGGTAGGAATGTGCTAATTCCGACAGAACGACCGGCATTTACGCCAGTAAAGGCGGAAGTTCTTTGTTGAGGGCCAGTTTTTCCATCACCGCCGTGCCCGTCAGCGCATAACCCAGCAGGCGACCGCTGGCGTCGCGGCACAGGGCCTTGATGTCGGCGCCCTGGCCTTCGACGCTCCAGACGCCTTCGGTGCCCCTTGGCGGCGGCGAAACCACCAGCGGGCAGACCGGGGTTTTCACGGTGACGGGCATCGGGCCGTAGCTGACGGCGGTGGCATTGCCGGCCAGGGTTTGGGCCAGAGCGCGGGCGCAGGTCATCAGAGGCATGACGTACAGCAGGTTCAGGCCGTCGACCTCAGCGCAGTCGCCCAGGGCGTAGATGTTGGCGTGGGAGGTCTTGAGGTGACGGTCCACCATGATCCCACGGTTGATTTGCAGGCCCGCGGCGGCAGCCAGGTCGATACGTGGGCGCAGGCCGATGGCCGAAACGACCAGATCGCAGGGGATCACTTCACCGTCAGAAAGGTGCGCTTCCAGCCCGTCCGCCGTGCGCTGCAGGCGGTTGAGCACCGGCCCCAGGTGGAAACGCGCCCCCAGGCCTTCCAAGCCAGCTTGTACAGCGGCAGCGGCTGCCGGGTGCAGCAGGGTTGGCATCACTTGCTCGCACGGAGCGACCAGGTCGATTTCATACCCGCCAAGGATCAGGTCATTGGCGAATTCACAGCCGATCAGGCCGGCGCCGAGCAGCAGCACGCGGCGTTTGCCAGCAGCGGCAGCGCGAAAGCGTGCGTAGTCTTCAAGGTCGTTGATCGGGAAAATCAGTTCCGCCGCGTCGCCTTCAACCGGGACGCGTACGGTTTCTGCACCCCAGGCCAGGATGAGGTCACGGTAAACCACCGCTTCCTCGCCGATCCACAGGCGTTTGTGGCCCGGGTCGATGCCGCTGACACGGGTGTGAGTTCGCACTTCGGCCTTGAGTTGCTCGGCCATGGCGCCCGGCTCAGCCATGCTAAGGCCGTCGGCCTCCTTGTTTTTGCCAAAGCCGGTGGAGAGCATGGGCTTGGAGTAGGAGCGCCCGTCATCTGCGGTGATCAGCAGCAAGGGGGTTTCGCTGTCGAGCTTGCGAAACTCCCGGGCCACGTTATAACCGGCCAATCCTGTGCCGATGATCACGACAGGTGCGTTCATTCCATTCTCCTTGTAGTACGTTTCTTAAATTCGGGATTAAGCGATTTCGATCATTTCGAAATCCATTTTGCCCACGCCGCAATCCGGGCACAGCCAGTCTGCAGGGACATCTTCCCAACGAGTGCCGGGCGCAATGCCGTCATCCGGCCAGCCGTCGGCTTCGTTGTAGATAAGGCCACAGACGATACATTGCCACTTCTTCATTACTTGCTTCCTCAGGTTCAGGCGTCTTGGCCGGCGGTCGTTGGATCCAGCGTTGCCGCGCGGCTCAGGGCGTTTTGTACTGATCGGGGCCGGCAGATGCAAGCGCGATCGACGCAAGGTGCCGGTTGAGCCCGGCAAAAGCCCAGGGTGCCATGGTAAGCTCGCCGCCTCTTTTGCTGCCAATACTGACTCACCGTGCCGCACTCAATCGCCCTCCCCGATGCTTGCCAATGGCTGATCCAGAGCCGTTTGAGCCCTCTGCCTACACCATTGACCCTCAATTGGCTGTTCGATGACGGCTCGCTGACACGGCGGCTGACACGGCTGTCCAACGACGGTTTCAGCGTAACGCCACTGTTCGAAGGCTGGCAGCCGCTGCGAGACGACGAGTGCGCCGCCCTGGACTTGGCCCCGGCCACTGTCGGCTGGGTGCGCGAGGTGTATTTGCGTGGGCACGGTCAGCCGTGGGTGTTTGCCCGCAGCGTGGCGGCGCGCAGTGCCTTGCAGGGCGATGGGCTGCACATGGATGAACTGGGCAGCCGCTCCCTGGGCGAGTTGCTGTTCTGCGATCAAGCCTTCACGCGCCAGGCAATCGAGGTGTGCCATTACCCACGGCAATGGCTGCCGACAGCCGATCAGGCGGATGGGCTATGGGCACGCCGCTCACGTTTTGATCGTGGATCGCTAAGCGTGTTGGTAGCGGAAATCTTCCTGCCGGACTTCTGGCACGTGCTGCATGAACATCCGGAGAACTGCTGATGTACCAACGTCTGCTCAAATCCCTGAACCGCCTGAACCCGAGGGCCTGGGACTTCATTCAGTTGACCCGGATGGACAAGCCCATCGGCATTTACTTGCTGCTATGGCCGACACTCTGGGCGTTGTGGATTGCGGGCAAGGGTTCTCCCTCTTTCATCAATATTGTGATTTTCGTGTTGGGCGTGGTGCTGACCCGGGCGGGCGGCTGTGTGATCAATGACTGGGCTGACCGCAAGGTCGATGGCCATGTGAAGCGCACCGAGCAGCGCCCGCTGGTGAGCGGAAAGATCAGCTCCAAAGAGGCGCTGGTGTTTTTTGCGGTGCTGATGGGTATCAGTTTCCTGCTGGTGCTGCTGACCAACGCCACCACGATCCTGTTATCCCTTGGGGGATTGGCGCTGGCGGCGAGCTACCCGTTCATGAAGCGCTACACCTATTACCCGCAAGTGGTGCTGGGCGCGGCGTTCTCCTGGGGGATGCCGATGGCCTTCACCGCCGAGACCGGCAGCCTGCCCGCAGCTGCGTGGCTGTTGTACATCGCCAACCTGCTGTGGACGGTAGGCTACGACACGTATTACGCGATGACCGACCGTGACGACGACCTGAAGATTGGTGTGAAATCCACCGCGATCCTGTTTGGCGATGCCGACCGCGTGATCATCCTGACCCTGCAAAGCCTGGCGCTGGTGTGCCTATTGCTGGCGGGGACGCGGTTTGAGTTGGGCGGATGGTTCCATCTGGGGCTGCTAGCTGCGGCGGGGTGTTTCGCTTGGGAGTTCTGGTACACCCGCGACCGGGACCGCCTGAAATGCTTCAAAGCGTTTTTGCACAACCACTGGGCCGGGTTGGCGATTTTTGTTGGGATTGTGGCGGATTACGGGTTTCGATGAGGGGCCAGGCCCCTCACCGAGAGTGGCCTGAATCAGGGCTTGGCGACTTGCCAGGCGCCGTCCATTTTGCCGTCGCCGGTCATGTCGCCGGCCTTTTTATCCATGACGAAGGTATAGAGCGGCTTACCGTTGTAGGCCCACTGGCTCTTTTGGTCATCACGGGTGATCACAGTCCATTTGCCCATTGGCTTGTCGGTGGACTCAGCCATCAACGGTGGCCAGTTAGTCGCGCACTTGTCGTTGCACATGGATTTGCCATCGGCATCCTTGGCAAAGGTATAGAGCGTCATTTCCTTGTGATCCACCAGCATCCCGTCTTTGGTCATCGCCGGCTCCGCCGCGAACGCCAGGGTCGGCAGCGTCAACGCGGCCGTTACCAGCAGGGCTTTCCAGGAAACAGTACGGTAAGTCATAGGAACCTTCCTTTTGTGGTTGTCAGGATTCGGACCCAAAGGGTAGTCCAGAGTGCCGTGATTTGCCCAAGCGACTAAATTACTGTCACACGACTGCAATAATTCCGTTATCTAATGCGGCGCAAGACAGTTAAATGACAAGAGGATTTTTGAGCATGGTTGGCAGGAGCATTCTGATTGTTGACGACGAAGCGCCCATCCGCGAGATGATCGCCGTTGCGTTGGAAATGGCCGGCTATGACTGCCTGGAGGCTGAGAACTCCCAGCAGGCCCATGCCATTATCGTCGACCGTAAGCCGGACCTGATCCTGCTGGATTGGATGCTGCCTGGCACTTCCGGCATCGAACTGGCCCGCCGCCTCAAGCGTGATGAACTGACCGGGGATATTCCGATCATCATGCTCACCGCCAAGGGCGAAGAGGACAACAAGATTCAGGGCCTGGAAGTGGGCGCTGATGACTACATCACCAAACCCTTTTCCCCACGGGAGTTGGTAGCGCGCCTGAAGGCGGTATTGCGCCGCGCCGGCCCGACCGATGGCGAAGCGCCGATTGAAGTCGGCGGTCTGATTCTCGACCCGATCAGCCACCGCGTCACCATCGACGGCACACCGGCCGAGATGGGCCCGACCGAATACCGCCTGCTGCAATTTTTCATGACCCACCAGGAACGCGCCTACACCCGTGGCCAGCTGCTGGACCAGGTGTGGGGCGGCAATGTGTATGTGGAGGAGCGCACCGTTGACGTGCATATCCGCCGCCTGCGCAAAGCCTTGGGCGACGCCTACGAGAATCTGGTACAAACCGTGCGCGGCACTGGCTACCGGTTCTCCACCAAAAGCTGAGCCAACCCTTCTACTTCCTTAACAGCTGACAAGGACGCATGTTTAAGTGAACCAAAACTGGCATGGCACCCTGATCCGCCACATGCTTCTTTTGATCACCGGCTGCCTGTTGGTCGGGCTGATCAGCGGCTACTACGGCTGGAGCCTGGCCATCGGCATCGGCCTGTACTTGGGTTGGACCCTCAAGCAACTGCTGCGTCTGCACGAATGGCTGGGCCAGCACAAACCCGACGAAGCACCACCCGACGGCTACGGCCTGTGGGGCGAGGTGTTCGACAGTATTTACCACCTGCAACGCCGCGACCAACGGGTACGCGGTCGCCTGCAAGCGGTGATCGACCGGGTGCAGGAGTCCACCGCCGCGCTCAAGGACGCGGTGATCATGCTCGACAGCGACGGGAACCTGGAATGGTGGAACCGTGCCGCCGAGACCTTGCTGGGCCTCAAAACGCCCCAGGACAGCGGCCAGCCGGTGACCAACTTGGTACGCCACCCGCGCTTCAAGGAATACTTCGAGCAGGACAACTACGAAGAAGCCTTGGAAATCCCCTCGCCGACCAACGACCGTGTGCGCATCCAGCTGTACCTGACGCGCTATGGCAACAACGAGCACCTGATGCTGGTTCGCGACGTAACGCGCATCCACCAACTGGAGCAGATGCGCAAAGACTTCGTCGCCAACGTCTCCCATGAACTGCGCACGCCGTTGACGGTGATCTGCGGCTATCTGGAGACGCTGCTGGATAACGTCGACGAGATCAACCCACGCTGGAGCCGTGCCCTGCAGCAGATGCAGCAACAAGGCTCGCGCATGCAGACCCTGCTCAACGACCTGCTGTTGCTGGCCAAGCTTGAAGCCACCGATTACCCCTCGGACAATCATCCGGTGGCGGTGCAAAGCCTGTTGCAGACCATCAAGAATGACGCGCAGGCCCTTTCCGGCGAGCGCGGGCAGCAGATCAGCCTGGAAGCCGATCCACAGGTGTTGCTCAAGGGCAGCGAAGGCGAATTGCGTAGCGCGTTCTCCAACCTGGTGTTCAACGCCGTGAAGTACACGCAGGACAAAGGCGCCATCCGCATCCGCTGGTGGGCCGACGAGCAAGGCGCGCACCTGAGCGTGCAGGACTCCGGCATCGGCATCGACGCCAAGCACTTGCCTCGCCTGACCGAGCGTTTCTACCGTGTCGACTCCAGCCGCAACTCCAACACCGGCGGCACCGGGCTGGGCCTTGCCATCGTCAAGCATGTGCTGCTGCGCCACCGAGCGCGCCTGGAAATCAGCAGCGTGCTGGGACATGGCAGCACCTTTACCTGCCATTTTCCGCCGGCGCAGGTGACGCGTTCGCGGGCGATCGCCGCAGATGAATAACCCGAAGACGACACAAAGATAATGTGGGAGGGGGCTCGCCCCCGATGGCGGTGCGTCAGTTAAGTTATCTGTAACTGATCCGCTCCTATCGGGGGCAAGCTCCCTCCCACAGTAGACTTGCATCATTTTGGAGGCCGTATTCCGCCCCCGCCCGGCAGCGGGTACTAGGCAAGCGCCCCGCCAGCCGCTACATTGGCCGACTTGCGCCTGCCTCTCGGGCCTGCCTGTCACCCCTTATTGAACACATGGAACCTGCAAAACCCAATCATGGACCCTTCCCCTGGTATCACCCTCTCTACACTCTTCGCCGACTTCGGCATGATTCTTTTTGCTCTGATCCTGGTACTGCTCAACGGTTTTTTCGTTGCGGCGGAATTTGCCATGGTCAAGTTGCGCTCCACCCGAGTCGAGGCCATCGCCCACACCAACGGCTGGCGTGGACAGATCCTGCGTACCGTACACAGCCAGCTCGACGCTTACCTGTCGGCCTGCCAGCTGGGTATCACCCTCGCCTCCCTGGGCCTGGGTTGGGTCGGTGAGCCGGCGTTTGCCCACATCCTTGAACCGATGTTGGCCGCCGTGGGCGTCGAATCGCCGGAAGTGATCAAGGGCGTGTCGTTCTTTGCGGCGTTCTTCGTGATTTCCTACCTGCACATCGTGGTCGGTGAGCTGGCGCCCAAATCCTGGGCCATTCGCAAACCCGAGTTGCTGTCGCTGTGGACGGCGGTGCCGCTGTACTTGTTCTACTGGGCCATGTACCCGGCCATCTACCTGCTCAACGCCAGCGCCAACGCGATCCTGCGCATCGCTGGCCAAGGCGAGCCCGGCCCGCACCATGAGCACCATTACAGCCGCGAAGAACTCAAGCTGATCCTGCACTCCAGCCGTGGCCAGGACCCTAGCGACCAAGGCATGCGCGTATTGGCCTCGGCCGTGGAAATGGGCGAACTGGAAGTGGTCGACTGGGCCAACTCGCGCGAAGACCTAGTGACACTGGAATTCAACGCTCCGCTCAAGGAAATCCTCGCACTGTTCCGCCGCCACAAGTTCAGCCGCTACCCGGTGTACGACAGCGTCCGCCAGGAGTTCGTGGGCCTGCTGCACATCAAGGACTTGCTGCTGGAGCTGGCCGAACTCGACCATATCCCTGAGTCGTTCAACCTGGCCGAGCTGACTCGCCCGCTGGAGCGCGTGTCGCGCCACATGCCGCTGTCGCAGTTGCTGGAGCAGTTCCGTAAAGGCGGCTCGCACTTCGCCGTGGTCGAAGAGGCCGACGGCAACATCATCGGCTACCTGACCATGGAAGACGTGCTGGAAGTGCTGGTCGGCGATATCCAGGACGAACACCGCAAGGCCGAACGCGGCATCCTGGCCTACCAGCCGGGCAAGCTGCTGGTACGTGGCGATACCCCGTTGTTCAAGGTGGAACGCCTGCTCGGCATCGACCTGGACCATATCGAAGCCGAAACCCTGGCCGGCCTGGTCTACGAAACCCTGAAACGGGTGCCGGAAGAGGAAGAAGTGCTGGAGGTTGAAGGCCTGCGGATCATCATCAAGAAGATGAAAGGACCGAAGATCGTACTGGCCAAGGTATTGATGCTCGATTGACCCTCAATTGCCCAACGCAAAGTTGGGCAATGCGCCAACCGGCTGGTTGAACTCATACGGGATCGACACCAGCCCTGCCTCGGTGGCGCGCTGTACCACAAAGTGCAGGTGCGGCCCGCTGCTGTTGCCGGTATTGCCCGACAACGCCAGCGGGCTCCCCACCGCCACGCGCTGCCCTACCCTCACACTGACCGACCCTTGCTTCAGATGCAGGTACACCCCCTCGGTGCCGTCATCATGCTGCACCCGCACGAAATTCCCCGATGCATCATTGCCCCGCCCGGCCTGCTCGTTCTCGGTCTTCACTACCACGCCACTGCGCGCGGCGATGATCGGCGTGCCTTCGGGCATGGCGATGTCCATGGCGTAGCGGCTCTTGACGTCGGTGTGACTGAAGCTGCCGCTGGGACCTTGGGTCAAGCGGAACGGACCGCCGCGCCAGGGCAAGGGGTAGCGGTAGGCTTGGGGTCGATAACGGGGGGTTGGCCTGTCGAGCACTGGACGCTCGACCTTGCGCTCCTGGATCACAAACGCCTGGGCGCCGGGGGTTTGCCGGTCGCTGAAAAACACCACGCCATTGGCGTCAGTGGATTTGTAGAGGGTCATGGCCAAGGTCGAGGTGGTGACCGTGGCCAACCCGCAGCAGATCAAAAGACGAAGGAGCATGGCGCGAACCTGCCGGGATGACTGAGCGGCAGGTTAGCAAGGGATAATGACAATCTTGTGGTGAGCTGAACCTTAAAGGGTCAGGCACCCGGCACAAAATGCTTCTGAGCCGTACCGCGCGCAATCAGGCGGGAGATGTAGTCGAGTTTCTGCGCATCCTGGTCAATAAACCGGAAGGTCAGTTGCAGCCAGTCGCTGTCGGGCTTGGGCTCGAAGGCGACGATGGCGTGCAGGTAGCCGTTGAGACGGGCCACCTCGGCGTTGTCGCCTTGCTCAAGGTCGAGCACCGCACTTTCCAGCACCTGAGGCAGGACTTCAGTGCGACGCACTACCAGCAGCGCCTCCTTGATGCTCAGCGCTTTGATGACACATTGCTGAGTGCCGCTGGACAGCCGCAGTTGACCCTGGCCACGACCGGCGGCCGGCGCGGCGGAAGGGGCTTGCACTGGCGGGCTGTTGAGCAGGCCTTTGCTGGGCGCTGACGCCGCAGCTGCAACGGGGGCCGAACGCAACGCTTCAGGCTTGCCGCCCGTCAGGGCGCTCAGGGAATCGTTGCCGAAGGCCGAGTTCATTTTGGTCGGCGCGCTGGCAACCAGGGCGTCGAGGCGACCGACCTTGTGCAGGGCCTGTTTGACCTTGTTCAGCAGTTGCTCGTTAGTGAACGGTTTGCTGACGTAACCAGAAACCCCGGCCTGGATCGCCTGCACTACGTTCTCTTTGTCGCCCCGGCTGGTCACCATCACAAACGGCATGGCCTTGAGGTGCGGTTGCTCACGGCACCAGGTCAACAGCTCCAGGCCGGACATCTCCGGCATTTCCCAGTCGCACAGCACCAGGTCGAAGCTCTCGCGCATCAGTATGGTCTGGGCCTTCTTGCCGTTCACCGCATCTTCAAGCTTGATCCCGGGGAAGTAGTTGCGCAGGCACTTCTTCACCAGATCGCGGATAAACGAGGCGTCATCCACCACCAATACACTGACTTTACTCATCGACCCTTCATCCTATAAAAACTTCGGCACGCAGAACGCCTGACTGATGGCATTTTGCCAAAACTCGGTAGTCACAGCTGGACTTTATTTATTCCGCTGCGCAAAAAATTCAGACACCAGAAACGAAAACGCCCGGCCAAAGGCCGGGCGTTAATTTCTCGGGCAACCTTACTTATCGTCAGATTCGCCCGGAACATTAGGGATTTGATCGGCGGAACCTTCAACTTCAGCTTTCATGCGCTTAAGGCCCATGTGCCGTACGTCAGTACCGCGAACCAAATAGATCACCAGTTCCGAGATATTGCGCGCGTGATCGCCGATCCGCTCCAGGGAACGCAGCACCCAGATGATGCTCAAGACCCGCGAGATAGAGCGCGGGTCTTCCATCATGTAGGTGGCCAGTTCACGCAGGGCTGTCTTGTATTCGCGGTCGATGACTTTGTCGTACTGCGCCACCGACAACGCCAGATCGGCGTCGAAACGCGCAAACGCGTCAAGCGCATCGCGCACCATGTTGCGCACCTGGTCGCCGATGTGGCGAACCTCCACGTAGCCGCGCGGCGCTTCGCCTTCCTCGCACAGCTGGATGGCGCGACGGGCGATCTTGGTGGCCTCATCGCCGATGCGCTCCAGGTCGATTACCGACTTGGAGATGCTGATGATCAAACGCAGGTCCGAGGCCGCTGGCTGGCGACGGGCCAGAATGCGCAGGCATTCTTCGTCGATATTGCGTTCCATCTGGTTGATCTGGTCATCAATCTCACGCACCTGCTGGGCCAGGCCCGAGTCGGCCTCGATCAGCGCGGTCACGGCGTCGTTGACTTGCTTCTCCACCAAGCCGCCCATCGCCAGGAGGTGGCTGCGCACTTCCTCAAGCTCGGCGTTGAACTGCGCGGAGATGTGATGGGTAAGGCCTTCTTTGCTAATCATGTTGGCGTCCTTGGAGCGTCCGGTAAGGTGCGGAGAACCGCAGCGTCAGTGCAAACAGAACCACAGCTTCCTAGCCGTAGCGACCGGTGATGTAGTCTTCGGTCTGCTTCTTCGCCGGATTGGTGAACAGGGTGTCGGTATCGCCGAACTCCACCAGCTTGCCCATGTACATGAAAGCGGTGTAGTCGGAAACCCGCGCCGCCTGTTGCATGTTGTGGGTCACGATAACGATGGTGAACTTGGACTTGAGCTCGTAGATCAGCTCTTCCACTTTCAGGGTCGAGATCGGGTCGAGTGCCGAACACGGCTCGTCGAGCAGCAACACTTCCGGCTCCACGGCGATGGTGCGGGCGATCACCAGACGTTGCTGCTGACCACCGGACAAGCCGAGTGCCGACTCATGCAGACGGTCCTTGACCTCGTCCCACAGCGCCGCGCCTTTAAGGGCCCACTCAACCGCTTCGTCGAGGATGCGCTTCTTGTTGATGCCCTGGATACGCAGGCCATAGACCACGTTTTCGTAAATGGTCTTGGGGAACGGGTTCGGCTTCTGGAACACCATGCCCACGCGGCGACGCAGCTCGGCCACGTCTTCGCCCTTACGGTAGATGTTGGTGCCGTAGAGGTTGATCGCACCTTCCACACGGCAACCGTCGACCAGGTCGTTCATGCGGTTGAACGTGCGCAACAGCGTGGACTTACCGCAGCCCGACGGGCCGATAAAGGCGGTCACGCGCTGCTTGGGAATGTTCATGCTGACGTCGAACAGCGCCTGCTTGTCACCGTAGTAAAGGCTCAAGCCCGGTACTTCGATGGCCACGGTTTCCTGGGCCAGGCTCAGGCTCTGCTTGTCGCGACCCAGGGCAGACATGTTGATGCCATGGGAATGGGTGTCGTGTTGCATGGGATGCTCCCTGTGCTGTTGTGTGGGAGGGGGCTTGCCCCCGATAGCGATGCTTCAGGAACATGTGTGCCAGCTGGCACACCGCTCGGGAGCAAGCCCCCTCCCACAAATAAGTCCGCGTTCAATTCAGATCAGCTGTCCAGCGCCTTGTACTTCTCGCGCAAGTGGTTACGAATCCACACCGCCGACAAGTTGAGCGTGGCGATCACCAGCACCAGCAGCAAGGCGGTGGCGTACACCAGTGGCCGTGCGGCTTCGACGTTGGGGCTCTGGAAGCCGACGTCATAAATATGGAAGCCCAAGTGCATGATCTTCTGGTCCAGGTGCAGGTACGGGTAGTTGCCATCCAGCGGCAGCGACGGGGCCAGTTTCACCACGCCGACCAGCATCAGCGGCGCCACTTCACCGGCGGCACGGGCCACGGCCAGGATCATGCCGGTCATCATCGCCGGGCTGGCCATCGGCAGCACGATCTTCCACAGCGTTTCCGCCTTGGTCGCGCCCAGAGCCAGGGAGCCTTCACGCACGGTGCGGGGAATCCGCGCCAGGCCTTCTTCGGTGGCCACGATCACCACCGGCACCGCCAGCAGCGCCAGGGTCAGCGAGGCCCACAGCAGGCCCGGCGTACCGAAGGTCGGTGCCGGCAGGGCTTCGGCGAAGAACAGGCGGTCAACTGAGCCACCCAGTACATACACGAAGAAGCCCAGGCCGAACACGCCGTAGACGATGGCCGGTACACCGGCCAAGTTGTTCACGGCGATGCGGATGATTCGAGTCAGGGTGTTCTGCTTGGCGTATTCACGCAGGTACACGGCCGCCAGCACGCCGAACGGGGTCACGATCATCGCCATGATCAGGGTCATCATCACGGTGCCGAAGATCGCCGGGAAAATCCCGCCTTCGGTGTTGGCTTCCCGTGGGTCATCGCTCAAGAATTCCCAGACCTTGCTGAAGTAGAAGCCGATCTTGGTCATCGTGCCCATGGCGTTCGGCTGGTAGGCGTGGACCACTTTGCCGATGCCGATTTCAATTTCCTTGCCGTTGCCATCGCGAGCAGTCAAAGCATCGCGGTTGAACTGGGCGTGCAGATCGGCAAGGCGCGCTTCGATGTCCTGGTAACGGGCATTCAGCTCGGCGCGGTCAGCATCCATATCGGCCTGGGCGGCGGCATCAAGCTTGCCTTCCAGCTCCAGTTTGCGACCGTGCAGACGAATGCGTTCGAGTCCGGCGTTGATCGCGCCGATATCGGTCTTTTCCAGGCTCTTGAGCTGTGCGGCGAGCTTGTTGACGCGATCGACACGGGCCTGCAGCTCCGGCCAAGCGGCCTCGCCTTCGGCGATGACCTTGCCATCCTGCTTGACGTTGACCAGGGTGCCGTAGAAATTGCCCCACTCACGACGCTCGATGGCCATGAGGTTTTTCGGTGTGCTCTGGTCTTTCAACCACTCGCCAACGATCCAGGTGAAGTCGTTGCCATTCAAATCCCGGTTGCCGACCTTGATCAGCTCGCGGGTCATGAACTCCGGGCCTTCATCAGGCACCGGCAGGCCAGCACTTTTCAGGCGCTCGCGGGGCACTTCTTCTTTCTGCACCACTTCGCCGATGACGATGTGGTTTTCCTGGCCCGGCACGTTGTAGTTGGCCTGGATCAGGTCAGCTGGCCAGAAGTGGCCCAAACCACGTACGGCAATCACGGCCAGCAAACCAATGGTCATGATGACCGCGATGGACACCGCGCCACCGCTGATCCAGACGCCGGGGGCGCCGCTCTTGAACCATCCATTCAGGGAGTTCTGTTTCACAGACTTCTACCTTTCTTAAAGCGACGAGTATTTCTTGCGCAGACGCTGACGGATCAGCTCGGCGAGGGTGTTCATGACGAAGGTGAACAGCAGCAGCACCAGCGCCGAGAGGAACAGCACGCGGTAGTGACTGCCGCCCACTTCCGACTCCGGCATTTCCACCGCGACGTTGGCCGCGAGCGTTCGCAGGCCTTCGAACAGGTTCATCTCCATCACCGGCGTGTTACCGGTGGCCATCAGCACGATCATGGTTTCGCCTACTGCACGGCCCATGCCGATCATCAGTGCGGAGAAGATGCCCGGGCTGGCGGTCAGGATCACCACGCGCGTCATGGTCTGCCACGGCGTGGCGCCCAGCGCCAGGGAGCCCAGGGTCAGGCCGCGCGGCACGCTGAATACGGCGTCTTCGGCGATGGAGTAGATGTTCGGAATCACCGCAAAACCCATGGCCAGGCCGACTACCAGGGCGTTGCGCTGGTCGTAGGTAATGCCTAGGTCGTGGGAGATCCACATACGCATGTCGCCGCCGAAGAACCAGGTTTCCAGGTACGGGCTCATGTACAGCGAGAGCCAGCCCACAAACAGGATCACCGGGATCAGGATTGCGCTTTCCCAACCATCGGGAACGCGCAGGCGGATGGATTCAGGCAGGCGGCTGAAGACAAACCCGGCCACCAGGATGCCAATCGGCAACAGCATCAGCAGACTGAAAATCCCCGGCAGATGCCCTTCGACATACGGCGCCAGGAACAGGCCGGCGAAGAAACCGAGGATCACCGTCGGCATCGCTTCCATCAATTCGATCACCGGCTTGACCTTGCGGCGCAGGCTCGGGGCCATGAAGTAGGCGGTGTAGATCGCAGCGGCAACGGCCAGCGGTGCGGCCAGCAGCATGGCGTAGAACGCGGCCTTCAAGGTACCGAAGGTCAGCGGGGCCAGACTCATTTTGGGTTCAAAGTCGGTGTTGGCGGCGGTCGACTGCCACACGTATTTAGGCTCGTCGTAGTTTTCGTACCAGACCTTGCTCCACAGCGCGCTCCATGACACTTCCGGGTGCGGGTTGTCGAGCAACAGCGGTTGCAGCTTGCCGCCGGCTTCGACGATCACGCGGTTGGCCCGTGGTGACAGGCCGAACACGCCCTGGCCATCGACCACTGGGTCCACCAGCAGGGTGCGGTGGGCGGTGCTATGGAACACGCCGAACTTGCCGGAAGCGTCCAGGGCAGTGAAGCCTTTGCGGCGCTCTTCGGCGGTGATTTCGACGATAGGCGCAGTGCCCATCTGGAAGGTGCGGATCTGCTTGAAGCGCTGTTCGCCATCCGGGTCGCGGGCCATGAACCACTGGGCCAGGCCGCCTTTGGAGTTACCGATGATCAGCGAGATACCGCCCACCAGTTGGGTGCTGGCCGTGATTTCAGCGTTGCCGTCTTCCAACAATTTGTAGCGACCGTTGAGGCTCTTGTCGCGCAGGCTGAACACATCCGCCAGGGCACGGCCGTTGATCACATACAGCCATTGCTGGCGCGGGTCGATGAAGATCGCCTTCACCGGCTCGGTCATTTGCGGCAGCTCGACACGCTTCTGCTCACTGGTGACTTCGCCAGTCATCATGTTTTCTTCGCGGCTCAGGGTCAGCACGTTCAAGTGCGAACCGGCCGAGCCTGCGATCACCAACGAGCTATCAGTGGCGTTGAGGGCGACATGCTCCAGCGGGCGGCCGGCGTCATCCAGCACGATCGGCGTTTCACCGTAAGGGTATTCAATCGCCGGGGTGATGGTTTTCTTGCCGTCCGGGTAAGAAACCTTATAGGTGTGGCGAAACACCAGGGACTGGCCATTGGACAAACCGAGGATCACCAGCGGGCTGCCCGGCTGATCTTCACCAATAGAAGCAACGCTGGTGCCGGCTGGAAGCGGCAGGTCGACGCGCTTGAGTTCAGCACCGGTCTCGACTTCAAAGAACAGCGCCTGGCCCTTGTCGGAAACCCGCATGGCGACTTGGTTCTGTTCTTCGAGGGAGATCATCAGCGGCTTGCCGGCGTCCTGAATCCAGGCCGGGGTCAGCGCGTCTTCCTTGGTCAACGAGGCGCCCTGAAACAATGGCGCGACGACGTAGGCAAGGAAGAAGAAGATCAGGGTGATAGCGCCAAGGACAGCGAGGCCGCCCACCAGCACGTACCAACGGGTCAGGCGATCTTTAAGCGCGCGAATGCGGCGCTTGCGTTGCAGCTCAGGCGTATTGAAATCAATGCGCTTGGGAGGAGAAGTCGTCGTCATGGTGGAATTGGCCAGATCATTCATGCGCACACCCTAGCGATCCTGTATGACAGAAAGATGACAGTGCAGTGACGCAACAAATCCGCCGCGAAGCATAGCTGGCAGCGGACTAGAAAATTCGGATGCGAGGCCGGTGAGCCGGCCCCGCGGAGGCAATCAGTTGCCTTCTTTCAAACCCAGGTCAGCCAGGGCCTTGGCGGCAACTTTGGCTGGCAGTGGGATGTAGCCGTCTTTCACTACAACTTCCTGGCCTTGCTTCGACAGCACAAGCTTCACGAACTCAGCTTCCAGCGGAGCCAGAGGCTTGTTCGGGGCTTTGTTGACGTAAACGTAGAGGAAACGCGACAGCGGGTATTTGCCGTTCAGGGCGTTTTCTTCGGTGTCTTCGATGAAGTCAGTGCTGCCTTTCTTGGCCAGGGCCACGGTCTTCACGCTGGCGGTCTTGTAGCCGATGCCCGAGTAACCGATGCCGTTCAGCGAGGAGCTGATCGACTGCACGACCGACGCCGAGCCAGGTTGTTCGTTCACGTTAGGCTTGTAGTCACCTTTGCACAGGGCCTCTTCCTTGAAGTAGCCGTAGGTGCCGGATACCGAGTTACGACCGAACAGCTGTACTGGCTTGTTGGCCAGGTCGCCGGTCACACCCAGGTCGCCCCAGGTTTTCACGTCGGCTTTGCCACCGCACAGGCGAGTCGAGGAGAAGATCGCGTCGACTTGCTCCATGGTCAGGTGCTGGATCGGGTTGTCCTTGTGCACGAACACGGCCAGGGCATCCACGGCAACCGGGATAGCGGTTGGCTTGTAGCCGTACTTCTGCTCGAAGGCAGCCAGTTCGGTGTCCTTCATCTTGCGGCTCATCGGGCCCAGGTTGGAGGTGCCTTCAGTCAGCGCAGGTGGTGCGGTAGCGGAGCCGGCAGCTTGAATCTGGATGTTGACGTTCGGGTATTCCTTTTTGTAACCCTCGGCCCACAGGGTCATCAGGTTAGCCAGGGTATCGGAACCGACGCTGGACAAGTTGCCCGACACACCAGTGGTCTTAACGTAAGCCGGGATTGCCGGATCAACACCTGCGGCCACCGCGTTGGCGGTCGCAACGCCAGCAGCGACAAAAGTCATTGCCGCCATCAAACGTTTCAGTTTCATGCCTTGCTCCTAGCAGATAGGGATAGTTGGATCGGGGCCAAGTATCGAGAGGCCGTGTGAACACTCTATGTCTGAAATATGACAATTGGATGAAAGGCCAGCATTGGGAGATCAAGCAGGTCAGGAAGGTATGGCGCGGAGAAACGGGGGTAATGCGCAGGTAACGGGGTAAATCAGCTACACACTGCAATCAATGAACGGACACCTGCCCCGTGGCGAGGGAGCTTGCCCTCTCGCCACGGGTGGATCGGGCTGCTTTTAGCGGCCACGCTTCCACAGATACCCACCTACCACCATCCCCATGACACACAGCGCGGCCACGTAGTAAGCCGGGCCCATCGGGCTTTCCTTCATCAGCAGGGACACCGCCAGCGGCGTGAGGCCACCAAACACGGCGTAGGCCACGTTGTAGGAAAACGATAAGCCGCTGAAGCGCACCACTGGCGGGAAGGCTTTCACCATCACGTACGGCACCACGCCAATGGTGCCGACGAACAGGCCGGTCAAGGCGTACAGCGGGAACAGCCAGTCCGGGTGAGTCAGCAGGCTGTGGTAGAGCGTCCAAGAGGTCGCCAGCAGCAGCGCGCAACCACTGATCAGCACGCGGCCGGCACCAAAGCGATCGGCCAGGGCGCCGGAGGCGATGCAACCCAGGCTCAAGGTCACGATGGCCAGGCTGTTGGCTTGCAGCGCAACGGTCGGGCTGAAATGGTAGATGGTTTGCAGCACGGTCGGAGTCATCAGGATCACCACCACCACGCCGGCCGACAGCAGCCAGGTCAGCAGCATCGACAGTACGATCGCGCCACGGTGGTCGCGCAGTACCGCGCGCAATGGCAACTCGGCGGCCAGGGTTTTGCGTTGCTGCATCTCGGCGAAGATCGGCGTTTCATGCAGCCAGCGACGCAGGTACACCGACAGCAGGCCAAACACGCCGCCAAGCAGGAACGGGATACGCCAGGCGTAATCCGAGACCTGCTCAGGGCTATAAATAGTGTTGATCGCGGTAGCCACCAGCGAACCCAGCAGAATGCCGGCGGTGAGGCCGCTGGTCAGGGTGCCGCAGGCGTAGCCGATGTGGCGTGGCGGAACGTGTTCGGAGACGAACACCCATGCGCCTGGCACTTCACCGCCAATCGCCGCGCCCTGGATGACGCGCATCAGCAGCAGCAGGATCGGCGCCCACAGGCCGATCTGCGCGTAGGTTGGCAGCAGGCCCATGATCAGGGTCGGTACGGCCATCATGAAGATGCTCAGGGTGAACATTTTCTTGCGACCCAGCAGGTCGCCGAAGTGCGCCATGATGATGCCGCCCAGCGGGCGGGCCAGGTAACCGGCGGCGAAGATGCCGAAGGTCTGCATCATTCGCAGCCATTCGGGCATATCGGCAGGGAAGAACAGCTTTCCGACCACAGTGGCGAAAAACACGAAAATGATGAAATCATAAAATTCCAGCGCCCCGCCCAAGGCAGACAGCGACAGGGTTTTGTAGTCGTTGCGGGTCAGCGGGCGCGAAGGTTGCGCACTGCTTGCGGGCACGGAGGACATGGCAAGGCTTCTCTTATAGTAATCATCGTAATAAGGACGGCACGCCCGGGACTTGCGGCGGGTCTGGCAAGATAGCAAATCGCTTGTAAAAGCACAGCGCCAGGAGAACAGTTGTGCACAAAAGCCGCGATACAGCGTCTATTTACCGACCAAATGAACGCCGGGAGGTCGTCGTGGCGCCAGGGTCTCGATATACTCGGCCCTTGCGAGCGCAAGACCCGCAGCCTTGAGGGGCTGCTGTGCCAAAACGTCGTTGGGTGCCATCCAGCCGATTTGGCAGAGTTTCCCTTTAGTACGCCTTACGAGAAACGTATCGAACGGAGTATGTTTGTGCTGAAACGTTTTTCTAACAGTCGGCTATCCACCCTGCTCCACCTATAAAAGCGTCACGGGTCAGAGGCCCCACGGCATGATCGAACTCGAACAAGAAGATCCTATCCCGCAAGGCGATCTCGCCCTGCAAATCACCGCGCTCCCGCGTGAAACCAATGGCTTTGGCGATATCTTCGGCGGCTGGCTGGTCGCGCAGATGGACTTGGCCGGTACCGCCATGGCCAGCAAGGTTGCGGGCGGTCGCGTGGCTACCGTGGCGATTGATCGCATGGCGTTCCTGGTGCCGGTGGCCGTGGGCGCGCAGTTGTCCTTCTATACCCAGGCCCTGGAAATCGGCCGCAGCTCGATCCAGATGATGGTCGAAGTGTGGAGCGACGACCCACTGTCCAGTGAATGGCGCAAGGTGACCGAGGCGGTGTTTGTATTCGTCGCTATCGATGGCAGCGGCCGCACGCGCTCAGTGCCGTCGCGCGCGCGTTAAACCTCGCCGGGTTTTGACGGTCAATTGCCCCATTGCCTGCCATTGAGAGTGCTGTGTATGCCTACGCCCCACGTTGAAACCGTGAAAATCGACGAGCTGGACTGCTGGCGTATCCGCCACAACGGCGCTGAACTGATGATTGCCCAGCAGGGCGCGCATATCTTCAGTTACGGGCGTGAGGGCGAGCAGCCGCTGATCTGGCCGAACCCTGAAGCGGTATTCAAGCAAGGCAAAGGCATCCGCACTGGCGTACCGGTGTGCTGGCCATGGTTCGGGGTGTTCGACCGCAACCCGCAGAGCGTGAAGGCGATGCGCCAAAGTGATCAACCTGCGGGCGCTCACGGTTTCGTGCGTACCGCGACCTGGGCATTGGCCGGGACAACACTTGAAGGTGAAACGCTGCGGGTGGACCTGGAACTACCCGTTCCTGCAGGCGGCTTTCCCGGCTGGCCCCATCAGGTCGACCTGACCTTGAGTCTGCTGCTAAACGATCAACTGCACATCCGCCTGACCAGCCATAACCGTGGCACCGACGCCGTAACCCTGAGCCAGGCGCTGCACACCTACTTCGCCGTGAGCGATGTGCGCAACGTGCAGGTCGACGGCCTGGAAGGCTCGGCGTACATCGATACCGCCGATGGCTGGAGCGAGAAGAAGCAATCCGGCCTGCTGCACTTCAGTGCCGAAACCGACCGCATTTACCTCGATACGCCCGCGCAGTTGAGCATTATCGACAGAGACTGGCAGCGCCAAATCCAACTCACCAGTGAAGGCTCGAAATCGACCGTGATCTGGAACCCCTGGACCGAACGCGCCAAGGCCTTCGACGACATGGCCGACGATGGCTGGCAGGGCATGCTGTGCATCGAGACGGCGAATGTGCTGGATGATGTGGTGAGCTTGGCCCCAGGTGATAGCCACACACTGGGCGTGAGCATCACCTCTATCGCCCTGTAAACCCAATCGAAAATGTGGGAGGGGGCTTGCTCCCGATAGCAGAGTGTCAGTCAGCAGATTTGTTACTGATAGACCGCTATCGGGAGCAAACCCCCTCCCACATTGTTATGCGCCGGGTTTTAGAGATCTGACTCCTTCACCACCCGCACCTTGCCCGCATCCAGCGCATACGCCGCATCCGCCAGGTCGTTATTCACCTTCTCTACCTTCAACGTACCCGTAACCCAAAGCGGCGTGTAGATATCATCCAGCTTCAACCCTTTGGGATAACGCACCAGCACCAACTGGTTAGGCGGCGGTGGTGGGACGTGTATGCACGCGCCTGGATACGGCACCAGGAAGAACAACGTACTGCGGCCCTTGGCATCGGTTTCCAACGGCACCGGGTAGCCGCCGATGCGGATGTCCTTGCCGTTCATCGCAGCCACGGTCTTGGTGGAATACATCACCGCCGGCAAGCCTTTGCTCTGCTTGAGGCCGCCCTTATCGGTAAAGGTACCTTGGGCTTCCGGGGAGTTGTGATCGATCTCGGGCATGGCTTCGAGAGCCTTTTGGTCCGACAGCGGCATCAGGTCGAGCCAGTCGGTTTCCGGCAATTCGCCGGCGTGCGCCAGGCCAGAGCCCAGCAGGAGGAGAGTCAACAGAAGACGGCGCATGGAGAGGCTCGGCAAGTACAAGTGCCGAGCATTCTAGCCCTCTGCGCCTGCGCAGCGCAGAGGACTTTGTCGGCTGATTACTTCTTTTTGATCAGGCCGTAGATCACCAGCAGCACAATGGCACCGACCAACGCACCGAGGAAGCCTGCACCTTGGCCAGCCTGGTAGATACCCAGTGCCTGACCACCGTAGGTCGCGGCCAGGGAGCCGGCGATACCCAGCAGGATAGTCATGATCCAGCCCATGCTGTCGTCGCCGGGCTTGAGGAAACGCGCCAGCAGGCCGACGATAAAGCCGATAAAGATGGTTCCGATGATGCCCATGGCATTTCCCTCTGATTGAATGTGAGTCATGCCAAAGCCTAGTCAGGCTTTGCCATCCTGCAATCAGAGAGACGGCGGCAACCAATGGTTCCCGCCGTCACCAGGCTTATTGCTCAGCGATCAGCGCTTCAACCTTGAGGATCTGCGCTTGCAGCGTCGCACGGTCCTTGCAGCGCAGGTTGGCGTGGCCGACCTTGCGCCCGGCCTTGAAGGCCTTGCCGTAGTGATGCAGGTGGCAGTCATCGATGGCGATGACTTTTTCCACCGGCGGCACAACGCCAATGAAGTTGAGCATGGCGCTCTCGCCGACCTTGGCCGTGGAGCCCAGTGGCAAGCCCGCCACCGCCCGCAGGTGGTTTTCGAACTGGCTGCACTCGGCGCCTTCGGTGGTCCAATGCCCGGAGTTGTGCACGCGCGGGGCGATTTCGTTGGCCTTGAGGCCTCCGTCGACTTCAAAGAACTCGAACGCCATCACGCCGACATAATCCAGCTGCTTGAGCACACGGCTGGAATAGTCTTCGGCCAAGGCCTGCAACGGGTGGTCGGTGCTGGCCACCGACAGCTTGAGGATGCCGCTGTCGTGGGTGTTGTGCACCAACGGATAGAAGCGGGTCTCACCATCACGGGCACGCACGGCGATCAGCGAGACTTCACCGGTGAACGGCACGAAGCCTTCCAGAAGGCAAGCGACGCTGCCCAGCTCGGCGAAGGTGCCCACCACATCATCTGCAGTGCGCAGGACTTTCTGGCCCTTGCCGTCGTAACCCAGGGTGCGGGTTTTCAGCACGGCTGGCAGGCCGATGCTGGCGACTGCGGCGTCCAGGTCCGCCTGCGATTGGATATCGGCGAAGGCTGGAGTCGGAATGCCCAGCTCCTTGAACATGCTCTTTTCGAACCAACGGTCGCGAGCGATGCGCAGGGCTTCGGCGCTCGGGTACACCGGCACGAACTGCGACAGGAAGGCCACGGTTTCAGCCGGGACGCTTTCGAACTCGAACGTCACCAGGTCGACTTCATCGGCCAGTTGGCGCAGGTGGTCCGGGTCGCTGTAGTCAGCGCGCAGGTGTTCACCCAAGGCCGCCGCACAGGCGTCCGGCGCAGGGTCCAGGAAAGCGAAGTTCATCCCCAGCGGGGTGCCCGCCAAGGCCAGCATACGGCCCAGTTGGCCGCCACCGATTACACCGATTTTCATCGTCAACAACCTCAGGCGATACGTGGGTCTGGATTGTCCAGCACGCTGTCTGTCTGCTCAGCACGGAATTTTTTCAGCACCGCGTGGAACTGCGGGTGCTTGGCGCCCAGGATACTGGCGGACAGCAGGGCTGCGTTGATCGCGCCGGCCTTGCCGATTGCCAAGGTCGCCACCGGGATGCCGGCCGGCATCTGCACGATGGACAACAGCGAATCGACGCCCGAGAGCATTGCCGACTGCACCGGTACGCCAAGCACTGGCAGGTGAGTCTTGGCTGCACACATGCCCGGCAGGTGCGCTGCGCCGCCGGCACCGGCGATGATCACCTCGATGCCACGGGATTCTGCTTCATCGGCATACTGGAACAGCAAATCCGGGGTGCGGTGGGCAGAGACCACTTTCACTTCATACGGAATGCCGAGTTTTTCCAGCATATCGGCGGTGTGGCTAAGGGTGGACCAATCGGACTTGGAGCCCATGATCACGCCAACCAATGCACTCATCGTCGTGCCTCTTCTCTCTGGGCGCCCGCAGGCGCGTCAAAAAACAACAAGCCACGCGGGAAATCCGGCGTGGCTTGTTGTACGAATTTTGGCCGGTTGGACCGGCCGAAGGCCGCGCAGTATACCGTAATAATCCAGATAAACAGCCCCTCGGATGACCATCTGTCTAGCGGGGCAAACCGGCGGTTTTATTGACTTAAGAGTCAGTCCCATACACCGCGAAATACTGTGGGAGGGGGCTTGCTCCCGATGGCGGTGTGCCAGGCACTTATCTGTCACTGATACACCGCTATCGGGGGCAAGCCCCCTCCCACATTTGCCCTGCATTCGGTCCGAGATCGGACTCAGGTGTTCTGCGCCGCGCCACCTTCCAACTTGCGCCACAACAACCGCACATTCGCCTTGCGCACCAACGCGCAGCGATACAGCCGAATTTCCAGCGGCACATGCCATTGCGGTCCGCCGCAGACCACCAGTTCGCCTCGGGCAAGTTCGGCACGAACGCTCAACTGCGGCACCCAGGCAATGCCCAGGCCTTCCAGGGCCATACTCTTGAGACTGTCGGCCATGGCGGTTTCGTAAACGGTGGTAAAACGCAGCGCGCGCTGGCGCAGCAGCAAGTGCACCGAACGACCAAGGAACGCGCCGGCGCTGTAGGCCAGCAACGGCACGCTGCCCTCGCCTTCCAGATCGAACAGCGGCTTGCCATCAGCATCGGCCGCGCACACCGGGAGCATTTCGGTGTTACCCAGGTGCAGCGAAGGGAAAATCTCGGCGTCCATCTGCATCGCCGCGTCCGGATCGTAGAACGCCAGCATCAGGTCGCAACCGCCTTCGCGCAGGGCGTGCACGGCGTCGCCGACGTTGGTGGCGACCAGGCGGGTGGCGATGTTCAAACCTTCGTTGCGCAACTGCGCGATCCAGCGCGGGAAGAAGCCCAGCGCCAGGGAGTGGGCGGCGGCCACTTGCATGACTTCGCCCTGCCCGCCTTCCAAGTGATGCAAATGGCGCAGGACCTCGCCGAGCTGTTCGACCACGGTGCGCGCGGTGACCAGAAACAGCTGCCCCGCTGCCGTCAATTCCACCGGTGTGCGTGAGCGATTGACCAGGGTCAGGCCCAACGCGGCCTCAAGGCTACGGATACGTCGGCTGAACGCTGGCTGAGTGACAAAGCGCCGCTCCGCCGCCTGGGAAAAGCTGCGCGTCGCCGCCAAGGCGCTGAAGTCTTCCAGCCATTTGCTCTCAAGGTTCATCACTGCCTCCCACGGGTACGCACCATTTTGGCACACACGCCCGCCATGATAGCCGGGTCACATCTGCATTATGCCGTTTATGCATAGGCCAGTGCTTAACAGCATTGGCCCAAATTTTCCTACAGGCCTAGCATTCGCAGCGTTCCGGCCTGTTCCGGGTCCATATTGAGATGATTTCCGTCATGTCCTCCGCTGCATCATTCCGCACAGAAAAAGACCTGCTTGGCGTACTCGAAGTACCCGCCCAAGCGTATTACGGCATCCAGACCCTGCGAGCGGTGAATAACTTCCGCCTCTCGGGCGTTCCGATTTCGCATTACCCGAAATTGGTGGTCGGCCTGGCAATGGTCAAGCAAGCAGCCGCTGATGCCAACCGCGAGTTGGGTCAGCTTAGCGAAGCCAAGCACGCTGCCATCAGCGAAGCCTGTGCCCGTCTGATCCGCGGCGATTTCCACGAAGAGTTCGTGGTGGACATGATTCAAGGCGGCGCCGGCACTTCAACCAACATGAATGCCAACGAAGTCATCGCCAACATCGCGCTGGAGGCCATGGGTCACCAGAAGGGCGAATATCAATACCTGCACCCCAACAACGACGTGAACATGGCGCAGTCGACCAACGACGCCTACCCGACCGCGATCCGCCTGGGTCTGCTGCTGGGCCATGACGCGCTGCTGGCCAGCCTCGACAGCCTGATCCAAGCCTTCGCCGCCAAAGGCGTCGAGTTCGGCCACGTGCTGAAAATGGGCCGCACCCAATTGCAAGACGCCGTGCCGATGACCCTCGGCCAGGAATTCCGCGCCTTCGCCACCACCCTCAGCGAAGACCTGGCACGCCTGAAAACCCTGGCGCCAGAGCTGCTGACCGAAGTGAACCTGGGCGGCACCGCCATCGGCACCGGCATCAACGCCGACCCGCGTTACCAGGCCCTGGCCGTGCAACGCCTGGCCACCATCAGCGGCCAACCGCTGGTACCGGCTGCCGACCTGATCGAAGCCACCTCCGACATGGGCGCCTTCGTGCTGTTCTCCGGCATGCTCAAGCGTACCGCCGTGAAGCTGTCGAAGATCTGCAACGACCTGCGCCTGCTGTCCAGCGGCCCACGCACAGGGATCAATGAGATCAACCTGCCAGCGCGTCAGCCAGGCAGCTCGATCATGCCCGGCAAGGTCAACCCGGTCATCCCGGAAGCCGTGAACCAGGTAGCGTTCCAAGTCATCGGCAACGACCTGGCCCTGACCATGGCAGCCGAAGGCGGCCAACTGCAGTTGAACGTGATGGAGCCGCTGATCGCGTTCAAGATCTTCGACTCGATCCGCCTGCTGCAACGCGCCATGGACATGCTGCGCGAGCACTGCATCGTCGGCATCACCGCCAACGAAGCACGCTGCCGCGAACTGGTGGAACATTCCATCGGCCTGGTCACCGCGCTGAACCCGTACATCGGCTATGAAAACGCCACCCGCATTGCGCGTATCGCCCTCGAAAGCGGCCGCGGAGTGCTGGAACTGGTGCGCGAAGAAGGCTTGCTCGACGACGCCATGCTCGACGACATCCTGCGCCCCGAAAACATGATCGCTCCACGTTTGGTCCCGTTGAAGGCCTAAGCGTTTGTTGCACCGCTCACCAGGTTGAGGGACTAGACACCTCTCACCTTTTGAGGGCCTGAAGGCTCGTTCTTCAGGCCCTTTTTTTTGCCTCAAGGTTGTGAAATGAAGCCCATAAAAATTCCAATATCGCCCTGCAAACCCGCCTTGCCCGAATCAGCGGCGCTGAAACCTTTAATCGGCCCGTGCAGACGTATCACGTACTCCTAGGTATAGTGCCGCCCCTCTCGCGTCTGCGGCCGTCGGTAACGAGGCCCGGTACAGCGCGAAACCGCATGAATAACAACACCCGCAAAAGGATTGGGGTCGAACTGTCGCGCACTGCCTGGTGCCATGCGACGTGTCGGACCGTCCTGCGTTTGCCATTAGAAAAATCAGCGAGGAACACTCCATGCTCGAAGTCATCAACGACTTCCTCTCAGGGAAAGTACTGATCGTGCTCATTGTCGGGCTCGGCGGTTATTTCACGATCCGCTCGCGTTTCGTTCAATTGCGTCACTTTTTCCACATGTTCTCGGTGTTCAAAGACAGCTTGAAGAGCAGCTCCGGCCAACTCAGCTCCTTCCAGGCGCTGATGCTCAGCCTCGCCGGTCGCGTGGGTGCCGGTAACATCGCCGGTGTCGGTATTGCCGTAACCCTCGGCGGCCCGGGTGCCGTGTTCTGGATGTGGGTCACCGCGCTGGTGGGTATGTCGTCGAGCTTCATCGAATGCTCCCTCGGCCAGCTGTACAAGCGCACCGACGCAGAGGGCACCTACCGTGGCGGCCCGGCTTATTACATCCAGCACGGTTTGCAGAAGCGCTGGCTGGGTATGGTCATGGCGTTCCTGCTGCTGGTGACCTTTGGCTTCGCCTTCAACGGCCTGCAAGCCCATGCCGTGACTCACTCGCTGAACAACGCTTTCGGCCTCGACACCACCTACACCGGCCTCGCGCTGGCGGTGCTGCTGGGCCTGGTGTTCATCGGCGGGATCAAGCGCATCGCGTCCATCGCCGACCTGCTGGTCCCGGTCAAAACCCTGGTGTACATCGCCGTGACCCTGTACGTGATCGTGCTGCAATTCGACCACGTGCCGGCCATGCTCGCGACCATCGTCAAGAGCGCTTTCGGCCTCGACCAAGCCTTCGGTGGCCTGGTAGGCAGCGCGATCATCATGGGCGTGAAACGCGGCGTGTTCGCCAACGAAGCCGGTCTGGGCAGTGCGCCTAACGTGGCAGCGGTGGCTTCCGTAGAACACCCGATCGCCCAAGGCGTGGTCCAGGCGTTCAGCGTTTTCCTCGACACCTTCGTGATTTGCACCTGCACCGCGCTGCTGATCCTGCTCTCCGGTTTCTACACCCCAGGCTTTGAAGGCGACGGCATTGCCCTGACCCAGAACTCCCTGGCCGCTGTGGTCGGTGACTGGGGCCGCATGTTCATCTCGGTGGCCCTGGCTTTGTTCGTGTTCACCTCGATCATGTACAACTACTACCTCGGCGAGAGCAACCTGCGCTTCCTGGTGGGCAACAACCGTAAGGTGCTGATGGGTTATCGCGCGCTGGTGCTGGTGCTGATTTTCTGGGGCTCGATCGAGAACCTGGGCACCGTATTCGCCTTCGCCGATATCACCATGACCATGCTCGCCTTCGTCAACCTGTTCGCCCTGGCGTTCCTGTTCAAGATCGCCATGCGTGTGCTGGACGACTACGACCGCCAACGCGCTGCGGGCATCAAGACCCCGGTGTTCGATTCCAGCCAATTCCCGGACCTGGATCTGGACCGCAAGGCCTGGCCGGCCAACCCGGCAAAACCGGACGCGGCCCCATCGGCTGAACTGAACGCTCAAGTACAACGCTGAGCGCAGCTAGATAGATGACACGCCGCCTGGCCTTGGGCATGCTCTGGGCCCGGCGGCGTTTTTCGTTCAGGAGATTTGTTCATGCAACCAGCTAACAACGTGATGGTGCTCTACACCGGCGGCACCATTGGCATGCAGGCCAGCGCGAATGGCCTGGCGCCCGCGTCCGGCTTCGAAGCGCGCATGCGCGAGCAACTGGCCGACGCGCCTTTGCCAGCCTGGCGCTTTCGCGAAATGGCGCCGCTGATCGACAGCGCCAACATGACCCCCGCTTACTGGCAGCGCCTGCGCAGTGCCGTGGTCGAGGCCGTGGACGAGGGCTGCGATGCGGTGTTGATCCTGCACGGCACCGACACCCTGGCCTACAGCGCAGCGGCCATGAGTTTCCAACTGTTGGGTTTGCCGGCGCCGGTGGTGTTTACCGGCTCGATGCTGCCGGCCGGCGTGCCTGACAGCGATGCCTGGGAAAACGTCAGCGGCGCGTTGACGGCGCTGGGCGAAGGCCTGAACGCCGGCGTGCACCTGTTTTTCCACGGTGCGCTGATGGCGCCGACCCGCTGCGCGAAAGTGCGCAGCTTTGGTCGCAACCCCTTCGCCGCGCTGCAGCGTAACGGTGGCGTAGCCAAGGCCGAGGCACTGCCCGCCGCTCTGGATTATCGCCAGCCCAAGGCCGTGGCCAACGTCGGCGTGTTGCCGCTGGTGCCGGGCATCGCCGCCGCGCAGTTGGATGCGCTGGTCGACAGCGGCATCCAGGCGCTGCTGCTTGAATGCTATGGCAGCGGCACCGGGCCCAGCGACACCCCGGCGTTCCTCGCCAGCCTCCAGCGCGCGCGGGATCAGGGCGTGGTCGTGGTCGCAATCACCCAATGCCATGAAGGTGGCGTGGAGCTGGATGTGTATGAAGCCGGCAGCCGCCTGCGCGGCGTGGGCGTGCTGTCCGGTGGCGGCATGACCCGCGAGGCCGCGTTCGGCAAGCTCAATGCGTTGATCGGCGCAGGCCTGGCCAACGCCGAGATTCGCCGCCTGGTCGAACTGGACCTGTGCGCCGAGTTGGCTTGAGATCCGACTCAAGCGATCCGGTAGAGCGTCACTCCCGCCACGATCCCGGCGGCGCACGGCATGGGAATTGCTCGGCTCAGGTATTCATTGGCCGGGATCATCCCCATGCTGCACTCGCACCTGACTACCCTCAACGCCGTTTCGCTGGTGCTTGAGGCTTTCAGCGCCCAGGGCATCAGCCCTGAGGTGCTGTTGGCCGGCAGCGGTATTGCAGCTGCGGACCTGAACCACGCCGATACACGCATCACCACGCGCCAGGAAATGCAGGTGTGCGCCAACGCGGTGGCCCTGCGCCAAGCCATCGGCCTGGAACTGGGCCAGCGCATGCGCGTGTCGTCTTACGGCCTGTTGGGCTACGCGCTGCTCACCAGTGCCACCTTCGGTGACGCTTTGCGCCTGGCCCTACGCTACCCGGCGCTGTTGGGAACACTTTTCGAGCTGAGCCTTGAGGAGGACGGCCAACGCGTCTGGTTCACCGCCCGCGATTACCGTGAAGACCCTGCGCTGGCCGCGTTCAATATTGAGTTGTGCCTGGCTTCACTCAACGTCATCTGCGACGACTTGCTCGGTCGCCCGCTCCCTCTGCTGGGTGCGCGTTTTGAATACCCGGCGCCGACCTACCAGGCGCGTTACGAAGAGCGCTTCGCCTGCCCGCTGGAATTCAACGCCACCAGCAACGCCTTTGCCTTCGACCGCCAGTGGCTCGATCAACCGCTGCCCTTGGCCGACGCCGTCACCCATCGCGCCATGACCGAGCGCTGCCGCAAACAAAACACCGAGTTCACCGGACGCCAGGCCTGGCTGGGCCGCGTGCGTCAACTGCTGGCGGCGCAACTGCCGGCAGCGCCAGGGCTGGATAAACTGGCGGAGCAGTTGAATTGCTCGCCACGCACCTTACGCCGGCACCTGCATGACTTGGGCAGCAGCTATCAGGAGTTGCTCGACGAACTGCGCTTCGAGCAGGCCAAGCAGTGGCTGGCCAACGATGCAATGCCCATCCACCGCATTGCCGAGCACCTGGGTTTCAGTGAGACCGCCAGCTTCCGTCATGCCTTTGTGCGCTGGAGCGGGGTCGCGCCAAGCCAGTTCCGCCCCTGATCCCCACGTCCAGGCGGGGTGAATACGGACAGTGCCTTTGGCCATATTCATCCCCTTTTGGCCGCTCCTGCCGTTCTCTTGCCGCGTCGGCGAGGCAACACTGCAAGACACCGCCAAACGCCTGCGAGTACACCACTATGCTGACGATCTACTCGGACGATCACCATCTGCACCACGGTCGATGCGAACTGATGGACGGGCAACTGATGCCCTGTTTCGAAATGCCCTCCCGTGCTGATCACGTACTGCAACGGGTCAAGGACCGTGATCTGGGGCCGGTGCGAGCCCCCGAGGACTTTGGATTGGCACCGCTGCAACGCATCCACAGCCACGCCTACCTGGATTTTTTCAAAGGGGCCTGGGCACGCTGGGTTGAGTTCGGCCAGGACGGCGACCTGCTGCCCTACACGTGGCCAGCCCGCACCTTGCGCCGCGTGCTGCCCACCAGCCTGCACGGTCAATTGGGCTATTACAGCTTCGACGGCGGCGCGCCGATCACCGCCGGCACCTGGCAAGCGGCCTATAGCGCAGCGCAGGTGGCGCTGACCGCGCAACAAGCGATTCAACAAGGTGCTCAAAGTGCCTTTGCCCTCTGCCGCCCACCGGGGCACCACGCTGCAGACGACTTGATGGGCGGCTATTGCTACCTCAATAACGCTGCAATTGCCGCCCAGGCCTTTCTCGATCAAGGCCATGCCAAGGTCGCGATCCTTGATGTGGATTACCACCACGGCAACGGCACCCAATCGATTTTCTATGACCGCAGTGACGTGCTGTTCACCTCGATCCACGGACATCCGGAAGCCGAGTTTCCATTCTTCCTCGGCTATGCCGATGAGCTGGGCGACGGCGTCGGTAAGGGCTTCAATTTCAATTACCCGCTGCCGGCCGGTGCCGGCTGGGATACCTGGAGCGCCGCGCTGGATCAGGCCTGCGCGCAAATCGAGCGCTATGGCGCCGACATCATCGTGGTGTCCCTGGGGGTAGACACGTTCAAGGACGATCCCATCTCGCAGTTCAAGCTCGACAGCCCGGATTACCTGGCGATGGGTGCGCGTATCGCCCGGCTGGGCAAGCCCACGCTGTTCGTCATGGAAGGCGGCTACGCGGTGGAAGAAATCGGCATCAATGCCGTCAACGTTCTCGAAGGTTTTGAGGGGTCAATCCAATGAACATGCTCAAGTCGCTTGCGTTGTGCGTCGCCGTATTAAGCAGCGCCGTCCACGCCGAAGAAAGAACCCTGCGGGTCTACAACTGGTTCGACTACATCACCCCCAAGGCGCTGGAAGACTTCAAGGGTCAGAACCCTCAGATCAAACTGGTCTACGACATCTTCGACACCAATGAAGCCCTGGAAGCCAAGCTACTCACCGGCAACTCCGGCTATGACGTGGTGGTGCCGTCCAACGTGTTTCTGGCCAAGCAGATTGAAGCCGGTGTGTTTCAGCCCCTGGACCGCAGCCAGTTACCAAACTGGAACCACCTCGACCCCAAGCTGATGAAGCTGATCGAGGCCAATGACCCCGGTAATAAATTCGCCGTGCCCTACATGTACGGCACCATCCTGATTGGCTTCAACCCGGCCAAGGTCAAGGCCGTGCTGGGCGACAACGCTCCCGTGAACAGCTGGGACCTGATCTTCAAGGAAGAGAACATCAGCAAGCTTAAGCAGTGCGGCGTCGCCCTGCTGGATTCGCCATCGGAAATTCTGCCGCTGGCCTTGCAGTACCTGGGCCTGGACCCCAACAGCAATAACCCGAAGGACTATGAGAAAGCCGAAGCCCTGCTGCTTAAAATCCGTCCGTACATCACCTACTTCCACTCCTCCAAATACATGGCCGATATCGCCAATGGCGACATCTGTGTGGCCGTCGGTTATTCCGGCAGCTTCTCCCAGGCTGCCAACCGCGCCAAGGAGGCCAGGAACGGCGTGACCGTGGACATGCGCCTGCCCAAGGAAGGCGCGCCGATCTGGTTCGACATGCTCGCCATTCCCAAGGGCGCAAAGAACCCGCAGGACGCCTACGCCTTCATCAACTACCTGCTGCAACCTGAGGTGATTGCGCCGATCAGCGATTTCGTCGGCTACCCCAACCCGAACAAGGACGCCACCGAACGGGTCGACCCGACCATCCGCAATAACCCTAACCTGTACCCGACCGAGGCGGCGATGGCGACGTTGTACACCTTGAAGCCGTTGGACAGTAAAGCTGAACGCGCCAGGACCCGGGCCTGGACCAAGATCAAATCGGGGACCTGACCGCCCCTCACACAGGACTCAGGCTAAGTAATTACCGCCTGCGCCAATCCTCCCCTCACTACCGTTGTCCTCTGCAACGGCGCCGCACCCCGGCGCCGTACTTCCCAAGAAAGGGCCCCGAGCCACCCACGCTCACGCGCCCTTCATTTCTGCAAAGGACTTGCCTATGCCTGAAGCAACGCTTCCTGATCATCCGTCGGTCACCAGCCACAATCGACCCCCTACTACCTATGAGCTACTGACTCAACTGACCTCCGGCCCGAACAGCCGGGAGGTGGCCGCCGTGACCCTGCGCTCGGCGCTCAAGGAGCTGTATCCAACCCTGGCCATCGACCCGGACCTGGCCATGGTCGTCACGCCGAATTGGCGCGTCGTCGATGATCAAGTCCTATCCGCCCCGGCCTACGCCATGTCGCTCACTTCGGTGCTGGCAAGCCAGATGCTGAACCCGAAGCCGGTGATCTACCTCGATGGCGAACACTTCCTGACACTGCAACCCGACGCCCGGCCACCGGTGCATTTACCGGTAAAAATCGATGCCATTGCGCGCATGATCAATGAGCTGTCAGAACTGATGCTGTCTGCCTTCCAGGAGCAGTACCTCAATTACTGGAATGCCTCCGATGGCCGAAGCGGGCACCGCTGGAAAGTGTTCTCACAATCCCTGCGCAAAGTATGGAATGTCACGGCGCAAGAGGGCTGGGATGAACATGATTGCGCCATAGCCAGGTCGCTGTTCCTTTTTCCGGAGCGAGCCACACGCTCTGCCCAGGACAGCTACAACACTCACGCCTACCTGATCGACGTCGATGCGCTGCAAGACAGCCAGACCGCTCACACCGCCCTCATGGACATCGCCGTAGTGATTGGCGAGCATGGGCAGGGCCAGCGGGTCCTGGTTTACTCACTGGTCAACGGCTACGAAAAATTCGACTCGCTGGAGCAATTCGGAGAACAACTGCCCGACCGAATGAACGCACGGAACAATGAGCTAAGCCTGCGGTGGCGGCTGTACGAACCGCCGGGCAATTTCTTCGACAGCCTGGCCGGCGCACTGATTGCGTTGCAACTCGACGCAATAGGCTCGATTGACAAAGACGACCGCAAAGCGATCAACGTGGACGCCGACGCCAGCCCCCTGGTCGCGGTTGCCAACGTCCTGCCGGTGGTCGAGGACTTGAGCGATCACTCGCTATCCAATATCCGTGACATCCATGAGCGGTTGCCCGACTGGCTGGCCCACGCCTCGGACTTGGATATTTCCACCTACAGTCGGCGCCTGATCGATCTTGCCGAGTTGCATACCCTCCAGAAGGGCGCATCCTTCAATGACGATATTGCGCCGATCCGCGAATACACCCGCGATCAGTTGCAGAGCCAGGTTCGTGCGCACGCCCAAGGTGCAAACATCAACGTCGACAAGATCGAAGTTCACATCGAAAGCCCGGTTGTCTGGGGAAGCACGTTCATCGTGCCCACGGCGCCGGACATCACACGCCGTAACCTGATCGACCTAGCCCTGGAAAACCTCACAGGCCTGCCGACCGGCCAACCCCGCGTGGTCTATAACGGCAGCGCAGCTCCCCCGTGGCTGTCTTACACCTACCTGAAGGGCGTGATTGAAAACATCGATATCGGCCAGCACTACCCGGCGCTGATCAAGCGCACGCTGCTGGAAGATACGGTTCAGGCCAAGGGCAGACAAACGCTCTACATCAACCATTTGCGCGTACAGCTGCCTTTGCTGGCACTGCAACTCAAGATTCGCCAACAGCACGGGGTCGATGAACTCGGTGCGCGCTACGTCGCTGCCGTAATGCAGGACGAAGACCACGGGCGACTCGTCGACGGGCAGGAGATTGTCATTCGCCCCTTGGCATTCTTACCGACCTTGCGCCCCGGCAATGATCAGGATGTGGTTGCCAATATGTTCGTGATCGGCGCCAAAGACGCCGCCGCGGGCCCGTGCCTGCTGTACCGTCCCTTGCTGGAACCAACGCTGCTGCAGTATCCGTCACGGCAAAACCTGATCTACGCCATCAAACACACGCGCCCACTTCGCGACTCGGTGCTGGCCTGGCTGCCAGAGGCGGCGCGCTTCAACTACGCGCAGTATGTATTCCCCGATAAATGGCCATCGCCATGGACGGTCATTCGAGGGCTGGTCGAGCCGCAGGTCATGGTTTACATGAGCGGCTCCATTACCTTGAGCGACCAGGTGCTTGGCGCAGCCCCGCTGGCCGCACTGTTCAAAGCCAATGCCGAGGCCATGGTCGAACTGGCGGGCCGCCAGTCAGTCTCCAATGCGCAAAAACGCTGGGCAACCTTGCGCCAGGCAGGCTGGCAAATCTTCAATGCGACGTTGCCGTTCCTGGGGCGCACGGCCGGTATCGCCGCCTGGATCTGGCAGATCATGGATGACTTGCAGGACATCGCCCAGCAGGACAACCCCGAAGCGGACCCCGAAGGCGCCTGGATAGCCCAGGTCGACCTGTTACTCAACCTTGGCATGGCCCTGGCGCTGCACGGGGCCTTGCGTCACGCGCCGGTCGAAAAACCCAGCGAAGAAACCAGGCTGAAAACAGAATCGTCAGCGGTCGAACCCGCCGAAAAAATCGAGCCGCCGCCCAGCAAAACCTCCGTGGCCCGGCTGGACAACGTAACGGGCACCGAGCTGCCGAGTCGGCATCAGGGCCTGCTGAACATTCGCGGCGCCATCCCCACCGACCGTCCAAGCCTGGAGGCCACGCTGGACAGCTTCAAAATCGAGAGGCCCGCGGGCCTGGAACCTCAGGTCACAGAGCCTGGTATCTATCTGCACCTCTACCCGAACGCCCAGAAATGGTACGCCGTGGTCGGCACGCGCTGGTTCGAAGTCAACGTAGACGAAGCGGATAACGTGGTCATCATCGACCCAGGCAATCCCTCGCGAATGGGCCCCATGCTACTCAACAACAAGGCGGGCCAATGGTTTGTGGACACACGCCTGCGCCTGCGCGGTGGTGGCTTCAAAAACCGGCGCAAGGCCGTGCAAACCCGCAATACGTCTCGAATCGGCGACCTGCGCAGGCAGCTCGACGAATTCGATGCCAATGAGCGCAGCAGGCAGTCGGAAATCGCCGGCGCACACACGGCGATAGGCGACGAAGCAGGCCCCTCCACCGAATTGCGCCGCCAGAGCTTTATCGACAAGGTCGACGCCCGAATCCTGGATTACGACGTGCCGATCCGCCAACTCAGGTCACTGGGCATTATCGATAACGTGCCCAACTACCAGAGCTCCATGATCGACTATTTGCACAAACAACTGCTGTTGACGCGCTCCGCCATCAACCAACGCTTACCGCGGTTCCGTGAAACCCTGGAAAGCTCCGTCCCGAGCCTTGAGTCGGTCACCGGCATTGATGCCAAGACCAAGACACAAACCGCCCGGGCCATGTCGGACATGACGGGCGAAATGATCAGACGCATGGAGTACGTAGAGACACGTTTTCATGAACTGGAAACGTTGGGCATCGACGGCAACAAGGTTATTCAGAGCACGCAACACGCCCTGCCCAAGCTTCAATTGCGGGACTTGAAGGCGTTTCAAGTCACCCTGGCCCGTCACCTGTGCGTCCAAGAGGGCGAAGGCGAAGCGTTCGATACTGCGCGCGAGCTGCTCGACACCATCGTCGATGCCGCCGATCTTCACATACAGAGCTGCACGGAGGCGTTGGCCGACACGGCTATTCGCTCGTTGGAGGAGCGTATCGACGTGCTCAACAGCCTGGTCGATCAATTTTCCATCGTTGACCAGCGCCTGCTGGACCTGCATGCCGAATACCCCGAGCAGGTACAGCGCGAGCCCCTGGAAACCCTGCGCAAGCAGATCAACGAATTCAATCAGCACGTCGTTCGCGAGCTGGCCCTGTTGCTCAGGGAAAGCAAAGCGTTGGAGCCCAAGCCCGGCAGTTCGAAAACCGCATCACCCCCCAAGCGCAAGATCATCAAGACACGCTTCAACGGCGTGGTGGTCGGCGAACCGCGCGCGGCCGAAGAAGGGCTGGTGGATGTAAAGTCGCCGCTGACGGGCAAAGTCATTGCGACCTTCCATGAGAAAGAGCCTGGGGTGTGGGTCGAACGCGATAGCCGCCCTTCCGGACCGCGACCGCCCCAGGCAATAGACCTGAACGTGAGCCTCGAAGAGGGTGACCAGTTGCTTCAGGACGAACCTGCCGCGACCTTGCGGACCCTGGGCCACTCAAAAAAGGCCGGGCGCATTCCGGTCGAAATCGAGGAGATGTTCCACCAATACGCCGCTCGCCTGGAGCGTGCCGTCAGCCGCATCGAAGAAGCGTTGACCCAACGTAATCTGACCGAAAGCGATCGCCCTTCCGCAGCCTCCACTAACAAGCAGCTCAACGACGCGGCGCAGCGCCTGTACGAGCTGGGCACCACGACCCGGATCAGCATGACCAAGCAGCAACCGCCCACAGCGGCACGGGTGGAGTGGCTGTTTGACCGGGGTTTGGTGGAAATTGCCAAGGTCATCACCCGGCGTCGCCTCAAGGGGCCGGGCAAAGACTTTCTGGACGAGTACGAAATACGCGACCATCAAACCCACAACGTGCTGTGGTATGCCCACTTTCACTACAGCTCAGCGCAAGCGGCCGCCGAAGAATACATCGCCGGGCACCTCAAGACGCGTGAACAACAGAAGCAAGGGGGAAGCCTGCAGCGCACCGGCTTGAACGACCACGACCAGATCGCGATTTACCGCAGTCAGATCGGGTCGAAACTCGCCAAATCGCTGTTTTTTGACAGCTGACCGTGTTGTTTGTCGGCGCCCCAGGCCTTGCGCAGACGCTTCAGCGCGTCGGTAATCGCGGCTTCAGGCACGGCGGCAAACCCCAATACCAGGCCGGCGCGCTGATCCGCCGGCGTGTTGGAGTGCGCCAGCCAGTAGCTGCTCAGACCATTGACCTCAACGTCGGCCGAGCGCGCCTGATCCAGCAGTTGCTGTTCGCGGGCCAAGCTGTCCACGCGCACCGTCATGTGCAGCCCCGCCGCTACGCTCGGCAACTCGCCAACCCCCGGCAGACCGCTGGGCCAACCGGCCAGCAAGGCATTGCGCCGGCTTAATGCTGCGCGGCGCATGCGGCGGATGTGCCGTTGAAAATGGCCCGCCGCCATGAACTCGGCCATCACTGCCTGAGTGCTGACTTCCGAGTGGCGCATGTCGACAGCGCGGCGCCGTGAGAAGGCGTCCAACAGACCCGGCGGCAACACCAGATAACCCAGGCGCAGTGCCGGAAACGCGACTTTGCCGAAGGTGCCCACGTAGAGCACGCGACCACTGCGGTCCAGCGCGGCCAACGGTGACAGGGGCGCGCCGCTGTATCGGTATTCGCCGTCGTAGTCATCTTCGACGATCCAGCCGCCTCGGCGCTCGGCCCAGGCCAGCAATTCCAAGCGCCGCGCCAGGCTCATCACCACGCCCAAAGGGTATTGATGGGAAGGCGTGACGTACGCCAGGCGACAGTCGCCCAGTTGATCAAGGGCCTGACAGTCGATGCCGTCACTGTCCACCGGCACCCCATGCAGGCACCCACCGGCCAGGGCAAATGCATGGCCTGCGGCGCGATAGCCAGGGTTTTCCACGGCCACGCCATCGCCGGGCTCCACCAGCAACTGTGCACAAAGGCTAATCGCCTGCTGTGCACCACTGGTGATCACTATTTGCTCAGCCGTACATTGCATCCCCCGCGAACTGCGCAGGTATGCCGCGATCAGCCCGCGCAGACGCCCATCGCCTGCAGGGTCGCCATAGCACAGCTGTTGCAGGTCCGGCTTGCGCCAGAAGGCCCCGTTCAGCTTGGCCCAGACCTCGAACGGGAACAGATCGAAAGCCGGCACACCGACCCGAAACGCCTTCGGCGGCCCTGCGGGTGGCTGCGACAGGTAGTGGTTTTGCAGTCGCCCCAAGGCCGGTCTGTGGATAACTTCATCATCGAGATCCGCTGGCAAATTTTCCCATTTTGTGGATAAGGCTGGGGATAAGCCTGTGTGTAACCCTGTGGATACTTTTGTGGATAGTTTTTCCGTCGAGGGCAGTTGAGCGACGTAAGTGCCATCGCCGACACGCCCTTCGATAAACCCCTCGGCATACAGCTGATCGTAGGCACGTACCACGCTGTTGCGCGAAATCGACAGCGCGGCGGCCAGGTCACGGCTGGCCGGCAGTCGCGTGCCGCTGATCAGGCGACCATCGAGTACGCGCTGGCGTAGGGCTTCATAGAGCTGGCGCGTCAGGCCCTGGCCGCGATCCAGCTCGATACCGGCGGGGTTGAATGACAGAGGCGGCGCAGTCGGCGACATATTGGACCTATGAAATTGGCCGTAGATGGCTCTTACAACGGACCATTAGCCTGCCTAGGATGCTGGCATTCGCCAAGGAAAATATTCATGTACACACCTCGCGCCTTTGCCCTCGACGACTTACCCGAACTGCATCAATTGATCCAGCACACCCGCCTGGCGCAACTGGTGACCTTTGGCGAGCAAGGCCTGCAAGCCAGCCACTTGCCGCTGCTGCTCAACCCCGATGAAGGCCCCAACGGCACGCTTTACGGGCACTTGGCCAAGGCCAATCCGCAGTGGCGCGATTTACAGAATGGCAACGACGCCCTGCTGATTTTTGCCGGCGCCGACGCGTATATCAGCCCAGCGTTTTACCCGGCCAAGGCCGAGCACGGCAAAGTGGTGCCGACCTGGAATTACATCGCCGTGCATGCCTACGGCAAGGCCGAGGTGTTTACCGATGCCGAGCGCCTGCTGGCGCTGGTCAGCGCCCTCACCGACCGCCACGAAGGTAACCGTGCGCAACCATGGAAAGTCAGCGACGCCCCCGCTGATTACATCGACGGCATGCTCAAGGCCATCGTCGGCTTTGCATTGCCCATCGAGCGCCTGATCGGCAAACGCAAACTCAGCCAGAACCGCAGCGCGGCGGACATCGCCGGCGTGCGCGACGGCCTCGCCGCCAGCGCGGACGTGCGCGACCAGACCCTCGCACGTTTTATTCCCCAAGGAGTTTCAGAATGAGCCAGATCGACATCCGCCAGGTCACCGCAGCCGACCACGCCGCCTGGTTGCCGCTTTGGCAGGCGTACTTGACGTTCTACAACACCGAACTGCCGGACGCCGTCAGCCAAAGCACCTGGCAGCGCCTGATCGACGCCAGCGAGCCGACCCATTCGGCACTGGCCTGGCAGGACGGCAAGGCGGTGGGCATGGTCAACTTCATCTATCACCGATCTAATTGGAGCATCGAGAACTCCTGCTATTTGCAGGATTTGCTGGTGGACCCTGCCCAACGCGGCACCGGTGTCGGCCGTAAACTGATCGAGTTCGTCTACGCCACTGCCAAGGCCGACGGCTGCTGCAAGGTGCACTGGCTGACCCACGAGACCAACGCCACCGCGATCCAACTCTACGAGCGCATCGCCGAACGCCCTGGCTTCATTCAATTTCGTAAAGGTCTTTAAGGAGCGCAGCATGTCTACTTCCCTCGCCGACTGGAAAGGCGTCCCGGCGCCCACCGCTCAACTGCTCGAAGGGCGCTTTATCCACCTGGAAAAACTCGACCCGGCGCGCCACGCCGATCAACTGTGGCAAGCCCTCGAAGGCCCCGGCGCCGACCCCAAGCTGTGGGATTACTTGCCGTACGGCCCGTTTACCGAGCGCGCCGCGTTCGATGCGTGGCTGAACAACCACGCGGCCAATACCGACCCGTACTTCTTCAGCATCGTCGACCGCGCGACCGGCCAGGTGCAGGGCATCCTCAGCCTGATGTCCATCGTCCCGGCCCAAGGCCGCATAGAAATCGGGCATGTCACCTTCGGCGCGCCGATGCAGCGCTCACCCAAAAGCACCGAAGCGGTGTACCTCTTGGCCAAATACGCGTTCGAGCAGGGCTACCGCCGCCTGGAATGGAAGTGCAACAACGGCAACGCCCGCTCCAAATATGCGGCTGAGCGGTTGGGGTTCAGTTTTGAGGGGGTGTTCCGCCAGCATATGGTGGTCAAGGGGCAGAACCGGGATACGGCGTGGTATTCGATTTTGGATTCGGAATGGCCGACGGTGGGCGCGGGGTTTGAGGCGTGGTTGTCGGAGTCCAACCAAACCGCCTCGGGTCAGGTAAAAAGCCTGGCGCAGTGCCGCCAGGCTTAAGCCTTAGTTCAGCTTCTGGGCCAGCACCGCAATGTGCTCCGGCCCGATCCCGCAGCAACCGCCCAGGTGGCTGGCACCGCGTTTCTGCCAGTCCGCGGCCCAATGCAGGTAGCCCGGCGGATCGAGGTCCTCGCGCAACGGATCCAGGCCATCGTTGGCCGTGGCTTCCTTGGGTTGCGGCGGGAAGGCATTGGCGTAGGCGCCGATCTGGATCGACACACCCAGACGCTCGAAGGTTTGACGCGCCGCGTCGATGGCGGCGCCAATCACTTCCGGCTGGCTGCAATTGAACAACAACACTTGCACACCCAACTGCGCCGCCACTTCGGCCGCGTCTGCCACCGGCTCGCCGGAGCGCAGGCGCGGGACGTCGTCAGTGTCTTCATCTTTCAAGGTAAACGACAGCCAGAACGGCTTGCCATCCTGAGGCAGGCCGGCATGAATCGCCCGCGCCTCGACGATTGAACTCTGGGTTTCCGCCAGCCACAAGTCGACGTGGGGCGCGAGACCCTGCACCAGTGGGGTGAGCAACTCAGACACGCGCTGTGCTTCAAACAAGTCCGGACGATAGGAGCCAAACAGCGGCGGCAGCGAACCGGCCACCCGCACGTTTTTACCCGACGCCGTTACCGCACGACGCGCCAATTCGCCGGCCAACGCCGCCAAGGCCTGGCCTTCGGCAGCAAACCGCGCTTCACCGATATGAAACGGCACCACCGCGTAGCTGTTGCTGGTGATCACGTTGGCACCGCTGTCGATATAGGCCGCATGCACAGCCTCCACCGCCTGCGGCGCTTCGCTCAGCGCCAATGCCGACCACTCCGGCTGGCGAAACGGCGCGCCACGGCGCTGCAGTTCACGGCCCATGCCGCCATCGAGAATTACTGTTTCTGCGCCCATATGCTTTTTACTCATAAGCTTATGAAAATAACTCACTATGAGAGTCGTTCTTATAACTATTTAATACGTTCAATTCGCTTCATACCAACTCTTTTTTCTAAAGGTGTCCTTCGTGAAACTTAAACCCCTGCTGGCCCTGGGCCTGATGACACTGGCTGCCTCCACCCAGGCGTTTGGCGGTACGACCCTGGACCGGATCGAACAGAAAAAAGAGCTGGTGGGCGTGCTGATGGAAAGCTATCCGCCGTTCTCGTTTCTCAATGACCAGAACCAGTTGGATGGTTTTGACGTCGATGTGGCCAAGGCCGTGGCGCAAAAATTGCGGTGTGAAGCTGCGTTTGGAAACGCCATCGTGGGACGTGATCGCCGCTGGCCGCTGGAGCGGACGCTACGATATTTGCATCTGCTCGATGACCCCGAGCAAAGCCCGCGCCGAAGTGTTCGACTTCCCGGTGGAGTACTACGCTTCGCCGGCCGTGATCGTGGTCAATGCCAAGGACGACCGCATTCACGCCGCCAAGGATTTGAGCGGCAAGAAAGTCGGCCTCACCAGTGCCTCCAGCTATGAAAGCTACCTGAACAAGAACCTGGTGATCGAAGGCGCTGAAGACACACAACTGCAGTACCCGTTCGAAGAGGTGCAGATCGCGCCGTACGACACTGACAACGTCGCCTTCCAGGACCTCGGCCTCGGCGCCGGCGTGCGCCTGGACGCGATCCTTACCAACCTGGTGACCGCACAGCCTCGCCTGACCCAGGACAAACGCTTCAAGCTTGCTGGCGAACCGCTGTACTCGGAGCCCAACTCGGTAGCTATCGAAAAAGGCGACGCCGCGTGGGACAGCAAAGTGCGTGAGGTGTTTGCCCAGCTCAAGCAGGACGGCACCTTGAGCAAGCTGTCGCAAAAATGGATCGGCGCTGATATCAGCCGATGAGTTTTCGCACGCGGCTTTACCTGACCTGGGCGGCGCTGTTCGCCCTGTTTGCGAGCTTCTTCCTGAGCTTTGACCTGAAGTTCTCGATCATTCTCGACAAGCTGCCCAACCTGGTCGGCCTGCACCTGGCGCCCAATGGTTTCCTGCAGGGCGCGGCGTTAACGCTGTTCCTGTGCCTGTGTTCGATTCTGGTGTCGTCGGCGCTGGGCTTCGTCACGGCACTGGGGCGCCTGTCCAGCAGCGCGGTGGCGTTTGGCATCGCCACCTTCTACGCCTCGTTCTTCCGTGGCACGCCGTTGCTGATCCAGATCCTGCTGATCTATCTGGGCATGCCGCAACTGGGCCTGGTGCCCGGCGCGATCACGGCTGGGATCATTGCTCTGTCGCTGAACTATGGCGCGTACCTGAGCGAAATCTTCCGCGCCGGCATCCTTGGCGTGCCCCACGGCCAACGCGAAGCCGCCCTCGCGCTGGGCATGCGCGATAACGCGATCTTCTGGCACGTCACCCTGCCCCAAGCCATGCGCACCATTGTTCCGCCCGCGACTAACCAATTCATCTCGATGCTCAAGGACTCGTCCCTGATCTCGGTGATGGGCGTGTGGGAAGTGATGTTCCTGGCGCAATCCTACGGCCGCTCAAGCTATCGCTACATCGAGATGCTCACCACTGCCGCGATCATCTACTGGGTGATGTCCCTCGCCCTGGAATTGATCCAGGCGCGGATGGAACGTCACTTTGGCAAGGGCTATGTTCGGCGCGGGTGAAGTCAGTAGAGCGGGCGTCGCACCCGCCCCCCCTCTGCAAACCGCGCGCCTTATCGCACAAGACCTGGGAAGTCTCCTGCAATCCAGCGGCACTGCGCCTGACATTTATCCCGCCTGAGCATCGCTAAATTCCCCGCCTCAAATATCAAGAGGTGGGCCTACATGCCGTTCATACACAAACAACTCGCACTGGCGATCATGCTGTCGCTGGGTGTCGCGAGTACTCAAGACGCGCAGGCACGGGGCGATATGGAGCCGGACAGCGAATGGCTTGATTGGATTGTCATGCCCGATAAAAGCCGACAGTTCGAACCGGCCATCCCAGGGCCAGATGACTTCTACTTCGCGGATCGGGCGACGAGTCGCAACGGCCTGAACGTCGCCCGCGTGCTCGACGCTGCCGTGGATGAACTGTACGCGTCGGACGAAATCAGCGAACAGGCCAAGGACGAGCTGGACGATTACGGCCAGTACCTGTCCAGCCTTGCGCCCGGCCAGGTCGGGGCCGCGCTTGAGCAACTGGCCGGCAGCCAAAACGCCAATCTGGGCACCGCCACGCAAAACGCCCTGAAGCAGTTGAACGCCAGCCTGCTCTCGGCAGTACGTCAGTTAGATATGGACACCCGCGAGACAGGCCGAGTTTGGCTGCAGGGCCTGGACAGCGGCGGCAGGCTCGACGCCCAACACGGCAGCGCCGGCTTGAGCCAAAGCACCCAAGGCGTGCTGCTCGGCGCCGACTGGTCAATCGACCACGCGTGGCGAATCGGTGTGGTGGGCGGCAAGTCCGGCAGCGACTTGAGCACCAAGGGTTTCAAGGGTGAAGTGGACAGCTGGCACCTCGGCACCTACGCCGCACGTCAGGACGGGCCGCTCTCGATGCGCCTCGGTGCGCTTTACAGCAGCCATCGCGGGCAGAACAAACGCTCGGTCGATCTAGGCTTGCTCGACTATCGTGAGCAGCTCAGCGGCAAATACAAGGCCCACAGCCAGAACGCTTTTGCCGAGTTGGGCTATCAGTTGGACGCTGCCGGCTGGCGTGCCGAGCCCTATGCCGCCGTCGGTTTCCAGCGCTATCAGCGTGATCGTTTCGAGGAAAAAGGCGGCTACGGCGCGCTGAACGTTGGCACACAAACCCAGCAAAACCTCAGCAATACCTTCGGCGTGCGAGTCTCCCAAGACTTCGCGCTGGGCAACCGCATGATCCTCAAACCGCACCTGAGCAGCAGTTGGAAACACCTGTATGGCAATGTCGACAGCCGCGTGCGCCAGTCCTTCGTCCATGAAAAACGCGAGGACTTCAACAGTGAGTTCACCATCGGCGGCACGTCTCTTGACCGCAACAGCCTCGCGCTGCGCACCGGCCTGGACCTGACGCTGTCGGCCGAACACAGCGTCGGCCTGGCCTACACCGCGGAATTTGGCAGCAACAGCCGCAACCAGGGTCTGACGGGCCAGTGGGCGATGGCGTTTTAAAGGCGAAAAAAAAGGGGGCACATGCCCCCCGAGGATTAAACGTTAGTGTCGAAGGCTGTATCAGCCTTCGACTTCAATCAAGATTTCGCCAGGGTTCACCCGGTCGCCCTTGGCCACATGGACAGCGGTCACCTTGCCGGCAATCGGTGCCTGCACTTCGGTTTCCATCTTCATGGCTTCGGTAATCAACACCGCCTGACCGGCCTTGACCACGTCGCCTTCCTTGACCAGCACGTCAACGATATTGCCCGGCATTGCAGTGCTGACATGGCCCGGCTCGCTGGCCTGCTTGCGTTTGCTGCTGCCGCCGCCGACAAATTCGTTGAGCGGCTCGAACACCACTTCTTCCGGCATACCGTCGATGGACAGGTAGAAATGACGCTTACCTTCGGCTTTTACGCCGACACCGGTGATGTCCACGCGGTAGCTTTCGCCATGTACGTCGATGACGAACTCGGTCGGCACACCTTCGCCACCGGCACGGGCTACGCCGCCGGCTTCAGGGATGGGTAACAGCACTTCCGGGGCCAAGGTGCCGGCGTCGCGTTCTTCGAGGAACTTGCGGCCGATGTCCGGGAACATGGCGTAGGTCAGCACGTCTTCTTCGGATTTGGCCAATGCGCCGATTTCTCCGCGCAGCTTGGTCATCTCTGGCTTAAGCAGGTCGGCTGGGCGCACGTCGATCACTTCTTCGCTGCCGATGGCCTGGCGACGCAACTTCTCGTTCACAGTGCCCGGCGCTTTGCCGTAGCCGCCTTGCAGGTAGAGCTTCACCTCATTGGTGATGGTCTTGTAGCGCTCACCGGCCAGCACGTTGAAGAACGCTTGAGTGCCGACGATCTGCGACGTTGGCGTGACCAGCGGCGGGAAGCCGAGGTCTTCACGCACACGCGGGATTTCGGCCAGTACTTCGCTCATGCGGTTGAGGGCGCCCTGCTCTTTCAACTGGTTGGCCAGGTTGGAAATCATCCCGCCCGGTACCTGGTTGACTTGCACACGGGTGTCGACGGCGGTGAATTCGCTTTCGAACTGGTGGTACTTCTTGCGCACGGCGTAGAAGTACAGACCGATCTCTTGCAGCAGTTCCAAGTCGAGGCCGGTATCGAATTCGCTGCCTTTAAGGGCGGCGACCATCGACTCGGTACCCGGGTGGCTGGTGCCCCAGGCGAAGCTGGAGATGGCCGTGTCGATATGGTCGGCACCGTTTTCGATGGCCTTGAGTTGGCACATCGCGGCCAAGCCGGCGGTGTCATGGGAGTGGATGAAGATCGGCAGGTTCTGCTCGGCCTTCAGCGCCTTGACCAGCTCGCCGGTGGCGTATGGGGTCAGCAGGCCGGCCATGTCCTTGATCGCGATCGAATCGCAACCCATGGATTCCAGTTGCTTGGCCTGCGCCACGAACGCGTCGATGGTGTGCACCGGGCTCGTGGTGTAAGCGATGGTGCCTTGAGCATGTTTGCCGGCGGCTTTTACGGCTTCGATGGCCACGCGCAGGTTACGCACATCGTTCATCGCATCGAAGATACGGAACACATCGATGCCATTCACTGCTGCCTTGGCGACGAAGGCTTTCACCACATCGTCGCTGTAATGGCGGTAGCCCAGCAGGTTCTGACCACGCAGCAACATTTGCAGGCGGGTGTTAGGCAACGCGGCGCGCAGTTTGCGCAGGCGCTCCCACGGGTCTTCTTTCAGAAAGCGTACGCAGGCGTCGAAGGTCGCGCCGCCCCAGACTTCCAGGGACCAGTAGCCGACTTTGTCGAGCTTGTCGCAGATCGGCAGCATGTCGTCGGTGCGCATGCGGGTCGCCAGCAACGATTGGTGGGCGTCGCGCAGGATGGTGTCGGTTACGAAGATTTTCTTGGTCATTGTTGTATTCCTCACAGGCCTGCGTGGGCGGCGATGGCGGCGGCGATGGCCAGGGCCAGCTCTTCGGGTTTGCGCTTGATCGAGTAGTTGGTCAGCTCAGGGTGGCTTTCCACAAAACTGGTGTTGAACTGGCCGCTACGGAATTCCGGGTTACGCAGGATTTCCTGGTAGTAGGCGGCGGTGGTCTTCACGCCTTGCAGGCGCATGTCGTCCAGGGCACGCAGGCCGCGGTCCATGGCTTCTTCCCAGGTCAACGCCCACACCACCAGTTTCAGGCACATGGAGTCGTAGAACGGTGGGATGGTGTAGCCGGTATAGATAGCCGTGTCAGTGCGCACGCCGGGACCGCCGGGCGCGTAGTAACGGGTGATCTTGCCGAAGCTCGGGAGGAAGTTGTTTTTCGGGTCTTCGGCGTTGATGCGGAACTGCAACGCGAAGCCACGGTGCTGGATGTCTTCCTGTTTCACCGACAGAGGCAGGCCGGAGGCGATGCGGATCTGCTCACGAACGATGTCGATCCCGGTGATTTCTTCGGTGATGGTGTGTTCCACCTGAACCCGGGTGTTCATTTCCATGAAGTACACCTCGCCCTCGGCGAGTAGGAACTCCACGGTACCGGCGTTCTCGTAGCCCACGGCCTTGGCCGCGCGCACCGACAGGTCGCCGATGTAGGCGCGCTGTTCAGGGGTCAGCTGTGGGCTTGGGGCGATCTCGATCAGCTTCTGGTTGCGACGCTGGATCGAGCAATCGCGCTCGAACAGGTGCACCACGTTGCCGAAGCTGTCACCGAGGATCTGCGCCTCAATGTGCTTGGGATTGACGATGCATTTTTCCAGGAACACTTCCGCCGAACCAAAGGCCTTGGTGGCTTCGGAGATGACGCGGGGGAAGGCTTGTTCAAGTTCTTCGCGACTGTTGCAACGACGAATCCCGCGACCGCCACCACCCGAGGTGGCCTTGAGCATCACCGGGTAACCAATGCGGTCGCCTTCGGTGAGGGCTTCGGCGATGTCGGCGACGTTGCCTTCGGTGCCTGGCGTGACCGGCACGCCGGCTTTGATCATGCTGCGGCGCGCTTCGGTCTTGTCGCCCATGCGGCGGATCACTTCAGCGGACGGGCCGATGAACTTGATCCCACGCTCAGCACAGATGTCTGCCAACTCGGCATTTTCCGACAGGAAGCCATAGCCAGGGTGCAGCGCATCACAACCGGTTTCCACGGCCAGGTTCACCAGCTTGCGCGGGTTTAGATAACCGGCCAAAGGCTCGGCACCAATGCTGTGAGCTTCGTCGGCACGTTTAACGTGCAACGCGTGGCGGTCGGCGTCGGAATAGACCGCGACCGAGCGAATGCCCATCTCGGCGCAAGCACGCACGATTCGTACGGCAATTTCACCACGGTTGGCGATCAGGATCTTTTTTATCACTTGGAAATTCCCTTGAGCCGATTGCTGCGTTCTTCGACCCCTGGAGCTAGGTCGGCGCGTGACTAAATGTTTCATGACAGTCGCGAGACACACACTAAGCCCCAGCAGGGATTAACAAAAATCAATAATTATTGGGTTGTGTATAAGTAAAGACTTATAGTCACCGCATTACGGCCGGGATGGGTATTTGAATTATGCGTAAGTCATTGATGCGTATGACATTGCGTCAATTGCAGATTTTCAATGAAGTGTGCGATTTACGCTCTTACAGCCGTGCAGCCGAGGAAATGTCTCTGACACAACCGGCCGTCAGCCTGCAAATTCGTCAGCTGGAGGAGCTGATCGGCCAGCCGCTGTTCGATTATGTGGGTAAAAAACTCTACATGACCGAGGCCGCCGAGGCGCTGCAACGGGCCAGTCGTGACATCTTCGGGCGCCTGGAAAACCTCGATATGCAGCTGTCGGACATGCAAGGTTCATTGCAAGGTCAGCTAAAGCTCGCGATTGAATCCAGTGCCAAGTATTTCGTGCCGCACCTGTTTGCCGCGTTCAAGCGCCAGCATCCGGAAGTACAACTGCACCTGACAGTGGTCAACCGCGCCCAGGTGATCCGGCGTCTTTCCGACAACCGCGACGACCTCGTGATTATGTCCATGGTGCCCCAAGACAGGGGGTTGGAATTCCTGCCGTTTCTCAACAATCCGATTGTTGCCGTCGCTCCACCCGATCATCCATTGAGTCTGCAGGGGCCACTGCGTCTGCAAGACCTGGAGCCTTACACACTATTGGTGCGCGAACCGGGCTCCGGCACGCGACTGGCCTGCGAGGAGTATTTCAAGGAGAAGCGCGTGCACTTCACCCAGACGGTGGAAGTGGCTTCGGCCGAGGCGCAGCGTGAATGCGTGTGCGCAGGCTTGGGCGTGGCTTTGCTGACGCGCCATGCGGTGAATATGGAACTGGCCACCGGCGGGCTCAAGGAGCTGCCGGTGGAAGAGCTGCCGCTGTACCGCAGTTGGTGCCTGGTGCAAGCCAAGGCCAAGCGCCTGTCACCGGTGGCCCATGCGTTCCTGGGCTTTATTCGCAGCGAGCGTGTGCAAATCAGCGCGCTGGCTGAACGCTTCGCTGGGCAGCCGCGGGTGCCTGCCAGTGGAGTTCTGGGTAGTCACTGATGCTCTGGAGCAGTTGGCGCTCCTGGCAACGGTCTTCAATTGCGCGACGGAACGCCATGCGACGCTGGTCTTCCTGCTGACGACGGGTCTTTACGGTGCTGTTGCTGTCTTCGTAGGGACGGGCCATTTGGTGTCTCCCAAAGCGAGTACGGGGAGTACAGGATGGATCGTAGCGATGACGGTTTAACGGCGCGGGGGTTACAGGACGATGAATCTTCCGAATAGGTAAACAATCCAAATGTGGGAGGGGGCTTGCTCCCGATTACAGTACATCAGCCGATTTCTCTTTGACTGACCCACTACTATCGGGAGCAAGCCCCCCCACATTTTGAGCGTGTATGGCCCTGGATCAGTCGTCGAGGGCTTTGACGGACTTGGGCGACAACCGCAGGCTACGCAAGCTGCGTTTCACACTCTTGAGGTGGTTGACCAGGCTCGGCCCGCGCGCCATGGCCACGCCCATCGCCAACACGTCGATCACCACCAGATGGGCGATGCGTGACGTCAGAGGCGTGTAGATCTCGGTGTCTTCATGCACGTCGATCGCCAGGTTGACTGTGGACAGTTCGGCCAACGGCGTCTGACTCGGGCACAGAGTAATCAACGACGCGCCGCTTTCACGCACCAGATTGGCGGTGATCAGCAGGTCCTTGGAGCGGCCCGACTGGGAAATACAGATCGCCACATCCGTCGGCTTCAAAGTCACCGCCGACATCGCCTGCATATGCGGGTCGCTGTACGCCGCTGCTGTCAGCAGCAGGCGGAAGAATTTGTGCTGGGCATCTGCCGCCACCGCGCCGGACGCACCGAAGCCGTAGAACTCCACACGCTGAGCCTGGGACATGGCAGTCACGGCTTTTTGCAGCTCCACCGGGTCGAGCTTCTCGCGCACTTCCATGAGGGTGTGCAAGGTGGTGTCAAAGATCTTGAGGCTGTAATCGGCGACGGAGTCGTCTTCATGGATTGCAAACTGACCAAAACTGGCACCGGCGGCCAGGCTTTGGGCCAATTTGAGTTTCAGGTCCTGGAACCCGGAGCAACCGATGGCGCGGCAGAAGCGCACGATGGTCGGCTCGCTGATGCCAACGCTGTGGGCCAAGTCGGCCATGGAACTGTGCATCACAGCCGCAGGGTCAAGCAGCACGTGATCGGCAACCTTGAGTTCCGATTTGCGTAACAGGTGGCGCGACTGGGCGATATGTTGCAACAGGTTCAAAGGACGGACTCTTGTTATTGGCAGGGCCAGGGGATGTAGCAAGCTTGTAGTTATACTACAAGAATTGTCGTTTTGCCCGTCCGACGCATCACTTAATTGCCCTGCCACCCTCATATTCAAAGGCTAGGAGCTTTGTAGCCACTCCGGCGCCCTTGGCGTCGCTAAGGATAATCTGCATTTTTCCGTAACAATTCTGCCAACCCGTCAGCCTGCATCGGCCGGCTGATCAAATACCCCTGCACTTCGTCGCAACGCTCCGCCCGCAGGAAATCCAGCTGCTGCTGATCTTCCACGCCTTCGGCCACGACCTTGAGCGCCAAGCCGTGGGCCATGGCGATAATCGCTCGGGTGATGGCCGCATCCTCGCGCCCCTGTCCGAGCCCACGGATAAAGGTCTGGTCGATTTTCACGTAGTCCACAGGGATGCGCTTGAGGTAGCTGAGGGACGAGTAACCCGTGCCAAAGTCATCGATGGCAAGCTTCACCCCCAGGTCACGCAGTTGCTGGAAAGTGGCGATGATGTGTTCAACGCTGTCGAGCAGTTGGCTCTCAGTCAGTTCCAGCTCCAGGTATTGCGGGTCCAGGCCGGTTTCTTCCAATACTTGGCGCACCAGGCTGACCAGCTTGCCCTGGCGCAATTGGTGAACCGAGAGATTCACCGACACCCGAATCGAAGCCAACCCCTGGCGCTGCCATTCACAGGCTTGCCAGCAAGCCTCGCGCAACACGAATTCGCCCAGCGGCACGATAAGGCCCGTTTCTTCGGCCAGGCCGATAAAGTCGCAGGGCGGCACCATGCCCCATTGTGGATGCTCCCAACGCACCAACGCTTCAGCAGCATTGAGCCTACCGGTGGCCAGGCACAGTTTCGGCTGGTAGAACACCGAAAGCTGGCGCTCCTCGATGGCTTTACGCAGATGGTTTTCCAACTGCAGGCGCTCAAGGGTGCTGCCTTGCAGGCTGTCGGTGTAGAACTGGAAGTTGTTGCCGCCCAGGTGCTTGGCGTGTTGCATGGCCATATTCGATTGGTTGACCAGCTCGGAAATTTCACGCGCATTGTCCGGCAGCAAACTCACGCCCATCGAAGCGCTAACCACCAGCTCATGCCCCTCCACCGTCACCGGCACTCGCAGCTTGGCCAGCAGCCGCGTGGCCACCCGCGCCAGGCTCGACAGGCTACCGTAGGCGTCGAACAAGACAGCGAACTCATCGCCGGACAGGCGCGCAATGGTGTCGGCTTCGGGCAAGGCGTTGATCAACCGGCGGGCCATCTTTTGCAGCAACTGATCGGCCACCTCATGGCCCAAGCTGTCATTGAGCAGCTTGAAGCGGTCCAGGTTGATATGCAGCAACGCCAGACTGCGCCCGCCCTGGCGCACGCGCTGGTGGGCTTCGCGCAGCCGTTCGCGGAACAGCGAGCGGTTGGCCAGTCCGGTCAATTCATCGTAGTGAGTGAGGTAGCGCATGCGCTCCTCGGACTCGCGCCGCGCCGACAGATCAGCGAAGAAGCCCACGATGTGACTGACTTTTCCACGAACATCACGCACAACATTCAATTGCAGCCACTGCGGGTAAAGCTCGCCGTTCTTGCGTGTTTCCACCAGTTCACCCTGCCAGGTGCCGTGACTGAGCAAAGCTTGGCGGATCACCGGGAAGTGGCGTCGGGCATCGCGGCTGCTGGGTAGCTCCACCACGTTGCGACCGAGCATGTCATCAATGTCAAAACCGGTGACGCGACTGAAGGCCTGGTTGACTGCGATCAGCGCGTAATCCGGGTCGAGGATCACGATGCCTTCGCTGGCGGCTTCGAACACCGTCGAGGCCAGCCGCTGTTGTTCTTCGAGCGCCTTGCCGGCACTGATGTCGCGCCGCGTACCGAGCATTCGAATCACTCGCCCGCTCGCAGCGCGCTCCACCGCGCGGCCACGGTCTTCGATCCATACCCAGTGACCATCGCCATGGCGCACGCGGTATTCCACCTGGTAATCCTCGGTGCGCCCCTTGAGGTGCTCCACCAACGCGCGTTTGAGCAACGGTAAGTCATCCGGGTGCAAGCGCGGTTTGAGGTGGCCGAGCATGGCCGTGACGTACTCCGGCTCCAGGCCGAATAGCTCTTTGAGCTGGGTGTGATGGACTTCGTCGGTTTGCAGGTTCCAGTCCCACAAGCCCAGTTCGCTGGCTTGCAACGCCATGGCCAGACGCGCTTCACTTTTATTCAGGGCCAGGCTGGCGACGTCCAACTCCTGACTACGTTGCGCCACACGGTCCTGCAGGCCGATCTGGGCTTCGCGCAGCTCTTGTTCGACCTGACGGCGCTGCTCGACTTCACGCACCAAATCCTGATTCAACTGTTCGCTGCGCTGCTGCGCCTGCTGGAGATGCTCGATCAGCGCCTGGTTCTGGAAACGCCGCAGGAGTTCACGCTGGATCAGGCGGTTGACCTGCCAGGCCACCAGGTTCAGCGACACCAGCAGGATCAGGCCGAGCACACCCCAACCTTGTTGCTGCGGGCTACCATCCCATAACAGGTAGACAATAGACGGCACCAGGCACGGCACAGCGAAGGATAGAAACGCCGGCAGGCTCACGGCGTAGGCCACGCTGGCCGATAATGTCGCCGCGCCGATCAGGCCGAACACCCAGGCTTGCTGCATGAAGCTGTTAACCGGCGCCAGGGCGATGGCCGCAGTGGCCAGCGTCAGGCCACTGACCGCCGAACCGAGCATGAACATGCGCCGCCACACCGGCTGCGCCTGTCGGCTGGGCATCGCCGAATCAAACGCCGCCACCTGGATCACGCGCATGGCCACCAGGGCGAGGAGCCACACCAGCCAGATGCTGTCGAGCAGGTATTGTTTGGGGTTCCACAGCAGCCAGGCGCATACCAGGCCGTTCACCAACATTAATAGGGTCGGCAGCAGCGAACCTTGATACAACAGGCGAGTGCGCTCGACCGCCATCTCAGTGGCGTAGTGTTTATGGATAACCTGCGCAGGCGCCATCGAGGGGCCAGGCAGGTCGGTGCTGAGGGTCATAGGCAGTGTTCTTATAATGGTGAGCCCGAAACGTGGACGGAGCATACACAAGCAAACGCTTGGGCCAAACTGCTCCACGTCATAAAAACTGCGTGGTCACACGCCGCAAAGCTCGGTGCCAGACGGCTTCAGCGAGACCCGGCGCGGGCTGTGGGCATTGACCGACCGGTCATCACCCTGAGCAGAATATTGAGCCGGCCCGGATCACGTTGAATATTTTCCATCGACCACCCGGCATTGGGATTTGCCCGACTCCCCCCAGCACCCTAGAATGCGCCGATGCGCGATGATCTCTCTCTTTTGCTGAACTCCCTCAACGATGCCCAACGCCAGGCCGTAGCGGCCCCCGTTGGCCGTCAGTTGGTCCTGGCCGGTGCTGGCTCCGGTAAAACCCGAGTGCTGGTGCACCGTATCGCCTGGTTGATCCAGGTCGAAAACGCGTCTCCGCACTCCATCCTGTCGGTGACGTTCACCAACAAGGCCGCTGCCGAGATGCGCCATCGCATCGAACAGTTGATGGGCATCAGCCCGGCCGGCATGTGGGTCGGCACCTTCCACGGCCTTGCGCACCGCCTGTTGCGGGCCCATTGGCAGGAAGCTGGCCTCGCCCAGACCTTCCAGATCCTTGACAGCGACGACCAGCAACGCCTGGTCAAGCGCGTGATCCGCGAACTCGGCCTCGACGAACAGCGTTGGCCCGTGCGCCAGGCGCAGTGGTTTATCAACGGCCAGAAAGACGAAGGCCTGCGCCCGCAACATATTCAAGCCAGCGGCGATCTTTTCCTGGCCACCATGCGCAGCATTTATGAAGCCTATGAGGCTGCTTGCGCACGTGCCGGCGTGATCGACTTCTCCGAACTGCTGCTGCGCGCCCTCGACCTGTGGCGCGACAACCCCGGCTTGCTGGCCCATTACCAGAAACGCTTCCGCCACATTCTGGTGGATGAGTTCCAGGACACCAACGCCGTGCAGTACGCCTGGTTGCGCCTGCTGGCCAAGGGCGGCGACAGCCTGATGGTAGTGGGTGACGACGACCAGTCCATCTACGGCTGGCGTGGCGCGAAAATCGAGAACATCTACCAGTATTCCGAAGACTTCCCGGACGCGGTCACTATCCGTCTGGAGCAGAACTACCGTTCTACCGCTGGCATCCTCAAGGCCGCCAACGCCTTGATCGCCAACAATACCGGACGCCTGGGCAAAGAGCTGTGGACCGACGGCGGCGAAGGCGAAGCGATCAATCTGTACGCAGCCTTCAACGAGCACGATGAAGCGCGCTACGTGGTGGAAACCATTGAAAGCGCCCTGAAAACCGGCCTGGCACGTAGCGATATCGCGATTCTGTACCGCTCCAACGCCCAATCGCGGGTATTGGAAGAAGCCTTGCTGCGCGAACGCATCCCGTACCGCATCTATGGCGGTCAGCGCTTCTTCGAGCGTGCGGAAATCAAGAACGCCATGGCCTACCTGCGCTTGCTGGAAGGTCGCGGCAATGATGCGGCGCTGGAGCGGGTGATCAATATCCCGGCCCGCGGTATCGGCGAAAAAACCGTCGAAGCAATCCGCGACCACGCGCGCCACGCCGACGTGTCGATGTGGGAAGCCATGCGCTTGCTGATCGCCAACAAAGGCCTGACCGGGCGGGCAGCGGGTGCGCTGGGCGTGTTTGTAGAGCTGATCGAGAATCTGGCCGCCAAGTGCCTGGAAATGCCCCTGCACTTGATGACCCAGACCGTGATCGAGCAGTCCGGACTGATCGCCTATCACGAAGCGGAAAAAGGCGAAAAAGGCCAGGCCCGAGTAGAAAACCTTGAGGAACTGGTCAGCGCCGCCCGCGCGTTCGAAAACACCGAGGAAGACGAAGAGCTGACCCCACTCGCCGCATTCCTCGGCCACGCCTCGCTGGAAGCCGGTGATACCCAGGCCGATGAGCATGAAGACAGCATCCAGCTGATGACCTTGCACAGCGCCAAGGGCCTGGAATTCCCGTACGTGTTCCTGGTGGGCATGGAAGAAGGCCTGTTCCCCCACAAGATGAGCCTGGAAGAGCCCGGCCGTCTTGAAGAAGAACGTCGCCTGGCCTACGTGGGTATCACTCGGGCGATGCAGAACCTGGTCATGACCTACGCCGAGACCCGACGCTTGTACGGCAGCGAGACCTACAACAAGGTGTCGCGCTTCGTACGTGAAGTACCGAAGGGCCTGATTCAGGAAGTTCGCCTTTCCAACAGCGTCAGCCGCCCGTTCGGCGGCGGCCAGCAACAGAACTCCAGCAGTATGTTTGCCGGTTCCGAGATTCCGGAAACTCCGTTCAGCTTGGGCCAGCAGGTCAGGCATGCGGTCTTCGGTGAGGGCGTGATCCTCAATTTCGAAGGCGCTGGCGCCCAGGCACGAGTGCAGGTGAACTTCGCCGAAGGCAGCAAATGGCTGATGATGGGTTACGCGAAGCTCGAAGCGGTCTGAAACATTTGCCTACATGAAGCTTATTGGCCCGCCCTTGTATTCAACGAGCGCGGGCCAATATCAGTAATCAGTCCTACAGATCCTTCGGAATCGGTCTTACGCAAAAGCCCGAAACATTATGCCGCTAGCCACTGCCACTACACCTGTGCAACATGGCGCGCGTGCAATCCACAAATGGGAATTCCCTTTATGAAACGTTTTCTTAGCATCGCCATGGCGTTGTGCATCGGCCTGACGATGAGCCTCGACGCCAACGCCAAACGCTTCGGTGGCGGCAAAAGCTCGGGTGCGGCACCGACTCACCAGACCAGCCAAATGGCTCCATCCGCCGGTGCAGGCGGTGCTGCCGCTTCCGCAGGCGCAGCCGGTGCTGCTGGCGCCGCAGCCAAGGCTGGCGGTGCTTCACGCTGGCTTGGCCCTCTGGCCGGTATAGCGGCCGGTGGCCTGCTCGCCTCCATGTTCATGGGCGGCGGCTTCGAGGGCATGCAGATCTTCGACATCCTGATCATGGCCGTCATCGCCTTCCTGGTCTTCCGCTTTATCGCCGCCCGTCGCCGCAAGCAGCAGGAGCACCTGGCTCCAGCCGGCGCGCCAATGCAGCGTGAAGTGTTCGAGCAGAAACCAGCCATGGGCTCGATCTTTGGTGGTTCGGCAGCGCCTGCTGCGGCCCGTCCGGTGATCAACGCACCGGCCTGGTTCAATGAAGAGCGCTTCGTCGAAGCGGCCCGCAGCCACTTCCAGTCCCTGCAGCAACACTGGGACGCCAACGAAATGGACAAGATCGCCGAGTTCGTGACCCCGCAACTGCTGGAGTTCCTCAAACGCGAACGTGCCGAGATCGGCGACGCGTTCCAGTCGACCTACATTGACGACCTGCGCGTTCAGTTGGACGGTGTGGATGATCGCGCCGACAAGACCATCGCTACCCTGACCTTCAGCGGTGTGTCGAAGACCTCGCGTTTCGACCAGGGCGAAGTGTTCAGCGAAAGCTGGAACATGGAACGCCCTCAAGGCGAGAACCAGCCATGGCTGGTCGCCGGTATTCGCCAAAACGGCTGATACCCACGCGCTTGAGCACGCCGTAACGAAAAACCCCGGACATGTCTCATGTCCGGGGTTTTCTATTTCACGGTTGCACTTATAGCGAGCTACTGTATAAAACGCCCCTATAAACCGCGCCATCTAGCAAGAGGATCCCGGCCGTGGAAGAAATCATCGAACAATTGCGTGAAGCCAACGAACCGGTCCCGGTTCCTCTGGAACTGCCTGACGAAGATCAACTGGTGGAAATCGAAGAACAACTGTTCATCGACATCCCGTTTGTCTTCCGTGAATTCCTGCTGACCGTCAGCGATGTGGTGTACGGCAGCCTGGAACCGGTGACCGTCACCGACCCGCAATCCCACACGTACCTGCCGGATGTGGCAGCCAACGCCTGGGATGCCGGCGTTGACCGCAGCATGATCCCGATCTGCCAGGACGGCGACGACTACTACTGCGTTGAAGAAGACGGCACCGTGGTGCTGTGGTCCGGCGAAGAAGAACTCGTCACTGAAGAGACGTGGGAATCGGTGTGGCACTGGGCGCGGGATGTTTGGCTGGAAAGCTGAGTCCTGTGACCCGTGGCGGACCGGTTTTTGTGGCGAGCAAGCTCGCTCGCCACAAGCGAATGCACCGCAGCACCTTAGTGCTCCGACGTGTCCTTGTGATTATCCAGAGTCTCCAGCAAGGCCACCTGCATCCGCGTATGCACGCGAATGAACCAGCGCCACAGAACGGCCGCTACCGCCGCCGCGACTACTGCAATCAGCACCAGCAACTTGTTGGTCGGCAAAATGCTGGCCGACAAGGCTGCCAATAGCAGAAAGATCACCAGAAGCGACAGAATCGGGATCAGCTCCGAGATTACCCTTCGCACACGCTGGGTATGTCGCCCGGCCATTTCCGGCTTCACGCTCATTTCTGCCAGCAGCATCGACAGCGCCTTGAGCTTGCGGTAAGCCGCTATCAAGAACGGCAGCGACAACAACAACGCCCCTCCCCAGATCAACGCCTTCTGCCAGCTCGGATCACTGATCCAACCCTCCAGATACCCGCCAATGCGCACCGCAAAAAAGCTGCCAGCGAAGAAGATCGCGATCACCAGCGCGAGGTTCACCCCTACTTGCAGGATGATCTTGCGGATCATCGACGCTAGCATCGCGCCCTCGCCCTGAGGCTGAATGCTGCGCAACCACTCGCCGTACATCCCGAAGACCCGACTCATGCGCTTGGGCATCACTGCCGCAATCTTCAGCGACAGGGGATCAGCACCGCGAATCAGGTAGGGCGTGAGCAGTGTAGTGATCGCCGAAACCGCCACCGCCACCGGATACAGGAAGTCGCTGGTTACCTGCAAGGTCATGCCCAGCGCGGCGATAATGAAGGAGAACTCGCCAATCTGTGACAGCCCCATGCCCACGCGCAGTGAGGTGCGGCCGTCATTACCGGCGATAAATGCGCCAAGGCCGCAGGACAGCATCTTGCCCAGCACCACGGCCACGGTGATTACCGCGATTGGCCAGGCATATTGCAGCAGGATCTGCGGGTCAATCATCAAGCCAATCGCCACAAAAAAGATGGCGCTGAACATGTCGCGAACCGGCTCGATCAGGCGTTCTATCTTAATCAACTGCTTGGACTCGGCCATGATCGCGCCGATCAGGAAAGCCCCCAGCACCATGCTGTATTCCAGCTTGACCACCAGCAGGCAAAAGCCGAAGCACAGGCCCAATACGGTGATCAGCAGCATCTCATTGCTTTCGAACTTAGCTACGTAAGCCAGCAGACGCGGCACCAGCAAGATGCCAATCACCAAGGCGACGATCATGAACAGCGAGAGCTTGCCGACGGTGGAGAACACCTCGCCGGAGCTCACGGTGCCGCTGACGGCGATGCTCGACAGCAAGGCGATGATGCCGATGCCAAGGATGTCTTCAACGATCAACACGCCGAAAATCAGCTGGGCAAAACGCTGGTTCTTCATTTTCAGGTCATTGAGGGCCTTGACGATGATGGTGGTCGAGGAAATCGCCAGGATCGCGCCGAGGAAGAGTGAGTCCATGGTGTTCCAGTCGAACCAGCGGCCGATTTCGTAGCCGATCCAGATCATCAGGATGATTTCCAGGAAGGCTGCGATAAACGCCGTCGCGCCCACCTTGAACAACTTGCGCAGGCTGAACTCCAGGCCCAGGCAGAACATCAGGAAGATCACCCCTAGCTCGGCGAGGGTCTTGATGGTGTCTTCGTCGTGGATCAGACCGAACGGCGGCGTGTGGGGGCCGATGATGAAGCCGGCGACGATGTAACCCAGCACCACCGGCTGCTTGAGGCGGTGAAACAGGATGGTGACCACCCCTGCCACCAGCATGATCACGGCCAAGTCCTGGATAAAGCTGATGGCGTGCATGGCGAGGGGCTCCTTGAGGGTACTGGCGCTTTTCCCACTTCCGCCCACGCACATGAAAATGCGCAAAGTGCGGAAGGAAAAGTCTGCCTTGATCGTAAGAAATGCCCTGACATGGGCTTTTGAAGGTTAACACCGCGACTTCCAGCAGAAAGCCGGTGCAATATATGGAAACAGATCGGTGCAGGCGTGACGGCAAGCCGCCCACCGGCGTCCCGTAAGGGATGGCGCTGCAAAGATTCCAGCACCCGCAGAGGTGCACCCCAACCAATGCCTACAACCCGTGAGTGTGTTATGGAACCCGGAAACGCCCAGCTGTCGATGACGGTATTGATGACCCCTGACATGGCCAACTTCTCAGGCAATGTCCACGGCGGCACCCTGCTCAAGTACCTCGACGAAGTGGCCTACGCCTGTGCGAGCCGTTATGCCGGTCGCTATGTGGTGACGTTGTCGGTGGATCAGGTGATTTTTCGCGAACCGATCCATGTCGGCGAATTGGTGACGTTCCTTGCATCGGTCAACTACACCGGCAATACGTCGATGGAAGTGGGCATCAAGGTGGTGACCGAGAACATCCGCGAGCGCTCGGTGCGTCATACCAACAGCTGCTTCTTCACCATGGTGGCCGTGGACGACCAGCGTAAACCCGCTGCCGTACCACCGCTGCAACCCCATAACAGTGAAGACAAGCGCCGGTTCGTGCAGGCCCAGCAACGCCGGCAGATTCGCCAGGAGCTGGAGAAGCGCTACCAGGAAATCAAGGCAGACGCGCTGTAAGTCCCAAGCCGCAAACCCGATCAAAAATGTGGGGGGGGCTTGCCCCCGATTGCAGTGGGTCAGCCATTACTTAGGTAGCTGATACACCGCCATCGGGAGCAAGCCCCCTCCTACATTGGGTGTTGTGTACTTACAATCCGATCGGGGTGGCTTCAAAGCGCACACGTGGGTGGGCAATGCGATCCTGGGCCCGCACCAACTCCAACTCGTAACTGGCGCAAGCCTGGGTTTCCAGCAGCACTTCGTGCACGGCCGCTGCGGTGAATTCAAACGCGGCCAGCAGGCTGTCGCCTAACAACACCCGCGCCAGGAACAACCCCGAGGTCAGGTCGCCCACGCCCACCGGTTGGCGCGGGAACGCCAGCAGCGGTCGACGCAGGTGCCAGCTGCCGTCGGCGGTCACCAGCAGCATCTCGAAACCATCCGGCAACTTGCCCGGGTAATCCAAGTGTTTGACCAACACGGCTTTAGGCCCGCGAGCCAGCAACGCCTTGGCCATAGCCAGACAATCGAACAGCGATTGCGGTTTGCGCCCGGCAAAGCTGTCCAATTCCAGTTGGTTGGGGCACAGGAAGTCGGCCATGGCGACGGCTTCATTGAGCAGGAAATCGCTGACTTCCTGGGGCACGATGCAGCCTTTTTCAGGATGACCCATCACCGGGTCGCACAGGTACAAGGCCTTGGGATTGATCGCTTTAATACGCGCCACACCGGTGAGAATCGCCCGGCCCTGGGCCGCGCTGCCCAGATAGCCGGACAGTACCGCATCACAGTTGCCCAACTCACCGATGGCGGCAATCCCTTCCACCAACGCCGGAATTTGCTGCGGCGCCAACACTTCGCCCGCCCACTGGCCATACTGGGTGTGGTTGGAGAACTGCACAGTGTTAAGCGGCCAGACGTTCACCCCGACCCGCTGCATGGGGAACACGGCGGCGCTGTTTCCGGCGTGGCCAAAGACCACATGAGACTGGATCGCAAGCAGATGAGGTGTGCGTTTCATGCAGGGGATTTCCGTAAAGCCATTGAAATTCTGGCCGCGCAGTATGCGACTAAACACAGCCTGTACGACAGGCCAGCGACACAGTTAAGCTGCTCTCACTTTGTTGGAGTTTTTCGCATGCTGACCCTGGGAAACATCTTCGTGTTGATGCTGCTGGCGACCGGCGCCGCCTGGGTTTGGCACAACCACGGCCTGCGCGAACGGGCGCTCGCGCGGGTGAAGCAGCATTGCGCCAAGCTCGATATCGAATTGCTCGACGGTGCCGTAGCGTTGAAACGCATCGGTTTTGTGAAGGACGCCAATGGCCGGCGGCGTCTGGCGCGTATCTATAATTTCGAGTTCACCGTCACGGGCGAGACCCGTCACAGCGGGACCATCACGCAATTTGGCGCCCATAGCGCGCAGATCGAACTGGCGCCCTACCCGTTCGAGGCCAAGGAAGCGCTGCCCAGTGCTGAAGTCATTGAGCTGAGCCAATGGCGTCAGAACCATGCGACTAAAAACCGTCAGTAACGGCAGGCAGTCAGCGCGGCCTGCAATGCAGCCATATCCTGTGGTGTGCTGAAGATCAATTCGATACGTGAGTCGCGGCGCCATTCACTGGGGTGAAAGGCGAGCGGGCTGTTATCCACAGCGTTGGCCGATATCCACCCATCACGGCTGTGGATAACCAGTTTGGCGCGGCGCCACTCAAGCGATGTCAGCCACAGGTGCAGACGCTCGGAATCGAATTTCTGGCTCGGGTGCCAGCGCCAACCGATACTCCAACCGCCCTCCTGGGCCTGGCTCAGGCAGATCGGCAATGCCGGATCGCTCCAGATAGCCGGCAATTGAGCCAGCCCCTTGGGCACCTCGACGTTATCCACAGCCTCTTCAGCCTGCGCATTCAAACCTGGCAGTTTGCCGAGCGGCACGTACGCCTGCCGCGTCCAATAAATGCCACGGTCGGGTAGCTGTCGTTCGACGGCCTCGCGTTGCGCAGCATCCAGCCCCTCATCCTTGTTCAACACCAACAGTCCGGCACTGGCCAACGCTTCCTGCTGCGCTGGCGGCAAGGGTTTGCCCGCAGCCAGCGCTTGGGCATCCAGCACCAGCACACAAGGCTGAACCGCAAGCACCGTCTGCCACGGCGCTTCGCGCAACTGCTGGAGCAACTGCGCAGGATGGCCCAGGCCCGAGGGTTCGATAAACAACCGATCCGGCTTGGCCTTACGCAGCAACCGGCCCAGGCCTACCTGGAATACGGTGCGCCATTCACACAACACAGGCAGCCACCAGCGACCTCGCCCAAGGCAATGCCGTCGTCGTCCTGGGTCAGCAACGCAGCATCCAGGCCGATCTGCCCAAACTCATTAATCAGCACCGCCCAGCGCTCGTTGGCCGGGCGTTGGGCGAGCAGGTGCTTGATCAGGCTGGTCTTGCCAGCGCCAAGGGGCCCGGCAATCACGTGGGTGGGAATGTTCTGCAGCATAAGTGCCATCGTTCGGACCGTGTAGAGCGTTTGATCCTACGCGGTTACGCGAGCCAATCCAGCGTCAGAATCAATCGGCGCTCATCCGCTTTCAGCGCGGGGGAGCGGTGGATCAGGCCGTGGCCTTCGTTGCCATGCCATTTGGTGCCCTTGAGCAGGGCCACTTCACCGCACTGAATCTGCTCAATGCGCTCGCTGGGCTCGGCGTCCGGTTGGCTGAGTTTGCGCCGGTCCATTACCCCTTCACGCAACCACTGGCTGCCGATACCTGCATAGGTGGTGATCAGCCGCACCGGCACATGATCGACGTGAAAACGCGGGCACATGGCTTTATCCAACAATCGCAGACGAACGCCTATGCGCTTGGCGCCGAGCAGACAGGCAAAAGCACTGACCAGCCACGACACATCGGCGACAAAGCCTTCATAACCTTCAAGATCGCGGCAACTGGACGCCAATCCTCGCAAGTTCGGCTTGGCGTCTTCGCTGTTGAGTTCGATCACCATCGAATCAGCCAACGGCTCGTTGAGTGCCACAAGCAAGGCGCCGAACTCAGCGATATGCAGCGGCAACTGGCGCTGCCACAGCGCCAGGTTCACGCCGTCTTCGAGGATGTCGGACAGCACCAGCGGGGTTTCACCGCAGGTCTGGCGAATCACGGGGCGCAGGGGGATAGCCGGTGCCAGCATCAGGCTGCCTCTTCATACCAGGGACCAAACGGATCAGCCAAAAGGCGCCACCCTTCCACGCCAAGGGCCATTTCTTCATCGGTGAGCAAGCACGCATCCAACTCCACGCGCATGTGGGCGAAGTCGATGTTCTGCCCGATAAACACCAGTTCCTGGCGGCAGTCGCCGGTGCTCAGTTGCCAGTTGCCCATAATCGCCGCGACGCTTTCTTGGTCTTGTGGCCATTGGCTTTTCGGTACGAAACGCCACCAGCGTCCGGCAAACCCGTGACGCATCAGGCCGCCTGCCTGGGACCAGCTACCGGCGTCCTGATGCTTGCTGGCCAGCCAGAAAAAGCCCTTTGAGCGCAGCAGTTTGCCGTTTACCCAAGGTCGATCGATAAAGTCAAAGAAGCGTTGCGGATGGAACGGGCGGCGTGCGCGATAGGCCATGGACGCGATGCCATATTCTTCGGTTTCCGGTACATGCTCACCGCGCAGCTCCTGCAACCAGCCTGGCGCTTGGGCCGCACGCTCGAAGTCAAAGCGGCCGGTGTTGAGGATCTTGTGCAGCGGCACCTCGCCCATGACCATCGGGATGATTTCCGCCTGAGCATTGAGGCGCTCAAGGATAGCCATCAGCTCTTCACGTTCGCTGCTGCTGATCAGGTCGATCTTGCTGATCAAGATGACGTCGGCGAATTCGATCTGCTCGATCAACAGGTCGGTGATTGAACGCTCGTCTTCTTCCCCGAGGGTTTCGCCCCGCGAAGCCAGGCTTTCGGCGGCCTGGTAGTCGAGCAAGAAGTTCATGCCATCGACCACGGTAACCATGGTATCCAGGCGCGCAACATCGGCCAGGCTTTGGTCATTTTCATCGCGAAAGGTGAAGGTTTCTGCCACCGGCAACGGTTCGGAGATACCGGTGGATTCAATCAACAAGTAATCGAACCGACCTTCCTTGGCGAGTTTTCCGACTTCTTCAAGCAAGTCTTCACGCAAGGTGCAGCAGATACAGCCGTTGCTCATCTCCACCAGCTTTTCTTCGGAACGGTTGAGGGTGACGTCACGCTGCACCTCGCTGCCGTCGATGTTGATTTCACTCATGTCGTTGACAATCACCGCCACGCGCAGATTTTCGCGGTTGCGCAGGACATAGTTGAGCAATGTGCTTTTACCGGCGCCGAGAAAGCCGGACAACACGGTAACGGGGAGACGATTGGGCATCAGGTAATCCTCATCAGGGTTAGCCGGTCAAATCGCCCGTTTATGGCGTTCGCGCAGCTCTTCACGTTCTTTGGCTTCGATACACAGGGTGGCGGTGGGACGCAGCAGAAGACGTTGCAGGCCGATGGGTTCGCCGGTTTCGCGGCACCAGCCATATTCGCCACGGGCCAACAGTTCGAGGGCGTCGTCGATCTTGTCCAGCAGCTTCTTCTCCCGTTCCAGCAGGCGCAGTTGCCATTGGCGCTGCTCTTCGGCGCTGCCCACGTCAGCCGGGTCGCTGTTGGTTTGCTGCTCGCGCAGCACCAGGAATTCGCCTTCGATACGCGCTTGCAGTTCAGTGCGCTGAGCCAACAACAGTTCGCGGAAGAAGCCATGCTGGGCTTCATTCATGTAGTCGGCAGGCGGTTGGGTCAGCAGGTCTTGTTCAGTCATGGGGAGAGGTTCACGGGTCAGGCTGTCTTTCAATGTTATAGTATAACAATACAAATAAGCCAATCCCCCCTTGCTCGCTTCGACAAAGAGGGCAATGCTTGAACGCATCCTTGCCCCGAGAAACCTTATGAAATACCTGTTGTGCGCCCTGTTACTGGCAGCGGCAGGGACCGCTTGCGCCCAAGCGCCCAGCCTGCTGGCCAACTGCACGCGCAGCGCCAACCTGCTGGCCTGTGTCGACCCACTGGGCAACGCCTACAGTGTGTCGACCGAGGGCAGAACCACGTATTTGCGCGGTTTCGAGGTGGTCGGCAAACGCTATTGGGCACAGACCAACAGCCGTTATGGGCAACTGACGTTTTTTACTGGTTTGGCGTCAGATGGGGAGGCGTGGGTCGGCTACACGCGGCGCGTGGGTTGGACCACGATCAATCGCTTCTCCAGCTCCGGCGGGGCCAGCGCCAAGTTCACCTGCAGCCGCATTACCGGCTGTTAGGCCTGACCATTCTTTTGTTCCTGCACCCACGCCATGTAGCTGTTCATCGGCGGATTCTTCTGGAAGTAGTTTTTCAGGCCATCGAACAAGCCATCCGCCACCGCCTGTTGATGACGCGCCGTCACCAAGCGCTGGGCGTCTCGGGCATTGGAGATAAAGCCCGTCTCCACCAGGATCGAGGGCACATCCGGTGACTTGAGCACTGCAAACGCGGCCTGTTCCACACGTTTCTGATGCAGGCTGGTAATGCTTTGCAGGCTCCCGAGCACCGAACTGCCCAGTTGCAGGCTTGAGGCGATGGTGGCGTTCATCGACATGTCGAGAATCACGCCGGCCAGCATCGGGTCTTTATCCTTCAGATTGAGCAACGTGGTAGCGCCCAACAGGTCCGCGCCGTTTTCGCGCTGGGCCATAAAGCGTGCGGTGGCCGAGGTCGCGCCGCCCTCCGACAGCGCATACACCGACGCCCCTGAAGCGGTGAGGCGCGGCGCTGCATCGGCGTGCACCGAGATAAACATATCGGCCTTGTGCTGACGGGCGATGTCCACGCGCTTGCGCAGCGGCACGAAGAAGTCGTCGTTGCGCACCAGTTTCACGTCAAAGCCCTTCTCGCGCTTCAAACGCCTGGCCAGCAGTTGGGCGATGGACAACACCACGTCTTTTTCGCGCTGGCCCTTGGAGCCGATAGCGCCCGGGTCTTTGCCGCCGTGGCCGGGGTCGACCACAACCATGATGTCGCGCTTGGGATGCGCCTTTTCCACTAGCGCCACCAAGGGCGCACGTTCAGCCGCGATTTGACGTGGCGCCTGAGTGGCGCCAGTGAGATCGAGCACCAGGCGATGCCCCTGACCCTCCTGAGGCGGCAACACAAAGCTGGTGAGCCGCATCGGTGCGGCCAGATCGAGCACGATGCGCGTATCCGATTTGCCGAAATGCCCCGAGCGAATCGAGGTGATTCCGGTGTTCTTCAACTCCAGTTGAGAAAAGTCGCCACTGAGAACCGCGCCGCTCAGGTCGATGATCAGGCGCTCCGGCGCCGTCAGGGAGAAGGTCTTGTACTGCACCGGACCGCTGAGGTCGAACACCAACCGCAGCTTGTCATCTGAGCGCCATAAACGCGCGTTACGAATCTGCGTGGCGTAGGCCGTGAGCGGCAAAACAAAAAAGGGGCTGGCCAAGAGCAGATTGAGAAGCTGACGTCTGTGCATGACAAATACCGCAGATAAAGGAGCGTCCGTACTCGACATGACTGAAAAAAGGCTACGACAGAAAATTCATCGTAGACTCTATTGTTATACTATAACATGTCGAATTATTTCCAACGATGGACCTGCTCATGAACGCGCTGACTCTGCCGGATATCGCCGCGCAGGCTTCACGCCAAGCCTTGCCACTCGACTGGGTCGGCATGTGCGGCATCGCCCTGCCAATCCTGATCGACGGTCAGCGCCTGACCGCCACCGCCGATGCCGGCGTGAGCCTGGATGACGGCACCGCCCGTGGCATTCATATGTCACGCCTGTACCTGGCACTGGAGATGCTCGACCAGCAGCCCCTCACGCCTGCACTTCTGCGCAATGTACTGCAGCGTTTTCTCGACAGTCATGAAGATTTATCTAAGAACGCCTACCTGCGTCTGCACACGAATTTGCTGTTGAAACGCCCGGCGCTGGTCAGCCCCTTAGCTGGCTGGAAAGGCTACCCAGTCAGCATCGAAGCGCGCCTGGAAAACCAGATGTTCCACGTGGAACTAAAAATTAACGTTACTTATTCCTCAACTTGCCCCTGTTCCGCTGCCCTGGCCAGGCAGTTGATTCAGCAGCAATTTCTCGAAGACTTCGCCGACACGCCGTTGCAGCATGAAGACGTACTGACCTGGCTCGGTAGCGCAGACGGCATCGTCGCCACACCCCACAGCCAGCGCAGCAGCGCGCAGTTGCACGTACACCTGCGAGGCGAGCAACTGGCGCTGACCGACATCATCAACGACGCCGAAACTGCACTCGGCACCGCCGTACAAACCGCTGTGAAACGTGCGGACGAACAAGCCTTCGCCCTGGCCAACGGACAGAACCTAATGTTCTGCGAAGACGCCGCCCGCCGTCTGAACCTCGCCTTGAAACGCTCGGATGCCGTCAACGCCTTCCACCTCAAAGTGATCCACGCCGAAAGCCTGCACGCGCACGATGCCGTGGCTGAAAGCCGCTGGACGAGACACCCTGAATGATCACCTGCAACGCTTTGCGCTGGGGCGCCCCCGGACAACCACTCACACCCGCCATAGATCTCATGCTGGAAAAAGGTAGCCTCACCGGCGTAATTGGTCCCAATGGCTGCGGCAAAAGTAGCCTGCTCAAAGTCATCGCCGGCCTGCAAAAGCCGCTGGCTGGCAAGGTGATCGTCGATGTTCCACGCCGGGGCGGCCTAGCGTTCCTGCCTCAGCAGCAACACCTTGACCGCCAATTTCCCATTAGCCTGCAAGAACTGGTCGCCGCCGGTTTCTGGGGCACCCGACTCCCCCCGCAACAACGCAATCAGCGCCTGCAAGCAGTGCTGGAAGACTGGTGCCTCAGTGGCCTGGAACAGCGCCCGCTGATGGCGTTGTCCGGCGGCCAATTGCAACGCGCCCTGCTCGCCCGCATGAGTTTGGCCGATTCGCCGGTGTTGCTGCTCGATGAACCCCACGCAGCCCTCGATGAGGACGGCCAGACGCTGTGCTGGAAACATATCCACGCCTGGCATGCCGAAGGCCGCACGCTGGTCATCGTTTGCCACGATTTGGCGTCCGTACGCCACCACACCGAGCAAGTGCTGCAAATCAAAAACACCGGTTGTGTGTTCGGCGATAGCAAAGAGCTGATCCGCCCGCAGCCCCAGATGCAGGTGGCCTGATGCACTTCGCCGCCCACTTATGGATGCCCTTCCTCGACTTCGTCTTTATGCGCCGCGCACTGATCGGCGGACTTGTACTCGCGTGCAGCACTGCCCCGCTGGGTGTCTTCCTGATCCTGCGCCGCATGAGCCTGATCGGTGACGCCGTGGCCCACGGCATCCTGCCCGGCGCTGCGCTGGGTTTCTGGTTCGCCGGGCTCAGCCTGCCGGCGCTGACCATCGGCGGCCTCGGCGCCGGCCTGAGCATGGCTGGCCTCTCCGCTTGGATCACTCGCCGTACCGGCCTGCGCGAAGACGCCAGCCTCGCCGCCATCTACCCCATTTCCCTTGCCGCTGGCGTACTGATCCTCGGCCTCGCCGGTAAACGCCTGGATCTTTTGCACTTGCTGTTCGGCTCTGCCTTGGCCGTCGACGCAACCACCCTTACCGGAATGCTCTGGGTGTCCGGGTTCAGCCTGGTCGCCATGGGACTGATCTACAAACCACTGCTGCTGGACACCCTCGACCCGCTGTTCCTGCAAACCGTCAGCCGCCTTGGCCCGCTGGCCCATGGGCTGTTTTTAACCCTGGTGGTGCTGAACCTGGTGATCGGTTTCCAGGCCATCGGCGCGTTGATGGTGGTGGGTCTGATGATGTTACCCGCCATCGCTTCACGTTTCTGGAGCCGGCGCCTGCCGGTGTTGATTGCGGTGTCGGCGGTGCTGGGATGCCTGTCGGTATGGCTTGGTTTGTTGTTGTCGTTCTACTACTCACTGCCCAGCGGCCCGGCGATTGTGCTGGTGGCTGGCGCTGGGTACCTGCTGTCCGTGGTCTTCGGTCCGGTGCACGGTTTGATGCGCCGCCCGCCCCTGCTTACATCCCAATGAGGTGTCTCCCGATGCGCGCTCTACTCGTGCTGTTCAGCCTGCTGCTGCCGCTGTCGATGGCCCAGGCCGCCGACAAACTCCAGGTGGTCACCAGCTTCAGTATTCTCAATGACATTACGCACCAGATCGGTGGCGACCACATTCAGATCAGCAACATGGTCGGCCCGGATGCCGACGCCCACACCTACGAGCCCACACCGGACGATGCCAAGGCGCTGCTCAAGTCCAAGCTGATCATCAAGAACGGCCTCGGTTTCGAACCCTGGCTGGGCCGCTTAGTCACCAGCACCGAAACCAAAGCCACGGTGGTCACCGCCAGCAAAGGCGTGATCTCCCACACCATGGAAGAGGATGGCGAAACCATCCCCGACCCGCACGCTTGGCATAACCTGGCCAACGCTGAAATCTATGTGAACAACATCACCAAGGCGCTGGTGGCTGCCGACCCGGCCAACAAGGCCGACTACCTGCGCAACAGCCAAACCTACCTGAAAGAAATCTACCGCCTGCTGGCCGAAGCCAAGACCAAATTCAGTGCTCTGCCCCCAGGCAACCGCCGCATCGTCACCTCCCATGACGCTTTCGGTTACCTGGGCCAGGCCTATGGCATTCAGTTCCTCGCCCCCCAAGGCCTGTCTACCGAACGTGAACCCTCTGCCGCTGAAGTCGCTGCGCTGATCACACAGATCCGCAAAGACAAGGTCAAAGCCGTGTTCATGGAAAACATCAAAGACTCGCGCCTGCTCAAGCAAATTGCCGACGAAAGCGGCGCGCAGATCGGCGGCACGCTGTACTCCGACGCCCTCGCCGCCGAAGGCCCGGCCAGCACGTTTACAGGGCTGTTCGAATACAACCTCAACACCTTGTGCGCCGCCCTGAGCAAGCCATGAACCTGAGCATGCTCGAACTGGAAGGGGCAGCCAAAGGCAGTCGCTTCCCACTCAAACCGGTGCTCGATGCCCTGCCATGGAACAGCGATGGCCTGATTGCCGCCATCGCCCAGCAACACAGCAGCGGCGAGGTGTTGATGCTGGCCTGGATGAACCGCCGGGCCCTCACCGAAACCCTCACTACCGGGCAAGTTTGCTACTGGTCACGCTCGCGCCAGCAACTGTGGCGCAAAGGTGAACGCTCCGGTCACTGGCAGCAGTTGGTGGAAGCACGCCTGGATTGCGACGGCGACGCGGTGCTGCTGATCGTCAACCAACTCGGCCCGGCTTGCCACACAGGCCGGCCCACCTGTTTCTACAACGCCATTGATGGCGACTACGTCCACATCATCACGGAGCCCAGCGCATGATCCGCAAGAACCCTTCCGGCGATCTGCCAGTGATTGCCGAATCGGCCTACGTCGACAAGACCGCCATCATCTGCGGCAAGGTCATCATTGGCGAGAACGTCTTCGTCGGCCCGTATGCGGTGATCCGCGCAGACGAAGTCGACGCCAGCGGCGCCATGGATCCGATCACCATCGGCGCCAATTCCAATATCCAGGACGGCGTGGTCATCCACTCCAAATCCGGCGCGGCAGTGACCATCGGTGAGTTCACCTCCATCGCCCACCGCTCCATCGTCCACGGCCCTTGCTCAGTTGGCGACCGCGTATTCATCGGTTTCAACAGCGTGCTGTTCAACTGCGCCGTGGGCGATGGTTGCGTGGTGCGCCATAACTCGGTGGTCGACGGTCGTGATTTACCCGCCGCGTTCTACGTGCCCTCCACCACCCGCATCGGACCGAATACCGACCTGTCGCAATTCCCACCGGTGAGCGTCAGCGCCTCGGAGTTTTCCGAAGACGTGGCACTTACCAACGTCGACTTGGTGCGCGGTTACAAAGCCCTGCAAAACGAGTTCTAAGCCATGAGCCGCCTGCTGATCCGCAACGCCCGCCTGGTCAACGAGGGCCAGATTTTCGACGCCGACGTGCTGGTCGCCAATGGCCGCATCGAAAAGATCGCCAGCAGCATCACCGGCTGTAACGCGCCACTGGCCATCGACGCCAAGGGGCAATGGCTACTGCCGGGCATGATCGACGACCAGGTGCACTTTCGTGACCCCGGCGCGCCGGACAAAGGCAGTTTCTACAGTGAGTCCCGCGCGGCCGCGGCTGGCGGCATCACCAGTGTGATGGACATGCCCAACACCAACCCGGCCACCCTGAACCTGGAGGCGCTGGCCGATAAAAAACGCCGCGCGGCCCTGCACTCGGTGGTCAACTACGGCTTTCACTTCGGGGTAAGTAACGACAATCTCGACATCGTCGCCGCCCTCGACCCCTGCGAGGTGGCGGGAGTCAAAGTGTTCATGGGCGCGTCCACCGGCAATATGCTGGTGGACGACCCACGGATCCTGGAGCGTCTGTTTGCCGAAGTCCCGACCATCCTCCTGGCTCACTGCGAACACACGCCCAGTATCCAGGCCAACGAACGGCGCTTGCGCGAGCGTTTCGGCGATGACATCCCCGCCGTCGCGCACCCCCTGATCCGCGACGCCGAGGCCTGCTATCGCTCGTCCTCTTTCGCGGTGGAGTTAGCCCAGCGCCACGGCACGCGCCTGCATGTGCTGCACCTCACCAGCGCGCGCGAATTGGCTCTGTTTGAAGACAAGCCCCTGGCACAAAAACGCATCACCGCCGAAGTCTGTGTGCACCACTTGCTGTTCGATGACCGGGACTATCACCGCCTCGGCCATCAGATCAAATGCAACCCGGCGATCAAGACCCGTGCCGACCGCGACGCGTTGCGCCAGGCGTTATTGAATGATCGTTTGGATGTGATTGGCACAGACCACGCGCCGCATACCTGGGCGCAAAAACAACTGGCCTATCGCGAAGCGCCGTCGGGATTGCCCCTGGTGCAACATGCGCTGCCGGCGTTACTGGAGCTGGTGGCAGACGGGCTGCTGCCGCTGGCCACGCTGGTCGCGAAGACCAGCCACCGGGTCGCCGACCTGTTTGCTATCCCGGACCGTGGTTATCTGCGTGAAGGGTATTGGGCCGACCTGGTGCTGATCAAACCCGAGCCCGAAGGTAAGCCGGTCAGGGATGAGCCGATTCTTGCCCGCTGCGGCTGGACGCCCTTTGCAGAGCGCAGCTTTCGCCACAGCGTCAGCACCACCCTGGTCTCCGGCCACCTGGCCTGGCACAACGGCAAGGTGGTCGACAGCTGCCAGGGTTTGCCGCTGCACTTTCTGCGTTAAGCGCGTGGTTTGACCGTACCGCAATCGTTGCCCAGCCACTGGGCGTGAGTGTCCAGGCTGCCCTTCTGCTGAATACCGGTGGCATTGAAGGTGCCGTTGACGGTCGTGGTGAATTCTTTCTGGCTTTGGAAAGTGGCGACTCCAGTGCCCTGAGCTTTCGGGCAGCTGAAACGGAATTTCCACTGGTTGCCGGTTTTGTCGGTCACTTCCTGTTTGCAGCCCGATTGCGGGTCGGTCAAAGGGATTGAGTCCGAGGCGACCTGGGCTGGAGTGAGGCACACCTGCACGCCTTTACCTGCCATGGTGATGCCCTGCTTTTCAAGCATCGCGCGCTGTTCGGGGGTCATCTGTTGCTTGAGCTGACCGAGGATCAGCGACAGGTCCGGCAGGTCCTGGTTATCGACTTTCATATTGCTGGTGGTCAATTCCCACAAGCCCGGCGCCAGCATCTGCGCCTGCGCTGCCGCCGGCAACGACAAACCAACAACCATGGATAAACAGAGCAGACGAGCATTCATCGGGTAACTCCTGGGCAATTGTGGGCGTTAGACGCTGCAAAGGCGCCAGTGTTGCACGCCAAATAAAATAGCGACATTCGCAGCCGAACATGGTCTGTTAGGCATTGGATTGTCTGGAGTACTGTCGTCCATGGATTTCTTTGGCCCGCACCTGCTCGCCTACTTCATCGCCACGCTGCACTTTCTCGGGACTCTCGCCGCGATCCACGCGGTGCTGACCGTCAGGACCGCTCAAGGCTCGATAGCCTGGGCCTTGTCGCTGATGTTCATGCCCTATCTCACGTTGATCCCCTACCTGATTTTTGGCCGCAGCACCTTCGACGCGTATATCCAGGCGCGGCGCCAGGCCAATCAGGAAATGCACACCGCCATCACCGCGCTGAACTGGCGTCCTTGGGTTGAGGAGGCGCTCGCTGCGCGCAACTCCAGTGCTTACGCCTCGTTGCGCGCCATGCCCAAACTGGGTCGCATGCCGTGCCTGGCCAACAATGAAGTACGCCTGCTGATCAATGGCAACACCACCTTCAGCGCGATCTTTGAAGCCATTCGAAACGCCAAAACCGCTGTGTTGTTTCAGTTTTTCATCATTCATGACGATGAACTTGGCCGCCAATTACATACGCTGCTGAAAGAAAAGGCTGCCCAAGGCGTGGCCATCTACGTGCTCTACGACCGCATTGGCAGTCACGCCCTGCCCCATCGCTACGTGCAATCACTGCGCGACGCCGGCGTGCAGGTCAAGGCCTTCGCCACCCGCAGTGGATGGCTCAACCGCTTCCAGGTCAACTTTCGCAACCATCGCAAAATCGTGGTGGTGGATGGCATCACCGGGTTTGTCGGCGGACATAACGTGGGTGATGAATACCTGGGCAAAAAACCGCCATTGGCGCCATGGCGCGACACCCATGTACAGGTCACCGGTCCCGTGGTGGCGTGCCTGCAGGAGTCGTTTGCCGAAGACTGGTTCTGGGCCGCGCGCGAACTACCGCCGCTGATCTTGCCGGACACCTATCCCGAAGATGGCGTGCTCTGCCAATTGCTCGCCAGCGGTCCGGCCGATCCGTATGAAACCTGTTCGCTGTTTTTCGTCGAGGCCATCCACGCAGCGACCGAGCGGGTATGGATCACCAGCCCGTATTTCGTCCCCGATGAAGCGGTGTTTGCCGCCCTGCGCCTGGCGGTACTACGCGGAGTGGATGTGCGCCTGCTGCTGCCGTCGCGGCCGGATCACCGCATTGTGTATGCCGCCTCCAGCCTCTACGCCATCGAAGCCGTGCGCGCCGGAGTGCGGGTGTTCCGCTACACGCCGGGCTTTCTGCATCAGAAGGTGGTGTTGGTGGACAGCGAGATCAGCGCCATTGGCAGTGCCAACATGGACAACCGTTCGTTTCGGCTGAATTTTGAAGTGATGCTGCTGACCGTCGATGAAGCCTTCGCCCAGGAGGTGGAGCATATGCTGCTCGATGACTTCGCGCAGGCCCATGAAGTCAGCCAGGAAGAAAGCCGCGAAACACGGCGCCTGCAACAACTTGGGATGCGTGTGGCGCGCTTGATCTCACCAATCCTTTAACCAGACAACACAAAACAAAATGTGGGAGGGGGCTTGCTCCCGATAGCGGGGGGTCAGTCAACGGGTGGCGACTGATATACCGCTATCGGGAGCAAGCCCCCTCCCACAGTTGGATCTCCACCTTTCTGGAACATCAGATCAGCGATAGATGTCTTCCCGCGTCCACGGCAGTTCATGGCTACCATCCGCGTGAGGCTTCACCGCGAGGATCTGGTGCAGGTTGATCCAACCCCGTGCAAACGCATAGGCGCAACCGGCCAGGTACAACCGCCAGATACGCAACGCCTGTTCTGGCACCATCTTGGCCGCCGCTTCCAGGTTGTCCTCCAGCCGCTCACTCCAATGGTCCAGGGTTCGCGCGTAGTGCAGGCGCAGGCTTTCGACGTCGACGACTTCAAGCCCGACTTCGCTGATCTCGGCGGTCATCATTGCCAAGTGTGGCAACTCACCGTTCGGGAACACGTACCGCTCGATAAACTCCCCGGCGCCACGGCCCACCGGGCGGCCATCGGTGTGCTTGGCGGTGATGCCATGGTTCATCACCAGGCCGCCTTCACGCACCGCACCGAACAGGGTCTGGCAGTACTGCGCCAGGTTGGCGTGGCCGACGTGTTCGAACATGCCCACGCTTACGACTTTGTCGAATCGGCCGTCCTGGGGTAGATCACGGTAGTCCAGCAGTTGCAGGTCGATCTGGTCTTCCAGTCCCTCGGCTTTGACTCGCTCCCGAGCCAATACCAACTGCTCTTTGCTCAGGGTGATGCCAAACACTTTCACCCCGAACTCCCGCGCCGCAAACCGCGCCAGCCCGCCCCATCCGCAACCGACGTCGAGCAAATACTCCCCCGCCTGCAAGCGTAGCTTGCGGCACAGGTGGCGGAATTTGTCTTGTTGGGCCTGGTCGATGGATTCGCTGCCGGTTTCGAAATAGCCGCAGGAGTACGCCATGTCCTGATCCAGCCACAGCTGATAGAACTCATTGGACAGGTCGTAATGGTAGGAAATCGCCGCTGCATCCGTGGCCTTGTCGTGGATCGAGCGCACCGGATGACTGTCGCCGTCGCCCTCGATCAAGGCATGACTCAGCTCATCACAGACCCGGATCACTTCGCTGATGGAACCTTCCAGCTCCAGTTTGCCCTCGACGAAGGCTTCGCCCAGTGAGTCGAGTGTGGGATGGGTCAGTTGCGAGACGACCGTGGGGTCCTTCACCACGATGGTCACACTGGGCTCTGGGCCCAAGTTGAATTCATGGCCGTCCCAGAGTCGCAGACGCAGCGGTAGCTGAAGATTCTGTAAGGCCGGTGGAAGTTGCGCGAGCATGAGTAGTCCCCCCTTGTTTCAGACGTCTGAACTGAGGGTAGACCATCCCAATAAAAGTAGGAGGCTATCGATTTGATAGCCCTCTTCTATGGAGGTCGGCGTTGGAGCAAACCGTCCTGGACCCACTGTTTCAGCCATGTAACAGCCTGCAGCGGCGCACCCTCTGCATAAGTGACTGCTAGCTGCTCACACAGTTCTGCGAAGGTCCAACCGGTCGTCACCATACCGGCCAATGCTAAGGCTTCCGCAGGTTCCAGGCTGCGGTAATGGCACACCTGATGAAGGCGCCATACCAGGCAGATCTGCGCCAGGTCCAAGGTGTAGCTGCCTGGGAAATCCGCCCCATCTTTGCTGGCACGCCAGATGCCCACGCTGTTGAAGTGACACAGTCGCTGCTGCACGGACGGTGTCAGGGCAACCTGCAAACCCGGCCAATCCTCGGGCGGCAGGAGCGCCATGTCATTCAGGGACAGCGGCTGACCCTGCGGCGCATCGAAGGCCAGGGTAAAAGCCCACTCCAACTTAGCCAGCTCTGCCAGCGGTGCACTTTGTTCGGCCACGAGGTGCTCGTGGATAAACGCCGGCAACCGTTCGCCAAACCAACGCAAGCTGTAATGGGCCGACGGATAACGGCGTACATAAGCGTGGGTCAGCGCCGCAAACTCATCATCCCCCAGCCAATAGAGGATGGCGCTGAAGTCGTGCCGCAGTACTTCCTGCAACCGCGCGATATAGGCGTTGTGATAGATCGCCAGGCCCGTGTCTACGTCCAGCGTCGGCCCGCCCAATAAAGTGGCGGCAAAGCCACCGTTGGCGTCGGGGGTTTGGGCTAATAAATGCTGTTCGAAGGCCAACTGCCAATCGGTCAGGCGCATACCGCTCTCCTGGCCAAGGCGGTGGCGCCCAGTTCGCGGGCCTTGCTCAACTCGGTGAGCAGCTCTTCGAACGGCGGAAAATGGTCATCGCGCTCCAACAGCGTCGACACAGGCCCCACGTGCTCCAGGGTCTGTTGGTACAGCGCCCACACCGGATCACAGACCGGATGGTCGTGGGTATCGACCACGTAGTCGCCATAGTCCATATGCCCCGCCAAATGCAGCTGACGAATGCTGTCGGGCGGCAGGTTGCGGATAAAGGTCCAGGCATCGAAGCCATAGTTGCGAGAGCTGACGTACACATTATTGACGTCCAGCAACAACTGGCACCCCGACAGATGAGCCAAGGCGTTGAGGAATTCCCACTCGGTGAATTCATCCGCCTTGGAACGCACGTAACTGGAGACGTTTTCCAGCACCAGCGGACGCTGCAATACGTCCTGCACTTGGCGAACGCGGCTGGCGACGTGATAGAGGCTTTCTTCGGTGTAAGGCAGAGGCAGCAGGTCGTGCAACTGGTGCGCACTGCCGCGGCTCCAGCACAGATGATCGGAAACCCACGCCGGGTGAATACGCTCGGCGAGCTGTTTGATCTGCTTGAGGTAATCGATATCGATGGCGTGGGGCCCGCCGATGGACAGGGACACCCCGTGCATCACCAGGGGATAGCGCTCGGCTATCGCGTCCAGGAAGTACAAGGCTTTACCGCCCTGCACCAGATAATTCTCGGAGATCACTTCGAACCAATCCACGGCCGGCGATTGTTCAAGGATCTGCTGGTAGTACTCACTGCGTAAACCCAGGCCGTAACCCAGACTTGGAAGGGAAGCGGACATGGCTGACTCCTGGGGAAAGTGTGTCCGCAGCGGAGGGGGGCTGCCGCTGCGGTTGCACTCGTTTGCCGGTTATTCGCCGACTTTGCCACCAGCCGCGTCACAGGCTGCCTTGGTCATAGCCTTGAAGCCGTGGCCCTTGCACTCTGCCTGGCCTTTGCAGGCGTTTTCAGCGGTCTTGCAGTCGTTCATGCCCTTGCAGGAGGTTACGCCGTAGCAATGCACTGGCGCGTCTGCGGCTTGTACCTGGGTGGCGACACCAGCAAACATGGTAGCGGCGGCCATCGCGAAAGCGGCACCAGCAGCAGCGGATTTAATGTTCATTGTTGTATTCCTCATGATCAGTAGTGGCGTCGGTCTGAACGGATTGTTCAGTCTCGACACACCACTAGAGTGAGGCCCCCCACCGGCGTTACAGCGGTGCGCAAATATTGCTGAAAATTATTCGTCGAGTTTCAAAAGCGGCTCGTGGAAGCGTAGCAAACGCCCGGCGTTACCCAGCACCAGCAACGTGCTGAGGTTGTGCAACACCGCCGCGATCATTGCCCCTGCGGCCCCCAACCAGCCAAATGCGGCGAACACCACAATCGCCAGCGTCCAGCCCAGACCGATGATCACATTGACCTGCAACGTGTGCCGACACTGGCGACTCAAGCGCACACAGGTGCCGAGGCGGCGCAGGTCGCTGCCGATCAGCACCACGTCCGCCGAAGCCAGCGCGATGTCCGCCCCGCCCGCGCCCATTGCCACGCCCACCACGCCGGCCTTGAGCGCCAGGGAGTCATTGATCCCGTCGCCCACCACCATCGGCCGAAAGCCGCTGCCGATTTCGCCCAGCACGCGGTTGAGCTTGTCCTCAGGTAACGCCTGGGCTTCGACATCGCTGATGCCCACGTCCAAGGCCAAGCTGTCGGCCACGCTTTGACGGTCGCCGGTCAGCAGCAATTGGCGGCCCAGGCCCAGCTCACGCAATTCTTGCAGCGCCTGGCGGGCTTCCGGCTTGACGCTGTCAGCCAGCAACAGCCAGGCGAGAAATCGCCCGTTCAGGGCTAGCCCGGCAATCGGGCCGTCATGGTTGGGCACGCCCGTGGTGGCAATGCCCAACTGCTCGAACAACTCCGGACGCCCAAGGGCCGCTTCGCCCTGCTCGGTCTGCGCCACCACGCCGAGGCCCTGGCGTTCGCGGATGTCGGTCAGCATCAACAGTTGTTGCTGGGTAGCCAACCCCGCCAGCGCGCGGCTGACTGGGTGACTGCTCGCCGAGCCCAGGCTGGCCGCCAGATTCAGCAACGCCTGCCGGTCCGGCTCAAGGGTTTCGATGGACTGTAATCGCAGCGTGCCAAAGGTCAGGGTGCCGGTCTTGTCGACCACCAGCGAGGTCAAGTCCGCCAGCTCTTCCAGGAACGCCGAGCTGCGAATCAGAATCCCATGGCGCGCCGCAACGGCGATCCCGGCAATCGCCGTGGCAGGTGCCGACAACACCAACGCACAGGGGCACGCCGCCACCAGCACGGCGAGCATCGCCTGGGCGTCATTGGTCACAAACCAGGTGACCGCCGCCAGCAGCAGCACCAACACCATATAACTGCCCGCATAGCGCTCCAGCAGTCGCGTGATCGGCGGCTTGGACCGCTCGGCGTTCTGCATCAGCGCGATGACCTTGCCCAAGGTCGACTCGTTGCCGGTGCGCGTCACTTCAAGGCGCAGCAGACCGTCGAGGTTGATCGCCCCGCCAAACACCTGCACGCCGACGCTGGCTTCCAACGGCACCGACTCACCGGTGATCGGCGCCGTGTCCAGACTCGCCTGGCCCGACAACACCACACCATCGGCGGGCACACGGTCACCGGCGCGCACTTCCACGATATCGCCGGTGTTCAGCGTGCCGTTGTCCACTTCAACAATGCTGCCGTCGGCCTGCACCAACCGCGCATGACTGCGAGTCAGTTTGCCCAGAGCATGGATCGCTTCCTGGGAACCGATCACGCTGCGCTCTTCCAGCACATGCCCAAAGATCATGATGATCGGCAGCAACGCCGCCGTCAGCAGATCCCCCGTAGCCCAGGCGCCAAGCATGGCCAAGGCGATAAGTTGATCGGTAATGCCATGCAGGCTGGGAAACCGCAGGCTGTACCACGCCGAACGCATCACCGGCACGGCCACCAGCAGTGATGCCACACCCAGTAATAGCTGACTGACGCCAGTCTGGTCCGGCGCCAGCCAGCGCCACACCAGGCCCAGCACGAGTAATCCCAAGGCCAGCATGGCCAGGGTCAATTGCCGGGCAGCGCTGCGCTGCTCGGCGGACGTCAACATAGGTGCGCTCATTGCTCGGCTCCCTGGATGATCAAGCGGGAGTCGTCTTTAGGGTCGACCGTGGTCACGGAGCCCGCCTGGCCGAGAATCTTCGGCAAGCGCTCGCGGTACAGACGCAGAAGCAAACCCGGGTCTTTGACCTGGGCGAGGCTGGCGACGGTGGCGGTTTGCGCCTGGGCGTTGGCCAAGCGTTCGCTGGCCTGGGCGTGGGCAACCTGCACCACACGGTCAGCTTGCTGATTGGCGGTTTGGGTGAGCTTTTCCGCTTCGGTGCGCGCATTGGCCACCGCTTTATCGGCTTGCTGACTGGCCGTCAGCACCGCATTGAACGCATTCACCGCCGGGCCCGGCAGGCTCGACTGCACATCGACACGGGTGACTTCGATCCCCAAGCCCAAGCCGCTTGAGGTCAACTCCGCCAGCCGCTTATTGATGCCTTGCACCAGGTCACCGCGCAACCGTTCACGACGCTCGGCGGCGCTATTGTCGGCGCCGATCAGTTCCGGGCGCGCCACCAGAATCGTGTCCAGGTCCCGCGCCGCCGTCAGGGCCACGGCGCTGCGCGTGACCAGGCGATCCAAGGCCGGCAACACATGCTCGCCCTGCAATACAAAGGAATACGGTTCGGTGACCTTGTAGAACACCCGCACATCCAGCTGCACCACTCCGGCATCCCCGGTCAGCAGGTAGCCGGAGCCGGCCATGGCATCGCTCAAGGGCGTGGCGAAACTGGCCACGCGGTCAGCCTGCACCGCCGCCTCCGAACGCAGCAGGTTTTCCACCCGCCGCTCGATCACCCGATCGGCGGCCGGCAGCAACACCACCTGCTCAAATGGCTGCGGCCAGGCCAATAGCAAGCCAGCATTCTGGATACGGTCGAGGGCGCCGAAGTGCAGCACCACGGCGCGGTTCTGCGGGTCGATCTGGCGCACATTGGAAAATGCCCAGGCCAATGCCGCCAACACAGTCACCGCGTACAGCGCCATGAACGTCAGGCGCCCGGCCTGAATCCATGGGCTGTCCGGGCTGTCACGCTCGGTCATGGCTGGACGTCCTTCGGTCCGTCCACCAGCGCACGGAATGGTGCGGCGTCGGTGCGCAGGATGATCTTGGTGCCCGGCGTCACCACCGTGCCCAAGGTATCCAGCGAGCGCAGCAAGTTGTACAGCTGGGGATTACCCGCGTAGGCCCGCCCGTAAATCTGCGCGGCCTCGACACGCGATTGCGCTTCGATATCGGCGGCTTTCACCGTGGCGTCGGCCTGCACGATGCGCGCGTCGCGCTCGGCGGCGGAACGGATTTGGGCCGCTTCGCGCTTACCCACGGCAGTGCGTTCGGTGGCGATGGTTTCGCGCTCGGCACGCATGCGGTCGACGGTGGCGGTCAGCGTCACCGAGGGCAACGTCAGCCGCTCGATACCGACTTGGGCCACGCGTACGCCGTAGGTAGTGAGCAATTGTTGATCAATTTGCTGGCGCAACTGCGCCTCGAAATCGGCGATACGTACCTGGCTGGCGTCGGTGTTGATCAGGCTGGACAGGTCGAAACTGGCCGCCGTGGTTTCCAGTGCCGAGCCGACGAAGGTGCGAATCTGCCGCGCCGCCTCATCCGGCTGGTTCTGCACCGCACGCATAAAGCGCTGCACATTGTCGGCATCGCCCTGCACCTGCCACGCCACATAGGCCTGCACGATGATGCGCAAGCCATCGCGGGTGCCCACGTCCTGCAAGCCGCTGGAGGTGGTGCGCAGGCGCAGGTCCACCGGGATCGCCGCTTCGAACGGCGCCGGCCAGCGCCAACCAAGGCCCGGCTCCAGCAACACCCGCGACGGGTTGCCGAACCGCGTAATCACCGTGGCTTCGCCGGACCGCACTTGCACCAGGCTTGCCGCAGCGACCGCAAACAATACGAGCAACACGGCCCAGCCCATACGCCGCCAAGGGAATGGGCCAGCAGCGTGCTCATCACCGTGATGGTGGTGGCCGTGATGATGGTGATGACCGTGATCGTGGGAATGAGCGCTCAACAGACAGACTCCTTATTGAACGGCTTTACGCGGCACCGAGGGATCGGCCGGCAAGGTAAAAGAACGCAGATCGATCGTCGGTGCGCCATCGGCGCCCAGGCGATGATCCAGAATCAGCAGTTTGGCGTGGGCCAGACCCTGGCTGAGTTGGCCAAGGTACTGCTCCAACACGAAGGCCTGGCCTGCACTGGCATAGGCCTTTTGTTCGGCGGCGAAACGCAGGTCGGCCGCCTGTGCGCCAGCATTCACTTCATGGGCCGTGGCCGTGGCTTGATCGCGGGCAATGCTGGCTTGCAACAGGGCCTGGTTGGTCTGCTCACTGGCGGCTCCGCGCTCGCGGGAGATCAGGGCCTGAGCACCGATCTGCGCAGCTTGCACGCCGTGATAGGCGTTGGCGGCACCGGCCGGTGGGTGGATGGCTTCCACAACGGTGGCGAGGATTTCCACACCGCTGTGGAGTTTCTGCAGATCCGCCTGCACCGCGCGCCCCACTTCGTCAGCCAGGCTGGTGCGTTGTTCGCCGAGCAATTCGTCGAGAGTGCGCGAAGCAAAGTCGTGCACGAGGATGCGGCTGGCGGTGCTGCGGATCAGGGTCGGTACATCCGCGCTGTTATACGTAGCCGACAGCGCGGCCTCGTCGGTAAGGCCAATGCGGTAGACGAAGCGCACATCCATATTGACGATCTGGAAGCCCTGCTTATCGCCGCTGCTGCTGGCGATGACTTGGGATTTGTCATTCACATGGCTGGCGTCCCACAGTCGATTGGCAATCAACGGCGCCGGACCTTCCGCAGGTGTCAGCTCGGGCGAAGCAGTTTCGCTGACGCTGGTGGCCAATTCATGCACCACGCCGTTTTCCACTTTAATGACGCGACCCAATGGCCAAGGCAACCCGGCATGCAGGCCGGGGCCGAAGACTTGCACCGGTTTGCCGAAGCGTTCATAGATCCCACGGCCTTGCAGGGGCACTTCATGCACACCGGTCAGCGCCCAACCGATCGCCAGCACCACCAGCACCACCGGAAAAAATGCGCGGCGCATGTAGGTAAAGGCCCAGATCTGACGCAGGTCAATGCCGAAGCGGTTGTGCAACTCGTGCTGCAACGCCAGCAACGGTTGTGGCGGCCAGCGCAGCAAACCAGCGATAAAACTTTGCGCCATCAGGCGGGGTTCAAGATGCGGTTGGCGCGGGCTGAATAATGACAACGCGCCCCTGAGCAGAAACTCCGCCGCCACCAGTGCCGGCAGCAGGCCAATCAACACCGCCAGACGCAACGGCCACACGGACTCGGCACCGGCAAACAGCAGGCAAATCGCGCTGACCACCAGGCAGATGATCGCCACTCGGCTCAACTGCGCTAGTTGCGAAGCTTCCGGCCATTGCGCGGCGGTTTCCTGGGCCAGGCGACGTTCGAACACCAGCAAGCCAAACGCCAGGGCCAAGGCCAACGCGGCGCCAATACTGGCGGACTGACCTACAGCCGAAGCCGGCAACGCCAGGTTCCAGAATTCGATAACGCTAACCAGCGCGAGCAGCGACCAGCCGCCAAGCCACAACACCGGCGCGCCAATCTGCTTGCCAAAGCGCCCAACCAGCCGCGCGTACCGGCCCGTTTGCTCAACCGGTACTTCAACCGCGGGTTCCTCCAGCGCCTGGGCGCGCCAATCGGCCACCCACCACGCCGACTGCAAACCCGCCACCAGCACCAGCAACGCGCAGGCGCTGTTGATCAATACCACCGGCCAGATCGACAGCGGCGCAAACAAGGCGACAAACAGCGCCAGCACCCAACCGGCGACGGCCAGCACTGTCAGGCTGATACCGGCCTGACGCAATCGACGGGCATGGAACTGCCCCTGTTGAAAGCGCGCGAGGCCTTCTACAGAAGCGCCGTCAGCTTCTAGATCCACTTGCATCCCAACACGCCCGCCTGTACACAATTCGTTACGATATAACACGCGACGTGAAATTTTTGTTCGTCAAAAAGCGCTTTTGAACACGACACACATCCCCTGTGAAAGGGGGCTTGCTCCCGATAACGACCTGTCAGGTGGTGCCTGTGCTGGCTGATCCATCGCCATCGGGAGCAAGCCCCCTCCTACATTTGTTTCTCAGTGCTCTGCAGAGCGTGACTAAACCCCCATAAACACGAGCCATCACTGGTAGATCTCATGATTAATCGGCACACTCCAAACCAGTTTTTCGCGGGCTCACGGACAAGGAAGCGTCACCCCCCATGATTTCGATCTATCAGCTCAAACCGCGTTTTCAAAACCTGCTGCGTCCTCTCGTGCAGCGCCTCTACGACAACGGCACCACCGCCAATCAAATCACCGTTCTGGCCGGAGTGATTTCTCTGCTGGTGGGCCTGCTGATTGCCAGCTTCGCCCAACACCTGTGGCTATTTGCGTTGATCCCGCTGTGGATGATTGCGCGCATGGCCCTTAATGCCATCGACGGCATGCTCGCCCGTGAATTCGGCCAGCAGTCGCGCTTGGGCGCCTACCTCAATGAATTGTGTGACGTGATCGCGGACAGCGCGCTGATCCTGCCCTTTGCACTGATCCCGGGCGTGAGCCTGGCGCCGGTGCTCTTGGTGGCATTGCTGGCGGTATTCAGCGAATACGCCGGTGTGCTCGGGCCCATGGTCGGCGCTTCACGGCGCTACGACGGGCCGATGGGCAAAAGTGATCGGGCGTTTGTACTCGGCGTGCTGGCCACCGGTGTAGCGCTGGGCTGGCTCGGCGCAGGTTGGGTCGACACGGTGATGTGGCTGGTCGCCGCCCTGCTCGCCTACACCCTGGTCAACCGCGTACGCCAAGGCCTGAAAGAAACCCCTTCCCCTTCTGCATAAGGATTTTGCGATGCGCGAACAGCAAGCACACACCTTCAGTACCCATGATGGCGTCGAGCTTTTTTACCGACACTGGCCGGCCACTTCCCCTGCGGATGGCGAGCCACGCCAGGCGATCGTGCTGTTCCATCGCGGCCACGAGCATTCGGGCCGCATCGCCCATCTGGTCGATGAGCTGAACCTGCCCCAGTTCGACTTCTTCGCCTGGGACGCCCGCGGCCACGGCCAATCCCCCGGCGAGCGCGGTGACAGCCCCAGCTTCGCCACCAGCGCCCGCGACGTGCAAACCTTTTGTGACCATATCGGCGCCACCTACGGCATCGAAGAGGAAAACTTCGCTGTCATCGCCCAAAGCGTCGGTGCGGTAATCGCGGCCACATGGGTGCACGATTACGCGCCGAAAATCCGCGCGTTGGTGCTCGCCTCGCCAGCGTTCAAGGTCAAGCTGTACGTGCCGTTCGCTCGTCCAGGCCTGGCGCTGATGCGCAAGTTTCGCGGCAACTTTTTCGTCAACAGCTACGTCAAGGCCAAGTTCCTCAGCCATGACCCGGAGCGAGTGGCGTCCTACGACAGCGATCCGCTGATCACCAAGGCGATTTCAGTGAATGTGCTGCTGGGTCTGTACGAAGCAGCCGACCGGGTTGTAGCGGATGCCCAGGCCATCCAAGTGCCGACTCAGTTGCTCATCTCCGGCTCCGACTTCGTGGTGCATCGCAAACCCCAGCAGCAATTTTTCGACCGCTTAGGCAGCCTGAAAAAAGAGCTGCATATCCTGCCCGGTTTTTTCCACGACACCCTCGGCGAACGTGACCGCGCCGTGGCGGTGAGCAGTGCCAGGCGCTTTATCCTGCAAAACTTTGCTCACCCGCTGGACCGCGCCTCCCTGCTCGACGCCGACAAACTGGGCGCCACCTGCGCCGAGTCCGAATCCCTCGCCGCGCCGCTGCCGCGCAACTCCCTGCGTGACCTGTACTGGCGCATGACCCGCGCCAGCATGGGCTTGGGCAAGAACCTGTCAGATGGGGTGAAACTGGGCTTCGACACCGGTTTCGACTCCGGCAGTACCCTGGACTACGTCTACCGCAACAAACCCACCGGCAAGGGCGGGCTGGGGCGGATGATCGACACCAACTACCTCAACTCCATCGGCTGGCGCGGCATCCGTCAGCGCAAGCTGAACGTCGAAGAACTGCTGCGCCTGGCCATGGCCAAGTTGCGGGATGAACAGCGTGAAGTACGTATCGTCGACATCGCCGCCGGCCACGGGCGTTACATTCTGGAAGCCTTGCAGGGCGTGTCGCCGCTGCCGGAATCGATCCTGTTGCGCGACTACAGCGATATCAACGTGCGCGACGGTGGCGCGCTGATCCGCGAGAAAGGCCTGGGGGATATCGCGCAGTTCGTCAAAGGCGATGCGTTTGATCGCGCGGACCTGGCGGCGCTGGAACCCAAGCCGACGTTGGCGGTGGTGTCTGGGCTGTATGAATTGTTTGCCGATAACAGCATGGTCGGCGGTTCGCTGGCCGGCCTCGCCGAAGCGGTCGAACCCGGTGGCTACTTGGTGTACACCGGCCAGCCATGGCACCCGCAACTGGAGCTGATTGCCCGCGCATTGACCAGCCATCGCCAAGGCCAGGCCTGGGTGATGCGCCGTCGCAGCCAGGCGGAAATGGACCAACTGGTGGAAGCCGCCGGTTTCCGCAAAATCACCCAGCGTGTGGATGAGTGGGGCATCTTTACCGTGTCCCTGGCACAGAAGATCTGAGCATGCGCGAACCCGGTTTGTTGAAACCAGCCGTCCTGTGGCTGCTGCTATTAGCGCCGTTGTTCTTCAGCACCTACGGCTTTGCCACCTGGGTCACCAGCCAGCGCAGCGACGTGGGCACGCTGGTGTTCGGCTGGGAAACCCATATGCCGTTCTGGGCCTGGACCATCGTGCCTTACTGGTCCATCGACCTGCTCTACGGTTTCTCCCTGCTGCTGCCCAGCACCCGTCATGAACTCAAGCAACACGCACTGCGCCTGCTGAGTGCCCAGGTGATCGCGGTGAGCTGCTTCCTGATCTGGCCACTGCGTTTCACCTTCGAGCGGCCCGAGCTGGATGGCGTGTTTGGCTGGTTGTTTGCGGTGTTGGCGGGCTTCGACAAGCCATTCAACCAGGCACCGTCGCTGCACATCGCGCTGCTGGTGATCCTGTGGGTCATGTTCCAACGTCATACCCAAGGTTTCTGGCGCTGGCTGGTGCATGGCTGGTTCGCGTTGATCGGAATTTCGGTGCTGACCACTTATCAACATCACTTTATCGACTTACCCACAGGCGCCCTCGCGGGCTGGATTTGCGTGTGGTTGTGGCCGCTCGAACATCCGAGCCCGCTGTTGAATACGCGGCTTACCCAAGACCGCAAGCGCTGGCAGCTGGGCGTGCGCTACGGCTTGGGCGCCCTGGCGCTGATCATCGTGGCGTTAAGCCTGGGCGGTTGGTGGCTGTGGCTGCTGTGGCCAGCGGTTTCCCTTGGGCTGATCAAGGCGAATTACTTCGTGCTGGGCGCGGCGGGTTTCCAGAAGCGCGCTGATGGTCAGCTCACACCCGCCGCGCGCTGGTTATATGCGCCCTATCTAGTGGCCGCCTGGATCAATTCCCGGCTGTGGACACGCAACCATCCACAGCCCAACGTGATTGTGGATAACGTTTGGCTGGGGCGGATTCCTACCTCAAAGGAGCAGAGTTCATTCAGCGCCATTGTGGATCTATGCGCCGAACTGCCGATTAATCCACAGGGCCGCGCGTATCAATGCATCCCGGTGCTCGATCTGATAGCGCCGACACCCACCGAATGCCGGCAAGCTGCTGAAGCCATCGAACGCCTCCGCGCACGCGGCCCGCTGTTGGTGTGCTGCGCCCTCGGCTACTCACGCAGCGCTACCGCCGTCGCCGCCTGGCTGTTGCACAGCGGGCGCGCCACGACGGTGGACGAAGCGCTGACTATTATTCGTGCAGCACGGAACGATGTGGTCCTGCACCCCGCTCACCGTGAAGCATTGGAGGGTTTGCCCCATGCCCGCTGATATGGAACTCCAGGTGGTGGCCAGCCTGCTGCGCCGTGGCCGTTCGCTGGATCAGTTATCCACAGCACTGACCGTGGCCGGTGTGCTATTCGGCCTGGCCCAATTGCTGATGGCGAGTATTTCGATCATCTGCCTGCTGCTCAGCCTGTGGATGATTATCCTCGGCATGCTGCAAAAGTACTGGGCGCTGCGCGTGGCCTTCGACGCCGACCTGTTCGCCCTGCTGGCCCGCGATACTGAGCGCACCACCGACCTCGACCAAGCCCTGCAGACCCTCGGCCTGCAATCGCCCAATCGGGCCGGCCGACCTTGGGCCGAGCGCCGTCGCGGCGCCCTCAAATTGTTGCGCAAACAAGCCTGGCTGCTGGGCGCGCAAGCGCTGCTGACCCTGGGCGTGATCCTCGCCAGCCCTTGGCTGCCTTTCGCCGGATAAGGAATCCCCATGTTCGAACCTGTGGTCGCCACGCTGATTACCTCCATGGCCCGCACCGTCACCGGCGCCCGCAGCCTGTGGCTGGGTTGCGCGCCCGTGCCGGTGCAACGCATCTACTTCGCCAACCACAGCAGCCACGGCGACTTTGTGCTGCTGTGGGCCTCGTTACCGCAAAACCTGCGCAAATTCACGCGCCCGGTGGCCGGCAGTGATTACTGGAATAAAAGCGCGCTGCGTCGTTACATCATCAACCGCGTGTTTAATGGTGTGCTGATCGACCGCGAACGCAAGGACCCTGTGGATAACCCTCTACAGCCTATGCTCGCTGCCCTGGAGGGTGGCGATTCGCTGATCATCTTCCCTGAAGGCACGCGCAATCCGGAGGACGGCTTACTGCCGTTCAAAAGCGGCCTGTACCACCTGGCAAAAAGTTACCCACAGGCCGAATTGATCCCCGTGTGGATCGCCAACCTCAACCGGGTCATGCCCAAGGGGCGCGTTTTGCCGCTGCCGTTGTTATGCACAACCAGCTTCGGTGCACCGCTGCAACTGGAAGACGGTGAAGACAAGGCGCTATTTCTAGCCCGCACACGCGACGCCCTGCTCGCCCTCGCCCCGGAGCATGTCTGACATGGATAGCCAAACCCTGATGCTGTTCGGCGGAATCGGCGCGATCCTGGTACTCGCCTCGCTGATCGGCCTGATCCTCAAACTGCGTACCCGTGGCACGCCGAACGCGGTGATCGACAACCTCAACGCCCGCATCAATGCCTGGTGGGTGATGGTGGTGGTGATCGGTATCGCCTTCTGGCTCGGCACCGGTGCGGTGATCCTGTTGTTCTACGCGGTGTCCTTCTACGCCCTGCGCGAGTTCCTCACCCTCACCCCGACCCGACGCAGCGACTACCCGGCGCTGGTGGCCGCGTTCTACCTGGCCCTGCCGCTGCAATACCTGCTGATTTATTCGGACTGGTACGGGCTGTTCTCGATCTTCATCCCTGTGTACGTGTTTTTGCTGCTGCCGATCCTCGCCTCATTGGGCGGCGACACCACACACTTCCTCGAACGTGCCTCGAAAGTGCAATGGGGCTTGATGATCGCGGTGTTCTGCGTGTCTTTCGTCCCGGCCCTGCTGACGTTGGACATCCCCGGCTACGAAGGCCGCAACCTGCTGCTGATCGCCTATCTAGTGATCGTCGTGCAACTCTCGGACGTGTTGCAGTACGTGTGCGGCAAGCTGTTCGGCAAACACAAGATCGCGCCCAACCTGTCACCGTCCAAAACCGTGGAAGGTTTTGTCGGCGGGATTCTGCTGTCCTCCCTGATCGGCGCCGCGCTGTGGTGGACCACGCCGTTCAACCCATGGCAGTCGTTCCTGATCGCCTTGCTGATCAACCTGCTCGGTTTTGCCGGTGGGATCGTCATGTCAGCCATCAAGCGGGATCGGGGCGTTAAGGATTGGGGGCATATGATCGAAGGCCACGGCGGCATGCTGGATAGGCTGGATTCGGTGTGCTTCGCCGCGCCGATTTTCTTCCACCTCGTACGCTACTGGTGGACCTGACCACCAGCATTCTCAGCTCAATGGAGCGCTAAATGTGGGAGGGGCTTGCTCCCGATGGCGGTGTGTCACTCGCTGAAGATGTTGACTGATCCACCGTCATCGGGAGCTCGCCCACTCCCACAAAAGCCGCCGGACACCTGAAGGACATGGCCAACCTCATGGTCAACCGCTCGCTGGCATGCATGGGCGCTCACTAACCCTATAAACATCCCGCCATACGGCGTATCGGCGTCATCTTTTGTATCAAAGACGCTGTAAGATACGCCGCACTTAGCCAGGGATGCTCACCATGTTCGATTCGCTCAAAGCCATCAGCCGTCGTGTTGTCGGCGTGTTTCTGACCGTGGTGGGGGCCGTTTTCGGCCAATGGCATCCTCCGCTGTGGCTGCGTGCTATCGGCCGTGGCGTGGAAAAACTTGGGAGTAAAGCCCGTGCTTACCCGCGTCAAACGGGTGCCGGATTGCTCGGGCTAGCACTGCTCGTGGCCGCTGGCTTCTACGGCTGGCACTGGTATTCCAATCTGCCGCAGCCGCATACCGCGAGCTACTCGCTGCACAAGCCCAACCTGACTGACTACACCCAGCCAACGCCAGTTGTGGATAACTTGCAAGTGCGCTTCGCCGAGTCCGTGGCGCCCCTTGCGGCCATCGGCAAACCCGTCACCGAGGGCATTACCCTAAAGCCCGAGGTCGCAGGCACCTGGCGCTGGGCGGATGACCGTAGCCTGTTGTTCGTGCCGGAGAAAGACTGGCCTATCGACGCCCATTACACCCTTGATCTGGCCAAGAAAAACCTGTTGGCAGATGGCGTATTGCTGGATCAGTACAGCACCCAGTTCTCCACCCAACCGTTCCGCGCCACCCTGGCCGCCAACGAGTTGTACCAGGATCCATCCAACCCGACGCTGAAGCAGCTGGTGGCGACCTTCCATTTTTCCCACCCTGTGGATGAAGACAGCCTGCGCAAGCACGTAACGGTGACCCTCGACAAAGGCCTGACCTACCGCGACGCCCAATTACCAAATCGCCCGGAGATCACCTTCGACGAGAAAAAACTCAACGCCTACGTACGCTCCGCAGCCTTGGCCACCCCGCTGGAAAGCACCCCGGTCAGCGCCAAACTCGACGAAGGCATCAAGGCCCGCGATGGCGGCAACGCCAGCGCCGCATCGTTGGTGGCCAAAGTCACCGTACCCGGTCGCTATCGCCTGACATTTACGGGCGCCGAAATCAGCTTTGTGGATAACGAACGCGCAGAGCCAGAGCCAGTGCTGATGTTCAGCAGTTCCAGCGCTGTAGCCGATGACACCATCGCCGGTAAGGTCCAAGCCTGGCTGTTGCCGGAAAAAGCCCAGAACGACACCCGCCCCTATAACACCAATGAAATCGACGACGCCCTGCTCGCCCGCAGCACCAAGGTCAACCTGACCCACGTGCCCAGCGTCGAACCGCTGAACACCCTGCACGCCTTCAAGTTCAAGGCCCCTGCCGGACGTGCGCTGTATGTACGCGTGCCCGCTAACCTGGAGGCCATCGGCGGCTATCTGGCGAAGGATCCTACGGCGTCGCTGGTCAGCATGCCGGCGTATCCGCGCACCTTGCAGTTCCTGTCTGACGGCGCCCTGCTCAGCCTCACTGGCGAGAAACGCCTGGGCTTCATGGCCAGGGGAGTGCCCGGCGCCCACGTGGAAATCGCCCGCCTGTTGCCCAACCAGTTGCAACACTTGGTGGACCAGAGCAGCGGCAGTTTTGCGCGGCCGAACTTTGGCAATGAGTACTTCGATCGTATGGTCGAGCGTCAGTCTCTGGACATTCCTATGTCATCCAATGACCCGGCCAAAACCGTCTACGACAACGTAGATTTGAGCCACTACCTCACCGCCAACGGCGGCCGTCGCGGCATTTTCGTGCTCAAGCTGAGCCCACAGGATGAACCGGCCGAGCGTACGTTCGAATATGAACGCAGCAGTACCAGCGACCTGCGGTTTATCGTAGTGACCGACCTCGGCATCATCGCCAAACGCTCCAGCGACGGCAGTCACGACGTGTATGTGCAGTCCATCGGTAATGGTTCGCCGGTGGCCGACGCGCAAGTCGACATCATCGGTCGCAATGGCTTGCCGGTGAGCAGCGGTCACACGGACGGCGAAGGCCATGTGCATTTCGCCAAGCTGGATGAACTGCGCCGTGAGAAAACGCCGCTTATGTATGTGGTCAGTCGCGGCAATGACCAATCGTTCCTGCCAATCGCCCGTCAGTCCCAGCAGCTGGATTTGTCGCGCTTTGATGTAGGCGGTTTGGAAGAAGACGGTGCGATTGATCGCCTCAGCGCCTACCTGTTTACCGACCGCGGCCTGTACCGACCCGGCGAAACCGCCCACCTGGGCATGATCGTGCGCAGCGGCAACTGGAAAGGCGCCTTGCAAGGTCTGCCGGTGGAGCTGCAAATCACCGACCCGCGCGGTCTGGAAGTGATTCGCCAGCCACTGAAGCTCTCCGCCAGCGGGTTTGAAACCTTTGATTTCCCCAGCAGCGAAGTGGCCCCAGCCGGGGAATACACCGCGACCTTGCAGTTGATTGGCCAGAAGCAAACGCGCACAGACCTGGGCAGTGTCAGCTTCAAAGTCCGCGATTTCGAGCCGGACCGCATGAAGGTCAGTTTGAGCCTGCACGACACGCCGGTGCAGGGCTGGATTCCCCCGGACCAAGTGGTGGCTAAAGTCACCGCCATGCACCTGTTCGGCGCCCCGGCCTCGGGCCGTCGCGTTACTGCAAAAATGTCACTGAGCCCGACGCTCGCGGCATTCGACCGTTACCCCGATTACCGCTTCCGCCTCAATGATTCCCTGGAAGACGCCAGCACCGAAGACCTGGCCGAAACCACCGTCGACGATAACGGCCAGGCCGTGCTCGACCTCAACCTGCAACGTTTCGCCAACAGCACCTATCGTTTGCAAGTGATGACCCAGGTGTTCGAGGCTGAAGGTGGCCGCAACGTGGCGGCGCAAAGTGCGTTGCTGGTGTCGTCCGCGCCGTACCTGGTGGGTGTGAAAAGTCAGGATTCGCTGTCATACGTCGCTAAGGACGCTCCGCGCCAGGTGCAATGGCTGGCCGTCGCGCCAGACCTCACACCGCTTGCGGTGGATGGCTTGACCAGCGAAGTGGTCGAGCACCGTTATGTGTCGGTGCTGGTGAAGCAATCCAACGGTACCTACAAGTACGAGTCACGTATCAAGAACATCAGCCAACCGGCCTCACCGCTGGTGATGACCAAAGACGGCGCCAAGCAGACCCTGAACACCGGCACGCCAGGGGATTTCACCCTGCAACTCAAGGACGCCAACGGCAACCTGCTCAACCAGATCGACTACAGCGTGGCCGGGCGCGGCAACACCTCGCGCTCCCTGGAGCGTAACGCCGAGCTGCAACTGCGCCTGGATAAACGCAGCTACGCCACCGGTGATGAGATCGCCATCAGCATTCGCGCGCCGTACACCGGCGCGGGCTTGATCACCATCGAGCGCGACAAGGTTTACACCCAGCAGTGGTTCAAGGCAGACAGCACCAACAGCGTGCAACATATCCGCGTGCCTGCGGGCCTTGAGGGCAATGCCTACGTCAACGTGCAGTTCGTGCGGGACATCGGTTCGTCCGAGGTTTATATGAGCCCGCTTTCCTACGGTGTGGTGCCCTTCAGCATCAACCTGGACGCGCGGCGCATGGCACTGAAGGTCGACGGCCCGGCGAAGATCGAGCCGGGGCAAATCCTCGACATTAAGGTCAACACCGACCGCCCGGGCCGCGCCGTGATCTACGCGGTGGACGAAGGCATCCTGCAAGTAGCGCGCTATCAAACGCCTGATCCGCTGGGTTTCTTCTTCCAGAAGCGTGCGCTGGAAGTCGGCACCAGTCAGATTCTTGACCTGATCCTGCCGGAGTTCAGCCGCCTGCTCAGTGGGGCGGCGCCTGGAGGCGATACGGAAGGCGCCCTGGCCAATCACCTCAACCCGTTCAAACGCAAACATCAGCCGCCAGTGGCGTGGTGGTCCGGGCTGGTGGATTTGCCGGTCGGTGAAACCGTGCTGCATTACCAGGTACCCGACAGCTTCAACGGCAAGTTGCACCTGTTTGCCGTCGCGGTGGATACCGACAGCGTGGGCGTCAGCGAGACCACTACCGACGTGCGCGGGCCGATCGTGATCACGCCCAATGTGCCGGCCTTCGTGGCGCCGGGGGATGTGTTCAACGTCAGCGCCGGGGTGTTCAGCAACCTCGACGCGGCAGCGGATGTGAAATTTGAAGTGCAGACCAGCGCCGGCCTCGTGGTGCAGGGCGACAAGGGCAGCACCTTGTCACTGCAACCGCGCAAAGAAGGCACTGCCGAATTCAAGATCAAGGTCGGCGACACCCTCGGTTCGGCAGACCTGCGCTTTGTCGCGGTGCTGCCGGATGGCAAGCGGATCCAGGTGGCGGAAACCACGTCAATGCGCCCCTTGAGCGAACACCGCGTCGCTCTGAGCCTGGGCCGTTTCGACAGCGCCAGCAAAGAACTCAAGCCCACACGTGAACTGTTCAGCCAGCTGCGTGATGTGCAGTTGGGCGTGGCCGCCTCGCCGCTGGTATGGGCCAACGGCCTCAAGCATTACCTGGATGACTACGGCTATGCATGCACCGAGCAATTGGTGTCCAAGGCCATGCCGGCATTGATCTGGGGCGGCACCACACCCGAGGCTGAACAAGCCTTCAGCAGCGCGGTCCGCATGTTGCGCCAGCGTCAAAACCAGGCCGGTGGCTTTGGATTGTGGGCAGCCAACCCTGACGTGGCGCCGTACGCCAGCCTGTACGCCACTGATTTCCTGATCGAAGCCAAGGAGCGCGGGCTGCCGGTGCCGGAAGACCTGCTGGTGCGTTCCAACGCGTATCTGACAGACCTGGCCAACGGCCCGAGCGAAGGCCTGTCGGAATTGCGCAACCGTGCCTACGCCAGTTACCTGCTGAGCCGTCAGGGGATTCTGGTGAGCGGCGCGCTGAGCGACATCCGCGAGCGCTACGAGAGTTACTTCAAGGACAGCTGGCAGAACGACCTGGGCGCCGCCTACCTGGCTGCCAGCTACAAACTGCTCAAGCAGGATCGGCAGGCCGATACGCTGTTCCGCAAAATCCCGTGGCGTTCGCTTGTGGATAAGTGGGACAGCGACGGCCTGTACTACGACCCGCTGGTGCACGACGCCGAACACTTGCACCTGCTGGCGCGCCATTTCCCTGAACTGATGGATGACGTGCCCACCGCGCTACTGGATAAGCTCGGCAAACGACTCAACGAGCAGCGCTACAACTCGCTGTCGGCGGCATTGTTGCTGCGCGCCCTGGACAACTATGGCCAGCGCGCGCAAAGCGACATGACCCTCAAGGCCACCGCCTGGCTGGGCGATAAACAGCAACAATTGCTGGAAATGGCCGGCCAGCCACCGCGCGCCGCCGTACCGCGCGCCACGCAGAAGCTGGTCATGGAAAAATCCGATGGCCCGGCAGCGTTCTACATGCTCAGCGAAGCCGGTTTTGATAAAGGCGCCAAGCTCAAAGCCATCAACAACGGCCTGGAAATAATCCACGAATACCTCGACCTCAAAGGCGAGCCGGTGAGTAAGGTAGCCGTGGGTGAAGAGTTCCTGGTGCGCTTGCGCCTACGGGCTACCGACCGTGACCAAGTGCAGCAAGTGGCCGTGGTCGACTTGCTGCCCGGCGGTGTCGAGCCTGTGTATAACTTGCCTCCAGAGCCGGAAGCCGCGAGCAGCGAGGAAAGCGAAGGCGAAGAATCCGAGTACGTAGAAGCCAGCGAAGAAGAAGCTGACACCTGGCAGGCCCCCATTGGCGAAACCGAGCTGAGCAACTGGCAGCCAGACTACGTGGATGTGCGGGATGATCGGGTGGTGTTGTACGGCACTGCGCTACGTGATGTAGGCACTTTCGTTTACCGCGTACGCGCCACCAACGCAGGGACGTTCAATACGCCACCGGCCTACGCCGAAGGCATGTACGAAACCACCCTGCAGGGACGCGGCAAAGTAGGCCAGCTTGAAATTACCAAGCCTTAAACGCCTGACGCCGCTGCTGGCAGCTGCGGCGTTACTGGCCGGCGTGCGGCTTTGGCCCCATGCGCCGCTGGAACAGGCCATTACCTCCTCCAGGGTCGTATTGGCCGACGACGGCTCGCTGTTGCGTATGACGCTGGCCCAGGACGGTCAATATCGCCTATGGCTACCACTGGAGCGCATTTCACCTTCATTGATTGAGGCGCTGCTGCTCAAGGAAGACCGCAATTTCTACTGGCACCCGGGGATCAATCCCCCGGCGTTGCTGCGGGCGGCCATGGCCACCTACAGCGGAGGCCAGCGCCAAGGCGGCTCGACGTTGAGCATGCAACTGGCGCGGCGCCTGTGGGATCTCAACACCCGCCAAGTGCCCGGCAAATTGCAGCAGATGGCGTTGGCGCTGTGGCTGGAAGCGCGCTACAGCAAGCACGACATCCTTGAGGCGTACCTGAACCTGGCGCCCATGGGCGGCAATATCGAAGGCGCCGAAGCGGCCAGTCGCATCTACTTTGGCAAGGCGGCGGCGCAGTTGTCGCTGTCCGAAGCGTTGGCATTGGCGGTAATCCCCCAACAGCCCGGCCGTCGAGCACGCTTTGGGCCTTCGCTGCAAAACGCCCGGCTGCGCTTGATGGCTGACTGGCGCGAGACTTATCCACAAGACCCGCGTAATGACAGTTTGCTGGACTTGCCCTTGGAAGCGCGCAACCGCCAGCAGATTCCTTTTTTGGCGCCACACTTGAGCGAGCAATTGCTGGCAGCTCAAGCTGGTAATGAGTTGAACAGCACGCTCAATCTGCCTTTGCAACAATTGCTGGAACGTCTGATCACCGGGTTTATCGCCGAACGGCGCAGCACCGGGGTTGAGAACGCCACCGCGATCCTGATCGACAGCCGCGATCAGAGCGTCAAGGCGCTGGTGGGCTCAGCGGACTACTTATCCACAGACATCCATGGACAGGTCAATGGTGTGCTGTCACGGCGCTCGCCGGGGTCTACGCTCAAACCGTTTCTCTATGGGCTGGCGCTGGACCAAGGGGTGATCCACCCCATGAGCATCCTCAAGGACTTACCGAGTAACTTCGGCTACTTCCAACCGGAAAACTTCGACGGCAGTTTTGTCGGCCCACTGACGGCCCGGGATGCGTTGATCCGTAGTCGTAATATCCCCGCCGTGTGGCTGGCCAGCCAGGTCAAGTCGCCTTCTCTATACGGCTTGCTGCAACGCGCCGGCATCAAAGGCCTACGCGACGAAAGCCATTACGGCCTGGCCCTGGCACTGGGTGGCGGCGAGATGACCCCGGAGGAGCTGGCGCGGCTGTATGTGATGTTGGCGGGAGACGGGCATTTACGGCCGTTGCGCTACTTGCAGCAACAGCCGCAAACCACCGGCGCACAACTGCTCAGCCCGCAGGCCGCGTTTATGGTGCGCGACATGCTGCGCCGCAACCCGCGCCCAGATGGCCTGCCCGGCCGCCATTGGCGAACCGCCTGGAAAACCGGTACGTCATGGGGTTTTCACGATGCGTGGAGCGCCGGACTGGTCGGCCCGTATGTGTTGGTGGTGTGGGTGGGTAACTTCGATGGTCGGCCAAATCCAGCGTTTATTGGTGCCAAGACCGCCGCGCCGCTATTCTTCCGCATTGCTGACGCTTTGCCCCTGGCATTACCCAACGTCGCGATCAAAGCCGACAAGCCGCCTGCGGGGCTGGTGCGCATTGATGTCTGCGCTGCCTCCGGTGAGCTGCCCAACCGCTGGTGCCCGCAAACCCGCAAGACCTGGTACATCCCCGGCGTCTCGCCGATCCGTGTTTCCAACCTGCACCGCCCGGTGCTGATCGACACCCGCACCGGCAAAGCCGCGTGCCCGCCGTTCGATCCGCAATACACACGAGAGGACATATTCGAGTTCTGGCCCAGCGACGTTCAACGCCTGTACCGAGCAGCCGGCCTGCCCCGCCGAACCCCGCCCAACGTGATGAAAAACTGCCAACCCAACCGCATCACCGACCAGAGCGAAGCGCCGCAGATTCGCTCGCCACTGACTCAGGTGAGCTACCAACTGCGCTTGTCTCAACCCCAGGAAAGCATCCCGCTGAACGCGAATGCGGCCAGCGATGCGGCGACGCTGTACTGGTTCGCTGATCAAACCTTGATCGGCCAAGGCCCGCCGCAAGCCACGCTGAACTGGAGGCCGGGCAAGTCAGGGGAATATCGGTTGCGGGTCAGTGATGATCAAGGACGCAGCACAAGTCGGGGGTTGCGGGTGGAGTTTGTGCCTTAGGAGCAGTTGTCACCCTCAGCAAGCTCAACATAATTCGATTCCCCGCCTCCGGTCGCACCCGATAACCAACCCCATACAAAGCTCAGGCTGGTACGCCCAGACGTATCCACAGTCACTGTGCCTCGCGACCAACCGGACAGCAGCTCACCGTCCAGCGTCAGACACTGAAAAAGCAGCTCAATGGTATCGGCGCCGGTCACGCGACCGACTTGCGTCCCCGTGCGGATTCGGCCGCCTTGGTAGGTGCTGGATAGGGCATCACCGTCGACACGGTAATGAAACACCGTGCCGGTACCGGAAAGCCCATGGGTGTTATTCGCGACCACAAATCGGCGATTGTGCAAACGCTCGCCGAGGTGGGGAAAGGAAGATGGCATCAACGTGGCGTCCTTGCGTTGAAACCTGGAGACCCGATGGGCTGATCGTAGACATTAAAGTCTGTCTCACTTCGGCACGAATCTCGGGGCCTGTAGCGTGTTCGATTGAGTTTTAAAGTCTGTCTCACCCTACCGCCTGAGCCGCTTTCCGGTTCGGAAAAATATTAAAAACGGTCTCGGCTCTGGCCACGACGATGTATGAACGTAGGCTTTGAGCTCGTGAGCTCAAGCAGGGTATCCTGAGACAGCTGGCTCCGAGACTTCGTTGGCACACAGACTCCCCTTGGAGACGCTTGAGAGCCCGCCTCCCATGGCGGGCTTTCTCGTATATGCACCATTTCGGTATCCGTCAGACCCGTTTAAGATCGGGATACTCGGCCTCTTCCCTCGACTGGCTCTCATGCCAATCCGCCCAGAGTTTCTGCTCCTCGTCATACAGCTCCCGAGAGACAGTGCGGGGCAGGTACGCTTCAATATCACGTGTATCGGCTGCGTAAACATAGCGGCTGGCACCATTCAGAATCATCATCCGGAAAAATGCTGCCTCTTCGAGATTGAGAGTGGTGCCGCGCTGAGGGGGGCGATAGCCCCTGCTTTGGTTTACGCTTTGACCGTTATACAAGATAGTAAAGGTCGTTTTCCACCCAAGAACCACATTGGCTGTTTCTTTCACCCATGGGTGTCTGTTTGAGACGAAGAATACGATTTATGTATTGATGGGTTCTGGTCGAAGGCTGCGCACAGATCTCGATATCGCGCTTAGCATGTGTTGAGTCGTTGGAAAAAACGAGTGCTCATAAGTCAGCTGACTTCACTGCACATTTGCTCGTTCGGTAGGACGAGTTGGAGCGCGTAGGAATTTAAACTTGAATTAAAATTGATCAAAAAACAGGCAAAAAACTACATCTTAAGCCTATGTCAGATTAACTAAACGTTTTGCCAATATTTTCATATTTATCATGTGGTTATGTGTATTTTTTAGGGTGCCTATATCTAGATAGCGAGTCCACTTGGCGATAACGTTTCTCCTGTAGCCATTTTTTAGAGGTTCCAGGCAATGAATCCCGTCCTGTTTGTAATTGATAAAGCTCTCTCGGCTGATCCGTTAACGCTAGCGTTGTGCTGTATCTTGCTACTGAGTGCTGGTCTGCTGGTGCATGCATGGAGGTCGAAATGAGCCAAATCGAAGTGCGTCGTCCTGTATCTGAATGGGCCAAACTGCCTGTCGATTGGATACGTGAAGGCGGACTCGTCAACTTCGCGGATGAGTCCTATTCGTTAAAGTCGATGTGGTTGAAGGAAGACAAGTCTGCAAGAAACGTATGCATTTCCTCGCTCAAGCTTTACCTGGCGCTGTGCTGCCGAGCAGATTTCACCACTGGAAATGCTACCGTGACTTATGAGGAGCTGATTAGGCTCACAGGCTTGTCTCGGCCAACCGTTGCGAAAGCCTTGACGCGACTGGAAACAGAGGGGCTGATTCAGCGAAAAGCGCAGGCCCTTAGGAAGGGGTCGAACATTATGATTTGCGGCTGGCTTGAAAGTAAAAGCTGGGCGAAGATCCCGAAACGCTGGCTCTACGACGGCTCGCTTGGTGCCAAAATTCTCATGCTCACTGAGTTCAACTTTAGCAGAGCGTCATTGTCGGCATTAAAGGTGTACATCGCCTTGCTTGCTTACAGGGACTCAAATCGTGGTGGTATCGCTATGCTTTCCTACGATCGGTTAGCGCTGATTACCGGGGTTAAAAGGCACCACATCTCGGACGCAATCACTCGACTCTACGATCTGCGAATGATTTCTTTCAGGCAGGGTGATTTTTCGGAAGCATCAGATTTTTCTCGAACGAACCGCTATCTAGTTCGTGGGCTAGGTGTTCGTTGGACTAAGGCAGACGAATTTGAGCTGCCTCAAAGCTCGGTTCATAAAAATCGTCCTGGTGCTGCTGACATTACGGCAGCTAATTGTTTTGTATCAACCTCACCCAAGGTCACGTAGTGCTAAGGGCTAGTCTCGTTTAAAGCTAAGCCTCTCGAACGGAGAAAGGAGGAAGTGTCATTGCTCTCGGGAGTTGTACTAGTACCAGACACTGGTGCTTTGCTCTGGTAACGGCATTGTAAAGTAGCCGTCTCTGTTGCTCGTCATTTCCACGAATTGCCGCAGGCCAAAGCACAATCACTAAATCAAATTCTCTGTTTTTTGCTCCATGAACGGTTAGCGCTCGAATACCTGGCCCATCTCGTGAGCTTAGACGTCGTTGGTTTGAAAATGAGTGCCGTATTGTGTCCTCCATTTCTTCGCGAAGGACATGAGTCCTTCCCTTAGTCCGACGCTGTTTCTCCAGCCAACGCACGAAGTCTTGAGCAATCGGTGCAGGTTTTTCCGCCATCAAGGCGAACGCTTCCGCCAATGTGACTTGGTCCGGCAAAGCGAGATCGTCAATGAATGCGTCGGCAAGCTTACTCTCTGACTCTTCCAGAATTATGTTGTAGGGCCCGTTTCCTCTGCCTGTTGTTCGGGTGGCGACCCATGTGAGGATGCCGTGGGCAAATTGCCCCATTGTTGGGGTGATAATCGCGACCCGATTCCCCCCTCTATTCCACCCAATGCCATTAGAAACGTAAGAAGCGGCGAGAGCTGGTGTAGGGGTGTGGAAAATCTTAAAGAGCCCATTTGATGCTGGAGCCTGTGCTGATCGGATAGCACCGGCGGCGGCAAGGAGATTTTGATCTGAGGTGCGCCTAGGCTGCTGAAGGAGCGCGTCGTGGCCAACAGCAGTTAGCCAATCGCAGGCTGGGTTAGGACGTAGCTCCTCGATGAGGCATTGAAACTCATCTGCAGCAATTAGCAGGTCAACATTGGGAGCCATTGCCTGCACTATCCTCAGTCGATTTAGCGTGAGATCTTGTGCTTCATCCACGACCACAACGGGATATGTCGTGGCGATCCAGCGTACAACGATATCGTGAGACAGGAGGTCCGCGGCGACCTGGCAGACCGCCTCATAATCATTGACTCTTGGATGCCTCATCTCTAATTGGGTTATTAGTGCTTGCCATCTACTGACGATTCGCCAAGCGAATCCATCGATTGTGGTGCACTCGTATTGCCGACGTAGCAGAGCGACATCCCCCAGTCGATCGTCCAGGCGCCGACGCGACCCATGCATAAAGGTCAACGCCAAAACTTTCTGAAACGTCTGTAGAGGCTGTCTTTCCAGTCTCGCGGCTAGGTTTGCCATCAACTGATGAGTCTTTCCACAACCTGCTGCGCCGGAGAAAGATTGAATAGTCATGGTTGGAATACCCAGACACCATCTGGGTCGGCGACGAAATGTGCGCTAGCAGTTCCCGCGGACGCCATAGCCAAACAGCTGAACAACTCTGCTGCTCTGGCGCGACAGAGAGGTGAGTTAACTATCGCGTCTGCAACCGATTCATAGCAGATCACGTCCACTTTCTTATTTTTTAAATGAGTGACGATGTCAGATACAGACGTGGGGGCAACCTCCGTCAACTCCGCAAGCCTCCCGACAACGTCGTCTCCATCCGCATCCAGAATCCAGCCGATGGCGTCTTCGATCATTTCGCCGTCTGCCCATCGGATTATTGATGAGGGAGCATTGGGCTCTGCCAGAAGGTTAGTGATGTAGCGTATACCGTCTCTGTCACCGTCCACCAGGCAGCAGACTTTTTGGTGGGTAGCTGATAGTAACTGGAATGTCTCTACCACTTTGGCATCCTCAGTGGGAACCACGCCGACCTCCAGTCCAAACATAGCTGTCATGCTCGTGGACCAACCCTCGGTCAACATCAAAGGTCGCAGCACCGTTTTGAGTAACAGGAAATCAGCACGGCCCTCAGGCACTAATACACACGGGTGCATTAAAGCCGACAGTACATCTACACGACTTTGTTGAAAAAATTTCCTCTTCCAGTTCTGAGCGTCTGGTAGCAACGGCTCCGCTAAAAAAGGAAGGGCGGAGAGGTGGCCGTCAACATTTCGAAGAATCAATACAGAGGTAGGATCTGATACCGCTGCAATCAATGGGGAATGCGTAGTAATGAAGGTCTGGGTCGAAAGCGCTTGCACTCGTTGTACCAACTGCTGTTGCCCTGCTGGCGGTAGATGAAGCTCAGGCTCCTCCAGGGCCATTAGAAAACCCTCACCCGCTGCTGAACGTCCTCGACCTAGTTCCAAAAGTAACAACAAACCTTGCAGAGACACCAAGCCACTGCCTTGTCTTGCTGCGGGTACGCCTAGTCCTCCGACAACAGCAAAATGTGCTGCGATAGAGTCGAGAAGTGATCGGCTATCGGTACTGGTCACTCGCAGTTGAACAAGAGGCGCATTCGGTATGCATCTCGCTAATTCGGCGTTGACGTTCTGGATCAGTGGTGAAATTCGATCATCGTTTTCGATGGGGGCTTCCGGGCTTCTGAGCCGATCACGCTCGGCTAAAATGGCATCGGATGGTTGGGCTGCAGCTGCTTGTAGCGTGCGTCTGAACAGCTCACTCCCCCAAGAAAAAACTTTGTCCCAGGTACGGCTCGCACGTACGAGGTAAAACCCAATTTCTTTTATCAATCGAGGAGGAACGCCTACAGGCGAGTCCTCAGCGAAGGGGTCCATCGGGCTATCGTGATCGTGGAAGTAACGAACCATCTCGACCGATAGTGAATCGCGGTCAAAATAAGCTTGAGCGCCAATTTGGCAGCAAAGCCTCGATGCTTCTTCGATGCGAATCGCGCTGATCGTACCGTTGGCTTCGTCCAGCCATTTAGGCACCCCTCTACCGTCTCTAAACCAATCAGTATTCTGGTAAGGATCTTCGGAAGGAAAATCTGTGATTGTAGCTACAAGTTTTATTCTGTCGGCAGGCTGGGGATCTGAACCGTAAAAGTCATGTTCGGTGAGTTCCCTGATCATCCGCTCCCTTCCTAGAAGAAGCGTCAACGCCTCTATCACCGTAGTTTTGCCGGTATTGTTGGCCCCGATCAGCACAGGATGGTCTTTAAAGTGAACGCTTCCTTCACGGATACCGCGGAAATTTTGGATATCCAAGATCGCTACTCTCATCACATTTCCTTTGGACTCAACGAACGAATAGAGAACATTTCCTTTCTGGGGGGGCGAGCCTTGCCGACCTCCGAGATAGTCAATATAGGAGAGTTTTGGAGTAGCCTCCCTGCAATTGATGACCGATTTCAGACGCGTGTCTGAATCGATTTCGCAGACGTCACGTTTGCCAGCGCCGCTTCGGCTCTGGAGTGAGCTCGAGGGTGGCTGCTCCTGAAGTAGCCTCACCAACTTACGCGCTTATCCTGCCTATCTCGACTTATCCTGGGCTGCGCCATCATAGGGTCGAAAATCCAACACCCTGAGCTATGCAATTATCTCGAGTAAGGCGCGAATGATTGGCAAATACCCCATCCTCCGCTGCGGCCCACCTCAGACTTCCTTTGGTCAGAAAAATGTATAGCAAGTGATATACGTATAGACGATAGCTATACATGTGTTACTCTCAGTGTTCCTTAATCCAATTGGTGACCAAGCATGCAAGACATCCACAAAATCCTGTTTCGGGTTCGAAACGCCTACTCCTGCTCAATGCCGTTGGAGAGTCGTGATCCCGTGACGACCTGAATAAATCGTAGGAGGCTGACTGGCCAAAAGTTCTTTACGCGCATGGTGCGCAACCGAGGCAACTCATGAATACCAGTACTGATCGCGGCACTGCCGCGAAACAACAGTTGAACATCCGAGTAGATGTTCAAACACGCGACCTGATTGATGCGGCCGTGGACGTGCTGAAGATGGATCGGACTAGCTTCATCCTTGACGCGGCGAGTAAGCGCGCACAAGAGGTGATTATGGACCAGCAGGTATTCCATCTCAGTGACGATGCATTCGACCGTTTCGAGGAGGCGCTCAACGCTACACCTTTGAGTGAAAACAAATGTCTGCAAATCCTGCTGAATCGCAAAACGAGATGGCGCTAAGCGCGCCCGAAAAGCTGACTGAAAAACACGACGTTTCGGAGTTTGGGAGCGGTGAGCCTTCAATCGACGATTATCTGAAAAAGCGTGCTCTTGTGGCTCAGCTTCAAAAGCAGGCAATTGTCTACGTGGTCTGCTTTCACGGAACGAACAAGGTAGCGGGCTACTACACGCTGTCTAACGGTTCTGCCGTCAGGGCTGACATCGTTCCGAAGAAGTTGCAGAGAAATACCCCAAATATCCATCCAGTAACCATCTTGGGTCGCATGGGATTGACGCTGGCGGCACAAGGGCAGGGTTATGCGATTGATTTGCTTCATGACGCAATTTCGCGGGCCATTATCGCGTCTGAGACGGTGGCGTCATCTGCAGTATTGGTTCACCCTCTTACGGAGCGCCTGGCACAGTTTTACGCCAAGCATGCTGGGTTCGAGCGTAATCCAGACTTGTCTCCTCTGACGATGATGGTATCGCTTCGCCGCTGAGCGGCCCTCCGCCGGCCACGCTAGCGTGCCGGCGGCGCAAGCTTCTATGACTAACTGCCAGGTGTACCAGCTCGTTCCTGAAGGCCCCGGCAGTTATATAGCCTACTGCATATATATTTTAAGAACGTTGCATTCCGAACGATTCAACACTCCTAGGTACATACTTAGTTGAGGAGATGCTCGTTCAGATTGAGGATGGTTTTATCTGTGTCCCCTCCACACACTCGATATGTATAGAGGCTGGTGTCAGAATATTTTGTTTGGCACCACATGACGTAAGAAGGGCAGCTTTGACTGCTTATTAACCATTTTCGGTGAGATAGCACGATGCGGGCGATTGAAGAAATCATTGCTGAGTTCTTTCAAAGTTGGGACCAAAAATACGTCAGCGAGCCTGCTCTTGGAGCTTTACGCGAGCTGGCGAAGGATGGGCGCTTTGAGGAAATGACTGCCCTACTGGTTGCCTGCGTTAATCGGCACGGGCGCGTTGCAATGGGCTTTGTGTTGACTCATGTGCCAGGCGTTCTGCTCAGCAGTTACATCTATGAAAAAGCGGAAGTTTCAGCGCCGATTGTTGAGGAGTATTGGCGCGTCGAAGACGTGGCCACCACGATCAGAAATGCTGCACTGCAGGACGGTAAATTATCTGTTGTCGTTCCGAAAATCATTAGTGACCTTCGCGAAATAGCGGCATCGGCCTCCAACCCCAAATAGTTCGGAAAAATCGCTGCACCCACAAGCCCGCCAAGTGCGGGCTAAGCCCGTAGGAGAGGTGCGGATTCCGTGCCCATAAACTGAAGGAGTGCTAGCTATGGATCCCATGGATAAAATTTGTGATGGTTGTGAACAGCCAGGCAGCGCCTGTGAATGCAGCTATTGCGAAGACTGTGAGCAAAAGGAAGCTGACTGTGTGTGCGAGCGGTGTAGTCACTGTAGCGCCAAAGAAGATAACTGCACCTGTGAAACTTGCGACAACTGCGGTGAGAAAGAGCCTGACTGTTCCTGTGAGGTGTGCAAAGACTGCGATGAGAAAATTCCTCAGTGCGCTTGCAAAGCCAGCTCTGATTAAGCGGAGCCTTTTACATGCTGGCAATCGTCATGTTTGCCTCGCGTGATACGGCTATGTCGGTTTGGTCTCTTGTGGCTTTGACAGCAGGGTTTGTTTTATCTGCCGTGGGCATGAAGCTGGAACCCCGCGTTAATGCGCGTCGTATAGCCGCTGAAGCCATCACCAAGGCCCGAGGATAGGTTTCACACTACATCATCCAGTTATAGGAAAGCGCCCAGCTACACCACAAGCCCAGCCGTCAAACGCTGGGCCGAGGTCGTAGGGGAATGTGGTTCTCGCGTCCCAGCACAAAGCAAGGATGACCCAATGAGCGACAGCCCGGATCTGATCATAACTGCCCAGAACCCGCGAACCGATGAAATTGCATTTGTCGAATTTGAGCGTGCTGAAGCCTTCGCGCTATCACGGTTGGTCAGAAGTTTGACCCTTGGCGATTGTCGTTGTAAGGCGGTCAGCGACGATGATGCGCACTTGATGAAAGAAGGATTGGAAAAACTTCAGAGTTTCTTTGTGACTGCTAGTGTTTCGCCGTAGTGAGGCATGAATCGTCCCTGGTTTTGTAGACACTTTCCAAGCTCGTACGGACTACCCCTCCTTAGGCCAGTACTGGTAACGGCCCAGTGCCATAGATATCATCGCCAGCTATTCCCGAAAGTACGAGCTGATGTCGATTTTGCAAAACCATCGAAAGGCTATCGCTCGTCTGTTGATGCGCTGCCTGGTCGACTGTCAGCTGGCACCTCGCGACCTTGCCCAACCCCTGCATATCGTGCTTCCCCGCTGGGACGCCAAACTGGGCAACGCGATCGTTTCTTCATTCTTCTTTCGCGAAGCGCACAAGCTCGGTGCCCGGGTCACCGTGCTCACCGTACCGGAGCTGGTCGACCTGCATCGGCTCGATTTCGGCGTCGACCGGGTCATCCCTGTCGCTTGCGCACCCACGCTGACCGGGCTGGGCCCACTGGTACGGGAATTGGGATCGGTCGATGTGTTTGTCCACCTAGTTGGCCGTATCCAACCCATCGAGATGCTGTTCATCCGCTTACTTCAGCCCGCCCGGGTCTACTCGCTGGATGATGCCTTGCACTGCGTCAGCGGCAAGGCCTGTGGAACACAGTGAGGCTTAGGCTTGCCAACCTACGAGGGATGCCGAGCGCAGCCCCCCGCCGATGGAAATAGTTACAGAGGCTCCTACGCGCAGCACTGAGTGACATCATGAACTGATCGGTGCGCCGGGCTGTTGCAAACGTCTTTTTCTAGACATGGCACAATGATGACCTGACCACCGCCTAGATTGAGCAACGACGTTTGAGCACGGACACTCTCCTACCCAAGATTTCTGAAATAAAGGGCCAGCCCACTTGGGTTGATTGCCATCTTCCAGACCTCCGTACTCTAGAGCGTGAGATGCGTACACAGGCTCTGGAAGAAGTAGTTGCGGCGACTAGCCATGAGGAAGCCATCGAAGTGACGGCTCAACACCTAGGATTTATTGACCCCGCTATCTTGTCCCTAACCGTCGAAACCCCAATGGGCGATGTAACGATTCTGCGCACCAGCATTTTTCATATTGTCGAAAAACGACTGGATGCCCGTGAGCGCTATGTGAGGTTGGCTTTAGATACGCTAACCGGTCCACTGGAAGTATGGAAAGTGGCTTTCACCGACGGAAGCGATCGCCTGGCTTTTATCGGAGCATACGAATCCAAACGGCAGATGCTGGTCAGCGTTGCGTTTTTCGAGGGAAAAATGCTGTGGAACTTCATGCACACCGACGCAAAATCGCTCAACAAGCATCGCCATGGACAGCTGCTGTACAAGCGCTACACACTTTTCTGAAGGCAAAGAAAAAGGGCTACTTGGAAAGTAGCCCTGAAATTTTAAGCTTGATATTCATATACACACCCTCAAGCAGGGGTGTGGAGGTCTCACCCTACGCTGATGTTCCAGCCATCGACGGGGTTCCTACGCCAGTTATAGCCGCTGGAGGCAACTGGTTTCGCGCTCAAGGACAATCATATACAAGGTGACACTTGTGTCAATCGAATTCGATGAATGGGCGTGATTTCCCTGGGCTTTTAGTGATCCCGAGAGAGTTTGTAACAGGTGAACCAGGCACAGAAAAAAGCCCCGCATGTGCGGGGCCTGCAGCGGTCAAAGGTCGTCGTAATGGTCACGCAGCCAGGCAAAAACCCGGTAGCCTTGCGCTACCTTTACGAGCGCGCAGAAACTTCCCCACGCGGCGCGGCAACTCAATTTGAAAAGGCGCATAGGCGGCTTCCTCAAAGAAGCCTGACAACCGTCACCCTTACCGGGCAAAGCGACGGATACTGAAAGGGGTCAGCGCTTTCAGCGAGCCAGGTGTTTTTCGGCCCTTCCTTCCCGGCGCGTTTTCCAGACGCGGTTAAGGGGCCAGGGCATTACGTGCCCACGACTTACGTAATACCGCAAAACCTACGACAGAAAAAAGCACTTTAGTGTTTTTTTGAAATAAATATGCAATTTCGCGTCAAGTCCTTGACTGCGCGCGCTCGTGACGTTCTAGGAATTTTCACAATGACGGCTCAATTTAGCCGAATATGGCTAGATACACCGCATTTTCGTGGAGTTCGGCGCAGTTCGCTGGTTTCCATTAACGATTCAATGAGGTTTCTATGAAGGCTTCTATACAATTCAATGAGCCTTACTGACCTACGATGAAGCACCGTTATTATCCATGAACGTATTGCGCAATGGTGCAACCGTAATTTATGCTCAATTCGTCAGCGCTTTCAGCGAACCGCAAACCGAACTCCAATTCGGTACGCACAAATCAACCGCCCCTCCAACGGCGGTTTTTTTGTGCCTGTTTTCCCTACCGTTACGGGTCACGTTCCGTGGACAAAAAAAGGTCCCTGCACATCGTCAAAGTGTGGAGGCCTTTTTTACATAAGCGGCTTTATTGGTAATCCTGCAGGACATCCCCGTGCGGCGCGCTTATTCCTCCAGCGGCACCAGTTGCAGCAGCGTTTGCGGTTTGGGTTCGGTCCTGGTCACGATCAGCCCGTCGACGGTGCCGGCCGCTTTGCCGTTGTAGTAAAACCTCCCGTCGTGAATCTCACCAACTCGCCACGCGTCAGCCCCCTCGTAATACAGCCCCTTGCGCACAACGCCCATCCACTGGCGATCAAAGCGAAGCTCGTAGTTCTTTTCGGGATTGAACTGCTCTGTCATTGCCTTACTCCTTGTCGTCCTGTTGGCCGTTCCTGGATGGAATAGCCAGCTCCTTTGTGTTTACTCCAGATCCGCCGCGCGGCGTTCCGCGTCAACATCGGCCAACACTTGGTGCAGAAGTGCGGCCCGCTCAGCCATCTGCTCGGCGTCCCGCTGCATCTGTGCCACAGAGCATCGTGCACGTCGACCGCCTGGCCCTTCAATAGATCGCCGTAGCCTTCCAGTTCCCGGGCGTCGCTGACCTCGGCATAAGCCGCCAGTTATTGCGGGGTTTCCAGGATAGTTGACTTGGAAGAGTCGCCTTTACCTATGAGGCAGAGGATGTCAGCTGGCGGTACGTTCCAGTCAAGCGCATTCACACCACGAAAGTTCTTGATCACGGTCTTTCTGATTTTCACCGACCGGTATCCTTCTGAACGGCATCTATGAGCAATGGCGAAATCCGTCTGCAAGATGGAGTTTCGCTTTATCCACATCAGTGTAACGATCAGAGGATTCTATTTGCCAAGAGCAATGGGCGAAGTGGTTCCTTGCCTTTTTTTCAAGGCAGCTCAACAACCATTTCGGATGGTTGAAAGGGTCGTTCTAGAGCGCCTGGAACACGTCCAAAGCCACTGAATTTCAAAACTGTAAATCCTCTTTGCAAAGCGCCGCTTTGCTATCGCGCTAACTGCGCGTGTCATGCAATGTGCAAAGAGAATCCCATATATGACTGCAAGAGAAAAAAAATCGACTCTGAAAACTAAGCTATTGTCTTGGCCGTCTGCAAAGACTCGACCTGTGTTTTTCGTACTTATCGTGTTGTTCAGTTCTCCAAGGCCACTGATTAACATCGACCAAAGCACTGCTATTCATCAAACACTCTACAATTTCCCGTCTAAGCACAAGGCAAAAACCACCACGATGGACAAGACTGACTCTACGACAATCCAGCAGTATCTTGAATGGTTGGAGGCTCTGACGCAGCGACAAAATGCCGAGGTGCAATGCGAAGCCTCGGCAGAGTGTTTGGAGGAATTACGCCAGCAGGATGAATCCCTGAGCTCGCATCACCTAGACGGCATGACGAGCAACAAGCGACCTCATCACTGATGTTTAATGGCTGCCTGCTGATCGTAGGCAGCCTGTTCAAAAGTATTCGAAATTGATGTAATCGCCCTAAACATCCCAAGCATCTTCATCCATCAAGAAATTTGAGACGTATTCACGCTGCTCTGCGAGAGTTGGGTGGTCCAGAGCCCAGCCCAGATGGCAGCTAATGAACTCACCTTGCGCACCGTCGCAGTAGTAAGCAGCGCGCGCCTTCGCCAAGGTATATAAGTTGATGAGTCGAGCACGAGCATGCGACTTAAGGCGACCAAAGACCATAACGTTCGGATCATCGGAAAATACCAATGCTTTACCTGGGGCGATGGCGATGATGAACAACAGGTTCTTCAGATAGTCTCCCCAGCGGGATGCGGGGTAATCAGAAGCAAGCAAGCATGGTAACTCCCAGCTGAACTCCTGCATGTGCGCTGCCACGAGACCATCTGAGAACGGCTGGTCAATTAACGGCAAAGTCTCGTTTTGGGCAAGCAACACCAACGACACCACCCCGAGCGAATCACTCGACTTAAAGTAGTCGATAACATCATCGATTGAGCGATGCGAGAAGATCTGGTCGTCCTTCATCCTCTGCCGCAAGAGATCGAGTTCTGAGCGAACATCCATGGCTTTGAGGATGTCTGGATGGCGAGCTTCCAACAACGTAAGGGTGTTCGCCAGTTGCCGACGATCGGCCAGATTCCAATCGTTAACTCTACTGCCACGTGCCTTCTCGATAATCTTATGACCAGCTTCGTCAATCATCGGGGTGATGTAGCTGGATTCGACCTCAAATCCGCCATCTGCAAAGTCGATACGGTACAAATCCTGAATTGAAGCAGTGTGCTTTATGGCAACCGTCTTGATTTCCATCGCACCGCTTGAAGGTAAACGACGATAGCGGAAAATTCTGCCATTCGTGTGTTGCCAAGCTTTGAGGAAGTGTTGGGGGATAAAGTGATGATTGCGTGGGGGATTCGACATTCAGTAAAGCTCTCTTATCCAAAAACACTGTAAGGCCGGATAGATGAAGTATTAGCAAAATGCCACTCCTTGTGTTTCCCGTATCCTAGGCGATGTCTATGCACAATGGGAATAGGAGGACGCGGAGCAGGCCATATCGCCTGAAAAAGAATTCTAGTTTGCATCCAACACCGGCTGCTTAGCTGAGAAAAAACCTAACGCAGTTTCCGGGATGAGTTGACCACTACTGAGAATCCATGGATTCTCAACAGCGAAGCGCCGCACTCCGGCTCCGAGCTAAAAGCCAAGAGCGCCTCGCGGCATGGCGACCAAGGAAAGGAACAACAACAGTGGCTCCTAGAGATCCGGTAAAAACACAGCGCAATCGTCGGATTGCTGAGCTTTCGGCGGAAATAAACGAACTTAAGGAAAACGTTCTAAAAGTCACCTGTTACCCAAGCGAGCATTCGTTGAATGCGACTTATGGCGGGAAGCACGCCGAGTACATCGACATCAAGCACGAAGTCATCGACTCACCCGGGCAGTTCATCGCGCTCTATGTCCGCGGTTTCCTCAAAGTCCTCGATGAACTCGGATCTGCCGCACGGCCCGGCAATCCCTACTTCGACGCTCACGCGCACATCAAGAACTCCAAGATTGTGGAGCGCTGGTTCAAATTGTTTCTAACTCGAACCTACCTTCGTCAATTCGATGCACTTGCCCGAAAGCGTCCAGAAGTAGAGGACGCCGAAATTTGGATAGGTCAGAAAAATGCATCCTATGGCATCCTGGTAACTCCCCGGTTCAAAAATGGAGCCTGGGAGAATGATAAGAGCGAGATTCGGCATTTCAAACCGAATTACTGGACCATCGGCCATATCCTGCAGACTGGTTTCGTAATACCCGACGAAGATGATCGCATTGAGTTTTCTTCCGTAGATCAATATCTGAAGTTCTTCCGCCAGACCCTAGTGCGCAACTCTGGATCAACGCACGAAATGGAAATAGCAAAGCGCTACTGCCAATTCGTGCTCGATAGCGAGCATCCACTGGACGTACCGCTGCTGATTCCGGAACTGCGCTACGGAGGAAAGGTGGCTAACCATGAGCACCGCCTAGATTTCACCATCATTGATCCCTTCACCTTGTCGAAGGTCGGTTTCGAAATTTCGCCTTGGTCAACCCACGGCAGGCTGAAAGAAACCAGCGGTAAGACCCAGAAACTAATTAATGAAGAGGCTCAGGCGAACTTCGAGAAGGAGATGCGCAAGCTCAAGGCCTATTTCCGAAAATGGGGTATCCCTATCATCGTTTACACAGATACCGACCTGAAGGATCACGATGGCATCTTCGAAGAGATGGCCGCGTACCTTTCCCCGACTCGCAAGGCCAAGCAGTTGGAGTTTCATGCCATGGAAGACTTTTTGGCGTTCAAACCCAGTCGCTAATGTTCTGTTTCCAATAAAACGCTCTCTTCACTTGCGTCTCCCATGGCTGCTTGCTCGATAATCGTCATGTGGTTTCGTTTAGGAAGATGTTCAGTAAGCGTCTGCCAAAGTCACCTTGTATGACTCAGAACGGTATAAGCAGTCCTTCAGAAAGCCGTAGGACGGCTGATAATCCATGGCCTGACCTCATCCGGCGTCATGAAAAGCCTCGTTTATCGCGTTGAGCAAAGTAGCCCTTATAGGCGCGTCACCCTCTCACCTACCAATCCTCAAATACCCGAAAGTCATTCTCTCGGGCATTTGAGCATCCGGTAAAAAAACTTGTAACTCAGTTCACCTTGAACCGTCCCACCAGCCCCTGCTGTTGCTCGGCCAAGCGGGCTAACTCGCGGCTGGTGACGGCGGTTTGTTCAGCACCGGCGCTGACCTGGATAACCAGAGTGTTGATGTCGTTTACGTTGCGGTGGATCTCCTCGGCAACCTGACTCTGTTGTTCTGCCGCCGAGGCGACCTGTATGTTGCTGTCGCTGATGGTCGCGATGCCCTCGGCTATTTCTTCTAGCAACTCCCCTGCGCGCACTACGTTGCTCGCGCCTTCTTGAGCCTTCCCTAGAGTTTCCTGCATGGAAGTGGCGGCACGGTCGGAGCCGGATTGCAGATTGGCGATCATCTTCTGGATACTGACGGTGGAATCCTGAGTCTTTTTGGCCAGATTCCGCACCTCATCGGCGACCACGGCAAATCCACGACCCTGCTCACCGGCACGGGCAGCCTCAATGGCAGCGTTCAAAGCTAGCAGATTGGTTTGCTCTGCTACACCACGAATCACATCCAAAACCGAGGAGATGGAATAGCTTTCACCCTTGAGCTCCTCAATGATTCGGGATGTTTGTTCGGCCTGAACCTCAAGCCCTTTGATCAAGCTGATGGTGTTCTCGATTTCAGCCTTGCCCTGCATAGTGCTGGCATTAACGCGCTGCGACATCTCTGCGGCGTCGGTAGTGCTGCGCGCCACGTCTTTGACCGTGGCGCTCATCTCGCTGATGGCAGTGACCACCTGATCGGTGCCTTGACGCTGCTGGACGACGTTATTGCTAGTTTGCAGGGCCACAGCCGAAGACTGCTCGGCGGCGGTCGCGACCTGCGCCGTGGCACTCCCGATCTCACGGATCACTTCACCGATCTGTATGGCCATGTTATCCAGGTTACGCGAGATCTCGCCAAACTCGTCTCTGCCGGTGTAACGGGTTCTGGCAGTTAGGTCACGCGTGGATAGCGAAATAAGGGTGCGGTTCACGTCGACCACAGCGATTTTGATATTGCGAATAATCACCGAAGCGAGCCACAGCACCGCAATCAACATCAGAATGACGGTGGCTATTGCGACATACAGACTGCGCTGGGCATCGGTACGCGCGACATTGGCTAGGCTCACGACCGTCTGGCCCAGTTCAGCCTCGACCTGAGCCATCATGTCGATACGGCTGGTGGAAAGGTTGAACCAGTCTTCGGGTTTGATATTAAGCGGATCGCCTAGAGGCGTATCAAATCCGAGTTTTTGCAGGCGAGCTACATCGACGGATGCGGGCTGTTGTAGAACCGCATCCAGCTTATTTTTGAACACGGCAGGAGCCCAGCGTTGAAAGGCCTCGAAATAGCCGGAGAACTCGCCCATGTTGCGGCTGAAACGTGACAACAGCGGCGCATCAAAACGGTTTTGGTTGAATGCCAGGCCAAGCAGTACACGCTCTCGACCAGAGCGCTCTTTCATGTCTACGAACTGATTGAGTGAACTCAGCCCACGCAGGATTTCCGGATCCTCAATGCTGGTTTCCAGTGAGTAAGAGAAGCCGATCAAATTTTTGATAAGATCGGTGAATCGGGTGCCGGACTCGCCGTTATTGATTGCGAGCGTGTCCACCTGCTGACGCAGTCCGGCCAAACCATCAATTGCGCGCAGCATCTTGTCAGGCGCGATAAGACCCTCGGTCGATTGCGCATGCATCGCGCTCACCGCACGGTCGGTTTCTTGGCGTAAGACTTTCAACTTGTCCTGCATCGTCTTACCACCGCTGCCCAGAAACACGCCGCTTGCGCCGCGCTCACGCTGGATAGTGGTTACTACGTCACTGAGTTTCTGCGCGGTGCCGGTAGCGGTGACCGCTCGGTTCATCTCGCTCAGTGTCTCTCGTTTGTCAGCTACAAAAATCCCGGCGAAGACCAGAAAGCCCAACAGGGGAAACATCAAAATAAGCAGTAGCTTTGTACTCAAAGGAGCATTTCTAAGCATGGCAGGCCTCAGGGCTTGAAGATGTTGTTTAAAGCTATCCAAGGCGAACGTTCTATGAAGTCGACGTCTGATAGAGCCCAGGATGGTTCAGTAGTAGCCTGCCGTAGCCAGTTTTTTCTCCGTTCGGAATGTTTCGGCTGAAACCAGCAAAGCTTTACCTGTACCCGTGTATCGATAGGGGCCTAGGTACCGAGTAGGTGGGATCTTTAGCTAGTACGAAGCGTTGACATGGCAAAGCGGACTGCGAAAAAAAAGGCCCTCATTGAGGGCCTTTGCGTCTGCTAACTGTAATTCACTTCGAAAGCCAAGACTCTACGACATCCGAACCATGCTCATTTTTCCAGGCTTTAAGCAGCTTGTGATTACCACCTTTGGTCTCAACGATCTCGCCCGAATGCGGGTTTTTGTAAACTTTCAACGAACGTGCCTTCCGAGTACCCTTCTCTGCAGGCGCAGACAGAGGTGGCGGTTCAAACGGAAGAGCACTGCCACCAGTAGTCAAAGCGAGCGTGCCTGCGATAACTATGGTCGAAGCATCTGTCGTGATTTCAGGATTCGGGCAAAAGCTTGTGTGGCGTGAGAGAACGCATCGTGACCCAGGTCATCAATGGGTCCGCTCCCTCTTAATTAGTGCGTTCTGAACAAGAACCTGCAATCGAAGTGAACTACTATTTTCTTCTGCGGAAACGGCCGTTGTGGCCAAGCTGCATCAACCTCTGTCCTTGAAGAAATCATCCCTCGTAATCAAACCGAATTCATCATTCGGCATTCTGCCATCATCGTCGAAGAGCCCTTGAGTACGCCGCTCTTGCTTGAGGCCGGCAACAGCTTGGAAAAAGCAGCCTTCACACAGGTGTATCTCGTAGCGCTCACCGTCATGCTTCGTTCCATAGCCCCAATGTGCCTGCAACGTTGCAAATTGAAGCCCAACGTTGTTTACCTTGGTGGTGAGCCGGCAGACATCGCAAACAACGTCTCTGACACCATCAATTTCGACCTTACCGATAACTTTCATCTCCTATCTCCTCACGTCAGCAAGCGTATGAAATCAGATGATCCCCGAGTGACCATATCTCGCGTGGAGGGGCACGCCGCTACTGATAAACACCCAAGCGAGCGCGCTCCAGGTATTCCATCACAACCTTGAAACCCACCGAGGTATTGAGCATCTCGAAAGGAACAATCCCTGACAGATGCTTACATGACCGTCCCAGCCAATTCTCGGCGAGGGTTTGAGAGCCGAAGACCATCACTGCAAGCTCAAGTCCCTGGGCGTATTGGAGCGCTACAGCGCTCTGCTGGGGATTCAATCGGACTTCGTTCTGGAGATTACTCAGCCGTTGGATGGTCCGAGCGGACTTCCCCATGATTCGCTCTAGGAGCTTGTGAGCTTTAAACAGGCTTGATGAGCGGACCATAGCCTGAACATCACTGAGGGCAAAACCAGCTTGGACAAGGCGCAGGATGTCCAGATGACTCAAGCTTCCTGTCTCAGCATGGGTCAACTGGAACGTCGGCGGTTGAGCTGCGGCCCCTGTTTGAGGTCTCAAGATTGAAGAACTCATTGGACTGACCTCCCAATGCTCTGTATGCCAGATTAAATCCGTTTCTCTCTCATTGTAGTGATCAGCCGCTTCGAAACATGAGTTAATCCCAACTCGGCTCGCTGGGTCGCTCAAGATAACTACTTCACTCCCAAGCATCCGAGCAACTCCGGCAGCACTTGCGCAGCGCTGCCTATCAACATGATCTCCCTATCGCCTCCCAGGCTCACATCCTCAAGATTTACATGGATCACGGTGGCTTTTGCTTTGATGGCCATCTCAGGCAGGTCCGCTGCCGGCCTAACCACACCAGATGTCCCTACGGAGATAAGCACGTCGCAGGTCCTGACGAGCCGCACAGCCGACAGCCAGGCATCCTCAGGTAAATTCTCCTTAAACCAGACTACTCCCGGTCGGGCTCGACCATTGCAGCGGCTGCACCTGGGCGGCTCAACCAACTCGCCCTCTTTGGGAATGCTCAACTGTTCTAGCTCCAATGCAATCGGACGGTGGCATGCAAAGCATTTCACGCTCAGCAGGGTGCCATGCAGATGGACAACTGCATCTACTCCGGCCCGCTCATGTAGATTGTCAATATTCTGGGTGATCACCGATACGTCCCAGCCAGCCTTCGCAAACTTGCGGATTGAGTAATGACCTGCGTTAGGTTGGGCCAGAGTGACTTGGCGCCGACGCCACAGATACCACCCCCATACCAGCGCGGAGTTCTCTCGAAACGCGTCAGCGGTTTCCAAACGCTGTGGGTCATGCTTTGCCCACAATCCAGTGAGTTTGTCTCGGAAGGTCGGTATGCCGCTCTCGGCAGATATACCCGCCCCCGTGAAGAACACGATTCGCCTGGCTACTGCCAGCACATCGGCCGCTTTCTGCATGTGGGTCATGATGCACACCTGGCCGATCAGTACGGCCCTATCGTTTGAACAGCAGCTTCATATAGACCCGAGTTCGCGGATATCGATCTCGACGCTCCAGACGCTGTGCAAGGCGTGGGAATAGGGAGAAAATCTGCGACTGCTTGAGACACAGGTTCTGATCCGATCCGAATCGCCGAATAATCTCAGCTTCCAACTCACGTTGCAGTCCCTCGTCCCTGCTCTCCCAATCGACTCGCGGATTAGGGTTTCTAGCAGGTTTGGGCATTTGACTAGCTTGCGCATACAACCACTCTCTGTCGTGACGATGCAGCCAGGTGTAAAGCGATTGGCATTCGCGGCGAAGCTCAGTGAGAGAATGCGATGGAAACTGCAACTGAAGCTCAGCCCATCGTAAGCGATGATCAGCCTGATCGAGAGCCATCCGTCGAGCCTCCCATGACGCTTGAACGCCACGCTCCGCGCGGAGCAGCTTGTTCACCGTGGATATGGTGAGTTGAAACTCCCGGCAAATGTCATCCTTTGCCGTTCCTTCAGCAAGTCGGCTCAGTAAAAGTGCCCTGAGCTCAGGCTTGAGCCGCTTCGGCCGAGCGTGGCCCTTTCTGTTTGCCGGTGATACTGAAACGTCAGGTACTGGGGGTGACGTCGGCAGTGCCGAAAGCGCTTTCCGCTGAGCACAAGCGATATCGTGGCATACCGCAAAGGACGAAACCTCGCCGAATAGCCAGGTAATCATCATCAGGTGTTTGAGTGGATGAATGTGCCGCCGTGGTGACCGCACCATTTGACTGATGAAGCTGGCGGCGGCGGTCTCAGTAGATGGTAGCCCACCATATGGACGAAACCTTCGCAAGGGGCTGATATGCGTCAACAGGCTGTGTGCCGCGCTTTCCGTTGGTAGCCACTTGCGGTAGAGCTGGGCGACCTCTACTGGATCAAAGTGCTTGGCCAAGCCTAGAGACCCCAACTCGCGGCACGCCGAGGCCAGTTGAGCGAGGCGTTCCCGTTCCAGGTAGGTGATCACGCCATAATCCGAATCGCGTAATGTGCCAGCCCAGGGCATCGTCCAAGTGAAGCGCCCACACCAACGGCGATTTTGGCTGCATTCGCAAAGCACTTCACTGTGCTCAGGGCATACCACCACGCCTGGGTACTGATGGGACAGATGCCAATATGAGACCCCACACGAGTCCAGGTCCCGAGCCATGCAGGACCGGCAGGCTCGCAAAGGATGATCAGCACCAAATCCTCCACAAACGAGGCCGAGTTGGTACTTCAGCGGTCCAAGCGATGGGCCTCTGATTTGAACAAGGGCGCCGGCGACTGAGCTATCCGACTGAAAAGGGGAGAAGAACGGGAAAATGGTGCGCTGTTCGATGATGGAGATGGCTTCTCCCCAAAGGCCCGAGGTGTTCCGCTCGAAAGCATCCAAACCACAAGGCACATCGTGCTTGATGCACCGTTCTGAGAGGCTGAACAGCTGCTCGGTAGTCGCGGCTGGGCGGAGGTGACCAGACAGGAAATGCAGACGACTGCAAAGACTGAAGAACGTCTCTCCCGGTAGCCAAGCGAGGGAAAGTCCAAAACAAGAGGTAGCCATGGGCACCTCTCCATGCGAAAGGCTTCTCGGGCACGCATACGTGCTGTGGATAACTTATTGTAGCCGGATGGCAGTTGTGGATAGTTTTTTTGGAACTATCAGATAGCGTAGATATTCAGCTACGCCTTAGCGATGTGGATAACTTCTAAGTTATCCAACGAAGAGCAATTGAAACCTTTTGCACACATCAACCATACAAACTTACGCTATATCAAGCAGCTAGGGAAGGGACCGGAATCTTGTGTGCGCTTTGCAAAAAACTTTTAAGGTTGTCAACACAGCTTTCATAGCGTTACCATGCGTAATAATCGCTATAGGCTTAACTGCGAATCGATCTAAAAATGCATAGATAGCAGCGTATGCTAAGTCTCCAAACTTCGCTATGCGCCTAGAGCAAAAAGTTCGCTGCCAAGTAAAGTAGCCAAATTTAGAATATAAAGAGGTAAGCGGTATGAAGAATTCTGGTTAGCTTTTCGGGGAGCCAGAATAGACAAAGGCCTGAGTTTTACCCCAAGCCCCTGTGTCAAGATTAGTGCCCTGACACGATCATTGTCTATCCGCGTGTGCGGGGCGTCAAGCCCTGCAGTCCCCCTTCGTCCCTTGAAACGTAAATCCGGGTGCCCCAACAGGACCAGGTCGTGTGCGTACGCCTTTCGTACGCATGTACTCCACTTGGCCACCTCTGGCAGAACAAGTGGTATGGGTATGGACAATAATGATTTCTGAAAAAACGCTGAAGCGGATTAGAGACCGCCAGGGCAATTTCCGGTGGGGGGACGATTACGTTCCCGCCATTTGTGCTGTACCAGGTGAAGCCCCGAAGACTTCGAGGATCTGCCGCCTTAACAGCCGAAAGCTGGGCCGCACACTTCACCTGCTATCTATTCCTGAACGAGTGTTCACACAACTAGCGTTGTTCAATCCAGCAGTGTTTGAAATTCATGAGCAAAAAATGCTGCACCCGGTGCCGCATGTACATCCCCTGCATGGCCACCCTTTCGCCCTTGGCTTGAGTCTAAGTCCTCTAGTCGGAACTCTCGCCGCAGCAAAAGATATAGGGATGGACCATGCCAAGGTGGTGATAGAAACGCCGTGCGGCGAACGCCAGTGGTCCGCCTACCCATACTTGGGTGACCTACTGATCTACCTCCGAGAGCCGGGCACAGCACCCTATGCTCTAAACTGGAACATCAAACTTTCCAAGTTTGATTTTATGGAGAAACGGCGTTCAAAAGTGAAATCATTAGAAGCGCGGAGAGAAGATCGTGAACGCGCTGAGTTACGTCTTCGCCTAGAAGAAACTTATTATGCAAGCGCCGGCATCAGAACAGTAAATCTCTCGCTCGACGATATAGATCCAATTGTCGTAGCCAACTTGGATCAGATTTTCGGATTACATGATCGGCCTCTCAGCCTTGACTCTCAATTGCTGGAGGACTTCAGCCATCAACTGCAAGAGGACTTTAATATAGGTCGCCCTCCTGCGCTGGCAGCCATCGCCTACAGCAACAAATGGGGGCATCGGGATCAGTTTATCGCACGGATATACCAAGATATTTGGAATCGAGCCCTGCCAGTAGACCTATTTCAATATATACAGATTGACCAACCACTTGGACAGGCCCGGTGCGAAGTGATTGACCACTATCGGGATTTCTTCTCGGAAGCCACCAAATGATGGCGGGATCTCGGCTCATCGCTCCCCAGGGCTGCGGTGAGCTCATCAAAGGAAAGGAATACCACTTTCTCATCAGCGATGGTGGATGTAACCGTGTCCGCCTGGTCGAGTTCGATGAAAAAGGGTCAACTGCAAAACTGCACACGATGACCCGGCTGCGCTTTGAAGCGGCGCTAGAGGATGGTGAGATCGTAGAGGCAGGCAGCCATGATTATCCGCCATGGCTGGGAGCGACAGCAGGCATCGAAACCAAATGGCGCGAAAGCCGCCGCGTTGGCCCGAAACAGTCATACGAGGAGAAAGTTGACGGCCGCCTGATGAGCATCGCAGAACTAATTCCCAAGAGAGCGGAGATACTGGCCTCAGATGACCCAGAGGCAATCATCAATGCTCACGCCAGAGCTTCAAAGCCAAGGCAGCATCCTGCACGGATCAGGCTATGGTTCTTCACTTACCTTGTATTTGGGCAAACTAAGTGGGCATTGATGCCTCGCTTTGACCAGTGCGGCAAATGGGACAGGAGTGAGAAAACCGATAAAAAACTTGGTCGCCCCTCCGGCCATGGTCAGAATCATGGGTATCCCGTAACACCTGAAATGAAGGAAAAAATTCTGCACGGCTTCTCGAAACACAAACGGGTAGATAAGACCAAGGACGATATTTACGGGGATTCACTGCGAAAGACCTTTGGTTGCCGTACTCGTCAGGGTTCAGCGGGAAAAGAGTTTTACCATCCCAAAGGTGAGCCTTTTCCAAGTTTCAATCAATTCTGGAATTGGGTAAAACGGCAAACAGAACCAGCAGCCCTTGCGCAAGAAATGATAGGGCCAAGCGCTGCCCGTGCTAAATCTGGAGACATCGGAAGCTTTGCTCATATGATTGGCAACCTAAACCAGCGGTTGGAATTCGATGGTTATTATCCGAGCGAAAAAATATCGGGAATCATCGAAGGAGCACCGCTGGACTCATTTTGTGTAGTAAGAGCAGTGTGTGCACTTTCAGGGGCGGTTGTAGGTATCGGTTTCGCCAGAAGCAGGGAAAGTCTAGAGGCATACCGAATGGCCTTATTTTGTATAGCAGTAGGCAAGGTTAAATACTGTGAGCTTTTTGGTATCGATATCAAGCCAGAGGAGTGGCCCTGTGAAGGACTCTCAAGCCAGATGATATTCGATAGAGGCCCTGCAGTGTACATGAACGTTTCTGAATCAAAAGAATGGCTAGGCCGACTGGAAGTTACACCTACACATTCTGGGCAATCAAAAGCCACAGTTGAATCATCCCACCCGAGGGATAAGCAGTTCAAAGATCAGCCGGTACACGTTCATAGCGGTCTCAATCTTGTTGAGATGGCACGTAGAGAGATACGTAGGGTTATCAAGGACAACGAGACCTCCGACGCAAGCGACCGGATGGATGGAGATATGTGGCTGGAACGTTTCTCACCAACCCCTCTGAATGTTTGGAATTACCACGATGCCCTAGGCCGCAACCATGGCATTAAGGTGTCATTTGAAGAAGCCATTAGAGAGTTTTTGACACCTATGCCTGCGGTGATCAAAGAAAAAGGCGTTTATTTTTTCGGGAGAAAATACAACTCAAAAGAGCTTACTAATACCGGTATATTTGACCGCGTTGCTCACAGTGGCGTGATTCGCGTAATAGCATACAGCATGACAATGTGTGTGCGTCACATATGGGTAGAGGTTGAGGGCAGGCTTCACGAGCTAAGTTTCGTTTACACCGCAAGCACAAGACCTGGAAGCGGGGATATTTCGCTGGAAGACCTTAAGTTCATCAACGAGTTACGACTCCAAGCTCAAGCAAAACGCCGGAACGAAAAAGTTGCCATTGAACAACATCACTATCAAGAGTATGAAAAAGAGACAGGCAAGGCGTGGCATACCGGTGTGAGAAAACCGGGACGAGCCGCAAAGAGCCCTGAAGCACAGCGAGACTTACATGATCAAAGACGAATTATGGGTAATAAATCATGATCGAAAGAATGCGGACGCGATTCGATGGTCTGATTGATATCGAGAACATTCGAAAAAAGGTAACGATCCGCCCAGAACCCGTTGGCGACATTGATCGACTACCTCCAATGTTAGCTGCTCACTTCCTTGATATGAAACTGAGGCAGATTTTTCTACCAAATCAATTTAGCTTGGAGCTGATTTCAGAGCTGGTAGGAAAAGCAGCGATACACTCGACGATGCGGTCCGAAACAGAACAAATTTTTGTCAACGGTTTGTATTACCCAACACCATCAGAAACGTTTCCAGTTTGTCTGACTGGCTTAGCGGGTGTGGGTAAATCGGCGACCATCGAAGCGCTACTTCGCGTAATGCCCGGTCCTACTGAGTTCAAAATAGATCATTGCATGGAACCCCAAACGGCCGACTCTTACTGGTACGCTAGCGCTAAGGGTAAAGCGTCTGGTAAGCAGCTACTCACTGATTTCCTTGGCACTGAAGTGTCTACCCGTGAGAACGTTGCAACCCTCAAATTAAGAGCACAGCAGCAAGCAAACAAGCGCGGTATATCTCTGGCAGTGCTTGAGGAAATGCAGCATTTAACGCCTGGGAAAGGCGTAGCCCTAACGACCGACATACTGCTTACTATGTCCGGCCTCGGCTTACCCATGGTGTATGTATCGAACTTCAGCTTGGGGCATAAGCTGCTCAAACGTAACCAAGAAGACACTCAACGTTTAGTAGCAGAGCCTAGAATCATGTGGCCGGATGCACCAGAGTCAAAAATCTGGGCTGATTTCATAGATGAATGTATTACTGTGAGTGACGGTCGAATTCGGGCCGAACCCGCAGATTTTTCTCACGAAATTTATCGTGGGAGCTATGGGCTTAAGCGTGCAGCCATTCACCTGATGGTACAAGCATATATTCAAGCTCGTGCCTCGAACCGCACATGGGTTAAACTTGAGGATGTTCATCAAGCGTATACCTCAAGTGCGTATTATTCATACAGAATAGACGTTGAGGAACTGGAGCGGATTGCAATTCAAAACAAATCCAAGCGAGAGGACCTTATTTGCCCCTTCGGCTCACCCACGCGGTCTAATGTGGTGCAGTTCGTAAGGAAGGAACGCGACAACCGTGTCGCACAAGCTGTTTTCAAAGGTGCGCTGACGGCTGAGGAGCGTGAAACGCATAAAAGCTTGAAGCTGGATACCGACATGAAGGCTCAAACCCCGAGGCGCCCTAAGCGTCCGCCTTTAGGGAAACCAACAAATGATGACTTGGGGAACGCGTTCAGCGATTATTTTGATGATAAGGATGACAAGTAATATCTAAAAGCAGACCCGGTACTCGACACGCATTAGGTCATCAACGTTCCGCACCAACCCACCTGCTTTATCCAGCCTATCTAGCAAACCTGCGAAGCTCCCATATACAGCTCCTATGACGTCTATAATATTCTGGCTATAAATAACGTCAGGGCGATAATTGATTTTTGTATCTGAAATTCTTCTGGCACCATCAAGTCTCCAATAAATTGCGTTTAGTTTTTCTTCAGAAATTTTCCCAGCAGCGGAAAGTGTTATAGCCTCATCTGCAAGATGCGCAAGAACAAATTCAAGATCAACAGCAAGTTTCGACTCGCCAATTTCCGCAAAAATCCTTGAAAATAATCGCTGTCCTTCATCTTGATTTTTCTTTGATTCATATTGATGAATATAACGACCTTTACATCCGTTCCATAGAAGGTCATGCCCATATCCCAAGCTGTGACGGCTGATATCGGCTCCACAAACAGGGCATTTCCTAAGCAGTACCGTATTGTGCTTCGCGCAAACCTTCACATATCTGTGGTCACGTCTCCAATAGGGGAAACCAAGCGAATCAATATCCTCTTTTACACAGTCGATGCAAATTCCGGGAAGCTGACTCTCAGTTTCAAATCTAATAGTAGACGTCTGATAACTCCATCTGGTGTAGCTTTGCTGGCCGGAGTCTGGGAAAACCGCCACTTGCGAATAACTTGTGTGATCGTGGAGCAGACGATTGAAACCGTATGTGTCAGATCTGCCAAGTACCTCAGCGATGAAACCGATAGACGATCCCCGCATGTAGTACCTGGATATTTCCTTGAACTTGATCGACTCAGGTGATCGAGAATCTAGGTAGAAATGTCTTTCTATAAAGGAACGTAGGGATTCGTGCGGTTGGATGGTGAGCAGCAAGGTGGATCACCCAGGAATTCAAGGAACCAGAGAGGCGGGAGAAATAGATCGTCGCTTGGAGCCCTCGGAGGCTCCAAGCGAGACAGACTTTAATATTCAGAGACAGACTTTAATGTTTACGATCAGGGCCTCCAGGTGAGCGAGGTATTACTCGACTGTCACCGACTTGGCCAAATTACGCGGCTGGTCTACGTCAGTGCCCTTGAGCACGGCCACGTAGTACGACAGCAGCTGCAGCGGGATGGTGTAGAGGATCGGCGACAAGGTGTCGTTGATGTGCGGCATGTTGATGACGTGGGTGCCTTCGCCATTGATCATGCTCGCCTTCTCGTCGGCGAATACCACCAGTTGGCCGCCACGGGCGCGTACTTCCTGCAGGTTGGATTTGAGCTTTTCCAGCAGTTCGTTGTTCGGCGCCACAGTGACCACCGGCATGTCGTCATCCACCAGTGCCAACGGGCCGTGTTTCAGCTCGCCGGCCGGGTAGGCTTCGGCGTGGATGTACGAGATTTCCTTGAGCTTGAGGGCACCTTCCATCGCCACCGGGTACTGCGCGCCACGGCCAAGGAACAGGGTGTGGTTCTTGTCGGCGAACAGCTCGGCGACTTTTTCCACGACGCTGTCCATGGCCAGTGCTTCGCCCAGGCGAGTCGGCAGGCGGCGCAATTCTTCCACCAAGGTAGCTTCAACACCTTCGGCCAGGGTGCCTCGCACTTGGCCCAGGGACAGGGTCAGTAGCAACAAACCAACCAGTTGGGTGGTGAAGGCTTTGGTGGAAGCTACGCCGATTTCGCGACCCGCCTGGGTCAGGAGGGTCAGGTCGGACTCACGTACCAAGGAGCTGATACTGACGTTGCAGATCGCCAGGCTGGCGAGGAAGCCCAACTCTTTGGCGTTGCGCAGCGCGGCCAGGGTGTCGGCGGTTTCGCCGGACTGGGAGATAGTCACGAACAGGGTATCGGGCTGCACCACCACCTTGCGGTAGCGGAACTCACTGGCGACTTCGACCTGGCACGGGATGCCAGCCAGGTCTTCCAGCCAATAACGGGCAACCATGCCGGCGTGGTAGCTGGTGCCACAAGCGACGATCTGCACATTGCGCACTTTGGCGAACAGCTCGGCGGCCTGGGGGCCGAACGCGTTGACCAGCACTTGGATCTGACTCAGTCGACCTTCCAACGTGCGCTGGACCACGGCAGGTTGCTCGTGGATCTCTTTGAGCATGAAATGGCGGTATTCGCCTTTATCGGCCGCTTCGGCGCCGTCGCGGTATTGCACGGCTTCGCGTTCGACGGAATTACCGTTAACGTCCCAGATCGCCACGCTTTCACGACGTATGTCGGCGATATCGCCTTCTTCCAAGTACATGAATCGGTCGGTGACCTGACGCAGGGCCAGTTGGTCGGAAGCGAGAAAGTTCTCGCCCAGGCCCAGGCCGATCACCAGCGGGCTGCCGCTGCGGGCGGCTACCACACGGTCCGGTTGGCTGGCACTGACGACGGCCAGGCCATAGGCGCCGTGCAGTTCCTTGACCGTGGCCTTGAGGGCGGTGGTCAGGTCGCTGTGGTCCTTGAGCTTGTGATTGAGCAGGTGGGCGATGACTTCAGTGTCGGTGTCTGAGGTGAACACGTACCCCAGGCTCTTGAGCTGTTCGCGCAGCACTTCGTGGTTTTCGATGATGCCGTTGTGCACCACGGCCAGGTCACCGGAAAAGTGCGGGTGGGCGTTACGTTCGCACGGTGCGCCGTGAGTGGCCCAGCGAGTGTGGGCAATCCCCAAACGACCTACCAGCGGTTCGCCGGCCAGGGCCTGCTCCAACTCACTGACCTTGCCCGGGCGACGCATGCGCTCAAGCTTGCCGGCGTTGGTGAAGACGGCCACGCCGGCGCTGTCGTAGCCACGGTATTCAAGGCGCTTGAGGCCTTCGATCAGAATGGCGGTAACGTTACGTTCGGCGACTGCGCCAACAATTCCACACATGGTGCTTCTCCTAGATGATTGCCGCGCATATCAGCGTAATGCCGCGGGCTTGGATCTGGTCGCGGGCCTCAAGCGGCAGGCGATCATCGGTGATAAGGGTATGGACGCTGCTCCAGGGCAGTTCCAGGTTGGGAATCTTGCGGCCGATCTTGTCGGATTCGACCATCACCACCACTTCACGGGCGACCTCGGCCATCACACGGCTCAGACCCAGTAATTCGTTGAAGGTGGTAGTGCCACGCTGCAGATCGATGCCGTCGGCGCCGATGAACAGTTGATCAAAGTCGTAGGAACGCAACACCTGCTCGGCGACCTGGCCTTGGAACGAGTCCGAATGCGGGTCCCAGGTGCCGCCGGTCATCAACAGCACCGGCTCGTGTTCCAATTCGCTCAAGGCGCTGGCTACGTGCAGGGAGTTGGTCATGACCACGAGTCCGGGCTGGTGGCCCAGTTCCGGGATCATGGCGGCGGTGGTGCTGCCGCTGTCGATGATGATGCGGGCGTGTTCCCGCAAACGCATCACGGCAGCACGGGCGATCGCACGCTTATAGGCCGAGATCGGTTGGGCAGGATCGCCTACCAGTTCCTGAGGCATGGTGATCGCACCACCGTAGCGGCGCAGCAACAGGCCGTTACTTTCTAGGGCGGCCAAGTCCTTGCGGATAGTGACTTCCGAGGTTTCGAAACGCTTGGCCAATTCGTCCACGCTGACTTCGCCCTGTTCGTTGAGCAAGGTCAGGATGTTGTGGCGTCGTTGGGGTGTATTTCGTTTCGACATGGTATTGATAAGTTTCGTTTCGAAAGATAACGAAGGCAATCAAAACCTATTAGGACTATATCGTCAAGCGTCTGGAACAGATTCTTCAAACAACGCAGGCCAAATGTGGAAGGGGGCTTGCCCCCGATTGCAGTCGATCAGTCGACTAGAACATTGACTGAAAATCCGCCATCGGGGACAAGCCCCCTCCCACATTTGGATAGCACTGCTGATGAGGCTGTGGATAACTCAGGTCTTTTTGATTTTGACCGGGCGTTTCCAGCCGTCGATATTGCGTTGGCGGGCCCGAGCTACGGCCAGTTGGGATTTATCCACATCCTGGTTGATGGTTGAGCCTGCGGCAGTATTCGAACCATCACCGATCGTCACTGGCGCAATCAGCGAGTTATTCGAGCCAATGAATACGTCCTCGCCAATAGTGGTCTGGTACTTGTTGGCGCCGTCGTAGTTGCAGGTGATTGCGCCAGCGCCGATGTTGCTGCGAGCACCGATCACCGCATCGCCGAGGTAGGCAAGGTGGCCGGCCTTTGCGTCGTCGCCCATTCGTGCATTTTTCAGTTCGACGAAGTTGCCGACATGCGCCCTGGCCCCCATCACAGTGCCCGGACGCAACCGAGCAAACGGGCCAGCATCGCTGCCCTCGCCCATCACCGCGCCGTCGATATGGCTGTTGGCCTTGATCACCACGCCCTTGCGCAGGGTGCTGTCCTTGATCACGCAGTTCGGGCCGATGACTACGTCGTCTTCGATGATTACGCGACCTTCGAGGATCACGTTGATGTCGATCAGCACGTCGCGCCCCACGGTGACCTCACCGCGTACGTCAAAACGCGCAGGGTCGCGCAGGGTCACGCCCTCAGCCATCAGGCGGCGACCTTCTCGCAGTTGGTAGTGACGCTCCAGTTCGGCCAACTGTTTGCGGTCGTTGGCGCCCTGCACTTCCATAGGGTCGTGGGGCTGCTCGGTAGCTACCAGCAGGCCATCGCTCACGGCCATCTCAATCACGTCGGTGAGGTAGTACTCACCCTGAGCGTTGTTGTTGGACAGACGGCTCATCCAGTCGGCGAGCTTGTTGCCAGGGACGGCGAGAATACCGGTATTGCCTTCAGTGATGGCACGTTGGGCCTCGCTGGCGTCCTTGTGCTCAACGATGGCCGCGACCTTGCCATCGGCATTGCGCACAATGCGTCCGTAGCCGGTGGGGTCTTCCAGTTCCACGGTGAGCAGGCCCATCTGACCAGGCACTACGTGCTTAAGCAGGCGTTGCAGGGTTTCCACTTCGATCAGCGGCACGTCGCCGTAGAGGATCAGCACGGTGTCAGCGGTAATGAACGGCACAGCTTGCGCGGTGGCGTGGCCGGTCCCCAGTTGTTTGTCCTGCAATACGAAATTCAGGTCATCCGCAGCCAAGCGCTCACGCACTGCATCGGCACCGTGGCCGATCACTACGTGGATGCGTTGCGGGTCCAACTGCCGGGCGCTGTGGATAACATGGCCAAGCATGGAGTTGCCGGCCACCGGGTGCAGCACCTTGGGCAGGGCAGAGCGCATGCGGGTGCCCTGGCCTGCAGCGAGAATGACGATTTCAAGAGACATGAATGGCTACCAATCCTGGACGGTCCGGCTTCAGACCAAAGATGTGTTTTGCTAAAAAAGAAAAAGGGTAGCCGAGGCTACCCTTTTTAATCAATCGCGCATAAGCATCACGGCGTAGCCGCTTACTTCTTGCGGATCTGCTGGAGCGTGCGCAGCTGAGCTGCAGCCTCGGCCAGACGTACAGCAGCAGCGCTGTAGTCGAAGTCCGCACCCTTTTCGTTCAGGGCCTTCTCAGCAGCCTTGACGGCTTCCTGAGCGGAGGCTTCATCCAGATCGCCAGCACGTTGCACGGTGTCGGCAAGTACCTTGACCATGTTCGGCTGAACCTCAAGGAAACCACCGGAGATGTAAAACACCTCACGTTCCCCGCCTTGCTTGGTCAGAGTGATCGGACCTGGCTTCAAGCTGGTGATCAACGGCGCGTGGCCCATGGCAATACCCAGGTCACCGAGTTCGCCGTGTGCAATCACCATTTCTACCAGACCGGAGAAGATTTCCCCTTCCGCGCTGACGATATCGCAATGGACTGTCATAGCCATCTGATTGCCTCAACCTGATGAGCGCCCGTTTCCGGGCGCCTGGATTACAGTTTCTTGGCTTTCTCGATCGCTTCTTCGATGCCGCCGACCATGTAGAACGCTTGTTCTGGCAGGTGGTCGTAGTCACCGTTGAGGATGCCTTTGAAGCCAGCAATGGTGTCTTTCAGGGAAACGTATTTACCCGAAGCACCGGTGAAGACTTCAGCCACGAAGAACGGCTGCGACAAGAAGCGCTGGATCTTACGAGCACGGTTTACCAACTGCTTGTCGGCTTCCGACAGCTCGTCCATACCCAGGATCGCAATGATGTCCTTCAGTTCTTTGTAACGCTGCAGCACGTACTGAACGCCGCGAGCGGTGTCGTAGTGCTCCTGGCCGATCACGTTCGGGTCCAGCTGGCGCGAAGTCGAGTCGAGTGGATCGACCGCTGGGTAGATACCCAGGGAAGCGATGTCACGGGACAGAACGACGGTGGCGTCCAAGTGGGCGAAGGTGGTCGCAGGCGATGGGTCGGTCAAGTCATCCGCAGGTACGTATACCGCTTGGATCGAAGTGATCGAACCTTCCTTGGTCGAAGTGATACGTTCTTGCAGAACGCCCATCTCTTCAGCCAGGGTCGGCTGGTAACCTACTGCGGAAGGCATACGGCCCAGCAGTGCGGATACTTCAGTACCGGCCAGGGTGTAACGGTAGATGTTGTCGACGAACAGCAGAACGTCGTTACCTTCGTCACGGAACTTCTCGGCCATGGTCAGGCCAGTCAGTGCTACGCGCAGACGGTTTCCCGGCGGCTCGTTCATCTGACCGTAAACCAGTGCCACTTTGTCCAGAACGTTGGAGTCCTTCATCTCGTGGTAGAAGTCGTTACCCTCACGAGTACGCTCACCCACACCAGCGAACACGGAATAACCGCTGTGCTCGATGGCGATGTTACGGATCAGTTCCATCATGTTTACGGTCTTGCCTACACCGGCACCACCGAACAGACCGACTTTACCGCCCTTGGCGAACGGGCAAACCAGGTCGATAACCTTGATGCCGGTTTCCAGCAGGTCGTTGCCGCCAGCTTGTTCCGCGAACGAAGGTGCTGGACGGTGAATGCCCCAGCGCTCTTCGGTGTCGATCGGACCAGCTTCGTCAATCGGGTTGCCCAGTACGTCCATGATCCGGCCCAGAGTCGCTTTACCGACCGGTACGGAGATGGCTGCGCCAGAGTCGATTACGTCCAGACCGCGCTTCAAGCCTTCGGTGGAACCCATCGCAATGGTACGAACTACGCCGTCGCCCAGCTGCTGCTGAACTTCCAGAGTAGTTTCCGCGCCTTGTACTTTCAGCGCGTTGTAGATGCTCGGTACGCTGTCGCGTGGAAATTCCACGTCGATAACGGCGCCGATGATTTGAACGATACGTCCGCTACTCATAGCTGGATCCTCTGAATATTTGAACCGTTAAACCGCGGCAGCGCCGCCGACGATTTCCGAGATCTCTTGGGTGATCGCAGCCTGACGCGCCTTGTTGTAGATCAGCTGCAAATCGCTGATCAGATCACCGGCGTTATCGGTAGCGTTTTTCATCGCGATCATCCGCGCCGCTTGTTCAGCTGCGTTGTTCTCGACCACCGCCTGGTACACCTGCGACTCCACGTAGCGCACCATCAAGCCGTCAAGCAGCTCTTTGGCGTCTGGTTCGTAGAGGTAGTCCCAGTGGTGCTTGAGTTCCTGATCCGGAGTCGCCACCAGTGGAATCAATTGCTCCACGGTTGGCTGCTGGGTCATGGTGTTGATGAACTTGTTGGATACCACGGAGAGGCGGTCAATCCGGCCTTCCAGGTACGCATCCAGCATCACCTTCACACTGCCGATCAAATCATTGATCGACGGCTCTTCACCCAGGTGGCTGATAGCTGCAACGACGTTACCGCCGAAGTTACGGAAAAAGGCCGCACCCTTGCTACCAACAACACACAGATCGATCTCGACGCCGTTTTCGCGGTTTACCGCCATGTCCTTGACCAGGGCCTTGAACAGGTTGGTATTCAAACCACCGCACAAACCACGGTCACTGCTCACTACCACATAACCCACACGCTTAACTTCGCGGTCGATCATGAACGGGTGGCGGTATTCCGGGTTGGCGTTGGCCAGATGCCCAATTACCTGGCGGATACGCTCCGCATAAGGACGGCTAGCAGCCATGCGCATTTGTGCCTTGCGCATTTTGCTTACCGCCACTTTTTCCATGGCGCTGGTAATTTTTTGCGTGCTTTTGATGCTCGCAATCTTACTGCGAATCTCTTTTGCGCCTGCCATGTAACACCTATCAGGTTAGCAAGCGGGAGCCTTGCGGCTCCCGCTGCGGCTTACCAGGTTTGGGTGGCCTTGAACTTCTCGATACCGGCTTTCATGCCAGCGTCGATATCGTCATTGAAGTCACCCTTCACGTTGATCTTCGCCATCAATTCGGCGTGATCGCGGTTGAAGTAAGCAATCAGCGCTTGTTCAAAGCTGCCGACCTTGGCGATTTCAACGTCGGTCAGGAACCCACGCTCAGCGGCATACAGCGACAACGCCATGTCAGCGATCGACATTGGGGCGTATTGCTTCTGCTTCATCAGCTCGGTAACGCGCTGACCATGCTCAAGTTGCTTACGGGTCGCTTCGTCCAGGTCAGAAGCGAACTGGGCGAATGCCGCCAATTCACGGTACTGAGCCAGAGCGGTACGGATACCACCGGAGAGCTTCTTGATGATCTTGGTCTGAGCGGCACCACCCACACGGGATACCGAAACACCGGCATTCACTGCAGGGCGGATGCCCGAGTTGAACATGGCCGATTCCAGGAAGATCTGACCGTCGGTGATGGAAATCACGTTGGTCGGAACGAACGCGGAAACGTCGCCAGCCTGGGTTTCGATGATCGGCAGAGCGGTCAGGGAGCCGGTTTTGCCGGTCACTGCGCCGTTGGTGAACTTCTCTACGTACTCTTCGGAAACGCGGGATGCACGCTCCAGCAGACGGGAGTGGAGATAGAACACGTCGCCTGGGTAAGCTTCACGGCCTGGTGGACGGCGCAGCAGCAGGGAAATCTGGCGGTAAGCCACTGCTTGCTTGGACAGATCGTCATAAACGATCAGCGCGTCTTCACCGCGGTCGCGGAAGAATTCACCCATGGTGCAACCGGAGTACGGTGCCAGGAATTGCAGCGCAGGAGATTCCGAAGCACTGGCAGCCACGATGATCGTGTTGGCCAGGGCGCCGTTTTCTTCCAGCTTGCGAACCACGTTGGCGATGGTCGATTGCTTCTGACCAATAGCTACGTAGACGCAGAAAATGCCGCTGTTCTTCTGGTTGATGATCGCGTCGATTGCCAGAGCGGTTTTACCGATCTGACGGTCACCGATGATCAGCTCACGCTGGCCACGGCCGACAGGGATCATGGCATCGACAGCCTTGTAGCCAGTCTGTACAGGCTGGTCTACCGACTTACGCCAGATCACGCCTGGAGCAACTTTCTCGACCGCGTCGGTCTCGGTGTTGCCCAGTGGACCTTTACCGTCAACAGGGTTACCCAGTGCGTCGACTACGCGACCCAGCAGTTCCTTACCAACCGGAACTTCCAGGATGCGGCCTGTGCACTTGGCGCTCATGCCTTCAGCAAGACTGGTGTATGCGCCCAATACAACGGCACCTACGGAGTCTTGCTCCAGGTTGAGGGCCATACCGTAGACGCCGCCCGGAAACTCGATCATCTCGCCGTACATAACGTCGGCCAGACCGTGAATCCGCACGATGCCGTCAGATACGCTGACGACAGTGCCTTCGTTACGGGCTTGGGAGGTCACATCGAGCTTGTCGATGCGGCCCTTGATAATTTCACTTATTTCGGAAGGATTGAGTTGCTGCATTGCTCTGCTGCCCCTTCAAACTCAAGATTTCAATGCTTCGGCAAGATTCGCGAGTTTGCCGCGAATCGAGCCATCGATAACCAGGTCGCCGGCGCGAATGATGACACCACCAATAAGGGTGGCATCCTCCGCAACTTGCAGGCGCACTTCCCGGTCGAGTCGTGCACTGAGAACCTTGGCGAGTTTGTCTTGCTGTTCTTGGTTCAATGCAAAAGCACTGGTGACTTCAACGTCTACCGATTTCTCTTGCTCGGCCTTGTACAGGTCGAACAGAGCGGCAATCTCCGGCAGAAGCAGGAGACGGTCGTTTTCGGCAACGACGTGCAAGAAGTTCTGCACTTTCACATCAAACTTGTCGCCGCACACTTCAATAAAAGTGGCGGCCTTGTCTGCGCTCGTCAGTCGCGGGGCCTTGAGCACGCGCTGCATGGTGTCGTCTTGCGACACTGCTGCAGCCAGGCCGAGCATGGCTGACCAAGAGGCCAGCTGCTGGTGGGCCTGGGCGTGCTCGAAGGCTGCCTTAGCGTAAGGTCGGGCCAACGTGGTCAATTCTGCCATGATCGCCCTCGCTTAAATTTCAGCAGCCAGTTTGTTAACCAGCTCCGCGTGCGCGTTTTGATCGATTGTGGCACCCAGGATCTTCTCAGCACCGCCGACGGCCAGAGCACCCAGTTGGGCACGCAACGCGTCTTTGACACCGTTCAGTTCCTGCTCGATCTCGGCCTGAGCCTGAACCTTCACACGGTCAGCGTCGATACGGGCTTTTTCAACAGCCTCTTCAACGATCTGGTTACCGCGTTTCTTGGCTTGCTCAATGATTTCGGCTGCTTGAGCTTTCGCTTCGCGCAGTTGTTGACCCGCTTTATCTTGGGCCAACTCCAGGTCGCGAGCTGCTCGTGCTGCAGCGTCCAGTCCATCCGCGATCTTCTTCTGACGTTCGTGCAGAGCTGCGATGACCGGAGGCCATACGAACTTCATGCAGAAAACGACAAAAATCAAGAACGCTAAGGACTGACCAATAATGGTTGCATTAATGTTCACGCCAATACCTCGCTCATTCGTTGCACAACACACCAATCACTCGAAAAGACGAGTGATTAACCGGCGAGTTGACCAACGAAAGGGTTCGCGAAGGTGAAGAACAGAGCGATACCAACACCGATCATGGTCACGGCGTCGAGCAGGCCGGCGACGATGAACATTTTAACTTGCAGCATTGGAACCATTTCTGGCTGACGCGCTGCGCCTTCCAGGAATTTGCCGCCCAGCAGGCCGAAACCAATGGCAGTACCCAGGGCGCCCAGGCCGATCAACAGTGCAACAGCGATAGCGGTTAGACCAACTACAGTTTCCATCTTTCCTCCCGACTTTTACGTCGTATGGTTTAGGTTTTTTAGATTTTAAAGCGGTAAAACAAATCGTTTCATAGCCCTGGTGGGCCACCTTCCCGTTTCACCGGGAAGGACATCAGACTAGTCGAGACTGGTCTTAATGGTTCTCTTCGTGCGCCATCGACAGGTAGACGATGGTCAGCATCATGAAGATGAAGGCCTGCAGGGTGATGATCAGGATGTGGAACACAGCCCACGCCCACTGCAGAACAATGCCCAGGCCGCTAAGCCAGAGCAGGCCGCTGCCGAACATCACAGCGATCAGAATGAACACCAGCTCGCCGGCATACATGTTGCCGAACAGTCGCAGGGCCAGGGAGATCGGCTTGGCGATCAGGGTCACGAATTCCAGCAGGAAGTTCACCGGGATCAGCAGGGCTTGAACAAAGATGTTCTTGCTGCCGAACGGGTGCAGGGTCAATTCGCCGATGAAGCCGCCGATGCCCTTGATCTTGATGCTGTAGAAAATGATCAGCGCGAATACCGACAGGGCCATGCCCAGGGTAGCGTTCGGGTCAGTGGTCGATACGGCACGGAATGGAATATGCGGGTCGCCGGAAATCGCCATGGCCAACTGAGGAATCCAGTCAACCGGGATCAAGTCGACGGCGTTCATCAGGAACACCCAGACGAAGATGGTCAGTGCCAACGGTGCAATCACCGGGCTACGGCCATGGAAGCTGTCTTTCACGCTGCCATCGACGAATTCGACCAATACTTCAACGAAGTTCTGCAAAGCACCTGGCTGACCGGAAGTCGCCTTCTTCGCCGCCATGCGGAAAATTAGGACGAAGATCAGACCCAAAGCGACCGACCAGCCCAGAGTATCCAGGTGGAAAGCCCAGAAGCCCATTTCTTTGGCTTCTGCTGCGGAGTGGGCAAAGCCCCAGCCGCCGTTGGGAAGCTGACCGAAGGTCAAGTTCTGCAAGTGGTGCTGGATATAGCCCGAAGCGGTTGTTTCTGCCATGGTTGCCTCAAACGCCCTAAGGTTTCGAAAGTCTTGTTTTCATTAGCAGGGGAGCGAACCAGCTGACCAGTTGGGTCAACACGAAGACGCCGAATACAGCCAGCGGCGCCAATGGCTTCACACCTGCAAAGGTCAGTGCAAACAGCACTGCCGTCAAAATCAGTTTCCCCGCCTCGCCGGCATAAAAAGACCGGACGATAGCCTGGGCTGCTCGGGCGCCGGAAAACCGAAAGGCCCTGTGAGCAAAATACATATTGGGCAGCAAGGCTATCAGGCCTCCGCAAAGTCCCGAATATCCGGCTACGACTCCATGCCAGTACCAAAGCGCCAATGCGGCGATTAGCAAAATGACAAATTGAGCCAATAAAACCGGAAAAACAGCCAAGCGATGGAAGGGCAACGTGTTTGGCGTGCGGGTTTCCATCACTCTTGCTCCTCAATAGTCGGCTGCCGGAAATCAATAACTTGGCATAATTTGTGCCGACAAAATGCGCGCAGAGTATAGGGGCGGTTCTGCCCCTATTCAACTGCCGGGTAGTGATTTCCGATCACACGCTACATAAGCAAATGTTTCAGCGGATGTGGGCAAGGACACCCTGAAGCTCATCAAGGGAGTTATATCCGATGACCAATTGCCCTTTGCCTTTCTTGCCGTGGCGAATTTGTACCGCAGAGCCCAGGCGCTCGGCCAGGCGCTGCTCGAGACGCGCGATATCCGGATCGGGTTTGGCCGTTTCGACCGGTGCAGGTTTGCCGCTGAGCCACTGGCGAACCAAGGCCTCAGTCTGACGAACGGTAAGCCCTCGTGCGACAACGTGTCGCGCCCCTTCAACCTGTTGATTTTCCGGCAAACCGAGCAAAGCACGGGCGTGGCCCATTTCCAGATCGCCATGGGACAACATGGTCTTGATGACTTCCGGCAAAGCGATCAGGCGCAGCAAGTTGGACACGGTGACGCGGGACTTACCCACCGCTTCGGCCACTTGTTGCTGCGTCAGCTGGAATTCTTGCTGCAGGCGCTGCAAGGCGATCGCTTCTTCGATCGGATTGAGGTCTTCGCGTTGAATATTCTCGATCAACGCCATGGCGATCGCCGTTTCATCAGGCACATCACGCACCATCGCGGGAATGGTCTCTTTGCCGGCCTGCTGACTGGCGCGCCAGCGGCGTTCACCGGCGATGATTTCAAAACGACCGCCACCAATCGGGCGCACCACGATCGGCTGCATCACGCCTTGAGCTTTGATCGAATTGGCCAGTTCCTCCAACGCCTGGGGATCCATGTCACGGCGTGGCTGGTATTTACCGCGCTGGATCAAGTCCAGAGGCAGGTGCTGCAGCTCGCGCTCGTCGGCCTGCACCGCTTGTTCTTCAAGCGATGTGACGGTCGGACCACTCAACAGTGCATCCAGTCCACGTCCGAGACCTCGTTTCTTGACGGCCATGGGGATTCCTTAAGTTGGCTGGGCTGCAGCGGTGCGGGAGTTGCGGCGTTGGCGGCGAACCATCTCGCCAGCCAGAGCCAGGTAGGCGATGGCGCCACGGGACGATTTGTCATACGCCAACGCAGGCATGCCATAGCTTGGCGCTTCGGCCAAACGGATATTGCGCGGAATCACGGTGTCGTAAAGCTGCTCGCCGAAGTGTTCCTTGAGCTGTGCCGACACATCGTTCATCAGGCTCAGGCGCGGATCGAACATGGTCCGCAGTAGGCCTTCGATCTGCAGGTTTGGGTTGAGCAATTCGGCGATACGCTTGATGTTATCCACGAGGTCGCTCAAACCTTCCAGTGCGTAGTACTCACACTGCATGGGGATAATCACCCCATCGGCAGCCACCAACGCATTGAGCGTCAGCATCGACAGCGACGGTGGGCAATCGATCAAAATGTAATCATAGTTCTCGCGGATCGGCGCCAAGGCGCTGCGCAGACGGCTTTCTTTCATCTGCATTTCCAGCAACACCACTTCCGCCGCAGTCAGATCGCGGTTGGCCGGCAGCAATTGATAACCGCCATGCTCGGAATAGTGCATGGCCTGGGCCAGGTCACACTCGCCGATCAGCAAGTCGTAGACCGAGTTTTCCAGGCCGTGTTTATCCACACCGCTACCCATGGTGGCGTTGCCCTGTGGATCGAGATCGATCAACAGCACCCGTCGCTTGGTAGCGACCAAGGATGCTGCGAGGTTGATGCAGGTGGTGGTTTTGCCCACGCCACCTTTCTGGTTCGCTATCGCGAATACCTTAGCCATTCTTGCTTGTGTTCCCAATCATGCCGTGCGGCGCAGTATCAGCAGATGGCGTTGGCCTTGGCAACCGGGTACAGCCAAGGCGTGTTCGCTATCGAGGTGGAAGTCTGCCGGCAATGCTAACAGCTCATCACTCGGATGGACGCCCTTCATTGCCAGCCAGCGGGTATCGCGGTCACCCAAGTGGCGTGTCCAGTTGCTGAAGTTCTCCATGCTGCTGAACGCCCGGGAAACAATTCCGTTGAAAGGCAGTTCAGGCGTGAATTCTTCGACACGGCTGTGGATAACGTGAAGGTTATCCAGCTTGAGTTCGAGTTTGACCTGGGTCAGGAAGCGGGTTTTCTTGCCATTGCTGTCCAGGCAGGTCACTTGGGACTCGGGAAACAGGATGGCCAAAGGGATACCTGGCATGCCGCCGCCACTGCCCACATCCAACCAGCGACCGTTTTGAATAAATGGCATCACGCTCAAGCTGTCGAGCAAATGCCGGGACACCATCTCATCGGGATTGCGCACTGCCGTGAGGTTGTAAGCCTTGTTCCATTTGATCAACAGGGCTAGGTAGCCCAACAGCAACTCATGCTGGGCGGACGTCAGATCGACGCCCAATTGGCGTGCACCTGTGGATAACTCTTCGGCGTGTTGCAGGGTGACCAACGAACTCAAGCGCTTTGCTCCAACTGACGGCCCGCGCCGCGTTTTTTCAAATGAATCATCAACAGCGAAATGGCTGCCGGGGTGACGCCGGGAATACGTGAAGCCTGACCCAGGGTTTCTGGTCGAGTTATCCCCAGCTTGCTCTGAATTTCTTTCGAAAGCCCGGAAATCCCGGTGTAGTCGATATCCACAGGCAGCTTGGTGTCTTCACTGGCGCGCAGACGAGCAATCTCGTCCTGCTGGCGGTCAATGTAACCGGCGTACTTCGTCTTGATTTCGACCTGCTCGGCAACCTGTGGATCTTCTGCGCCGCCGCCCGTCACTTCGACCAAGCCAGCGTAGTCGATTTCCGGACGTGACAGCAGGTTCAGCAAGTTGTACTCGTGGGTCAGCGGCGTGCCGAATTTCTCGGCAATTGCATCACCTTGTTCGGTACCGGGGCGAACCCAAGTGCCTTTCAGGCGCTGCTCTTCCAACGCAATGCTTTCACGTTTTTTGCAGAAGGCTTCCCAGCGCACGTCATCGACCAGCCCCAGTTCGCGGCCTTTTTCGGTCAGCCGCAGGTCGGCGTTGTCTTCGCGCAGGATCAGACGGTATTCCGCCCGGGAAGTGAACATCCGGTACGGTTCCTGGGTACCCAGGGTAATGAGGTCGTCCACCAACACACCGATGTACGCTTCATCGCGACGCGGGCACCAACTGTCTTTGCCTTGTGCACGCAATGCGGCGTTGGTCCCGGCAAGCAAACCTTGGGCGCCGGCTTCTTCGTAACCGGTTGTGCCATTGATTTGGCCGGCGAAGAACAGCCCGCCGATCACTTTGGTCTCCAGGCTGTACTTCAGATCACGAGGATCGAAGTAGTCATACTCGATGGCATAGCCAGGTCGCACGATATGTGCGTTTTCCATGCCGCGAATCGATTGCACGATCTGGATTTGCACGTCGAACGGCAGGGAAGTGGATATCCCGTTCGGGTACAGCTCGTGAGTAGTCAGGCCTTCGGGTTCGATGAAGACCTGATGGCTCTCCTTGTCGGCAAAGCGGTGGATCTTGTCTTCGATCGATGGGCAATAGCGCGGGCCAATCCCCTCGATCACACCGGAATACATCGGCGAACGGTCGAGGTTCGCGGCAATGATCTCGTGAGTTCGGGCATTGGTGTGGGTAATCCAGCAACTCACCTGTTTGGGGTGTTGCTCCTTGGAACCCATGAACGACATCACCGGGATCGGCGTATCGCCCGCTTGCTCAGTCATCAACGAGAAATCCACAGAACGCCCGTCGATACGCGGCGGGGTTCCGGTTTTCAGGCGACCGACACGCAGCGGCAATTCACGCAGGCGTTTTGCCAAGGCAATCGACGGAGGATCACCGGCACGGCCACCGGAATAATTCTGCATTCCGATGTGGATAAGTCCGCCAAGGAAGGTTCCGGTGGTCAAAACCACAGATTCTGCGAAGAAGCGCAGACCCATTTGGGTGACAACGCCCTTCACCACGTCTTGTTCGACGATTAGGTCATCCGCTGCTTGTTGAAATATCCACAGGTTCGGCTGGTTTTCCAGGGTTTCACGTACAGCAGCCTTGTACAGAATGCGGTCAGCTTGTGCCCGAGTGGCGCGCACTGCCGGGCCTTTGCGGCTGTTGAGAACGCGAAATTGAATACCACCCTTATCGGTTGCCATGGCCATTACGCCGCCAAGGGCGTCGATTTCCTTGACCAGATGGCTTTTGCCGATACCACCAATGGCGGGGTTGCAACTCATTGCACCGAGGGTTTCCACGTTGTGCGTGAGCAACAGGGTTTTTACGCCCATGCGTGCTGACGCCAGTGCTGCCTCGGTACCGGCATGACCGCCGCCGATGACGATCACTTCAAAACGGGAAGGGAAATCCACCACGCACCTCGTGCCTGCTTAAGTAGGTAATTAGGAATTGATTGATTGAACTGGTTTTAGAGCTTTGGCGACAAGTATAGGGACTTAGCCCTTCCTAAAGAACCCTTTGCACAAAATTTAACCAGCTGTGGATGAATCACAGACAATAGAAATTAAAAGAGAGAAATTTATTAAATCTTTGTTTTTATGTTTATTTCTACTGAGCATCATTTCTGTGGATAGATCTCTACAGGCCTTTATTTACGGTATGTACAGAGATTCAAAAGTCTGTGGTCATGTGCCAATGAGGCCCTTGGATAAGTACGCTAAGCCTGTGGATTAAACAGTCACTTATCCACAGAGGGGTTTTTACTCAGGTTTCAAGCCCTGTTATCAACTGGGCACAGGGGCGGTTATTCACAGGGCTTAATCCACAGAAATCGAGCAAACACGCTATACCGAGGTCACGGTGAAGCCACCGAAATCCTTCGACTCGGAAGTGAACAGCGTAAAAAGAGATCTATTGTGAGAAATCTGCAGTGCAGTTAATAATAGCGATTATCATTAACCTGCCCTCTCGCACCCTATGCCTACTCCTTCACACACGGTTGCCGTCCAGCATATTTACGAACAGCACCATTCTTGGTTGCACGGGTGGCTCAGAGGTAAGTTGCATAACGCCTGCGATGCGGCCGATGTCGCACACGATACGTTCGTGCGCATTCTTGGTGGGCGCCATGCGGCGCAGATCCTTGAGCCACGTGATTATCTGGCGACCATCGCCAGGGGTCTGGTAATTGACCGCTACAGGCGTCACGCCATTGAACAGGCTTATAAGCAAAGCCTGGCCGAGCGTCCTGATGCCACTGCCATCAGTGAAGAAGATAAGGCGATCATCATCGAAACCCTGGTGGCTGTGGATAAAGCTCTCGCCAGCTTGGGCGAACGCTCGCGGCGGATCTTCATGCTGTCGCAGATTGACGGCCTGACTTATCAACAGATCGCCGATCAACTGCAGGTGTCACTGACGACCGTGAAGAAGCACATGGTTCGCGCGTTGACCGAATGTTCAATGATCATGGCCTCCTTGTAATGGCAGCGCCTGATCGCAAGACCTTCGAGGCTGCCGCCGGCTGGTACGTGCAGTTTCAATCCCAGACGCCCACAGCCGCCGAGCGCCATGCATGGCAGCAATGGCTCAACATCGACCCGTCCCATCAGGCGGCGTGGAATCAGATGGAGCAATTGCAACGCAGCCTGGGTGCCTTGCCCCAGGATTTCACTCGCCGCGCTTTGTCGGCCACACAGCAACGTCGCCAGGTGCTCAAGTGGATGCTGGTACTCGGCAGCACCGGTTACTTGGGGTGGAATGTTCAGCAACATACGTCTCTGGGCAATGTTTGGGCCGATTTCCGTACACCTTTGGGCAAGCGCCGGCGCATCGAACTGGCCGACGGCACCCGGATTGACCTGAATACCCAAACCGCCATTGATGTGCTGTTCGACGGACGCCAGCGCTTGATACGCCTGCGCGAAGGCGAAGTTCTTATCCACACTGGCAAGTCGGGCGCGCAGATGCCCTTCTATGTTGAGACTCAGCAGGGTCGCATCCAGGCTTTGGGGACACACTTTACTGTGCGCCAACTGCCGGATTTCACACAGGTCGGAGTGCTGGAAGACCGCGTCAGCATTTCACCCACTGATCGACCAGACCTCAGCCGACTGCTTATTGCAGGCGAGAGTGCGCAATTCAATCGGCAAAGCGTAGGGGTAAGCCAACCTTACAGCGGGGCTGAAGCTGCTTGGGTCGACGGACAACTGATCGTGCTCGATGCCCGGCTCGGCGATGTGATCGACGAGCTCGGTCGTTATCGACCTGGGGTCCTGCAATGCGATCCAGCTTCGGCGCGCCTGCGGGTTTCCGGCACATTCCGATTGGATTCCACCGATGCGGTGCTGGCCAACCTGCAAGCGACGCTGCCGATCCAGGTCAATTACTTCACCCGTTACTGGGTTTCGGTGAAGCGAATCGGCTGAGCAAAAAAATAATCCACAGGGTTATCTTTTTTTTACCTGACGCGGCCCTACAGGTAATCACGACGCTACCTTCAGGGTTTATCCACCTATGCGCCTTCCTCCTAAGCTTCGCCAGCGACTCTCCTGCCACGGCCTGACCTACGGTTTGCTGCTTACCTCTACCGCCGCTGCCTGCGGGTTGTTATCAACAGGCGCCCTTGCAGCCAGCGTGGTGCAGCACTTCGCTATTGGCGCAGGTCCGCTCGACAGCGCCTTGAGCCAATTTGCGGCCAGGGCCAATGTGATCCTGTCCTTTTCGCCCCAGCAGACCGCTCATTTGAACACCCCTGGGCTTGAGGGGGACTATTCGGTGGAGCAGGGATTTGCGCTGCTGTTGCAAAACTCGGCGTTAGAGGCTGTGGCCCAGGCGCCTGGTAGCTACATATTGCAAGCGGCGCCCACAGGCGAACTGACCCTTGCGCCCACGACTGTAAGCACGGTTCAACTGGACGGTTTCAATCAGGAGATCGCCGGGGATGTGGGCTACAAAGCTCAAAACAGCCGGGTTGGGACCAAAACCAGCACGCCACTGTCGGAAACACCGCGCTCGGTATCGGTCGTCACCGGTCAGCGCATCAAGGACCAGAAGTCCCAGTCCCTTACCGAAGTACTGGGCTACGTGCCGGGTATTTTCGCCCCGCCCTTCGCTGTCGGCGATAGTCTGGCCGGTGACCTGTTCTTTATTCGCGGTTTCAACGCCACAGACTATGGCTACGGCCTGCTGCGTGATGGACTACGTGTTCAGGGCAATCGGTACGACACCACCAGCGAGCCTTATGGCCTGGAGCGGGTCGAAATATTCCGTGGGCCTTCGTCGCTGCTCTACGGTGAAAATGCCCCCGGTGGCCTGGTGAACCTGGTCAGTAAACATCCAACCGCCACGCCGCAAGGCGAGGTACAACTGGGCTATGGTTCGAATAACCGCCGTCAGGTGGGTGTAGATATCTCCGGTCCGCTCAATGACAGCGGCGACATCCTTGGACGCGTGGTGATGCTGGGGCGCAAGTCTGATACCCAGACTGATCATGTGCCGGATGATCGCCTCTACGTTGCTCCCTCCCTGACCCTGAATTTCGACGACTACAACACCCTCACCCTGCTCGCCAGCTACCAGAAGGATCACACCAACCTGGAACTCGGCCTACCAGCTGCCGGCACGTTACTGACGAATCCCAACGGTAAGTTGTCCAAGCACACCATGCTCGGGAATCCAGACTGGAACACCTTCGAACGGGAAGCCTGGAGCACGGGGTATGAGCTCGCTCATAGCTTCAATGACGACTGGCAGTTCCGCCAGAACTCGCGCTACATGCAGTCGCGTATCAACCGTCACGAAACCTGGCCGGGCCAATTGAACAACGGCGGTTTCGGGACTCGGCTGAACATGAACGCTTACGATCGCTACAACAAGTCGATGGTTTATTCCCTGGATAACCAGCTGGAAGGAAAATTTCAGGTCGGCGGGCTGGAAAATACCCTGCTGTTCGGCACCAGCTACGACCGCACTTCTTTCAATCAGGATTGGAATGCCGGGTTCGCCGGCACCATCGATGTGTATAACCCTGTTTACTTGCGCGACCCGACCACGCCTCTGGCAGTACAGAACACGTTGCTCGAACAGCAGATGAAAGGGGTTTATGCACAACTGCAGAGCAAGTATGACCGCTGGTTATTCTTGTTGGGTGGCCGTCAGGACTGGGTCGAGAGTGATTTCCGCGACAAGGTCAACAAGGCCAGCGATACCGGCTCTGAAGATCGCAAGTTCACCTATCAAGGCGGGGTGATGTACCAGTTCGACAATGGCCTGACGCCGTATGTGAGCTATTCCACTGCATTCGTGCCGGTACAGCAGATTTCCAACGCCGGTTCACCCTTGAAGCCGATTACCAGCAGCCAATACGAAGTAGGCGTGAAGTACGAACCGATCGGCTGGGATACGGCAATGACTGTGTCGGTGTATGACTTGCGCAAGGAAGATGACACCTACCTCGACGCCACCACTAACAGCTACCGCCAAGTAGGCGAAAGTCGGTCCAAGGGCGTTGAAGTCGAGGTCAACAGCAACGTCACGCCTAACCTGAATTTAACGGCGGCCTACACCTACACTGATGCTCGAATCACTAAGGACTCCGCTACTTCTCTGGTCGAAGGGCACCAGCTGACCGGGGTGCCGCGGAATCAGGCGTCCGTATGGGGCAAATACCGATTCCTCGACAGTCGGCTCAAGGGGTTGTCCCTGGGGGCGGGCGTGCGTTATTTCGACAGTACCTTTTCCTACACCGCGCCCACGCTGTACGGAAAATTGGACGCGGGAAGCGTCACCTTGGTGGATGCATCCGTTGGCTATCAGTTCGACAAAAACTGGTCGGTTGATGTGAATGCCAAGAACCTGTTCGACAAGGAATATGTATCCGGTTGCAACGATGCAGGGCGTTGTTACTGGGGTGACAGCCGTACCTTGCTCGGTACGGTGTCCTACAACTGGTAAACCATTGTGGATAACGTTGCTATTTACCGATGCAGAAGCTGGAAAAGATCCGTCCCAACAAATCATCGGAGCTGAAGGCGCCGGTGATTTCCCCCAGCAGTTGCTGTGCCTGACGTAGATCCTCGGCCAGCAGCTCCCCTGCCCCCGCCAAGGTCAGCTGCGCGCGTCCGTGCTCAAGGGCCGCACTGGCATGACGCAGTGCCTCCAGGTGCCTGCGACGCGCACTGAAGCTGCTTTCCGAGGTCTGCTCGTAACCCATGCAGGCCTTGAGATGGTCGCGCAGCAATTCCAGGCCATTACCCGCCGACTTGGCGCTCAGGCTGATCGTGACGTGGCCATCCTCACCCATTTCAAGCGCGATGGCTTCGCCTGTCAGGTCAGCCTTGTTGCGGATCAAGGTGACGTTAGCCGGGTCAGGTCGTTGTTCAAGAAACTCCGGCCAAAGGGCAAAAGGATCCGCAGCCTCAGGCGCAGTGGCATCAACCACCAGTAATACGCGGTCTGCTTCACTGATGGCTTTGAGGGCGCGCTCTACGCCGATCTTTTCCACCTGGTCATCGGTATCGCGCAAGCCTGCGGTGTCAACCACGTGCAGCGGCATGCCGTCGATGTGGATATGTTCGCGCAGGATGTCCCGGGTGGTGCCGGCAATCTCGGTGACGATGGCAGCCTCACGTCCGGCCAAGGCATTCAGAAGGCTGGACTTACCCGCGTTGGGGCGACCGGCAATGACCACCGTCATGCCATCGCGCAGCAAGGCGCCTTGCCCCGCTTCACGCAGCACTGTGGATAACTCCTCGCGGACTTTATCCAACATTGCCAATACGTGGCCATCGGCGAGGAAGTCGATCTCTTCCTCAGGAAAATCAATCGCCGCCTCTACGTAGATGCGCAGGCTGATCAATTGCTCGGTCAAGTTATGCACACGCAGGGAAAATGCCCCCTGCAGCGAACGCAACGCATTGCGTGCGGCCTGTGCGGAACTCGCTTCGATCAGGTCCGCGATAGCTTCGGCCTGGGCCAGATCGAGCTTGTCATTCAAGAACGCGCGTTCACTGAACTCACCCGGCCGGGCGAGACGGCAGCCTAATTGCAGGCAACGCTGCAGCAGCATATCCAGGACTACAGGACCACCGTGGCCTTGCAGTTCCAGGACATCCTCACCGGTGAAAGAGTTAGGTCCAGGGAAATAGAGGGCCAGGCCCTCATCCAATACGCTGTGGTCTGCATCCAGAAACGGGCCGTAATGGGCATACCTCGGTTTCAATTCCCGGCCGCTGATGGCCTTGGCTGCCATGCCGGCGAGGGGCCCGGAAATTCGAACGATACCCACACCGCCGCGACCTTGAGCGGTTGCGACAGCAGCGATGGTTTCACGAGGAGCGCTCATCAGCAGGTTCCAGAACAAAAGTGACGGAAAGCAAAACGCCCCACTAGGGGGCGTCTTGAGTGGTTATCCACAGAGTAAATTACGCCTCGGCTTTTTTGGTAGCCGCTTCGATTTTACGTGTGATGTACCACTGTTGAGAGATCGACAACACGTTGTTGACCACCCAGTACAGAACCAGACCAGCTGGGAACCACAGGAAGAAGAAGGTGAAGATGATTGGCATCATTTTCATCACTTTAGCCTGCATCGGATCCGGCGGTGTTGGGTTCAGACGCTGCTGGATGAACATGGTCGCGCCCATGATGATCGGCAGGATAAAGAATGGGTCCTTGATCGACAGATCAGTTATCCACAGCATGAACGGTGCCTGGCGCATTTCCACGCTTTCCAGGAGTACCCAGTACAGCGATAGGAACACCGGCATCTGCACCAGAATAGGCAAGCATCCACCCAACGGGTTGATCTTCTCTTTCTTGTACAGCTCCATCATGGCCTGCGACATTTTCTGCCGATCATCACCATGCTGCTCTTTCAACGCGGCCAGTTTCGGAGCCACGGCACGCATGCGAGCCATCGACTTGTAGCTGGCAGCCGACAGTGGGAAGAAGATCCCCTTGATCAGCATGGTCAGGAATATGATCGAGAAGCCCCAGTTACCCACAATGCTGTGGATATGTTGCAGCAGCCAGAAGATAGGCTGGGCAATGAACCACAGAATGCCGTAATCCACAGTCAGTTCCAGACCTGGGGACAACTCTTTCAGCACGGCCTGGCTTTTCGGGCCGGCGTACAGGGTAGCGCTGGTTTCAGCCTTGGCACCTGGAGCGACGGTCAACGCCGGGCCAGTAAAGCCAATGATGTAGTTACCTTGGCTGTCTTTACGGGTTTGAACCAGGTTGGCTTCACCCTTGTTCGGGATCCAGGCGGTCACGAAATAGTGTTGCAACCAGGCAACCCAGCCGCCTTGGACGGTTTCTTTCAGCGCGCCTTTGTCGATATCTTTCATCGACACTTTTTTGTACGGCTCGTTACTTGTCCACAGGGCTGCGCCCAAGTAGGTAGCGGTACCAGTAGCGGTGCTTGAAGAAGGATCGGAGCTGCCATCACGCTTGAGTTGGGCAAACAGATTGCCGCTCCAAGGTTTTTCGCTGGTGTTGTCGATCAGGTAAGTGACCTTCAGGTCGTACAAACCGCGAGTGAAACTGAAACGCTTGATGTAGTTGACGCCGTCGAGGCTGAATTTCAGGTCGACGTTCAACTGGTTTTGGCCATCAGCCAGTTGATAAACCTTCTTTTCGGTCGAATAAACCGGACGACCGGTAGCGCGCGCATCCGGACCATTAGTGCCGGTCAGACCGCTTTGCGCCAGATAAGTACGTTCACCACCGTTATCGAACAGTTGGAACGGTACATCCGGATGGTCTTGGCGACGTGGATACAGCGGCAGTTTCAACTGCGCGATATCACCACCTTGTGGGTCGATAGCCAAGTCGAGCACATCCGTTTTCACGAGGATGAGGTCTTTATTGGTGACCACTGGCGTTTCTAAAGGGGCGCTTGTCTCGCCATTCGCGCTGGGAACATCTGCACTCGCGGACGCATTGGTACCCAGCGGGGTGTCCGGAATAGCCGGGGCAGCCTGATTGGTAGCAACATTCTGAGTCGGCAGGGCAGCTTGGCCATAATCCTGGTTCCACTTAAGAACCATGACGTAGGACACGATTGCCAGGGCGACGATCAGGATCGTGCGTTTAATATCCATGATTACTCGGCCATCGAAGAAGAACGGGAGGTAGGGATAGGTGGAACCGGGTCATAACCACCGGGATTCCACGGATGACAGCGACCTAAACGACGAAAGGTCAGCCAGCCACCGCGCAGAAGACCATGATTTTCTATGGCTTCTAACGCGTAGCAGGAACAACTGGGGTAGAAACGACAGTGACTGGCCATCAGAGGACTAATGGCATAGCGATAAAACTGGATCGGAACGAGTGCCAGTTTACGCATTGGTACTGTCTACCCCTACAGTTTCGGTGCTGACTGCTGGTGCTGGTTTGTTGGTACGCGCCAGACGTTTCCAGAGCTTGCCGAAATGCTGAATCAATTCGGGGTTTTCTACATCCCCCAAGCCTTTGCGCGCGACGATAACAATATCCCAACCAACCAGAGTGTCCTGGTGGAGGCGAAACGATTCGCGCATCAGACGCTTGAGGCGATTGCGCTCAACGGAGAGCTTTACGCTCTTCTTGCCAATCACCAACCCGAGACGGGGGTGATCAAGATCGTTGTTACGCGCAAGGAGCAGGAGATTTTTCCCCGGAACCTTGCCGGTGGGGGAGTCAAAGACTGCCTTGAAGTGCCGGGGTGTTAGCAGACGCTTTTCCCGACTGAAGTCCTGACTCACCACCAGTACCGGATTATCAAACTGCCAGACGCGCACGACCTTTGGCGCGGCGACGCGACAGGACAGCACGGCCGTTCTTGGTAGCCATGCGAGCACGGAAGCCGTGAGTACGGGCGCGTTTGATGGTGCTTGGTTGGAAAGTACGTTTCATGGCGTTGTTACCTGGTTCGTCCACAACGGGCCGGAATGGCCCCCGTTTTAAGAGACCGGCGATTCTAGAGAAAGCAAGCCTCTAGGTCAATTTCCAACCAGCTTTTCCTTCAATTAGATCTCTATCGGGTAAAACCCCCTTTTCTATCCGCCTGGCTTCCATGAGCAATGTCATAGATATAAAAATAAAGAAGGAAGTTATTTAAAGCTTTTCTGTAAAGCTTATAAAAGCTAGGCAGGCCATCCTCTGTGGATAACTGCCTTGAGGCCATATTCCACTTGATGTACAGAGGATGACAACATGGGGGAGAAGCGGTGCCCTGCCTGTGCTGCGCTGTCGGATAAGCTGTGTGTGGAATGGCATGTTATCCACAGCCCAGTTACCCACAGACTTTCACCCCCACTTGTACAACGAGCTCAGGGCCGCTTATCCACATACCTTATGCACAGACCACTGGTCGGCTTTTTCCGGGATAAGACATTGATTTTGGGTGCCCTGTGGGCAACCTACATGTGGATAAGTGGGCGGCTCGCCGCTACAATGGCGGCTGTTTTTGCCTCACCGGCTTTCAACTTAGGGGATATCCGTGTCAGTGGAACTTTGGCAGCAGTGCGTGGAGCTTTTGCGCGATGAGCTGCCTGCCCAGCAATTCAACACCTGGATCCGTCCGCTACAGGTCGAAGCCGAAGGCGACGAGTTGCGTGTCTACGCACCTAATCGTTTTGTTCTCGACTGGGTCAACGAGAAGTACCTGAGCCGCGTTCTCGAATTGCTCGACGAACACGGCAATGGCCTTGCGCCTGTGCTCTCCTTATTAATAGGCAGCAAACGCAGCTCGGCGCCTCGCGCTGCGCCGAATGCGCCATTGGCGGCGAGCGCTTCTCAAGCTCAGGCCGCAGCGGCACCTGTTAATAACTCGCCTGCTCCCGTTGCCCAGACGCCTTCCAAATCGGCGTCACAGAAAAACGCACCTATTAATGAAGAGCCGTCTCGCGACAGCTTTGACCCCATGGCTGGTGCCAGCTCGCAGCAGGCACCGATTCGCGCCGAACAGCGCACCGTACAGGTCGAAGGCGCGCTCAAGCACACCAGCTACTTGAACCGCACCTTTACCTTCGAGAATTTCGTCGAAGGTAAATCTAACCAGCTGGCTCGCGCCGCGGCCTGGCAAGTGGCGGATAACCCCAAGCACGGTTACAACCCGCTCTTCCTTTATGGTGGCGTGGGCTTGGGTAAAACTCACTTGATGCACGCTGTGGGTAACCACCTATTAAAGAAGAACCCGAATGCCAAGGTCGTTTACCTGCACTCGGAGCGCTTCGTAGCGGACATGGTTAAGGCCTTGCAGCTCAATGCCATCAACGAGTTCAAGCGCTTCTACCGTTCCGTTGACGCCTTGCTGATCGATGACATTCAGTTCTTTGCTCGTAAGGAACGTTCACAGGAAGAGTTTTTCCATACCTTCAACGCCCTGCTCGAAGGCGGCCAACAGGTCATCTTGACCAGTGACCGTTATCCGAAGGAAATCGAAGGCCTGGAAGAACGCTTGAAGTCGCGCTTTGGCTGGGGCCTCACCGTTGCGGTAGAGCCGCCGGAGCTGGAAACCCGCGTTGCGATCCTGATGAAAAAAGCCGATCAGGCAAAAGTCGATCTGCCACACGACGCTGCTTTCTTTATCGCACAGCGCATTCGTTCCAACGTGCGTGAACTCGAAGGCGCGCTCAAGCGAGTCATCGCACACTCGCATTTCATGGGGCGCGACATCACCATCGAGCTGATTCGCGAATCCTTGAAAGACTTGCTGGCACTGCAGGACAAACTGGTGAGTGTGGATAACATCCAGCGCACCGTGGCCGAGTACTACAAGATCAAGATTTCCGACCTGCTGTCCAAGCGCCGTTCTCGCTCGGTGGCTCGTCCGCGACAAGTGGCCATGGCCCTCTCCAAGGAGTTGACCAACCATAGCCTGCCGGAAATCGGCGATGTGTTTGGTGGTCGCGACCACACCACAGTCTTGCACGCATGCCGCAAGATCAACGAACTTAAGGAATCCGACGCGGATATTCGCGAGGACTACAAGAACCTGCTGCGTACACTGACCACTTGATGACACCAGCGCAGCTTATTAAGGCAAGGGACTAGACCATGCATTTCACCATTCAACGCGAAGCCCTGTTGAAACCCCTGCAACTGGTCGCAGGCGTCGTCGAGCGCCGACAGACCTTGCCGGTGCTCTCCAACGTATTGCTGGTTGTCGAAGGCCAGCAGTTGTCCCTGACTGGTACCGACCTGGAAGTCGAATTGGTTGGCCGCGTGCAGCTGGAAGAGCCTGCAGAGCCTGGCGAGATTACTGTGCCAGCGCGTAAGCTGATGGACATCTGCAAGAGCCTGCCGAACGACGCGCTGATCGACATTAAGGTTGATGAGCAGAAGTTGGTGGTCAAGGCAGGTCGCAGTCGTTTCACGCTGTCCACTTTGCCGGCCAATGATTTCCCGACTGTGGAGGAAGGCCCAGGCTCACTGACCTGCAGCCTTGAGCAAAGTAAACTGCGCCGTCTTATCGAACGCACCAGCTTCGCCATGGCCCAGCAGGACGTGCGTTACTACCTCAACGGCATGCTGCTGGAAGTGTCGGAAGGCATCATCCGCGCCGTGGCTACCGACGGTCACCGTCTGGCAATGTGCTCGATGCGCGCCGATATCGGCCAACCTGATCGTCACCAGGTGATCGTTCCGCGTAAGGGGATTCTCGAACTGGCGCGCCTGCTCACCGAGCCGGATGGCAATGTCAGCATCGTACTGGGTCAGCACCATATCCGCGCGACCACCGGCGAATTCACGTTCACGTCCAAGCTGGTCGACGGCAAATTCCCGGATTACGAGCGTGTGCTGCCTAAAGGTGGTGACAAGTTGGTAATCGGTGACCGTCAGGCCCTGCGTGAAGCGTTCAGCCGTACCGCGATTCTGTCCAACGAAAAGTACCGTGGTATTCGTCTGCAATTGGCCAACGGTCAGTTAAAAATTCAGGCCAATAACCCGGAGCAGGAAGAAGCGGAAGAAGAAGTCGGCGTTGACTACAACGGTGGTTCCCTGGAAATCGGCTTCAACGTGAGCTACTTGCTGGACGTGTTGGGTGTGATGACCACTGAACAGGTTCGCCTGATCCTGTCTGACTCCAACAGCAGCGCTCTGGTGCAGGAATCCGACAACGACGACTCGGCTTATGTTGTTATGCCGATGCGCCTGTAATCATGCTCAGCAGAAGCTAGATGTCCCTTAGTCGCGTCTCGGTCACCGCGGTGCGCAATTTGCACCCGGTGACCTTCTCCCCCTCCCCCCGCATCAACATCCTCCACGGCGCCAACGGTAGTGGCAAAACCAGCGTGCTGGAAGCCATCCACCTGCTAGGGCTTGCCCGTTCCTTTCGCAGTGCCCGCTTGTTGCCGGTGATTCAGTACGAACAACTGGCCTGCACGGTCTTCGGTCAAGTCGAACTGGCAGAAGGGGGCCACAGCAGCCTGGGGATTTCTCGTGATCGCGGCGGTGAGTTCCAGATTCGCATCGACGGGCAAAACGCTCGCAGTGCTGCGCAACTGGCAGAGATCCTGCCGTTGCAACTGATCAACCCTGACAGCTTCCGATTACTGGAAGGTGCGCCGAAAATCCGCAGGCAGTTCCTCGATTGGGGAGTGTTCCACGTGGAACCACGATTCATGGCCACATGGCAGCGCCTGCAGAAGGCCCTGCGGCAGCGGAACTCATGGCTGCGGCATGGTACACTTGACGCCGCTTCGCAAGCGGCCTGGGACCGGGAATTGTGCCTGGCCAGCGATGAAATAGATGAATACCGCCGCGCCTATATCAAAGCCTTGAAACCAGTCTTTGAGCAGACCTTGAGTGAGTTGTTGGATCTCGAGGGGCTGACGCTGAGTTACTACCGTGGTTGGGATAAAGAGCGTGAGCTGAGTGCAGTGCTCGCGACTTCCCTGCAACGGGATCAGCAAATTGGCCATACCCAGGCCGGACCCCAACGGGCTGATTTGCGTCTTAGATTAGGCGCACACAATGCTGCGGACATCTTGTCCCGTGGCCAGCAGAAGTTGGTGGTGTGTGCACTGCGTATCGCCCAGGGTCATCTGGTTAGCCAAGCCCGACGTGGTCAGTGTATTTATCTGGTGGATGACTTGCCGTCTGAACTCGACGAGCAACATCGCCGTGCGTTATGCCGCTTGTTGGAAGAATTACGCTGCCAGGTTTTTATCACCTGTGTAGACCACGAATTATTGAGGGAAGGCTGGCAGACGGAAACGCCAGTCGCTTTGTTCCACGTGGAACAAGGCCGTATCACCCAGACCCACGACCATCGGGAGTGAAGGCATGAGCGAAGAAAACACGTACGACTCGACCAGCATTAAAGTGCTGAAAGGTTTGGATGCCGTACGCAAACGTCCCGGTATGTACATTGGCGACACTGATGACGGTAGCGGTCTGCACCACATGGTGTTCGAGGTGGTCGACAACTCCATCGACGAAGCTTTGGCCGGTCACTGCGACGACATCAGCATCATCATCCACCCGGACGAATCCATCACCGTGCGCGACAACGGTCGTGGCATTCCGGTAGATGTGCACAAAGAAGAAGGTGTTTCGGCAGCAGAGGTCATCATGACCGTGCTCCACGCCGGCGGTAAGTTCGACGATAACTCCTATAAAGTATCCGGCGGTTTGCACGGTGTGGGTGTGTCGGTAGTGAATGCTCTTTCCGAAGAGCTGATCCTCACCGTTCGCCGTAGCGGAAAGATCTGGGAACAGACCTACGTCCACGGTGTTCCACAGGAGCCTATGAAAATCGTTGGCGACAGTGAAACCACCGGTACTCAGATTCATTTCAAGCCGTCCGATGAAACATTCAAGAATATCCACTTCAGCTGGGACATTCTGGCCAAGCGTATTCGCGAACTCTCCTTCCTCAACTCCGGTGTGGGTATCGTCCTTAAGGACGAGCGCAGCGGCAAGGAAGAACTGTTCAAGTACGAAGGTGGTCTACGTGCATTCGTTGAATACCTGAACACCAACAAGACTGCGGTCAACCAGGTGTTTCACTTCAACATCCAGCGTGATGACGGCATCGGCGTGGAAATCGCCCTGCAGTGGAACGACAGCTTCAACGAGAACCTGTTGTGCTTCACCAACAATATTCCCCAGCGCGATGGCGGCACTCACTTGGTGGGTTTCCGTTCCGCGCTGACGCGTAACCTGAACACCTACATCGAAGCCGAAGGCCTGGCGAAGAAGCATAAAGTTGCCACCACCGGTGACGATGCGCGTGAAGGTCTGACCGCGATTATCTCAGTGAAAGTGCCGGATCCTAAGTTTAGTTCCCAGACTAAAGACAAGCTGGTGTCTTCCGAAGTGAAGACAGCCGTTGAACAGGAAATGGGTAAATACTTCTCGGACTTCCTGCTGGAGAATCCGAACGAAGCCAAGCTGGTCGTCGGTAAGATGATCGATGCTGCGCGTGCCCGGGAAGCCGCGCGTAAGGCTCGCGAGATGACCCGTCGTAAAGGCGCGTTGGATATCGCCGGCTTGCCGGGCAAACTGGCTGACTGCCAGGAAAAAGACCCTGCCCTCTCTGAACTGTACCTGGTGGAAGGTGACTCTGCTGGCGGTTCCGCCAAGCAGGGTCGTAACCGTCGCACCCAGGCCATCCTGCCGTTGAAGGGTAAGATCCTTAACGTAGAGAAAGCTCGCTTCGACAAGATGATTTCCTCCCAGGAAGTTGGCACCTTGATCACTGCGTTGGGCTGCGGTATCGGTCGCGACGAGTACAACATCGATAAGCTGCGCTATCACAACATCATCATCATGACCGATGCTGACGTCGACGGCTCTCACATCCGTACTCTGCTGCTGACTTTCTTCTTCCGTCAGTTGCCGGAGCTGATCGAGCGTGGCTACATCTACATCGCCCAGCCACCTTTGTACAAAGTGAAAAAGGGTAAGCAAGAGCAATACATCAAAGACGACGACGCCATGGAAGAGTACATGACGCAGTCGGCTCTGGAAGATGCGAGCCTGCACTTGAACGACGAAGCACCGGGTATTTCCGGTGAGGCGTTGGAGCGTCTGGTTAACGATTTCCGCATGGTTATGAAGACCCTCAAGCGGCTGTCGCGCCTATACCCACAGGAACTGACCGAACACTTCATCTATCTGCCGGCCGTGAGCCTGGAGCAGTTGGGCGATCATGCAGCGATGCAGGAGTGGCTGGCCCAGTACGAAGTACGTCTGCGCACTGTGGAGAAATCTGGCCTGGTGTACAAAGCCAGTCTGCGTGAAGACCGTGAACGTAACGTATGGCTGCCAGAGGTCGAACTGATCTCCCATGGTCTGTCGAACTACGTCACCTTCAACCGCGACTTCTTCGGCAGCAATGACTACAAAACTGTGGTCACCTTGGGCGCGCAACTAAGCACCCTGCTGGACGACGGCGCCTACATTCAGCGTGGCGAGCGTAAGAAAGCAGTCAAGGAGTTCAAAGAGGCCCTGGACTGGTTGATGGCAGAAAGCACCAAGCGCCACACCATCCAGCGATACAAAGGTTTGGGTGAGATGAACCCTGATCAATTGTGGGAAACCACCATGGACCCTGCTCAGCGTCGCATGCTGCGCGTGACCATCGAAGACGCCATTGGGGCAGACCAGATCTTCAACACCCTGATGGGTGATGCGGTCGAGCCTCGCCGTGACTTCATCGAGAGTAATGCTCTGGCAGTGTCTAACCTGGATTTCTGATCCAGGCGAGACCCACAGAAAAAAGGCCAACGCTATGCGTTGGCCTTTTTTATTACGTGAAAATCAGTTTTTCTAAAATGCTCCACGTGGAACATCACCGTTTTCACCCATGGGAAGCTGTCGCCACACTCTCCAACCGGTACCCATACCCATAGATCGTCAACAGCTGCCAACCCCTGTCAGCAGTTAGCCCCAGCTTGTTACGCAACCGATAGATATGCGTATCCAAGGGTCTCGATGACACCATTTCTTCATGGGTCCAGAACCGCTCATAGAGGTACTCGCGGGACAGTGGCCGGGCCAGGTTGGCGAACAAGCAGCTCGCCAAGCGGTATTCCCGCTCGGTGAGGTTGATCGGTTTTCCCGCACGAGTGACGGTCAATTCGGCATCGTCAAAGGTCAGATCATTGAAGCTCTGTACTTCCTGGGTCGCCGGCTTCTGCAGGCCATGGCGACGTAGAACGGCGGTCACCCGAGCCTTCAGTTCATTGGGGCGAAAGGGTTTGCTCACGTAATCATCGGCGCCACTGTTCAACGCGGTGACGATATCGCTTTCAGCATCGCGGCTAGTGAGCATGATCACGGCGGGTGGGGACTCCATGTGTTCACGGGTCCAGCGCAGCAATGCGATGCCAGTGATATCGGGCAGTTGCCAGTCGAGTATCAGCAGGTCAAAGGTTTCCCGACGCAATTGGCGCAGCAGGTCTTCGCCACGCTCGAAGCAATGAAGGGTCCAGGGCTGTTCGGCGGTGCTGGGGATTTGTCGCAGTGTCTGTTCCACCCGTCTCAATTCAGCGGGTTCGTCATCCAGTATTGCGACACGCATGGGTGGGTCCTTTCTTCTCGAAGAGTACTGCAGCCGTAGTGAAGGCACGTACTGCACAGATGCCGGCCGTCGAATCTGAAGAATTGTGCGCAGATTCGTCGGCCCCTTGGATCTCTCGGTACGCTGGGATCAATAAGTGATTAACCCAGTTAAAGTCCTCGCTACCTACGTGGGAAAGATACCGGCTCCAAGCCTTAAGGAAAAGGATCAGCCGACGCATGCGCTGTCGTAAACTCCTGTGCCCTGATAGTGGATGCCCTTTGGAATTCCCACCTTTACGAGTCGCAAGCAGTAAAACTTTTCCACCGCGTCGAAAATGAGCTTCACTGGGCGCTATGCCACCTTCTACCGCATGCCAACAACAGGGACACGCTGATCAATGATGCTCTGGGGCAAGGCCGAAAAACGTCAACCCACCCATGCCCAACGGCTGTTCCACGGTCTGGTTCGTGAGTGGTTGTGGATCGGTTTGCTGTTGTTGCCGATCACAGCCTACCTCTCAATGAGTACTGGCCTGGCTTTGAACAACCCGCTGTATGACAGCCTTCGCCGTCTAACACCGCTGCCAGTGGATCCTCGTATCCTGCTGGTTACTATCGATGACGCCAGCCTGAAGAAGCTCGGCCAGTGGCCTTGGCCCCCTAGTTTGCACGCCGACCTGATCGATCGTCTGAGCGCTGCACAACCCGCCAGCATTCTGTTGGATGTAATCTTCAGCGATCCCGCCGATCCCCTCCAAGAAAAACGTTTAGCAGATGCGGTGTGCAACGCCGGCAACGTACTGTTGCCCTTGGGGCGTGACGACTCTGCCAGTTATAGCCCACCCAGAGTACAAATGCGGCCGCTGCTCAAATGTGCCAAGGGGGTTGGGCATATCAACGTGGAGGCTGACAGCGATGGCGTGGTGCGCAGCCTTTATTTACGTGAGGGCCCACCCAATGCGACGGCACCTCAGTTGGCGTGGTTGGCGTTCACGATGAGCGGCCAGCCTTCAGAGATGCCAGGTGAGCCTGTGGATTCGAATTCCCAGGATTGGCATCGAGAGTATGCAGTTCGCATCCCGTATATCGCCCCCGACAGCCATTTTCCAAGCGTGTCTTATGTCAGCGTATTACGTGGAGAAGTCTCCCCCGAGCGGCTGCGCAATCGTCTGATTCTGGTAGGAGCGCCAGCATCGGGAATGGGTGATCGCTATGTCACGCCGCTCTCACCCATGGTGGGAACCACGGCGGGCGTGGAGATTCAGGCCAACGTGCTCAATGGATTGCTGCAAGGTCGCAGCATTGTGGACTTGCCCGACTGGGTGGCTGCCCTGATGGCAACATCCCTGGTGGCGGCGCTACTGGGGCTGCTGCTCTACCGCCCACGCTTTGCACTGTGGATGACCCTTGGCTGTATGTTCACGGCTTTGCTCGGCTCATTTGCCCTATTGCGTATCGGCTACTGGTGGTCGCCTGCGGCCTGCCTGATCGGATTGCTGCTCAGCTACCTGATCTGGAACTGGCGACGTCTCAGCGTAATCCTGGCGTACTTTGGCTGGGAGTTGGCCCGATTGGATGACGAACCCAAAGTTCTGCCTGAGCGCCGACGTGCGCCTGCCAGCAAAGGTGATGTGTTGCAGGGGCGCATCTTTGCCCTGGAGCAAGCGGTAAGCCGTACAAGGGACACACGACGCTTTATGGCCGATGGTTTGGAGTGCCTGCCGGTGGCGACGCTGATCACAGACACACAAGGCAATATCCTGCTGGCCAATCGCATTGCCCGCGACGTGTTCGGCAGCGATCTGGTCAACCAAAACCTATTGGACCAATTGGTTGATCTGGGCTATCCACCCCTGCACAACGGCGTGCGCCCTGCCCTTTCTGCGTTGGAGCTTGTTGAGTTCCGTGATATTCACCAACGCAGCCTGCGCATGGAGCTTGCTCCTTTACTACCTGCCGAAGGGGATGTGGCGCTGGGTTGGTTGCTAAGCCTCACAGACCTGAGCAAAGAGCGCGAGGCCCAGCAGCACCGGGAAACTATGCTGCGTTTCCTTTCCCATGATCTGCGTGCACCGCACTCGGCGATCCTCGCGCTGCTCGACGTGCACAACGCCGAGTCGCCAGTATTTTCTCAGATTGAGCAGCAAGTACGCCGAGCCTTGAGCCTGACTGAATCCTTCGTCCAGTTGGCGAAAGCGGAGGCCGATGGTTACCACTTCCAACCGACGCTGTTTGCCATGCTGGTAATGGATGCTTTTGACCAGGTAGCACTGATCGCCCAGCTCAAAGGTATTCACCTGGTCCACGATCTTGAAGAGGCGGATGAAGGGATGGTGTCAGCCGATCAGTCCCTACTCACTCGCGCGTTATTCAATGTGCTGGAGAACGCGATCAAGTACTCGCCATCCGGCACCACCGTCCGGTTGAGACACAGCAGCGAACAAGGTTGGTTGGAATGCCTTATCAGCGACCAGGGCCCCGGGATAGCCTCCAAGGATTTACCGGAGCTGTTCAGCCAGTACAAACGCTTTGATTCAGCCCAAGGCAGCGAAGGGTTGGGGCTAGGGCTCACCATGGTCAAGGCAGTCGTGGAGCGCCATGGAGGTCGTATCGAATGTGAAAGCACCCTAGGCAAAGGCACTACATTCAGACTGCAATTGCCCTTGCTGGAAGACTGTTAAAACGTCCTTTTCTGCTGTGCATAAAAAACCGGTCACAAGGACCGGTTTTTTTATGCGGAAAAAACTTATGCACGTTTTTCGAGATTTTATCGGCTCTGGAAATATGTAAGTAAATCAGCTTCTTATGACTCAAAAAAGCTGATTCGCCAACAAACCGTACACAGGTTATCCACAGATCCTCATATCACCGGCGTATCCACAACAACTGGCTCCGGCGGTAGAGAACCCATGGCCCGCTGCTGTGCCTCATTCCACGCCTGGGCGCGCTCATTCAGCGCTGCAATAGCGCGTGGGCCTTCGCCTTCTGCGTACATTGGCTCGCCAATCACCACCGTGATGGTGCCCTCGCGTTTTGCCCAACCGGTCTTCGGCCAGAACCTGCCGGCGTTATGTGCAATCGGCAACACTGGCAGGTTGGCGTTGACCGCCAATGCTGTACCTCCACGGGAGAACTTGCCTACGGTCCCAAAGGGGACTCGTGTTCCTTCCGGAAAGATCAGCACCCACACGCCGTCTTTGAGCAGCTCATCGCCCTTCTTGGCGACATGCTTGAGCGCTGCCTTGGGGTTGTCACGGTCGATAGCAATCGGGCGCAACATGGCCATGGCCCAGCCGAAGAACGGCACGTACAGCAGCTCACGCTTGAGCACTTGGCTCAATGGCGAGAAGTAAGCCGAGAGAAAGAAGGTCTCCCAGGTGCTTTGGTGATTCGACAAAATCACGCACGGCTGGTCCGGTACGTTTTCCGCCCCCTTGACCTCGAAACGAATGTTCAGGAACACCTTGGTCAGCCACAACGCGCAGCGGCACCAATAGACGTTGATAAAGCGATAGCGCGCCTTGAACGGGAGGAACGGCGCAATAAAAAAGCTCAGGGTGCACCAGAGAAACGAACTGGTGCCCAGCAGCAGGTAAAAGAAAAAGGTTCTGATGGCCTGCAAAATCGACATGGCGGCATTTACCGTTGCGGGACAGGGCCCGCCTGTTAAAAGCGCACTCCCGAACAGTCCTTGGTCAGGAAGTCGAGGGCGGCTAGTTGTTGATAAGTTCTGCGGCAACCGCCGCCAGATCGTCAAAAATCAAGGTGCCTACCGGCAGGTTTTTCGCCTGGGTCTTTTCGCCTTTCCCGGTCTTTACCAAAACTGGCTGAGAGTCGACGGCTTTGGCCGCCTCCAGGTCACCGAGGCTGTCCCCGACGAACCATATCCCAGCCAAGGGCACCTTGTAATGTTCTGCAATGGTTTTCAACATGCCAGGTTTGGGTTTGCGGCAATCGCAGCCCTCATCCGGCCCGTGAGGGCAGTACACCACCAGCCCCACCTCACCGCCCTGCTCCGCCACCAGCGTGCGCAAGCGCGCGTGCATGGCGTCCAAGGTAGCGATGTCGTAATAGCCACGGGCGATGCCGGACTGGTTGGTGGCGATTGCCACCGTCCAGCCGGCTTTGCTCAACTGCGCGATGGCCTCGATCGAACCGGGCAGTGGAATCCATTCCGCCACCGACTTGATGTAAGCGTCGGAGTCGTAGTTGATCACCCCGTCCCGATCGAGAATCAGCAGTTTCAACATGGTCAGCTCAGTGTCGAAATGTCAGCGATGTTGACGAACAAGCCGCGCAGACGCGCCAGCATGGCGTAACGGTTTTTCCGCACGCCGGCATCTTCGGCATTGATCATCACGGCTTCGAAGAACGCATCCACCGGCTCACGCAGGGTGGCCAGGCGCGCCAGCGCTTCGGCGTAGTTACGCTCGGCGATCAGCGGCTTGACGGCGTTTTCTGCCTTGGCGATGGCCGAATTCAGCGAGAACTCTTTGGCATCGGCAAACAGGCCAGGGTCGACGTCGCCATTGCCCAGGCCTTCGGCCTTGCTCAGCAGGTTCGACACACGCTTGTTCACAGCGGCCAGGGCATCGGCTTCCGGCAACTTACGGAAGGCCTGTACGGCTTGTACGCGCTGATCGAAGTCCAGCGCCGAACCCGGCTGCAGGGCGCGAACCGACAGGTAGACGGAAACGTCCACGCCTTCGTCTTCGTAACGCGCACGCAGGCGGTCGAACACGAACTCCAGCACTTGCTCGGCCAGACCCGCTTGCTTGACCTTGGTACCGAACTGACCCACCGCGAACACGATGGCCTGTGTCAGGTCCAGGTCGAGCTTCTTGTCGATCAGGATACGCAGCACGCCCAATGCCGCACGGCGCAGGGCGTACGGGTCTTTGCTACCGGTAGGCAGCATGCCGATACCGAAGATGCCCACCAGGGTATCCAGCTTGTCGGCGATGGCCACGGCCGCACCGGTCAAGGTAGTTGGCAGTTCTGCACCAGCACCGCGTGGCATGTACTGCTCGTTCAGCGCCAGGGCGACGTCTTCGGCCTCGCCATCGTTGAGGGCGTAGTAGTAGCCGGCAACACCTTGCATCTCTGGGAATTCGCCGACCATCTCGGTCGCCAGGTCGCACTTGGACAGCAAACCAGCGCGGGCGGCCGAGGCCGCATCGCCGCCGATGCGTGGTGCGATGTAGGCAGCGAGTTTGGAAACACGCACAGCCTTGTCGTAGACGCTACCGAGTTTTTCCTGGAACACCACGTTTTGCAGGCGCAGGTTGAAGTCTTCGAGCTTCTGCTTCTTGTCTTGCTTGAAGAAGAACTCAGCGTCAGTCAGTCGCGGGCGAACGACTTTCTCGTTACCGGCGATGATCTGCTGCGGGTCTTTGCTTTCAATGTTGGCTACGGTGATAAAGCGCGGCAGCAACTTACCGTCCACGTCCAGCAGGCAGAAGTACTTCTGGTTGTCCTGCATGGTGGTGATCAGTGCTTCTTGCGGCACATCGAGGAAGCGCTCTTCGAACGAGCACACCAGCGGCACAGGCCATTCAACCAGCGCGGTCACTTCGTCGAGCAGGCTTGGCGGCACGATGGCGGTGCCTTCCTGCAGGCGGGCCAGTTCTTCGGTGCGCTTGCTGATCAGCTCGCGACGCTCGTTGGCGTCGGCCAGCACATAAGCTGCACGCAGATCGGCGGCATAGTTCGCCGGCGAGGTGATGCGTACGGCTTCTGGATGGTGGAAGCGGTGACCGCGGGAATCTCGGCCGGCCTTCTGGGCGAGGATGGTGCAGTCAATGACCTGGTCACCGAGCAGCATCACCAGCCATTGGGTTGGGCGGACGAATTCTTCTTTGCGTGCACCCCAGCGCATGCGCTTGGGGATCGGCAGGTCGTTCAGGGAGTCTTCAACGATGGTCGGCAGCAGGCTGGCAGTCGGCTTACCGGTGATGACCTGGCTGAAACGCAGTTTCGGACCACTCTGGTCGATCTCACTCAGTTCCACGCCACACTTCTTGGCAAAACCAAGGGCAGCCTGGGTCGGATTGCCTTCAGCGTCGAAAGCCGCTTGGCGCGGCGGGCCGTCGAGGTTAATGCTGCGGTCCGGTTGCTGGGTTTCCAGCGCGGTCAGCAACACGGCCAGGCGACGTGGCGCGGCGTAGACTTTCTTGGCTTCAAACTTCAGGCCAGCGCTTTGCAGGCCTTTTTCGATCCCGGCCAGGAACGCATCGGCCAGGGTGTTGAGTGCCTTCGGTGGCAGCTCTTCGGTGCCCAGTTCAACCAGGAAATCTTGAGCACTCATTGTGCAGCCTCCAGCTTAGCCAACACTTCATCACGCAGGTCCGGGGTTGCCATCGGGAAGCCCAGCTTGGCGCGAGCCAGCAGGTAGGCTTGGGCGACGGAACGCGCCAGGGTGCGTACTCGCAGGATGTATTGCTGGCGCGCGGTTACCGAGATGGCACGGCGGGCGTCCAGCAGGTTGAAGGTATGGGACGCCTTCAACACCATTTCATAGCTTGGCAGCGGCAGCGGCTGATCGAGTTCGATCAGACGCTTGGCTTCGCTTTCGTAGAAGTCGAACAGTTCGAACAGCTTTTCGACGTTGGCGTGTTCGAAGTTGTAGGTGGATTGCTCCACTTCGTTCTGGTGGAACACATCGCCGTAGGTCACTTTGCCGAACGGGCCGTCAGCCCACACCAGGTCGTAGACCGAGTCCACGCCTTGCAGGTACATGGCCAGGCGCTCAAGGCCGTAGGTGATTTCGCCGGTCACCGGGTAGCACTCGATGCCACCGGCTTGCTGGAAGTAAGTGAACTGCGTCACTTCCATGCCGTTGAGCCAGACTTCCCAGCCCAAGCCCCAGGCGCCCAGGGTCGGCGACTCCCAGTTGTCTTCGACAAAGCGGATATCGTGGACCAGCGGATCCAGGCCAACATGCTTGAGCGAGCCCAGGTACAGTTCCTGGAAATTGTCCGGGTTCGGCTTCAATACCACCTGGAACTGGTAGTAGTGCTGCAGACGGTTCGGGTTTTCGCCGTAGCGGCCGTCAGTCGGGCGACGACTGGGCTGCACATAAGCGGCGTTCCAGGTTTCCGGGCCAATGGCCCGCAGGAAGGTAGCGGTGTGGAAAGTGCCGGCGCCTACTTCCATATCGTAGGGCTGAAGTACCACACAACCTTGCTCGGCCCAGTATTGCTGGAGGGCGAGGATCAAGTCTTGGAAGGTACGCACGGCTGGCGTAGGCTGGCTCACGAAATTCACCTGTTACTTGGGCTGCGATTTAAAGAGCGGGAGTATACCCGATTCGGCCGCGCCACCATCCCCTGGAGCCTTATGCCACGCTGCTTTTGGTGTTCTGAAGATCCGCTGTACATGGCTTATCACGATCAGGAGTGGGGAACGCCGCTACGCGATGCGCAGGGTTTGTTCGAGTTGCTTTTACTCGAAGGGTTCCAGGCGGGCCTTTCCTGGATCACCGTTTTACGCAAACGCGAGCATTATCGAAAGGTCTTGTTCGGTTTTGATCCGCAGCGGTTGGCGCAATTGAGCGATGACGAGATCGAAGCGCTGATGCTCGACCCAGGTATCGTGCGCAACCGCCTCAAGCTCAACGCCACCCGGCGCAACGCTGCGGCTTGGCTGGCGCTGGCGGACCCGGTGGGGTTGCTCTGGTCGTTTGTCGGCGGGGTGCCCAAGGTCAACCATTTCAAGGACCGCAGCGAAGTGCCGGCGATTACGCCGGAGGCTGAAGCCATGAGCAAAGCACTCAAGAAAGCCGGTTTCACCTTTGTTGGCCCGACCATCTGTTACGCGTTCATGCAGGCCTCTGGCATGGTCATGGACCACACTCAGGACTGCGACCGTTACGCGGACTTGGTCAACGCCGGTTAGAATGCGCGCTTTGCGCACCACACACGATCAGGAGTGACCTGTGGAAAAGTTTAAAGGCGCCTTGCTGGTAGGCGCTCTTCGGTTGTTTGCCCTGCTGCCATGGCGCGCAGTGCAAGCCGTGGGTTCGGCCATCGGCTGGATCATGTGGAAAACCCCCAATCGATCCCGCGAAACGGTGCGGATCAACCTCTCAAAATGCTTTCCGGACATGGACCCCGCCGCCCGGGAGCGCCTGGTCGGCCAAAGCCTGATGGACATCGGCAAGTCCCTGACTGAAAGCGCCTGCGCCTGGATCTGGCCGGCCCAGCGTTCCATCGACCTGGTGCGTGAAGTCGAAGGCCTGGAAGTGCTGCACGAAGCTCTGGCCTCGGGCAAAGGCGTAGTCGGCATCACCAGCCACCTGGGCAACTGGGAAGTGTTGAACCACTTTTACTGCAACCAGTGCAAACCGATCATTTTTTACCGCCCGCCCAAGCTCAAGGCAGTGGATGAGTTGCTGCGCAAACAGCGCGTGCAGTTGGGCAACCGTGTGGCGGCTTCCACTAAGGAAGGCATCCTCAGTGTGATCAAGGAAGTGCGTAAAGGTGGCCAAGTGGGTATTCCCGCTGACCCGGAGCCGGCGGAATCGGCGGGGATCTTCGTGCCATTCTTTGCAACCCAGGCGCTCACCAGCAAGTTCGTGCCGAATATGCTCGCGGGCCATAAGGCGGTCGGTGTATTCCTGCATGCCCTGCGACTGCCGGATGGTTCGGGCTACAAAGTGATCCTGGAAGCTGCGCCGGAAGACATGTACAGCACCGACACTGCCACGTCTTGCGCCGCGATGAGCAAGGTCGTTGAGCGTTATGTCGGCGCCTACCCGAGCCAGTACATGTGGAGCATGAAGCGCTTCAAGAAACGCCCGCCGGGTGAAGAGCGGTGGTATTGACCCAAAGACAATACAAAACCAAATGTGGGAGGGGCGGTGCGACGATTCGACTTGCCCCTCCCACATTTTCGATCTGCTTAGCTTTGGCGGTCGAGTTTCTTCAGGAACACCGTCATCTCTTTCTCGGCCTGCTTGTCGCCATGGGCCTGGGCCGCTTCAACGCCCTTCTCCCACGCCTGTCGCGCTGCGGAGTTATCACCCTGGCCTAACTGTGCCTTGCCCAACAACTTCCACGCCGCCGAATACTTCGGATCGAACTCGACGCATTTCTGCAAATGCTCCGCCGCCTTGGCGTTGTCCTTCAGATCCAAATAACCCTTGCCCAGTCCAAAGCGCAGCAGCGAGTTATCCACACCCTTGGCGAGCATTTTTTCCAGGGATTCGAGCATGTCGGTCACTCCGGTTGATCAGAAAAAGCTCAATCCCACGTGGAACAACTTCTCCACATCGCGGATATGTTTTTTATCCACCAGGAACAGGATCACGTGGTCACCCGTGGCGATCATCGTATCGTCGTGGGCAATGATCACCTCTTCGTCACGAATGATCGCGCCAATGGTTGTGCCCGGCGGCAGGCCGATATCGCGGATGGCTTTGCCGATCACTTTGCTCGACTTCGAATCCCCATGGGCGATCGCCTCAATGGCTTCCGCCGCGCCGCGCCGCAGGGAGTGCACGCTGACGATATCGCCACGGCGTACGTGGGCCAGCAAGGTGCCGATGGTCGCCAGTTGCGGGCTGATGGCGATGTCGATATCGCCGCCCTGGATCAGGTCGACATAGGCCGGGTTGTTGATGATGGTCATCACCTTCTTCGCCCCCAGCCGCTTGGCCAGCAGCGACGACATGATGTTGGCTTCGTCATCGTTGGTCAGGGCCAGGAAGATGTCGGCGTCGGCGATGTTCTCTTCCATCAACAGGTCGCGGTCCGAGGCGCTGCCTTGCAGGACGACGGTGCTGTCGAGGGTGTCGGACAAATGCCGGCAGCGCGCCGGATTCATCTCGATGATCTTCACTTGGTAACGACTTTCGATGGCCTCGGCCAGCCGCTCGCCGATCTGGCCGCCGCCGGCGATAACGATGCGCTTGTAGTTCTCGTCGAGCCGGCGCATTTCGCTCATGACGGCGCGAATATTCGCTTTGGCCGCGATGAAAAACACCTCGTCGTCGGCTTCGATCACTGTATCGCCCTGCGGCAGGATCGGCCGGTCACGCCGAAAAATCGCCGCTACGCGGGTTTCCACATTGGGCATGTGTTCACGCAGTTGGCGCAGTTGTTGGCCGACCAGTGGACCGCCGTAATAGGCCTTCACTGCGACCAATTGGGCTTTGCCACCGGCGAAGTCGATCACCTGCAAGGCGCCCGGGATTTCGATCAGGCGCTTGATGTAGTGGGTCACCACTTGCTCAGGACTGATGAGCACATCTACAGGAATGGCGTCGTTATCGAACAGGCCGGCGCGGGTCAGGTAGGCGGCTTCGCGGACCCGGGCGATCTTGGTCGGGGTGTGGAACAGGGTATGGGCGACTTGGCAGGCGACCATATTGGTCTCGTCGCTGTTGGTCACCGCCACGAGCATGTCGGCATCGTCGGCACCGGCCTGACGCAGCACCGTAGGAAACGACGCACGACCTTGTACGGTGCGGATATCCAGGCGGTCGCCCAAGTCGCGCAGTCGTTCGCTATCGGTGTCGACCACGGTAATGTCGTTGGCTTCACTGGCCAAATGTTCGGCCAGTGTGCCGCCGACCTGCCCTGCCCCAAGGATGATGATTTTCATCCGGTCACTCCCTCAATAACCATTCAGCCACGCGCGGCGGCGATCTTGATCAGTTTGGCGTAGTAGAAGCCATCGTGTCCGCCTTCTTGCGCGAGCAGTTGGCGACCGTGAGGCTGCTTGATACCGGCCGTCGTGGCGAGATCCAGCTCACGGGCGCCGCTTGTGCGAGCGAGGAAGGCTTCGATCACCTCAGTATTTTCGGTGGGCAATGTCGAGCAGGTGGCGTAGAGCAGGATGCCGCCGACTTCGAGGGTCGGCCACATCGCGTCCAACAGTTCACCTTGCAGCGCGGCCAGGGCGGCGATGTCGTCGGGTTGGCGTGTGAGCTTGATGTCCGGGTGGCGGCGGATCACACCGGTCGCGGAGCAAGGCGCGTCCAGCAGAATGCGCTGGAACGGTTTGCCGTCCCACCATGCGGCGGTGTCACGGCCGTCGGCGGCGATCAGTTCGGCGCTCAGGCCCAGGCGTGCGAGGTTTTCCCTTACACGCACGAGGCGCTTGGCTTCCAGGTCAACAGCGACGACACCGGCCAAGCCTTTTTCGACTTCCAGGATGTGACATGTCTTACCGCCTGGTGCACAACAAGCGTCCAGCACGCGCTGGCCCGGTGCCAGATCGAGCAGGTCGGCGGCCAGTTGCGCGGCTTCGTCCTGCACACTGATCCAACCCTCGGCAAAGCCCGGCAGGCTGCGTACATCGGCGGCGGCCTCCAGCACGATGCCGTCGGTGCTGTACACGCACGGCGTCGCGTTGATGCCTGCGGCCGTCAGCAATTGCAGGTACGCGTCACGGCTGTGATGGCGACGGTTGACCCGCAGGATCATCGGCGGGTGCGCATTGTTCGCCGCGCAAATGGCTTCCCACTGCTCGGGCCAGAACGCCTTGAGGGATTTTTGCAGCCAGCGCGGGTGGGCGGTGCGCACTACCGGGTCATGTTCCAGCTCCGCCAGCAGCGCCTCGCTTTCGCGTTGGGCACGGCGCAGCACAGCGTTGAGCAAGGCCTTGGCCCAAGGTTTTTTCAGCTTGTCGGCGCATCCGACGGTTTCACCGATGGCGGCGTGGGCCGGCACGCGGGTGTAGAGCAACTGATAAAGCCCTACCAGCAGCAGCGCCTCGACGTCAGCATCGGCCGCCTTGAATGGCTTTTGCAGCAGCTTGGCCGCCAGCGCCGACAAACGAGGTTGCCAACGGGCGGTGCCAAAGGCCAGGTCCTGGGTGAAGCCGCGGTCACGGTCTTCGACTTTATCCAACTGCGTGGGCAGTGAACTGTTCAGCGAAGCCTTGCCGTTGAGTACGGCGGCGAGAGCCTTGGCGGCGGCCAGACGTGGGTTCATTGCGCGGCCACCCCAAGTACAGTGCCCAGGGAAAATTTCTCACGACGGCTGTTGAACAAGTCGCTGAAATTCAGCGCCTTGCCGCCGGGCAATTGCAGACGCGTCAGGCACAGCGCCTGTTCACCGCAGGCGATCAACAGGCCTTCCTTGCTGGCGCCGATTATCTCGCCGGGGGCGCCTTTGCCGTCCGCCAAATGGGCAGCCAACACTTTCAAGGCTTCGCCGTTGAGGGTGCTGTGGCAGACCGGCCACGGGTTGAAGGCACGCACCAGCCGTTCCAGCTCCACCGCCGGGCGGCTCCAGTCGATGCGTGCTTCGTCTTTGTTCAATTTGTGGGCGTAGGTGGCCAGGCTATCGTCTTGCACTTCGCCTTCCAAGGTGCCTTCGGCGAGGCCGGCGATGGCATGGATGACGGCAGTTGGGCCCATTTCGGCCAGGCGGTCGTGCAGGCTGCCGCCAGTGTCTTCGGCGGTGATCGGCGTAACCACTTTGAGCAGCATCGGGCCGGTGTCCAAACCTGCCTCCATGCGCATCACGGTCACACCGCTTTGCGCATCACCGGCTTCCACCGCGCGCTGGATCGGCGCCGCACCGCGCCAGCGTGGCAGCAGCGACGCATGGCTGTTGATGCAACCCAGGCGCGGGATATCCAGCACCACTTGCGGCAGGATCAAGCCGTAAGCCACCACCACCAGTAGGTCAGGATTGAGCGCAGCCAGCTCGGCCTGGGCCTCGGCGTTGCGCAGGGTAGGCGGCTGCAGTACAGGAATGTTGTGCTCAAGCGCCAACTGCTTGACCGGGCTCGGCATCAGTTTTTGCCCGCGACCGGCCGGGCGATCCGGCTGGGTATACACCGCAATGACATCGTGAGGGCTGGCAAGCAGCGCCTTGAGGTGTTCGGCGGCGAATTCAGGGGTGCCGGCAAAAACAATGCGCAATGGCTCGGTCATGGGAAGTCTCGGTTAAAAACAGTCACAAAAGAAAAAGGCTTGCCGCAGCAAGCCTTTGGAAGGAGGGCATCAAGCTTGCTGGCGATGCTTTTTTTCCAGCTTCTTCTTGATCCTGTCGCGCTTGAGCGTGGACAGGTAATCGACAAATAGTTTGCCGTTGAGGTGGTCGCATTCGTGCTGGATGCACACTGCCAGCAGGCCTTCGGCAATCAGCTCGAACGGCTTACCGTCACGGTCCAGGGCTTTGATCTTCACGCGCAGCGGGCGCTCGACGTTCTCGTAGAACTCCGGCACCGACAGGCAGCCTTCCTGATATTCGCCCATCTCTTCGGTCAGTGGCTCGAACTCAGGGTTGATGTACACCATCGGTTCGCTACGGTCTTCCGACAGGTCCATGACCACGACGCGCTGATGCACGTTGACCTGGGTGGCGGCGAGGCCAATGCCCGGGGCTTCATACATTGTTTCAAACATGTCATCGACCAACTGACGAACCTTGTCGTCCACTACGGCCACCGGTTTGGCGATCGTGCGCAGGCGCGAGTCGGGGAATTCGAGGATGTTCAAAATAGCCATAAGCGTAATTGCTGCACATGTGAGGTAAAGGCAAATCGGCGGTGGGATGGACCCATACGGCCGGTGTGAAAGGTTCGAAAGCCGCGAAGGCTCTGGCATTTCACGCGAACGCACATAATAAAGGAGATTCACCCCATGAGGAAATCGCTACTCGTCTTGCTGCTATGGGCCCCGTTCGCCGCAGCCCTGCTTCCCCAACCTGGCTCGCGTCTGGATCAACCGACGCAACAGGCCATTCAGCGGTTTTTATTGCATAACCGTATTCTTGATACGCCTCAGGATCTGGACAATGCGCCTTACATTGTCGCGACCGACGGCGGGCGCGTGCTGGGGGCCAATGGCGAACGTGTGCACGCCAGAGGCGACCTGGATCCGGCCCAGCCAAGCTATGGGATCTTTCGCCGAGGCAAGGTCTACGCCGACCCTCAAACGCAGGAATTGCTGGGTATCAACGCCGATGACATCGGTACCGCGCGCTTTGTGATGGCGGGCGACCTCACGACCCTCGCTGTGCAACGGGTAACTCAGGAGGTACGCCCTGGCGACCGCCTGCTCCGCGCGCAATTGCCTACGGCGCTGGAGCCCGTAAAGTCAGCGCCTTTCATCGAAGGAAAAATCATCGATATCCCCAGGGGCGTCACCCAGATTGGCGTGCTGGACGCTGTCACCCTGAGCAAAGGCCGGCGCGACGGTCTGGTGGAGGGTCAACTGCTGACCGTCATTAAAACCGGCGCCACGCTCACCGGTGTTCCCACGAAGCTACCCGATGAGCGCGCCGGCACTCTGCTGGTGTTCCGCACCTACGAAAAACTCAGTTATGGCCTGGTTCTCAGCGCCTCACGCCCGTTGGCAGTCATGGACCGTTTCGAGACTGCTGCGCAAACGCAATAAATAGCCTGCTAAATAAGTTACCAACAGAGTTATCCACAGCTTGTTCCGGTCAAGGATGATCAGATGTTTCCGATAAACAGCAATGAAATTTCCCCTTCAGAACTGGAGGCCCGACTACGCTTGCACAGGCTGCCAGAAGTAGGCCCGAAGCGTTTTAGGTTGTTGATCGAAGCGTTCGGCAGCGCTTCAAAGGCCATCAGCGCGCCTGCCAGTGCCTGGCGTGCACTGGGCTTGCCAACCATCAGCGCAGACGCTCGCCGCAGTCCCGAAATCCGAGATGGCGCCAGTGAGGCATTGGCGTGGTTGGGCCGCCCAGCCCAGCATTTGCTGATGTGGGACCAGCCTGAGTACCCGGCATTACTAGCCCAGATCGACGATGCGCCACCGCTGTTATTCGTCGCTGGCGACCCTTCAATCCTCGAAAAACCGCAACTGGCGATGGTCGGCAGCCGGCGCGCGTCGCGCCCTGGCATGGACACCGCTGCCGCTTTTTCCCGTAGTTTGGCCAGCGCCGGTTTTGTCATCACCAGTGGCCTCGCACTGGGTATCGACGGCGCGGCGCATCAGGCGGCATTGGATGTGGGTGGACACACCATCGGCGTGCTTGGCACCGGCCTGGAAAATGTTTATCCACAGCGCCACCGAAGGCTCGCAGAGGCGATGATTGCCCAGGGCAGCGCAGTGGTTTCCGAGTTCCCACTGGACGCTGGGCCTCAGGCGAGCAACTTTCCGCGGCGCAATCGAATCATCAGTGGCCTGTCGCTGGGCGTGCTGGTGGTGGAAGCCAGTGTGGCCAGTGGCTCGCTGATCACCGCGAAGCTGGCGGCCGAGCAAGGCCGGGAGGTGTATGCCATCCCGGGTTCCATCCATCACCCTGGGGCCAAAGGCTGTCATCAGTTGATCCGCGATGGTGCAATGCTGGTGGAAACCATTGAGCACATCCTCGAAGGCTTGCGGGGCTGGCAGGCCTTGTCGCGCCCGGCGCCGATGCCGGTGATCCATCCGCTGGTGGCGTTGCTGCACGCGGCGCCCCACACCAGCGAAGCCCTGGCGATTGCCAGCGGTCGGCCTTTGTCCCAAGTGTTGACGACCCTCACGGAGCTGGAGCTTGAAGGCCAGGTGATTTGCGAAAGCGGTCGCTGGCTGGCGCGTGGTCAGCTTTTATAGCTGCCGGTTTTTTGGAACTAGGTTTTGTAAAGAAGATCGGTAAACTGCCCAGAGCTTTAGTCCGGAGAATGAGCAATGGTCAACAGGTGGCGTGTGTTGGAAACCGCACGAGAAATTCGCGCAGGCGCGGTGATTGCCTATCCAACCGAGGCGGTATGGGGCTTGGGCTGCGACCCGTGGAATGAAGAAGCAGTCGACCGTTTGCTCGCCATCAAGAATCGCTCGGTGGACAAGGGCCTGATCCTGGTGGCCGACAACATTCGTCAGTTTGATTTTCTCTTCGAAGATTTCCCCCAAGACTGGATCGACCGTATGGCCAGCACCTGGCCAGGGCCGAACACTTGGCTGGTGCCCCATCAGGACTTGCTGCCGGAATGGGTGACCGGTGTGCACGACACGGTCGCGCTTCGGGTCACTGACCATCCTCTGGTGCGGGATTTGTGTTCGCTGGTCGGGCCGTTGATTTCCACGTCGGCCAACCCTCAAGGCCGCCCGGCTGCGCGCTCGCGGATTCGCGTGGAGCAGTATTTCCGTGGTCAGGTCGACTTGGTACTGGGTGGCGCCCTCGGCGGGCGCAAGAATCCAAGCCTGATTCGCAATCTGGCAACCGGTGAGGTGGTGCGACCGTCGTAATACTGAGGTGTGGCTGATCGCCGGCAAGGCACCTCCTACAGAGGATTGCGTGCTCTTGCCGGCGATAGCGTTCTTAAGCCTTACGGCAACAGGATGGTCGACCCGGTGGTGCGCCGCCCCGACAACTCCGTCTGTGCCTTCGCCGCTTCCGCCAGCGAATACCGCTGGTTGATATCAATGCGCACCTTGCCGCTCTGGATCATCGAAAACAGATCATCTGCCATCGTCTGCAAGTTCGCCGCGTTGTTGGCGTAGGTCGCCAGGGTCGGTCGGGTCACGTACAGCGAGCCCTTGGCCGAGAGTATCCCCAAGTTCACCCCATCCACCGCGCCCGAGGCATTGCCAAAGCTCACCACCAACCCACGGGGCGCCGCGCTGTCCAGGGAAGTCAGCCACGTGTCCTTGCCGACACCGTCGTACACCACCGGGACCTTTTTGCCGTCGGTCAATTCCAGCACGCGCTGTGCGACGTTTTCCTTGCTGTAGTCGATGGTTTCCCAGGCACCGAGGGATTTGGCCAAAGCGGCTTTCTCTGGCGAACTCACGGTACCGATCAACTTCACGCCGAGCGCCTTGGCCCATTGGCAGGCCAGGGAGCCCACGCCACCGGCCGCAGCGTGGAACAGGATGGTCTCGCCGCCCTTCAGTTCATAGGTCTGGCGCAACAGGTACTGCACGGTCAGGCCCTTGAGCATGGCACCGGCGGCTTGTTCGAAGCTGATGTCGTCCGGCAGGTGCACCAGGTTAGCGGCGGGCAGTACGTGCAGTTCGCTGTACGCGCCGAGCGGGCCGCTGCCGTAGGCCACGCGGTCGCCGACCTTGAATTGGGTGACTTCGCTGCCAACCGCGTCAACCACGCCGGCGCCTTCTGCGCCCAGACCGGACGGCAAGGCCGGTGGTGCGTATAGGCCGCTGCGGAAATAGGTGTCGATGAAGTTCAGGCCAATGGCCTCGTTACGCACACGAACCTGCTGCGGGCCCGGCTCCGCCGGCGTGTAGTCCACATATTCAAGTACATCGGGGCCGCCATGGGCGCTGAACTGGATACGTTTGGCCATCTGCACTTCTCCTTGGGTCGAATTCGCGTAGCCCCCTATCGGACTCCTAAGCTTGATCTTCGTCAACTGCGACGGCATAGGGTGCAGTGGTATCCTGTGCGCCCATTTGCCGCCGACGCCCAATGGCCTCGCGTAGCTTTGCCCGATTCAAGGTGATGCCATGACTACCCGCACCGAGGCTGTAAAGGCCTACCTGCTTGACCTGCAAGACCGCATTTGCAGCGCCCTGGAAACCTTTGAGACGGACACTCGCTTTATCGAAGACGCCTGGACCCGGCCTGCCGGCGGTGGCGGTCGCACCCGTGTGATCGAAAACGGTTCGGTGATCGAAAAAGGCGGCGTTAACTTTTCTCACGTATTCGGCAGCGGCCTGCCACCATCCGCCAGCGCACACCGCCCAGAGCTGGCCGGTCGTGGCTTTGAAGCCCTCGGCGTGTCGCTGGTGATCCACCCGCACAACCCTCATGTGCCGACGTCCCACGCCAACGTGCGTTTTTTCATCGCTGAAAAAGAAGGCGAAGAGCCGGTGTGGTGGTTCGGTGGTGGCTTTGACCTCACTCCGTATTACGGCAACGAAGAAGACTGCATCCACTGGCACCGTGTGGCCGAGCAGGCCTGCGCACCTTTTGGCCCGGACGTGTACTCGCGCTACAAGGCCTGGTGTGACACCTACTTCCATATCAAGCATCGCAACGAACCCCGTGGTATCGGCGGCCTGTTTTTCGATGACTTGAACGAGTGGGACTTCGACACCTGCTTCGCCTTCATCCGCGCCATCGGCGATGCCTATATCGATGCCTACCTGCCGATCGTGCAGCGTCGCAAAGCCATGGCCTATACCGAGCAGCAGCGCCAGTTTCAGGAATTCCGTCGCGGCCGCTATGTTGAATTCAACCTGGTCTACGACCGTGGCACCCTGTTTGGTCTGCAATCGGGCGGGCGTACCGAATCGATCCTGATGTCGCTGCCGCCGCAAGTGCGCTGGAGCTATGACTGGAAGGCCGAGGCCGGCAGCGAAGAGGCGCGGCTCACTGATTACTTCCTGCAAGACCGCGACTGGCTTGGCGTTGTCGCGCCTAAGGCGGCGGTCTGATGGATCGTTATGTTGTCTTCGGCAACCCCATCGGTCACAGCAAGTCGCCGCTGATTCACCGCATGTTCGCCGAGCAGACCGGCGAACAATTGGACTACAGCACTTTGCTTGCGCCCTTGGAGGATTTCACCGGTTGTGCCCGTGAGTTTTTCCAGCAAGGCCGTGGCGCTAACGTCACCGTACCGTTCAAGGAAGACGCTTACCGTCTGGCCAATAGCCTCACCGAGCGCGCCCAACGCGCCGGTGCGGTGAACACCCTGAGCAAGTTGGCCGATGGCACGCTGCTGGGTGATAACACCGACGGCGCGGGCCTGGTGCGCGACCTGACGGTAAACGCCGGGTTGAGCCTGCAAGGCAAACGCATCCTGTTGCTGGGTGCCGGTGGCGCGGTACGCGGGGCGTTGGAACCGTTGCTGGCTGAGCGTCCTGCTTCATTGATCATCGCCAATCGCACTGTGGAAAAGGCTGAATTGCTCGCCGAGTTGTTCGACGACTTGGGCCCGGTGTCGGCCAGTGGTTTCGACTGGCTGCGTGAGCCGGTGGACGTAATCATCAATGCCACGTCTGCCAGCCTGTCAGGCGATTTACCGCCGATTGCCGGCAGCTTGATAGAACCGGGCAAGACCTTTTGCTACGACATGATGTATGCCAAGGAGCCGACCGCGTTTTGCCGTTGGGCGGCTGAGCAAGGTGCAGCTGTGGCAATGGATGGCCTGGGCATGCTGGTTGAACAGGCCGCTGAAGCGTTCTTTCTATGGCGCGGTGTGCGCCCGGATTCGGCGCCGGTGTTGGCTGAACTGCGCCGTCAGTTGGCGCAGTAATCAATCTTCAAACTGGATGGGGCAGGTATCGGCCCCTTCCAGTTTCTTCAGCTCTTCAACCACCTGCGGCCGTGCCCCGCGCAATGTCAGGCTACGCCCCAACCCCTTCAATCTCCGCGCCTCCTGGTGCAGCATCTCTACCCCGGAATAGTCGATAAAGTTGATCTGCTGCGCCTCGATCACCACCCGCTTGCCCTGCAAACTTTGCAGGCGCACTTGCAGGTAATGGCTGGCGCCAAAAAAGATCGAGCCGCCGACTCGCAATATATCTTCGTCACCGTCTCGCCATTGTTGAACCCGTGGCTGCGACGTGCGTTTGAGATAGAAAAACAGCGACGCCAGCACCCCCGCATAGATCGCCGTTTGCAGCTCCAGTAATAACGTGGCGACACAGGTCAGGCTCATCACCACAAACTCTGCACGGCTGACGCGAAACAGCGCGCGAATAGCACGATGATCCACCAAGCCCCAGCAAATCAGCAGGATGCTCGCCGCCATGCTCGGAATTGGAATATGCGCGATCAATGCCGCACCAAATAACGCAAACAGCGCCACCCATAACGCGGAAAACACCCCGGCCAACGGCGAGCAGGCGCCTGCCTCGTAGCTGAGGCCTGAGCGGGTAAAGGAACCGGCCGACAGATAGCCGGAGAAAAATCCGCCGACGATATTGGATAAACCCTGCGCGCGAACTTCCTGATTCGCGTCGAGCAACTGTTGGGAACGAGCCGACAGCGAGCGGGCAATCGACAGGCTGGTCACCAGTCCCAGCATGCCCACCGCCACGGCACTGGGCAGCAGGCGCAGGATCATGTCCAGGTCCAACGGTAACGGGCTGAACGGCGGCAGTTTGCCGATAAACGAACTGACCAACGCCACATGCCCGAACATCGACGGCCATAGCCACGTTGCCAGGCTACCCAGGGTCAGTGCGATCAGTAGCGTTGGCCAGCGAGGCACGAGGTATTTGAGCAAAGCACCCACCAGCAACGTCCCGATCCCCAGGACAAGGGACGCGTGGTCCCACTCGCCAGCATGGTGGATCAGCGCCAGCAGGCTATTGATTGCGGTGGCCTGGCTCGGCAAATCCAGCCCCAACAGGTTCGGCAACTGCCCCAGGGCAATCACTACGGCGGCGCCCAAGGTGAAACCCAACACCACCGAATGGGAGACAAAGTTCACCAGTGCGCCAAAGCGCAGCATGCCCAGCAGCCACTGGAATACGCCGGCGAGAAAGGTGAGCAACAGGATCAAGGTGATGTAGTCCTGCGACCCCGGCACGGCCAATGGGCTCACGCTGGCATAGAGCACGATGGAAATCGCCGCCGTGGGGCCACAGATCAGGTGCCAGGATGAACCCCACAGGCACGCGATCAGCACCGGGATGATGGCGGCGTACAGACCGTACTCCGGTGGAAGACCGGCGATCAGCGCGTAGGCAATCGATTGGGGCAGTGCGAGCACGGCGCCGCTGAGGCCGACCAGCGCGTCCCGGCCCACAGTGGCTCGGGTTTGACGCGGGAGCCAGCTGAGGAAGGGGAAGAGTGTATGGCGGTTGGGCCGGGGCATTTATAACTCGGCTGAAAAGGTTTGACTCAGGGTATCAGTACACACTGGTCCTTGTGGGAGGGGGCTTGCTCCCGATATAGGTGGACCCGTCTAAATCTCTCTGACTGGCACTCCGCTATCGGGAGCAAGCCCCCTCCCACATTGGAATAGCGCAAGGCCCTAGAGTTTGGCCTTTACTGCCGGCAACGCGTCCTTGCCATCCACGGTTTTCACCCCATCCAGCCACTTATCCAATACTGCCGGATTGGCCTTGATCCATGCCTTCGCCGCATCGGCGTTGCTGACCTTGTTGTTGGCCACTTCGGCCATGATGCTGTTCTCCATCTCCTGGGTGAAACTCAGGTTGGTCAGCAGTTTTCCTACGTTCGGGCAGGCTTGTGCATAACCTTTGCGGGTCAAGGTATAAACGCTGCCGGTGTCACCAAAATACTTTTCCCCACCTTTGAGGTAGTGCATTTTCAACTGCACGTTCATCGGGTGCGGGGTCCAACCGAGGAAGGTGACGAAGCGCTGTTTCTTCACCGCCCGCGACACTTCCGCGAGCATCGCTTGTTCGCTGGACTCGACCAGCTTCCATTGGCCCAGATCAAAGTCATTCTTCTTGATGATCTCCTGCAACGAGATATTCGCCGGCGCGCCGGAGCCGATGCCGTAGATCTTCTTGTCGAACTTGTCGGCAAATTTGTTCAGGTCGGCGAAGTCATGCACACCCGCGTCCCACACGTAGTCCGGCACGGCGAGGGTGAACTCGGTGCCGTCGAGGTTTTTCGCCAGTTGCACCACATCGCCATTGGCCACGAACTTGTCGTAAAAACCCTGCTGCGCGGGCATCCAGTTGCCGAGGAACACATCAACCTGGCCGTCTTTGAGCCCGCCAAAGGTAATCGGCACCGCCAGGGTGTCGACCTTGGGTTTGTAGCCCATGCCCGTCAGCAGAAAACCGGTGATGGCATTGGTGGCCGCGATATCGCTCCAGCCCGGATCGGCCATTTTTACGGTTTCACAGCTGGTGTCTGCATACACATTGGCGCTGCCCAGCACCAGCATGCCCACTATCACAGATAACTTTTGCATGGCCTTCCCTCTGTATTTATTGGTTTTGGCAGGGTTGTGGATAACGTGCCTTGCGCTCCAGGTCATCGAGGTCGATATGGTTGCGCATGTATTGCTGACTGGCGTCGACCAGTGGCTGGTGATCCCAGCTCTTCAGCTTGCCTTGGGTCAGCGCCTCAAACACCAGGCGTCGACGGCGTTGGCTGGCGAGCACCTGCTGGTGGATCGCCGGGATGTCCCATTTGGCCCGCGCTTCATTCAAAAACGCCTCGAACAGTGGCCGGTGTTCCGGTGACTGGCTGAGCTCTTCCCGCTCGTGCGGGTCGTTGTGCACATCGAACAGTAGACAAGGGTCGTCTTCGCTGTAGATGAATTTGTAGGCGCCACGGCGAATCATCATCAGCGGGCTGATGGTGCCTTCGGCCATGTATTCGCCGAACACTTCGTCGTGCCCGCCCTGCCCTTGCAAGTGCGGGATCAGCGAGCGGCCATCGAGTGGCAGGTGTGGGTCGAGTTGACCGCCGGCCAGTTCCACCAGGGTCGGCAGCAGGTCGGCGGTGGACACGGCGTTGGACACGCGGCCCGCCGCAAACTGCCCCGGAGCGCAGATCAGCAGCGGCACGCGGGCTGCCATTTCAAACCAGTGCATTTTGTACCAGAGGCCGCGCTCGCCGAGCATGTCGCCGTGGTCGCCGGAGAACACGATAACCGTGTCGTCGGCCAGGCCGGTGTCTTCCAGGGTTTGCAGCAGCTTGCCGACATTGCTGTCGATGTAACTGCAGGCGCCAAAGTAAGCCCGGCGCGCATCGCGGATCTTATCCACAGGCAGCGGCTTGTCCCACAGATCATAGACCTTGAGCAGGCGCTGGGAATGCGGGTCGAGATCACTTTGCGCGGGCGTTGCAGGCAAAGGAATGTCGTTGTCGTCGTACAGATCCCAGAGCGGCTTGGGAATGGTGTACGGGTCGTGGGGATGGGTCATGGATACGGTCAGGCAGAACGGCTGGTCGCCGTCCTCACGAATATGGTCGAACAGGTACTGCTGGGCCTTGAACACCACCTCTTCGTCAAAATCCAACTGATTGGTGCGCACGCAAGGACCTGCTTGCAGCACCGAGGACATGTTGTGGTACCAGCTGGGGCGCACGTCCGGCTCGTCCCAGTTCACTGCCCAGCCGTAGTCGGCGGGGTAGATGTCGCTGGTCAGGCGTTCCTCGTAGCCGTGCAGTTGGTCGGGGCCGCAGAAATGCATCTTGCCCGACAGCGCAGTGCGGTAACCGAGACGACGCAGGTAGTGAGCGTAGGTCGGTACATCGGCGGGGAAATCAGCCGCGTTGTCGTAGGCGCCAATCTTGCTCGGCAATTGGCCGCTGACCAAGGTAAAGCGCGAGGGTGCGCACAGCGGGCTGTTGCAATAGGCGGCGTCGAACACCACGCCTTGCTCGGCGAGGCGGCTCAGATTCGGCAGCTTGATCGGGGAGGAACCGTAGAACGGCAGCATCGGCGCGGCCATTTGATCGGCCATGATGAAAAGAATGTTCTTGCGCTTCATGGGTTCTCGGCATTCCATAGGCGGTGTTTATGCGATTGAGCATGCGGCCCATGGAAAATGGGGTAAAGCCCATGAAAAGCAATGTCTAGGATAAGCACAGCTTATGTATGAATCCCTTGGTGACCTGTCCCTCGACCTGCTGCGCGCGTTTGAAGCGGCGGCACGTCATCGCAGCTTTACCGCCGCCGCGATGGAGCTGGGCACCACTCAACCAGCGATCAGCCAGCAGATCAAGCGCCTGGAAGAACAGTTGGCGGTCCGCCTGTTTGATCGCATCTACCGCGGCATCGAACTGACGGACGCCGGCGCCTTGCTGTTCGAGCATGTGCAAGGTGGCCTGCAAACCATTAATCAGGGCCTCAGCGCCATCACCCAGCAGGATCAGCACGAAGTCCTGCAAGTGGCCACCGACTTCGCCTTCGCGGCCTACTGGCTGATGCCGCGCCTGCACCGTTTCCATCAGGCCAACCCTCAGGTCGATGTGAGCTTGGTGACCAGCGAGCGTAATCACGCCACCTTGCGCAGCGATATCGACGTGGCGGTGCTGTTTGGCGATGGCCGCTTCAAGCAGGGCGACAGCCTGTGGTTGTTCAACGAGGAGGTATTCCCGGTGTGCAGCCCGCAGTGGCTCAAGGACCAATCCGCGCCGCTGACGTTACAGAATCTGCACGATGTGCCTTTGCTGCACTTGCGCCAGGAAAACAACAGCCAGTGGTTCGACTGGAGTGGCGTATTCCGCGAGCTGGGTATCACCGCCGCGCCCACGCCCGGCCAGCTGCGATTCGACAACTACACCTTATTGATCCAGGCAGCGATTGCCGGCCAAGGGGTGGCGATCGGCTGGCGCCATTTGGTGGATAACCTGCTGGAACAGAACTGGTTGTGCCGACCGATCGGCAACACGGTGATTTCGCGCTTTGGCTATTACGTGGTGCAGCCCCAGCGCAAGCGGCGTGGACAGTTGGTCGAACGTTTCGTCGACTGGTTGCAGGCAGAACAGGCCAGCAGCGCGCAGTCCCTGACCGGACTGGCCCTGCCGTCGATTGCGGTCTAGGATTTGCCGCACATTGGATCCGGAGTCCGTCATGCAACGTATCAAGGGCTATCACGCCCATATCTACTTTGACGCAAGCACCATTGAGCAGGCGCGCACCCTGTGCGAAGACGCCGCCAAACTCTTCCCACTGCGTATGGGACGTGTGCACGAAAAACCCGTAGGCCCACACCCGGACTGGAGCTGCCAGTTGGCGTTCGACCCCGAATACATCGGCGTGGTGCTGCCGTGGCTGGTGATCCATCGCAACGGTTTGGTGGTGTTCCTGCACCCTGATACCGGTGATGACTTGAAGGATCACACCGACTACGCGATCTGGATGGGTGCGATGCGCGAGCTGGACCTGTCGGTTTTTTAACCTCTCTTTATCAGATGAAACCCGTTCCTTCCCGCAGTATAAGGCGAGGAAGTTGTAGGATTTATCTTGTTTCGTCTCACTATATGGGACTGTTATTTATATATTGAGATATATCTGGCCATAGGTTTATATTCGCCCATCTGCTTTTTTCAGCACCCACTCATTTCAGGTGAAGCGATGCAGGCGCAATTGATCGCGCTCGATTGGGGGACCAGCTCCCTTCGTGCTTATAAACTCGGCCCCGCGGGCGTAGTGCTGGAACAGCGCTCGCTGGCGTCGGGCATCATGCATTTGCCCAGCGAGCCCCGGGACATCGCCGGTGTGCGCTGCAGCGATGGCTTCGAGTTGGCGTTCGATACGGCGTGCGGCGATTGGCTCGACGCCCAACCCAATCTTGCGGTGATTGCCTGCGGCATGGTCGGCAGCGCCCAAGGCTGGAGCGAAGCGGCGTATCGCAGTACGCCGGTCGACGTCGCCAGCCTGGGCAAGGCGTTGCACACGGTACGCAGCCTGCGCGGTGTCGATGTGCATATCGTGCCCGGCGTGATCGAGCAGGTCGGCTTGCCCAACGTGATGCGCGGCGAAGAAACCCAGGTGCTGGGTGTGCTGCAAAGCCTGTCGGTTGCTGGTGAATTGCTGATCGGCCTGCCCGGCAGTCATTCCAAATGGGTCGAGGTGGTGGAAGGTTGCATCACCCACTTCGATACCTTCATGACCGGTGAACTGTTCGCGGTGCTGAGCAAGCACAGCCTCTTGGGGCGTACGCAAAAGGTATCCGAGCAGTTCCAGGCCGAGGCTTTCGACCGCGGCGTTCAAGTGGCGCTGTCAAAAGATGGCCAGCGCGGCGTGCTGTCGACCTTGTTCAGTGCGCGCACCCTGGGCCTGACCGCCGAACTCACCCCTGAGCAGCAGCCCGATTACTTATCCGGCCTGCTGATCGGTCATGAACTGGCCGGCTTGCCAGCCAGTGCACGGCACATCCCCATCATCCTGGTAGGCGCCGGCCCGCTGTGCGTGCGCTACCAACGCGCCCTCGCCCTCTGCGGTTTCGCCCACGTCAGCCTGGCGCAGGAAGCGACCGAGCGCGGCCTGTGGCAACTGGCAGTGGCCGCCGGGCTCACTCAACCTGCAACGGAGGCCTGACATGCTCAAGCAAGCACTCGCACAAAACGGTTTGATCGCGATCCTGCGCGGCCTGCGCCCTGACGAGGCCCAGGCGGTCGGCCAGGTGCTGTACGACGCCGGTTTTCGTGTGATCGAAGTCCCGCTGAATTCGCCGGACCCTTACACCAGCATCCGCACCCTGCGCGACAGCCTGCCCGCCGATTGCCTGATCGGTGCCGGGACGGTGTTGACGCCGGAGCAGGTCGAGCAGGTCAAAGCCGCTGGCGGCCAGGTGATCGTTATGCCCCACAGCGATGCCAAGGTCTTGCGCGCCGCGAAAGCCGTAGGCCTGTACCTGTCGCCGGGGGTGGCCACGCCCACCGAAGCGTTCGCCGCACTGGCCGAAGGCGCCGATGTGTTGAAGCTGTTCCCGGCCGAGCAAATGGGCCCGGCGGTGATCAAGGCGTGGCTTGCAGTATTGCCAGCCGGCACGCTGTTGCTGCCGGTGGGCGGCATCACCCCGGACAACATGCAGGTGTTTACCGATGCCGGCGCCAAAGGGTTCGGGCTGGGTTCCGGGTTGTTCAAACCGGGTATGACAGTGGATCAGGTAGCGAGCCGCGCCCAAGCGTATGTCGCCGCATGGAAAGCCCTGAGCTGATATCAAGTTCCGCGCCCCTGGCGCTGCATCTATAAGAGAGATAACAGATGAAAATCACCAAACTGACGACCTTTATCGTCCCGCCGCGCTGGTGCTTCCTCAAGGTTGAAACCGACCAGGGCGTGACCGGTTGGGGTGAGCCCGTAGTCGAAGGCCGCGCGCACACTGTGGCCGCTGCCGTCGAGGAACTGTCCGATTACCTGATCGGCAAAGACCCACGCAATATCGAAGACATCTGGACCGTGCTCTACCGCGGCGGCTTCTACCGTGGCGGCGCCGTGCACATGAGCGCCCTCGCGGGTATCGATCAGGCGTTGTGGGACATCAAGGGCAAGGCCCTCGGTGTGTCCGTCAGCGACTTGTTGGGTGGCCAGGTGCGCGACAAGATTCGCGTGTACTCGTGGATCGGCGGCGACCGCCCGGCCGACACCGCCCGCGCTGCCAAAGAGGCCGTGGCTCGCGGTTTTACCGCCGTGAAAATGAACGGCACCGAAGAATTGCAGTTCGTCGACAGCTTCGAAAAAGTCGACCTGGCCCTGGCCAACGTGGCTGCCGTGCGTGATGCGGTCGGCCCTAACGTGGGCATCGGCGTCGACTTCCATGGCCGGGTGCACAAGCCCATGGCCAAGGTACTGATGAAAGAGCTGGACCCGTACAAACTGATGTTTATCGAAGAGCCGGTGCTCAGCGAAAACTACGAAGCGCTCAAGGAACTGGCACCGCTGACCAGCACGCCGATTGCCCTGGGCGAGCGCCTGTTCTCGCGTTGGGACTTCAAGCGCGTGCTCAGTGAAGGCTACGTCGACATCATCCAGCCGGATGCCTCCCACGCCGGCGGCATCACCGAAACCCGCAAGATCGCTAACATGGCCGAAGCCTACGACGTGGCCCTGGCCCTGCACTGCCCGCTGGGCCCGATTGCGTTGGCGGCGTGCCTGCAACTGGATGCGGTTTGCTACAACGCGTTTATCCAGGAGCAAAGCCTGGGCATTCACTACAACGAGAGCAACGACCTGCTCGACTATGTGCGTGATCCGGGCGTGTTCGACTATGACCAGGGTTTCGTGAAGATCCCTAACGGGCCGGGCCTGGGCATTGAGATCAACGAGGAATACGTGATCGAACGCGCCGCCATTGGCCACCGCTGGCGCAACCCGATCTGGCGTCATGCTGATGGCAGCTTTGCCGAGTGGTAATAGCCTCTGACTGAATCAATGCGGTCAAAAAATGTGGGAGGGGGCTTGCCCCCGATAGTGGTGTGTCAGCTAGCACATCCATAGCAGGCAGACTGCAATCGGGGGCAAGCCCCCTCCCACAGGTTGATCCGATTTCTTCAGCCAGCTCAGTTTCAGTCCTCAACAAACATAAGAAGAGGCAACCCCCATGCACCCTGAATCCTTCACCGGGCAGGCTTCTTTAGTCACGCCTACCAGAAAGCGCTACTTCATCATGGTGCTGTTGTTTATCACCGTGGTGATCAACTACCTCGACCGCAGCAACCTGTCGATTGCCGCCCCGGCGTTGACCAGCGAGCTGGGCATCGACCCGGTACATGTCGGGCTGATTTTCTCGGCGTTCGGCTGGACCTATGCCGCCATGCAGATCCCCGGCGGTTGGCTGGTGGATCGAGTGCCGCCGCGTATCCTCTACACCGTCGCCCTGCTGCTTTGGTCCATCGCCACCGTGATGCTCGGTTTCGCCGCCAGCTTTATTGCGCTGTTCGTGCTGCGCATGGCGGTAGGCGCCCTGGAAGCACCGGCCTACCCCATCAACAGCCGGGTTGTCACCAGCTGGTTTCCCGAGCGTGAGCGCGCCACTGCCATTGGCTTTTACACCTCCGGGCAGTTTGTCGGGCTGGCGTTCCTGACGCCGGTCCTGGCCTGGTTGCAGCATCACTACGGCTGGCACATGGTGTTTATTGTCACTGGCGGAGTGGGCATTCTGTGGGCGGCGATCTGGTATGCCGTGTATCGCGAGCCCCGGGACTTCAAAGGCGTCAACGCAGCCGAAATCGAGTTGATCCGCGAAGGTGGCGGGTTGGTGGACCTCAGCGCACAAGCGGGCAAGACCAAGGCGCCATTCAGCTGGGTCGACCTGGGCATTGTCCTCAGCAAGCGCAAGTTGTGGGGCATCTACCTGGGGCAGTTCTGCCTGAACTCCACGTTGTGGTTCTTCCTGACGTGGTTCCCGACCTACCTGGTGAAATACCGCGGCATGGACTTCATCAAGTCCGGCATGCTCGCATCACTGCCCTTCCTCGCGGCCTTCGTTGGCGTGTTGTGCTCGGGGTTGTTTTCCGACTGGCTGATCCGTCGCGGTGCCTCGGTGGGGTTCGCCCGCAAGCTGCCGATCATCAGCGGCCTGCTGATATCTACGGCGATCATTGGCGCCAACTTTGTCGAATCGACACCGTTGGTCATCGCCTTCCTGGCTTTGGCGTTCTTCGGCAACGGTCTGGCCTCAATCACGTGGTCGCTGGTTTCGACCCTTGCCCCTGCACGTCTGCTGGGACTGACCGGCGGTGTGTTCAACTTCATCGGCAACCTGGCGGCGATTACCACGCCAATCGTCATCGGTTTCCTGGCCAGCGGCGATTCGTTTGCGCCGGCGATCACTTACATCGCCGTGCTGGCGCTGTTGGGCGCACTGTCCTACGTGCTGTTGGTGGGCAAGGTCGAGCGGATCGAGTTGTAAGCAGTGGGCGGCCTGCGGGCCGCCCGTTTGCTGGGCTTAGGGCACCGACATTTCGTTGCGGAACACGTTTAGCGGATCCCAACGTTGCTTGGTTCGGCGCAGACGGTTTTCGATGATTGTGTTGGGGAAGAAAACTCCATACCACAGAGGGTTCCTGGGGTTCGCGGGATTGCCACCGAGGTGGGTCATGTCCAGGTCGGGGTAGTTGATGTAGCAGCCCTCGAACTCCGGGTCATTGGGAACGCCGTTGGTGAATGCAGCGTAATAGAGTCCTCGGATCCAGTCGGCATGGGCGCGGTCGATGGTGTCATCGTCTGCGTGCCAGTAACACTGCGGTTGCCATTTGAGGTACGAGGAGCGTTGCGCGGCTGACGTCTGCGCCAGGATCGGGCCGTCCATCTGGTTGATGCGCCCGCCGAACGACTGGATCTGAATCAGGCTCTGGGTCAGGTATTGCTGATCGTCCGGCAAGGTCAGCGTCGTCCAGATCGCGTCCAGCACGCGCTGCGTAAACCCGCCTTTTTGATACGCCGATTTATAACGCCCGCGCTGATTGTCGCCGGAACCGTTGAGCGATTGGGTCGCGTACAACCAGTCCAAACGCCTGGCGGCCTCATGGGCGGCTTGCAGAGAGTCGATGCGGCGGCCCTTTTGCCGGCTGCGTGGCTGATGCACGACGTAGAACGGTAGGAGTGACTCCGTCGCACTGACGCCCACCGCCTCCTGCATGCTGCAGACAAAGTCATCGAACGGCGCCAGGTCGTCGAGCTGCCCATCCTTGTCAACGTAGTGAATGCCAAGTGTCACATTGCCGGTGTTCAGATGACGCATTTCCAGTTTGGTTGCCAGGCCCCAGGTTGCCGAGTCGGCCTGATGATCCACGAACCATTTTTGATAGGCGTGCAGCAAGCGTTCGAGGGCGGTGCGTCTGAGATCTGACCAATCCCACTCCAAGGACAGCCAGAGCACTTCTTTCGGGGCTTGCGGCAGCGTCTTGAAGTAGTAACCGGTGATGATGCCGAACTGCCCGCCACCGGCACCGCAACAGGCGGCGAACAGATCCAGTTCGTCGGCATCGATGCTGTTACGGGACACGTGAATCGGTTCAAGACCCGAGCCGGAGGCATTGGCGACCAGCAAGTCGACGCCGTCCAGCCAATCGCAGACCAGCCCGTATTTACGCGACAGCAGCCCATAGCCGCCACCGCAGATATGCCCGCCCAGTCCTACTGAATAGCAAGAGCCGCTCGGCAGGGTTTTGCCCGCCAGTTTGTACAACGCGACGCTGGTGTCCCAGTTCTGGCAGCCAGGTTCCAGGCGGAAGGTGTATTGGTGGGGTGCACCCGGTACCAGCACTGAGCCGATCTGCCCGTTGGGGTCGTAGGCCAGTTGGTTCATTTGCCCGATATCCAGAATCGACAAGACCTCGCCTGGGGCATTCGGCATTTTGTTGGAGACAAACCCTTCGTAACAATGCCCGCCACTGCGTACCGTGATACGGCCATTGGGCACAGCCAGGGCCTCGGCGGCGGCGTCGATAATGTCTTGCGGGCTGCGGCAGAGGTAAATCAGGTTGGCGCCATTGGGCGAGGACTGTGCATGGACGTTACCCAATGGCCAGCGCAGGTTGAAACCCTTTTGCAAGGTTGAGTGACGGTGGTCTGAAGCGGTGATGAGATCAAATGCCATGATGTACTCCTAAGAGCCAAGGATGACTTCTGATGCGGCTAACTTAACGACCGGGAGGGCAAGCACTATGTGGCTTGCGTAGGTGGTTAGACGGCAATAGGCACGAAGTGCGTTGAGGGAGGGGCGGTGTGCCCACCCCCTCAAGCCTAGCGTAAAAAAGAAGGCGTCAGGGTGAGACGGTCAGTTCAGCACGCCGTCCAGAATCTCGTAGACGATACCGGTGCCCACCGCGATCAACACCACATCCGGCCCCGACCGGCGCCATTCATAACCTGGGTACACCGGCAAGCGTGCGAGGGCGCGGTTGTCCAGGCGTTCGCCGTAGTAACCGCGCGGTAGCGGCTGGCCGCGTACCAGGCGCACATTCGGCGGCGGCGGCGCGCCACGGGAGAACTGGCCGTGGTTATCGTGGATGATCTGGCGCACCGGGCCGAAGTCCTGAGGTGGGCCGCCGCGACGGTTGGCCTGCGGACCGCGATGGTCGTCGCCACGTTGCTCGTGCTGACCCTGCGGGCCGCCACGGTCATCACCTCGCTGGTCAGGCGGTGCGGCTTGCACCAGGGCGCTGGCGCCAAGCACCAGTACGCCTAGACCTGCAATCACGGATTTGGGCATTTTCATCGGGTATTCCTCAGGGCACACAAACAAAAAAGGGATTTCGAACGAGGTTCGAAATCCCTTGGTCTTGCTGTTTAGGCCGTGAAGCTGCGAGTTGATTCCTCTGTATCAGGAACTTTACCTCTCGCTACATGGCGCTTACTTACGGGCGTTACGCACACCTTCCGACAGCGCCGCGCAATGGCTCAACACCCCGTCGATGGCTTGTTGGTCGTTGCTGGCATTGGCGATGTGATCGATCAACGCCGACCCCACCACCACACCGTCCGCCAAGCGCGCGATAGCGGCGGCTTGTTCCGGCGTGCGGATACCAAAACCGATGCTGATCGGCAGGTCGGTATGGCGACGCAGGCGGGTCACGGCCTCTTCGACATGCTCCAGAGTGGCGGCACCGGCACCGGTCACGCCGGCTACCGAAACGTAGTACACAAAGCCTGAGCTGCCGTTGAGGACGGTTGGCAGACGAACGTCGTCGGTGGTCGGCGTGGTCAGGCGGATAAAGTCGATACCCGCCGCTTGCGCCGGGTCGCACAGCTCGCCGTTATGCTCAGGTGGCATGTCGACCACGATCAGGCCATCTACACCGGCCTCTTTGGCGTCGGCGATGAACTTAGGCACGCCGTATTTGTGGATCGGGTTGAAGTAACCCATCAACACCAGCGGAGTGTCGTTGTTGTCTTTACGGAACTCGCGAACCATCTGCAGGGTTTTCAGCAGGTTCTGCTTGGCTTCCAGGGCGCGGATGTTTGCCAGTTGGATGGCTGGACCGTCGGCCATCGGATCGGTGAAGGGCATGCCCAGTTCGATCACATCGGCGCCAGCAGCAGGCAAGCCTTTGAGGATCGCCAGCGAGGTGTCATAACCGGGGTCACCGGCAGTGACGAAGGTCACCAAGGCGGCGCGGTTTTGTTCTTTCAGTTGCGCAAAGCGGGTTTGCAGGCGGCTCATCAGTGTTTCTCCTGCTGGGCGGTTTCCATGTGATGCATGACGGTCTGCATGTCTTTGTCGCCACGTCCGGACAAGTTGACCACCATCAGGTGATCCTTTGGCAAGGACGGTGCGCGCTTGAACACTTCGGCCAGCGCGTGGGCGCTTTCCAGGGCAGGAATGATCCCTTCCAAGCGGCAGCATTTGTGGAAGGCCTCGAGGGCTTCGTGGTCAGTCACCGAGGTGTACTGGACGCGGCCGATATCGTGCAACCAGGCGTGTTCCGGGCCGATGCCGGGGTAGTCGAGACCGGCGGAAATCGAGTGGGCGTCGATGATCTGGCCATCGTCGTCCTGCAGCAGGAAGGTACGGTTGCCGTGCAGCACGCCCGGTACGCCGCCGTTGAGGCTGGCGGCGTGCTTGCCGGTTTCGATGCCATGGCCGGCGGCTTCAACGCCGATGATCTCGACGCTGGTGTCGTCCAGGAAGGGGTGGAACAGGCCCATGGCGTTAGACCCGCCGCCGATGCACGCCACCAGGCTGTCCGGCAGGCGGCCTTCCTGGGCTTGCAGCTGAGTGCGGGTTTCCTTGCCGATCACGGCCTGGAAGTCGCGCACCATCGCCGGGTACGGGTGTGGGCCGGCCACGGTGCCGATCAGGTAGAAGGTGTCGTCGACGTTGGTTACCCAGTCACGCAGGGCTTCGTTCATGGCGTCTTTCAGGGTGCCGGTGCCGGCGATCACGGGGATTACTTCAGCGCCCAACAGTTTCATGCGGAATACGTTGGCCTGCTGGCGCTCGATGTCGGTAGTGCCCATGTAGATCACGCACTGCAGGCCGAAACGCGCTGCGACGGTGGCAGTGGCCACACCGTGCATGCCGGCGCCGGTCTCGGCGATGATGCGTTTTTTGCCCATGCGCCGTGCCAGCAGGATCTGGCCGATGCAGTTGTTGATCTTGTGCGCGCCGGTGTGGTTCAGCTCTTCACGCTTGAGGTAGATCTTGGCGCCGCCGCAGAACTCGGTCAGGCGTTCGGCGAAATAGAGTGGGCTTGGGCGGCCGACGTAGTCGCGCTGGAAGTAGGCCAATTCTTCATTGAACGCCGGATCAATCTTCGCCGCTTCGTATTCGCGGGCCAAGTCGAGGATCAACGGCATCAGGGTTTCGGCGACGTAGCGGCCGCCGAACGCGCCAAACAAGCCGCTGGCGTCAGGGCCGTTGCGCAGATCGGTCTGGGACTGAGTCATGGGACGCTCCAGGAAAGAAGATGTGTAAGAAACAATGAGGGCCACTCTACCCCTCACGCCCCAGGCTGAAAACCGATAAGATTGCCGCAACCTGTCAGGAAAACTCACAGATGAGTCGAGACCTTCCGCCCCTCAATGCCCTGCGCGCCTTTGAAGCCACCGCTCGGCTTAATAGCGTCAGCCAAGCTGCTGAGCAATTACACGTGACCCACGGTGCAGTCAGCCGGCAGTTGAAGGTGCTGGAGGAGCACCTGGGGGTGAGCCTTTTCGCCAAAGATGGGCGCGGCCTTAAACTCACAGATTCCGGCGTTCGACTTCGGGATGCCAGTTTCGAGGCGTTCGAACGTTTAAGGGATGTCTGCGCCGAATTGACTCATGCCAGCGCCGATGCGCCCTTCGTGCTCGGCTGCTCGGGGAGTTTGCTGGCGCGTTGGTTGATCCCGCGCTTGGGGCGTCTGAACTCAGACTTGCCGGACTTGCGCCTGCACTTGTCGGCGGGTGACGGCGACCTTGATCCTCGGCGTCCCGGTCTCGATGCCCTGCTGCTATTCGCCGAGCCACCTTGGCCGGCGGACATGCAGGTGTATGAGCTGGCCAGCGAACGCATCGGCCCGGTGATGAGCCCGCGCTTTATCGGTTACGAGCGTCTGCGGCTCGCGCCCGCCTCGGCTTTATGTGGCGAAGCGCTGCTGCACACCACATCGCGTCCGCAAGCCTGGCCCAGTTGGGCGCAGCAATACGGCATCGCGTCTGGCGCGTTGAAACACGGCCAGGGTTTTGAGCATTTGTATTATTTGCTGGAAGCGGCGGTGGCCGGGCTGGGTGTAGCGATCGCTCCGGAGCCGTTGGTGGCGGAGGACTTGCGTGCAGGTCGCCTGGTGGCGCCGTGGGGTTTCAGTGAAACCCCGGCGCACCTGGCATTGTGGCTACCCAAGCGCGCCGCAGACGGGCGCGCCGGGCAACTGGCGCAGTGGCTCAAAGCTGAGCTGATGCGCCAGCCTGTTTAGCCGGTCAATCAGTCACCGCGTTTGCAGAGCAGGTACGCCGCCAGCAGGCCCAATGCGCCTACCGCCACACCGGCTGTAGTCCATGGGTGCTCTTGGGCGTAGTCGCGGGTAGCAACGCTGGTTTCGCGGATTTTGACTTTGCTTTCTTCATAGGCGTCGCTGATCAGGTGGCGGGATTGCTTGAGAGCATTCTCGGCGTTACTTTTCAGGGCCTTCAACGTTTTGCGCGACTCATCGGACGCATCGTCCTTGAGGCTTTCAAGGGACTTGAGCAGGCTCGAAATCTCGGCTTCCATGCTTTCCAGCGACGCTTTACGTAAAGAAGTGTTGGCCATTTGGACTCTCCTGAAGTGATTGAGTGGCGTGTGTAGATACCGACTCCAGCGGTTTCAGAAAGTGCAGTAAATCTGAACTTTCGAGTGGGAATGACCGCCAGAAGCAGTACGAATATTCACTGCTAGTCTTGATTGACGACCCCTAGGAGAAACGCCATGAGTGATCATCACACCTACAAGAAAGTCGAATTGGTTGGCTCGTCGACCACGAGCATCGAAGACGCCATCAACAACGCCATTGCTGAAGCCAACAAAAGCATCAAGCACTTGGAGTGGTTTGAGGTGACTGAAACTCGTGGGCATATCGAAAATGGCAAGGTCGCCCACTACCAGGTCACCCTCAAGGTGGGGTTCCGAATTGCCAGTAGTTGATAGGGCGAGTTGAACTTTGCTGGCTGGCCGATTGCCATAACCTGCGCTACAAACAATGGGTGCCGACGTGATGAGCGTCGGCACACTCTTTTCGATCAGCGCAAGGAAAGTAACGGATGAAGAAGTTCCTGTTAGCGGTAGGTTTGTTGAGCATTGCGGGCACAGCCCTGGCGGCGGGCAAGCCTTGTGACGAACTGAAAAGCGAAATTGCAGCGAAAATCGACGCCAAGGGCGCTTCGGGTTATTCGCTGGAAGTGGTAGATAAAGGCGCCTCAACCGACGCTAAAGTGGTCGGTAGCTGTGAAGGTGGCACCAAGGAAATCGTCTACAAGCGCGGTTAATCCTGTGTTGCAGACATAAAAAACCGACGCAGGTGCGTCGGTTTTTTTTCGCCTGGATGTTAGCCCTTCATCACTTGCGCCAGCAGCTCGTAGGAATGAATCCGGTCGGCGTGTTCATACAAGTCGCTGGTGAAGATCAACTCATCGGCGCCGGTCTGCTCGACCAACACCTCCAGCTTGGCGCGGATCTTCGCCGGGCTACCCACCATCGCCAGGCCGAGGAAGCTGCCCACAGCGTCTTTTTCATGGGGCAGCCACAGGCCATCCATGGTATCGACCGGCGGTCGCTGCACCAGGCTTTGCCCGCGCATTAGCGCAAGGATGCGTTGGTAAACCGAGGTGGCCAGGTAGTCGGCCTGTTCGTCGGTGTCGGCCGCCACCAGCGGAATGCCGAGCATCACGTAGGGCTTGTCCAGCACAGCAGACGGCTTGAAGTGATTGCGGTAGACGCGAATCGCCTCGTGCATCAGACGCGGTGCGAAATGCGAGGCGAAGGCGTAGGGCAAACCGCGTTCGCCTGCCAGCTGTGCGCTGAACAGGCTGGAACCGAGCAACCAGACCGGCACGTTGGTGCCGGTGCCGGGTACGGCGATCACCCGTTGGTCCGGCGTGCGTGGGCCCAAGTAGGCCATCAGTTCGGCCACGTCTTGCGGGAAGTCATCCGCGCTGCCGGAGCGCTCACGGCGCAGGGCACGGGCGGTCATCTGGTCGGAACCTGGCGCGCGGCCAAGGCCCAGGTCGATACGTCCGGGGTAGAGGCTTTCCAGGGTGCCGAACTGTTCGGCGATCACCAGCGGTGCGTGGTTGGGCAGCATCACGCCGCCGGAGCCGACGCGGATAGTCGACGTGCCGCCGGCCAGGTAACCCAGCAATACCGAGGTGGCCGAGCTGGCGATGCCGTCCATGTTGTGGTGTTCAGCCACCCAAAAACGGTTGTAGCCAAACTTTTCCACGTGCTGGGCCAAATCCAGGGAATTGCGCAACGACTGCGCCACACTGCCGTTGGCCCGTACGGGCACCAGGTCGAGGGTCGAGAACTTCACGTCGGACAGCGATTTCATAAGCCTGCTTCTCCAATTGGGGCGCAGGCTTTTTAGACGATCCAAAACCTGCCGCTTCATGTGCATGTTCTATGCAATGAGGGCATATACCCGAGATTCAATAGCGAGGGTGGAAATTTCCTACTGAATTGCTAGGTTTCTCCGACAAGATGAACTTTGCCATGCTGACTATCCTCAGAACCCTTACTGACGCAAAACCACCGTTCGAGGAGAAAGCTATGAGTATCGTTAAAAAAGCATCCGCGCATTGGGAAGGCGACCTTAAGACTGGCCTGGGTTCCATCTCCACGGAAACCGGCGTGCTGCGCGAAGCGCCTTACGGCTTCAAGGCCCGTTTCGAGGGTGGCAAGGGTACCAACCCAGAAGAACTGATCGGCGCGGCCCATGCCGGCTGCTTCTCCATGGCGTTTTCCATGATTCTGGGCGATGCGGGGCTTAAGGCTGACAGCATCGACACCCAGGCCGAAGTGACGTTGGACCAAGTGGATGGCGGCTTCGCGATCACTGCGGTGCATCTGATCCTCAAGGCCAAAATTCCCGGTGCGAGCCAGGCGCAGTTTGATGAGCTGAGCAAGAAGGCGAAAGAAGGCTGCCCGGTGTCCAAAGTGCTGAATGCGAAAATCAGCCTGGATGCCACGCTGGTTAACTAACACAGCAGGTCCACTGTGGGAGGGGGTTTGCTCCCGATAGCGGTCGGTCAGTTACAGAAATGTTGACTGATGCGCCGCTATCGGGAGCAAGCCCCCTTTCACGTTCAATTCTGAGTTAAATCAGAACTCGGGTTTCCAAACTGTGGTCGAATAGCCATATGCAGCCTAGGCGCACACCCGTGCGCACTGTATTCAGGGAGCTTCACACATGAAACGTTTTGCCTTGGCGATCATCTGCGGTGTGTTGGCCACTTCGGCCGTGGCCGCGCCGAAAGATTGTGAAGAGCTTAGGAAAGAGATCGAGGTCAAGATCCAGGCTAACGCTGTGCCGTCCTACACGCTTGAGATCGTTAGCAAGGAAGAAGCTGAGAAGCACGACGTGGCCATGGTCGTCGGCAGTTGTGAGAACGGCACCAAAGCAATCGTTTACCAAAAAAACAACGACTGATCAGAGGCAGTTCACGCTGCGTTCTTCAGCCAGTAATTGGCGGGCAGCGTTATACAGGCGGATATTCGGCGTGTAGCCCAGTGAGCGCCCTTCCAGGCGATAGCGTTGGCCAGCTTCGAAATGGTCGTACTGCAGGGTTATGAAGCAGGTTCGCTCGGTCGTTTGGCCAAAGCTGCTGAAATTTCCGCCCGTAGGCACTTCAAAATCGAAACGAACCATCAACTCGTGGCTGCCAGGCGGGAATTGGAAGTAACGTCCATCGTTAAGGTTCTTGCCGTCCAGGCGCTGCGCCATCACCAGCTTGGCACCCGGCGTCGGCGTGGCAAAATCAATCCAGGCTTGTTGCGGATCGGCGGCAGGCATCGGGGTCGACGTACAGGCGCTGATGAACACGGCGGCGACACAAAGCAAGAGCTGACGCATGACAGGCACTCGGTGATAGGACGGGTATCGCGGTCAGTATAAACACGAACCTATCACCCAGGAGCAGTGAGGGCATGGTCAGGCGTTTTCTTCCGGGGTTGATGGTTGTGCTGCTCAGCGGTTGTTCCAGCATTAGCTATTACGGCCAACTGGCGGGTGGCCAATGGCAGCTTTTGCAGGCTCGGCAGCCGGTTTCAGCGGTCGTCGCTGACTCGTCCCGCCCGCAGCAGCTACGTGACCATTTGGCGCAGTCCCAGAAAGCGCGAACCTTCGCCAGTGAACACCTGCACCTGCCTGACAACCAGAGTTACCGGCTGTACGCCGATATTGGTCGGCCTTATGTAGTCTGGAATGTGTTCGCCACGCAGGAATTTTCCCTGTCTCCCGAAAACCACTGCTTCCCCATCGCCGGTTGCGTGGCTTATCGCGGCTATTACAGCCAAGGTGCCGCGCGGGGTGAGGCTGCGTTGTTGCGCCAGCGAGGCATGGATGTATCGATTGGCGGTGTTGAGGCCTATTCCACGCTGGGTTGGTTTAATGACCCGATCATCAGTTCAATGATGAACTGGGGCGATGAACGTCTGGCCACGCTGATCTTCCATGAGTTGGCGCATCAGCGTTTTTATGTGAAGGACGACACCGAGTTCAACGAGTCATTTGCCAACTTTGTCGAGCAGGAAGGCACTCGCCAATGGCGCGCCGCCCGTGGCCTGGCGCCGCTGAGCGATGCGACGTTAAAGCAGCGTGACCAATTTATCCAACTGATCCTCGATACTCGAAAGCGCCTGGAAAAGCTCTACGCCCAGCCTTTGGCCGCCGCGCAGATGCGCCAGGCCAAGGCGGCCGAATTCGAGTACTTGCGCCGTGAGTACGGGAAGATGCGCGACAACCAATGGGGTGGGGACAAGCGCTATGACGCTTGGATCAACCAGCCGATGAACAACGCGCGGTTGCTACCGTTCGGGCTGTATGACCAGTGGGTGCCGGCATTTGCGGCGTTGTTCCGGCAGGAAGGTGGGGATTGGCTGAAGTTCTATGCTGCGGTGGAGAAGTTGGGTGGGTTGCCTGTAGTGCAGCGCAAGGCTGCGTTGAGGCAGTTGGAGGGAGGTTGAGCTCTAGGGACTCATCGGGGGCAAGTCCCCCACAGTTTTTCAACATGCGGGAAGACGCTTGCCCCCAATGGCGGCTTCAAGGGCGCTGCAAAAACGCCTGATGCATCTGCGCCAACGTCTCGAAGTGCCAGGTCGGCGCCTCGGCGTTCAACTCTTCGAAACTACCAAACCCATAACCGACGGCTGCCGAATCCAGCCCGTTGCTACGCGCGCCGATCAGGTCGTGCTTGCGATCACCAATCATCAAGGTGTTCGCCGGTTCTAGGCCTTCCTCGCGCATCAGATGGGCGATCAGCTCGACCTTGTTGGTCCGCGTCCCATCAAGTTCGCTGCCGTAGATCACCTTGAAGTGCTTGGCAAAGTCGAAATGCCTAGCGATTTCACGGGCGAATTCCCACGGCTTTGAGGTGGCTACATACAGCTGGCGACCTTGGCTGTTCAAGTCTTCCAGCAGCGGCATCACGCCGTCGAACACACGGTTTTCATACAGCCCCGTGACCTTGAAGCGCTCGCGATAGAAATTCACCGCCTCCCACGCCTTGGCTTCATCGAAGTCGTAGAACTGCATGAATGCTTGCAGCAACGGCGGGCCGATGAAGTGTTCGAGTTTGGTCAGGTCCGGTTCATCGATGCCCAGTTTGCCGAGGGCGTATTGGATCGAGCGGGTAATGCCCTCGCGTGGATCGGTGAGGGTGCCGTCCAGGTCGAACAAAACGGTTTGGTAATGCAGGCTCATTGGTCAAATCCTTCAGCCAAGTGCAGGTCTTTGAGCTTCACGTAGTTCGCGGCGCTGTAGGTGAAAAATGCGCGCTCCTTGTCAGTCAGCGCGCGGATTTGTTTAACCGGACTGCCGACATACAAGAAGCCGCTGTCGAGTTTCTTGCCCGGTGGCACCAGGCTGCCGGCGCCGATAATCACGTCGTCCTCCACCACGGCGCCGTCCATCACGATGCTGCCCATGCCGATCAGGATGCGGTTGCCCACGGTGCAGCCGTGCAGCATGACTTTGTGAGCGATGGTCACGTCGTCGCCGATCAGCAGTGGGAAACCGTCCGGGTTGAAGGGGCCCGCGTGGGTGATGTGCAGCACGCAGCCATCCTGCACGCTGGTGCGCGCACCGATGCGGATGCGGTGCATGTCGCCGCGAATCACGGTCAGCGGCCAAACCGAGCTGTCGGTGCCGATTTCGACATCGCCGATCACCACCGCCGAAATATCGACAAAAGCCCCGGCGCCCAGGGTTGGCGTGTGGTTCTGATAGGTGCGAAGGGTCACGATAGCCTCTCTCTCTTCTGCTGATAGCTGCGGTGGGCGTTGATTGTAATTAAGATGGCCCCATCTTTGTTCTTACATGTTTCTTCAGCCAAGGTGCCAACCGTGAGCGCGAACAACCCTCTTCTGCAGTCCTACGACCTGCCGCCGTTCTCGGCGATCCGTGCCGAGCACGTGCAGCCGGCCATCGAACAGATCCTCGCCGATAACCGCGTTGCCATCGAAGGCATCCTGCAAAGCCAGGGTAAAAATCCGACATGGGCCGGGCTGGTGCTGGCCATGGACGAACTGAATGACCGACTGGGCGCCGCCTGGAGCCCCGTTAGCCACCTCAACGCCGTGTGCAACAGCGCCGAATTGCGTGAGGCCTATGAAAGCTGCCTGCCGGCATTGAGTGCCTACTCCACGGAGATGGGCCAGAACCGCGAACTGTTCCAGGCCTTCGAAGCCCTGGCCAACAGCCCTGAAGCCGCCGGCTTCGACGTGGCGCAAAAAACCATCCTTGAGCACTCTCTGCGTGACTTCCGTCTGTCGGGTATCGACCTGCCGCCCGAGCAGCAGAAGCGTTATGCCGAAGTGCAGAGCAAACTCTCTGAGCTGGGCAGCAAGTTCTCCAACCAGCTGTTGGACGCGACCCAGGCCTGGACCAAACACGTCACCGACGAGGCAACCCTCGCTGGCCTGACCGACTCGGCCAAGGCGCAAATGGCAGCGGCTGCCCAAGCCAAAGGCCTCGACGGCTGGCTGATCACCCTGGAATTCCCCAGCTACTACGCGGTGATGACCTACGCCCACGACCGCGCCCTGCGTGAGGAAATTTACGCGGCCTACTGCACCCGCGCGTCGGACCAAGGCCCGAATGCCGGTCAGAACGATAACGGCCCGGTGATGGAACAGATCCTCGACCTGCGTCAGGAATTGGCGCAACTGCTCGGTTTCGCATCGTTCTCCGAACTGAGCCTCGCCACCAAAATGGCTGAATCCAGCGATCAGGTCCTGAGTTTCCTGCGCGACCTGGCCAAACGCAGCAAGCCGTTTGCCGCCCAGGATCTGCAGCAACTCAAGGCCTATGCCGCCGAACAAGGCTGCGCCGACCTGCAAAGCTGGGACAGCGGTTTCTACGGCGAAAAACTGCGCGAGCAGCGCTACAGCGTGTCCCAGGAAGCCCTGCGCGCTTACTTCCCCATCGACAAAGTGTTGGGCGGCCTGTTTGCCATTGTGCAGCGCCTGTATGGCATCGAGATCGCCGAGCAGAAAGGCTTCGACACCTGGCACCCGGATGTTCGCCTGTTTGAGATCAAGGAAAACGGCCAGCACGTCGGCCGCTTCTTTTTCGACCTCTACGCCCGCGCCAACAAGCGTGGCGGTGCCTGGATGGACGGCGCCCGTGACCGTCGCCGCACCGCTGACGGCGTGCTGCAAAGCCCGGTGGCCAACCTGGTGTGCAACTTCACCCCGGCTGACAGTGGCAAGCCTGCCCTGCTGACCCACGATGAAGTCACCACGTTGTTCCACGAATTCGGCCACGGCCTGCATCACCTGTTGACCCGCGTCGAGCACGCTGGCGTGTCCGGCATCAACGGTGTCGCCTGGGATGCGGTGGAGTTACCGAGCCAGTTTATGGAGAACTGGTGCTGGGAGCCCGAAGGCCTGGCGCTGATCTCCGGCCACTATGAAAGCGGTGAGCCGCTGCCTCAGGATTTGCTGCAAAAAATGCTCGCGGCGAAGAATTTCCAATCCGGCTTGATGATGGTCCGCCAGTTGGAATTCTCGCTGTTTGACTTTGAGATGCACGCCACCCACGGTGATGGCCGCAGCGTGGCGCAAGTGTTGGAAGGCGTACGCGACGAGGTGTCGGTCATGCGTCCGCCAGCCTACAACCGCTTCCCTAACAGTTTTGCGCACATCTTCGCGGGCGGTTATGCGGCGGGTTATTACAGCTATAAGTGGGCTGAAGTGCTGTCGGCGGATGCCTTCTCCAAGTTCGAAGAGGACGGCGTACTTAACGCTGAGACCGGTCGCGCATTCCGCGAGGCGATCCTGGCGCGTGGTGGTTCCCAGGCGCCGATGGTGCTGTTCGTCGACTTCCGCGGACGCGAACCGTCGATTGACGCGCTCTTGCGCCACAGCGGCCTGAGTGAGGACGCGGCAGCATGAATGACGGGCCTGTGATCACCAAAAAACAATTCATCGCCGGGGCTGTCTGCCCGGCGTGCAGCGAGCCGGACAAGCTGAAAATGTGGACCGAGGACAACGTACCGCACCGCGAGTGCGTGGCCTGCGGGTATACCGATACGCTCAATGACCAAGGGCTGTCGGTGCCCAAGGAGTTGGGTACGCGGGTGAATACGTCTGCGCTTAAAGCGCCAGCCGACCCCAAGGTTCAGGCAGTGCAATTCTTCCCGAATCCGAAATTGAAAAAAGACTAACGGCCCTACCCGGGCCAATGTGGGAGGGGGCTTGCCCCCGATAGTGCAAGGTCAGCCAGCCTCTGGATTGGCTGACCCGCCGCTATCGGGAGCAAGTCCCCTCCCGCATTTTTTTGCCTGCAATTATTCGACTTAGGTCGCTGAATCCATAATCTACATCCTTAGCCTGCTATCATTTGTAACTATTGATTGCCCAAATACCGACGAGCCGCTCCCCAGAAGTGGCCGAATAAACCCGTGACCACATGATGAGGTGCACCCATGTCTGATCAAGATCAAGACAACCCCCGGCGTGATTTTTTGCGCAAATCCTTGACCTTGATCCCGGTGGTCACGGTTGCGAGTACCGGCCTCGGTGGCTCGATACTGATGGCCACGCCTGAGCCTGCCCACGCCGCGCCGGCCAAAGCTGCGAAGAACGACAAAGCCTACGAACCGAGCTATTTCACCGCTGAGGAATGGGCGTTCATCAACGCCGCCGTCGAGCGTTTGATCCCCGCAGATGCTCAAGGCCCAGGTGCCCTGGAAGCAGGCGTGCCGGAATACATCGACCGTCAGATGAACACGCCGTACGCCAGCGGCGCGCTGTGGTACATGCAAGGTCCGTTCAACGCGGACGCCCCGCCGGAGATGGGCTGGCAGAGCAAGTTGGTCCCCAAAGAAATTTATCGCCTGGGCATTGCCGCGACGGATGCGTGGTCGAAAGCCTTCAACGGTAAAGCTTTTGCTGCGCAAGACAGCGCTACCCGAGACGATATGCTGCGCCGTCTGGAGGCTGGTGGCGGCGAAGTGGCGGCGCATTTCGACGCGGTACCGCCGAAAATCTTCTTCAACCTGTTACTGCAAAACACCAAGGAAGGCTTCTTTTGCGACCCGATTCACGGTGGCAATAAGGGCATGGTCGGCTGGACCATGATCGGCTTCCCCGGCGCGCGCGCCGACTTTATGGATTGGGTGGAACGCAACGAGCAATACCCCTTCCCGGCTGTTTCCATCCGTGGCGAGAGGGCATAAACGTGGCGACCATCATGAAGAAAGTGGATGCAGTGATCGTCGGCTTCGGCTGGACCGGCGCGATCATGGCAAAGGAGCTGACAGAAGCGGGCCTCAACGTGCTGGCGCTGGAGCGCGGCCCGATGCAGGACACGTACCCTGACGGTAACTATCCCCAGGTCATCGACGAATTGACCTACAGCGTGCGTAAGAAACTCTTCCAGGACATTTCCAAAGAGACGGTGACCATTCGCCATAGCGTGAATGATGTCGCCCTGCCTAACCGTCAGCTCGGCGCTTTTTTGCCGGGCAATGGCGTGGGTGGCGCGGGCCTTCACTGGTCAGGTGTGCACTTTCGTGTCGACCCGATCGAGTTGCGCATGCGCAGCCACTACGAAGAACGCTACGGGAAAAACTTCATTCCGAAGGACATGACTATCCAGGACTTCGGCGTCAGCTATGAAGAACTGGAGCCGTTCTTCGACTATGCGGAAAAAGTCTTCGGCACCTCCGGCCAAGCTTGGACCGTTAAAGGTCAGCTGGTGGGTGAAGGCCGTGGCGGCAACCCTTACGCGCCGGATCGTTCCAACCCGTTTCCGTTGGAAGCGCAGAAAAATACGGTCTCCGCACAGCTGTTTCAGAAAGCGGCTGCCGATGTGGGTTACAAACCCTACAACTTGCCATCCGCCAACACCTCGGGGCCTTACACCAACCCCTATGGCGCGCAGATGGGCCCGTGCAACTTCTGCGGTTTTTGCAGTGGCTACGTGTGCTACATGTACTCCAAGGCCTCGCCGAATGTGAACATCCTGCCGGCGCTGCGTCAGGTGCCGAATTTCGAACTGCGCCCCAATTCCCACGTGCTCAAGGTCAACCTAGACAGCACCAAGAAGAAAGCCACGGGCGTGACCTATATCGACGCCCAGGGCCGTGAAATCGAGCAGCCGGCGGACTTGGTAATCCTCGGCGCGTTCCAGTTTCACAACGTGCGCCTGATGCTGCTGTCGGGCATCGGCAAGCCGTACGACCCGATTACCAATGAAGGCGTGGTGGGCCGGAACTTCGCTTACCAGAACATGGCAACCATCAAGGCCTTCTTCGATAAGGACACCCACACCAACAACTTCATCGGCGCGGGCGGTAATGGCGTGGCGATGGACGACTTCAATGCGGACAACTTCGACCACGGCCCACACGGCTTTGTGGGCGGCTCGCCGATGTGGGTCAACCAGGCCGGCAGTCGGCCGATTGCGGGTACGTCCAACCCGCCCGGCACCCCGGCCTGGGGCAGTGCGTGGAAGCGCGCCACTGCCGATTACTACACCCATCAGGTGTCGATGGACGCCCACGGTGCCCATCAATCCTACCGAGGCAACTACCTTGATCTGGACCCGGTGTACCGCGATGCCTACGGCCTGCCGCTGCTGCGTATGACGTTCGATTGGCAGGAGAACGACATCAAGATGAACCGTTTCATGGTCGAGAAAATGGGCAAGGTTGCCGAAGCGATGAACCCCAAGGCCATCGCTGTACTTGGTAAAAAAGTCGGTGAGCATTTCAACACTGCGTCTTACCAGACCACCCACCTCAATGGTGGCGCGATCATGGGCACCGACCCGAAAACCAGTGCGTTGAACCGTTACCTGCAGAGCTGGGACGTACACAACGTTTTTGTCCCTGGCGCGTCCGCTTTCCCACAGGGCCTGGGCTACAACCCTACCGGCCTGGTGGCGGCGCTGACCTACTGGTCGGCCCGGGCGATCCGTGAGCAGTACCTGAAAAACCCCGGCCCACTGGTTCAGGCATAAGGAGCGATGACCATGAAAGCACTTGTTATCGCCACGTTTGCGCTGCTCAGCAGTTGCTCGATAAGCGCCGCCGAAACCGACCTGATCAGACAGGGCGAATACCTGGCCCGCGCCGGTGACTGCGTGGCTTGCCACACCGCCAAGGGCGGCAAACCCTTCGCAGGCGGGCTGCCGATGGAAACCCCGATTGGCGTGATCTATTCCACCAACATCACCCCGGACAAGACCGGCCTTGGCGACTATAGCTTCGAAGACTTCGACAAGGCCGTGCGCCATGGCGTCGCCAAGAGCGGTAGTACGCTTTACCCAGCGATGCCGTACCCGTCTTACGCGCGTGTCAGCGACAGCGATATGCAGGCGTTGTATGCGTACTTCATGAAGGGCGTGGAGCCCGTCGCCCAAGCAAATAAGGACAGCGACATTCCCTGGCCCTTGAGCATGCGTTGGCCGTTGGCGGCGTGGCGTTGGATGTTTGCCCCTGAAGTGGCTGACACACCAGCGGTAGCAGGTGCCGACCCGGTGACAAGTCGTGGCGCTTACCTAGTGGAAGGCCTCGGTCACTGCGGCGCGTGCCACACCCCCCGTGCGTTGACCATGCAGGAAAAAGCCCTGAGTGCCACAGATGGCGATGCCTTCCTGTCCGGCAGCGCGCCGTTGGAAGGTTGGATCGCCAAGAGCCTGCGCGGCGACCACAAGGACGGCCTTGGCAGTTGGAGCGAGGAGCAACTGGTGCAATTCCTCAAGACCGGTCGCAGTGATCGCAGCGCGGTGTTTGGTGGTATGAGCGACGTTGTAGTCCACAGCATGCAGTACATGTCGGAAGACGATTTGACCGCTATCGCCCGTTACCTCAAGAGCCTGCCTGCAGTCGATCCCAAGGACCAGCCGCATGTGTACGACAAGCAGGTAGCACAGGCGCTGTGGAAAGGCGATGACAGCCAGCCGGGTGCGTCGGTGTACATCGACAACTGTGCGGCCTGCCACCGCACCGACGGCCATGGCTATACACGCGTGTTCCCGGCGCTGGCGGGCAACCCGGTATTGCAGACGGCGGATGCCACCTCGCTGATCAACATCGTGTTGAACGGCGGCACCTTGCCGTCCACTCACGCGGCGCCATCGACCTTCACCATGCCGGCATTTGCCTGGCGCCTGTCGGACCAGGAAGTGGCGGACGTAGTCAGTTTCATCCGTGGCAGTTGGGGCAATAAAGGTGCGCCGGTGAAAGCCAGCGACGTGGCTGATATGCGTAAAAACGATATGCGCACCACCTCGGGCGATGACCTGGGGCAGGTCACACAAAAACACTGACCGCCAAACGGCACTGGTCAGAAACGTCGCGCCTCGATACTGTATATAAAAACAGTATCGAGGCGTATTCATGTCTACTCCGTTGCCGCCCCGTGGCCGGGGCACGGCCACTAACCTGCACAACCGCTTTGCGCCCTCGGTCAGCGTGGCCGAGGACGATGGCTGGTATCAGGAAGTACCGCCGACCCAAGGCACCGAGGTGCGTATTGAGACGGCTAAAACCATCATCACCCGCAACAACTCACCGGACCTGCCGTTTGATCGCTCGATCAACCCGTATCGCGGTTGCGAGCATGGCTGGATATGTTCAGCGATAGGTGCCAACGTCAAAAGCGGGTTTCCGGTTGCTAGACGCCCGGCAAACGGTGCGTTTAAGTCGACTTTCGGAGCCATTGGCTAAATCCCTCGAAGCATGGATGATGCCTACATTCCCGGCGACCTGACCACCGGGTAAACGATCAAAATGCTCAAGGATTCGACGATGCTACAAAGCTATGCTTTCCGTAATCGCGATGGTCTATTAGGGATTTTTCAAAAAGAGGACGACATAGTTCACCTGTATGTTGATAGCCAGTTCTACACATACGAATGCCGAAATTGGAAGGAATGGACTCAACAAGCTGAAAGTGATTACGATAAAAGATTTGCCGGTGGTGACACTTCAAAACCAACAGAAAAGTCAATTTATTTTTATCTACTTAGATTTTGCGAAGGTATTAATATCGACGTGCTCGACTTGGTTGAAGTCGCCAATCCCGGATTTTTCTTCTCGCGAATCAGCAGAGGAAATTTTCAATTCAATTACGTGGGCGATAGCTACTACCAAGAAATTAGAGCCTACCAAGCGATTCAGGATTCACTAGATTCACTCCTTTACGTCGTTGAACCGTCAGAAACAAATTTCGATTCTTACGGCCATAAGATACGTGAGCTTTTGATTTTGGCATGTACTGAGGTCGAATACCTTTTGCTTAGGGTATTGATGGAAAATGGATACCCGCAACAGAAAACCTATAAAACTACCGACTACATTCACTGCTTACCAATACTCAAGCTAAATGAATACAAGGTGGTATTGGGTCAATATCCGAATTTAAAAGTTTTCCAGCCATTTGCGAACTGGAACAAGCAATCACCGACGCAAACGCTTGAATGGTATGACGCATATAACTCAGTGAAGCATAATCGAGGTGGAAGCCTGAAAAATGCCAACTTCAAGAATTTACTTGACGCGATTGCTGCCATTCATATTTTGCTAGAAGCTCAATATGGTAAAAATATTTTCCACAAATGGACTCAATACAAAGACGCCAAGAGTGTGTTTGAGAGCATTTCAAGACCTACATGGCAGCCCTCAGAGATTTCGGTACCAATTTTCGAAGGTTATGAAATAAATCCTAAATGGGTCGGTGCTCTACAATATTTTGCCTGTAACCCGATTCCTAGCAAACCGCCGAAACCGAAATGCGGAACGTGTGGTAAATGACCTTATGGATAAAAGCGGGGTTTACCGGTTGCTATACGCCCGGCAAACGGTGCGTTTTAGATCGAGGTGGTTTTGAGTGCAGGGACTTGTACCTGTGCGAAAAATCACCGGATACGCGGTGTATGGCCGCTACGCGGTGCGGTGCAGTGGCCCCGCTATTCTGGTGGTCGCTTCGCTTCCTAAAAAGAAAGTTCAAAGGCGAAATAAACCGCCAAGGTATCAAGATTATTCCGCTTGTGGATAAAACGGAAAATTGACACAAGAAACGAAAAAAGCCCTTTATTGGGCCTTTTGTTTTTGACTAGCTTTAATATTTGAGCATATCAACTAAAACTTTATAATGCGGTATTTTTTCATTAAATACGGCCATAAACTCAACGCCGCCGAACTCAAAGCATGGGTGAAAAAGTGATTGCCTTGTTGCTTTCTTTTCTTCACTTTCTAGCTCTTGATAGTCATAAGGCTTGCTACCAGCAATCAAAGTAAAGTAACCAATGTTGCATTTTATTTTTTTAAAAACTCGTCCGTTTTTTACAAGTGATATTCTTACAACGTATTCTTTTCTAACTTCTTGAAATTTGAAAAAGTCAGTTTCAGGTTTTTCTATAAATACTTCCCACACTGCCGGGTCAAAATCAACTTTATTGGTCGCTTTCTTCTCAACGTCAGAGGCGAGATAATCAGTATATTTTTTTATTTGAGAAAGCGAAGAAACTGATTTGTATGTTTTCGCAACGCAAAGTTTTATCGCCGCAAAATCATAGTCATGCTCATCAAGGTCAATAATATGGATCTTTTTAGATCTCGCCTCTGTGTATTCATCGGACTTGAAATAGTCCTTAAATACAGCATTTGCGACATTTATACCAGTCGCGTAATTGCTCACAATGAAATACTTGTTTGATCTGTGGTTTGTGTATGTTGTGTCTTTGCTGAGCACGGCAGCAGAACGAAAAGCATCGTAAGCTAATTGTCTAACGTCGAATTTCTTTGGTTTAGTGATAATTGTATTTAGCATAAATCTCCTTTTTTGATTTCATACTTTTATTAAATCATATTAAAAAACCTTGTCAAATTAAACCGCCAAACTTTTTGATAGTTAAATGGTTATTGTCAAACCCTATTTGAAATTAAGGTTCAACGTTAAATATATTTTCAACCTGCTATTGACACGAAGTTAATGGCTTATTTAAGCCATAAATCGACTGTCGTAAAAATGGTAACTTCGAAAAATATCGGAAATTTCTTAAAATAATTTTGGCGATATTTTCATAAAAATATTTTTGCGGAATAAACCGCCAAGAACTCACTGGCATAAAAAAAGCCCCGGTGAAGGGGCTTCATGGTGTCGCTAGATTTTAGATCTTTTCGGCTTTCAGTTTGTCGATCAAAGCTTCAAACGTATCAACCTCGTTTTTCTTCATCAAGTCAGCTAAGAACAAAGCATAAGTCTTAAATCCTTTGTCTTTCATTGCTTGACTAGCAATGCCTTGCTTAGCTTTCTTCAAAATGAACTCAACGCCATCAATCGTAACTTTCCACTTATCGCTAGGCTCTTTAGGAGTCTTCGGTACGTTCTCGCTCACGCTTTTGCGTGTTTTAGCCGGGGTTTCTAAGTGATAGTAGGAAAGCACCACACTAACAAAATCAGCCTCGTTATAGCCGTGTTTCTCCCGCAAAGCATCCAGCTCTTCAACCAGATCAAGCACTTTGGCTTCGTTTGCATCAGCTTTAAGACTTTCGATCTGTGCTTCTAGCGATTTTTGCTGTGCAAGTAGATCAAGCAATTTAGACATTTCAACGATCCATGGTTGGGTTTTTCAGGATCATAATTTCAAAAAATTAGCTTGTCAAAATAAACCGCCAAGGATAAAGCAGTTAAGGGTTTAAGATTTTAGATCCACCAGAATGGCTTTTGACGTTCTGCCCTCATATTATATATAGATTTACGTAGTAAATATCTTATACCCCCTTACAACATTCAAAAAAGCCCGCAAGAATAAGAGAAATCTAAAAATTTGGGTTATAGCATTTTATTTTTATTCGATTTTGGGTTAAAGCATTTTATTTTTTTTAGGGGTTTATACTTAGAATATTGAGTTTTTCAAAAGCATTAAAGTATGGTTAAAGCAATTTATAAACTTTTTCCTGTTTTTATCCTTGTAATTTCTTTTTTTAATGGTTCAATATAAGTGTTAACAAGGAAAAATTAACCGTGGAATATAAATTAAAAGAAATCATTGGGAAAAACGGCAAGCCTCGTAGAGTACGAGCATTAACTACGTTTATTTCAGTACCTAGAATTTTTCTAGTTCTGCCGCTTTTCAATATCATCAATAGTAGCGAAGGTTTTGGCGATACTATCAAAATTGATAAGCATCAAAATGCTAGAAATATAGAGTTCACAAACGTACAGCTAACGATAGACAATGACTTTGACGTTTTTCTATTTATATTAAGAAGGGTTTTGAATAGCAATAATACATCAATTGAGTTCACGACCAGCGAAATGATGGATGAATTAAAAATCGACAAAGTTAATAGAGCACAGTACTTAAAGACTTTTATTAAGTCGGTTGAACGACTAAGCAAAATACACGTCAGGTATATTGATTATGTCAACGGCGAATGGGAACGTAATTTTTTCAGTTTTATTGACGGAAAACTTACAAAAACAAAAGGCGTGATTGAAGTTTCAAAATTTTTCATTCAGTTTTTTGGAAGCCTTAAAGAGCTTTATGAGTTAAACCCTGAAATTTTAAGTGCATTAACAAAGTACCAACGTATTTTGTACGTCTTGTATGTGTGCAACAGAATGAGCACAACAAACCATTTTAGCGTTGATATGCTCAAAGAAAGATTCAACATCAACAGTGAAAAAATGCCTGACAAAACATTCATTAAAAGCATTCGAGATGCAAATAATGATCTTGTGTTCCTTGGTTTGATTACCGGCTTTCAAGAAATTAAAGAATTAGATAATCAAGGAAAAAACAACAGCCCGAAAAAGCCGACCGAAAAGTTTGAGGTTGATTACTCGTACAAATCACTTTATCCAAAAGTAGAAGAACTTGAAAAATTAAAAGAAAAGGCTGAAATACTTAAAGCTCAAAAGAGACAAAAGAAAGCTGTTAAAAAACTGAATTTAGACGCTTTTAATGATGATCTAGATGACGCATTCAAAGAAGAAATTGAACGCCAAAACAACATAAATAAAGAGGTGGAATAATGGAAGAACAAGAAATCAAAGAAATCGACTTAAAGCACGTCAGCGTTGCCGCTCAGGCGTTGATTACGCACATTGAAAGCATATTGCCAAAGATCCCTAGTGACCGCGTTAAAACGCTCGTAGCGATGAAATTAAGCACTGCCATTAGCCAAGGTGGTAATGAGGCTATGTTGCGTCAGATTTTGCTTTTAGCTGTTACAGCAATCGAAAGCAGTGAACTCATAGAACACAAAATGGACACGAATGATCTTCAATACAATATTATTACTGGGGAAATACTAAGTGAAATTGACTGTATCCCTGCGATGAATCAAATCATAAAAGTGAAAAAAGAAGTGGAAGATTCATTGAAAAGCAAAGGACCAAAAAACAACCAAAAACCGACAGCGGTTTAACATCGATCAGGAGCAAGATGAATGTAAGAAATGTAATCACTTTTTTAACGCTGCTTCTCCTTCCAATCGTCGCATTCGCTGATGATGCAACCGCCGCCCGTGTTGAACTCATTTCGGCCAACATCGTGCTAATCAAGCGTGTTATTTTCTTGATCGGATTTATCGTATTTATTTCGGGTGCGTACAAGCTCACTTTGATTACCGAACAAGGTAATAAAATGGGAAAAAGTGTCCCGCTCGTTTTCCTAATTGTTGGTGCTGTTCTTATGAATATTACGCTTGCCATTGGTGTATTCGGTAATACCTATTTTAAAGCCGGTGATTTCTGTTTTGTCGTATCAGATGACGCGATAAATAACGCTTGTATGAATACGGAAGTATCGGGCCTTACAGGTGAAGTAAAAGCACGAATTGAAAAGCTTTCAAGCGGTAGCACTGCCGAAGAATTTTTGCAAAATTTTCAAATCATCATCGGTATTTTTCAAGTTATCGGATTGATTTATTTCGCTGTCGGGAGTTACGGGATTGCACAAGTTTCAAACGGATCATCAAAAGAAAATGGCTATGGAAAACCCATAATCACGATGTTTGCATCTGCTTTGATTGTTGATATTCCACACACTGCAATGATGGCGATCAATACGCTCGAAAAAATCGGAATCAACTTTTAAATTAACCAAGGAGGAAATTATGAAAAAAACGATGTTGCTTTTAACGCTTTTATACTCAGTCAATGCTTTTGCTGTTAATGATTTTTGTGAAGACGGTTGCACACTTAAAGAAATCGAGGCGAAAAACAAAGCGAATTACAAAACCCATGAACAATGGGTAATTCATAATGAAGCACTTGAAGCCGAGGAATATCGCCAGTGGGTTCAAGAACACCGTGAAGCACAAGCTAGGGCAGATGCTTTGCCTAAATCTGTTTACGTCCCCGGCACGCAATACAGGACGTGTGTGCAAGACGTTTATGAGCAAGCCGCTGGCTTCCTTGGTGAAGATGCAAATACTCAAATTTCAGTCAGTCAAGACACTAGTGAAAAATGTAGTTTCATCGTCACTAGATTTGATGATCAAAGTCATGCTTGCGAAAATCTTTCAGCACTGTCAGGAATGGCGAGAATGATGAGTTATCAAGAAGAAACATGTAGATATGAGAAAGAAAAGTGGAGGTTATACGAACAGTATAGAGATGTAGTTTATACGCCAGCATGGACGCATAGCGTTGAGCTTGAATATTTGAATAAATTGAAACCTATCGAGCTGAAACACAAGGAAAATGTAGATAAATGGATTGAGCAGGAAAAACAAAAAAACAAAAAAGGGGGGGCACTATGAACAAAGAAAGTTGGGTTGATGTAATTGAATATTTAGGTATTCGTATCGTTACTAAAAAGCAAGAAATTGAATACTACAAAAATAATGCCGGTTACACCAACGAAGAAAAGAAAAAGCTAATTAACGAACGTTTGCACTACATCAAATCGTTAGAAGCTGAAATTTTTTACATCACGTTTTTCATAAAATAACAGAAGCCCCAACCGGGCTTTTTTCTCGTATTTGATTTTTTAATATTATTATATATAATAATATTAACAACATCATTTCCAACATGAAAAATTCAAAAATTCTTTTCTATTCTCACTTCGCAGTGATTGCGTCAAGTGCCTTTTTACTTTCAGTTTTGTCTTCAATGCCAGAAGCCATACCAACGCACCACTTGATATTTTTAATCGGCATTCAAGTATTCGCAGTTTTTTGTTTATACAAATTGCACTGCATTGCCAAGAAAGGAGAACAAACAAACAACAATAACGAGGTATCACAATGATCAAGCTTTCACTTTTAACCATCGCATTATTTTCTTCAATTTCCGTTCAAGCGGCTTATGTCATAAAAATCCCTATGGAGCAAAATCTAGGTGGTTCATTGCCAACCAGTTCAATCGCCTTCGTTGGTGGAATCGGTGGGGGTTCTGCTTCACCAGTAACGCCAGATCCAAAACCAGAAGAACCAGAGCAAAAACCAGAAGAACCATCAAGGGAAAGCGTTTGTGCTTCTGCGAAGCAAAATGTTATCAGCATCGCAGCATCACAAAATTTAGGCGTAACCGTTAAATACATTTCGCCGTTACCGGCTGACAAATGCGTTTTAATGGTTATGTCTATTGGGAAATTTACAGATAAAGCGGCATTAGTAAATTTTGGCAACTCAGTTGCAAGATTGAATATTGAAAATTATTCAATTGGAATTGAAAGATACAGCAGCACGACAGTAGATATGTTTATAAGCTCTGTAACGACTGACGTAAGCACACAAGCTGATAAAATTTGGTCACGATACCAAACAGACAAGAAATAAAAAGAACGCCTAAAAAGGCGTTTTTTAATCGGGTCTTGGCATGTTTCGTCTTCTCCTTTCGTTTTGATAATGTACATCTTCCGCTTCATTTTTTTGAGTTTGAATTCCTGCGTCAAGAGCACGCATTTCAGAAAGCTTTTCTTCCATAGTTCCCGCTGAAAAGCTGTTTGTCATATCACTCATTTTATCTAATGCACCATCAAGCAAACTAGCAGCGATTTCTACGGTTTTACTCCCGACAGCTTTTGCTGCACCGCCAATGCCGTTTTCGTTTTTTGGATCTTTGGTTTTTTCGACCGGTTTTCTAGTTGGTAAAGACTTAGTGTTATTTTGCTCAGTTGGCTTCTTGAACGCTTGGTTTTCAAGCTTCATTTTTTCAAGCTGTGCTTTGTCTTGTGCAGTCGGCTCATAGCCTTTGAGTGAATAACCTTTTTTATCAAGATTCATCATGTGAAATTGAAGCCATACCACACGCTTGAATGCTTCATCACCTTTGATATGCAAGGTGTCTGATTTGCCGCTCTCAGTGAGCTTTTGCAAGCCCGCTTTGATCACCATTGGGCTAATGCTATTGAAATGAGCGGTGCCGTTTGCATAGCTGAACGCTTTGCGGTGCGAGCCTTTGAAACGGTATGAATGACCATCATCAGTATCGAAACGAGTATCAAGGACGCGGTTAGATTTAATCCTGCGTTCGGTAATGGCTGATTGTTGATCATGAAAATCACCGCCAATGCTTCCAAAATCACGCACAGGGGCCGTTTTCACGCCAAGACGTGCAAGTGTGTCGGAGAACTGGGGATCGTCGCCAAAACGGGCTTTTAGAGCTTTATACGATGCACCGACATCGGAAGCCTTGAAGATCTGGCCGTCTTTCTCCAGGGAATAGCCAGTGTTGCCGTTGAGGATCAGGGTGTAGCCATCGGCATCAAGGAATTCGAGGAACTCGCCAGCGGTCATAGCTTTGTCAGTCGAAGCATTTACAGCTTCTTTAAATTTTGACTTTTCAGACTTGATACCGCGATTTTCAAGCCTGTATTCGTTCGATGGTTGGGGATTTGTAGGCATTTCGGGTTTTAGGAATTTTCTGTTTTCAACGACTTTCAAACCATTTTCGATTTCTGTTTTGTGAAGAGCTTTTTCAAACAAAGCATAATCGTAAAGCTGTTCGTATACTTTGCCGCTGTTATCTCTTTTATTCCAGATCAAGTGAACATGGATTTTATCCGTATCAGTGTGAACGGCCCAGCGGTGCCTGTGTTTGTCTATATTAAGAACCTCACGCCATACGCCCAAGGCTAATTCAGCCGCTTTTTCGGGTGTGATTTTATCGGAAGCGTCAAAGCTGATCATTTCGTGCAAGCCTTGAACTTCTTGTTTTCTTCCCGTTTTACCATCGTGTTTATTGTTAACCTGATCGCACTTCTTAACGCCCAGCTTCACATAATCTTTGATACTGGTGCTTTCAAATTTTACTTCACTACCGCCAACCAATGCGGCTTTTGATAGTGCATAATTCATTGAACGGCCTATGGCTGCACTGTCAGGTAATTTGCTTAATTTTTTCCTGATCATTTTTTACCTCTCTTCTTGATTACTGTTTTTTTTGTTCTTGTAGAAATCCAATCAGATAGATAATCAAAACGTGATGTTGATTTTTCGATGACTCTCAAAGCCGCGACGATTGTCTGTCTATTTTTTTCTGTAAGTTGTTCATCGGAATTCAATTTAGTAGCAATTTGGTTAATGTTGTTGCCGATGCTTTCCAACTGACTTTCAATGTCTTTTAAGGTTTCTTGAATTTTTTCAGCAGAAGCAATTAACGCAGGATTATTGAACTCGACTGTTTGAGCAAAGCCATCGTTAATGACTTTTTTGATTATTGCTGTTTTAGTCATTGATAGACTAGAAGCGAGGGTGTTTAGTTTTTCTATGTCTTCTCTTCTAACGCGGATTGATATTTTGTCTTGTGCCATGTTTCTCCTGATCGATGTGTTTTATTTGGTGAACAAAGGCCGGGGCCTGTTGTTCGTTTACATCAAATGTTTCCTTCTGCTAAATCAATGATTGCGATTGAAAGAGCCTTTATAGCTGACTGTTCGCTTTCCGTTAAATCTGTGTAACCTTCACGATCACCATCTGCAAGGCGTTCGATAATATCGCATAGAGTTGTGATTAATTGGCTTGTGGCGTGCTCGCTGAACATGCCACTCATAAAGCGATTATAAGAATATGAGTCATATCCTAGATGACGATTACAAATATCATTAACTACTATATTTAGAGCCTTGAACCTTTCAAGCCTTTCGGTTTTAAATTCAAAGTAAAGTGCTTGGTCGTTTCTTGGTGCTGCTTTAAATCTGCCGATAATATGCTCATAAGCATTTGAGATCTTAATCGCTTCCATCTGAGCGGCTGCACGACTTTCAGCATCTTTTTCATTAATAGTGTTTTGTTTTTTGATAACCGTTTCACCTATTGGTGTAACAATTTCATCACCAAAGTCAAAGTCATTGCTATCTTCAAAATCGAAATCGTTAGTGTCTTTTTTGTCCGTCATAATTTTCCTCATTTTTACGTTGGTTTTTGAACAATGAGCATCAGCTAATTGTTCGGGTCTTGCTTTTGATTTCCTGTAATGTCCGAAAGCATTACAGGGACTTGCTTTTGCTTTACCATTTTCAAACGAAGTGTAGAAAATCAAGTAGGAAACGGAATAAAAAAGCACGGAGTGTTTTTTATGACCGGCAATTTAACGAAGTTAAATGTCGGACGTTTCCATTGCTTGCCTGTTCTTTCTAGACTTCATATAAATGTTGTATCATATATTTTAATGTTTTCAATAGCGTCCGACATTTTTGTCCGACATAGAAAGCGTCCGACATTTTTGAAAACGTATGACAAAACGTCCGACATTTAACCGTTTGATTTTTAGACCGCATAAAAAAAGGCCATCTATAAATAGACAGCCTCTTTAATAAGTTTGATGGTTAGACTTATTGCGGTGCTTTATTCTTGTGATTGATAACCTGCTTTAAGATCAAACCGTTCTTCGTCCTCTGGCTCAAATTCAGGCGGCTCAAATCCTATGATCTGATCTCCGGTGTTGCCATCTTGATCTATAAATCGCTGGACGCCGTTAAAGAATTCGATTTCAAGGCCGGTTTCGAGATAGTCAATACGAATATGCTTAATGATCTTTTTAAGTTCGCTGTTGTATCTCACACGTTTTTCAATGGATTCATCAGAGCGATCATAAATTATTTCGCTAATGTCATTTGATTTCAAACCAGAGAACGATTTTTCGGACATGTATATTTGATCAAGCTTTTTACTTTCGCTTTCGATTTCTTGATCTATGTGTGTGCGGTTGCTTTCTAGTTCTGCGATCAACTCGTTGTAAGTAGATGGTATGGTTTTACCACTCATAATCATGTTTTTAACGTCAATCTTGAAGTCGTCAAGCCTGCTAGTTATTTGATCTCTGTTCGCTTTCATTTTCATGATTTTTGTTTTCAGTTCCTCGGCCTGTGTGTTTTCTTCTAGCAAGGCAGAAACATTCAAACCATCTGTGAAAGCAAAGAACATCGAAAACAGTTTTTTGCCACGAATCGACAATTGACCAAAATGACTATTTAGATCGCATTTGCCAGTCATCGAATTTGTGCAAATAAAATAATCTCTTTCACCCTTATTCATATAGCGGATGGTGCCACCACACCACTTGCAATAAATCAGGTCACGAAAGACGTTATATCGTTGATTAGAGTATCTACCGGCAAAAGGTCTACGGGATTTGATGACTTCTTGAACTTGATAGAAAAGTTTTTCATCGACAACAGCCGGGTAATAATTTGGTATGGCTTCGCCTTCGTCTTTCCGTTTCAGTTGTCCAGATTCGTCATAATGGATTTTTTGCGGCGAATGTTCGCCAATAAGCTTTCGATTACTCAATAGGTATTGTGTCTGGTGAATGGCGAGCTTTTCACTATATAGTTCGTTATATTCTCGCGTAGCTTCTTGTAGACCTTTCGACAGTGAAAGCTTGAAAAGCGTGTTAATTCGTTCGACTTTTGCATGATCAATGACAAAGGCGTTATTTTCGACTTTTAGCCACGTTGGCACCTTTTTAGTAACGATTTCACCGGCCCGCATTTTCTCGCGATTAAATCGCCATGCTTTGCTTGAAAAATCGCTTTTCCGCTCGCTCTCTGCGTTCGCACGTTCAAACTCTACAAGGGCACTGATCCAGTCTCCAAAATCGAGATTTTCAGCGTCATAGATTTTGTTTTTATCAAGAATGACAATCTTGATACCGGCGTAAAGCAGATCGGTAAAAATCTTATTACTGCGAACAATTTTGTCCCGCGAAAGCCGGTCGAAGTTTTCGATCAACAGATATGAACCCTTGTCGATTTCACCCATGCGGACTTGCCGCAGGAATTGACCAAGCACACCTTCGGCCCCTGCGTTTTTACCCCTGTGTGCTGACGTACCAGCGTCTTCAAGGTGTCGATCAACGTCTAGACCATGCTTAGTGACGAAAGCGTCTATAAGCTCGTTTTGGCGGGCACGGGTGCTGCCGTCCTCTTGGCGGGTCGATGAGAATCGAACGTAAGGAAAGCATTTTTTGGTCATTTTTAGTCACCCCGTGCGATGGAACGTATAGCCTAACATGTCTGCATCTACTGCTATGCGCGGCCCAGCCACGCCTATTGGGACATGTCACCGGGGCTGGATTTCGAGACCAAGCTGATCGCCAAGAGCAATGCGGCCGACGTGCTGGAGCAGCAGCTGTCCAAGCCGGGCTATGTGTGTGCGCCGATCAACCTGGGTTCCAACACCGATCCGTACCAGCCCATCGAGCGTGAATACAAGATCACGCGTCAGACCCTCGAAGTGCTGCTGCGCTACCGACATCCGGTGACCATCATTACCAAAGGTTCGCTGATCCTGCGTGACCTCGACCTGCTCACCGAGTTGGCCCGCCAGCGTCTGGTGGCGGTGATGATCAGCCTCACCAGTCTGGACGACGAGCTCAAGCGCATCCTGGAGCCGCGCACGGCAGCGCCTAAGGCGCGGTTGCGAGCGATCCGTGTGATGCGAGAGGCGGGGATTCCCGTGGGTGTGCTGTGTTCGCCGATGATTCCGATGATCAACGACAGTGAGTTGGAGAGCCTGCTGACCGAGGCGCACGCTGCCGGTGCGCAGAGCGCAGCGTACATGATGCTGCGCCTGCCCCTGGAAGTGGCGCCGTTGTTCGAAGAGTGGCTGACGGCGCATTACCCGCAGCGTGCGGCCCACGTAATGAGTCTGGTGCGGCAGGTGCGAGGTGGCGAGGTGTATGACAGCCGCTTCGGTGTGCGTATGCGGGGCGAAGGACCTTTTGCTGATTTGTTGGCCCAGCGTTTCAGCAAGGCAATCAAACGCCTGGGGCTCAATCGCCGTGAAGGATTCAATCTGGATTGCACGGCGTTCTGTCCGCCGGGCAGACAGATGGCATTGTTGTAGACTTATCAGGAAGAACGCACCTTTCTTGTAGGAATAGTCGCGTTTTGACATCACTGAAACCCGCGATCTAGAGCGGTTCATTCAGTTTGAGTTAAGTTTCGGCGGTTACCTTGCTCAGCGAGTGACTGATGAGTCGACACCCGGGTTATTGGAGTTTTACAACTATTCCACTGGCCGGGCGTCGAACTGTCCTGAACACGCCCCCTGCACTAATCAAGAGGATGAATCATGAGTGATAAGGATAAACAGCCGTTGGCTGCGTCGGCTTCAGCCTCTCAAATGGCGGAGTCCGCCGATGCAGCGCTAAAGCATATCGTTGACGGTTTTTTGCATTTCCATCACGACGTCTTCCCACAGCAGGAAGAACTCTTCAAGAAACTCGCCACGGCCCAGAGCCCGCGAGCGATGTTCATCACCTGCGCCGACTCGCGCATCGTCCCCGAGCTGATCACCCAAAGCTCGCCTGGCGACCTGTTCGTGACCCGTAACGTAGGCAACGTAGTGCCGCCCTACGGCCAAATGAACGGTGGTGTTTCCACGGCCATCGAGTACGCGGTACTTGCCCTCGGTGTGCAGCACATCATCGTGTGCGGACACTCCGATTGCGGCGCCATGCGGGCGGTACTCAACCCCGACAGCCTGGAAAAAATGCCGACGGTAAAAGCCTGGTTGCGGCATGCCGAGGTCGCCAAGACCATGGTCCATGACAACTGCGATTGCGCCAGCGAAGGCGAGAGCATGAAGGTGCTCACCGAAGAAAACGTCATCGCCCAGTTGCAACATTTGCGCACCCACCCTTCCGTGGCTTCGCGCATGGCTAACGGTCAGCTGTTCATCCACGGTTGGATCTACAACATCGAGACCAGCGAAATCCGCGCCTACGATGCCGACCAGTCGGCGTTCAGACCGTTGGGCGGTGACGGGCCGATCCCTTCAGCGACGCCTAAAGCGCGCTTCTAAAACACTTCCCTGCCGGGTAATGCGGTGGCTGCCATGGATGCAGCCAGGCTTTACCGCGCCCGGCGAATGCCTCGGGAGAGTCATCATGCGTGCTGCTCAATTGAAAGCTGTATTGCCACGGGAGCTGCTCGCCTCGGTGGTTGTGTTTCTGGTCGCCCTGCCGCTGTGCATGGGGATCGCGATTGCGTCCGGCATGCCGCCGGCCAAGGGCCTGATCACCGGGATTATCGGTGGCCTGGTGGTGGGGTGGCTGGCGGGGTCGCCGCTGCAGGTCAGCGGTCCGGCGGCGGGTCTGGCTGTGCTGGTGTTTGAATTGGTGCGCCAGCACGGCATGTTGATGCTGGGCCCGATCCTGCTGCTGGCGGGCTTTCTGCAACTGGTGGCCGGACGTTTGCGCCTGGGCTGCTGGTTCCGCGTGACAGCGCCCGCAGTGGTGTACGGCATGCTGGCGGGCATTGGCGTGTTGATTGTGCTGTCGCAGATTCATGTGATGCTCGACGGTGCGCCCAAGCCTTCGGGGCTGGACAACCTGGCGGGTTTCCCGGCTGCACTGGCTGAAGCCATACCGACCCTTGGCGGCGGGCTTGGCTGGCAAGCGGGTTTGCTTGGGCTGTCGACGATGCTGGTGATGTACCTTTGGGATAAATTCCGTCCGCAACCGCTGCGGTTTGTGCCGGGCGCTTTGCTTGGCGTCGGCCTGGCTACGGTCACCAGCCTGGTGCTGGCGTTGCAGGTCAAACGCGTGGAAGTCCCGGAAAACCTGGCTGACGCCATCGACTGGCTGCGCCCCAGCGACCTGCTGAACCTGGCCGATCCTCAACTGCTGATCGCTGCCTTCGCAGTGGCATTTATCGCCAGCGCCGAAACCCTGCTTTCCGCCGCGGCTGTCGACCGCATGCATGATGGCCAGCGTTCCGATTTCGACAAAGAGCTGTCCGCCCAAGGTGTCGGCAACATGCTCTGCGGCCTGGTCGGTGCTTTGCCGATGACCGGCGTGATCGTACGCAGCTCAGCCAACGTCCAGGCGGGTGCAACCACTCGTCTGTCTGCCATGTTCCATGGCGTGTGGTTGCTGGGTTTCGTGTTGCTGTTGTCGAGCGTGCTGCAAAGCATTCCAGTGGCAAGCCTGGCCGGTGTGTTGGTGTACACCGGGATCAAGCTGGTAGACGTCAAGGCGTTCAAGGCCTTGGGGCGCTACGGGCGGATGCCGATGTTTACCTATGCGGCCACGGCCTTGGCGATCATCTTTACTGACCTGCTGACGGGTGTGCTGGTGGGCTTTGGCCTCACGTTGGTCAAACTGGCGCTCAAGGCGTCCCGGCTGAAAGTCAGCCTGATTGACCTGCCTCAGGATGGAGAGATGGAGCTACGGCTGACCGGAGCGGCGACCTTTCTCAAAGTGCCTGCGCTGACCCAAGTGCTGTCGACGGTACCTGCGGGGACCACGGTGCATGTGCCGCTCAACAACCTCACCTATATCGACCATTCCTGCCTGGAGTTACTGGAGGAATGGGGTAGGGCGAATGCGGCGAAGGGCTCGAAGTTGGTGATTGAGGCGCGCGGGTTGAAGCGCCGGCTCGAAGGCCGGGTTAGGACGACGACGGGAATCGGCTCGGCGCCATCAATCGGCTGATGAAGCCGGATCAAAATGTGGGAGGGGGCTTGCTCCCGATAGCAGAGTGTCAGTCTAAGCATATGTGACTGAGCCACCGCTATCGGGAGCAAGCCCCCTCCCACATTTTTTCTGCGTCTACCTCAGGATTCAGGCGGGTTGATCCAGCGCCAATTCAACCCCCAGTTGCCGAGACAGGCACGGCCAGCGCTTCCACGCGGCGTCTGTGTCAGGGCTTTTCAACTGCTCGCGGTACGCCTCGACGGACTCCAGCGCAAAGCTGTCTTCGTTGAGCATCTCATCCACCGCCAGGTGGACGGCTTCATCCAGTTGGTTGGCAAACGCTTCGCCGATCAACTGATGGGCAATCAAGTTAGCCACGGTGGTATCCGCCGGAATCAACGGCCGACCGAAGTGCTTGATATACAGATCGTTTACTTCCTCCACCAGACGATGAGCCAGGTAGGCCTCGTCCAGCAGCCCGTCCAGGCCTTCGTGGCCTGCCAGAATAGCTGGCGGTTGCAGGAAGAAATGCTCGGCAATCTTCAGCACCGGCTTTATCTGGCTTTCGATACCGGCCTCGCGGGCAACTTCATTGGCCGCGTCGAGCAAATCCGGGACCAATTCGATGTAGGCGGTGACAAAACGCGCCATGACAACGTTGCGATCACCTTCAGCCAGAGCAATGGCCGAATGCAGGTGCGGCAATTGTTTTTCCAGTTGCTGGGCAAGCTGGCCCGTAGTGGCTTCGTGTTGATGGGCACGGGAAATCTGCTCGCGCAATGCGGCGGTGTTCATGAAGGCTCCAGTGATGCAGGCGTAGGAAAAGGGAGAGGTTAAGTTAGCTCGTTTATACGAGCGCCTAAGACGCATTTGTCATAATTATTTCATGGTTATGCGCAGGCGTTATATTGAATTGCCATCGTTCGTCGGAAAATCGATTCCGCTCCCGGTTTCATTGGCTTCGGCCGTGCCATTTTGCCTCATTTGTCCCTACACATTGCGGGGTTGCATACCCTGTCTATACTCGGATTTGTACGCGATTAGCTGATGACGCCAGACTGCATAAGCAGGCAAGGCTAAGCGGTTGTAAGCAGTATGGAAGCCGCTCCCTTCGACGCAGGTGCAAACCGGCGGGATAACAAGAACGATAAGGGGAACCCGCAATGATGCGACATCCACACGTTTGGATGGGCCTCCTGTTGTGGTCAGTATTCGGCCAGGCGCACGCCGCCTGGACAACGAATATGGCGCCAGGTGCAACAGAAGTCAGTCACGCTGTGTTCGATCTGCACATGACCATTTTCTGGATCTGTGTGGTGATCGGCATCATCGTGTTTGGCGCCATGTTTTGGTCGATGATGGTCCACCGGCGCTCCACCGGCCAGGTCGCAGCCAAGTTCCACGAGAGCACCACCGTGGAAATCCTCTGGACCGTCGTGCCCTTGCTGATCCTGATCGCGATGGCTATTCCCGCAACCAAGACCTTGATCAACATCTACGACAGCAGTGAGTCGGATATCGATATCCAGGTCACTGGCTACCAGTGGAAGTGGCATTACAAATACCTGGGCCAGGATGTGGAGTTCTTCAGCAACCTGGCCACACCCGCCGAGCAGATCCATAACCAGGCCACCAAGGGCGAGCACTATCTGCTGGAAGTCGACCAGCCGTTGGTGCTGCCGGTGGGCGCCAAAGTGCGCTTTCTGGTTACCGCCGCTGACGTGATCCACTCTTGGTGGGTGCCGGCTTTTGCGGTCAAGCGCGACGCTATTCCCGGCTTCGTCAACGAGGCCTGGACTCGGGTCGAGAAGCCCGGCATCTACCGTGGGCAGTGCGCCGAATTGTGCGGTAAAGACCACGGTTTCATGCCCATCGTCGTCGAGGTCAAATCCAAGGCTGACTACGAAACCTGGCTGGGTGAACGCAAGGCCGAGGCCGCCAAGCTCAAGGAACTGACCTCCAAAGAGTGGACCCTTGAAGAGTTGGTGGCCCGTGGTGACAAGGTTTATCACACCACCTGCGTGGCCTGTCACCAGGCCGAGGGCCAGGGCCTGCCGCCGATGTTCCCGGCGCTCAAGGGCTCGAAAATCGCTACCGGACCGGCCGCCGACCACCTGAGCATCGTCTATCACGGCAAGCCGGGCACTGCGATGGCCGCGTTCGGCAAGCAGCTCTCGGAAGTGGATATCGCCGCCGTGGTGACCTACGAGCGCAACGCCTGGGGCAACAACAAAGGCGACATGGTCACGCCAAAAGACGTGCTGGCCATCAAACAGGCGGAAAGCAAATGACAGCCCTCATTACATTTGCGCCGCCCCGCCCCGCCCATTCGTTTGCAGGAGAACGGCCATGAGCGCTGTGATCGATGACCATGGACACACCAGTGACCATGCCCACGGCCCCGCCAAGGGGTTGATGCGTTGGGTGCTGACCACCAACCACAAAGACATCGGCACGATGTACCTGTGGTTCGCCTTCACGATGTTCCTGCTGGGCGGTTCGTTCGCCATGGTGATCCGTGCCGAACTGTTCCAGCCCGGGTTGCAGATCGTCGAACCGGCATTTTTCAACCAGATGACCACCATGCACGGCCTGATCATGGTGTTCGGCGCGGTGATGCCGGCATTTGTCGGCCTGGCCAACTGGATGATCCCGCTGATGATCGGCGCGCCCGACATGGCCTTGCCGCGCATGAACAACTTCAGCTTCTGGCTGTTGCCAGCGGCTTTCCTGTTGCTGGTCTCGACGCTGTTCACCCCCGGCGGCGGACCGAACTTCGGCTGGACCTTCTACGCCCCGCTCTCCACCACCTACGCGCCGGAAAGCGTGACGTTCTTCATTTTCGCCATCCACCTGATGGGCATCAGTTCGATCATGGGTGCGATCAACGTGGTCGCTACCATCCTCAACCTGCGCGCGCCGGGCATGACGTTGATGAAGATGCCGCTGTTCGTGTGGACCTGGCTGATTACCGCTTTCCTGCTGATTGCGGTGATGCCGGTGCTGGCTGGTTGCGTGACCATGATGCTGATGGACATTCACTTCGGCACGAGCTTCTTTAGTGCGGCTGGCGGTGGTGATCCGGTGCTGTTCCAGCACGTGTTCTGGTTCTTTGGTCATCCGGAGGTGTACATCATGATCCTGCCGGCCTTCGGCGCCGTCAGTTCGATCATTCCGACCTTCTCGCGCAAGCCGCTGTTCGGCTACACCTCGATGGTCTACGCCACGGCAAGCATCGCGTTCCTGTCGTTTATCGTGTGGGCGCACCATATGTTCGTGGTCGGTATCCCGCTGGTGGGCGAATTGTTCTTCATGTACGCCACGTTGCTGATCGCCGTGCCGACCGGGGTAAAGGTGTTCAACTGGGTCAGCACCATGTGGCAAGGCTCGCTCACGTTCGAGACGCCGATGTTGTTTGCGGTGGCCTTCGTGATCCTGTTCACCATCGGCGGCTTCTCCGGGTTGATGCTGGCGATTGCTCCGGCTGACTTCCAGTACCACGACACCTACTTTGTGGTGGCGCACTTCCATTACGTACTGGTGCCCGGCGCGATCTTCGGGATCTTCGCGTCGGCCTACTACTGGTTGCCGAAATGGACCGGCCACATGTACGACGAAACCCTGGGCAAGCTGCACTTCTGGCTGTCTTTCGTGGGCATGAACATGGCGTTCTTCCCGATGCACTTTGTGGGGCTGGCCGGTATGCCGCGTCGGGTGCCGGACTACAACCTGCAGTTCGCCGACTTCAACATGGTCTCGTCGATTGGCGCGTTTATGTTTGGCGCCACGCAGATCTTCTTTTTGTTCATCGTGATCAAGTGCATTCGAGGTGGACCGCCGGCGCCGGCCAAGCCGTGGGATGGCGCAGAAGGCCTGGAGTGGAGCATTCCTTCGCCTGCGCCGTACCACACGTTCACCACGCCGCCGGAGGTCAAATGAACCGGTTGCCACACAGCAACTGTGAGGGCGGCAAGCCCCCTCACGCATTGATCGCATTCGCTTCAGGGGTGTGTCATGGCTGAATCCCTGCCCCTCAAACGGTTGGTCACTCGCCTGCTGGTCATGGTCGTGGCGATGTTCGCCTTTGGTTTCGCCCTGGTGCCGATCTACGACGTGATGTGCAAGGCGTTTGGCATCAACGGCAAGACTGCCGGGCAGTATGAAGGCGAGCAGATCGTCGACCCGACGCGCCAGGTGCGGGTGCAGTTCCTGTCTACAAACGCCATCGACATGGTCTGGGACTTCTACGCCAAGGCGGACGAGGTGGTGGTCAACCCAGGCGCTGTGACCGAGATGCTGTTCGTGGCCCACAACCCCACTGACAAGCCGATGACCGCCCAGGCCGTGCCAAGTATTTCCCCGGCCGAAGCGGCGATGTACTTCCACAAGACCGAGTGTTTTTGCTTCACCCAGCAAGTGCTGCAGCCAGGCCAGCGTATCGAGATGCCCGTGCGTTTCATCGTCGATCGAGACATGCCCAAGGATGTGAAGCATTTGACCCTGGCGTACACGCTATTTGATATCACTGCGCGCCAACCGCCCGTGGCTTTGCATACCGGCGGCTAGCTACTGTTTGCCCCCTCAATCGGGAGAGTGAATACATGTCGAATCATGATACGTACTACGTACCGGCACAAAGCAAGTGGCCGATAATTGCCACGTTTGGCCTGCTGATCACCGTGTATGGCCTGGGCGTGTGGTTCAACGATCTCAAGGCCGCTCGCCCGGAATCCCACGGCCCGTGGATCTTTTTCGTTGGTGGGCTGCTGCTGGCCTATATGTTGTTCGGCTGGTTCGGTGCGGTGATCAAAGAAAGCCGCGCGGGTTTGTACAGTCCGCAGATGGACCGCTCGTTTCGCTGGGGGATGAGCTGGTTCATCTTTTCCGAAGTGATGTTCTTCATCGCCTTCTTCGGTGCGCTGTTTTATGTGCGGCACATGTCCGCGCCCTGGCTGGCCGGTGAAGGCTCAAAGGGCGTCGCGCACATGCTGTGGCCGAATTTCGAATTTGCCTGGCCATTGCTCAACAACCCTGACCCGAAACTCTATCCCGCCCCCGAGGGCACCATCAGCCCGTGGGGCTTGCCGCTGGTCAACACCATCCTGCTGGTGAGCTCCAGCGTGACCATCACCATCGCCCACCATGCCTTGCGCAAAGGCCATCGTGGCGCGCTGAAAATCTGGTTGGCGCTTACCGTGCTGCTGGGCCTGGCGTTTCTCGGGTTCCAGGCCGAGGAATACATCCACGCCTATAAAGAGCTGGGCCTGACGCTGGGCTCCGGTGTGTATGGCGCGACGTTCTTTATGCTCACCGGATTCCACGGTGCCCACGTGACCATCGGCACGATCATTTTGTTTGTGATGCTGATGCGCATCCTGCGTGGCCACTTCAACGCCGAGCACCAGTTTGGTTTCGAGGCAGCCAGTTGGTATTGGCACTTTGTGGATGTGGTGTGGATCGGGCTGTTTTTCTTCGTCTACGTACTGTGAGGCGTCTTACCACGGCGCGTGAGAAACCAGCTGGCCGCTGAAAAATCCCCAAGTGATCAGCATGAGGGTGATCACGGCCAGTACGACACGCACGGTCAAGGCAGTGACGAGGCGGTTGGAGTTGCCTTCGTCCTTGACCAGAAAGAACAGGCCACTGAACAGGCTCACAACAGTCGCGATCAGCATCAGGGCAATGGCTGCTTTGAGCATGGTCTGGCTCCTGGATTTTGATGGGCATTGATGAAGAGCGGCGGGCAATGAAAACAAGTATAGCCAGCGCCATAAAACAGTTTCGCCCCGGTATTGCGCCAACATTGGTGGTGTTGGTGCTGCTGCCGTTGATGGTGGGATTGGGTTGCTGGCAGCTGTCGCGCGGGCATGAAAAGCAGCTGTTGCTCGACAGCTATGCCGAGCGCCGCGCGGCTGAGCCGATGAGCAGTGAACAACTCAATGACACGGCAGACCCGGCGTTTCGCCGTGTGCATCTGCGTGGTCAATTCGACGCCGACCATAGCGTCTTGCTCGACAATCGCATGCGCAATGGCAAGGCCGGTGTCGAGTTGCTGCAACCCTTCCACGATCAGGCCAGCGGCCTGTGGCTACTGCTCAATCGCGGCTGGCTGCCCTGGCCGGACCGCCGCACACCGCCCGCCTTCACCACACCAGAGCAGCCGTTGAATATTGATGCGTGGGTGTACGTCGCCCCTGGCGAAACCTTCCAACTGCATGCCGACCCCGCAGCCACGCAATGGCCGCGATTACTCACGGCGCTGCATCCCGCAGCGCTTTGGACAGAGTTGGGCCGCAGTGGCTTTGCCTACGAACTGCGCGCTGAAGCCGGCCCCGGTACCTACGAAACGACTTGGCCGGTGGTCGCCATGGGCCCGGAGAAACACCTGGCCTATGCCGTGCAGTGGTTCGCCATGGCGCTGGCGCTGCTGGTTCTTTACCTCTATCTCGGATCGCATAACAAGAAGGAGAAGCCCCATGGGAGCGGCCACGAATCCACTCAACATGTCTGACCTGCCCGATCGGCGCAAAGGCCGCTGGCAACTGCTGCTGATCCTGCTGATGGTGATCGGCCCGATGGTGCTGGCCACGTTTATGTACAAGCTGCAGTTCTGGGTGCCGGACAGCCGCAGTTATCACGGCGAGATGATCGGCAATGGCCAGACCCGCGCCGATATCGGCGTGCAGGCGGATGAACAGCGCTGGCAACTGCTGGTGACTGCGCCCGCCGCCTGCGCCGCCGATTGCCAGCAGTTGGTGTACCTCGCGCGGCAATTGCAGATCGGCCTGGGGCGCGATGCCTCGCGCGCCAGTCACGCGTTGGCCGGTGCGCAACCGGTCGGTGCCGATTACGAAGCCAAGCTGAAAGCCGAATACCCGCAATTGCAGCGCTATCAACTGGACCTTTCGACGTTTAACAAAAACGCTGCCGCGCCGGGCGATGCGCAACTGTGGATCGTCGACCCCCACGGCAACCTGGTGCTGCGCTACGACGCCAAGGTCAAGGGCAAGGACCTGCTCAACGACCTGCGCCACCTGCTGAAATTGTCGAACATCGGATAAGGGCATCGTCATGGCCAAACCTGGATTTCGCCTCGCGTTGTTTGCCACCTTGCTGGCGCTGATCGTCGTGCTGCTCGGCGCCTATACCCGCCTGACTCACGCCGGCCTCGGTTGCCCGGACTGGCCGGGTTGTTATGGTTTTATCAGCGTGCCGCAAAGTGAAGCCCAGTTGGCCCATGCCGAATTGCATTTTCCTGACACGCCAGTGGAGGCCGACAAAGGCTGGGCCGAAATGACCCATCGCTACTTCGCTGGCACTCTGGGTCTTTTGATTGCGTTGTTGGCGGCGCGCTCTTGGAGTCATCGGCGTGACCCAGGCCAGCCGGTCAAGTTGCCGTTGTTTCTGCTGGCGGTGGTGTTTGCCCAGGCGGCGTTTGGGATGTGGACGGTGACCTTGAAGCTGTGGCCGCAGGTGGTGACAGGCCATCTGCTTGGCGGCTTTGCCACCTTGAGTCTGCTGTTTTTGCTGACCTTGCGCCTGTCCGGTGTACTGCCCGCGCTAATCGTGCCCAAGCGCCTGCAATATTGGGCGACGGCTGGTTTGGTGCTGGTGATCGGACAGATTGCGCTCGGTGGTTGGGTCAGCTCCAATTACGCGGCCGTGGCCTGTGTCGACTTGCCCACGTGCCATGGACAGTGGTGGCCGGCGGCAGACTTTGCCAATGGCTTTCACCTGACCCAACACATAGGCCCAAATTATTTGGGCGGCCAGCTCGACAGCGAGGCGCGCACGGCCATTCACCTGACCCATCGTATAGGCGCAGTACTCGTGACCCTGGTCCTGCTCGGCCTGGCCTGGCAACTGCGCGCGGTGGGCATGACGCGTCTGTCGGGCTTGTTGCTGATCGCCCTCGGCGTGCAAATCTGCCTGGGGTTGAGCAATGTGATGTTCGGCCTGCCGCTGGCAGTAGCGGTCGGGCATAACGCGGGCGGTGCCGGGTTGCTGCTGACCCTGGTGCTGGTCAATTACCACGCCCGCACCAGCCTGGTTCGGGTGCGCAATCAGTTGCCGTTCGGCTGGCGCTTCATCCCGCGCAAACACGTATCAGGCCTCATCACCCTTAAAGGAGAGATGCCATGGCGACCTTGATCGGCGCGCGTCACGATCAGGCGATCTGGCGTGACTATCTAGAGCTGACCAAGCCGAAAGTAGTGGTGCTGATGCTCATCACGTCCCTGGTGGGAATGTTCCTCGCCACCCGCGCGGGCGTACCGTGGACGGTGCTGATTTTTGGCAACTTGGGCATTGCCCTGTGCGCGGGCGGCGCGGCGGCCGTCAACCATGTCGTGGATCGGCGGATCGATGCGGTGATGGCACGCACTCACAAGCGGCCCCTGGCGGAGGGTCGGGTGTCGCCGGTTGCGGCGCTGGCCTTTGCATTGTTTTTGGCTGTTGCAGGGCTGGGCCTGTTGCTGGCGTTCACCAATGCCCTGGCGGCGTGGCTGACCTTGGCCTCGCTGCTCGGCTACGCCGTGATCTACACCGGATTCCTAAAGCGCGCGACGCCGCAGAATATTGTCATCGGCGGGTTGGCTGGCGCTGCACCGCCGCTGTTGGGTTGGGTCGCCGTCACCGGTCACATCAGCGCTGAACCGCTGCTGCTGGTGCTGATCATCTTCGCTTGGACCCCGCCGCACTTTTGGGCCCTGGCCATCCACCGCAAAGAGGAATACGCCAAGGCCGACATCCCCATGCTGCCAGTGACTCACGGCGAGCACTACACCAAGGTGCATATCCTGCTCTACACCTTTGCCCTACTGGCGGTGAGCTTGATGCCCTACGTGATCCATATGAGCGGCCCACTGTACCTGGCGTGCGCGCTGGTATTGGGCGCACGCTTTCTGCAATGGGCCTGGGTGTTGTACCGTGGCGGTCGGCCGCACGCGGCGATCAACACCTTCAAGTACTCTATCTGGTACTTGTTCCTGCTGTTTATCGCCCTGCTCGTAGACCACTACCTACTGTTGAACCTATGACTCGAACTCAAAAAACCGTCTTCATCCTGGTGGCCATCGTCGCGTTGATCATGGGCCTGACCGTCAACAAAGTGCTTAGCGGAAAAGGCCAGGGTGACCCCACCGCGCTGATCGACGCCGGCATCATCCTGCTGCCGCAAAGCCGTCAGCTACCGCCTGTGACCATGACAAATCAGGACGGCCAGCCGGTGGCGTTCAATGAGTTGAAGGGGAAGTGGAGCCTGTTGTTCTTCGGCTACACGTTCTGCCCGGATATCTGCCCGACCACCCTCGCCCAATTGCGCCAGATCAAAAGCGAACTGCCGAAAGAGGCTGTGGATAAGTTGCAAGTGATCCTGGTCAGCGTCGACCCGCATCGCGATACCCCGACTCAGCTCAAGCAGTACTTGGGCTACTTCGATCCGCAATTTGTGGGCCTGACCGGCGCGAATGTGGAGGATGTGCAGAAGGTGTCGAATGCGGTGAGCATCCCGTTTATTCCGGCAGATACCAGCAAGCCGAACTACACCGTCGATCACAGCGGTAACCTGGCGCTCATCGGCCCGGATGGCACGCAGCGTGGGTTTATTCGTTCGCCGTTGAACAACCAGAAATTGGTGGCGCAGTTGCCGGGGTTGTTGCAGCGCAATTAGATGCACCCCCAAAACAAATGTGGGAGGTGGCTTGCTCCCGATTGCTGAGTGCCAGTCACTGCATCTGGTGACTGACCCACTGCTATCGGGGGCAAGCCCCCTCCCACATTGTTTGATCTCTGGTGTATTGGAGATCGGGTAGATCAGAACGCCGGCTTGATCGCGCCTTTGTACTTCTCTTCGATGAATTGCTTCACTTCAGGCGTGTGCAGGGCGGCTACCAGCTTCTTCACCGCGTACGAATCCTTGTTGTCTTCGCGGGTGACCAGGATGTTCACGTAAGGCGAGTCGCTGCCTTCGATCACCAATGCATCCTTGGACGGGTCCAGCTTGGCTTCCAAGGCGTAGTTGGTGTTGATCAACGCCAGGTCGACCTGGGTCAGCACGCGCGGCAGGGTGGCGGCTTCCAGTTCGCGGAACTTCAGGTTTTTCGGGTTTTCGGTGATGTCTTTGATGGTCGACAGGATGTTGGTCGAGTCCTTCAATTTGATCACGCCGGCTTTATCCAGCAGCAACAGCGCGCGGCCGCCGTTGGTGGCGTCGTTAGGGATCACGACGTTGGCACCGCTTGGCAGCTCGTCCAGCTTTTTGTACTTGCTGGAGTAGGCGCCCAGAGGCTCCAAATGCACCGCGCCGACGCTCACCAGGTGAGTGCCCTTGGCTTTGTTGAATTCATCCAGGTACGGCTGGTGCTGGAAGAAATTAGCGTCCAGGCGTTTTTCCGCTACCTGTACGTTGGGCTGTACGTAGTCGGTGAAGACTTTGACCTGCAGGTCCACGCCTTCTTTGGCGAGGGCAGGTTTCACGAATTCCAGGATTTCCTCGTGGGGTACCGGCGAAGCAGCGACCGTCAGGGTCTCGGCATGGGCGGAAAACGCGGCAACGGCGGCGAAAGCAACCAGTAGTTTTTTCATCCAACAAGCTCCTTGTTCGGGCATGTGCCGGCTTTTGGCCGGCAATGGCCGTTATTTTCGAGAAAAGTGCACCACCAGCCTGTCGCCGACGGTTTGCAGAATTTGCACCAGGATCAACAGCATCACCACGGTGACCACCATCACATCGGTCTGGAAACGCTGGTAACCGAAACGGATCGCCAGGTCGCCCAGGCCGCCAGCGCCGACCACACCGGCCATGGCCGTGTAGGACACCAGCGTAATCGCCGTCACCGTAATTGCCGCGAAGATGCCGGGGCGTGCTTCGGGCAACAGTGCATTGGTGATGATCTGGCGAGTGGTTGCGCCCATGGACTGGGTGGCTTCGATAATGCCGCGGTCCACTTCACGCAAGGCGGTTTCCACCAGACGCGCGAAGAATGGCGTGGCGCCCACCACCAGCGGCGGAATCGCACCGGCCACGCCCAGCGAGGTGCCGGTGATCAGTACGGTGAACGGGATCATCACAATCAGCAGGATGATGAACGGCAGCGAGCGCAGGATATTCACGATCAGCGACAGCAGCGCGTACAGGCCTTTTTGCTCGAACAGCTGGCGCGGGCTGGTCAGGAACAGCAGCACGCCCAACGGCAGGCCTAGTAGCACGGTAAAAAACAGCGAACCGAACAGCATGATCATGGTGTCGCCGGTGGCGAGCCAGATTTCGGACCAGTCGATATTGGCGAAGAAACTCAGGAAGATTTCCATTAGCGCAGCACCTCCATGTGGACGTCTGCGGCGGTGAAGCGGGCAAAGGCCGCTTCCATGTCACCGCCGGTGACCGCGAGGGTCAGTTGCCCATAAGGGATGTCTTTGATGCGGTCGATACGGCCGGCGAGGATGCTGTAGTCCACACCCGTTTCGCGGGCGACGGTGCCCAGCAGCGGCGCGTAGGTTGCGTCGCCCTGGAACGTCAGACGTACGATGCGGCCCGGTACGTGGGCGAAGTCATCGCGCTGCTCGCCTTCGTCGACCTGTTCGGCTTCTTGTACAAAACGTTTGGTGGTCGGGTGCTTGGGATGCAGGAAAACGTCGGCTACCGAACCTTGCTCGACGATCACGCCGGCGTCCATCACGGCCACCTGGTCGCATACGCGGCGGATCACGTCCATTTCATGGGTGATCAGCACGATGGTCAGCTTCAGCTCGCGGTTGATCTCAGCCAACAGTTGCAGGACCGACGCGGTGGTCTGTGGGTCAAGGGCGCTGGTGGCTTCGTCGCACAGCAAGATCTTTGGCTTGGTCGCCAGGGCGCGGGCGATGCCGACGCGCTGCTTCTGGCCGCCGGACAATTGCGCGGGGTACTTTTTGGCGTGGTCCGACAAGCCGACGCGGGCGAGCAGTTCAGCCACGCGCAGGTCGATGTCTTTACGCGACAGTTCTCCGGCCAGGGTCAGTGGCAATGCCACGTTATCGGCGACGGTCTTGGACGCCAGCAGGTTGAAGTGCTGGAAGATCATCCCGACCTGCTGGCGGAAGCGGCGCAGGCCGTTGGCGTCCAGGGCGGTGACTTCTTCGCCGTCGACCGTGATCTGGCCGCCACTGGGCTCTTCCAGGCGGTTGATCAGGCGCAGCAAGGTGCTTTTACCCGCACCCGAGTGGCCAATCAGGCCAAACACCTGGCCGTTTTCGACGCGCAGACTGGTGGGGTGCAGTGCGGGGATATCCTTACCGGCGACGCGGTAGGTTTTATGGACGTTTTGAAACTCGATCACGTAGCGAACCTTGTGGGGCGCATTGAAAAGGGATCAGCGGTTAGCCGGGCGCGCATTTTAGCCTGTCCATCTAGTGTTTCTTAGCATTTATTTCGCATTCAACCTGCGATTTGGCAATAACGCGATCAAAGGTCATAAAAAAGGAACGGCCCAAAACCCCATCAGTCACTACTTAAGCAACTCGATTTCCCAGGTGCCGTGCCTGGGGTTTTGCTCAAACGAGCCGGGCACCGCTCTGGCCACTTTGAATAAGGAGTTTTGACTGATGAGTACCAAGAAGCCAGCCACACCGCCGAAGAGTGACCTTGCGGGCACCGATACCCTGGATCGTGGTAACACCAACGCCAAATTACACAGCCTGGAACAGTTTCGCTCAGACGCCACTGGCCAAGCCTTGCGCACCAACCAAGGTGTGAAGATTTCCGACAACCAGAACAGCTTGAAGGTCGGCGCGCGAGGGCCTTCGCTGCTGGAAGATTTCATCATGCGTGAAAAGATCACGCATTTTGACCATGAACGCATCCCCGAGCGCATCGTGCATGCCCGGGGTACGGGCGCCCATGGTTATTTCCAATCCTATGAGAACCATTCGGCGCTGACCAAGGCCGGCTTCCTACGCGACCCTGGGCATAAAACCCCGGTGTTCGTGCGTTTTTCCACCGTGCAAGGCCCACGTGGTTCCGGCGATACGGTGCGTGACGTGCGTGGCTTTGCCGTGAAGTTCTTCACTGATGAAGGCAACTTCGACCTGGTGGGCAACAACATGCCAGTGTTCTTCATTCAGGACGCGATCAAATTTCCGGACTTTGTGCACGCGGTAAAACCTGAGCCGCACAACGAGATTCCTACCGGCGGCTCGGCGCACGACACCTTCTGGGATTTCGTCTCTCTGCAACCGGAGTCGGCACACATGGTGATCTGGGCCATGTCCGACCGGGCTATTCCTAAAAGCCTACGGAGCATGCAGGGTTTTGGCGTACATACGTTCCGCTTTATCAATGCCGAAGGCGTCTCCAATTTCGTTAAGTTTCACTGGCGCCCTACCGCCGGTACCTGTTCGTTGGTGTGGGACGAAGCACAAAAACTCGCAGGTAAAGACACCGACTACCACCGTCGCGACCTGTGGGAGTCCATTGAAACCGGTGATTACCCTGAGTGGGAACTGGGCGTACAGGTAATCCCTGAAGACAAGGAACACGCCTTCGACTTCGACATTCTCGACCCGACGAAGCTGATTCCGGAGGAATTGGTGCCGATTACGCCGCTGGGCAAAATGGTGCTGAACCGCAACCCGGATAACTTCTTTGCTGAAGTTGAGCAGGTGGCGTTCTGCCCTGGGCATATCGTTCCGGGCATCGACTTCTCCAATGACCCACTGCTGCAGGGGCGCCTGTTTTCCTACACCGACACGCAGATCAGTCGCCTGGGCGGCCCGAACTTTCATGAGTTGCCGATCAATCGGCCGGTAGCGCCATTTCATAACGGCCAGCGCGATGCTATGCACCGCACGGTGATTGACAAGGGGCGTGCTGCCTACGAGCCCAATTCGATCGATGGCGGTTGGCCGAAAGAAACGCCACCTGCGGCGCAGGACGGTGGTTTCGAGTCGTACTACGAGCGTGTTGATGCCAATAAAGTGCGTGAGCGCAGTGAATCGTTCGGCGACCACTTCTCTCAGGCGCGCCTGTTTTTCCGCAGCATGAGCAAGCATGAGCAAGAGCACATCATTGCGGCGTACAGCTTTGAGCTGGGCAAGGTCGAGCGTGAGTTTATTCGTGCGCGGCAGGTCAACGAGATCCTGGCCAATATTGACCTGGAACTGGCCAAGCGCGTGGCGCAGAACCTCGGCCTGCCGGTACCGAAAAAGGGCACAGTGGAAGAGCGCGAGACCGCGTTGGCACGCTCGCCTGCTTTGAGCCAGGCGAACTTGCTGCCTGCGGATATCAAGACGCGCAAGGTGGCGATCTTGGCGGCGAATGGCGTGGACGGCGTGGCGATTGCGGCATTGAAGAAGGCCTTGGAAGCCGAGGGTGCGCACGCCAAATTGCTGGGTCCAACCTCGGCACCGGTCACCACGGCGGATGGCAAGAGCCTGCCGGTGGACGCGACGATGGAAGGAATGCCGTCCATCGCGTTTGATGCGGTCTTTGTGCCTGGCGGTAAAGAGTCAGTGAAGGCGTTGAGCGCGGATGGTGTGGCGTTGCACTACGTGCTGGAGGCTTACAAGCACTTGAAGGCTATTACCGTCGCCACTGATGCCAAGTCGCTGTTGGATCTGTTGAAGCTTGAGGTGGATGCGGGGCTGATCGTGGGGTCGGATGCGAAGGCGTTCAAAGCGTTCTTTGCCGCGATTGGGCAGCATCGGGTATGGGATCGTGAGCCTAAGGCCAAAGCGATTCCGGCTTAACTAATTGGGTGTCTGTTAGACCGCTATCGGGAGCAAGCCCCCTCCCACATTTTGAACTGTGAATACACTCAAAATGTGGGAGGGGGCTTGCTCCCGATGCGTTTATTGCGCCTTGCGCGGAATCAACACAACCTGCGCCGGGATGTGTTTCAGAATCTGCCTGTGAATCTTCAGCTCATACGCCGAATCAATGCGTTTCACCCGTTTGGTCAGCAGCGTAGCCAACCACGGGTAATCCTCGGTGCGTGGCGCCTGAATGCTCACGTCGCACTGGTAATTCACCACGTCGGTGGCAATCGCATCCAGTTGATGGCGCAATTCTTCGATATTGGTGAGGTTCAAGGCCACCGTGGTGCTGGGCGCCGCCGGGTCGATGACCTTGGCGGCGGGCTTGGCCTCGGCGGCCTTGAGCGCCTCTTCGGCTTTATCCAGTTCGACCTTGCGGGCGTGGGTAATAGCGCTGTTGACGCCGCCGGTCAGGGCTGGCGCCTTGGGCATCAGCGCGCGGGCGCGGCTCAGGGCGGTGGCGGCGGCATTGACGTCACCTTTTTGCAGCACGATCTGGCTGCGCTGCAGGTAGGCTTCGGCCAATTGGCGCTGATAAGGCTCTAGTGTCGGGTCGTTAGGCGACTGGGCCTGCAACGCTGCCAACTGGTCTTCGGCAGTGGCAAGCTCGCTGCTGGCGAGGTTTTGCTCCAGCTGCGCGATGGCCGCAGCACGTGGGTCCGGAGCCTCGGGGGCGGCGGGCGGTGTGCTTTGGCAGGCGCCCAGCAGCAGGGAAAATGCGGCAAGGAGCAGATAACGGGAGGTGAACGGCTTCATTCCTGCGACTCTCTATTTGCGCAAAAAGCGAGCAAGTCTACACCCCTCGACGGGGCAGGACAAAACTCAGCAGAAACAGGGCGGCGGCCGCGACCACAATCGATGGTCCGGCTGGCGTGTCCTTGAACCAGGACAGCGCCAGGCCTCCGCACACTGCCAGCATCCCCAGAAGGCTTGCACCGATGGCCATCTGCTCGGGTGAGCGGGCGTGGCGTTGGGCGGCGGCGGCGGGGATGATCAGCAGCGACGTGATCAACAATACGCCGACAATCTTCATCGCGACAGCGATCACCACGGCGATCAACAACATTAGGGCCATGCGCAAAGCCGATACGGGCAAGCCTTCGACCCTGGCCAGTTCTTCATGCACCGTGATTGCCAGCAGTGGGCGCCACAGGACTACCAGAAGCACCAGAACAGCAGCACTGCCGCCGAGGATCCAGGCCAGGTCCGTTGGGCTGATCGCCAACAGATCGCCGAACAGATAGGCCATCAGGTCGATGCGGACTTCATGCATAAAGCTCAGTACGACCAGGCCTAGTGACAACGTGCTCGGCGCCAGAATGCCCAGCAGGGTGTCCGAGGCCAGCGGCTGGCGCTGTTGCAGGGTTACCAGCAGCACCGCCAGCAGCAGGCAGCCCACGGTCACGGCGATGGTCGGGCTTACATCCAGCAGGAAACCCATCGCCACGCCCAGCAGCGCGGCGTGGGACAAGGTGTCGCCAAAGTACGCCATGCGACGCCAGACCACGAATGAGCCCAGCGGGCCAGCCACTAGCGCCAAAGCCAAGCCTGCCAGCAGGGCGTAAAGCAGAAAATCAGCCATGCTTGCAGCTATCTCCATGAACGTGGGTATGAGGTGTGGCCGGATCGTCAACCACAGCGCCATGCAGGTCATGGGCGTGGTCGTGATGGTGGTGGTAGATCGCCAGGCTCTGGGCATTTTTGCCGAACAACTCGACAAACGCCGGGTCGCCGCTGACCTGTTCCGGGTGGCCGGAGCAGCACACGTGGCGGTTGAGGCACACCACTTGGTCAGTGGTGCTCATGACCAGGTGCAGGTCGTGAGAGACCATCAGCACGCCGCAGCCGTGGCGGTCGCGCAGGCGTGTGATCAGGCTGTACAACTCGGCCTGGCCGGCGACATCGACGCCCTGCACGGGCTCATCTAGCACCAGCAACTCGGGCTCGCGCAGCAGGGCGCGGGCCAGCAGTACGCGCTGCATTTCGCCGCCGGAGATGCTCTGCACCGGGCTGTCGATCACTTGTTCGGCGCCAACTTCCTTAAGTGCAGCCTGTGCGCGGACACGGTCTACGCCAGGCACCAGGCGCAGGAAGCGAAGTACAGAGAGGGGCAAGGTCGGGTCGACGTGCAGCTTCTGCGGCATGTAACCGACGCGCAGCTTGGGCTTGCGCCATACGCTGCCGCTGTCGGGCTTGAGCAGGCCAAGCACGGCACGCACCAGGGTGGTCTTGCCGGCGCCATTTGGGCCGATCAGGGTAACGATCTGCCCCGGCTCTACGCTCAGTGCGATGTTATCCAGCACGCTTTGCCCGGCGAACGTGACCCCAACCTGCTCCAGTCGGATTAACGCGTTGCTCATCAAGCCCCCTGGCAGCCCGCGCACAGGCCGACCACTTCGACCGTTTGCCCTTCGACCCTGAAGCCAACGTCGGCGGAGCTTGTGATAATGGCGTCACTGATGCTTTTTTGTTCAAGTTCGATGGCGGCGTGGCACTCGCGACAGATGAGGAACTGACCCTGGTGTGCGTGCTCTGGGTGGTTGCAGCCGACAAAGGCGTTGAGCGATGCGATGCGGTGTACCAGGCCGTTTTCCAACAGGAAGTCCAGCGCGCGGTACACGGTTGGAGGCGCGGCGCGGCGGCCGTCCTGCTCGCTGAGCACGCCCAGAATGTCATAGGCGCCCAGCGGCTTGTGGCTCTGCCACACGAGCTCCAGCACCCGGCGACGCAAGGCGGTCAGGCGCAGGCCTTTCTGCGCACACAGGGTGTCGGCTTCCGACAGCGCGGTGTGCACGCAGTGAGAGTGGTCGTGGGGACGGCTGGCAAGCGGTGTTTTAGGCATGAGCGGCGACAGATATTTGATAGAGACGTTATTATGTTACCCGTTCCTACGTCATTGAGTGGTCATCGTGTCCCGACTTTTTCCCGTTTTTGTCGTTTTCATCACCAGTTTGTTCATCGCAGGCACAGTTCAGGCCGAGGTACGGGTACTCACCAGCATCAAGCCTCTGCAGTTGATAGCCGCGGCTGTGCAGGACGGCGTGGCCGTGCCGGAGGTGTTGTTGCCCCCCGGCGCATCGCCGCATAACTTCGCGTTGCGCCCATCCGACGTACGGCGTGTGCAGTCGGTGGATCTGCTGTACTGGATTGGGCCGGATATGGAGAGTTTCCTGCCTCGCGTGTTGAAAGGTCGTACAGCGACGACGGTAGCGGTGCAAGACTTGCCGGGAATGAAACTGCGTCGTTTCGGTGAAGATAGCCATTCTCACGCTGACGATGCCGACGAACATGACCACGATCACCGCCCGGGCAGCCTGGATGCGCATCTGTGGTTGTCCACGGTAAACGCCCGGGTGATTGCTGCACGTATGGCAGCCGACCTGAGCGCCGCTGACCCAGTGAATGCCGAGCGTTACCAGAGCAACGCAAAGGCGTTTGCCGGCCGTCTGGACGCCCTGGATGAACGCCTGAAAAAACGCATGGCGAGCATCGGCGACAAGCCTTACTTCGTGTTCCACGAAGCCTTTGATTACTTCGAAGATGCTTACGGGCTTAAGCACACCGGCGTGTTCAGCGTCGCCTCCGAAGTACAGCCAGGCGCCCAGCATGTAGCGGCAATGCGTACTCGCTTGCAGGAAGTGGGCAAGACCTGCGTGTTCAGTGAACCGCCGTTGCGCCCGCGCTTGGCAGAGACGCTGGTGGCCGGGCTGCCGGTGAAACTGGCTGAATTGGATGCGTTGGGCGGGTATACACCGGCGACGGCTCAGGGTTATGAGCAGGTGCTGGAGAAGCTGGGAAATGACTTGGCCGGTTGCCTGGAGTCGTTGTAAGCCTCACAACGAAGATCAAATGTGGGAGGGGGCTTGCCCCCGATGAAGGCGCTTCAGTCGATGATAATTTGACTGATGCATCGCCATCGGGGGCAAGCCCCCTCCCACATTTTTGACCGGGTTGGTCCTTAGAGCGCGAATGGCAGGTGGACGTTGACCTGCTGGCGCTGCGCCAATCGATGTTCGAACTCGGCGGGATCGTGAATCAACACGTCCTGGCCGGCAAATGACTCAGCGGCAATCAGCCGTGACAGCCAGAACCGCACGCATGCCACTCGCAACATGGTCGGCCAGAGCTCCGCTTCCTTCGCTGTAAACGGTCGCAGTCCAGCATAAGCGCCCAACAACGCACGAGCGCGTTGTCCGTCGATCACACCATCGTCATCCGAACACCAGTCATTCAGCGCGATTGCCACGTCGTAGAGCATCGGGCCCGAGCAGGCATTGTAGAAGTCGATCAAGCCCGTCAGGTGTGTACCTTCGAACATTGCATTGTCGCGGAACAGGTCAGCGTGCACGTTGGCGCGCGGCAGGGCGAGAATCTCGGCCTTATGGGCTTCGATTTCAGTCAATGCAGCGTTCAGCAGGCTTTGCTGTGCATCGTTCAAATGCGAAATTAGCTGCGCACCTTCGCTGAGCATCCAGTCCAGGCCGCGATCAGTTTTGCGTTCCAGCACCTTCTCGCCTTGCGTCGCCAAGTGCAGGTGACCAAGCAACTCACCTACTTGGGCGCAATGCTGTGCGTTGGCGTCTTTGATGTGCTTGCCGGCCAGGCGTGGTTGCAGCAGTGCCGGTTTACCCTTCAATTCGCGCAAAGCCATGCCATCGGTGGTCCGCAGGGCGTATGGCACAGGCAGATCGGCGTCGTGGAGCACGTCGAGCAGTTCGATGAAGAACGGCATCTCCGCGACAGGGCCGCGCTCAACGAGGGTCAGGACGAATTCGCCCTGCTCCAGGCTGATAAAGAAATTGGTGTTTTCGCTGCCGGCAGCAATCCCCTGGAAATCAAGCAGGCGGCCGAGCCCGTAAGGGGCGAGAAAGGTTTCCAGCTCGGGCCGAGCCAGGGGGGTGAACACAGACATGGTTAAAACTGCCATTACGGGCGCCGCTGTGGGCGGCGCCAATTGAAGTTAAGAAATCATTTCCATTCGAAGATCTTCCATGACGGGATCAGCATATCCGGCTGGTCAGAGCGGATGAAGTTTGCGTCGGTTCCGTCCGCGCGCACCAGGAAATAGGGAGGAGCACCTTTAACGGTCACCTTGATTGCATACAGGAAGCCGTTTTGACGGTACTCCTGAATAGTCCTGTTGCCTTCCGTGCGAATGGTCACTTCCGGGTCGCCCGAAGGCGCATCGTCTGCCGCCATGGCAGCCATCGGAGCGAGTGCAATCAAGCCAGTCAACAGCAGGCGATTGAATGTACGCATGATAACCTTGTCCCTTTGTTTTCATTGGTCCGGCTATTCTAGCGCCAGACCCGCCGAAAAGGTTGATCCTGCTCATGAGCCAAGCGCCCCTCGTCCTGGTGGACGGTTCTTCTTACCTGTACCGCGCCTTCCACGCGCTGCCACCGCTGACCACCTCCAAAGGCCTGCCGACCGGTGCGGTCAAGGGCGTGTTGAACATGCTCAAAAGCCTGCGCAAGCAGTACCCGGACAGCCCCTTTGCGGTGGTGTTCGACGCCAAGGGTGGGACTTTTCGTGATGACATGTACGCCGAATACAAGGCTAACCGTCCGAGCATGCCCGATGACATGCGCGTGCAGATTGAGCCGCTGCATCAGAGTGTGATCGCCTTGGGCTTCCCGCTGCTGTGCGTTGAAGGCGTTGAGGCCGATGATGTGATCGGCACCCTGGCCCGCAGCAGTGCGGCGGCTGACCGTCCGGTGGTGATCTCCACCGGCGATAAGGACATGGCGCAGTTGGTCGACGGGCACATTACCTTGGTCAATACCATGACCGGTAGCGCCATGGACGTGGACGGCGTAAAGGAGAAATTTGGCGTCGCTCCGGAGCAGATCATCGACTATCTGGCGTTGATGGGTGATTCGTCCGACAACATCCCGGGCGTTCCGGGGATTGGTCCTAAGACCGCTTCCGGCTTGCTGGTGGGTGTGAATGGCGGCCTCAAAGAGCTTTATGAACAGTTGGATATTGTGCCGACTCTGCCGATCCGTGGTGCCAAGACGCTGCCGGCCAAGCTTGAAGAGCACCGGGAGATGGCGTTTCTTTCCTACCAACTGGCGACGATCAAGATTGATGTGCCGCTGGACGTGGGATTGGACGATCTGCACCTGATTGAACCAGACCGCGAGAAGCTGCTGGAGCTTTACACGCTGTTGGAGTTCAAGAGCTGGATTGATGAGATTCAGCGCGATGCCAAGCGTGTTGAACTGAAGGCGGTGCCGGTGGCTGAGAAAGCTGTTGAACTCCAAGCGCCCGTAGAAGCCTCGTACACCACAATCCTCGACCAGGCCACGTTCGATCTTTGGCTGAAGAAGCTAAACGACGCGAAGTTGTTCGCTTTCGACACTGAAACTACCGGGATCGACGCCCAACAGGCGCAACTGGTCGGGGTTTCCTTCGCTGTGCAGCCCCATGAAGCTGCGTACATCCCGCTGACCCACTCCTACATTGGCGCGCCGGAACAGCTGGATCGTGACACCGTACTGCTGGCCTTGAAGCCGTTGCTGGAAGATCCGTCCAAGCTCAAGGTAGGCCAACACGCCAAATTCGACATGAATATCTTGGCCAACTGCGCCATTGGCGGCGACCCGGCAAACGGCATCACCGTGCGTGGCATCGCGTTCGACACAATGCTTGAGTCCTACGTGCTGAACTCCACCGCGACGCGCCATGATATGGACAGCCTGGCCAAGAAGTACCTGGACTACGACACTGTCAGCTTCCAGGACATCGCTGGCAAAGGCGCCAAGCAGTTGACGTTTGACCAGATTGCGCTTGAACAAGCGGGTCCCTATGCGGCCGAAGACGCAGATGTAACCTTGCGGTTGCATCAGGAACTGCATGCGCAACTCGCTGCTATCCCGAGCCTGGCCAGTGTGCTGACGGACATCGAAATACCTTTGGTACCCGTGCTGGCCCGCATCGAACGCCAGGGCGCTTTGGTCGATGCGAAGTTGCTCGGCGTTCAGAGTATTGAGTTGGGCAACAAGATGGTTGAGCTGGAACGCCAGGCCTTCGAGATCGCTGGTGAGGAATTCAACCTGGGTTCACCTAAGCAACTCGGGGCGATTCTCTACGAAAAGCTGGGTCTGCCGGTGCTGAAGAAGACAGGCAAAGGACAGGCGTCTACCGCCGAAGAAGTGCTCGCCAAGCTGGCCGAAGATGACTATCCGCTGCCTAAGGTACTCATGCAGTACCGCAGCATGAGCAAGCTCAAAAGCACTTACACCGATCGCCTGCCGGAGCAGATTAACCCGCGCACCGGGCGTGTTCACACGTCATATCATCAGGCCGTGGCGGCAACCGGGCGCTTGTCTTCCAGTGACCCGAACCTGCAGAACATCCCCGTGCGTACCGCCGAAGGGCGGCGGATTCGTCAGGCATTCGTGGCGCCCAAGGGCTACAAACTGCTGGCGGCGGACTATTCGCAGATCGAACTGCGGATCATGGCGCACTTGTCCAAGGATGAGGGGCTTATGAACGCGTTCCGCAACGACCTGGATGTGCATACCGCGACGGCGGCTGAGGTATTCAAGGTCGAATTGGCTGAGGTCACGTCCAATCAGCGTCGCAGTGCCAAGGCAATCAACTTTGGTCTGATCTACGGCATGGGGGCACAGAAGCTCGGCAAGGACATCGGCGTCGATACCAAGACTGCAAAGGCTTACATCGACGTGTACTTCGCTCGCTACCCAGGGGTTCGCGACTACATGGAGCGCACCCGCGCCCAGGCTGCCGATCAGGGGTACGTGGAAACCTTCTTCGGTCGCCGGCTGTATTTGCCGGATATTAATTCCAATAAGCCTCAGGAGCGCGCGGCTGCAGAACGCACCGCGATCAACGCGCCTATGCAGGGCACGGCGGCGGACATCATCAAGAAAGCCATGGTGCTGGTGGATAACTGGCTGACCGACTCGGGCCTCGATGCCAAGGTGATCCTGCAGGTACACGACGAATTGGTGCTTGAGGTGCGTGAGGACCTGGTCGAGCAGGTCAGTGAGAAGATTCGCGAACACATGAGCGCGGCGGCACAGTTGGATGTGCCGTTGGTGGTCGACGTGGGCGTTGGCGATAACTGGGACGAAGCACACTGATATCGGGCGTTTGCCACCACCGGGCGTGGTGGCAGAGTGCTTTAGTTCAAAAGTCGACGTTGGTTATTTCCAATAGTTTTCTGATACCGCCGGAACTTAACCCGTGAACTGCTACTCAGAGTTACTGAATGGGTGGTGAAGCCCTTCAATGCTCCTATGTTGTGTTAAGTGTTGGCAGATATCTGGGCCCCGCCCTAGCGGTCCAGAACTTGAACCCCGAACTTCCCCTCCCCATACGAAGTCCGGGGTTTTTTTTGCCCGCAGAAAAGTTACTCGGCGATTTCCGCGCCCTTGTCTGCTAATTCCATCCAGCCGGCCAGTACGGTGTAGGCCTCTTCCAGGCCCATGCGCTTAGGCGCCGAGAACAGCTGGATGGTGATTGTGTCACCCCAACCTTTGCGGATTTCGGCCTGCACTTTGAGCAGAGTGTTCTTGGCGGCGCCGTAGGTCAGCTTGTCGGCTTTGGTCAGTAGGATATGCATGGGCATGCCGCTGGCGACGGCCCAGTCGAGCATCAGCAGGTCGAAGTCAGTCATTGGATGACGGATGTCCATCATCAGAATCAAACCCTTCAAACTCTCCCGGCCACCCAGGTAAGCCTCCAGGTGACGCTGCCAGTGCAGCTTCAGCGGGATAGGTACTTTTGCATAACCATAGCCCGGAAGGTCGACCAGACGCCGATCATCGTCTAGCTTGAAGAAATTGAGCAGTTGCGTGCGGCCCGGTGTTTTCGAGGTGCGCGCGAGGCTGGCGTGGGTCAGGGTGTTCAGCGCGCTGGACTTACCGGCGTTGGAACGGCCGGCAAAGGCGACTTCAAAGCCCTCGTCATCAGGGCATTGGTCTACTTTGGCGGCGCTGAGCATAAAGGTGGACTGTTGGCACAGGCCTAGGATGGGATTCTTGAGTTGCATGAGATTTCCGATGTGGGCGGTGCCGAGAAAGGGTGCGGCAAGCGGTGTCGTTTCCGTTTCAGTAGCGCCAGTATATAATGCCGCAGATTTTGTGTGTGCTTTGTCCCAGCGAAGGATGAGGTACACGGGAGCGAAAGACCTTTATTGCGCATTAGAACGCAAAACGCTCTCAAACCCTGAAAAGGTCGATGTATGACCTGATGGTTGCTCGCTTTTGGTGCCCTGATCCCGCTTTACGGCGCTCAGGCTACACAGGAACCGGAAGCGCTGTACAACCGAGTTTGCGTGGCCACGACAGTGCGACACGTGAGCGAGGGTTTCAAGGCAATGCCGCCGCGTGGTTTGTGCATGGACTGCAGTACTGAGGATTACCATGCCGTCATTGAGTTGATGGTGAGTAAACCCGGTAGATAACTCTTAAACCCTTAGCCGTAGTTGGATTAGCTGATGAACAAATTGATCGTGAGTCTGCTGTTGACCTTGGGCATCACTGGCGCTGCCGTCGCTGCAGAGGGCCCCATTAAAGGTGATGCCACTGCCGGTCAAGCGAAAGCCGCTGTGTGTGGTGCCTGCCACGGACCGGATGGCAACAGCCCGGCGCCGAACTTCCCCAAACTCGCTGGCCAGGGTGAGCGTTACCTGACCAAGCAGATGCAGGATATCAAGAGCGGCAAGCGCACTGTGCTGGAAATGACCGGCCTACTGGCTAACTCCAGCGATCAGGACCTGGCAGACATCGCGGCGTATTTTGCCAGCCAGAAGGGCAGCGTGGGAGCTGCTGATCCTAAATTGGTGGCACGCGGCAAGAAGCTATTTCGCGGTGGCAATCTGGATAAAGGCCTGCCGGCCTGCACCGGCTGCCATTCACCGAACGGCGCAGGTATTGCGGCAGCGGCCTTTCCTCACTTGAGTGGTCAGCACGCTCAATACATCGCCAAGCAGCTGACGGATTTCCGCAAGGAAGAAGGTGGTCGAGCTAACGATGGCGATGCGGCGATCATGCGTACCATCGCCCGCAAGCTGAGCGATGAAGACATCGCAGCCCTCTCCAGTTACATCCAGGGCCTGCACTAAGCGCCTGCAACGTTAACGCTCGATTAATCCCGCGATGCAAGCATAAAAAGGGTGGCCCAGGCCGCCCTTTTTTGTGGCCGGTGCCGTTACACTAACGAACTCATGCCCGCGTAGACCTGTCACACCTAAAGGTCGCGTAAGGCGACTTTATTTGTCCAGGAGTAAAGCATGCGTAATCTGATCCTCAGCGCCGCTCTCGTCACTGTCAGCCTTTTCGGCATGACCGCACAGGCTGCCGACGTGCCGCTTGAAGCCGGTAAAACCTATGTGGAATTGGCCAACCCAGTGCCTGTTTCTGTGCCGGGAAAGGTCGAAGTGGTGGAGCTGTTCTGGTACGGCTGCCCGCATTGCTACGCGTTTGAGCCAGTCATCAACCCTTGGGTCGAGAAGCTGCCTAAAGACGTGAACTTCAAGCGCATCCCGGCCATGTTCGGCGGTCCATGGGATGCCCACGGCCAGCTGTTCCTGACCCTGGAAGCCATGGGCGTGGAGCACAAGGTCCACAACGCGGTATTCAACGCGATCCAGAAAGAAGGCAAGCGCCTGACCAAGCCAGAAGAAATGGCTGACTTCGTCGCGACCCAAGGTGTCGACAAAGACAAGTTCCTGGCCACCTTCAACTCGTTCGCCATCCAAGGCCAGATCAAGCAGGCCAAGGAACTGGCACAGAAGTACGGCGTACAAGGCGTACCGACCATGATCGTCAACGGCAAATACCGTTTCGACCTGGGCACTACTGGTGGTCCTGAAAATACCCTCAACGTTGCAGACCAGCTGATCGCCAAAGAGCGCGCAGCCAAGTAAGGGGCTTCCCATGCGCCGCTGGGGCACCACCGAACGTGTCGTTGGCCTGCATGACCCGCAGGTCAATGAGCATCACCTGGAATCGACAGGCTTGCCGGCGGACAATCGTCTGCGTCTGCTCAGTTTCAATATCCAGGTGGGTAACAGCACCGAGAAGTACCGTCACTACATCACCCGTGGTTGGCAGCATTTGCTGCCCCACAACGGGCGGGCCGGTAACCTGCAGAAGATCGGCGACCTGTTGAGTGACTTCGACCTGGTCGCCTTGCAGGAAGCCGATGGTGGCAGCATTCGCTCGGGCTACATCAATCAGGTCGAGCATCTAGCCCATCTTGGGGCTTTCCCCTACTGGTATCAGCAACTCAATCGCAACCTCGGGCGCCTGGCGCAGCACAGCAATGGTGTGCTCAGCCGCTTGAAGCCGACCGCCATCGAAGACCATCCATTGCCGGGTCCAAAGGGGCGTGGGGCGATCCTCGTGCGTTTTGGCGAAGGGCCTGAAGCCTTGGTGGTGGTAATGATGCACTTGGCGCTCGGGGGGCGTACGCGCAACCTTCAGTTGGCTTACGTGCGCGATTTGATTGGCAAATACAAGCATCAGGTGCTGATGGGGGATATGAACACCCATGCCAACGACCTGCTGCAGAATTCCCCGTTGCGCGACCTAGGGCTATTGGCGCCGCAAGTCGAAGCCACGTTTCCGAGCTGGCGACCGCAACGCTGTCTTGACCATATCCTGCTCAGCCCGAGCCTCACACTGGAAAGTGTGCAGGTGCTGGCACAGCCCATTTCCGATCACCTGCCGGTCGCGGTAGAGATTCGTCTGCCGGGCTCGCTCACGGCAGATGCATTACCCGCGTTGAGCCCTGGCCCTCGCGGACCCCTTGCATGAGCGACGACGCCCAGCGCTGGAAAGAAAAATACCTGCTAAGTATCGAGCAACAAGAAAAGCTCGAACGCCGTTGGGCTGCACGCCTTGATCTGCTGCGCCGCGGGCTGGTGCGTAGCACGCTGGCGGCGGAAGGTACCGACCGTGCCGTTGATCAATGCATGAAGGAAATGCGCGACGTTGTGCGCACCGACGACATGGACGCCGCCCTCGCGGCCTTGCTGCCGCGCCTGGAAAAAGCCGTGCTCGATTCTGAGCAGCGCCGCGAAACCCGCATTGACCAGATGAGCACCGCATTGACGTCTCTGGTCACGCAGTTGCAAAAGTTGCCGCTGCCCCGTGAGGTAGCCCGTCCGCTGAAAACCTTTGCCAAGCAGTTGGATGGCCGCGTCAGCCAGGCTCGAGAGATTCCTTTGTTGCTCAGCGAGCTGAGCAGCCTGCAAGGGCAGGCGCTGAATAACCTGGAGCCGGAGGGTGAAACTCCGCGTCCTGGGCCAGGTTTGTTGCAGCGTCTGTTTGGTGCCAAGGACGCCGCGAGCGAAACGGTAGCCACTGAGCCCGTTGCCAGCCCAGCGCCGTCCCCCGTTGTGACCCACGCCGCCGCCGAGCCTCAGGAACCTGAGCAAAACGATGAACTGACGCAAGCCCTGCGGGCCTTTGCGCCGCAGACTCAGGAGCCGGTTGCTGCACAACCTGAACCCGCCAAGGCCGTCAGCGAAGCGTTTGTGTACGAGGCGCCTGCGCAGAGGGTGGCAGAGGTTGCGCCTGTCGCCGAAGCTCCAGCGCCTAAGGCGCCACAGCCTCAGGAGGAAGAGCCAGCGGCCGAAAGCGCCCTCGCGGCCTTAATCGAGACCCCGCCGGTAGCGGTCGAGACGCCGGATGAGACGGTGATTGGTAGTCTCTCGCTCCCGCCTGTGTTGGAGGTCGATGAGCCTGACCCCAACGAGCTGCAATCGGACGGCCCCTATTCCCTGCCTGACTCACCCGAGCCGTCCTACAGCTCCGTGGCCAAGCATATTGAAGACACCCTGCTCGGCCTGCTGGAAGAGCTGTCACTGCCCGAGCGCCATCGGCCACAGGCCGAAGCCATGCGCGAGCGCCTGGCCCACGGTCTGAACTGGTACGAACTGCTGCCGATCCTTGATGACTTGGCGGTGCTGATGCTGGCGATCACCGACAGCGGCCAGCATGAGTTCGAGGCCTACCTGAAACAGCTTAACGAGCGTCTTGAGGCCTTCCAGGGCCACCTGCAAGTGGCCAGCGACGGCCATGCCGACAGCCGCTCCGCAGCCCGGGAGCTGGACACGCAGATTCGCGAGCAGGTCGACGGCCTGCAAAGCAGTGTGCAGGACGCCGCGGACTTGGACAGCCTCAAGCAGGTGCTGGAAAGCCATCTTGAGGGCTTGCTGGGCACCATGGACGAGCACCAGCAGCAGCGTGACCAACGCGAGCAGGAAGTGGCGGCGCGCTTGAAAGGGCTGGCCGAGCGGGTTGCCAATATGGAGCAGGAGGCCCAGGGCTATCGCGAGCACCTCGAGGTGCAGCGCCAGAAGGCGCTGATCGATCCGCTCACCGACTTGCCCAACCGCGCCGCCTGGAGCGAGCGCCTCGACCATGAGGTCAATGCTTGGCACCAGCACGGCAATAATTTGTCGCTGGCGATGCTGGACCTGGACCACTTCAAGCGCATCAACGATGGCTACGGCCACCTGGCCGGTGACAAGGTGCTGAAGATTATCGCCAACGTGCTGCGCAAGCGCCTGCGCTCCAACGATTTCATCGCGCGGTTTGGCGGTGAAGAGTTTGTGCTGCTGATGCCTGATTCATCCCTGTCGGATGCCTTGGGCGTGGGTGAAGTGCTGCGTGCGGCGATCGAGGCCTGCCCGTTCCACTTCAAGGGCGAGCCGGTGACGATTACGGTATCCATGGGGGTGGCGCAATTCCAACCGGGAGAACGCAGTGACCTGGCGCTCAAACGAGCGGATGAGGCGCTGTACCGGGCTAAAGCGGCAGGTCGTAACCAAGTGCAAGCGGCATAAAAGTTGTTCTATTTTGTAACTTGACCGCTTGGCCACGGACCGTACGTTACACTGTTGCATTATCGTCTTCAGCGTGCTGTCTTCCGCCATGAAATTCTTGTACTTCACCTTTGTGCTTCTTCTGCTCGCCGGCTGCGCCAGCGGTCCCCGCCTGAACACCAGCCACCCCTCGGCGAACCACGACAATCGCGTGCAGTTCGTGGTTGTCCACTACACCTCCACCAATCTTGAACAATCACTGGCCCTGCTGACCCACGGCGAGGTCAGTGCGCATTACCTGATCGGCGACGACGCCTCTGCCACCATCTACAAGTTGGTGGATGAAAGCCAACGCGCCTGGCACGCGGGCGAAAGCGAGTGGATGGGGCGTACCTGGCTCAACTCCAGCTCCATCGGGATCGAAATTGTGAACCCCGGCTATAAGGACACGCCCACAGGTCGCCTGTGGTACCCGTATTCCGAGGCCCAGGTAAAATCGCTGGTAGTGCTGCTCAAGGACATCAGCAAGCGCAATGGCATCGACCCCAAGAACATCATTGGTCACAGCGATATAGCGCCGCTGCGCAAGCTGGACCCTGGGCCGTTGTTTCCTTGGAAGCGCCTGGCCGATGAAGGTCTGGGTGTATGGCCGGATGCTCAGGCGGTCTCGCGCTTTCAGGTGCAATATGCTGCTGAACTGCCGAGCATCACCTGGTTCCAGGAAGAATTGGCGCTTCTTGGTTACCCGACACCCCAGACCGGTGTGTTGGATGTCGCAACGCGTCATGTGATCGCGGCGTTCCAGATGCGTTTCCGGCCTTCCCTGTTTGCTGGGGAGCCGGACGCCGAAAGTGCCGCTATTTTGCGTGCCCTCAACCGGCGCTAAAGGTTAAAGCGGTAACGCCATGTAGAACTGAGTGCCCTGCCCCGGCCGCGAATACACCCCCATGCGACCGCCGTGCAGTTGCACAATCTCTTTGCACAGCGCCAGCCCAAGGCCGGCGCCGCCTTTCTTGCGGCCCACCTGGACGAAGGGTTCGAAGATGCGCCCTTGTTGGCCATAGGCGATACCTTCGCCATTGTCCTCGACACTGATGATTACCCGCTCGCCATGGCGTCGAGCCTGCAGGTGAATCTGCCCGCCGTCGGCGGTGTGACGCAGGGCGTTGCCCAAAAGGTTGTCGAGCACACGCTCCAATTGCGCCTGGTCGGCATACAGGCGTGGCAGGTCGGATTGAACCTCTACCAGCAACTCTATGTTCTGCGCATTGGCGGGCTCCACAAAGCGCGCACGAGCGTTTTCAAGCAGGTCGGTCACGTCGCACGGGCCCAGGGTGAGTTTCTGCAGGCCGTTCTGGTAGCGCGAAAAATTGAGCAAGTCGTTGATCAACTGCATCAGGCGCTGCATCTCTTCATTGACCGTATCCAGCAGGTCCGCTTCGCGGGAGTCCGCCGGGAATTTCGCACGTTCGCGGAACAGGCCGAACGCCATGTGCATGCCAGTCACCGGCGTGCGCAATTCGTGGGATGCCCGCAGGACGAACTCGCTGCGTACCCGTTCAAAGGCGCGCTGTTCGGTCACGTCGTGCAGCACCATGACCGCCCCGAGAATATGCCCCTCGGTATGGCTGACAGGTGTGAGGCTGTAGGTCAGCAGGCGCAGTTCGCCCTCGACTTCCACTTCCAGATCATCCGGCGCCCGTTCCAGGTTGCCGCCGCGCAGCACCATTTGCAGCTGTTCATCCAGTTCGGGACGCATCAGGGCTTCGCCCAGGCCTTGGCCGAGGCGTTCCTCGTCCCAGCCCAACTGGCGCTGCGCGACGGGGTTGAGATGTTCCAGGCGGCCTTGGCGGTCAATCATCAGCAAGCCATCGTCGATGCTGTCTAACACAGCTTGCAGGCGCTGCTGGCCGGCCAGCAATTCGTCAACGTTGGTCGCTTGATGCTGGCGAACCGCCTCGGCCATCAGGCCAAAACGGCGGGTTAACAGGTTCATTTCCGCCGCTGAAGAAATCGGCAGCGTCACCTCGAAATCACCTTGGCCGATCTTGTCCGCCGCTTTGGCCAGCGCCTCAATTGGCCCGCCGAATCGCCGGGCGATGCCATGGGCGGTGACAAATCCGATGATCAGCACGGCGAGCCCCACCAACCCCAGCAAACCAGCGATCAGCAACGCCCGCTCACGGGATTTATGCTCGCTGGCGCTGATGTTATCCAGGGCCTGCTTATGTTCGGTAATCAGCCCGTTGCGCAGCACATTGAAGGTTTCGGTGAGTTTTTCCTTGCTGCCCGGCGGCGGCGACGCTTGCTGGGATTGGTCGAAGGCTTCAAGCAAGTCTTGGTATTGGAGGCGTGCCTGGCTGAAACCGTTGCCATGGCCGTCGCGCTGTTCGTGGGCGATACCCTGTTCCAGCAAGTCGAAGTAACGTTTTTTGGAGGCTTGCAGCGCCTCGGGGTCAGGGCGCTGCTCCAGCATCATGATCAACTGGTCGCCAAGGATCTGGCGCAGTTTGAGGCCCAGGTCCAGGGTGACAAAGTTGCTGCGGATCAGCGATTCCTGGGTCTTAGCCATCTGCATCACGCTGACTAAGCCCAGGATCAACCCCAGCAGAGCGACGGTTATCAGCGCTGAAATGCTCAGGAATAAACGAGTGCGCAGTTTCATCGCTAACTTCATAGGGTGCAGCTCACAGGTTGTACTGTTTGCGTTTGCGATACAGGGTCGACGCGTCGATGCCGAGGGTGCGTGCCGCCTGGTCCAAGGTGTCGCTGGTGGCCAGAACAGCACCGATATGGGCTTTCTCCAGCTCGTCCAGACTCAACGCCGCCCCGATACGCGGTGCATTGTTGGTCGGTTGTTCGGCCATGCCTAGGTGGACGATTTCTACCTTTTCCTGCGGGCAGATGATGCTCGCCCGCTCCACCACGTTACGCAGCTCACGGATGTTGCCGGGCCAGCGATAGTTGAGCAGCGCTTCACGTGCTTGATCACTGAAACCCCGCGCCGGCCGGGCGTATTCCTTGACGAAGCGCGCCAGGAAACGGTCTGCCAGCGTCAGGATGTCTTCACTGCGCTCGCGCAGCGGCGGCAAGTGCAGGGTGATGACGTTGAGGCGGTACAGCAAGTCTTCACGGAAACGTCCGTCGCGCACCATGTCTTCCAGGTTCAAGTTGGTGGCGGCGAGGATACGCACGTCGGCCCGGCGGGTGACCGGGTCGCCCACGCGCTCGTATTCCTTGTCCTGGATAAAGCGCAGTAACTTGGGCTGCAACGTGAGGGGAAAATCGCCGATCTCATCAAGAAACAGCGTGCCACCGTCTGCCTGATTGACGCGGCCCAGCGTGCTCTCACTGGCGCCGGTGAAGGCGCCACGGCTATGACCGAATAGCTCGCTTTCCATCAGCTCAGCGGTCAGCGACGGGCAATTGATGGTCACGCAGGATTTCTTCGCGCGCTTGCTCCAGCCGTGAATAGCGCGGGCCAGTTCGCCTTTACCGGTGCCTGACTCGCCAAGGATCAAGATGTTGGCGTCGGTCCCCGCCACCTGGCGCGCGGTTTCCAGCACCACCATCATTGACGGGCTATGAGAGTCGAGGCCGTCTTTGGGCTGGCGCACTGCACCTTCTAAAGCCTCCAAGCGCGCGGACAGTTGGCGCACCTCCAATTGCTTGGCCGTAGCGAGGCGAAGTTGATCGGGGCTGCAAGGCTTGACCAAGTAATCGGCGGCACCGGCCTGGATCGCGTCCACGGCGGTATCGACGGCGGAGTGAGCGGTGACAATCACCACGCGCATCCACGGTGCCTGGATACGCATGTGTGCCAGCACATCCAGACCGTTGTCTTCGCCCAGGCGCAGGTCCAGGAAGCACAGGTCGAACACCTGGCGTTGCATCAGGGCATCGGCCTGGGCGGCGCTATTGGCGGTGGCGACGGTGTAGCCTTCATCTTCCAGGCAATAACGGAAGGTGCGGAGGATCGCGGACTCGTCATCCACTAAAAGAATGCGGCCTTGAAGTTCCTTGGCTGATTCCATCTGTCCCGCGCTCCTTAACTATAAATGATGGTGTTTAGTCCCGGAATAATCGGGCAAGTTGCATGGTTTATTCTGATTGATAAAAGGCATTGCCGTGCAGGTATCTGCATCTTTTCCTACAGAGCCCCGCCTGATGGCGTTTTCATGCCTTCTTGCCACTTCGGCAACTACTCCGTTGCTTTCGATCCTTTGATCCGACCACTGACCGTCGTGCATTTCGCACGGCCTATAAAGGGCGATCGTGCAGGATGCTGCACTGCCATTGTGTCTTTAATGCATAAGCTACTGATTTTATTGGGTTTTATTTTGTAAAAAAGCTGGCATGCACGCTGCAATACCTCTCTCAACGAATAATCAAAATGCGGGAGAACATCAGCATGACTCGCCAAATCCTCAGCCAATTGTGTGTATCGCCACTGCGCTTACAGCAAGGCATGTTTGCCAGCTTGGCCGTAATGGTCACGCTGATAGCAGGCCAGCAGATGCAACATTGGCAGCAGAGTCAGCAGCAAACCCCGCATTTCGAACGTCCGGCGATGACGCAGACACATTTCAGTTCCATTGGCAGCCGTACCGTCGGTGCTGCTTCTGCTGATGTAACCGCACCGCAATTGAGAGTGGCCGAGCAGGATTCCACCCTGGGCGAGCTGCCAACCCAAGAACGTTGGGTGTTTTAGGCAATAAAAGCGGCCGCTTGTGTAAGGCGGCCGTACGGCACGGCACTACCGCTGTTACCTCTATCGAAGCGTAAGGAGAATCACCATGTTGAGTTGGGCAATCACATTTCTGATCATCGCCATTGTGGCTGCAGTTCTGGGCTTTGGTGGTATCGCGGGCACCGCCACTGGGATCGCTAAGATCCTGTTCGTAGTCTTCCTGGTGATGTTCATTGCTTCGTTCTTCTTTGGTCGTCGCGGCCGAGGCTGAATATGACCACTCTGTGCTTTAAAACCATGGCTGTCGCCCTGCTCTTGGGCGGCAGCGGCCTGGCGATGGCCGCCAATGACGGCCAATCCCGGGCCAACCAATTGCTGACCGCGGACCCGCAGTACCGCGAGACTTGGCAAGACGTGGTGAAAAAAGAAGAGCGCTTGCCGGAGTGGGTGATGAACCTGTCAGGCACAGCCGAGCAGATGAACGCCGTTGAAGAAGATGGTGACAAGTACTTGGTCGGGCCGCTTTGCGAAACTGCAGACACGTGCAAGAACAAGCGCCTGATCGTCGCCTTCAGCTTCGACAAGGAAGATGCCTACGCCATGTTGGTGGAAGTGCCCGCCGGTTTGCCGGCAGATAAATCCCCAACACGCCATGCCGATTACCGTTTTATCGGTAAGCCGGATGAAGGCATGCAGAAGCTGCTGATGGAGCAGCTGAAGAAAGATCCGAATTGGTACTAGGTCCCGGCTACGGGGCCAGCGTCCATAGAAAGAAGCACCTTTGCTTCTTTCTGTTTGCACCGCTCGCCAAGAGCGGTGCATGACCAAGGGGCTGGGTTGCTCTGATCAAATGGGATCGGCGTGACCTACGGGTACAGGGAGTGCCTGCGCAAGGGCCGGGTCAGGCGAAAAGCTGCGACGCAAGTTCACAAGCCCCCTGCTTGCTGAACTTGCGGCGGGCTTATGACTTTCATCCCTGCCTTTTATGCCGTCCATAGCTGCGAATTTTCTTTTTGCTTGTTCCCAACCATTACTTGGTGTGTCGGGACGACCATCTATCGAGAAAGTTTTGTCGACGCTATAGGACATTTCTGACGCAATGCCGCGTGATTCCCAGGCATTTCTGCCAACGCACCAAACACGTGCAGAATCTCTGCGCGAGCCTGAATTGGCCGGTTCACGGCATATTCACCTGACAATATGTCGCATATGAACTGACCGTTCGGACAGTTATTATGAAAAAAAGTCATGCCGATTCGGCATAGGGTAGGCGTTTACGGCATTAGACGTCGCTCCCTTGCATCGGAATAGTTGCGCCTTTTTTCGCCTGCCAGTAAGCCATTTCGGCCACGCTGCGGTGACCTTTCATGGGGGCAGATGCACACACTTTTTCGCTTTCGAGCGGTCCAGCTGGCGCATTTGCCTTAAGTTCACTTGAAGTAAGGGTAATGACATGAAGAAGGCAAAGCTAAGCCTCGCCTGGCAGATCCTCATCGGTTTGGTGCTGGGGATCGCAATCGGCGCAGTGCTCAACCATTTCAGTGCTGAAAAGGCCTGGTGGATCAGCAACGTGCTGCAGCCAGCGGGCGATATCTTTATCCGCCTGATCAAGATGATCGTGATCCCGATTGTGATTTCCTCGTTGATAGTCGGCATTGCCGGTGTCGGTGACGCGAAAAAGCTCGGTCGTATCGGCGTCAAAACCATCCTTTACTTCGAAGTCGTCACCACCATCGCCATTGTGGTCGGCCTGTTGCTGGCCAACCTGTTCCATCCGGGCGCGGGCATCGACATGAGTACCCTCGGTACGGTGGATATCTCCAAGTACCAGGCGACCGCCGCCGAGGTGCAGCATGAGCATGCGTTTATCGAGACCATCCTCAACCTGATCCCGTCGAACATCTTCGCCGCTGTTGCCCGTGGCGAGATGCTGCCGATCATTTTCTTCTCAGTGCTATTCGGCCTGGGTCTGTCGAGCCTCAAGCCTGAGCTGCGTGAGCCGCTTGTGACCATGTTCCAAGGCGTGTCCGAGAGCATGTTCAAAGTCACCCACATGATCATGAAGTACGCCCCGATCGGCGTATTCGCACTGATCGCAGTGACTGTCGCTAACTTTGGCTTTGCCTCCTTGCTGCCGCTGGCCAAGCTGGTGATCCTGGTTTACGTCGCCATCCTGTTCTTCGCTTTTGCAGTATTGGGCCTGATCGCCCGCCTGTTCGGCTTCTCGATCCTCAAGCTGATCCGCATCTTCAAAGATGAGCTGGTACTGGCTTACTCCACCGCCAGTTCCGAAACCGTGCTGCCGCGCGTGATCGAGAAGATGGAAGCTTATGGCGCGCCAAAGGCTATCTGCAGCTTCGTGGTGCCGACCGGTTACTCGTTCAACCTCGACGGTTCGACCTTGTACCAGAGCATCGCGGCAATCTTTATCGCCCAGCTGTATGGCATTGACCTGTCGATCGGTCAGCAACTGATGCTGGTGCTGACTCTGATGGTCACCTCCAAAGGCATCGCCGGCGTGCCGGGCGTGTCCTTCGTGGTGCTGCTGGCCACCTTGGGCAGCGTCGGGATCCCGCTGGAAGGCCTGGCGTTCATCGCCGGTGTGGACCGCATCATGGACATGGCGCGTACCGCCCTCAACGTGATCGGTAATGCCCTGGCGGTATTGGTCATCTCCCGTTGGGAAGGCATGTACGACGACGCCAAAGGCGAGCGCTACTGGAATTCGCTGCCGCACTGGCGCACCAAGCAAGCCCTGCCGACTGCCCAAGCCACTCGCGGCTGATAGTCCGACGGCTCTAAGACAAACCCCGGTAAATCCGGGGTTTGTCGTTTCTGCCAGCCCCGCTATCATTCGCCCCATCTTTCGGGGGATTTAACTGATGCTCAATGGCCTGTGGCTTGGCTTCTTTGTCGTGGCGATGGTGTCAGCACTGGCGCAATGGCTGGTGGGGGGTAACGCCGGGATTTTTGCGGCGATGGTGGAAAGCATTTTCGCCATGGCCAAATTGTCGGTGGAAGTGATGGTGCTGCTGTTCGGCACCCTGACCCTGTGGCTGGGCTTTCTGCGTATCGCCGAGAAAGCCGGGATCGTCGATTGGCTGGCCAAGGCCCTTGGCCCGCTGTTTCGCCGCCTGATGCCGGAAGTGCCGGCCGGCCACCCTGCCATCGGTCTGATCACCCTCAACTTCGCCGCTAACGGCCTGGGCCTGGATAACGCGGCCACTCCAATCGGCCTAAAGGCCATGAAGGCGTTGCAGGAACTTAACCCCATCCCCAACACGGCGAGTAACGCGCAGATTCTGTTCCTGGTGCTCAACGCCTCGTCTCTGACACTGCTGCCAGTGACCATCTTCATGTACCGCGCCCAGCAAGGCGCCGCCGACCCGACGTTGGTGTTCCTGCCGATCCTGTTGGCCACCAGTGCTTCTACTCTGGTGGGCCTGCTGTCGGTGGCGGTGATGCAGCGTCTGCGGCTGTGGGATCCGGTGGTGCTGGCTTACCTGATTCCGGGTGCGTTGGTGCTGGGCGGCTTTATGGCGTTATTGGCCACGCTATCTGCCACGGCGCTGGCCGGTTTGTCGTCGATCCTCGGCAACCTCACGTTATTTGGATTGATCATGCTGTTCCTGGTGATCGGCGCGTTGCGCAAGGTGAAGGTGTACGAGGCGTTTGTCGAAGGGGCCAAAGAAGGCTTCGACGTGGCCAAGAACCTGTTGCCTTACTTGGTTGCGATGCTCTGTGCCGTAGGTGTTTTACGCGCCTCCGGGGCCTTGGACTTTGGCCTTGAGGGGATTCGCCATCTGGTCGCTTGGACCGGCATGGACACGCGCTTTGTCGATGCATTGCCCACGGCGATGGTCAAGCCATTCTCCGGCAGCGCTGCGCGGGCGATGTTGATCGAGACCATGCAGACTCAAGGTGTGGATAGCTTCCCGGCCCTGGTGGCGGCGACGATCCAGGGCAGTACGGAAACCACCTTTTATGTGTTGGCGGTGTACTTCGGCTCGGTGGGCATTCAGCGTGCGCGGCATGCCGTGGGCTGTGCGTTGCTGGCTGAGTTTGCGGGTGTCGTGGCGGCGATTGCGGTGTGCTACTGGTTCTTTGGCTGAGGCTCGGATCGCTATCGGGAGCAAGCCCCCTCCTACATGTTGATCTGTGAACACATTCAAAATGTGGGAGGGGGCTTGCCCCCGATGAGGCCCTCAGCGTTTCGCAACACCGTTGCCCTGCTGAACAACCCACTCCACCACCTGCCTGCTCAACTGATCCCCGGCCACTCCAAACCCGGCCACCACCGCCGGCACCTTGGTATCGCTCACCGCTTGGTGCACTTCAAACCGCCGGCTGGCAATAATCCGCTGATCACTGCCACGCACCAGGCGTGCGTCGAGGCGGATCACCACCTCCACCGCACTGCCCCGGTACTCACTCTGAAACGCCTGCAACTGCCCGCCTAGCTCATAGTCGGCCTGCAGATTGGTGTCGTCGGTGCTCAGCAGTGTCACCCGACCGTCACGCTGGAAGCCGTCCAGCAGGCGATTACGCAACAGTACCGGCGCGGGATCGCTCCAGCGCGAGTTGGCGTAGCTGCTGATCAGGTCGCCATTGGGCACCACGGCGATGCGTGGGCTGTCGAGGAACTCGCTGGTTTGTGGCTTGGTCAGGCGTAGCGACCAACCTACCGGGGTGCCTTGAGTCGTCGTTTGGGCGGAGGCCAGGCGGTAGACGTCCGACGGGTCGGCTTTAGGCAGGATCGAGCATGCGCTCACCAGTGCCAGCGCCACAGGAGCGATCATTTGATAAGCACGCTTCATGGCGTGAACTCCTTGTTCTTATCACTGCCCAGCAGGTAACCGCTGGGGTTGGCTTCCAGGCGGCGGGAGATGGCGCGCAGCGAACCGAGTGTTTCGCGCAGTTCGCGCACCGCCGGCGCCAGTTCGTTGAGGCCCTGCATGCCACTGTTCACCGAGTCTTTGTTATTGGTCAGCAAGGTATTGATGGTGGCGGTGCTTTGCTCCAGGGATTTCATCGCTTGTTCGGCGCTGCCGAACGCCTGTTTGCCTTGATCGTTGAGCAACCCGTTAGCGTTACGCATCAGCACCGTGGTCTGCTCCAGAGCAGCGGTGGCTTGTTTGCTGACTTGCATCAGTTGTTGCATCACCACCTTGATATCGCCGCGTTGGTCGGCAATGGCGCCGGTGGTTTGTTGCAGGTTATCCAGGGTCTTGCTCAGTCGCTCGACGTTATCCGAGGAGAACATCTCGTTGGCGTTGTGCAGCAGCAGGTTGATGCCGGTCATCAGGTCATTGCTGTTGTTCAGCAGCCGCGCGATGGGTGATGGCGAGGCGATGATCTGCGGCAGGTTGCCATCCTTGCCCTTGAGCACCGCACTTTGAGGTGTCCCGCCGCTGAGTTGGATGATCGACGTGCCCGTGATGCCGGTCAGCGCGAGTTTGGCTTGGGTGTCTTCCTTGATCGGCGTCTGCCCGGCCAGGCGGATACGCGCGAGTACGCGGCGCGGGTCGTTGGGGTCCAGGCTCAGGCTGATCACGTCGCCCACCTTGATCCCGCTGTATTGCACCGAGCTGCCTTGAGACAAGCCGCTGACCGCCTCGTTGAAGATCACTTCGTAATCCTGGAAGGCGCTGTCGACGCTGGATTTGGCCAGCCACAGGCCAAACAGCATCGCGCCGACCACCACGATCACGCTGAACAGACCGATCATCACATGATGGGCTCGGGTTTCCATGTCATACCTCGTTGAGCGGTTGAGCGGCATCCAATGCCGCGCGGCCCCGGGGGCCGTGGAAGTATTCGTGAATCCAGGCGTCGTCCGTTTCCGAGACGATATCGATGGCGTCCGCCACCAGCACTTTCTTCTGCGCCAGCACCGCCACGCGGTCGGTGATGGTGTACAGCGTGTCCAAGTCATGGGTGACCAGGAACACGCTCAGGCCCAGCGCGTCGCGCAGGGTCAGGATCAGTTGGTCGAATTGCGCCGCGCCAATCGGGTCGAGGCCGGCGGTGGGCTCGTCGAGGAACAGGATGTCCGGGTCTAGCGCCAGGGCCCGGGCCAGTGCGGCGCGCTTGATCATGCCACCGGAGAGCGACGCGGGGTATTTGTCGGCGGCCGACAGCGGCAGCCCAGCGAGGGCGAGTTTGACGGCCGCCAAGTGCTCGGCGTCTCGGCGGCTGAGGCCTGCGTGCTCGATCAGTGGCAGCGCGACGTTCTCGGTCACGGTCAGCGAGGAAAACAGCGCGCCCTTCTGGAACAGCACGCCGAAGCGCCGCTCTACCAGCGAACGCTCATGCTCCGGCAGGCTCGGCAGATTCTTGCCGAACACCCGCACTTCGCCCTCGCTGGGGCGGCGCAGGCCGACGATGCTGCGCAACAGCACCGACTTGCCACTGCCGGAGCCGCCGACCACCGCAAGGATTTCGCCCTTGTACAAATCCAGGTCGAGATTCTCGTGCACGCTCTGGCTGCCAAAGCGATTGCACAGACCACGCACTTCAATTACCGCCTCGGTGGGCGAACGGTGTAGACGACTCACCAGCCCATCTCCATGAAGAACAGCGCGGCAACCGCATCCAGCACGATCACCACAAAGATCGATTGCACCACGCTGGAGGTGGTGTGGGCGCCGACCGATTCGGCACTGCCGCTGACCTTGAAGCCTTCCAGGCAGCCAATGGCTGCGATCAAAAAGGCGAAGATCGGTGCTTTCACCATGCCCACCAAAAAGTGCTGCACGCCAATGTCCGATTGCAGCAGCGAGAGGAACATCGCGGGCGAAATATCCAGCGCCACGGCACACACCACGGCGCCGCCGACGATCCCCGAGAGCATCGCCAGAAAGGTCAGCATCGGCAGCGCGATCAGCAGCGCGAGTACGCGGGGCAGTACCAGCAACTCCATCGGATCCAGGCCCAGTGTGCGGATGGCGTCGATTTCTTCGTTGGCCTTCATCGAACCGATCTGCGCGGTAAACGCACTAGCGGTGCGGCCGGCGATCAGGATCGCAGTGAGCAACACGCCGAATTCCCGCAGGAAGGAGAACGCCACCAGGTCCACCGTAAAAATTGTCGCGCCGAAGCTTTTGAGTACCGTGGCGCCAAGAAACGCCACCACGGCACCGACTAGAAAGGTCAGCAACGCCACGATAGGCGCAGCATCGAGGCCGACCTGTTCGAGATGGGCAACCATCGGCGTCAGGCGCCAGCGCTTGGGGCGGAAAATGCCACGGGCAAAGGTTTCGAGGATCAGGCCGACAAAACCCAATAATTGCTTGCTGTCCTGCCAGACGGTATCCACCGCCCGCCCGATGCGTGCCAACACCTGGATACCGGCAGCCTCTTCCGGTGCTTTTTCCGGTACGCAAAAATCGTTGAGTGAGCGGTAGACGGTCTTGAGCAACGCGCGGTCGGCAGCGGACAGACTGCAATCGGTCTGCTCGGCGGATTGCTCGATACGGGTTGGCCCAAGCAGTTCCACCAGCAGCGAGGCGCCGGCGGTATCCAGGGCGCCGAGCCCATTGAGGTCTATGCGTGCGCCGGCGTCGTATTGGCCGTCGAGTTTGTCCGACAGCTTCTTTAGGTTTGCGTAGTGGGCCAGCGTCCAGTCCCCCGTAATCCGCAGTAACGGAGGGGCGGTGGAGGTATCGAGGTGGGCTGCGCCGGCCGTGGGACTACTGGTCATAAGCTCCGAGCTTGTATTGGCTATCCACAATTCCTACGTAATAGCACGATACAGCCTACTTCGGGTTGTCCGTTTGTGCTGCGTCAGTCACTTTGAAGCGCAGCACGCCGATCACCTGCCCGTCTTCGGTCAGCACTTGAACTTGCCAGCGCCCCGCCGAATCGGGCGGGAAGTTCTGTTTGTGGGTCCAGGCGCGATAGCCTTCCTTGCGCCCGCCGTGGATGTCCAGGGCAATGCGGTCGACCTCTTTGCCGTTGAATTTCCACACGTGGTAGATCCGCTCATTCAGCCCGCGTGGCGCGTTGATTGCGGTATAGGCATACAGCCCGCTGCTGCGCAGTTGAGCGACGGTCACTTCCTTGAGGTCATCGCCTGGCGTGCGGTCTTGCAACTGGGTGCTGATGGCCACTTCGGTCATCCACAGCGTGGCCGGCGGTACCCAGCTGCGTAGGAACCAGCCTGCGCAACCAATCGCGGCGGTCACCCCCAGCAGCATCGCCCAGCCCTTGAGGCTGCGCAGCGGCATGCTCACTGCCAGGCTCGGGATCGACAACGCCATGGCTACGCCGAGGGCGAGCTTGTAACTCTCGGCGGTGGTCAGGTGCAGGATGATCGGCAGCGCGGTGAGCAGCGCGGCGAACAGCGTCAGTGTGTGCAGCGCCAGGAACAGCGAGCGCTTGGGCGCCAGCCATTTGTAGTACAGCGGGTCGATGATCGACACCAGTGCCGCTGCGCCGAGTAGGCCGGTGAATATCGATTGGCCACTGTTCCACGCGGTGGTGATGAAAAAGAACGGCAGCACGAAGAACAGACTTTCCTGGTGGATCATCTGGGTGGCGTAGCGCAGCAGGGGTTCGGGAATTTCCCGCTTGAACACCTTGGTGAACAGCTGGGTAAAGCTGTTCTCCAGCATCAGCCACAACCAGCTCACCAGCATGATGACCGCGATCCAACTGGCCATGCCCTGCTGACGGTCCACCAGAATGAAACTGCACACACCCGAGATGAAGCCGCCGAGTGCAATCACCCCTGGGTAGCGCTTCATCAGTTCGAGGATGCGGGTGATTAAACGGGTTACGTTTTGCATTCGGCGGTTCGCAGTCTTTGTAGGAAAAAATCCCAGACAGAATAACGTCTTAGCCCGGCGTTCGGTGCCCGATTACGTGATCCGTTTGCGATAAAGCCGCACGCCGATCAACACAATGGCGATCAGGCCAAGCACGCCGGCGCCGATCCAATTGAGCATGTCGTAACTTAACAGCGGTTTTTCGATGCGCCAGTAGCCAGGCTGCTTGAGTACCTGGCGCATGGCCTGGTTCGCCTGATCCAAGTTGACGGCCTTGATGCGTTTGACCGGGTCGCTGAAGCGGCCTTTGTCGTAGTCGGCCAACGCCGCCCAATAGTAGTCGGCCAACGCGCTGTTGCCCTGCACGGCCCAGGCTTGCCGCGCGATGGCGGCCTGTTGCAGGCGGGCGAAGGTGGCCGGGTCGAGGCCGTCTTTGAGCAACTGCGCGGTGAGGTCGTGCAGTACCTGTTCGGCCTCAGGGAGGTTTTCTCGCTCAAGGTCGGCATTCATGCTGAGGAAACCTACGCCGCCGAGCACTTCGCGTTCGCTCCAGGGGCCGTAGGACAAACCGTGCTTGAGGCGCAGTTGACGGTACAGCGCCCAGTCGAGGTAGTCCTTAAGCAGGTCGTAGGTTTCGTCGTGCTGGTCGTCCAATACCGGTTCTGGGAACAGCCAGTGCAGTTTGGCGCTGTTGCCTACCCAGCCGTGGATCAGTTCGCGGTGGCTGTTGGCGGTGTGCTGGATTTCCGGCAGGGGCCTGTGCTCGGTGGGGTCTACCGGGTCGAGTTCGCCGTAGGTGCGTTCCAGGTAGGCCGGCAGCAGTTTGTCGAGTTCGCCGACGACGATCAGGGTCATGTTGTTGGGGGCGTACCAATTCTTGCGCAGTGTCTGCAACTGGTCGCGGGTCAGTTGCTCGACCTCGGCGCGTTCGGCGCATTTGAGGCCCAACTCGACGGCCAGTTGATTGCTGGCGGTGTGGCCCAGGTCCTGACGGTCCAGCAGGCGTTGCAGGTGCGAGTAATGGCCGCCGTCTTCGCGCTCTACTACTTGTTTGGCCGCATTGATATTGGCGTCGGTCAACTCAGTGCGGGTGATGATTGCCAGTAACAGGTCGAGCACCTTGCGCTGGTTTTTCGCGGGAGCCTCAATTACGAAGGTGGTGTCGGCATTGCTGGTGTAGGCGTTCCACTCGCCGCCCAGGGCCTGCATGCGCTCTTCGAGGTCGCCTTCGCCGCCGCCGTCGATGCCACTGAACAGCAAGTGTTCGAGCAAGTGCGGCAACTCCTTTTCCTCACAGCCGAAGTCATCCAGGCCCACACCGACCACCAAACGGATCGCCACGTGCCCACGTTCGGTGCCCGGCTTGAGTAGCAATTGCAGGCCGTTGGGCAAGGTGTAGCCCTCGACTTGCAGGCGGTCAAAGGCAAAAGCGTGGGCAGAACCCATAAGCAGGCAGGCGAATAACAGGCGACGCATAACTGGCTTCCTGGCGAGTGAGGTCAGCTCTAACTGACTTCACGGGCCATCGTACGTTCAGGGCGAATGCGTGATGTCGGCAATATCTTCGGCCGAGAGCGCGCCTGTGTCGGACGTTTCCAACACTACATACGCACTGCTACAAAACAACGAATTGAGGCGTTTCATGTCGGCAATCAGCTCCAGGTGCAGGGAACTGGTCTCTAGGCTCTGTACGATTTTGCGTTGCAGACGGCTCACATGGGCGTGGGCCAAGCGGCGCTCCTGGGCGCGAAAGCGGCGCTTTTCGCGTAGCAATTGGCGTGCGCTTTCCGGGTCGGCGCTGAGGAATACCGAAAGGCCAAGTCGCAGGTTGGCTATCAACTGGCTGTGCAGGCCGGTGAGTTCTTCCAGGCCTACTTCGGAAAACTGGCGGCGCTGAGAGGTTTTCTGCTGCTGGACTTTACGCAGCATGCGTTCGATCAGGTCGCCGGCGAGCTTCAGGTTGATCGACAGTTCGATGATCTCGGCCCAGCGGCGACTGTCCTGTTCGCTCAGGTCTTCGCGGGGCATTTGCGCCAGGTAGAGCTTGATTGCGCTGTAGAGCGCTTCGACGTCATCACTGAGGCTGCGCATCTCCTGGGTGATCGCAGTTTGCTTGCCGCGCAGTACTTCTTGCATGGCGGTGAGCATGTTGTCGATCAGGTCGCCCAGGCGCAGGGTTTCGCGGGCTGCATTGGCCAGTGCCAAGCTGGGCGTGGTGAGGGCCGTGGGGTCCAGATGACGGGGTTTGGCCTTGCCGTTGGCCTCTTCTCGCTCGGGCAGCAACCACGCGCAGAGGCGCGCCATTGGGCCGATGGTCGGTAGCAGGATCAGGCAGCGACTGACGTTGTAGAGCAGGTGGAAGGTGATGACCATGCCTTGAGTGTTGTAGTCCAGGCCGTCCATCCACAGTACCAGCGGGTCGAGCACCGGGATGATCAGCAGCAGGCCAATGAGTTTGTACAACAGACTGCCTAGGGCCACTTGGCGCCCGGCGGCGTTCTGCATGCTGGTGCTGAGGAAGGCCAGCACGCCGCTGCCGATGTTGGCGCCGATCACCAGGCCGATGGCCACGTGCAAGCCGATCACACCGGCGCCGGCGAGGGTGGCGGTCAGCAATACGGCGGCCAGGCTGGAGTAGGAAATCATCGCAAACAAGGCGCCGACCAGTGCGTCGAGCAAAATGTCGCCGGTCAGCGAGGCGAACAGCACTTTCACGCCCTGGGCGTGGGTAATCGGGCCGGCGGCTTCCACGATCAATTGCAGCGCGAGGATGATCAGACCGAGGCCTATTCCTACTCGCCCCAACTGCCCTGCCCGCGTCTGTTTGCGCGACAGAAAGAAAATAACGCCGAGAAAGATCAACAGCGGCGACAGCCAGGACAAGTCAAAGGTCAGCACCCGCGCCATCAGCGCGGTACCGACGTCGGCGCCGAGCATAGTCGCCAGTGCGGGCATCAGGCCCATCAGGCCCTGGCCCACAAATGAGGTCACCAGCATGGCCGTGGCGTTGCTGCTCTGCACCATGGCTGTCACCAGGATGCCGGCGACAAACGCAAGCCAGCGTTTGGACATGTTATGCCCGATGACCTGACGCAAGTTAGAACCGTAGACCCGCAGGATCCCGGTACGGACGATGTGCGTGCCCCAGATAAGTAGGGTCACGGCGGAAAGCAGATTGAGCAAGGTCAGCATGCTCGGCCCCCCGTGTAGGTGTGCTCCAACAGGAGCGAAGGAAAGTTGCCGCGTGCCGCTCTACGTCTTGTACTTAAGCTGTAGTTGGCGAATGGGCTCGGCGCCAGCATCGCATAGCTAAAGTGGGGATTGAAACAAAACTGTCATGAAATCAGCTTTTTGCGGATGAAAAAAAACGGGACGCAAGCGCCCCGTTTTTTACGACTGGCTCGGGTTATTGACCCGGGATGTCCTTACGCAGTTTCACAGGATCCTGCTGTTTCTTCTTTTTCGCGATGGCGGTGCGCATCTTGATGTTCACCGCTTCTACCGCCAGCGAGAATGCCATGGCGAAGTAGACATAGCCTTTAGGCACATGCACGTCGAAGGATTCGGCGATCAGCACTGTACCCACCACCAGCAGGAACGACAGCGCCAGCATTTTCAACGACGGGTGCTTGTCGATGAAATCGCTGATGGTGCCGGCAGCCAGCATCATCACCAATACGGCAACCACAATCGCGGCAACCATGACCGGTACGTGGGAGACCATGCCGACGGCGGTGATCACCGAGTCCAGGGAGAACACGATGTCGATGATCGCGATCTGGATGATGGTGTAGATGAACTTGCCACCGGCGCCTTTCGGCTCGTCCTGGGTTTCGTCTTCACCTTCCAGTGCGTGGTACATCTCTTGGGAGCTTTTCCACAGCAGGAACAGGCCACCGAAGAACAGAATCAGATCGCGACCGGAAATGCCTTGGCCAAACACCACAAACAGGTCGGCAGTCAGTTGCATGACCCAGGTGATCGACAGCAGCAACAGGATGCGCGTGACCATGGCCAGCGCCAGGCCGAATATCCGGGTGCGAGCCTGCATATGCTTAGGCATGCGGCTGACCAGGATCGAAATCATGATGATGTTATCGATGCCCAGGACGATCTCTAGGGCCGTCAGGGTGAAGAAGGCAATCCAGATTTCCGGATTGGTCAGCCATTCCATGTGTATTCCTTTGAGCGTGTGTTAGGCCGCACCGGCGTAGGGCCGGCGCAGCTGGGTTGTACGATTATAGAGTGCTGAACAGCGGAAAAATCCCCATCAGCAATGCGGCGAACATTATGCACAGGCACACCAGCACTGCCCACTTCAGGGTGAAGCGCTGATGATCGCCAAATTCGATACCGGCCAGGGCGACCAGCAAGTAGGTCGACGGTACCAGCGGGCTGAGCAAGTGCACCGGTTGGCCAACGATGGAGGCGCGGGCCATTTCCACTGCGGTGATGCCGTAGTGGCTGGCGGCTTCGGCCAGTACTGGCAGTACGCCGTAGTAGAACGCATCGTTGGACATGAAGAAGGTGAACGGCATGCTCACCAGTGCGGTGATAACGGCCAGGTACGGGCCCAAGGCGTCAGGGATGACCGCCAGCAGGCTCTTGGACATGGCATCGACCATGCCGGTGCCCGACAGGATGCCGGTAAAAATACCCGCGGCGAAGATCAGCCCTACCACCGCCAGTACGCTGCCAGCATGGGCGGCGACGCGGTCTTTCTGCTGTTGCAGGCACGGGTAGTTCACGATCATCGCGATACTGAACGCCACCATGAACAGCACCGGCAGCGGCAACAGGCCGGCGATCAGTGTGCACATCAGGGCCAGGGTCAGTGCGCCGTTGAACCAGATCAGCTTCGGACGGCGGGCGTCTGGAAATTGCGACACGCTGATTTCGCTATGGTCGATCTCGTCGCCCTGCAGGTGCAGTTCGCCCAGGCGAGCACGTTCGCGCTTACCGTACATATAGGCGATCGCGAGGATAGCGACGACGCCGGCGGCCATGGCCGGAATCATCGGTACGAAAATATCCGAAGGGTCCACATGCAGCGCACTGGCGGCGCGGGCGGTCGGACCACCCCAAGGGGTCATGTTCATCACGCCACCGGCGAGAATGATCAAGCCGGCCATGATCCGCGGGCTCATGCCGATGCGCTTGTACAGCGGCAGCATGGCGGCCACGCAGATCATGTAGGTGGTGGCGCCGTCACCGTCCAGGGACACCACCAGGGCCAGTACGGCGGTGCCGACTGAAACCTTCAGCGGGTCGCCTTTGACCATCTTGAGGATCTTGCGCACGGCCGGGTCGAACAGGCCGGAGTCGATCATCAAGGCGAAGTAGAGGATGGCGAACATCAGCATCACGCCGGTTGGCGCGAGCTTGGTGATGCCTTCGAGCATCATCGGGCCGATCTTCGGTGCGAAACCGCCGAACAGCGCGAACAGGATTGGCACGATGATCAGGGCGATCAGCGCAGACAGGCGCTTGGTCATGATCAGGAACATGAACGTGATGACCATGGCAAAGCCAAGGAAAGTCAGCATAGGAATACTCCAGGCGTAGCGCGGCTAGGGAATGGCGAACCGGGATGGGTCAGCGCAGAACGAAAGGCACGAGGCGTACGGGGGGAGTTGGGGCGAACAGGCGGGTACGGACGGACATCGGGAATCACCATTGTTGTTGTAAACAGCCGGTCTTTTGCCGGCAGTGGGGGCGATCCTAGACGTGAAAGCTTTCAGCCAGCTTTCGCTGGCTAAACAGGTGATGTGGAAAAGACGCACGGTCTTCAAGGGTGCACAGGTGAAAATGTGGGAGGGGGCTTGCTCCCGATAGCAGAGTGTCAGTCACTGCATGTGCAAGCTGACCCACCGCCATCGGGAGCAAGCCCCCTCCCACATTTGATATGTGTTTATTTCGGCTGCTTCAGGGCAGCTCAAGGCCGCCCGCTGCTTTGTGCAGTTTGCGCAGGTGTTCGCCCACCTGCTTGAGGTTGGCTTCGCATGCGGCGATTTCTGCGGCGCGAGCAGGGTCCAGCAGCGCCCTCACCTCTTTATCCAGCTCGCCGGTCAGCGATTGCAGCTGTTTCTGGCGTTCGGCGCTTTCCGACTCCAGGCGTTTGGCTTCCGACGGTTGTGGCAGGCCGTAGCCGCCGCTGCCGAGCAATTCTGCTGGCCTGCTGAGGAACCCACTGTTGGCGAGGATCTGCTGCAGCGTGGCGTTGGCTTTTTCCATGCCGCCGTTTTTCAGCTCGCGGGCACCGAGATAGCGCTGTTTGACCTCATCCTGAGCCAGCATCAGCTGCTTGCGAAAGCTTGCCTGTTCCAGCAGCAACAACGCGGCGCTGGTGCGCAGATCGGCCTGGTCGAACCATGGGCGCCGTTGCGCTGCGCTGAGCGATAGCCAATCTTCAACCTGGGTCTGTTTGATCGGCAGGTGTTTGCGCAGCACATCGAACATCGCCTGATAACGCTCGCGGAACGAGTCAAAGTGATAGCCCAGGCGCAGGGCTTCACGTTTGTCATTCAGCACGCTGGTATCGGCCAGGCCCCGGGCTTGTAGCACTTCAAGCAGGCCGTTGGGGGTGATGTTGTCCAGGCCGGTGAGTTGCGGGTTCGCGCTGCCGCTGCGTAACAGCTTCAGGCTTTCGACCGCGCAGTTATTGGACAGGAAGAAGTAGTTGCCGTCGTAGCTCCAGTGCATCTCTGCAGCGTGTTCGACGGTGTCGTTGATCTCTTGTCGTGACAGTCTCAACGGCACGGAAGCCAGGCCGCGCAGCTCGGTCTTGGTGTATTCGTCGATCACCTGGGCCAGCGGAAGTACAAACAGGCGTGACGGGTACTTGCCCACCAGGCCATCCCAACTCGACAGTTGTACGTCACCGACGAACGCGCGGTAGGACAAGACCAGATGCTGGTCCAGGTCCAGCCGGCAATCTGGTCCGCGGGGACGGCCCGGTGCGCAGATCACCAGGCGCAACATGCTGTGGCCCCAGCGGCTGACCAAGTTCTGGTTGGCTTCGGCCAGCAGATAGTCGATTTCATAGACCCGCTCCGGGTCCACGTGGCCCAACGGCGTCTTTGCAAAGTCGTTGCCCGCATTGAGGAACGGGTAGGCCTTGGCGCAGGCATCCTGTTCAGGCGGTGCCCAGCCGAAGTGTTGCTGGTAATAGCGGAACAGTGCGGGGCGTCGGCAGGCGTAGCTTGGATCGAGGAGGAAGTACTCCATGTTGACCGCGACGAACTCCAGCGGGCTGCTGGTTTCGTAGATGTCTGGGCTGCGCACGATCTGGCGGTTGTGCTGCTCGCGCTCACCGCGCCGGCCGACGTACTGCGGCCAGCCGGCGAGGTCCAGCAGGCGCGGGTCATCGCTGAGGGTGAAACGGCGTTCATTCTGGCCACGGCATTGATCGGGCAGGCCGATCAGGCCGGTGATGCTGTTCTGGCGGCTGCAGCGCTGGATCAGCGCGCGCTCGTCCTTGGACCACAGGCGCGCACGGTCATAGATATGGGTCAATTCATGCAGCACGGTGGCGAGCATTTCCCGGCGCACGGTGCCGTGGGGGCGATTGGTTTTCTGGGTGGCGGCGCTGCCATCGGTCAGGGGAGCGAGCAGATTGCGGTTGAGGTCCAGTTCGGACACCAACGAGGCCTGACCATAGGCATTTTCGGGCATCTTGTCGGTCCAGCCGACATCGATGCGTCGGTCCAACTGCTCGATAAAGCGCGGCGGCAGTGAGCGCATCGCTTCATCGAGCAATGCCTGGCTGGCCTGCTGTTCGGCCGGGCTCAAGCCTTCTGTCTTGAGCCGCAGTTGCAGGCTGGCCTGGGCTGCGCTGGCACACAGCAGCACAGTCCCGGCCAGGAGCCAGGCAGCGAGGCGCCTCACAGAGCGAGGATGGCTTCGGCGAGGGTCTGGTCGCTGGCGTCGCGGGCTTCCGGCAGGCGGGTGCGCAGGGTATCGAAGGCGGCTTCCAACTGTGCGCCTCGGATTTCGCCATTGGTGGCGACGAAACTGGCGGCGTCATCGTGAGCTTCGCGCACGACTTTGGAGTCGCGGATGGAGGTGGTGGTGTCCGAGGTGAAATCAATGGTGCGGCCGGAGGCGCGGACAATGATGTTACTGGTGGCCACCAGGGTATGCGCCTGGGCAACGTCGGCCAACAACAGCAGGCCAAGGGTGGCGGCGATCAACGGGCTACGCATGGAAGAACTCCGAATACAAAGATGGAAACACAAAGATGATTATTGGACGAGAATTGCCTGCGCCAGTTCAAGGTCGCTTGCATGAAGTTTTGGTTGGTTCCGGCGCAGGTAATCCAGTGCCGATTCCAGCCGCGCTCCACGCCATTGGCCGTCAGTGGCGATGAACGCGGCGGCGTCATCCTGAGCGGCCACTACTACTTTGCGGTCGAACGGTGCGGAGGTCACCTTGCTGGTGGCATACGCGCTCGCAACGGTGCTCTGGATGGTCAGGTCAAAGGCCGAAGCCAGTGGCGACCAGCCAGCGAAAAACACGACAGGGACAATTAACAGGCGGTATGAAAAAGCCATGGGACTCGACAACTGAAAACGAGCGCCAAGGCTAGCGCAATGCCCCGGCGAGAGCCAGCGCCGAGGCATTCAAGAGCAACTGGCGCTCGCTCATTTCAGGTGCGATCAGATAGCCAGGATGGCTTGAGCCAGCTGTGCGTCAGTCGCGGTATTCAGTTGTGGTGCTTGTTGGCGGATCTGGGCCAAGGCGCTTTCCAGCTTCACACCACGAATGGCTCCTTCGCTGGCGACAAAGCTGGCAGCGTCGTCTCGGGCGGCACGCACGACTTTGTTATCGCGAAGGGACGAAGTGGCATCGGAGGTGGCGTCTGAAGTGGCCTTCAATGCGCCGACGATGGAGTCGGTGGTCACTATAAAGCTGGAGGCATTGGCGTTTGCAGCCAGGACCAACAGGGCGGCGGCGCTGAGCAGGCGAAGACGGGACATGGGGTGACTCCTATAGATGAGCAATAAAGGTGGCGCAGAGACTCGCCGAATGTTGATTGGATATTAGGCCGCGGCTTATCAGTTCGGATAGGTTTTGTGCAGTTCTGAAAACTGTACCTATTATATTATTGATTGATGAAACTGTACCTGTTCCTCTAAATGCATGACTGGAAACGCACGCGCCTAAAACAACAAAGCCCGCCTCCGGTCTCCCGGGGCGGGCTTTGTTTTGACAAATCAGTGCTGGCAGTGGACCCGGTGGGTCAGGGCCAGCGAGCGCTAATTAGCGCCAGAACGGCTTGCTCAGCTCTTCGTAGCGTTGAGCTTCGCTGATACCGGCGTCAGCCAGCAGACGCGAATCCAGACGAGCCAGTTGGTGGCGGCTGGAGATGCGGCGCTGCCACAACATCAGGTTGGCCAGAACGCGCAAAGGCATGGAAGCCTGGGTGTTTACAGCTTTTTCTTCGAAGAACAGTTCGGAACTGAGTGTACGTTCCATGATGACATCCTTCCGCTTATGGCGGCATTAGGTAGTGGTTTAACTGATGCCAATGATCCTCCTCCGGCGCAAGACTCTCTAGATACAGTTCACCTGTATTGTGAGGGGCCAGTTAACTGTTTATAGGTGCTGTACGGTACGAAAATGGGGCAACTGTACTTGTCTGCACTTTAATGGTGCGAAATTGGTAGTTATGGGGATATGCGTAAGATTTTTCTGTCGGAAAAGACCAGTACAGCAGTACAGTTTTATTAAGAAGTGACGATCAGGAAGCCGAGCTGATGAAGGTGTGTTTGCATCAGCCCGGATCTGTATCAATCAAGCCTTGAGCATATGCCCGGTTTCTTCCAGGTTAATGTGCCAACTCAGTGCTTCGCGCAGGATGTGTGGGGTGTGTCCGCCGATGGCGCAGGCCGCATTGAAGTAATTGTTCAGCGCATCGCGGTACGCCGGGTGCACACAGTTGTCGATGATCACCCGTGCGCGCTCCCGTGGCGCCAGGCCGCGCAGGTCAGCGAGGCCGACTTCGGTGACAAGGATGTCGACATCATGCTCGGTATGGTCCACATGACTGACCATCGGCACCACGCTGGAAATCGCGCCACCCTTGGCAATTGACTTGGTTACGAAGATCGCCAAGTGCGCGTTACGCGCGAAATCGCCTGAGCCACCAATGCCGTTCATCATCCGCGTGCCGCAGACGTGGGTGGAGTTGACGTTGCCGTAGATGTCGAACTCCAGCGCCGTGTTGATGCCGATAATGCCCAGGCGACGGACCACTTCGGGGTGGTTGGAGATTTCCTGCGGACGCAGCACCAGCTTGTCCTTGTAGTGTTCCAGATTGCCGAACACATCGGCGTTGCGCCGTTCCGACAGCGTGATCGAGCTGCCCGACGCGAAGCTCAGCTTGCCGGCGTCGATCAGGTCGAAAGTCGAGTCCTGCAGCACTTCGGAATACATCGTCAGGTCTTCGAACGGCGAATCGATCAATCCGCACATCACCGCGTTGGCGATGTTTCCGATACCCGCCTGCAGGGGGCCGAGCTTGTTGGTCATGCGACCGGCATCCACTTCCTGTTTGAGGAAGTGAATCAAGTGATTGGCGATCCCTTGGGTGTCACTGTCAGGAGGTGTAACAGTAGAAGCTGAGTCCGCCTGGTTGGTGATGACAATGGCGACAATCTTTTCCGGCGGGATGGGAATCGCGGTGCTGCCGATGCGGTCATCGACCTTTACCAGCGGGATCGGCGTGCGAGTCGGGCGGTAGGTTGGGATATAGATGTCGTGCAACCCTTCGAGATTCGGGTTGTGTGCCAGGTTGATCTCGATGATCACCTGCTTGGCGAAAATCGCGAAGCTGGCCGAGTTACCCACAGAGGTGGTGGGCACGATATGCCCTTGTTCGGTGATCGCCACGGCCTCGATCACAGCAATGTCTGGCAGCTTGAGCTGGTTGTTGCGCAGTTGCTCGACGGTTTCCGACAGATGCTGGTCGATAAACATGACTTCGCCGGCATTGATTGCCTTGCGCAGCGTGCTATCGACTTGAAACGGCATGCGTCGTGACAGCACGCCAGCTTCGGTCAGTTGCTTGTCCAGGTCATTACCCAGGCTGGCACCGGTCATTAGGGTGATTTTCAGCGGGGACGTCTTGGCGCGTTCGGCCAGGGCGTGGGGGACGGCCTTGGCTTCACCGGCTCGGGTGAAGCCACTCATGCCGACGGTCATGCCGTCCTCGATCAGTGCGGCGGCGTCTGCCGCGCTCATGACCTTGTTCAACAACGAAGGCAAGCGGATACGATCACGGTACATGAATTGTTATCTCAGGCTACGGAAGCAAGGTGGGCAGTGTAGTGATTTCAAAAAGTTTCGGCCCGCTACCATGGTCGAATGCCGAGTAGTGTTTTAGAGCCTTTGGTCGGGTTTCATGCGGTAATAAAAAACCCCAGCCTATCGCAGGCCGGGGTTTTGAGTATTGCGCTGAAGCAGTGTTACTCGACGGCTTTGACCATGTCTTCGATGACCTTCTTCGCGTCACCGAAGACCATCATGGTCTTGTCCAAGTAGAACAACTCGTTATCCAAACCGGCATAACCGCTGGCCATCGAGCGCTTGTTGACGATGATGGTTTTGGCCTTGAAGGCTTCCAGAATCGGCATCCCTGCAATTGGCGAGTTCGGATCGTTCTTCGCGGCCGGGTTGACCACGTCGTTTGCGCCCAGCACCAGGACTACGTCGGCCTGGCCGAATTCCGAGTTGATGTCTTCCATTTCGAACACTTGGTCGTAAGGCACTTCCGCCTCGGCCAGCAGGACGTTCATATGCCCAGGCATGCGGCCTGCCACCGGGTGGATCGCGTACTTCACGGTCACGCCGCGGTGAGTCAGCTTCTCGGTCAGTTCCTTCAGCGCGTGTTGCGCACGTGCCACCGCTAAGCCGTAGCCTGGAACGATGATCACGGTGTCGGCGTTGGTCAGCAGGAAGGTTGCGTCGTCGGCCGAGCCGGACTTCACCGGGCGCGCTTCTTTCGAGCCTGCCGCAGCACCGGCATCCGGCGCATTGCCGAAACCGCCGAGCAGTACATTAAAGAAGGAACGGTTCATCGCCTTGCACATGATGTACGACAGGATCGCGCCGCTGGAGCCCACCAGGGAGCCGGCGATGATCAGCATCGAGTTGTTCAGCGAGAAACCGATACCCGCCGCTGCCCAGCCGGAGTAGCTGTTGAGCATCGACACGACGACCGGCATGTCGGCGCCGCCGATTGGGATGATGATCAGCACGCCCAGCACGAAGGCCAGGGCCAGCATCAGCGCGAAGGCGGTGAGGTTGCCAGTGAACATAAAGGCCAGGCCCAGGCCGAGGGTCAGCAGGCCCAGCACCAGGTTCAGTTTGTGCTGACCGCCGAACTGTACCGGTGCGCCCTGAAACAGGCGGAACTTGTACTTGCCCGACAGTTTGCCGAAGGCGATCACCGAACCCGAGAAGGTGATTGCACCGATAGCAGCGCCGAGGAACAGTTCCAGGCGGTTACCGGCAGGGATTGAATCGCCCAGGTGCTTAACGATGCCCAACGATTGCGGCTCAACCACTGCTGCGATAGCGATAAACACCGCAGCCAGGCCGATCATGCTGTGCATGAAGGCAACCAGCTCCGGCATCTTGGTCATCTCTACGCGCTTGGCCATGATCGAGCCTGCGGTACCACCGACCAACAGGCCGACGATTACGTAGCCGATACCGGCGGTGGCGAGCTCAGCGCCCAGCTTATAGATGAGGCCCACAGTGGTGAGCACCGCCAGCGCCATGCCAAGCATTCCGAACAGGTTGCCGCGTCGCGATGTGGTCGGGTGCGACAGGCCCTTAAGGGCCTGGATAAAGCAGATCGACGCGATCAGGTAGAGCGTCGTTACCAGATTCATGCTCATTACTTCTGCACCTCTTCTTTCACAGCTTTGGGCGCTTTCTTCTTGAACATCTCAAGCATCCTACGAGTCACCAGGAAGCCGCCGAACACATTGACTGCCGCCAAAGCGACCGCCAGCGTGCCCATGGTCTTGCCCAATGGTGTCACTGTGAGGGCGGCGGCCAGCATGGCGCCGACGATCACAATCGCGGAAATGGCGTTGGTCACCGCCATCAATGGCGTGTGCAGCGCGGGGGTAACGTTCCAGACCACGTGGTAACCGACATAAATCGCCAGCACAAAGATGATCAGGTTGTAGATACCGGGGGAGATAAGCTCTTCCATCGTCTGAATCCCTGCTTAGGCGTTTTTGCGGATGACTTGGCCGTCGCGGCACATCAGGCACGCGGCGACTATGTCGTCTTCGAGGTTGAGTTCAAACTGCCCTTCCTTGTTGAAGACCAGCTTCAGGAAGTCCAGCAGGTTGCGCGCGTACAAGGCTGACGCGTCGGCGGCGACAGCACCGGCGAGATTGGTCGGGCCACAGATGATCACGCCGTTTTCCACGACGGTTTCGTCAGCCACGGTGAGCGGGCAGTTGCCACCTTGGGCGGCGGCGAGGTCGATGACCACCGAGCCAGGCTTCATCTGCGCGACGGTCTCGGCGCTGAGCAGTGTGGGTGCTTTACGCCCGGGAATCAGTGCGGTGGTGATGACGATATCGGCTTGCTTGGCGCGCTCGTGCACGGCCAGGGCCTGGCGCTGCATCCAACTGGTTGGCATCGGGCGTGCGTAACCACCGACGCCGACGGCGCATTCGCGTTCTTCGTCAGTCTCGTAGGGCACGTCGACGAACTTGGCGCCGAGGGATTCAATTTGCTCTTTGACGGCGGGGCGCACGTCAGACGCTTCGATCACTGCGCCCAGGCGTTTCGCCGTGGCAATCGCCTGCAGACCAGCAACACCGGCGCCGAGGATCAGCACGCGCGCGGCTTTGACGGTGCCGGCGGCGGTCATCAGCATCGGCATGAAGCGCGGATAGTGATGAGCAGCCAGCAGTACGGCTTTATAGCCCGCGATGTTGGCCTGAGACGACAACACGTCGAGGCTCTGTGCCCGCGAAGTGCGTGGCGCGGCTTCAAGAGCGAAAGCGGTGATGCCCTTCTCCGCCAGCTTGGCAATGGTTTCGTTGCTGAACGGATTGAGCATGCCCACCAAAACGGTGCCGCTTTTGATCAGCGTAAGTTCGCTGTCGCTGGGCGCTACCACCTTGAGGATCAGCTCGGCGCCGAACGCATCGTTGGCACTGCCAATGGTTGCGCCTGCCGTTTCATAGGCACTGTCGACGACACTGGCTTTCAGGCCAGCCCCGCTTTGTACAGTGACCTTATGGCCCTGGCCGATCAGCTTCTTGATGGTTTCCGGGGTGGCAGCCACCCGCGTTTCACCGGTCTGGGTTTCGAGAGGAACACCAATGTGCACGTCAAATCTCCTGCATGATCTTTTTGCTTTTGATCTTTTTGTAAAAAGGCCAGTGCACCGCGAGTGGCGCAACTGGGGCGGCCGATCAGCACGATCCCGCTGAAATGACAGCGGGGCGCGGCATTTTGCAGGCGAACTTTACGGCCTTCAAGGGATTATGACGGGTGACGAAAAATTAACTACAAGTCACCCTGTGACTGATTGTCGCAACATGCTGAAATAACCTCTTTAAATACAGGTAATTAAAGGGCCCTAGGTGTTTTTTTGGTGTTTGCCCATGATTGATGTGAATAGTCGGGCATTGGCCTGTTGGAGTCGCTGCAAGCCACTAAAATCATGGTGTTAAGCCCTATTTTTGATGGATAGATACAGTCTGTGAAAATGCGACATATACGTATATCTGTAGGATCAAAAATTAACTGACTACAAAGTCAGCATGAGGGCTTTGGCCTTTAATTGCTGGGGCTATAGCGCTGGGATTGGTCAATGAGCCAGTCCCGAAACGCCTGCAATGAGGCTGATTCGACTTTCCTGTCAGGAATCATCAGGTAATAAGCCTTGGTGCTTGTTAGCGCGTCAGGGTTGGCGATCACCAGTTGATGCTCGTCCAGTTCTCGCTGGATCAGGAACGGTGGGATCAGCGCAATGCCCATGTCGTGCATGGCTGCTTGGGACAGCATCGAGAATAGCTCGTAACGCGGGCCTGTCATGTCGCGCGGGACGTTCAACTGCTGAGCGTTGAACCATTGGCGCCAGGCGTACGGACGGGTGGTCTGCTGAAGCAATGGCAGTTCCCCGATCTCCTGTGGCGTGAAACGGTTGCGGTCACCCAAAAGGCGCGGGCTGCACACGGGGACGGGATTTTCTCCCAGCAGCCGGTGGGACTCGGTGCCGGACCAATCAGCGTCGCCGAAGTAGATCGCCGCGTCGAAGTCGGTATCGGCGAACAGAAAGGGGCGTGTGCGGTTGGTCAGATTTACAGTCACCTCTGGGTGCTGCCGTTGAAAGTCCTTGAGGCGAGGGATCAACCATTGGGTACCAAAGGTGGGTACTACGGCCAACTCGATAGTGTTGGCGCCCTGCTGGCCCATGACTGACAGGGTGTCGCGTTCCACGGCATCCAGCTGAGTTGCCACTCTGCGGCTGTAGGACAGACCTGCTTCCGTCAGCTTTACCCCACGCCGTGATCGCCGAAATAGCTCGACACTCAAAAACTCCTCAAGGCTGGCTATCTGCCGACAAATGGCACCCTGGGTAATGGAGAGCTCGTGCGCAGCCTTGGTAAAGCTCTCGTGGCGTGCGGCCGCTTCAAAACTGACGAGGGCGGTTGTGCTTGGTATTTTTCTGCGCATGTACGTTGTACTCACATATAAAGCGCGCTTGCGCAGTTTCTGAGTGTTACGGAGTGAGAAATTAGCACAAGGCTATGCGGAAACCTCGTTTGCTCTCCCCGCTCGCTCGGCCTAGGCTCCCCCCACGACATCTGATTTCTTTGCGAGGACTTATTCATGGCTGGCAAGGCAAGCTTTAACTGGATCGATCCGCTACTGCTGGATCAACAGCTCACCGAAGAAGAGCGCATGGTGCGTGACAGTGCTGAGCAATTTGCCCAGGACAAGCTGGCGCCCCGTGTTCTCGAAGCCTTCCGCCATGAAAAAACAGATCCGGCGATTTTCCGTGAAATGGGTGAAACCGGCTTGCTGGGGGCGATGATTCCTGAGCAGTACGGTGGCAGTGGCTTGAACTATGTCAGTTACGGGTTGATTGCGCGTGAAGTTGAGCGCGTCGACTCCGGTTACCGTTCCATGATGAGTGTTCAGTCGTCATTGGTAATGGTGCCTATCAATGAGTTCGGCACCGAAGCGCAAAAGCAGAAGTACTTGCCCAAGCTGGCCTCCGGCGAATGGATTGGCTGTTTTGGTTTGACCGAGCCTAACCACGGCTCTGATCCAGGCGCGATGATTACGCGTGCGCGCAAAGTGGACGGCGGCTACAGCCTTACGGGCGCCAAGATGTGGATCACCAATAGCCCGATTGCAGACGTGTTTGTAGTGTGGGGTAAGGATGACGCCGGTGATATCCGTGGTTTTGTCTTGGAGAAAGGCTGGAAGGGCCTGAGTGCGCCAGCGATTCACGGCAAGGTCGGCCTTCGCGCCTCTATTACTGGTGAGATCGTGATGGACAACGTGTTTGTGCCGGAAGAGAACATTTTCCCGGATGTGCGTGGCTTGAAAGGTCCTTTCACCTGCCTTAACTCGGCGCGCTATGGCATCTCCTGGGGGGCGTTGGGGGCTGCCGAGTTCTGCTGGCACACCGCTCGCCAATACACGCTTGATCGTCAGCAGTTCGGTCGTCCATTGGCGGCTACCCAACTGATCCAAAAGAAACTGGCGGATATGCAGACCGAGATCACTCTGGCGCTGCAAGGTTGCTTGCGTCTGGGGCGTATGAAGGATGAGGGAACGGCTGCGGTTGAGATTACGTCGATCATGAAGCGCAACTCGTGCGGCAAGTCTTTGGATATCGCTCGTATGGCGCGGGACATGTTGGGTGGCAATGGGATTTCCGACGAGTTCGGGGTGGCGCGTCATTTGGTGAATCTTGAAGTGGTTAACACCTATGAGGGCACACATGACGTTCACGCCTTGATTCTGGGGCGCGCGCAAACCGGTCTTCAGGCGTTCTATTAATAGGAGAGCGGTATGGGCGCGCTTTCGCATCTGCGGGTACTGGATTTGTCGCGAGTGTTGGCGGGCCCTTGGTCCGGACAGATTCTTGCGGATCTTGGGGCTGAGGTGATCAAGGTCGAGCGTCCCGGTAACGGTGACGATACGCGTGCTTGGGGCCCGCCCTTCCTTAAGGATGCTTATGGCGAGAACACCAGTGAGGCGGCGTACTACCTATCCGCTAATCGTAATAAAGAGTCGGTGACTATCGATTTTACGCAACCGGAGGGTCAGCAATTGGTGCGGGACCTGGCGGCCAAGTCCGACATCCTGATCGAGAACTTCAAGGTCGGTGGCCTGGCGGCATATGGGCTGGACTATGAGTCACTCAAGGCCGTTAATCCGGAGTTGATCTATTGCTCCATCACTGGGTTTGGCCAGACCGGACCGTATGCCGGCCGTGCGGGCTACGACTTCATGATCCAGGGGCTGGGCGGGCTGATGAGTCTGACCGGTCGACCGGAGGGTGATGAGGGTGCGGGGCCGGTGAAGGTTGGGGTGGCGTTAACTGACATCCTTACTGGGCTCTACTCGACGGTGGCGATTCTTGCTGCGCTGGCGCATCGCGATCACGACGGTGGTGGTCAGCATATCGATATGGCATTGCTTGATGTGCAGGTGGCGTGTCTGGCTAATCAGGCGATGAATTACCTAACGACAGGGGTGTCCCCAAAGCGTCTGGGTAACGCTCATCCGAATATCGTGCCTTATCAGGACTTCCCTACAGCCGATGGTGATTTCATTCTGACGGTGGGAAATGACAGCCAGTTTCGCAAGTTCGCCGAAGTGGCTGGTCAGCCGCAGTGGGCGGATGATCCGCGCTTCTCTACTAATAAGGTACGAGTGGCTAACCGTGCAGAGCTGATTCCGTTGATTCGCCAGGCTACTGTCTTCAAAACGACGGCTGAGTGGGTGTCGCGGCTGGAGCGGGTGGGTGTGCCTTGTGGGCCGATCAATGATTTGGCGCAGGTGTTTGCTGATCCGCAGGTCAAGGCGCGTGGGTTGGCTATGCAGCTACCACATGCGCTGGCGGGGATGGTGCCTCAGGTTGCCAGCCCCATTCGGTTGTCCAAGACGCCTGTGGAGTACCGCAGTGCGCCTCCGCTGTTGGGTGAGCATACAGCTCAGGTACTACAGCGTGTGCTCGGGTTGGGGGCTGCGAATGTGGCTGCTTTAAGGGGGGCAGGTGTCATCTAGATGTTCTGTTCTATATATAATGCGCTCGGTTGACCATTTTTTAATCAATCATAGCCAATTGATAGATATAGCAAATTAAAAGGTTGACGTGAGATTCTGGGAGCCTATAATTCGCCCCACTTCCGGCGCAGTCGAAACGGAAAACTCCTTGGTAAACAATGAGTTGCGCAGTTTTCGGCGGTAAGTTGCTTCAGTTCATCGAAGTCAAAAGGAAGTTGAAAAAGAGGTGTTGACAGCAGCGTGTAACGCTGTAGAATTCGCCTCCCGCTGATGAGAGATCAGAAGCGCAAGTGGTTGAAGTTGTTGAAGAAATCTTCGAAAGCTTCTGAAAATAATCACTTGACAGCAAATGAGGCTGCTGTAGAATGCGCGCCTCGGTTGAGACGAAAGATCTTAACCAACCGCTCTTTAACAACTGAATCAAGCAATTCGTGTGGGTGCTTGTGGAGTCAGACTGATAGTCAACAAGATTATCAGCATCACAAGTTACTCCGCGAGAAATCAAAGATGTAACCAACGATTGCTGAGCCAAGTTTAGGGTTTCTTAAAAACCCAAAGATGTTTGAACTGAAGAGTTTGATCATGGCTCAGATTGAACGCTGGCGGCAGGCCTAACACATGCAAGTCGAGCGGTAGAGAGAAGCTTGCTTCTCTTGAGAGCGGCGGACGGGTGAGTAATGCCTAGGAATCTGCCTGGTAGTGGGGGATAACGTTCGGAAACGGACGCTAATACCGCATACGTCCTACGGGAGAAAGCAGGGGACCTTCGGGCCTTGCGCTATCAGATGAGCCTAGGTCGGATTAGCTAGTTGGTGAGGTAATGGCTCACCAAGGCGACGATCCGTAACTGGTCTGAGAGGATGATCAGTCACACTGGAACTGAGACACGGTCCAGACTCCTACGGGAGGCAGCAGTGGGGAATATTGGACAATGGGCGAAAGCCTGATCCAGCCATGCCGCGTGTGTGAAGAAGGTCTTCGGATTGTAAAGCACTTTAAGTTGGGAGGAAGGGCAGTTACCTAATACGTGATTGTTTTGACGTTACCGACAGAATAAGCACCGGCTAACTCTGTGCCAGCAGCCGCGGTAATACAGAGGGTGCAAGCGTTAATCGGAATTACTGGGCGTAAAGCGCGCGTAGGTGGTTTGTTAAGTTGGATGTGAAATCCCCGGGCTCAACCTGGGAACTGCATTCAAAACTGACTGACTAGAGTATGGTAGAGGGTGGTGGAATTTCCTGTGTAGCGGTGAAATGCGTAGATATAGGAAGGAACACCAGTGGCGAAGGCGACCACCTGGACTGATACTGACACTGAGGTGCGAAAGCGTGGGGAGCAAACAGGATTAGATACCCTGGTAGTCCACGCCGTAAACGATGTCAACTAGCCGTTGGGAGCCTTGAGCTCTTAGTGGCGCAGCTAACGCATTAAGTTGACCGCCTGGGGAGTACGGCCGCAAGGTTAAAACTCAAATGAATTGACGGGGGCCCGCACAAGCGGTGGAGCATGTGGTTTAATTCGAAGCAACGCGAAGAACCTTACCAGGCCTTGACATCCAATGAACTTTCTAGAGATAGATTGGTGCCTTCGGGAACATTGAGACAGGTGCTGCATGGCTGTCGTCAGCTCGTGTCGTGAGATGTTGGGTTAAGTCCCGTAACGAGCGCAACCCTTGTCCTTAGTTACCAGCACGTAATGGTGGGCACTCTAAGGAGACTGCCGGTGACAAACCGGAGGAAGGTGGGGATGACGTCAAGTCATCATGGCCCTTACGGCCTGGGCTACACACGTGCTACAATGGTCGGTACAGAGGGTTGCCAAGCCGCGAGGTGGAGCTAATCCCATAAAACCGATCGTAGTCCGGATCGCAGTCTGCAACTCGACTGCGTGAAGTCGGAATCGCTAGTAATCGCGAATCAGAATGTCGCGGTGAATACGTTCCCGGGCCTTGTACACACCGCCCGTCACACCATGGGAGTGGGTTGCACCAGAAGTAGCTAGTCTAACCTTCGGGAGGACGGTTACCACGGTGTGATTCATGACTGGGGTGAAGTCGTAACAAGGTAGCCGTAGGGGAACCTGCGGCTGGATCACCTCCTTAATCGACGACATCAGCTGCTCCATAAGTTCCCACACGAATTGCTTGATTCATTGAAGAAGACGATAAAGAAGCAGCCCGAAATTGGGTCTGTAGCTCAGTTGGTTAGAGCGCACCCCTGATAAGGGTGAGGTCGGCAGTTCGAATCTGCCCAGACCCACCAATTTTGTGTGGGAAACGCCTGTAGAAATACGGGGCCATAGCTCAGCTGGGAGAGCGCCTGCCTTGCACGCAGGAGGTCAACGGTTCGATCCCGTTTGGCTCCACCACTACTGCTTCTGTTTGTTGAAAGCTTAGAAATGAGCATTCCATTGTGATGATGGTGAATGTTGATTTCTAGTCTTTGATTAGATCGTTCTTTAAAAATTTGGGTATGTGATAGAAAGATAGACTGAACGTTACTTTCACTGGTAACGGATCAGGCTAAGGTAAAATTTGTGAGTGGCTCGAAAGAGCCAAATCGAATTTTCGGCGAATGTTGTCTTCACAGTATAACCAGATTGCTTGGGGTTATATGGTCAAGTGAAGAAGCGCATACGGTGGATGCCTTGGCAGTCAGAGGCGATGAAAGACGTGGTAGCCTGCGAAAAGCTTCGGGGAGTCGGCAAACAGACTTTGATCCGGAGATGTCTGAATGGGGGAACCCAGCCATCATAAGATGGTTATCTTACGCTGAATACATAGGCGTAAGAGGCGAACCAGGGGAACTGAAACATCTAAGTACCCTGAGGAAAAGAAATCAACCGAGATTCCCTTAGTAGTGGCGAGCGAACGGGGACTAGCCCTTAAGTGGCTTTGAGATTAGCGGAACGCTCTGGAAAGTGCGGCCATAGTGGGTGATAGCCCTGTACGCGAAAATCTCTTAGTCATGAAATCGAGTAGGACGGAGCACGAGAAACTTTGTCTGAATATGGGGGGACCATCCTCCAAGGCTAAATACTACTGACTGACCGATAGTGAACTAGTACCGTGAGGGAAAGGCGAAAAGAACCCCGGAGAGGGGAGTGAAATAGATCCTGAAACCGTATGCGTACAAGCAGTGGGAGCCCACTTTGTTGGGTGACTGCGTACCTTTTGTATAATGGGTCAGCGACTTATTTTCAGTGGCGAGCTTAACCGAATAGGGGAGGCGTAGCGAAAGCGAGTCTTAATAGGGCGTCTAGTCGCTGGGAATAGACCCGAAACCGGGCGATCTATCCATGGGCAGGTTGAAGGTTGGGTAACACTAACTGGAGGACCGAACCGACTACCGTTGAAAAGTTAGCGGATGACCTGTGGATCGGAGTGAAAGGCTAATCAAGCTCGGAGATAGCTGGTTCTCCTCGAAAGCTATTTAGGTAGCGCCTCATGTATCACTGTAGGGGGTAGAGCACTGTTTCGGCTAGGGGGTCATCCCGACTTACCAAACCGATGCAAACTCCGAATACCTACAAGTGCCGAGCATGGGAGACACACGGCGGGTGCTAACGTCCGTCGTGAAAAGGGAAACAACCCAGACCGTCAGCTAAGGTCCCAAAGTTATGGTTAAGTGGGAAACGATGTGGGAAGGCTTAGACAGCTAGGAGGTTGGCTTAGAAGCAGCCACCCTTTAAAGAAAGCGTAATAGCTCACTAGTCGAGTCGGCCTGCGCGGAAGATGTAACGGGGCTCAAACCATACACCGAAGCTACGGGTATCACGTAAGTGATGCGGTAGAGGAGCGTTCTGTAAGCCTGTGAAGGTGAGTTGAGAAGCTTGCTGGAGGTATCAGAAGTGCGAATGCTGACATGAGTAACGACAATGGGTGTGAAAAACACCCACGCCGAAAGACCAAGGTTTCCTGCGCAACGTTAATCGACGCAGGGTTAGTCGGTCCCTAAGGCGAGGCTGAAAAGCGTAGTCGATGGAAAACAGGTTAATATTCCTGTACTTCTGGTTATTGCGATGGAGGGACGGAGAAGGCTAGGCCAGCTTGGCGTTGGTTGTCCAAGTTTAAGGTGGTAGGCTGAGATCTTAGGTAAATCCGGGATCTTAAGGCCGAGAGCTGATGACGAGTTAACTTTTAGTTAACGAAGTGGTTGATGCCATGCTTCCAAGAAAAGCTTCTAAGCTTCAGGTAACCAGGAACCGTACCCCAAACCGACACAGGTGGTTGGGTAGAGAATACCAAGGCGCTTGAGAGAACTCGGGTGAAGGAACTAGGCAAAATGGCACCGTAACTTCGGGAGAAGGTGCGCCGGTGAGGGTGAAGGACTTGCTCCGTAAGCTCATGCCGGTCGAAGATACCAGGCCGCTGCGACTGTTTATTAAAAACACAGCACTCTGCAAACACGAAAGTGGACGTATAGGGTGTGACGCCTGCCCGGTGCCGGAAGGTTAATTGATGGGGTTAGCTAACGCGAAGCTCTTGATCGAAGCCCCGGTAAACGGCGGCCGTAACTATAACGGTCCTAAGGTAGCGAAATTCCTTGTCGGGTAAGTTCCGACCTGCACGAATGGCGTAACGATGGCGGCGCTGTCTCCACCCGAGACTCAGTGAAATTGAAATCGCTGTGAAGATGCAGTGTATCCGCGGCTAGACGGAAAGACCCCGTGAACCTTTACTATAGCTTTGCACTGGACTTTGAATTTGCTTGTGTAGGATAGGTGGGAGGCTTTGAAGCGTGGACGCCAGTCTGCGTGGAGCCAACCTTGAAATACCACCCTGGCAACTTTGAGGTTCTAACTCAGGTCCGTTATCCGGATCGAGGACAGTGTATGGTGGGTAGTTTGACTGGGGCGGTCTCCTCCTAAAGAGTAACGGAGGAGTACGAAGGTGCGCTCAGACCGGTCGGAAATCGGTCGTAGAGTATAAAGGCAAAAGCGCGCTTGACTGCGAGACAGACACGTCGAGCAGGTACGAAAGTAGGTCTTAGTGATCCGGTGGTTCTGTATGGAAGGGCCATCGCTCAACGGATAAAAGGTACTCCGGGGATAACAGGCTGATACCGCCCAAGAGTTCATATCGACGGCGGTGTTTGGCACCTCGATGTCGGCTCATCACATCCTGGGGCTGAAGCCGGTCCCAAGGGTATGGCTGTTCGCCATTTAAAGTGGTACGCGAGCTGGGTTTAGAACGTCGTGAGACAGTTCGGTCCCTATCTGCCGTGGACGTTTGAGATTTGAGAGGGGCTGCTCCTAGTACGAGAGGACCGGAGTGGACGAACCTCTGGTGTTCCGGTTGTCACGCCAGTGGCATTGCCGGGTAGCTATGTTCGGAATAGATAACCGCTGAAAGCATCTAAGCGGGAAACTAGCCTCAAGATGAGATCTCACTGGAACCTTGAGTTCCCTGAAGGGCCGTCGAAGACTACGACGTTGATAGGTTGGGTGTGTAAGCGCTGTGAGGCGTTGAGCTAACCAATACTAATTGCCCGTGAGGCTTGACCATATAACACCCAAGCAATTTGCTTGCTTCGAGCTTAAAAGCGAAAGAGCACCAGATTGCGGTGTGTGAAGACGAAATGAACCGAAAGTTCGACTCTTGCAAACACCGAAAGCTATCACATACCCAATTTGCTGAAGCGAGGCCAACTGGTCACGACTCAGTACCCGAATTTCTTGACGACCATAGAGCATTGGAACCACCTGATCCCATCCCGAACTCAGTAGTGAAACGATGCATCGCCGATGGTAGTGTGGGGTTTCCCCATGTGAGAGTAGGTCATCGTCAAGATTAAATTCCGAAACCCCATTTGCGAAAGCAGATGGGGTTTTGTTTTATGTAGAAACTCATGAATTTCATCGGCGCGATGCGAATGCAACGATCCGATACACAGAATTTCTTGACGACCATAGAGCATTGGAACCACCTGATCCCATCCCGAACTCAGTAGTGAAACGATGCATCGCCGATGGTAGTGTGGGGTTTCCCCATGTGAGAGTAGGTCATCGTCAAGATTAAATTCCAAAACCCCTGTCTGTTATACAGACAGGGGTTTTGTCGTTTAGAGGCGCTGGTGGGTGGGGGCCGCACTAGTGGCTCAGAACTGGTAACTTACCTTGCGCTTACGCTGCGCTCTTCACCCAGATAGCAGAAGTTCAGACTGGCATAGGACGCTACATAAGTTTCATTGGTCAGATTGTTAGCATTCAGCCTCACATCCACGCCCTTCAAGTCGACGTTACCTTAAAGGTATAGCTGCTCAGGAACTTAGCTCCATATATGCTTCCAATTCCAGCCCCAGCGAGCGTACAGCGCCGACAGCACGATAAAAGCTTTCCTGCGGTAGCTTGGTTGCCAGATTTTCCTGATCAATTCGATCAGGTCTTGCAGATAAAACCCGGTTTGCTCCACCCGGCGCAAGAAGCTGGTAGGGCTGTAATAGCTGATAGCAGAGTTACCATAGGCTGGGTTAAACGCATTGATTGGCTCAAGCGACCCACTTGTCCAATCCACCACTGTTTTACGCCCTTGATAGCCCGCACCTATCAGCATGGTTTGCTTGGTCGCCCTAGTGGAGATAGGCCTGTAACGTCAGTGAAGTGTCATCGGTAAAGTCGATGCTCAGACGGGACATCTGCGCCCATAGAGTAGTGAGGAAGGACCCTTGAGAATGTCCACGCGCTCCAGGAAGTACGGATGCAACTTACATCGTGCTATAGGTGCCTCTGTCCCTCATGGACTTCAAGCCATCAAGGTAAATGTTATCCACCGAGCGATCATTTAAGCAGCGCATCGCACTGTAACCCCACCGAGTGCCGGTCCTGAGTTTGCTCTGGCATGCTGGACATAGTGACGCCTATCGGTCGTGAGAACTGATTGAGTACCTGGCTCAGTGGGCCTGCAGCTATCTTGTAGGGTTGATTGACCTGCTCGGTGCGGGCTTCTGCCGCTGAGACACTGATGAGTACCGTACCGCTACCCAGCGCCGTCAACAGCAATGCTGCGCGTATGGCTTGACCCAATAGCGTGTAGGAAGAGTCGAGCGTGTTGCGGGGAAAACACGCTGGCATGTTCAGCATCTGTAGATGCCTGGTGAGCGCAGATTGACTGGCTCACTGTCTAAGCCGGACTCACGGAAAAAAGCCGCCAAAAAAGTGAAAAATTAGACCCTTCGCTCCAGGCTCACCCACCAACGCGTGCGATAGCGCACGTGTACCGGCAGTATGCGTGGCAGTATCGCTAGCAATTTATCGGTGTCCTCCAGGCGGAATGCACCCGACAGCCTTAAATCTGCAATATCCATTGAGCAGCCCAGATAACCAGGGCGATAACGCCTAACTTCTGCAAGGAAGTCGATCAACCGCATATTTCGGGTCACTAGCAGCCCATCTGACCAAGCAGCAATGTCCATATCTGGCGGCGGAGCAAGCATGGCTTCGGTCTGACGCACGACGTAACTCTCACCTGCGTGAACGCGCGTCGAAAGTCCATCCGGCCTGTGCGGTGAGTGAATCGCTACAGTACCGCTGACCACATTCAAGCGTGTGCAGTCACTGTACTGGCGAACTGTAAAACGCCCTTCGATACCTTCCAGCAAGCCGTGTTGAGCTTGAACCAACAATGGGGCAGAGGAAGCAGCACTGCAGGTCACTAGGATTTCCCCACGCACCAATGTGATCAGATGCTGCTGCGGATTGAAGTCCAGGTCTACCGCGCTGTCTGTGTTGAGTTGCAGGCGAGTGCCATCGGGCAATTGCATGCTGCGGCGCTCGCCGGGGGCTGTTGCGAGGTCAGAAGTCCAGCGCTGCAAACCGGTCAGGTCCCGGCTTAGCCATACTGTTGAGCCCACCAGCAGTACGCCGGCCAATAACTTCAGTGCCTGCCGCCGTCCCAGGCCTTGTGTACTGTTTTCCAGTGCTTTATGTACCCCGGGGATCGCGGTCAGATGGCTATTGAGCTCCTGTTGTAGCGCCAGTACCCGTTGCCAGGCCAGTTCGTGATCATGATGAGCTTCGCGCCATTGCTCGCATTGCAGGCGCAGCCGTGTATTGGCGGGGTTGTGACGTAAGCGCAGCATCCAACTGATGGCCTGCTTGACCACCCTAGAGTCTGGCGCGGAGCGTGTGGTGTTATTCATTGGCGCCGTAACGCAGGACGGAGCAGTAGTAAAGCGCCTCGGCGACATAACGCTCAACTGACCTCAGTGATATACCCATCTGTTTTGTGATCAGCTTGTACGTTAGCCAATCACACTGAACCATCAGAAATACCTTACGCACCTCAGGTTTTAGCCCTTCCAAAAGCCGGGCGATGTCCTCCAGTAACTCCAATACCAACGCCCGCGTCTCAGCGCTTGGCGCCAGCGCTTCGGACAGATGGGCGATTGACTCGATATAGGCTCGTTCGATCTCCTCGCGGCGCCAGTGATCAACGACCACCCCTCGTGCACTTGTGCGCAACAATGCCCGTAGCGCCTTGAGTTCAAAACGTTCGATTCTCTACAGCAGTCGAATGAAGGCGTTTTGAGGCAGTTCTGCTGCATCTGCGACATTGGCCATACGGCCGCAGCCACGTGTTAAGCCAGTTGTGGTGGGTGCAGTAAAGCGTCTGCACAACGCTATCTTCACGCGAGGTGTATTCAGAGGGAGGCCTGTAAACAAGCTCGTCCAGGCGCTACAGATGTCAATTTGTCTCAGTGCTTGGCAGGCGGAAAAATTTTTTACTTCGCTCCTTGTACGACAACCTTTTGTCGGTTTCCTACCTAAAAAGAAGATCTTTCCCACAAATCACTAAGTTTTACTTCGGCGTGGCCGAAAGCCTGATAAGCCATGTGTGCACCGAAATAGAGCGGCCCGAGACGCTGCCTAGACCGTACATGGAATGCTCCATTCGGCCCGCTCACCCCCCCTTTGGCAAAAAGAAGTCGATGAAATGAATCTCAAGTTCAGTCATAAAATTTTGTTGGCCGCGTCAGGCGTCGTGGTTCTAGCCTTCGCGTTATTTACTCTTTACAACGACTACCTGCAGCGCAGCACCATCAAGCAGAACCTGGAGTCGTCTATCCAGCAGTCGGGTGAGCTCACCGCCAGCAGTGTGCAGAACTGGCTCAGCGGTCGGATATTGGTGCTCGAAAGTCTGACGCAAAACGTTGCCCACCAAGGCAGTGCGGCTGACCTCCCGGGGTTGGTCGATCAACCGGCGTTCACCTCGAACTTCCAGTTCACCTACGTTGGTCAAACCAACGGCGTGTTCACCCAGCGTCCCGACGCAAAGATGCCTGACGGCTACGACCCTCGTCAGCGTCCCTGGTACAAGCAAGCGGTGGCTGCCGATAAGCCCATGCTGACGCCGCCCTATATGGCCGCAGTGGGTGGGCAGATCGTAACGATCGCCATGCCGGTGAAAAAGAACGGCGAGTTGCTCGGTGTGGTCGGCGGTGACCTGAGCCTGCAAACCCTGGTGAAGATCATCAACTCGGTGGACTTCGGCGGTATCGGCCATGCGTTCCTGGTCAGCGGCGACGGCCAAGTCATCGTCAGCCCTGACGAAGACCAAGTGATGAAAAACCTCAAGGACATCTATCCAGGTACCAGCGTCCGTATTGAGAAAGTTAACCAGGAGGTCGTCCTCAAAGGTCAGGACCGCATCCTGTCGTTCACGCCTATCAGCGGTTTGCCCGGTGCTGATTGGTATATCGGTCTGTCGATCGATAAAGACAAAGCCTATGCACCGCTGGGCAAATTCCGCACGTCCGCGTTGATCGCCATGCTGATCGCTGTTGTCGCGATTGCGGTGCTCTTGAGCCTGCTGATTCAAGTATTGCTGCGCCCTCTGACCACCATGGGCATTGCCATGCAGGACATCGCCCAGGGTGAGGGTGACCTGACCCGCCGCTTGACGGTTACCAGCAAAGACGAGTTCGGTGAAGTGGGCAGTGCGTTCAACCGGTTCGTAGAACGTATCCACGCCTCGATTTCCGAAGTGTCTTCAGCAACGCGCCAGGTGCATGACCTGTCCCAGCGTGTGATGGCGTCCTCCAACGCTTCGATCATAGGCTCTGACGAGCAGAGCGCACGTACCAACAGCGTCGCCGCAGCAATCAACGAGCTGGGCGCCGCTACTCAGGAAATCGCCCGTAACGCCGCTGACGCCTCACAGCACGCCAGTGGTGCCAGCGAGCAGGCCGACGATGGGCGCAAAGTGGTTGAGCAAACCATCCTGGCAATGTCGGAACTGTCGCAAAAGATCAGCCTGTCCTGCACCCAGATCGAAACGCTGAACGCCAGCACCGACAACATCGGCCACATCCTTGATGTGATCAAAGGCATCTCCCAGCAAACCAACTTGCTGGCATTGAACGCGGCAATCGAAGCAGCACGTGCTGGTGAAGCCGGACGCGGGTTCGCCGTGGTCGCCGATGAGGTGCGTAACCTGGCTCACCGTACCCAGGAGTCGGCTGAAGAGATTCATAAGATGATCACTTCGCTGCAAGTGGGCTCGCGTGAGGCGGTGACCACCATGAATGCCAGCCAGACCTCCAGCGAAGAAAGCGTTCAGGTGGCCAACCAGGCCGGTGAGCGCCTGGTCAGCGTAACGCAGCGAATCGTCGAGATCGACGGCATGAACCAGTCCGTGGCCGCCGCTACTGAGGAACAGACTGCCGTGGTGGAAACCCTCAACGTCGACATCAACCAGATCAACCTGCTGAACCAGCAAGGTGTGACCAACCTCAACGAAACCCTGAAAGACTGCGATGCGCTGTCTCAACAGGCCAATCGGTTGAAGCAGTTGGTCGATAGCTTCAAAATTTGATCTGCTGAGTGTGTAGGAGCGAGCGATCTCGCTCCTATCGCTTACCCAGCAAGCGGCGAACATTCTCCAGGGCGCCATCGGCGAACCCCTGCACAAACTGCTCAAATCCCACCTGTGCTGCGTCTAAGGGCTCGGCAATGATGGTCCAGGTTACCCTGGAGCAGTGCTCTCCAAGAGCGTCTACTTTGATTGCCGCCCACAGCCTGGCCACGCCCAGGGTGTTGTAGATCGTGGTCCAGGTCATGTGCATCGCGTGCTCATCCCAGCTATTTAGCTGTTCCACCACTCGGTTGCCATCGCGGAAAAATTTCGTGCGTAAGGCGCCCACACCGGTGCCGGTCATTTCGATATGCGTCAGGGCCGGTATGAAGGTATCGAAGCCTGCAAACCGTCCCACCGTGTTCCATAGGCGGGTGGCATGGCAGTCGATCACCACAGAGGCCACGATCGGCCGGCCGTTTGGGTTATGAATTAACGTATCGGGTTGCAGCGGTTTCATGAAGTTGTCCTGAAGCGGTTCAGAGAAAGCCGATGGTCTTAAGGTAATTGCAGCCTCTACTCAGCAGCGCCGCGTTCTTTTCGGGGTACTGCTCGCCCATCTGCTGGACGCCGTGTTGTGCGTTGTCATGACGGATCATCAACGTGTCGCCAATGTCTTCATCCAGTCGATCCAGGTAAAACCCGATTACGCCAAACAACGCATTGTCCTGGCCCGCTGTTCGCAGCGCCTGCTGCCAACGCGCAGTACTCACCCGTTCGAACCGATGGCCCGCCCGGCTGAACGCATCCAGGTAGTGATCCCAGCTCAATGGCTGTGGGTTGTGCAGGTTGAATACGCTTCTGTCCGCTTCAAAGCGCGTGCAGTGGTAAGCAATGAATCGAGCCAGGAAGTCCACGGGCATTAGGTCGAAATTCAGATCCAGCCGAGGCAACATTCCCAACTGCAGAGACCCCTTAAGCATCAGCATCAGGCGATTCTTCTGCGGCTGGCAGACACCGTTGCGACTGTTGAAGCTGATATTTCCAGGGCGATGGATATTTACCCAGGCACCTTGCGCGACCGTACGCCCCAACACTCGCTCGGCTGCCCACTTGGATAGGTTGTAGCCATTGCGGATATACAGCGGCAGGGTGGTCGCAGCCGGTGCTTCTAGCACATACCCTTGCGGGTCGATGCTGCTGGACGCCGACAACGTTGAGACAAAGTTGAAGACCTTCTTGCAGCGGGTCTCGCACAGGCGCAGGCATTCGAATATGGGTTCAACGTTGTCTCTGGCCAGTGACGCATAGTCCATCACGTGGTTGACCTGCGCCGCGTTATGCACCAGCACGCCAAAGTCTGCGGCGAGCGTGTCATACACCTCGCAGGTCAAACCCAGTCGCGGCAGGCTGATGTCGGCGGCGACTACCCGTACCCGGCTCAAGTCCAGGTGTTCCAGGTGGTATTCGCGCAGCGACTGGGTAAAGCGTGCCATTGCAGGCTTCCCCGGCATCTCACGTACCAGGCATGCCACCTCGGTTACACCAGAGGCCAGCAATGCTTCGACAATATGGACGCCGACGAAACTGTTGGCCCCCGTCACAATCACTTTGTGCGGATCACCAGCGCAATTCCTATGCAAGGGAGTGATCACCCAATCCCGTTGGGCATCCAAGACTGCCTGGCCAGAGGATGCGTCGGGTGGTTCTCCGTCCTCCATCAGCGTTGCGAGCGTACGAATCGTCGGAACTTCAATGAAGTGGCTCAACGCGAAACTACGGCCAAATTGCTCGCGTACACGCAACAAGAGAGTCGACAGCAAAATTGAATGGCCGCCCAACGCGAAGAAGCTTTCGTCGATGGACAACTGATGGCTGGGCACACCCAGCAGCTCGCTCCACACCTCGCTCAATCGTGCTTGAAGCGGTGTGTGTGCAGCCCGGTGCGCAGCGCTGAAAATCGGTTGGAAGGGGAGCGCCAGCAGCGTCTTCCGGTCGACCTTGCCGTTGTTGGTGTACGGCATGCCTGGCAGCTCCACCCAGAAACCGGGTTGCATATAGTCCGGTAACCGTTGGCGCGCATGCTGCTGTAGGGCCACCAGCGTGGCGCCGGGTGCGGGCTGGGCGACAAAGACGCAGATCCTGCTTTCATGGTCGATCACTACCGCCAGTTCGCGATACAGCCGGCTATTGCGTAGGCATTGTTCAATCTCTCGGGGTTCGACCCGGAAACCGCGGATCTTCACCTGATCGTCGCGACGCCCACCCAGCACAATCCCTTGGGCCGTCCACTGTGCCAAGTCGCCGCTGCGGTAGGCCCGCAGCGGTTGGCCGCTCGGCATCAGCAGTTCGACGAATGGGCTGTCAGCCTGATGCGGCGCATTCACATAGCCCAGACTTAATCCGGGGCCGACGATGTACAACTCGCCCATCACCTGTTCATCCACAGGTTGCAGATCGTCATCGAGTATCAGCACCTGGCTATTGGCGATCGGGTGGCCAACGTTGCGATTGTTGTCATCGGGTGCGAGCGTCCGGTGCGTAATCAGCACTGTGGTTTCGGTGGGGCCATAGAGGTTGTGAAGCTGACACTGCGCTGCCAGTCGCTCGACGACATGGGGTTCGCAGGCATCGCCACCGGTGAGCAGGTGCGTCACACCCAAGGGTTGATCCAGCGGCAGGATATTGAGCAGCGCGGGCGGTAGGAAGGCATGGGTAACGCACTGTCGACGGAGCAGTTCCACCAGTTGCTCAGGGTCGCGTCGTTGTTCTTCACTGGGCACGATCAACTGCGCACCTGCAATCAGCGCAGGGAAAATGTCGATCAATGACGAGTCGAAACCCAGGGGCGAAAACTGTAGAACGCGGCTCCATTCATCTGGCTTCATGCAGGACCCAAGCCAAGCAGTGAAGTGCGCCAGGTTACCTTGACTGAGGAGCACCCCCTTGGGCTGGCCCGTGCTGCCAGAGGTATAGAGCACCATGCACGGCATATCCGAGCAGGGCCGATTGTGCATCAGCGGATGAGCAAATTTGAGGGTGTGTGGCTCAACGGTGCTGACATCGAGTGAAGTGAAATGCGCCCGTAACTGGTGCTGGCCGGTATCCAGCAACACTTGAGCCCCGGCGCTTTCGAGCATGGTCTGATGCCGTTTAAGAGGCTGCTCAGATTCCAGTGGCAGGTACACCGCGCCACAGCCGAGCAGCGCAAGAATGCTGGCGTACAGTTCGATGGACTTTTCCATGCACACGCCAACTATCCACGGCGTTTCAACAGCCTCCAGCAAGGGCTGTAATCGTTGCTGGATTGCTATGGCTTGAAGGTGCAACTCGCGGTAGGTCACCGTGTGCCCGGCGATATTCAGAGCCGTCCGGTCAGCGAAGGCATAAAGGCTGGACTGGAGCTGTTCGATCACAGGCACCTGGGCTTTCTGGATCAGGTTGGGGTCTGCCGTACGATTGAATCGGTGCATAAAGGCCAGCGTCTCCAGCCCCCGCAAGCTCTGCTCGGGCCAGTCAGTGGCAATCGCACTCGTAGAGAGAGCCCCGGGATCACGTGAAAAACCACTGACGAGCAGCGCGACCCAGTCCACCACTGTGTCTGTGACCTGCCGACGCAGTCGCTGGCCGTTACCACTGGGTTCTTCGGCGATGTCCAGCACGGCAGACAAACGTCGCTCACGGTCATAGGCGCGCAATTGCAACAGGGGCAACCCGCAATCGGTTACCGGACCGACCCCAAGGCGCAGACTTATACAGGAGGCTTTGCCCACGTCATCCGGCAACGGCAGGCTACCGTCTTCAATCCACAGGTCGATGTTCTTATCGCCCGACACATGCCCGTATTGCTCCAATACGGGCCTGATGGCGCCAAGTGCCTTGCTTGTTCCGAGCCAGCCGATTGTCAGGCACCTCATGGCGACACCGGCAGGTAGTCGTTCAGCGCCTGCGTCACACTTGGCGTTTGCAGCAAGCCGCTGTGTTGCAGGAAACCCATGATATTGCCCATCAACGGGTGCTGGCGGGTGATGGGAAACGCCAGCGCTGCGACTTCATCGCGCAGCTTCCCGCGTAGGCGGTTGCTGATGTCGAGGTGCTCGATCAGTTGCAGGTCGAAGTTTTTCTGCAGGTCGTTGGTCAGGTAATGCGCCAGGAATGTGGGCAGTACCTGAGCGATGCTGTCACGGTCGTCCGGGCTCGCGGTTTGCCAGTAAATACGCACCAGCCGGGTCCAGAACTGCGCGTGGCGGCCTTCGTCAAACAGGTGGTCGGCCATCAAGCCACGAACAGAAGCTTTGACACTGCTGTCCTTAGAGAACGCTGCGACATCGTGGGTTACGGTGTTTTCGGCGATAGCCACGCCAATCAGTTCCACAGCATCGCTCAAATGAGCGGGGGCCTGCGCCTGTGCCGCCGGCAGCGCACGGCTCAGTTCGATATGCTCCGGCAGGTCGAGCGGTTGTATGCCGGTCATTTCCACTGTCTGTTGCAGGAAATCCAGCGCTACCAGGGCGTGGTAGTCCTCATCCACCACCACCGTCATCGCATCAACGCGACAGGCTAGGGGGAAGGGTAGCGAGAAGCGATTCTTGGCAATATTGCGCGCAGTTTTTTCGACGATTTCGGTTTCAAAAATGACCACGTCGTTGATGAATTTGTAGAAGCTTTGCACCAGCACGAAGTCGCGCCATTGTGCGCAGTGTTCAACAAAGGTCTTGCTGAGTACCATGGGCTGGCGGCACATCGGATAGATCAGATTTTCATCGTTTTCCAGCAAGCGGCGAGGGCGTGTACGGATGGTCGCGCGGCGTTCCCAGTCGTCGGCGATGGGGGTGTAGCCCGCGGTATTCATGGGCGCACCTCTTGCAGCGCGGCCCGCACCTCGTCCCAGAACGTGATACGGCTTTCTACGGCGGCGAGGGCTGCTTCGTCGGCTTGTTGCGGGTAACTCGGAGCCACTGCCAGCAAGCGTTCGAGCAACTGCTCAGCTGCCGGCCCATGATGCTCAGCGTCTAACTCGACGTGGCGCTCGAAGTAGCCGCACAAGGTGGGTGCTTGGCGATGGATAAACGTATCAGTCTGCAGGATGCGTTCGAACATGCGTGGGACGACACACTCACGGCCATGAAGGAATACGGCGGCTACACAATGGGTGGGTGCGTTCAGTGCCATGTGCAATGTGTCGCTGACAAAGCGTGCAGCACCAGCAGGAGCGTCTGACATGCTCAGGGCAGTATTTGCATCAACGCCTTGGTGTTGCAGTGCAATGAAACGGTTTATCGACGAGGTGCTGGCGCCGACTTCGACCATGGCTTCCAAGTACAACTCGAAGTGGCTGCAATAGCCTTGCCTGGGGTGTGAGTCTGACTCTTCGCCCAGCACTATCTCATTGATCAGGCGTGCAGCGTTCGGGTCGGCCGGTGGCAGCCAAGGCAGGCGAGTGCATGTCAGGTCCTGTTGCAGGCGTTTGGTGAGTGTCATGAAGTCCCAAACTGCAAACACATGGTGCTCCATGAATAGTTGTAATTTTTGCCGTGAGGTTATTTCCAGAAATAACGGATGGTTGCACAACTTCAGTTTTCTTTTTTCAAGTAATGGTGGGTACATGGTTGATGCCTATGAGTTGTTGCGTCTGCTGTTTAAGCAGTATTGGGTTGTTGTGAGTGGCAAGGAGATAAAGAGATATAAGCCAGACTTGGCGCGCACAAACGCTCGCGCGATTGGGGCTGCGCCGTCGAGTTAAGTGTCTGGTTTAGTGGCGGTGGATAATAAGCGGGTTAAACAAGTTGGTAAGCATATGAATGCATTAGATGTTTTGCTAAATAATATTAGCTGTCGGCAACTTGCATTATAAGAGTGAGAAGTTTCTTCGGCGCGGGGTGTGCTACCTGATCAGGTAGGAAGCCCCGCAGCTCTGGAGCGTCAAGACGAGAGACCTGGCGCTTTGTTATGGGGTGTTTTTTACAGTGGTATTCGGGCTGTTGAGATAGGCTGTGATCACTTCCATTCCGCGCATCAAGTGATTACGCAGTGTCAGGATGCTTTCGTCGGTTTTCCTCTGCGCCACAAGGTTTAGCAGTTCACGGTGATCTTCCTGGGATGTCTCACCCAGCCCCATCGCTTCTAGGTTGAAACGCAGGAAGCGCTCTTCCTCATTTAACCCGTGCTCTACCAATTTGAGCAGCCGTTGGTTAGGCGCCTTACTGTAAAGGGTCATGTGAAACAGGCGGTTGAGACGACCGATCTCGGTGTAGTCCTTTTCCTGTTCGAGGGCACAAATGAAATTCTCTGCATCGGCCAGATCTGCTTCGGTCAGCAAGGGAATCGACAAGCGTAGCGCTTCAGACTCCAGCAACAGTCGCAGCTCATAGGTCTCAGCTGAGTTGTCTTCGATCAACGGTGCCACGACGGCGCCCTTGTGGGTGACCACATGCAGCAGTGACTGCGCCTCTAACTGGCGCAAGGCTTCACGCACCGGCATGCGGCTGACCCCGAACAGGCTGGCGAGCTCCTGCTGGCGCATGGCGGTACCGCAGGGCAACCGGCCATCAAGGATGGCATTGCGCAATGTTTCTTCAATCACGGAGCGAGCGAGATGGGCGGGAATAGGACCGCTGATCTTGATGCTGTTCAAAGGGTTCGGCTTCTGCGTCACGGCTACGCTATCCTCCTTATTCAAAGAGTGGTGGCTAATTGGATCCAATGCACACTAGTGGCTGCCAATAAGCTTGTCAAACGGCCACGGTTTCGGCTTGTAAGCGTTTCAACGCGGGGCTCCGGCGGCCCACATCCGAGCTTTCCGGGGTCTTACACGCTGCTGCCATGTTGCGACATTCCCGCATATCGATATTCATTAACGGTATTTAAAATGCCGTTCTTATACCTATAAAGTCACTCTCCTGTCTGACCGGGAGTGAACTCATGTCTGCCACCTCTACTGTTCCAACAGCGATCTTTTCCGCCCAGGATTTCGAGGTTCGCCCGCTGCCCGGCAGCGTCGGTGCGGAGATTATCGGTCTGGACCTGTCCCGGCCAGTCAATGACCAGGATTTCGCGCGTATTCATCGCGCGCACCTGGATCACCATGTGGTGGTCTTTCGCGACCAGCGCATCACCCCCGAACAACAGATTGCCTTCAGTCGCCGTTTTGGCGTGCTGCAGATCCACGTACTCAAACAGTTTCTGCTGGCCAACCACCCGGAAATCCTGATCGTTTCCAACATTATCGAAAACGGCCAATCCATCGGCCTGGGCGACGCGGGTAAATTCTGGCATTCGGACCTGTCCTATAAAGAACTGCCGAGCCTTGGCTCGATGCTCCATGCGCAGGAGTTGCCCTCTGAAGGGGGCGACACTTTGTTCGCCGACATGCACAAAGCCTGGGACCAACTGCCCGAGCACCTGCGCAACGCTGTCGAAGGCCGCAGCGCCGCCCATTCCTACACCGCGCGCTACAGCGAGACCAAGTTCGAAGGCAATTGGCGCCCCACGCTTACTCCCGAGCAGTTGGCGCAAGTCGCAGAAGTGGTACACCCGATTGTGCGCACCCACCCGGAAAACGGCCGCAAAGCGTTGTTCGTCAGTGAAGGGTTCACCACCCGTATCGTCGGCCTGCCGGAAGACGAAAGCCGCGATCTGCTGGCTCAGCTGTACGCCCACAGCGTGCTGCCGCACAACATCTATCGCCACCAATGGCAGCCTCACGACCTGGTGTTCTGGGACAACCGTTCGCTGATCCACTTGGCCGCCGGTTGCCCGAGCCATCTGCGCCGCAAGCTGTTTCGCACCACCATCCAGGGCGACGCGCCTTTCTGATTCGGAGCATGACCATGTCCAGGAACATTCCATTTGCACGATTGGCCGCCACAGTTGGATTGGGTATCAGTCTGTTGGCGGGCAGCCTCGTCGCTCCAGCAGCGGCCCAGGCCGAAGGCGAGATCCGCATCGCCGAACAATTCGGCATCGTCTACCTGCTGCTCAACGTGGTGCGCGACCAGAACCTCATCGAGAAATACGGCAAGCAGGAAGGCATCGACATCAAGGTCGACTGGACCCAACTTTCCGGTGGCGCGGCAGTCAACGATGCGCTGCTGTCCGGCTCCATCGATATCGCCGGTGCCGGTGTCGGTCCACTGCTGACCATCTGGGATCGCACCCACGGTAAGCAGAACGTCAAGGCCGTAGCGTCCCTGGGTAACTTCCCGTACTACCTGGTCAGCAACAATCCCAAGGTCAAGACCATTGCCGATTTCACCGACCAGGACCGTATCGCCGTGCCTGCGGTGGGCGTTTCGGTACAGTCGCGCTTCCTGCAATACGCCGCTGCCAAGCAGTGGGGTGATAAGGAATTCAATCGCCTCGACAATTACACCGTCGCCGTCCCGCACCCTGACGCCACCGCCGCATTGATCGCAGGCGGTACTGAACTGACCGGGCACTTTTCCAACCCGCCATTCCAGGACCAGGCCCTGGCCAACCCCAATGTGCATGTGGTGCTGAACACCTATGACCTGCTGGGGCCGAACTCACCGACGGTGTTGTTCGCCACCGAAAAATTCCGCAACGACAACCCGAAAACCTACAAGGCCTTTGTGGACGCGTTGACCGAAGCCGCACAATTCGCCCAGAACGATAAGGGCGCCGCAGCCGACACTTACATCCGCGTGACCAAGGCCAAAATCGACCGCGCCGAGCTGCTCAAGATCATCGACAACCCGCAGTTCGAGTTCAGCGTCACGCCGAAAAACACCTACCCGCTGGCGGAATTCCTCTACCGCGTCGGCGCCATCAAAAACAAGCCTGAATCGTGGAAGGACTACTTCTTCCAGGACGCCAAGCCCCTGCAAGGAAGCTGAGATGAACGCGCCCTTGCAAGGCCACACGGCCAGCAACCTGCACACCGCCGAGCCGTTGCTGGCGGTGGATAGCGTCAGCCTCGAATACCGTACTCCCGAGCGCGTGGTACGGGCCACGCACCAAGTCAGTTTCGAGATCGATCCGGCTGACCGTTACGTGCTGCTGGGCCCTTCGGGCTGCGGCAAATCCACGTTGCTCAAGTCCATCGCCGGGTTTATCAAACCGTGCGAAGGCGAGATTCGTTTGCTGGGGCAAAAGGTCGAACAACCCGGCCCGGACCGCATTGTGGTGTTCCAGGAATTCGACCAACTGCCACCGTGGAAAACCGTCAAACAGAACGTGATGTTCCCACTGTTGGCGTCCAAGACCCTCAAGCGCCGTGAGGCCGAAGAACGCGCGCTGCACTACCTGGACAAGGTGGGCCTGAGTGCCTTCGCCGACGCTTACCCCCACACGCTTTCCGGCGGCATGAAAGCCCGTGTGGCCATCGCCCGCGCGCTGGCGATGCAGCCGAAAATCCTGCTGATGGACGAACCCTTCGCCGCCCTTGATGCCCTGACCCGGCGAAAGATGCAGGAAGAATTGCTGCTGCTCTGGGAGGAGGTGCGCTTCACCTTGTTGTTCGTCACCCACTCCATCGAAGAAGCACTCGTGGTGGGCAATCGCATTCTGTTGCTGTCCCCCCATCCGGGGCGCGTACGTGCAGAAATCCACAGCCATCAATACGACCTGCACAGCTTGGGCGGTGTGGACTTCCAGGCGTCGGCGCGGCGTATTCATCGCTTGTTGTTCGATGAAACCAGCGCAGCGGAGCCCGAGTTGGGTTTTGCCGACATCCGCATCGCTTACTAAGGGGGCAACCCATGCGCCAGGAATATGAAGTCACCCTCGAACCGCTGCTCAGTGTCCCCGTGGAGCGCGAGTTGCCCCTGCGCCAACGCCTTTGGCAACAAGGCTGGCTGCGCAAGGGCCTGATCCTGATCGTGCTTGCGATCCTCTGGGAAGTCGTGGCGCGCTATCAGAACAACGACCTGCTGCTGCCGAGTTTTCTGCAGACTTTTAACGCGCTGTCCGACGGCCTGCTCAGCGGTGAACTGCTGAGCAAGGTGAGTATCTCGCTGGTGGTGCTGATCAAGGGTTACCTGATCGGCATAGTGCTGGCCTTTGCGCTGACCACCTTGGCCGTGTCGACCCAATTGGGCCGCGACCTGCTGAGCACCCTGACCTCGATGTTCAATCCACTGCCGGCCATTGCGTTGCTGCCGCTGGCGCTGCTGTGGTTTGGCCTGGGCCAGAACAGCCTGATTTTCGTGCTGGTGCATTCGGTGTTGTGGGCGCTGGCGCTCAACACCTATTCGGGGTTCCTCGGTGTGTCCGAGACGCTGCGCATGGCGGGTCGCAACTATGGTCTGAAGGGCATGCGCTTTGTGCTGTTTATCCTGATCCCGGCTGCACTGCCGTCGATCCTCGCCGGCCTGAAAATCGGCTGGGCGTTTGCCTGGCGCACGCTGATCGCCGCCGAGTTGGTGTTCGGCGCCACCAGCGGCAAGGGCGGGCTGGGTTGGTACATCTTCCAGAACCGCAATGAGCTATATACCGACAAGGTGTTTGCCGGGTTGGCGGTGGTGATCCTGATCGGCCTACTGGTGGAAAACCTCGTGTTTGAGACCTTCGAGAGGCTCACTGTGAAGCGTTGGGGCATGCAGCGCTAAACAGGAATGATTGCTCTTTGTCCGACGTGAACCTGATAATGCCGGCCGAATTCGACGCTGCTCCGGCGTCGGATAGGCTTGGTAAAAGGATTTACGACGATGCGTTTTTTTGTCTTGGCTGCGGCCTTGTTGCTGTCGACCTCTGCGTTGGCCGAGTTCATACCCGAAACGGTATCGATGCCCAAGCCGGTCTACCCTGGCAACCTGACTAACACCCAAGGGCATGCGCGCATCAGCCTGAACATTCACAGCGACGGCACCGTCAGTGACGTCAAAGCACTCAGCGCCACCAAGCCGGAGTTCGGTGAGGCGGCCGTGGCTGCAGCCTCAAAATGGCGCTTCAAACCCTGGACGGTGAATGCCGATCGGCCAGAGGTAATCGATGCTCAGAACGACATGATTTTCTCGCCCGTACCGACGAGTGAAGAAAGTACGCGACTGACCTTTACGCAAACCACCTATCAATCCTGCAGCGCGTTGAACGAGGAAGTCAGCCAGTTCCGGCGCGATCATCCCTCCCGGCCACTGATCGCCATGAAGAGCTTTGCCATTACCCGTGTGGCAGTGATGTTCCCGGCGTTAAGCGGTAAAAGCGACTACAACGAAGGCCTGTCCAAGGCCGACGAGCTTGAAAGCGCTCTGCCGGACATCGTGCGCAAATGCCAGGCCAATCCCAAACGAACCTACGCCGACTACCTGCCACGCAACCTCAAGCGTTACCTCTAAAGCCTGCTACGATTGCGCCCAGTTCACTCCCTTCTGATCACGAGTGCTTGGCATGCAACTACCGGACATGAACCTGCTGGTCGCCCTCGACGCCTTGCTCGACGAGGGCAGTGTGGTCGGCGCCGCCCGGCGGATGAACCTCAGTCCAGCAGCCATGAGCCGTACCCTCACGCGTATCCGCGAAGCGGTGGGCGACCCGATTCTAGTGCGGGCCGGTCGGGGCCTGGTGCCAACGCCCAAGGCCCTGCAACTGCAAGGTCAGGTGCGCAACGTGGTGGAACAGGCGGCGCTGCTGTTTCGGTCGGCGGATCAAGTGGACCTGACCACCCTGCGCCGCCGCTTCAGCGTGCGCGCTAATGACTTTTTTATTGGCGTGTATGGCGGTCGTCTCTTCGACACCATGGAGCGTATGGCACCGCTGTGTGAGCTGTGTTTCGTGCCAGAAGGCGACACCGACGACGAAGCGTTGCGCGAAGGACGCTTGGATTTGCGCGTGAGCAACACCCAGCCGGCAAGCCCCGAGGTCAAGGTGCAGAACCTGTTCTCCACCACCTTCGTCGGCCTGGCGCGGCAGGATCACCCGTTATTCGACGAGGAGATCACCGCCGCACGTTTCGCCAGTTATTCCCACATCAGCATCTCGCGACGCGGCATCGCCCGGGGGCCGATCGATACCGCGCTGAATGCCCAGGGTTTGGAGCGCCGTGTGGCGATGATCGCCCCAGGGTTTCACGGTGCGATGTTCATGCTGCCTGACTCCGACTTGATCCTGCCGGTGCCCAAGGAGGCGCTCTACAGCGCTAATCGCCTGAAGCTGCCCCTGCGCGCCTTCCCGCTGCCGATCTCTTTGCCGACCCTGGTCCTGGCCCAATCCTGGCACCCTCGCTTCGATAAAGACCCCGCTCACAAATGGCTGCGCGAAACCATGCGCGAGAGCTGCCACGCCACGTGGCTGGAAGCCCAGCCGACCTGAACATCAAGCGTACACAGGGCAAATGTGAGAGGGCGCTTGCCCCCGATCGCGGTGGATCAGATAGAGAGTCTGTGCCGGCCACACGGCAATCGGGGGGCAAGCCCCCTCCCACGAGAGATCTGTGGTGGATTCAGGATTGCGTCTGACGCACTTATACCCTGCCAACATGTAACTTTTTGTCATGTGTGTGCCTGATTAAACTGCTCGGGTATTTTTAATCCCGAGTTATCCGTTCATGACTTCCCTCGCTGCCCCCACCCTCGCGGCCGCAGCCAAACCCACCGCCATCACCCCACCCGTATTCGGCCCGCGCATCATCATCGGCCTGGTCGGCGTGTTGTTGGCGGTGCTGGTGTCCGGTCTCAACGAGATGGTCACCAAGGTGGCCCTCGCCGATATCCGTGGTGCGCTTTACATCGGTTTTGACGAAGGCACTTGGCTTGTCGCGGCCTACACCGCCACCTCGGTCGCGGCCATGGCCTTTGCCCCCTGGTGCTCGGTGACGTTCTCCCTGCGCCGCTTCACTCTGTGCGCCATAGCCCTGTTCACCGTACTCGGGATCCTGTGCCCCTTCGCGCCGAACTACGAAAGCCTGTTGCTGCTGCGCACCGTGCAAGGTTTGGCCGGTGGCGCATTGCCGCCAATGCTAATGACCGTGGCGCTGCGCTTCCTGCCGGCCAACGTCAAGCTGTATGGCCTGGCCGGCTACGCGCTCACCGCTACCTTCGGCCCGAGCCTTGGCACACCACTGGCGGCGCTGTGGACCGAATACGTCGGCTGGCAGTGGGCGTTCTGGCAGATCGTCGCGCCGTGCCTGCTGGCGATGGCCGCCGTGGCCTATGGCTTGCCCCAAGACCCGCTGCGCTTGGAGCGCTTCAAGCAGTTCAATTGGCGCGGCCTGCTGCTGGGCTTCCCGGCGATCTGCATGCTGGTGATCGGCATCCTGCAAGGCAATCGGCTGGACTGGTTCGAGTCGGGCCTGATCACCTTTTTGCTGAGTGGCGGCTCGCTGCTGCTGGTGCTGTTTATGCTCAATGAATGGTCGCACCCGATGCCGTTTTTCAAGTTGCAGATGCTCGGCCTGCGTAACCTCTCGTTTGCTTTGATCGTGCTGGCGGGCGTGCTGATGGTGCTGACCTCAGTGATCATCATCCCGTCGAGTTTCCTCGCCCAAGTCCAAGGCTATCGACCGCTGCAAACCGCGCCAGTGATGCTGCTGATGGCGTTGCCGCAGTTGATCGCGCTGCCGCTGGTGGCCGCGTTGTGTAACCTGCGCTGGGTCGATTGCCGCTGGGTGCTGGGGATCGGCTTGAGCATGTTGGTGCTGTGCTGCATCGGCAGCGCGCACCTCACTTCGGCGTGGATCCGCGACGATTTTTACGGCCTGTACGTGCTGCAAATCTTTGGGCAGCCCATGGCTGTGTTACCGCTGTTGATGCTGTCCACCGGCAGCATTCAGCCACAGGACGGCCCGTTCGCTTCGGCCTGGTTCAACACCGTCAAAGGCCTGGCCGCCGTGGTCGCCACCGGCGTGCTGGACGCGCTGACCACCCAGCGCCTGCACTTTCACTCGACCATGTTGGTGGATCGCCTGGGCAATTCGCCCCTGGCCGACGGCGACGCGCCGGGCCTCGCCCATCGGCTGCACGAGCAGGCGGTGGTGCTCACTTCTTCGGATCTTTATTACGTCATGGGCGGTGTCGCCGTGGCGTTGATCCTGCTGATTTTCTGGATGCCCACGCGGATCTTCCCGCCTCGCGCACCGACCTAGCCACAAGGACTTTCCATGAAACGCAAAGACAAAATTGCCGTCTCCGTCATCACCGTATTTGCCGTCGGTGTGCTGTTCTATCTGGTCGCGCCAGGCTTGCTGGGCAGCAAGCATCAGAGCACTAACGACGCGTTTGTTGCGGCAGACTTCACCCTGGTTGCCCCGCGCGTGGCGGGTTTTATCAAGGAAGTGCTGGTGGAGGACAACCAGCGAGTTAAGGCCGGACAGTTACTGGCGCTGATCGACGACCGTGATTTTCGCGCCGCCGCCCAGGCCGCTGATGCGGACACATTGGTTGCCCAGGCCCAGCTGAAAAACGCCACCGCGACCCTGGAACGCCAAAGCTCGGTGATCGCCCAAGCCCAAGCCACCGTCGCGGCGGATCGCGCCGAAATGGCCTTCGCCGAGCACGAACTGAACCGCTACAACCACCTCGCCGGTGTGGGCGCCGGTACTGTGCAAAACGCCCAGCAAGCCAAGACTCGCATCGACCAGGCCACCGCACGCCTGGCCAATGCTACGGCGGTGCTGGCGGCCGAACGTAAGCAGGTGGAGATTCTCACCGCCCAGCGCGATGCGGCTGAAGGCGGGCTCAAGCGCGCCCAGGCAGCGTTGGAGATGGCCAGCTATCAGCTGTCCTACACGCGCATCGTTGCTCCGGTGGATGGCATGGTCGGCGAGCGCGCCGTGCGGGTCGGCGCCTATGTGACGCCGGGCAGCAAGATCCTCGCCGTGGTGCCGTTGGCGCAGGCGTACGTGGTGGCTAACTTTCAAGAGACCCAACTCTCTCACATGCGAGCCGGCCAAGCCGTTCAGGTGCGTGTCGACAGCCTCGACGGCGAGTTGCTCAACGGCCATCTGGAGAGCCTCGCACCCGCGACTGGGGTGACCTTCGCCGCGGTCAAACCGGACAACGCCACGGGTAACTTCACCAAGGTGGTGCAGCGCATTCCGGTCAAAATTGTGCTGGAGCCCAACCAGCCGCTGACCGAGCGCCTGCGCGTCGGTATGTCGGTGGAGGCCAGCGTCGACACTCAGCCGGTCGCACGTCAGCGTGAGGTTGCCCAGCAATGAAACGAGTTGCCTGGCTCACCCTCAGTTTGATCAGCCTGAGTGCATGCACCGTCGGCCCGGATTTTCAGCGCCCGCAGAACGCTCAAGTGACGCAATGGAGCGCACCCCAAGGCCGCCAAGCCGACAGCCGCGCCGTCAGCGACCCGCTCCAGGAGCGTTGGTGGGACGTGTTCCACGATGCACAACTCTCGGCCCTGACGCGCCGCGCCCTCACCGATAACCTCGACTTGAAACTGGCCAGCAGCCGTCTGGAACAAAGCCGCGCCGCGCGCCAGGTGACCACTGCCGAGCGTTACCCCAAGGTTGATGCCACGGGGGCTTACCAGCGCAAACGCAACAGTGGCAAAGGCTTGAACGACCCGTCCGGCGAGAATGGCCGCGCGGCGTTCAGCCAATGGGATTCGGGTTTCTCCGCCTCCTGGGAGCTGGATTTCTGGGGCCGGGTCAAACGCGAAACTGAAGCCGCCGATGCCACCTTGCAAGTCGCCGAAAACGACCGTCGTGCCGTGCTGCTGTCGGTGCTGGCCGAGACCGCCCAGGACTACATCCAACTGCGCGGCGTGCAAAATACCCGCGCGGTGACCGAGCAAAACCTCGACGTCGCACGCCATAGCCTCAAGCTCTCGCAACTGCGGCTGGCTGATGGCGTCGCCACCGACCTGGACGTGGCCGAAGCCGCCGCCCAAGTCGCCGCCATCGAAGCGCGCCTGCCGGATTTGCAGCAACGCCAGGACCAGATGATCAACGCCCTGAGCCTGCTGATGGGCGAGCCACCCCAAGCCCTGCACGCGCAGTTGTCCAAGGACGCCGCGGTACCGCAAACCCAGCGCCAAGTTGCTATCGGCCTACCGTCGGAGCTTGCCGAACGCCGTCCGGATATCCGCCAGGCTGAAGCTCGCTTGCATGCCGCCACCGCCAACATCGGCGTGGCCAAGGGCGATTTCTATCCGCGTATCACCCTGTCCGGCAGCCTCGGTTCACAGGCCATGCAACTGTCGGATTTCGGCTCCTGGGGCTCACGCGCCTTTGCCTTCGGTCCACAGTTCAGCCTGCCGCTGTTCAATGGCGGGCGCCTGCAAGGCATGGTGAATCTGCGCGAAGCCCAGCAACAGGAAGCGGCGCTGGCCTATCAGCAAACCGTGCTGCGCGCCTGGCATGAAATCGACGACCAACTGACCCGCTACAACGCCAGCCAACTGCGCCGCGACAGCCTGGCCGAAGCCGTGCGTCAGAACCAGATCGCCCTGACCACCGCGCAACATCAGTACGTGGAAGGTGTGGCAGATTTCGTCAATGTCCTCACCGTGCAAAGCGCGTTGCTGGCGACGCAAGAGCAGTGGGTGGAAAGCTCGACCGGCGTGTCGTTGGCGATGGTGGGGTTGTACAAGGCGTTGGGGGGCGGATGGGAGTCGGTGTATCCGCTGCAAGCTGTTAGCCGATGAACTCACGAAGTCGAGAGTAGGAAGGCTCTCTATTTTGGCACGGGCCAAAAAATCGGGAACGCGAGCAGTACTGTGGCGGGCTATTCCTTAAAGAGCCCTCGCTATGTCCATTGCTGAAAACCCTTACGCACCGCCGCAAGCCGATCTCACCCTCGCAGCGGCCCGGCCCGCTGCCTTTTTTGTGGTGGCCCACCGCAAGCTGCTGGTGATGATGCTGTTGTCCTATGGCCTTTATGGCTTTTACTGGTTGTATAAGCACTGGGATACCTATCGCAGCGCTACTGGTGCCAGAGTGCTGCCTGTGGTTCGGGCATTTTTTTCAATTTTTTTTGCTTATTCGCTCGTCCTGAAAATCAAGCGGGCGCTCGATTTGAAAGATGCGTCCTATCGATGGTGGCCTCGTTGCTTCGCCCTGGGCTGGATAGGCTGCGCCTTTTTACCCTATACCTACATCTGGTTTGTATCGCCTTTGACGGTAGTAAAAGTGGGTGTCTGCTTCACCATTGTTCAGGTTGCCCTGATGGTGCAGATTCAGCTTGCGGTGAACCACCTCGAGGATGATCCAAAAGGCACAGCCAACAGCCGTTTTACATGGGCCAACGGAATTTGGATCGTCATAGGCGTGAGTTTGTGGGCGCTTGGAATAGCGTCTGCGTTCCTTACCGCTTAGTAGACGTGAGCTTGCTCGCGAAGAGCCAGCAGTCGCCGCGTGCATGCAGAATGCACGCGTATTTGTTGATGTTTTTCTAGCGTTCATCAGAGGTTCTGCAAAAACACCACATACCCCCGAAACCACTCACTCCCCTTCAAATACTCCGGCTCCTCCCACGCCCCGCCCTGGATCAAACCAATCTTGAACGCCAGCCCCAACCGATTCATACGCGGTAAATACGCCGCGTAATCCGGGATGCTGTGGCGGCCTTGATACGTTTGCACCACCACCTCATCCACCACGCCCTTGAGTTGGGCGATGGCGGCCGGGTCGGCGTTGCTGCTCCAGTCCATCAGGCCGGTGATGCTCAGGCGCAGGTCGGCGGGCAGGCGGTGGCGCAGGTCGCGCAGGAAGTCGGCGTATTCGTGCAGGTATTGGGTGCGGGCGTCGAAGTCGATCTGGATACCGACCACCGGGTTGCCCGCGTCGCGCCAGCGTTGCACCTGGCCGAGCAGTTGGGTGTAGACCCGTTCCGGCCAATGCAGGGTGTGGGCGCGATAGACCACCCAGACTTCACCTTGAGTGATGCGCGGCACGCTGATGCCCTGGGCGATAAATTGCACGCCGCGTTGGGGCGCGCGGCGCGTTGAGTTGATCTGGCCCTGGAGGATGTACAGGGTTTTCGCCTGTTTGAGTACCGGCTGGGGCGTGACGCCGCTCCACAGCCAGAAGGCGTCATAGTCGCGAGCGTCGACGGCGGCGAAGGCCGGGCTTGCCAGCAACAGCAAGCCCAGCCACAGCTTTTTCACCAGTAGTACTGCAGGGATTTGCCCCACTGGGTGTCGCCAAACCCGGTCTTGAGTTGGCGGAACCAGGCTTTGCGCACAGCCGGTTCCACGTCCTGGCCGCCGCAGCTGTTATAGCCGGCCGGCGCGTAGCAGTTGATGGCGCGGAACAGCGCGTAAGCCTTGTCGTTCTTCGGCGCCTTGGCATTGGCGATGACCTGCTTGTAACCGTCGAGGCGCGAGAAGGTTTCTCCTTTGAAGTCCGACGCGGTGCTGCCCAGGCTACCGGCGGCGCGGGCCTGTTCCAGGGGCATGCCGTCCAAGTTGTTGCGCAGGATGAACTCGCCGAAGCAGTTCAGGGCTTGCGGGTTTTTCGCGTCAGCCTGCAACGCCGCTGCGGTTTGCGCGATGCTCGGGCAGGCGTAGCCGGATTCGGCTTTGTCACCGCTCCACTGGAACAACTTCAGGGTCTGGTTGCCGCTGTAGACGTAACCCAGGCTGGTGCCCAATTTGTCCTCAGTGGGCGAGGCGGGCAGTTGCTTGAGATCTTCGGCGAAGGTGGCGTACTGGCCGCGCAGCAGGTCTTTATAAAGCAGGACGAATTGCGCGGTCTGGCGCTCCAGCGGATCGCTGGCCTGGGCGATCTGCTGGCGCAGTAACTCAGGCCCGGCGACGTTGCGCAGCAGAATGTAGCGCACCTGCTTGGCACTGATGGGCGAGTCGCTGGCAAACACCTTGGCTAATTGGCCGCTGCGTTCGTAGTTCATGGCCAGAGCCAGTTCCAGTTGGTCACGTTGCAATGGCAACTTGGCCTGAGCGAGCAGTTTCAGCCACAGTGCTTCGGCGCTTTTCCAGTCCTGTTTATCTTCAAGCGCCAATGCACGCAGCGTTTGTTGGCTGAAGGCGAAATAATCCAGGTTCGACGGCATGTCCTGGGGTAGGTGCTTCAAGGCGGTGTCGGGCTGATGCTCGACGTACAGCGCAAAGGCCGCCTGCAGGTAGTCGTACAGTGCTGGCGTGTTGGCAAACGTGGCTTTCTGCTGGTCGAGGGCTTCGCGGGTCAGGCGTGGCGGAGTGTTGGCGCGCATCAGCATCAGATCGGTGACGGTTTGCAGCAGCGGCTCTTTGAGGTTGGCGCTGTTGACCATCAGCAGCTTGAGGTCGGCTTCTTCCACCAGTTCGTCCACCGACACATTGCGTTGGGCGTCGGTGGCTTGGGTCAACTGCCAGGCGAAGTCTTCGGCCAGTTTGTCGTTGTCGTCCGCCAGCCAGTGCACGCGGCGCAGCAGGCCGTGGGCGGACGTCGCGTAGACACCTTGTGGATAAGTGTTCAGGTAGCCCAGAAACCCAGCTTCCGCCTGGCCCAGTGCAGACTTATCCACATGCTCAAGCTGCGGCATGCCGTACTCATCGAAGGCCTCAGCTTGGGCCTGGTTGAGTGAGTTGCGCGCGGTCATGTACAGCGCGGTCTCCTTCAGCCAAGGGATCGTCGACAGGTTAGCGGCGGCGAATCCGCGTTCGGCGTCACTGAAGCGGCCGCTGTAGAAGTCAGCGGCGGCTTGCAGGTAGGTGCGAAAGAGCAGGCCGTGGGCTGACTCGATGGGATCGGTCACCACTTGGCCATCCCAGTCGCAGGTGGTGAGCAATTGCAGGCGGGCCTTCACCAGCGTCGTGCGCTCGGTACTCGGCATGTCGGCGTTGATGACCTGGCTGATAAACGCGGTGGCGCTGTCATCGTCATTGCTGCGGCAGCGGCTGCCTTCGCCGTCGATGAAGGCTTCGCCAGCGGTCTTGTACTCTTCGCGCTTGATCCCCAGACCGGTCAACAAGGTGTCCAGCTCGGCGGTGGGCGATTGGTCGGAGTCGGGCTGCGTCTCTGCGCTTGAGGCGGGTATCAGGCGATACACCGGAAACGGCACCGGGCCAAAGCCCTGGGACAGATCATCTTCACTCAGCGCGTTGGGCGTCAGCGCCGCGTTCTTTTTGTCGGCCAGCAATAGGCGCAGGTTGGCCCGGCTGTCATTGCCAGGGCTCAGAAACGGCAGGTTGTTGCAGGGATCGAGGCTGTCACGTGACACCCGCCAGTCCGGGTAGCACGAATCGTCTGAACTGGCCTGGGCCGGCAGGGAAACACTGGCCAGCAGGGCCAATGCCAGGGGTGACAGAAAACCGATGCGCATGACGTGTCCTTGATCCTGAGTCCTTGGAGGGGGGCAATCATAGCCTGATCCGACGCGTGCTTCGTTGAAGCCCTACACAAATTGCCGATTTGTCCGATTCCAGCAGCGACTCAGGGGCTTTTGTCCTAGAGTGGCGGGAGTTTGCACATGAGCAATCAAGGCAGTGGCAGGGGAATCGGGGTGCGTCGGTCTGTGGTAGAGCAAAATGAAAAGGTCGGGGCGTTGCCCGCAATCAACCGTCTCACGTGGGAGGGGGCTGCTTGGCTGAGCCGTCTTTGGTGGGTGCCGATCCTGGCGTTGGCCATGGCCCTGCGGTTTTATCACCTCACGTCGGCGGCGATCTGGGGAGATGAAGGTTCCAGCCTCCTGCTCAGCGAGTACGCCCTTGGCGACTTGTGGTTTCACGCCGCCCATGATGTGCACCCGCCGCTGTATTTCTTCCTGCTGCGCGGCTGGATCGAGCTGTTTGGCGACAGCATCTGGTCAATTCGCGGCATGAGCGCCATTCCCGGTGTCATTGCGGTGGGGCTGGGCATCTGGCTGACGCGGCAACTGTCCACCCGTCGCGCTGCAGTGCTGGCGGGCGTGCTGCTGGCGCTACTGCCGACCGCCGTGCGCTACAGCCAGGAAGTGCGCATGTATTCACTGCTCGGTGTGTGGCTGCTGGGTGCCACGCTGGCGTTGGTCTACTGGGTGCGCCAACCTGAGCGCACGCGATACATGGCGGTGTATGTACTGCTGATGAGTGCCGGGTTTTATACCCACTACTTCACGGCGCTATGCGTGCTGGTGCATTGGGCGTACCTGGGACTGTTGAGTGCCGCCCCCGGTCAGCGTTTGATCAAGCGCCCGGCGTGGTGGGGCGCCAATGTCGTGATTGTGTTGCTGTACCTGCCCTGGTTGCCGAACTTGCTGGACCTGGTGCAACACGTCGACCAGCTCAAAGTGGGCGGTGACATTGGCTGGGAAGAACCGGTCAACCTGCTGTCCCTGCCGTCGATGATCTGGCAGTTCGTGCTGCAGGATGAAGGTGTTGGTTTCTGGCCGCCGCTGTTCTGGCTGTTTCCGTTGCTGCTTGTCGCGGTCGTCGTAGTGACCGCCTGGCGCGACCGCGAGCGCTATCGACCGGCGAGCCTGCTGGCGTTGTTCTTTCTGCTGCCGCTGCTGCTGGTCTACGCCGTGTCGTTTATTTCACCGGTGTTTATCGAGCGGTATCTCACGGTGTACGCCCTGGCTTTGCCGATCCTGCTGGCGCTGGCCATCGACCGTTTGTCGTGGCTGGGTGCGGCGGTGTTTGTACTGTTTGTGGGCGTGGAGCTGGTGGGGCTGAAGAACAACTTCGCTGTGGATGAACGCGACCAGTTCAACGTGCCCGTGGAATTCGTCAACCGTAACTACCAGGAAGACGACCGCATCGTGCTCAGCGACATGATGTGGTACCTCAGCTACGTGTATTACGACCAGACCGATGCCCAGTTGCAGCTCTACACCCCGCCAAAACCCGATGGCACGCCGACCCGCCCCAACGCCTACGGCTTCGGCACCCTGGTGGACCAGGACGGTGGTCGTATATACCTCGACCACTTGTCGGCATTGCCCGCAGGCACCCGCCGCGTTTGGCTGATCAGCAGCAACGAAGCCCCGGACGATTTCGCCCCACTGCCTGCGGGCTGGCGCGAACTCAGCCGCCAGGACGGTGGTGGCGCCAGGGCGCGGTTGTTCGTGCTGTGCAACGCGCCATCGGCGCAACCCGAGGGCTGCCGCTAGACTCGTTTCAACCGCCTTTATCAGGAGCTCATCATGGAATCGCCTGTGCATAGCTTGTCGTCATTGTTCAAACAGCTGGGCCTGCCGGATGACCCGGTGAGCATCGAAAAGTTTGTGTCCGTTCACTCGCCACTCAAGTCTGAGCTGCATCTGGCGGACGCGTTTTTCTGGACGGGCAGTCAACGGACGTTTTTGCGTGAGGAGATTCTGGAGGATGCGGATTGGGCTGAAGTGGTGGATGAGTTGAACTTGATGTTGAGGGGTGGGCGAGGGGGGCAGAAAGCTTAGGCAACACCGTCGGATGTGAAAAATCTGATGAAAGGATGAAGGATCTGTGTAGAGCGTTCTGTAATCAAACTGCTCGGTGTTGCTGAGTGGGACAAAAATAGACCAGAATAAAGCACCTAATTGAGGTCTTTATTATGCAGATTGTCTTGGCCGATATGGCCGTCAGTGTTTCCGAACTTAAAAAAAACCCCTCTGCAGTGCTGAGTGGTGCGCACGGTGGCCCGGTTGCTGTGCTCAACCATAACCGTGTGATGGGTTACATGGTCCCCGCCGAAGTATTCGAAGCGATGATGGATCGTTTAGATGACTTGGAGTTGGCTGAACTCGTTCGTCAGCGTAGCCACGAGACGCCTGAGCCGGTGAACCTGGATGACCTATAAGCTTGAATTTCTGCCTTCGGCACGTAAGGAGTGGGACAAGCTCGGACACACATTGCGAGAGCAGTTTAAAAAGAAGTTGGCCGAGCGTCTTTTGTTGCCGCGCATACAGTCTGACGCGCTGCATGGAATGCCAGATTGCTACAAGATAAAACTCAAGGCTTCAGGCTATCGCTTGGTTTATCAGGTAATCGAGGCGCGTGTAGTAGTCGCGGTCGTCGCGGTAGGTAAGCGTGAGCGTAGCGATGTTTATGAGCGCGCTAAAAAGCGGTGAGTTTTGAAACGTCGGGGGTATGTACGAAACCATGACGCCATGGTTGGGCAAGCCAGCCCATATTGCGAAGCGCAGAAATCAGCCCCTCCCCATCCGCAAAATTGTTTCAAAACTTGACGCATCCTCCTCCTTCCACCATATTGATAGTTAGCAAACTAACTGTATGCGAACTATCCAGTGCCCCAATCCCTCGAACAACTCCAGATGAACCTCAGCAGCAGCATGGTGGTGGGCGCCCGTAATTGGCGCAAAATCTGCCAGACCACGCTGGTGAGCTATGGCATCTCCGAAGCCTGCGCCGTGCCGCTGTTGATGATCGGCCGCTTGGGCGACGGTGTGCACCAGGTCAAAGTAGCTCAGGCATCCGGTATGGAGAGCCCATCCCTAGTGCGCCTGCTCGATCGCCTGTGCAGTGACGGCTACGTATGCCGCACCGAAGATGTCCACGACCGTCGCGCCAAGGCCTTGAGCCTTACCGAGCGTGGCCGTGAGCTGGTGCAAGCGGTGGAAGTCCAATTGGTGCGCCTGCGCCGTGAAGTGCTGGCGGACATCGACTCCACCGATATGGAAGCCGCGCTGCGTGTGCTGCGGGCCTTTGAGGCAGCGACGCTTTGAACGGATTCTTTACCGGTTTTCCGCCGGCCCGCGACTGGTTCTACGGCGTGCGTACTTTCGCCGCGTCGATGATCGCGCTCTATATCGCCATGCTGATGCAAATGCCGCGTCCGTACTGGGCGATGGCCACGGTGTACATCGTCTCCAGCCCGTTTGTCGGCCCTACCAGTTCCAAGGCCCTGTACCGCGCCATCGGCACCTTGATGGGCGCGGCGGCGGCGGTGTTTTTTGTGCCGATGTTCGTGCAGTCGCCGTACATTTTGGTGGTGGTGATCGCACTGTGGACGGGCACTTTGCTGTTCCTCTCGATGCACCTGCGCACCGCCAACAACTATGCCTTGATGCTCGCTGGCTACACCTTGCCGCTGATCGCCCTGCCGGTGGTGGATAACCCGTTGGCGGTATGGGATGTGGCCGAGGCGCGAACCGAAGAAATCTTCCTCGGTATTGCGGTCGCCGCCGTAGTGGGTGCGATGTTCTGGCCGCGCCGCCTGATGCCCGTGTTCGATGGCTCGGTGGCCAAGTGGTTTGCCGATGCTCAGGTCTACAGCCAACGCTTTCTGACGCGCAATGTGCAGCGTGAAGAAGTCAGCACTTTGCGCAGCGGCATGGTCGCCACCTTCAACACCCTCGAATTGATGATCGGCCAGTTGCCTCACGAAGGCGCGCGGCCGCAAACGGTGCGTAACACCAAGGAACTGCGCGGGCGCATGATCCACCTGCTGCCGGTGGTGGATGCCCTCGACGATGCGCTCTACGCCATCGAACATCGGGCGCCGGAATTTCTCGACCGCATCCAGCCGATTCTGGAAGCCACAAGCCAGTGGCTGGAAAACACTCAACAAAGTGCACCGTTGGAAAGCTGGCGCGCCCTGCGTGACCAGGTCGACGCCCTGCAACCCCAAGGCGAGGCGCTGGACGACCGCCACACCCTGCTGTTTTCCAACGCGCTTTATCGCCTGGGCGAATGGATCGACCTTTGGCAAGACTGCCGCAGCCTGCAAGCGGCCATCCAGTGTGAAAGCCAGGACAGCTGGCGCGCCGTGTATCGTCACTGGCGCCTGGGCCGGCTCACGCCATTCCTTGACCGTGGTCTGATGTTCTATTCGGCGTTTTCTACCGTCACCGCGATCATCGTCGCCTCGGTGCTGTGGATTCTGCTGGGCTGGACCGACGGCGGCAGCGCGGTGATTCTGGCCGCCGTGGCGTGCAGCTTCTTCGCCTCGATGGACGATCCGGCGCCACAGATCTATCGGTTCTTTTTCTGGACCGCCATGTCGGTGCTGTTCGCCAGCCTGTATCTGTTTCTGGTGCTGCCCAACCTGCACGATTTCCCGATGCTGGTGCTGGCGTTTGCGGTGCCGTTCATCTGCATCGGTACCCTTACTGTGCAGCCGCGCTTCTACCTGGGCATGTTGCTGACGTTGGTGAACACCTCGTCGTTCATCAGCATCCAGGGTGCCTACGACGCGGACTTTCTCAACTTCGCCAACGTCAACCTGGCCGGGCCCGTGGGCCTGCTGTTTGCGTTTGTGTGGACATTGGTTGCGCGGCCTTTCGGCGCCGAATTCGCCGCCAAGCGCCTGACCCGTTTCAGCTGGCGTGACATCGTCGGACTCACCGAGCCCGCAACCCTGGCCGAACACCGACACCTCGCCGTGCAGATGCTCGATCGCCTCATGCAGCACCTGCCGCGCCTGGCACTCACCGGCCAGGACACCGGCATCGCCCTGCGCGATTTGCGCGTGGCGCTGAACCTGCTCGACCTGCTGGCGTACTCGCCGCGCATCCTTGGAGTGCCACGGGTGTTGCTCAACCAGGTCGTCGAAGGGGTGGGCGCTTACTTCAAGGCCTGCCTCAAGGCGGGTGAACGCTTGCCCGCGCCCAGCGGTCTGCTGATGACCCTCGACCGCACGCGCCGCGCCCTCAACGGCCAGGGTCTGCAAGACGAGGACGATACTCGCCTGCACCTGTTGCACGCCCTGGCCGGCCTGCGACTGGCGTTGTTGCCTGGCGTCGAATTTATTGGCGGCACCGAGATGGAGGCGCCGCTGCCTGATGGAGCGCCTTTATGATCGGTGATCTGGATATCAGCGGGGTGTTCCTGCCCACGCTGCTGGTGCTGATGGGCATTACGTACGTGTTGTTTCTGGTGGTGCACGGGCTGTTGACGCGCATGCACTTCTATCGCCTGGTCTGGCACCGGGCATTGTTCAATGTGGGGCTCTACGCGCTGTTGCTGGGCGCGGTGGACTCACTCAGTCGATACCTGATGACATGAAAAAACCTTTTTTGACCATCGGCCGTGTAGTCCTGACGCTGCTGATCGTGAGCTTCGCGGTCGTCGTTGTGTGGCGCATGGTCATGTACTACATGTTTGCGCCCTGGACCCGCGACGGGCACATCCGTGCCGACATCGTGCAGATCGCCCCGGACGTGTCCGGGCTGATCCAGCGCGTGGACGTGCGCGACAACCAGTTGGTGACCAAGGGCCAAGTGCTGTTTGCCGTCGACCAGGACCGCTTCAAGCTGGCCCTGCGCCAAGCCCAGGCCGCCGTGGCCGACCGCCAGGAAACCCTGGCCCAGGCCCAGCGCGAGTACAAGCGTAACCGTGGCCTCGGCAACCTGGTGCCCAGCGAGCAACTGGAAGAAAGCCAGTCCCGCGTGGCCCGTGCCCAGTCGGCCCTGGCTGAAGCGCAAGTGACGGTGGATTCGGCCCAACTGAACCTGGATCGCTCAGTGATCCGTAGTCCGGTGGACGGCTACGTCAACGACCGGGCGCCGCGTAACCAGGAATTCGTCACCGCCGGCCGGCCGGTCCTGTCAGTGGTGGACAGCAATTCCTTCCATATCGACGGCTATTTCGAAGAGACCAAACTCGACGGCATCCACGTCGGCATGGCGGTGGATATCCGCGTGATCGGTGATAACGCTCGCTTGCGCGGCCACGTGCAGAGCATCGTCGCCGGTATCGAAGATCGCGACCGCAGCAGCGGCTCCAACCTGTTGCCCAACGTCAACCCGGCGTTTAGCTGGGTGCGCCTGGCCCAGCGCATTCCGGTACGCATCGCCTTTGACGACGTGCCGGCGGACTTCCGCATGATCGCCGGGCGTACGGCCACGGTGTCGATCATTGGCGACAAGCCCAATGACGGAGCCACGCCATGAAGCAACTGTTGGCAACCGCCGCGTTGGGTTTGCTGCTGTCGGCCTGCCAAGTGGTAGGTCCGGACTACCAGTTGCCGGACAAGGCCGCGGTCAACCGTGGCGACCTGCAAGGGCAACTCGCGGGCGAGGGCGCCAACGTGGTGTCAGCACCGGTGCCGACCGACTGGTGGAAACTCTACAAAGACCCGCGCCTGGATGAGCTGGTGCGCCAGGCCATGGCGTCCAACACCGACTTGCGCGTGGCCGCTGCCAATTTGCAGCGCGCGCGGTTCCAGACCCAGCAGGCTGAATCCGCCGGCGGCTGGAGCCTCGGCGCCAAGGCAGAGGCGCAGCGCCTGCAGGAGTCCGGCGAAGCATTTTTGCTGGCCGACAAAGTGCCGGTGGGTAACATCGGCAGCGTCGGCATTACCACCTCGTATCAATTCGATCTGTTCGGCACCTTGCAACGGGGCATCGAAAGCGCCCAGGCCAGCGCCGATGCCGCTCAGGCCGCTGCCGATATCGCGCGCATCACCCTAGTGGCCGATGTGGTGCGTTCCTACACCCAGGTGTGTGCGGCCAACGAAGAGCTGGCGATTGCCAACGAGTCCCTGGACTTGCAAGCCCAGAGCACCAAGCTGACCCAACGCCTGCGTGACGCCGGCCGTGGCGATGAAACCCAGGTCACCCGCTCGCAAACCCAGTACAAATCCCTTCGCGCCGACATGCCGCGCTACGAAGCTGCGCGCCAGGCCGGGCTGTTCCGCCTGTCGATGCTGCTGGCCAAGCCGTTGGACCAACTGCCGGCGGGCACCGGCAACTGCGCCGAGCTGCCGCACATTGCCCAGTTGTTGCCTGTGGGTGACGGCGCGGCGCTGCTCAAGCGGCGTCCCGATGTGCGCCAGGCCGAACGCCAATTGGCCGCTGCTACCGCACGTATCGGCGTGGCCACCGGCGCCCTGTACCCAGACATCGCCATCGGCGCCACCGTGGGCACCGTCGGTTTGCTCGACAACCTCGGCACGCCTGCGACCAACCGCTGGGGTTTTGGCCCGATGATCAGCTGGACCGTGCCGACCAACGGCGCCCGGGCCCGCGTCCACGAAGCCGAAGCTGCCACCCAGGGCGCCCTGGCGCATTTCGATGGGGTGGTGCTCAACGCCATTCGCGAAACCCAGACCGGTCTGGCGCAATACACCGCGCAACTGCAACGCCGTGATGCGTTGGCCGAAGCCGGCGAGTCGGCCAAGGAAGCGGCGGGGCAGACCCATCGCTTCTTCCAGGCCGGCCGCGCGTCGTTCCTGGCCGACCTGCAAGCCACCCGCACTTACACCGATGTGCGTGCGCAATTGGCGGCGGCGAATACCCAGGTCGCCATGAGCCAGATCGATCTGTTCCTGGCCCTGGGCGGCGGTTGGGAAAGCGGACGAACGCAAGCGTCACAGCCCGGCAAACCCTGAGCGGGTAGCTATGCTTTGTCAGGTGGGCCGCCGTGATGGCCTACCTGACACTGCTCGCGTTTGCTCATGGGGATTCCAATAATGAAAAACCCTTATGCTCCCGCTTTCTGGTGCGTGCTCCTCGCACTGGTGCTGTTATCGGCCGCGTATTTCTACGGCGTCATGCTCGCCCACCAGCTCGACAAGGCCATGGTCTTTCTCGACAGCGCCTGCCTGGTGATCGGCACCTTGTCCATCGGCGTGGTGGCCTGGGCCTCTTACCAAAATCAACGGATCAAGAAAAAACTTCTCGAACAAGGCAAGACCCGCGTGGCGATCTGGGACACCAAGGTCGCGCTCCGGCGTGTGGAAACCGTGTTCGATCGTTATTTCTGGGGCAGCTACTGGCAGCCGGGTCGCACCTTTCAGGAGGTCATGGGAGACCTCACCGGCACCCCCCTGGAAAAAAGCCTCGAAGTTCTGAAAAAACAGTGCGTGGCCCTCGATCAGCAGGTCGCCGATGGTAGGCATTGGCTTAACAATGCGCGTGAATTGTCTGACGTCGCGACGCAGATGGCCCGCGAACGCTACCAACTGGATTTCTGCGACCCCAAGGCCGATACCCCCGGCAACGCGGTGATACACCGCGAATTTGAGGTGTTGGTGTACACCTGGACCGCGCGGCTGAAGAGTTTCGATCACCAACTCGACGAGATCGAACTGGAATACTCGTGAACCAACTGCTCGCCTGAACCTCTGAGAAATCTGGGCCCTTCGCGGCCGCCAGTGCTAATCTTCCCCCGTTTTCGGCGGGCTTGAGCCAACCCCATCGGGGTTCAAGGAAGACAGCCCACTTCTCACAGGATTTGATCAGGTCACTTCATGAATAAGCCAGCAGTCGTTCTTTTGGGTTTTGTTGTCGCCGTAGGCGTCGTCAGTGCAGGCGGCGCCTGGTACACCGGTAAACAACTGGAGCCGGTGCTGCAAACCGCGATCCAGAACGCCAACAAGGAACTGCAGACCTCCATGGCCGGCGTCGATGGCACTGTGGCCCTGGAGCTGGTCTCCCTGGACCGTGGCGTGTTCAGCAGCACCGCCCATTACCGCTTGAAAGGCCAGGGTTCGGTCTTCGGCGAAGAAAACCCTAACCCGGAACTGCTGTTCGTCGACCATATCGAACACGGCCCGCTGCCGTTCTCGCGCCTGGTGACACTCAAGTGGCTGCCGGTCATGGCCACCAGTCACTACGAGCTGGAAAAGAACGCCACCACCGAGAAGTGGTTCGCCGCCGCCAAAGACGTATCGCCACTCAAAGGCGTAGCCAACATTGGTTACACCCGTTCGGTCAACGGCAATATCGAATTGCTGCCCCTGGAGTTCAAAGACGATACGTCTTCGGTGAGCTTCTCCGGCGCGAACATGAATTTCGACAGCACTGCCGAAGGCCAGAAGGTCAAGGCCGACGGCTTCATGAACAGCGTCAAGGTCGCCGCGGTAGACGCCAAGGGCGAGCACTTCGAAGCTGAGCTGTCTGGGCTGACCATCGCCAGCAACCTGGAAAAATCCACCTTCGGCTTCTACACCGGGCAAAACACCGTTGAGCTGACCGACAGCAAGTTCACCTTCGGCCCGCAGAAAGCCGTGCTGACCGTCAAAGGCTTCGAGCAGAAAGACTCCAGCGAAACCAAGGACAACAACCTGGCCGGCCGTGTCGACTACAAGATCGACGAGATCGGCTACCAGGGTAAACCTGTAGGTTCGGCGGCCTTGGCCGTGAGCATGAAGAATGTCGACATCCCGGCCATGCTGGTGCTGACCAAGCTGTACCAGGACAAGATGCAACCGGTGCAAGCCGCCGCCGCAGCCAACCAGCCGGCCCCCGAGCTGCAACTGACTGAAGCCGAGCAAGCCCTGGCTGAAGCCAACGTCAATCAGGTCCTGGCTGCCAAGCCGCAAGTGGCTGTGGAAAACCTGTCGCTGAAAACCACCCACGGTGAAAGCAAGTTCAGCCTGCTGGTAGACCTGGCTAAACCGGTGTCCATGGAGCTGCCGCCAGTTGAGCTGGGCAAGCAGATGATTGCGCTGCTGGATGCCAATCTGACCCTTTCCAAGCCGATGATCGCTGACGTTTCCGCACTGCAAGCCCAACTCGGTGGCGTGACCGACCCGAAAGCCATCGAGCAGCAATCCCAGATGGCCGCCGAGATGGTCAGCGGCATGGCGGTTGGCACGCAGTTGGCAACGTTGGTCGGTAGCGACGTGGTCTCCAAGCTGCACTACGCCAACAATGAAGTGACGTTCAACGGCCAGAAGATGACCGTCGAGCAGTTCATTGGTTTTGTAATGGCCAAAGTCGGTGCGGTCAGCGGCGCACAGTAACGCCTCAACACCCAGCCTCTTCGTGAGGCTGCTTGAAATGCAGTCAAAATGTGGGAGCGGGCTTGCCCGCGAATGCAGTGGATCAGTCACTACTGCGTATTCGCGAGCAAGCCCGCTCCCACATTTGTTTTGTGCAGGCCCGACTCAGCGGCTACCCATCAATTCTGAACAATTGTTCTGAATTGGTCTTCTTCCTACGTTCCTAAGAGATAGTTCACACAGGAAAGCTAGGCCGGGTCATTAGACGCCGGCACCCTGTAGCATGTCGCTCAGGATCACCTATCGTTACAGCTTTCCGTGTGTAAGGAAGCTCACGATATGTTGCGAAACCTACCACTCAGTGCATCAGGCCGGTTGCGACTGCTCATCGGGGCAGCTTTATGCAGCCAGCTGTTGATGCCTACTTTCGCCATGGCCGATCCGGCCTATGACGCGCTGATTATCCAGGCGCGCAACGGCAACTTCACACCCGCCCTTACGCAATTGCGTCAGCTGTCTGCCGAGCGCCAGACGCCAGGCCAGGTCAGCGATCATGTGGTGATCGCCGGTTGGGCCGGGCAGGACGCCGAAGTGCTGAAGGTGTACGAAGCTGAGGGTAAACATCGCAACCTCAGTACCCAAGCGCTCGCCACCGTGGCGCGCACCTATCGCAATCAAAAGCAGTGGCCCCAGGCTGAGGCGACCTATCGCCAGGCGCTGCTGCGTGAACCAAATAACGTCGACCTGCAACTGGGCCTGGCCCTGACCCAGGCTGACGGCGGCAAAGCCAATGAAGCCGTGCAACGCACCCGCGCGCTGGTGGCCGCCAAGCCAGACGACCCCAACCGGCGCATGGCCCTGGGGTATGCGCTGACCCGCGCCGGCTTGAACTACGACGCGCTGTTTGAATTCGATCAGGCGTTTATCCGTGCTGGCGACAAGCCTGAAGTCGCCCGCGAATACATCGTCGCCCTGCAAAAGGCTCGCTTGCCGGAAGCCGCTTTGCGCCTGTCGGCCCAGCGTCCGGGCCTGCTGGACCCGGTGACCCAGCGCCGCCTCGAAGGTGACCTCGCCGCCGAACGGGTGCGCATGGCCGAGTTCGCCACGCGCAGCGAAAAAGAACGCTATGTGATTGCCGACCGCGCCCTGGCGGACTACGACAAACTGCTCGCTCGCTGGACCCCGGACGCCACCGCCCATGACGATGTGGTGCGCTGGCGCATCGACCGCCTGGGTGCACTCAAGGCGCGTGCACGTACCGCCGAGGTGATCCGCGAGTACGAAATCCTTAAGGCCGAAGGCGTGCAATTGCCGACCTACGCCGTGCGTTGGGTGGCCGCGTCCTACCTCGACCAGCGCCAGCCGGAAAAAGCCGAGCCGCTGTATCGCCAGGCGCTGAGCGCCACCGACGCGGAGCCCGATGATCGGGTCGAAGACACCACCGCGCTGTTCTACGCGTTGCAGGAAAGCGACAAAGGCGAGGATGCCAACGAGGTCGCCAAAGGACTCGCCAACAGCCAGAACCCTCGGGTCGAACTCAAGGGCTTGCCCATCGGCAACCCCAACGACGCGTGGATGGACGCCCAGCAACTGTCGGCCCAGGCCGGCGTATACGGTGGCGACCTGCCGGGCAGCGAAGCCGGTTTGGAAGCGTTGGTAGCAAAAGCACCGGGCAACGTCGGCCTGCGTCTGGCCCAGGCTGACATGTACCGCGCCCGCGATCTGCCCCGGCGCGCCGAAGGCATTCTCAAGGAAACCGAAGCCCAGGCCCCGCGCGACATCGGCCTGGAAGTGAGCCAGGCCTACACCGCCATGGACCTGCAGGAGTGGCGCCAGCTCGACGTGCTCACCGACGACGTGGTTGCGCGCAACCCGGATAACCGTCAGGTGCAGCGCCTCAGCCGCCTGCGCGATGTGCATGACATGGCCGAGCTGCGCGTCGAGGCCTACACGGGTAAAAGCTTCGGCGGCGGTAACGACAGCGAAGCGGGTGCGGTGTCGGGGAGCCGTGACTGGGGCATCGAAAGCCGTCTCTACACGCCGCCTATCGACGAAGACTGGCGCCTGTTTGCCGGTGCCGGCTATGCCCGCGCAGATTTCGAAGAGGGTACCGGCCAGCATCGTTGGCAGGTTGTCGGCGTGGAGCGGCGCACCCGTGACATGACCATCGAAGCCGAGGTCTCCAACCATTCCTACGGCGATGGCTCCAAACAAGGCGCCGCGATCTCGATTGCGCGCGACATCAACGACAACTGGCAATACGGCGGCAGCCTCGGCTACCTGCTGAGCACCACGCCGTTGCGCGCGCTGAATGATGGCATCACCGCCAACGGCGGCAGCGGTTTTATTCGCTGGCGCGCCAACGAAAGCCGCGAGTGGAAACTGACCCTCAGCCCGTCCCACTTCAGCGACGGCAACGACCGCTTCGAAGCCTTGCTCAGCGGCCGCGAAGGCCTCTACAGCTCGCCGCGAGTGCAAGTGGACCTGGGCCTGGAAGTCGGTGCCAGCCGCAACAGCAAGGAAGACACGGTGTACTTCAATCCGAAGTCGGATTTGACCGTGCTGCCCGTCATCAACATCAACCATGTGCTCTATCACCGCTACGAGACCCAGTGGAGTCAGCAGTTCCAGGTCGGTGCGGGTACCTATAGCCAGCGCGATTACTCCACCGGCGGCATGGCGTTGATCGGCTACGGCCAACGCTATCGCTGGAACGATGTACTCGACGCTGGCGCCAACCTGAGCCTGATCAGCCGACCTTACGACGGTGATCGCGAACGCGATCTGCGCCTGCTCGTCGACCTCACTTACCGTTTCTAAAAGAGCCTGACCATGACCTTCCTCAGCCGTTGCTTGTTGGTTCTGGGCGTATTGCTGGCCAGTGCCTGCGCCCAGCAACCCGCACCTTTCACTCCACCCGCCGAGCGGCCGACACCGCTCAACGAACAGGCGTGGCCGAAAAACCACTTCCTGGGCATTGCCTACCACGATGTGTCGGATCGTGATCCTGACCAGGCCGTGGTGGCGGTGCGTACCGAGCGTTTGATCGAGCAGTTGGCTTGGTTGCGCGAGAACGGCTACCAGGCGGTCAGCGTTGACCAGATCCTGGCCGCCCGCCATGGCGGCCCGGCATTGCCGCCCAAAGCAATCATGCTCAGCTTCGACGACGGCTATTCGAGCTTCTACACCCGCGTGCTGCCTATTCTGCGCGCCTACCACTGGCCGGCGTTGCTGGCGCCGGTGGGCAGCTGGATCGACACACCGCTCAACCAGCCGGTGGATTTTGCCGGTTCACCCCGGCCGCGTGGTGAGTTCCTGACCTGGCAGCAGATTCGCGAAGTGTCCCAGTCCGGCCTGGTGGAAATCGCCGCGCACACCGATGCCAATCACAAAGGCATCCTGGCCAACCCCCAGGGCAACCTGGAGCCAGCTGCGACTTCCCTGCGTTATGACCCGGCCACCGGTCGTTATGAAAGCCAGGCCCAGTTCGATGCGCGGTTGCGTGCGGATGTCGTCGCGATCTCCAACAAGATCCAAACCGTGACCGGCAAGAAACCACGGGTCTGGGTATGGCCGTACGGCGCCGCCAAAGGCACCTCGCTGGCCATTGTTGGTGAGCAGGGCTACCAAATGGCCCTGACCTTGGAAGACGGCCTCGACAGCTCCGATGACCTGATGAACAGCCCGCGCTTTCTGGTGGCCTCCGACCCGGACGGCGAGCATTTCGCCAACAGCATCGTCGCCGTGCAAACCCCGGCACCGCTGCGGGTGTTGCATGTGGACCTGGATAACGTCTACGACCCGGACCCGGCCCAACAGGCGCGCAACCTCGACCAATTGGTGCAGCGCGTGGTGGACATGGGCGCTGGCACGGTGTTCCTACAAGCCTTCGCCGACCCCAAGGGTGACGGCCTGGTCCGCTCGCTGTACTTCCCCAACCGCCACCTGCCAGTGCGCGCCGACCTGTTCAACCGCGTCGCCTGGCAACTGCACACCCGTGCCCATGCCAGCGTGTATGCCTGGATGCCAGTGCTGAGTTTCGCCCTTGATCCCAAGCTGCCGCGTGTGACGCGCTGGGACCCGGAAACCGGCAAAGTGGGCATCGACCCGGATCAATACAAACGCCTGTCGCCGTTCGACCCGCAAGTGCGCAAAATCATTGGCGAGATCTATGAAGACCTGGCGCGCAACAGTGCCATCGACGGTGTGCTGTACCACGACGATGCGGTGTTCTCGGACTTCGAAGACGCCAGCCCCGCCGCGCTCAAGGCCTATGCCGCCAACCGCCTGCCGGGCAGCATCGAGGCCCTGCGTGCCGACCCTGCGGTGATGCAGCGCTGGACGCGCTTCAAGAGCCGCTACCTGATCGACTTCACCAAGGAGCTGACCGCCAAGGTCCGCGCTATCTCTGGGCCGCAGGTGCTGACCGCGCGCAACATCTTCGCGCAGCCGATGCTCAACCCAGAAAGCGAAGCCTGGTTCGCGCAGAACCTCGACGATTTCCTCCAGACCTACGACTGGACCGCGCCCATGGCCATGCCGCTGATGGAAGGGGAGACGCTGAAGAACTCCAACGCCTGGCTGGAGAAACTGGTGGCGACGGTCAAAGCCCGCCCCGGTGCGATGCAGCGAACGGTATTCGAACTGCAAGCCAAAGACTGGCGCACCCCAGCAGCCCCCGACCTGTCCGCCGAGCAAATGGCTGAATGGATGGGTGTACTCAAGCGCCAGGGTGTCACGAGTTTTGGCTACTACCCGGACAATTTCCTGGAAAACTCCCCGGACCTGAAGACTGTGCGTCCGGCCCTTTCCAACCAATGGAACCCTTGACCATGTTCGACAGAATCCTGGCTTTATTCGTGCTGGCACTGGTATTAGGCGTGCCCCTGGGACTGATCTTCCTGGTCACCGGGCAGTTCCTGATGGACTTTGTGTTTTTCTACCCGCTGTTCATGTCGGCGCTGTGGATCTCCGGCGGCTTGTACTTCTGGCTGCACTGGGAGCGCCACTGGCCCTGGGAAGAAGACACCCCGGCGCCGACCCTGGCCGGCAACCCGCTGATCTCGATCATCATCCCTTGCTACAACGAGGGTGATAACGCCGCCGACACCATTCATGCGGCCCTCGGTCAGATGTACCCGAACATCGAAGTGATCGCGGTCAACGACGGTTCCAAAGACAACACCGCCGCAGTGCTCGACGCCCTGGCGCTGGAGCATCCACGCCTGCGGGTGCTGCACCTGGCGCAGAACCAGGGCAAGGCCGTGGCCTTGCGCATGGGCGCCGTGGCGGCGCGCAGTGAATACCTGGTGTGCATCGACGGTGATGCATTGCTCGATAAAAACGCGGCGGCTTATATGGTCGCGCCGATGCTCGACAACCCGCGCCTGGGTGCCGTGACCGGCAACCCTCGTATCCGCACACGCTCGACCTTGATCGGCCGCGTGCAGGTGGGTGAGTTCTCGTCGATCATTGGCTTGATCAAGCGCACGCAACGAGTGTTTGGTCGGATCTTCACCGTGTCGGGTGTGGTGGTGGCGTTTCGTAAAAAGGCGCTGGACCGCATCGACTACTGGTCCACCGACATGATCACCGAGGACATCGACGTCAGTTGGAAGCTGCAACTCGACCACTGGAGCATCTTCTACGAGCCCCGCGCGCTGTGCTGGATTCTGATGCCCGAAACCGTCGGCGGCCTGTGGAAACAACGGCTGCGCTGGGCCCAGGGTGGCGCCGAAGTACTGTTCAAAAACATCCGTGGCATCTGGCAATGGCGTCACCGCTACCTGTGGCCGCTGTTGTTCGAATACTGCCTGTCCACCGGTTGGGCGTTCACCTTCATGCTGTCGGTCATCTTTTGGGGCGTGGGCAAATTCACGCCGCTGCCCCAGGCGATCGCGGTGGACTCACTGATGCCGCCCGCGTTTACCGGCCTGGTGTTGGCGATGGTATGCCTGCTGCAATTTGCCGTGAGCATCCTGATCGACCGCCGCTACGAGAAAGACCTGTGGAAAACCCTGTTCTGGACCGTGTGGTACCCGATGGTGTTCTGGCTGGTCAGTCTGTTCACCACCCTGGTCAGTTTCCCCAAGGTGCTGTTCAACCAGCACCAGAAGCGCGCGCGCTGGGTCAGCCCGGACCGTGGCATCAAACCTGTTGAAGAGGAGGCGTGATCATGAAACTGGTCAGAACTCGCCAAAGTACCGTCATGTGGATCATCGACGTGGTGTTGACCCTGATGGCCTGGGCCGGATTGGTTTGGCTGCTGGCGCGAGGGATTACCTCGATGCTGGATACCCACGGCGGCCCGCGCATTGACGCGCCGATTTTTGCGGCGCTCAACACCTTGCAGATTTACCTCTGGATCGCGTTGTTCAACGCCGTGATCCTGGTCAGTTGGGCACGCTACCAGCAGCGCAAGGGGCGCAAGTTCGCCCAGCGTCGCGCCCAGGCCAAGGCCCTCAGCGACAAGAGCCTGAGCGAAAGCTTCAGCCTGGCAGAAGGCGACTTGGAGCAACTGCGCCGGCCAGGCGTGCTGGTGATTCATAACGACGAAGAGGGCGGCGTGTCGGAAGTGAAATCCCATGTCTCTCGTGACGTGGAGAAACCGGGGTTGACCCTGGTACCTGGCGCTGTCCAGAACAAAGACGCCAGCTAGTGCGCTAAACAACGCCTAAAGGCCGACCCATAACTCTGAAGTGAGCGGGCTTGCCCCGCGCTGGGCTGCGAAGCCGCCCCAAAACCTGCCTCCGCCGTTTTACTGAGTAAACGCGCCGGTCTTAATGGGGCTGCTTCGCAGCCCGGCGCGGGACAAGCCCGCTCACCACAGAGTCGTGTGGCAGCCTTTAATATTTGCGTCTATATCCATGCCCCGGTAGCGGTGGGTCAGTTACAGATTTATTAGCTGACGCTCCCTCATCGGCGGCTGTTTCATCCTGCCAATAGTGATTATTGCGATCCAGTTCCCAGGCCCACCCCGCGAACTTTTCTGCATTTCCCATTACTAATTTACTGCGCAATAACTTGGCGGCCAACTAGTGGCAGCTTCTAAGTTCTCCGACGAATCGATATCAAAACAGCTGCCGCCTGTCGGATTAATAGATTCGGTCTCAGGTCGCCAAACTTTTTGATAATTATTTATTGTTATCAATTAATGTGTTGGGGCTTCAAGTAGCGCGAATGTCCAACTAGCTCGGATTCTTTGGTTGGTCAAAGTTTGATGTTAGTTTCCCTGCCCTTGAAATAGGGGTCAGACCACGGTTACATTAATAGTGGTCTGATCCCTGTGGTTTTCCCATTGCCCTGCTAGTTGACAGGGAACCACGAATTTATCAAATAAATCAGGAAGTCACGGTGATGATCCAATGGCCTCGCTTGCTTAGATTCAAACAGGATGATGTCCTTGATATACCCGAGGGCTCCCGTTCACTCATTGATGAGGGTGTCTACAGCATTTCAGACACTCAATACTGTCTGGCCGATGTGATTAATGAGAACGGACAGGACACGCTGAGGGTGCTCTCGTTTTACTGGGCTGCCAGTCAGGGTGCGTTTCGGCGAGCCTGTTTCAGAGAAGTTGAAAGTGATGATATGGCTCTCGGTTATCCACCAGAAGTGCTAATACCTGAGCGGTCAGGGGCGACCTATAGTCAAATAAAACAAGCATTAACGGCGATGGGTGACGTCATGGAGCATGCTTCTTATCGAATAATGTCTGATGGCGCCTTTATTCATAAAAGCTTGGAGAGCGCGTCAGTGGTGTATCATTTTCGGTCGCTAGACTCGCTGGATGATGAGTTGCCTTATGCAATTGTATGGAAGTGTCGTCGTACTTAGCGTCTCTGCATAAAGTTGAAAGGAGACAGCGTATTTACATAGCAAGGAGTGGCCATGAGAAAAAATGAACCCTGGTGGGTAGCCGTTTATCTGCCTTGCGCCTCGGCGTTAGCGCTAGTGTCTATGTGTGCATTTTTTCAGATAGCGGGTTATTGGCTGAGTGGTGGTGAGGATATTATTAGCCTCTTGGAGGCGCATGTATTTTTCTATCTGCAAATGGCCGTGGCTGGATTTGCTTTAGGTTTCGTGCTTTGGTTTTTTAATGTCCGTTAGTGTTCCTGTAATAGAAGAGACCTCTTGGTTAGGGTGTAACTCTGATCGGTGAGCTATTAAGTGAAACTACTTTTTTAATTTAAACTAGTGTGTCGCTATAATGTGCAGGACGACTGGCCTCGACAACCCGGATAATCGGCGCGCTGAGTTATTTTCTCTCTTCAAGGATGATCAATGAATCCCCGTATTCCGACACCACTGGCGCGCACGTTGAGTATCGGCTGTCGAGTCGCGCAGGGGTTGTGCCTGCTGGTAATGGCCGTCAGTGCCACTGCGTTCATGCTGGTCTGGGTCTACTTCGATAGGCGTGCGTCAATGTTGGGCTCGGCGGCGGCCGGTGTTTTGTGGTGCGCCATCGGGCTGTTGTTCGCGTTTGTGTTTGAGCAGCCTCGCACGCCGCGGGCAACGCTGCGATTTATGGTCAGTCGGATTGCTGGGGTGGTGGTGCTCGCAGCAGCGGCCGCCTATTTGGTCGGCACGCTTTGGATTGAGCCTGAGCGCGCATTGCTGGACGCTAATACCATCATGATCCAGCCCGGCAATCTGGCCCAGGTGCTCAGCCTCGCGGACCGTTTTGATGGCGGTAAATCCTGTGGCTGACAATCAACAAACAAGGACATTTCAGGTGCTGTACAGAGCTTTTATCCTCCTTTGCCTGACGGCGCTCGCGGGCTGCCAGGGCCTGCCTTACCGGGGTGCGGAAGATCAGGCGCGGATCCGGGCCGACCTGGCGCTGGAGGCGACGCCCGCTGAGTTCACAAGGTTGCGCTGGGCTTATACGAACTACGGCGTTCAGGAGGGCGGCCAGACAAAGGATGCAATCGCCGTGGTGCAACCTGGGCTGGTGACGCTGGTGGGGTATGAGAGTGGGCGTTATGTTCGCCAGGCCAGTTTTCCCGCTGCCGTTGTGGACTGTGCCTACATCTTCGAAAGCCAGACCAGTGATCGGCCGATCTGGCTGTTGCAGAAAGACCGCATCGTGTTTCTGACTGTCAGCGACTTTCGTGGCAACGGCGATGTGCTCAAGCGCACACAACTGGTCAAGGCGCTGGCCGCCAGCGGTTTCAGTCTGCACAGTGATGCTCAGGGACCTGCCTACCGACCGACGGGGAAGTCGGAACGCCTGTTGGTGCTGAACTCAATCGTCGGCAAGCATATGGAAGAGGTCGCCGAGAACCGGGCCTACAACGTGTGCCGTGGGCAATGATGGGATGGGCGGCACCACGGCCGCCTGATTTAACTCAGGCCGGGTTGGCATTGAGCCTGGACTGATCGCATCCAACCGATCAAAGCCGTTGCGCAGCAGAATCGCCAGCAGGTGAGCGGTTCACTCAATTATCGCCAAACCCGGTTGCCATTTGGACGACGGCCGGACGATAAGCCCCCGCCCAGCGGAATCCCGCTCCCCGCTAACACCGCCGCATTGTGATCGACTACACAACTTTCCGACACAATCCTGAACCTTTTCGTACATTTGAAGGTCTTTACCGCGCCCACCCGCACGCGGTCGGGCTGCATGGACTGCAGCGTTTTCAAAAACATTAAGGATTGATGTGAGCCTTTTTCCCCCTATTCCCTTCTTCGCCACTGCCTTGTGCGGTGCGAATGGCTGCGCGCGCGTATTAAGCAAACGCGCCGAGGGCATGCCTCTGGATCCGTTGATCCCTCACTCGATACACCTACTGCCGCCGGGCCTGTTGGCGGCTTTGACCTGTAGTTCATGGAGTTTGAAATGAAGCGTAAGCAGTTCCAGAAAAGCCTGTTGGCAATCATGGTCGGCGCCATCAGCACGCAAGTGCTCGCGGTGGAAGTGGACCTTGGCGCGGGCAAGACCCAGTTTGTCAGCGAGACCTACAACGAGTCGCTGATCCTCACCGGGCAAACCACCCAAGTGACCACACCGACCAGTGCGCCCCCAGCCGGGCTGGGTGTCGCCGATACCCATATCCAGGGTTCGTTGATCAACCGCGCTGACATCACGCTGAATGCCGACGGCTACACCGTGCGGGGCTTTGCTCTGGACCCGATGTACTGGACTGGCCCGCCCAACCTCAACCCGGGCTCTGTCACCGGTGACGTGGTGCAGGCCGGCAACATCCTGATGAACAACGGTGGCGACGAAGGCCTGGAAATCGGCAAGACCAACATTGGCGGCAGCGTGATCAACTCCGGCACGATCATTTCGACGGCACCGTCGGCGCCTGCACCGCCGCCGTTCTATATCGGTGGGGGCGAGGGCATTTACCTGCACGGCACCACCATCGGCGGCGATGTGTCCAACACTGGTCTGATCGACATGGCCGGCGAAGGCGCGATCGGCATCGTGCTGGATCGCGACAACTTCACCCCCACCACCATCGGCGGCAAGATCCTCAACTCCGGCACTATCAAGGCCACGGGTGAAGGCGCTTGGGGCATCGAAGTGGAAACGGATACCAGCCCGCTGCGTATCGAAAACAGCGGTTTGATTTCTGCCAACGGCAATGACGCCAAAGGCATATTTTTTTATAACGGCACCATCGATTACATCCTCAACACCGGCACGCTTGAGGCCAAGGGCACCAATGCCAATGCCTTTGAGTTCCTGGAGGCCACCTTCGCCCAGAACAGCGCGAGTGGTTCGCGCGGCATCGTCAACCGTGGCACGGTCATCGCCGATGGCACGGCGATTCTGGTCGGCCCCGATCAAACGTCATCGTTCGAGATCAACCAGCAAGCCGGCGAAATCCGCAGCAACGCCGGCACGGCCATCGATGCGCGCAACCTGGCAACCCTGAACTGGACCGGTGGCGACATCATTGGCGATGTACTCAACCTGAGCGCGGTGAATATCGACGGCCAGGCGGGGTTCACCGGCAACCGCATCATCGCACCGGTGTCGGTCAACTCAGGGTCGCTGAACCTGTCGGCGCCCGGCACCGCCATCACCGGCAACCTCAACGTCGCCAGCGGCGCGGGCATCGATATGCACCTGTCCGACAGCGTCGTGCCGACCACGCCGTACCTGACCGTCAACGGTGCCGCCAATTTCGCCCAGGCGTCGAAGCTGACTGTGAGCGCTAACCCCGGCGACTTCGCCAGCACCAACGACGGCACGCAATACACCCTGTTGCAAGCCACCAGCGTGCAAGACAACGGCCTGTCCGTGGGCAGCTCTTCTGCGTTGCTGAATGTGCTCAGCTACTCGTCCGATGCGCAGACGGTCAAGGCCGTGGTGGCGGTCAAGGCTGACCAGCAAGTTGAGACAGACCTCTCTGGCGTGGGCGCGAGCCGTGCGTCGGCAACGGCGGTCAATACCTTCAAGAACGGTGTCCTGAGCCGTCTCAGCGCAGACGATGCAGTCTTCCAGGCGCTGGCCAACGCCGGCACCGCCGACCAACTGGCACGGGTTGGTGACCAGCTCGCGCCGGACGTCAACCGTGGCGCGCTGGACATCGCCTTGTCCGGGCAGACCGTGGTCAACGGCGCGATCTTCAACCGCCTCACCGAGCAGCGTGAAGCCAAAAAAGCCGGCGGTGTGTGGGTGCAGGGCCTAAGCAGCAACATGGATCAGGACGGTCGCGGCGGCAACAACGGCTACTCGGCCAACAGCAGCGGCATGGCGGTGGGTGTGGACAGTCGTGTGAGCGACACCACGACCCTGGGCGTGGCTTACAGCTACCTCAATTCGAATATCCATTCGGACCTGGGCAACAAGACCGACGTCGAGGGGCACGCACTGTCGCTGTATGGCAACTGGTCGCTGCAAGACTGGTTTGTCGATGGCAGCCTCAGCTACGGCCACAACGAAAACGACAGCAAGCGCCACATCGCCGGTACCACGGCCAAGGGCAGCTACGACAGCAATGTGTTGTCGGCCAGTGTGATCGGTGGCTATAGCTTCAAGCCGTCGCAAGCGGTGGTGGTCGAGCCACGGGTGGCTGCGCGTTATTCCAACGTGCGCATGGATGGCTACGACGAGAAAGGCTCCTCGGCCGCACTGAGCACGCGTTCGCAGCGTTATGAAGTGGGTGAGTTGGGCGCCGGTGTGCGTCTGGCGGGCAACCTGCCGATGGGCGCTGGCAGCCTGCAACCGGAAGCGACCTTGATGGCCTATCACGACCTGATGGGTGATCGCGTGGCGCAAACCTCCAGCTTCGTGGCTGGTGGTTCAGCGTTTACCGTGACCGGTGCGTCGGTAGCGCGTGACAGCTATGAGGCCAGTGTTGGCGTTAACTATCAGGTGTCGGACTTCAGCGTGGGCGCCAGCTATACGCGCCAGGCGCGCAGTGGTTTTGATGCTGACGGCGTAATGCTCAAAGCACGCTACGCGTTCTAAGCAACCGTCGGGCCGTAACACTGATTTGTGGTGAGGCTGTTCACCACAGATCAGCCCTGCTTGGGTTGTGATCAGAGCAACTTGCGCTGCACGGGTTAGCAGGTTGCAACACCGATCTGTGGTGAGCGGGCTTGCCCCGCGCTGGGCTGCGAAGCGGCCCCAAGGCCAGACAATGCGTTCTTTCTGAAAGGACGCGGTGTTTGTACTAGGGGCTGCTTCGCAGCCCAGCGCGGGGCAAGCCCGCTCACCACAAAAAAGCCCCTGTTCACCAGAAAAAAGCTTCTGTTCATCACATAACAAGTCCCACTGGGCCTGCTTCAGTGGTGTGAGGTCAGAGCAACTTGCGCTGCACGGGTTAGCAGGTTGCAACACCGATCTGTGGTGAGCGGGCTTGCCCCGCGCTGGGCTGCGCAGCGGCCCCAAGGCCAGACAATGCGTTCTGTCTGAAAGGACGCAGTGTTTGTACCAGGGGCTGCTTCGCAGCCCAGCGCGGGGCAAGCTCGCTCACCACAAAAAAGCTTCTGTTCATCACATAACAAGTCCCACTGTGCCTGCCTCAGTGGTGTGAGGTCAGAGCAACTTGCGCTGCACCGGTTAGCAGGCTGTAACACCGATCTGTGGTGAGCGGGCTTGCCCCGCGCTGGGCTGCGAAGCGGCCCCAAGGCCAGACAATGCGTTCTGTCTGAAAAGGTGCAGTGTTTGTACCAGGGGCTGCTTCGCAGCCCAGCGCGGGGCAAGCCCGCTCACCACAAAAATGCCCCAGCTCACTACAAAAAAGCCCCTGTTCACCACAAAAAAGCTTCTGTTCATCACATAACTAGTCCCACTGGGCCTGTTTCAGTGTGGTGAGGTTAGAGGAACTTGCGCTGCACCGGTTAGCAGGCTGCAACACCGATCTGTGGTGAGCGGGCTTGCCCCGCGCTGGGCTGCGAAGCGGCCCCAAGGCCAGACAATGCGTTCTGTCTGAAAAGGTGCAGTGTTTGTACCAGGGGCTGCTTCGCAGCCCAGCGCGGGGCAAGCCCGCTCACCACAAAAATGCCCCAGCTCACTACAAAAAAGCCCCTGTTCACCACAAAAAAGCTTCTGTTCATCACATAACAAGCCCCACTGGGCCTGCTTCAGTGGGGTGAGGTCAGAGCAACTTGCGCTGTACCGCCTCATCCAGCGTACTGCGCGTCAGCGCTTCCACGACTTCGCGTGTATCGGCCTGGAATGGGATGCCTACGATCAGCACCAGATGCATCCAGGTGCGCACCGATTCGCTCTTTTTGACCCGACCCAGTTCCTTGCCATCCTTGTCTTTGAACACCGTCTCCAAGGTGAAAATATTCTTCGCCGTGGACGGAATGATGAAGAACGTAAAGCCAGTGATGAACGCCGACACCGGGCTGTACTCTTCGTTGTTATGCAGCGTGGCATCCACGTAGATATCCGAGTCGACCTTGTCGGTGCTCACCCGCGTAAAACGGTTGGACTCGCGAAAGGAATCGGCCACGGCCTTTTCCCACAGCACCACCGGGGCGCCGACCGCAGCGTTGCCCGGGCCGCCGTTGACGTGGTTTTGCGCTGTGGTGTGTACGTACGCCGTGGGTTTTTGCGCCGGGGTGTTAGCGGTTGGCGGCCAGGGTTGCACGGCTGGCAGTTCGTGCTGTGAATACGACACGCAACCGGTCAACAACACGGCGGCCAGTATCAGGCTGTGTTTCATCAATCCTTTCATGCTTCGCTCCTTGAAATTATGGCTTGGCCAAGTTGGCAGTGGCGGTATCGAGCAGTTGCCCGACCAGTTTGGTCAGCTGTTGGCCGCCCATCGAAGGTGCCCAATATTGGCCGCTGTAAAGCCCGACGTTATGTTCGAATTTGATCGAATCCTTGGCCTTGGCCAGCTCTTTACCGTTGCGGTCGACGATCATCAGGTCGCCGGCCACCTCGAAGTTGTCGACGTAGATCGGGCCGTTGACCCAGATCCAGATGGTCAGCGTCAGCAGCGCGCCGGGTACGTACGCCGGGTGCGGGCTGCGATGGCCTTTGAGAGAAGTCATGTTGAATTTGAGCGTTACGTCTTGCTCTCCCAGGCGTACCGGATACTCGGTGACCTGGTTGAAGTAACCCGCAGTGCGCACGTACTGACTGATCTGGGCCGTCAGGGAGCTGCTGATGGCAGCCTTGTTGGCCTCGTTAACGTCGGCAGCACTCACCGCCACATCAGCGATTTGCGCGCTGCGTGGACTGCTGACAGCTACCGGGTGGAGCGGGGCGGCGATAGGGCCGGTGACGGTGTAGGAAACGCAGCCGGTCATCGACAGCGTCGCGATCAGGGCCGTAGCCCGAAGGAAAACTTTAAACACGCAATATCCCTATTAATAAACAAACACAAAACAGTGTCTCGACAGGATGTTACACAACTTGAGGAATGTGCGGCGGCGCACGCAGGCGACCAAAAGCACTTGAGAAGCCCTCTCAACCCCGTAAAATGCCGCGATTGTTTAAAGCACGATACTTTTCAGGGAAGAAGTCATACATGCGCGTGTTCGCCATTTTCATTGCTGCCTGCCTGATGGCGGGCTGCGCCTCCAAGCCGGAGTACTACATCTCCCCGGCGCCGGTCACCATTCCCAAGAAAGCCACTTACTGGCTCGACACGTTTGATGTCGAGGTCGTGGGCAAGAACGAGCGTTTTTTGCCGGATGACAAGGTTCGCCAACAACTCGGCGTCGATCTGGTCGACCGTCTGCTCAGCGCCAAGCGTTATGCGCCGAGCAAAGAAAAGGCCGATTACCTGCTGGATGTCAGCATTGTCTATACGCGCCATATCCCGGACTCAAAAGGCGGCCTCTCGACGTTGATCGTTGATGACAACACCATTCTGGCCGCTGTCGATTTCAGCTATCAGGTCAAGGTCAAGAAGGGCGCTGGCGAGGTGCTGCATTTTGCCAAGACGCGTAACAACCTTGTGCCTGCTGGCGTAATGGGCGAGGCGCAAAAATGGAGAACCATGGGCGGCATTATCACCAACTCCGGTAACTCCAGCGTCGAGCGTTTTTATACCGGCGTTTTGAGTCGCGACATCGTCGATGACCTGCGCGCCATTCCTTCTCGCTAACGCTATCTACCCCCGATTTATCACCTCAGGAGCACTACGTGAAAGCACTCTCCAAAATCCTGCTGTCAGGCCTCACCGCCGCAGCGCTGCTGACCGTGGCCGGTTGCGCCACCGAAAGCAACCGAGCCCTGCCGGTGGAGCAAGTCGCCAGTGCAAACGTCGCCTATTCCGGCGTGCGCGTGCCGATTGCTGTAGGTAAGTTCGACAACCGCTCCAGCTACATGCGCGGCATCTTCTCCGATGGCGTCGACCGCCTCGGCGGCCAGGCCAAGACCATCCTTATCACTCACCTGCAGCAAACCAATCGCTTCAGCGTGCTGGACCGCGACAACATGGGCGAAATCTCCCAGGAAGCTGCGATCAAAGGCACCGCGCAGAAGCTCAAGGGCGCTGACTATGTTGTAACGGGCGACGTGACCGAGTTCGGTCGTAAAGAAACCGGCGACCGCCAGTTGTTCGGCATCCTCGGCCGTGGCAAGACCCAAGTGGCTTACGCCAAAGTCGCGTTGAATATCGTCAACATCAACACGTCCGAAGTGGTGTATTCCACCCAGGGCGCCGGTGAATACGCGCTGTCCAACCGTGAAGTGGTCGGCTTCGGCGGCACCGCCAGCTACGACTCCACCCTCAATGGCAAGGTTCTGGACCTGGCCATGCGCGAAGCGATCAACCGCCTCGTCGACGGCATCAACGCCGGCGCCTGGAACCCGCGCAACTGATCAGCAACACCTCAAGGAGCAGTACACGGATGAGCAAGGCAGTGAAGTTGGCGCTGATGCTGACAGCAATCGCGGCGGTCGCCGGGTGCCACACGGCGCCCCAACCCCTGTATCAATGGGAAAGCTACCAGCCGCAGGTTTACGAGTACTTCAAGGGCGAGCCCAAGGAAGCGCAGGTCGAGGCACTGGAGCGCGATCTGCAAAAGATCAACGCCAGTGGTCGCAAGGCACCGCCGGGTTACCACGCGCACCTGGGCATGCTGTACCTGAGCATGGGCAAGGATGACCAGATGGTGCAGGAGTTCCGCACCGAGAAGGCACTGTTCCCCGAGTCCGCTGCTTACATGGACTTTCTGCTGAAAAACGCCAAGACCGGAGTGGCCACCAAATGAGCCTGTTGAAACTCACTGGCGCCCTGCTGGCCTTGGCTTTGCTCGGCGGTTGCGCGACGCCAAAGACCGTGGATTACACGGCGTATAAACAGGCTCGGCCGAAATCGATCCTGGTGCTGCCACCGATCAACGAATCGCCGGAAGTGCAGGCTTCGTACAGCTTGGTCTCGCAAGTGACCTACCCGCTGGCCGAAGCTGGTTACTACGTGTTGCCGATCGCTTTGGTGGACGAAACCTTCCGCCAGAACGGCCTGACCACCGCCAACGATATCCAAGGCCTGGCGCCGACCAAGCTGCATGACATCTTCGGCGCGGACGCGGCGCTGTACATCACCGTCAGCGAGTACGGCACCAAGTACATGCTGATCACCAGCGACACTGCTGTGACCGCCTCGGCCAAACTGGTGGACCTGCGCACCGGCACCACCCTGTGGACCGGCACCGCGCGTGCGTCCAGCGAGGAAGGCAACAACAACGGTGGCGGCCTGGTGGGCATGTTGATTACGGCAGCGGTCAAGCAGGTGATCAACAGCTCCACCGATGCGGCGCATCCGATTGCCGGCATTACCAGTGCGCGATTGCTGTCGCCGGGTCAACGCGCCGGCATCCTGTACGGCCCGCGTAACCCGAAGTACGGCACGGACTGACCTCGATTCTGAACGCGCCTCAGATCAATGTGGGAGGGGGCTTGCCCCCGATGGCTTAGTGTCAATCACTGCATCGGGTGACTGACCCATCCCCATCGGGGACAAGCCCCCTCCCACACTTGAACTGCAGTGTTTTCTGAATCAGGTTTAACCCGAACCACCCGCACCTTGCGTCTGACCTTGTGAACGGATTATTCACTCACGAGGCTCAGCCCATGTCCTACCCCCTGCTCTTCCTGCGTCCTGCTGCCCAAGGCTTTGCGGTTACCGTGCTGGTAGCGCTGGCCGGGTGTGGGCTATCGTCTCCGCCTGAGCTGGCCCAACCGGCCGCCCCCGTCGCCGAGCTGCAAAGCGCGCCGGCCCAAGGCGCGTTGGTCAAACGCATGGCAATGCCCGCCCCAATGCGCATGCAGGAATCAGCAGCGATGGACTATCGCAGCGAACCCCGCGAGCAATACGCCAACCTGCCGGACAACCCGGTGCACCGCGTGGCCGAAACGCCGGTGTCCACCTTCAGTGTCGATGTCGACACGGGCAGCTACGCCAACGTACGACGCTTCCTCAACCAAGGCAGCCTGCCGCCCGAAGGCGCTGTGCGATTGGAGGAAATGGTCAACTACTTTCCCTACAGCTACGCACTCCCCACCGACGGCTCACCGTTTGGCGTGACCACCGAAGTTGCCGCCACCCCATGGAACCCGCGCACCCAACTGCTGCGCATCGGCATCAAGGCGTCCGACCGTGCAGTGGCGGAGCTCGCACCGGCCAACCTGGTGTTTCTGGTGGACGTGTCCGGCTCCATGGATCGCCGCGAAGGGTTGCCGCTGGTGCAAAGCACACTGAAATTGCTGGTGGACCAGTTGCGTGATCAGGACCGAGTTTCATTGGTGGTGTATGCCGGTGAATCCCGCGTGGTGCTCAAGCCAACATCGGGGCGCGACAAGGCCAAGATCCGCAATGCCATTGATCAACTCACCGCCGGCGGTTCCACGGCAGGCGCATCCGGCATCGAACTGGCCTACCAGATGGCCCGCGAAGGCTTTATCGACAAGGGCATCAACCGCATCCTGCTGGCCACTGACGGTGACTTCAACGTGGGCATCAGCGACTTCGACAGCCTCAAGCAGATGGCCGCCGAGCAGCGAAAAAGCGGTGTCTCACTGACCACCCTCGGCTTCGGAGTGGATAACTACAACGAACACCTGATGGAGCAACTGGCCGATGCGGGCGACGGCAACTACGCCTACATCGACACCCTGCGCGAAGCCCGCAAGGTGCTGGTGGACCAACTCAGTTCAACCCTGGCAGTGGTTGCGCGGGATGTGAAATTGCAGGTGGAATTCAACCCGGCCCAAGTCAGCGAATATCGCCTGCTGGGTTATGAAAACCGCGCCTTGAAGCGTGAGGATTTCAACAACGATAAGGTAGACGCCGGCGAGATCGGCGCAGGACATACCGTGACAGCGCTGTACGAAATTGTGCCGAAGGGCGAGAAGGGCTGGTTGGAGCCTTTGCGTTATGCCAGCGCGCCTGCGGCGGAAGGTAAGTCCAATGAACTCGCGATGGTGCGCGTGCGCTACAAGCCTGCGGCGGGCGGTGATAGCCGCTTGATCGAACGGCCCATCAGCAACGAAACCACTAAGGCCAGCGACGACCTGCGTTTCACGGCGGCGGTGGCCGCCTTCGCCCAACAGCTCAAGGGCGATGGCCGCTACACTGGCAACATGAGCTTGAAGGACACCGCCGCACTCGCCCGCTCGGCGCGAGGCGATGACCCGTTCGGCCTGAGAAATGAATTCGTGCAACTGGTGGAATTGGCCCAAAGCCTAAAACCCTGATCTTAACCACGACACGGATCAAATGTGGGAGGGGGCTTGCCTCCGATGGCGGTAGATCAATCAGTACATTTTTGACTGACCCACTGCTATCGGGGGCAAGCCCCCTCCCACACTTGAACAGCGTTAACTTTACAAAAGGAGTTTGCCCCCTACATGGCTGTTCCCGATGATCCACCCAGCGACGAATCCCTGCTGGCCCGCTACCGCACCGGCGAGGCCGCCGCGTTCGAAGTCTTGTACGCGCGCCACCGCCAGGGCCTCTACCGCTTCCTCGTGTCCCTGAGCAACAAGGCCGAGCTGGCCGAGGAAATCTACCAGGAGACCTGGCTCAGCCTGATCCGCAGCAGCACCCAGCCACAAGGTCGGGCGAGCTTTCGTACATGGCTGTTCCAGATCGCCCGCAACCGCCTGATCGATTACTGGCGCAAGCACGGCATCCATAACCCGTTGCACGACAGCTACGACGAGCAACTGCACGCCCAGCCCGACGACAGCGCCGGTCCTGAGCAACAGCTAAGCCTGAGCCGCGACCAAGCGCGCCTCGACGCCGCCCTGCAAGCCTTGCCCGAAGACCAGCGCGAAGTCTTCCTGCTACGCCTGCACGGCGATTTGGACGTGCCGCAAATCGCCGCGCTCACCCACGCGCCGCTGGAAACCGTAAAAAGCCGCTTGCGCTACGCCCAGCAGAAATTGCGTCGTCTGCTGGCCGAGGAGGTACCTGTATGACTGACTCCCGACACACCCCTGACGACGAGCTGCTCCAGCACCTTCGTCAACACAGCCCCGGCGAACCGCCCGCGTCCCTCGACGCCTTCATCCTCAACACCGCCCGCCGCGAAGCCCCGGCGCCGCAACCGAGCTTGTGGCAACGCTGGCTGCACGCCTGCCAACGCCCGCGCTGGCAAATGGCATTCGCCACCGTGGCCGGCTTGGCGCTGATGATCGGCGTGGTCATGCGCTCACCGGTGCCGCAAGCCGAGATATCCACAGCGACCTTCTCCGCCTTGCACGAAGAAGCCGCCCGCCCTGCGCCGCAAGCGTTGTCCGCCCCTGCACCGATGGCTCGCATCGCCGCCGCGCCCAAGGTTGAAAGTGCACCGGTTCAGGCTGAGATCGCCGGAGCGCTGGCAGATCAGTCCGCGGCAAAGCTGAGCAAGCGCGCGCCGCTCGCGCTGCCGTCATTGGAGGAGGAGTTGCAGGCGATTGTGCGCTTGCGTGAAGCGGGTGAAAGCAAAGCCGCGGATGAAAAACTGCTGGCGCTGCACGCGCGCTTCCCCGAGGAAAACCTGCCGGCACGGCTGGAGGCGTTGTACAAGCGTTGACCCACAAAAAAGCCCCAGATCTTTCGACCTGGGGCTTTTTATCTGTATCTGGTGCCCCGGCGTCGTTTGAACTGGACAGTGAGGGCCCTGTATTCATTGGGTGTGTTTGGTGGCGCGTCGGTTAGGCATACACGTGGGCATACACGGCGCTTCCTTCTGGCCACTTTTTTCGTGGTATCCCCGTAGGGTAAAGCAACACCAAATGGTTACTGATGTGGTGCTTTCCAGCTGAGTAGTTACTTCTTCGTTCGACCTTCTGCCGCCAGTGAGGCGAGCGCAAGGGTGATGAATCCTGCATTTTCATCCAGGGTATCCAGTGCCCCTCGAATATTCTGTGCCACTTCCGTAGATCCTCTTTGCTCAACCCAGTTTGACAGCTCCTCGATAGCTGCCCCCAACGCCAGTTGGTTATCATTCATGCGCTTGAGTAATGACGCAAGCAAAGGGGTGTCTTCCATGATGTTCTCCTACCGTGTTGTCAGGTAGCCAATCTACCTCGAGCCAGTGGCATTGCATATCAGCTGTCCTCACCCCTGGTGATTAGAAATCATGCCGACCATCTTGATTCACTAGAGGCCAACAATGTGGTGTAGGACCAATGTGGAAAGACAGCAGAGCGCACACACCCAGCCCCCTCCAAAACTGGTGTAACGGGTGTTACGAGTGTAACGCCCGTCACCAAACGCCCGGTTTCATTGGCTTTCACGCCTGTTACACAGTTGAGCGGCATCGCGTACATCGGATGTAACGCTGCCCGTGCGTGTAACGCTAACGTCAGCATCCAAGTGTCGTGGGCAGGCGCTTTGCGCTCCAGCCCACCAAGCTAGTTTCGCTTGCTCCGCCTCTCGATGACAGGAAATCACGCTGGGGACCCTGAGAGGTTTCGCGTTACACGGGGCATGAAACCCGCGGGACCGCGTTAGCGGCAGCCGCGCCAGCTTACTGAAATTTCAATGTTGAAATTGAAAGGATCTTGAAGAAAACAGGGCATCGTTACCGTATTGGTAATGGTATTCGCAGAGGGGCCAAACGGTAGGGCAAATGCACAGGTGAACTGGAGTTCACCGGGTTCACCTGTTCACTAAGCTGGGTGACTTTCCGCTAACACGATCCTGCGGGTTTGATGCCCCGTGTCCCTCGAATGCCGCCAGGGTCCCCGGCGGCTTTCGGCGCACCATTTTGTCGCGCCGCGCTGGAGGGGGTGTAGATGATGGGGCTCGGGGGCTAGCCTCAAAAGTCGTGTTACGGATGTTACGCTTGTTACGATACATCTTAAATTATTGATTTATATTATATTTTTATCTGTTGCATGTTTCCATTCTTTTACCATGGAGGCGTGTTACGTGTTCATTCAGTGTTACGTCTCATAGGGTTTCACTGGCTTGTGGTGCCCTTCAGAGCGTCCTACGTGCGGCATAGCGCAGCCTCCGATTTGGTGCCCTTCGGGTCTTCATAAAAAATGAACATCTCAGGCGTCGAGAAGAGAGGCCATTAAGTCTGTGAGGGTAGGAGAGTGGCGTTCAGTCCTATGCCAGCGGCCACAGATTTGTATGAGGGTGGCATGCAGGAAAAACACGAGCTGGGGGTGATGGGATCGTTGACAAGGCGTAATATGCTCCTTTATTTAAGGCAGCCTCCAATGCAGACACAATCGAAGAAGAAACTGCATGGCCAGTATTACACTGAGTCTGCCTACAGCAGCCTACTCGTCAATCGCTTGCAAGAAGATAGCGTCAGCGTCGCGCTTGAGCTTGGGGTGGGCGGAGGTGCGCTTTTATCAGCAGTGAGCGGGCGCTGGCCCGATGCGCGCTGCGTATCCGTTGACATCGATCCTCTGCATGGGCGAGAGGGCTCGGCTAGAACAGGACAGCACATCCATTATTGTGCGGACGCCCTGACGTTGGAATTGGATAATGTCATCGGTTTAACGAGCGGAATTGCTGACATCGCAGTCTGCAATCCCCCATTTATCGCAGCTGACTGGAATACGTCGTATTCTGTACTTCTAAATCGAGCGGGTTTCAAGGTGCCTACCAAGGCTTTGAGAGTCGGGGCGGACTTGTTGTTTCTTGCTCAGAACCTCTGGCTTCTTAAAGACAGCGGGCAGTTGGGGATTATTATTCCGGCTGGAATAATTTCTGGCGATAAAAATAGAGCTGTGAGAGAAATTTTACTCGCGAACCATTGTGTCAGTGAGGTCATAGAGCTACCGTCCAGTGCGTTCAAAAATACTGAAGTAAAAACGTTCATTTTAAATCTTAAAAAAAACAAAACTACCAGTAACGCTGTCAAGCTTTATCGCTGCGATACGGATGGTACGATTGAACCATTTATTGAAATCTCGTTGGAAGATGCCGTCAATCGGATGGACTTTAGTTACTACGAATGGAAGGGGAGCTTTCCCGCTTTTAATCCTAATGCTGGAAGAGTTTTAGAGGTCTTTCGTGGTGGAGTAACAACAAGTCAGGCGCGCAAGGAAGGTATAGAAATATTCCATACTACTGATTTAAAAAAACAATCGGCGGCTGGGCGGATTCTTTTTCCCGAGAATTTCATTGACGCGACATGTAACTCTGACAAAGTAATCGCGCAGGTGGGAGATATTTTAATCCCTCGTGTTGGAAGAAATATAGAAAATGGAGTCCATATCGTGGAGGGTGGAAAGGCGATAATAAGTGATTGCTTATATGTAATCAGAAGCCCAGGGCGTACTCCTGAAGACCTTTATGAGGCGCTAACTTCAACTCAGGGTATAGCATGGATTAAAGCTCATGCCCATGGAGCATGTGCTCGCTTTTTAACAAAGACAGCTCTTAGGCAGTTTCCTCTTTAAATTGAGGCATTAGACATGGACGCGTCACAATCAGACACCATAAAGCTTAAAGAAATCATCCGGAAGCTTTGTACTACTAAAATTCGTAATCCATTGACGATGGAGCGAGTCAGGACGTGGCTTAAACAGTTTAAATCTCCCGAAGAGCAAACGCTTGCTCTCTTGATTTTAAAGAATCTTATCTACCGGACCACTGATCAGATAGAATCGTGCCTTAGACAAGCCCTTAAAGAAGCTGTACTCCATTTCGAGCCTCCCTCGCACGATGAGGTTGGCTACGACTGGCGCCGGATACTCACAAATGTCAGGCCGTTGAGGAGTGGGAGATTCTTTTTTCTTGCGCCGCCTATTGGGCCTGCCTCATCGCCTGGTAAAAGCGGCGAGCTGATAGCTCGACTGCTGCACTCTAAGTTTGGGGTCGAACGTTCTTATCTCACATACTGTGAAGATCGCAAGATACCTGAGGATGAATATCTTCTGGTAGTTGATGATGGCTCATTTACCGGATCTCAAATCTCTGACATTTTTACAATAAGTGGTCAGTTGATGCGATCGCATTCCCGAGGTGCTGTGATTCTTTCCATAGTTCATGAGGATGCAATTGAAAAACTGAATACGGACTTTCCGGATGTAAGAGTTTTCTATGGAGAGCTTCTTACTGAAAGGGATAACTTTAAGAACGTATGTGAGAACTGGATAGGCGATGGTAATTGGCCCTACCCGGATGTTCATCCCTATGATTTATATATAAGTGTTGCACATAGGGCCGGAGTAGGCAGCAATGCTGAAGGCTTTGGCAAGCTGGGACTGTTAGTAGTGTATGAACACGGAATACCGGACAATACGCTTAACCTGCTATGGGAACGCTCTAGCAGCTGGGAACCTCTGTTTGAGAGATAACTATGCAAACCATCGTTGATCATTCAATACTTGCTAAGACTCGTGCAGAAGAGCACCCGGCTGATGTTTGGGGTAAGTTTTTCGTTCCTCCTTACTTTGATTCGCTGGGACTAAAAGCAGCTACAAAATCTACCTATCTCGTTGGGAAAAGAGGTTGTGGTAAGACAATGCTGCTTAAGTACTTAGATTACCACTCGCTATTTTCACGCAATCGAACTTCCATCCCTAAAGAAGAAATTGAACACATAGGGATATACTGGCGGGTGGATACGCAATTTTGTAACTCGATGAAACTTCGAGGAGTAGAGGAGGCAGAGTGGAGTAATACATTTAACTGCTATTTCTCCTTGGCAATTGCAGGCGAAATAATTAGATCTTTGAAGTATATTGCATCAAGCTCTTACTCCGACTTTACCACTTTAGATTTTGAAAGAATGGCTCTTCCATCTGCAGAGGATTATTCATTTCCTGCAGATCCTGTCGAGCTAGAGTCACATTTAGAAAAAACCCGCAAAGCATTCAGTCTTTGGATTTCCAATATATCAACTGCTACTCGCCCATTGCTGCCTCCAGGAAAAGATTTTCTTGACTCCCTTATTTGTGATATTAGAAAGGTTCCTGGGCTGGACAAAATATGTTTCTATATTTACGTTGACGAAGTTGAGAACTTGATCTCATATCAGCGTCGTGTATTGAATACCTATTTGCGACACAGCCAACAGCCTCTAATTGTTAGCTTTACTTCAAAGGAGCTCTCTGACGAAAACGGGACGACGGGCAAAGAGTCTATAAGCGCAACTAATGACTACAATCTGTGCTATATCGACAATTTGATGAATGAGACTGAGCGCTCTTGTTTTTTTGCTGAGGTCTTTCTAGGCAATTTAGATATTGCGGGTGGAAACTCTAACTCTAAACTTTTAAGGTTGGTGAGAGATCCAAGTTCACTTGAAGCTCGTCGTGAAAAAAGCCACAGAGAAGAAATTTTAAATAGGGTTAAAATAAAATTCCCCACTAAAGAGCATAAGCAGTTCTCAGTAGAAGCTTTGGAAACTCCCAGGATACGAAATATTCTGAGAGATCGTATAACTAAGGCGATCTCTAAGAAAACTACTAAGCTGACTGCGGAACAGTTTCTGGACGCTGGATTTCCCGCTGAGGCTCAAGCTGTGCTTCCCGCGTTATTAAATCGCGCAAATAACTATCCTGAATTTGTTTATGCTGAATTAGAAAAATATGGAAAAGGAGAGTCCGGCAGGTTCGATAATTGGATACATAACAATCTTTTTGGTTCTTTACTCGAATTGTATAGACCGTATAGGACTTATTGCCCACTTTATAGTGGCTTCGATACTTTCTTTTCCATGTCCAATAGAAATTTACGACATTTCTTGATTCTCAGCTATAAAGTTCTTGAAATGTCTGAGCTAGAGGATGAAACCGAAGATTGCTTTTCCATCGAGATCCAAGCACGTGCGGCATATGAGGCAGCAGATCAGCTAATTCGCGAAATTAAAACTTTCGGCGAGTTTGGTGAGCAGCTCAGGAGCTTTGTACTCAGGCTAGGCAACGTCTTCAAGACACTTCAAACTGCACCCAGTATGAGCGAACCGGAGCAGAATCAGTTCACCATAAATTCAGGGACAAGATCATTATCTCCTGAAGAGAGCCTATTTCTTTCGGAAGCCCAGAAATATGCGATTCTCATTGAAAAGCTTGAGACAAAGGCAAAAAGCACTGCAAGCACTGATATTACTGACTTCCAGCTGAACCCAATCTACTCTCCGTACTTCATGATCAGCTATCGAAGAAAGCGGAAGATTGAACTATCAGTCGAGGATTTTCACACCTTAGCAATGGGCACAGAAGATCAATACAGCGACCTTGCATTGTCTGTGTATAAAAAGTCTGAACTGCAAGCAGGTTCCCAGCTCGGTCTTGAGCTATGATGGACATAAAAATAATAACCAGTAAGTTTTCGAGTGTGCAGGAAGTATCACTCCCTGATAACTGCGTACTGTTTCACGGCGTTTCCTTGGATGATAGGGGTGAAAACGCACTATCCCTCGATGATACAAAGGCCTCTGCGCGGCTCAAAATTACCTATTACCATGAAACGATGCGTCTAAGCGTTGGTGACGATGAGATAGATGCGGATAATTGCGATTCTCTTTTAAGCCAATATATAAACTCACCAATAGTTTTTGAAGCTACTACGCTAGGGTTGGCAGAGCTCTATTGTGCAATGCGTTCGGTTATTAACTTGGGAATAAAAAGATTTGACGTTCTATATGGTGAGCCGGCCGGGTACACCCAAGAACGTAAGGGAGGTGACTCGTTTGCGCTCTCCAATAAAATTGTAGGGTATAGACCTATCCCCAATGCAGTAGTTGATCTATCAAGTGATAACGTTGAGGCAGGTGTGTTTTTCTTGGGATACGAGCCGGAACGTTTGGAACGTGCGCTCGAAGAATATCAAATGATCTCATCGAAAGAGGTGAAGGTTGTTTTTGGAGTGCCGGCGTTTAAACCTGGATGGGAGTTGAACTCTATTGTTCCTCATCTGTCTAGCCTCAATGACAAGTCTTTTGAAATTGCGTACTGCGCTGCAAACGACCCTAGCGCAGCCTACGAACTCTTGGAAAAAACAAAGCACTCTCTTGGTGCCGAATCACAAATGTTTGTGGCCCCGATTGGAACAAAACCATGCGGGGTTGCTACTGCTCTTTTCGCAAGCATGAACCAAAATCAGGTCGGTATCCTATACGATCACCCAGACAAAAAGCTCAAGCGGTCAAGTGGGCTTGGTGCCTGGCATAAATTCACTATAGTGATTTCATAGAGGTTTTTTATGAACTTTGAAATTCCCAATTCGGCTCAGGTTAAAACAATGCTGGATTTACAGCATAAGTTGAACACGATCGTGGATGCTGAATGGATCGAAAAAAAATTCCCGTATCTTAGGGCCGCTTTTGTTGAGTCAGCTGAAGCACTAGATCATTACGGTTGGAAATGGTGGAAGCAACAGACGCCTAATATTCCTCAAGTTCAAATTGAAATTTCTGACATTCTTCATTTTTACCTGTCAGATATTTTGTTATCTGCTGATGGTGATATCCCAGTTGCGCAGGCTCTTTTGCTTAGAGAGTGCCAAGAAGCTCCGGAGGATGTAGTTATTGGCACGAGCTCATACAAGCTGGCAACGAGTGATACCCCAACTCTTTTTGAGTTGTTGGCAGCAACATCTATTCTGCGTCAGCGAAGTCTTCCTGTTTTCCAAGAATTGATGCGGCGCAATAAATTAGACTGGAGCTCTCTATATACAGCTTACATCTCCAAGAACATCTTAAATATTTTTCGACAGAATAATGGTTACAAAGAGGGTACTTATGTAAAAATTTGGAACGGTCTTGAGGATAATGAACATCTTCATGACATAATGTCGAAGTTGGATTCTTCTGCTATAGATTTTGCACAGCTTATATTTGCCGCGCTTACTGAGAAATACTCTACACTGAAGTGATTCTTCCGAGTAAAGCCAAGCTACGCTTGGCTAAGCTCGTGAAACTAGTGTGAGTTTTTTTGCATTCTTTAGCTCTGCAACACTGCCAGAATTATTTGTAGTAATTCGTTGTACCGCAGATGCTGTTATCGGCTAACGGGTGTCTGTGATGCTGGCGGAGATCTGCACTCGCTGTATTTATCCGGAAGCGACGCGCAGCCAACAGCCGATGTATACCATCAGCTAAAAGGGCCTAAAATTTTGTAAGTGCAATTTAGCGAGGCGGAAGCTGTTTAGGATTCCGCTTCGTCATCATCCACTTTTTCTTTTGAGCTGAAGGTCAATGAAGTCTAGCTCTGCCTTGATCGCCTCAATCGTGAGCGTCTCGACTTTATTGCCTCTGTTTGCTCGTACGCTGAGCTTTTTCATATCGCCTATGACGGCCATTATCCCGTTCAAATGCAGCTTTCGGGCCTTTAGGTAATCAGGCATCTGAGCATTGTTCTGTGGTGGTTTATTCATGGTTAGACCGATGGTTGGCCCGAAGCAGCCGACCCTCGCCGGTTGCTTCGGGGAGGGTTCAGGTTAGGCCGCCAATAGGTCAAGCAAGCTGTGTTGGCGCGAGCGATCTACGAGCTCTCGCCAAGTCCAACTTCCAAAGTGCTCGCCCTGTTCAGGGATATCCAGCTTCATCAGTGCGACCGGGTCACGGCTAATCAGGTTGCGTGCTGCCCACAGCTTGCCGCCGGTCTCCAGCAATGTTTTCGCTGCCTCATTCCATTGTTCTTCCAGCACAGTGTTCGCCAGGTGAGCAGCTTTATTCTCGATCTCGCCGCGTTCCTTCTGTGCCTCTGTGATGTGCAGATCAATCGTCACCAGCTCTTGTTCCAGGGCGGTGATAAGCAGTTGTTGACGTCGGTGATGCTCAACCGCAGCTGTGAGGTTTTTTGCTGCCTTTTGAGCTTCTGTGTTAGCGGCTTTCTCGCCCTCCACGTCGCCCCAGGCGACAGCCTGCGCATAGGCGGTGGCTGCATCCGTTTCAGCTTGTCGGGCTTTTGCCATGTCTTCCTGATCGCTCTGGCGGACCTGCTGCAACCGGGTCTCGATGCTGCTGCGCTTTTCGTTGAGTTCCATCTCGTCGGCCTTCCAGTTCGCCATATCGCTGAGATAGCCCGCAGCCAAGCTTTCACGGTTTGCCAATGTCTCAAGGCGATCAATCTTCTGGTTCAGTGCACTGATCTCGAGATTTCGCGAGTCGATGCGCCTTTTGTGATCGTTGATCTCATCTTGCACGGCCCGTTGACAGCCCTGTTGGATAACCTCTGGACTTTCCAGTGCCGCTTCAAAGGGCGCCAGGTCGAGCCGAATGCTCTCAACTTCGAGGGTCAGTTGGTCGCGGCGGTCTTTCAATTCTTGAATAGTGTTCATCTGTATTGTCTCTGGGTACTGCGGTTGATCGGGATGGTTGTCGAACGGCTGGCGAGGCCGAGAATGAGCCGGCGCTACCTTTATCAGCAGGCATGCCGTCAGGCAGCCCGGACCTCGCTCTCATCCGTGCCCGGAATAGTCTTCACGATGTAGCAGCGTTGCTGACCCAGACCGGGTAACCGAACCAGACTCGACGCCTTGCCGTCGCTGGACGGTTCCAGCACACCTCGTTGCAGCAGCTCCTTGTTCACCGCACTGATGTTCATGCCCTTGAAGATCTCGGCCCTCCAGGCTTCAGGCAGCACGTAGTAGGTGTTGGTGGTGTGCAGGGCATCCCCCATGCCGTGTTCCAGGGTCTTGCGAAAGCCCAACCGATCAATCGTGCGTGGGCCGTGTTCATCGATCTTGGCGGCGGCAGATTCCCAGCGGGTAAAGCGGCTTTCTCCAAAGCGCTCGATGACCTGTCTCAGTCGCGCCAAAATCGCATCTCCCTCAAAATTTCCGGCGCCGCCACGCTCGGCTAGCCACGCATGCAGACATACACGTGCGGCGGTCGTGGCTGTGCCGTCCGGCCAGCCGGTGACGCCCAAGGCGGTGGCCAACTCACCGGCCGCTGCTGCGAGTCCGAAGCGAAGGGCGGCACGTTGGGCCTGCCCGCTGGCCGAGGCGGGAAGGTTTAGGGTGATGAACTGCTCCACCGTGCGGCGAACGATCACCGACCACCTGAGCATTTCTCCAGGCGCGCACAATGCTTGCAGGAAGGCGGTGAGGGGTGTGCCGTAGTATTTGGCTACTCGGGCCTTGAGCGCATCGGAGAGGGCAGCAGCATCCTCAAAACCATTCAGCACATCGAACATGCCGAGGCCTTTGCTCGCATCGGCTGGGACGGCGAGCATGCGCACCTCCATACCGGCTTTCAGCTCCTTGTTGGCATCCGCCATGTGCTGCGCCAACGTCTTCTCGCCGGTCGAGAGAAACAGCAAGCGCCACTCCTGCACCTGTCGGCCCGCTTGTCCTCGATCATTCGCCCGAGCCTTACCGGTGCCATTGCCGAGCATGTACACCGTCTCGCCAATAATGCGCGGGTCGCACATGCCGATTTCATCCAGCACCAGGAGCCCGTCTGAATGGGCGGCGGCGATGGATTCCAGGGCGTTATCTGTCGAGCGCCACGAACGCACCAGACGCGGTCCGCCATAAACCGATGCAGCAACTTGCAGGTGGGTAGTCTTGCCGCCGGAGCTGTCGCCGTAGAGGTGGAAACCGCCCGACTCATGTCCCAGCAGGTTCAGCAAAGGCCCCGCAAAGGCCACAGAGACGACAAACGCCAAGCGGTGGTTGCCAACGCACAGCGAGCCGATTTGTTGCTGCCATTGCTCCAGAGAGCCGGCCTCGCTGATCGGTGGAAGTTGCGCACCGGCTTCATAAAAATGCAGGTGCTCGGCGTGCGAGCCGATTTGCTGTTCTGGCAAAAGGAAAGCGTTATCGTGCCAGCCCAGGCGCGTTACCAAACGTGCGCGCTGGGCGCTGTCGAAGCCGCCGAGATAACTCTGCAGGTCGTTGCGGGCATTGCGCCCCGACCGACTTCCGGCAAGACGTAGGCCCATGTCTACCAGTGGACCGAGTACATCTTTGCCGAAGTCACCGGTCATAGTCCTGGCGGGAATATTCCAGCGTTTTTTGGTGCCGTCCGGGTCATCGAACTCGACCAATAAACCCCAGTTGTGGCCCTTGTCGTCGCGAGTACGGGCGATGATTTCCAAAGGCGAACACACGGGGCGCGCCTCGCCATCATCACCTGAATAAAACACCCCTTCAGGCGTCAGGCGAAACCCGCCCGGCAATAGGTCATTTTTCGATTTCGCAGGGCGTTTGGCGGGCGCTTTGGCCTTCTGTTCTTGAGGTTCAGTTGGATCAGCGGCACTGCCGAAAAACTGACCGCTGTGCACCAGCTCGGCGACGTGGGCAGCGGTCCAGCCTTTGGCTAACGCATCCGCTGCATCGTCGCCGTCTGCCCATTTTCCCCCCTTGGTGAGCGTGGGCTTTCCGCCTTTGCTGCTGGGCTTGAGCTTGAACACCTCGAGCGAGACTCGTTGTACCGAAGCGACGCCCAGCTCAATCAACTTGAGCTCAATGGCGTCCATGCAGGTCTTGCCGCTGGCATCGTTATCCGGCCATAGCACCACCGTGCGCCCTTTGAGTGGCGTCAGGTCGGCCTTGTGCCAGGAGTTGGAGCCATTCGGCCAGCACGTGGCTACATGGTCGGGCATCAGTTCAGCGGCGGCATCAGCAGCCTTCTCGCCTTCACATAGCACCACAGACGCATCGGCCCGCTGTGCCAGCTCATCCAGGCGCAGCAGTGGCCGAGGCTCCAGCAATCCTTGCCAGCGCCATTGCGTGGTTTGCCCATCGGAGCGCTTGCACCAGGTCAACGGTGCGAAAACCTTTCGCGGCTTGCCGTCTTCATCGGGACTCAGGTCGAAGCGATACAGCGCCATGACCGGCTGGCCCTGAGCATCGCGATAGATCCACACTTTGGACGGAACACCGTGTTGTCGGTGTTTGGTTGGACACTTGTTCATGGCCTCGGCCGGGATCGGTTGAATCGCGATCCACTCCGGCGTTGCGCTTTTGGCCGATGCGCTTTTGGTGGTCGCGGAACCAGCGGAGACGTTGAGCAGATCCGCCAGCTTTTTGCAGGCATCAACGTCCGTGCCACCGTCGATGTAGCGCACCAAATCGATCAGGTCTCCGCCCTTATCGCCGGTGGCAAAATCCGCCCAGGTGCCTTTGCTCAAATTGACCTTGAGTGATCCTGCACGTTTGTCCGTGCGCGTCGGGTTCGGCGCGGTGTATTCCTTGCCGCCGTCGACGCGCTTGCCGTTTGGCAGCCAGTGAGCAAGCACGCGGTCGATGTTCTTAAGGGCCGCGCTTTTTACGTCCGCAAAGCTGGGACGTTTTGAGGTGTTGCCGGTGCGCTGAGTCATGGCGTTGCCCTCGTTGCATACAGCGCATCGTTGACATCATCAATCAGCGCTTTTGCCATTTCGCCCAGGTAGAGAGCAGGCCAGCTGAACCGCTCGCCCTCGTCACTCATGGCTGCATCGAGGGTCAGTTGATTGGCGTAGTATTGAAACAGCGATATGGCCTCAAGTGCGTCCTCGATCGGCACGCCTGCATTGACCCTAAATAGCTTTTGAGTACCGCTGGCAACACATGAGAATTCGGTACGCCCGAGAGTGTTGGCAGTGTTCACAGGGCACCGCCTTTCTGGCTCACTGGCACAGAGGAGGCATCACCGTAAATGGTGAGTGTTTTGATCAAGCCCAAGGTACCGCGCACGTCCCAAATAACAGACGACAGCACGCGGTTGGAAAGCAGGGGTTTATCGCCGTCTAAGTGATCTTCCAGCAGCATGAGAACGGAATCGGCGCGGTCGAGCGCACACGTGATGGCATCGATAGGCAGACCGGCTTCAGCGTCCTGGCTGACACAGAGCAGATCCTCGGGCAGTGCAAAGCCTGGGAGCATGCTCATTGGACACCCCCTGCGGCTTCGAGGGCGCGAGCCTTGGACATATGGGCGTTGTAACGGGAGAGACGTGTAGCGAGGCTGGAGTCGGCGTGTAAAGCGGCGAGAGCCATTGCTCGATGAGCGGCGGCGCGAATTTTGGACGGATTGAGGGCGTGTTTCATTTGTGAAAGCTCCTTTTGCTGAGGAGCTGCCACCGCTTGCGGCCAAGCAAGGAGGGGTGACAGCTGTACGCGGGTTGGCCGACCGGGGCAAAAGGGACCCGGCACACCCGAAGGTGTCCCACGCACAGCCGCCATAACACGATACGGCGGGCACAAAAAAAGCGCCTGCTATCGGATGGAGGGCGCTTGTGCGCCTTTTGCAGTTCGGACGGCCAAGTCCGGTCGCTGAATTTGCAGCGACAGCCAGAGAGTAACGCCCGTTTTTTGAAAGTGCAACCGTGCAGATCACTTGCGGATTTTTTCGATGCGTCATAAATTGATCAGGCATGTAGATTTACCTCAACGCCTCCGGTTGCCGCCGGGGGCGTTTTCGTTTCAGGCATGGATGTCCCAGCGTAGGGAGACAAAGGGCAATAGGTCGCCTTCGAGGCAGGCACGCGCATCCTCGTAGGCGTCGATTTGTTGGCCTTCGTCGACGATGATTGCTTGCGGGGCTTGGCAAGGAACTGACAATGCGCACCAGATACCATCTCTCCATCGCATTACCATGACATCCCGGTTCAGGCGTTTTTGCTCCGTGCGGTAACGTTCAAAACGCTGCATACCGCGTGATGAGAACCCGACTTTTCTGAGTACAGAAAAGGGATGCAAGATGGCCCTGTTGGCGACTCGATTTTTCATGCTGCCACCCGGTCGCGTGCTTCTATACGGCTTTTAACCCAGCTCTGAACTTCGGAAAGGACCCAGGCAACCGGCGCGCCGCGCGCGGTGCTGTTGCTCAATTTGACGGGCTGGGGGAAACCACTATCGGGGCACTGCATAAGCTTGTAGATCGTCGAGCGCTTGAATCCTGTAACGATCTCAAGACGCGGCATTCTGATGAGAGTGGTAGCGGGGTCAAATGGAGCAGCTAAGCCTGGTACGGCGCTGGTGGAGTCGAAGGGGCTGGCAAAATTTGGGAGGATTTGGGCAGGCGGGTGGGCGATGTTCTTTGTCATTGGAATTGCTCTCGATTGGTTTGGACTGACGAGAGCAATGGTCAGGAGATGGGACGTCGGTGAGCAGTTAACTTCCAATTTAAATTCGATTGAAATTTTAGCTACAACACCAAATTGCGTTTGAGGATGGCCTCAACGCTTTTGCGAGATAGGGCTTTTTCGGTCTCAAGCGCAAGCCACTTAGGCCGTTGCTTAGGAGGTTTGGCGACCTCTCGCTGTAGCCAAGCATGCACCTTCGTTGCGACGTTACGTTTGGACATCCCGGCTGTGCGGTAGTGACGACCCTGTTCAACTATCGCGTCGTCTCGCGCGCTCATCTCCTCTTTACGGTCCATCCTGCTGATGATGCCGCCTTTTTTGCGGATGGCATTCTTAATCGCCCGGTCGGCGATGGGTCTTAGTTCATCGTCGGCAAGGCAGGGTAGGGATGTGATCGGTTCCAGATAGAAGGCGTAATCATCAAGTGTCTGAATGCGCTCATCCGGATCCACTTGCATCTCTACGAGCTCGCAGTAGAGGTCCCAAGGCAAGTCCGCAGGAGGTTCTGTGACATGAGGCCAAGCCTCTTGATCGGCTGCCTGCATCCAGTTGACTAACGTTTCCAGCGCTTTTACCGCACAAGCCATGATATAGGCCGAATGAGCGTCGCGCTCTGACGCCGAGTGGCAATTGCTGTACATACGGACCCAATGCGCGAGGCGTACCTTGGTATCGGTGGAGGCATATTGAAAAATCGTCTCCTCATGGATCGTCGTCTGAATGCACATGCTGGCGAGATCTTTGTTGATATCGTCACTATGAATGCGCAGACAGCATTGGTCTATCAAGCGGCAGGCGTCAGCGACCTGCTCACGGCAGAGGTCATAGAGCGGTTGCGCTGAGAGATAACTGAACAGGCCTCTGCTTAACGCCAAATGCAAAATGGGGTGGTGATCAGTCATCGCGAAATATCATCGGTACCGTGTAACGGAGAGTCCCACGCCCTGGATTCAAAGCGGGTAACCAGCGAAAGCCGCTTTGTAGGCATCGGTGCAGAACGCTTGCCCTCAGCAGTCGTGCGCTGGCTTTGGCGTTACACACATGGGCAGCGTTACATCGGATGTACGCTAAGCTGCTGAACTGTGTAACGCACCTGAAAGCCAATGAAACTGGGCGTTTGGCGATGGGCGTTACACGAGTAACACCCGTTACACCGGTTTTAGAGGGGGGGTGGGTATGTGCTCTCATACTGCCTTTCCAAATTGCCCCTGCACGACATTTCCACTCACTAGGGCATCAAGGTGATCGGCGTACCACTGCATCATTACTCTGCGCTGAGGCAGGTACACCGCTTTGTTATAGACACCGGCAATCCCCTCCTTTGCATGAGAGAGCTGGGCCTCAATGTGATTCTCATCGAAACCCTGCTCATTGAGTATGGTGCTCGCGATGTGACGAAAGCCGTGGCCTGTTTGCCGACCGGCATATCCCAGTCTGCGGAGCGCCATTAGAAAGACGGTGTTGCTACGGGGGATTGTCCTGTCTTTCCTGCCTGGAAATAGGAGAGGGTACGCACCTGTCAGTGTCCGTAACTCAGTGAGCGCTTCGATTGCCTGTCGAGAGAGAGGCACCACATGTTCGCGACGACGTTTCATTCGCTCGGCTGGGATCGTCCATAGCTTTTTGGATAGGTCGATTTCTGACCAGCGTGCCTCTCGGATCTCGCTTGGGCGCGATGCTAATAATGAAAGCAGGCGAAGCCCAATACGAACGTCCTTTGCGTGAGGGTAGGAGTTGATCGCTCGAAGTAGCGCAGGCAGTTCCTCAATCGAAACGTGTGCATAGTTTTCAGCGCTACGTGATTGCAGGAATTTGCTGAGACCTTCAATAGGGTTGTGGACGGCTCGTCCTGTTACGCGGGCCAGGTCATAGATCTCTTTGCAAAAGGCACGAACTCGGCCCATTTGTTCAATGATCCCCTTCTGCTCCATGCCGCGTAGAAACTCCATCCATTCCAGGGGCAGTATTTCTGTGTACACGCGTTTGCCGAAGACGGGGAACACGTGAAGCTCAAGTGCGCCAAGTACTCGTCGAGACGTACCTGATTCCCAGCTTGTGCGTCTGGCCTCAAACCACTCGCGGCCTAACGCTTCAAAGGTGTTGTTGGCAGCAACCTGGTCTGCAACCTTGCGAGCTTGCTTGCTCACCAATGGGTTTTTGCCGGTCGATGCGTCTTCCCGCAGTTGAGCTGCTTTCTGTCTCGCCAAAGAGCCAGTGATTTCCGGGTAGCCGCCGAGACCCAGCCAAGACCATTTTCCGTCTGGCTTTTTGTAGCGCAGCTCCCATGATTTCTGCCCGTTAGGTTTCACCCGGAAGTACAGGCCATTCCCGTCCTGCTCCCGATACGTTGTGTGCTCAGGCTCCAGGCCTGCAAGCGTGGTATCTGCTAAGGGGCGGCGTTTGATTTCAGTGCGCTTCACTTCCTGTATGCCTCCAGTTATAGGAATCTCAAAGCATACACGTGGGCATACACGGCGGGAAGTTATAGGGGTAGACAGGGACGGATAGCCAGAAACAAGAAAGCCCGCACGGGGCGGGCTTCTTGGAGTGTTTCGTAGACTGTCTGAGACAGCCCGAGACTGCTATATGGTGCACCCGGCGGGATTCGAACCCACGACCCCTGCCTTCGGAGGGCAGTACTCTATCCAGCTGAGCTACGGATGCTTGTGCGGGCGACATCATACCCATGTCGTCCTTGGGCGTCCATGCTGGTGTTTGGCGCTAGACCGGTAGGAAAAGGCCCTAAGTCGGGCGCTGATGGTCAAGGTGTGGGAACGTGGCTGGATCACGCTGATCTGAAAGTTCTGGCTAATGCGCCATTTTCGTTCTTTTTTTCGAACAGACTATTGCCCTGTACCCCCATTGATCCTAGGATTCGTTTGAGATTTCAAACGCTCTGTCTCCCGTGCGCATTCATCTTTCTCGCGTGCTGGGGCTGATTTCCCTGACGGCAGCCCACAAGGCGCCTTTCAACAACTCTAATTCGCTCCGCGTGCGCGCGGTGCTGTTAAGGAAAGCCGACATGCAGCTTAAAGATACCCAGTTGTTCCGCCAGCAAGCCTTTATCGATGGCGCTTGGGTCGATGCGGACAATGGTCAAACCATCAAGGTCAACAACCCTGCCACGGGCGAGATTCTCGGTACCGTGCCAAAGATGGGCGCCGCGGAAACCCGCCGAGCCATCGAAGCCGCCGACAAGGCCCTGCCGGCCTGGCGTGCGCTGACCGCCAAGGAGCGCGCCAACAAGCTGCGCCGTTGGTTCGAACTGCTGATTGAAAACCAGGACGACCTCGGTCGCCTGATGACTCTCGAACAAGGTAAGCCGCTGGCCGAAGCCAAGGGCGAAATCGTCTACGCCGCGTCCTTTATTGAGTGGTTCGCCGAAGAAGCCAAGCGCATCTATGGCGACGTGATCCCCGGCCACCAGCCCGACAAGCGCCTGATCGTGATCAAGCAGCCAATCGGCGTGACCGCAGCTATCACTCCTTGGAACTTCCCTGCCGCGATGATCACCCGTAAAGCCGGCCCGGCCCTGGCCGCCGGTTGCACCATGGTGATCAAGCCTGCGTCGCAAACCCCGTTCTCGGCCCTGGCGCTGGTTGAGCTGGCCCACCGTGCCGGTATCCCGAAAGGTGTGTTGAGCGTGGTCACCGGCAGCGCTGGTGACATCGGCGGCGAGCTGACCAGCAACCCGATCGTGCGTAAATTGTCCTTCACCGGCTCGACTGAAATCGGTCGTCAACTGATGGCTGAATGCGCCAAGGACATCAAGAAAGTCTCCCTGGAACTGGGCGGCAACGCGCCGTTTATCGTGTTCGACGACGCGGACCTGGATAAGGCCGTCGAAGGCGCGATCATCTCCAAGTACCGCAACAACGGTCAGACCTGCGTCTGCGCCAACCGCTTGTACATCCAGGACTCGGTCTACGACGCGTTCGCCGAAAAACTGAAAGTGGCGGTGGCCAAATTGAAGATCGGCAACGGTCTGGAAGACGGCACCACCACCGGCCCGCTGATCGACGAAAAAGCCGTGGCCAAGGTTCAGGAGCACATCGCGGATGCCCTGAGCAAAGGCGCCAAGTTGTTGGCCGGTGGCAAGGTGATGGAAGGCAACTTCTTCGAGCCGACCATCCTGGTCGACGTGCCGAAAAACGCCGCTGTCGCCAAGGAAGAAACCTTCGGCCCGCTGGCGCCGCTGTTCCGTTTCAAGGACGAAGCCGAAGTGATCGCGATGTCCAACGACACCGAGTTCGGCCTGGCTTCCTACTTCTACGCCCGCGACCTGGGCCGTGTGTTCCGCGTGGCTGAAGCCCTGGAATACGGCATGGTCGGCGTCAACACCGGGTTGATCTCCAACGAAGTGGCGCCGTTCGGCGGCATCAAGGCTTCGGGCCTGGGCCGTGAAGGCTCCAAGTACGGGATCGAGGATTACCTGGAAATCAAATACCTCTGCCTGGGCATCTAAGCCCCGGTTTGGCATTGCAGTAAACGCAAATGGCACGAGAGCGCTGACCCTTTGCGTGTTTCACACCGTTATTCGTAGTGGCCGGGAAAGCTGTGGCAGTCGATCATCGCATGCTGCCGTAGTTGCCTCCCCGCCACGTATTCCTTGGACCACGCCACCCGATGAGTGGCGAATGAGGACTTTATGAGCAAGACCAACGCATCCCTGATGAAACGCCGCGAAGCCGCTGTACCACGCGGTGTTGGCCAGATTCACCCGATCTTCGCTGAGTCGGCGAAGAACGCCACCGTGACCGACGTTGAAGGTCGCGAGTTCATCGACTTCGCCGGCGGTATCGCCGTGCTGAACACCGGCCACGTGCACCCGAAAATCATCGCCGCCGTGACCGAGCAACTGAACAAGTTGACCCACACCTGCTTCCAGGTACTGGCTTACGAGCCGTACGTAGAAGTGTGCGAAAAGATCAACGCTAAGGTGCCAGGTGATTTCGTCAAGAAAACCCTACTGGTCACCACCGGTTCCGAGGCCGTTGAAAACGCCGTGAAAATCGCCCGTGCCGCCACGGGCCGTGCTGGCGTGATCGCTTTCACCGGCGCTTACCACGGCCGTACCATGATGACCCTGGGCCTCACCGGCAAAGTCGTGCCTTACTCGGCCGGCATGGGCCTGATGCCAGGCGGCGTGTTCCGCGCGCTGTACCCGAACGAGCTGCACGGTGTGAGCGACGACGATTCCATCGCCAGCATCGAACGCATCTTCAAGAACGATGCCGAGCCGCGTGACATTGCAGCCATCATCATTGAGCCGGTGCAGGGCGAAGGCGGTTTCTACGTCGCGCCTAAATCGTTCATGAAGCGCCTGCGCGAGCTGTGCGACAAGCACGGCATCCTGCTGATCGCTGACGAAGTGCAAACCGGTGCCGGCCGTACCGGTACCTTCTTTGCCATGGAACAGATGGGCGTTGCCGCCGACCTGACCACCTTCGCCAAATCCATCGCTGGCGGCTTCCCGCTGGCCGGTGTGTGCGGCAAGGCTGAATACATGGACGCCATCGCTCCAGGCGGCCTGGGCGGCACCTACGCCGGTAGCCCGATCGCGTGCGCCGCTGCGCTGGCGGTGATGGAAGTGTTCGAAGAAGAGCACCTGCTGGACCGCTGCAAAGCAGTGGGCGAGCGTCTGGTGACCGGTCTGAAAGCTATCCAGGCCAAGTACCCGGTGATCGGTGAAGTGCGTGCCCTGGGCGCAATGATCGCGGTCGAGCTGTTCGAAGACGGCGACAGCCACAAGCCAAACGCAGCGGCCGTTGCCTCTGTAGTAGCCAAGGCGCGCGACAAGGGTCTGATCCTGCTGTCCTGCGGCACTTACGGCAACGTGTTGCGCGTCCTGGTCCCGCTGACCTCGCCGGACGAGCAGTTGGACAAAGGCTTGGCGATCATCGAAGAGTGCTTCTCGGAGCTGTAAGCGCAAGCTGACTTCTGCGACAGAAAAAACCCGCTTCGGCGGGTTTTTTTGTGCCCGTTGCCGCGTATTTCAGGCCTTGTTCATTGTACGTATGGGCTTGCGTTGTCTAAGGTTGCAGCATTGCCGATGGAGCGTGCTGGATGACTGCTGTTGATTTACCGGCTGTACCCCGTGTGTTGATTGCCGAGGCGGATCCCTGGTCGCGGGATCTGCTCAAGCAAGTGCTGTTGAATGTGCGTTGCGACGCGCGGCTGGATGTGTGTGCCGATGGGCAGCACGCGGCTACGTTGCTGCGCGAAAAGGGCTACGACCTGATCCTGGCGGATTGGGAGCTACCGGGCATCGACGGCCTGAGCCTGCTGCGCAATGTCCGCCAGCAACGCCGCTCGCCCGCGTTACCGTTTATTTTGCTGAGCAGTCGCAATGACAGCGCCAGCGTGCGTGAAGCCTTGCCCCTGGCGCCCACGGCGTACCTCACCAAACCCCTGAACATGGAAAGCCTGACCCAGCGCCTGCAGGATCTGCTGCTTAATGAAGGCGAAAACGTGTACTGCGAAATTCCGCCGCTGGCGCCCGGCATGACGTTGCCCGTGTTTCTGGAGCGTCGTCGCGAAGCGTCTGATGGCGCGCCGTTGCGGGTCGATGTGAAAGCTGCCGTACAAGCCAGCCTCGGGCCTGATGGCCTGGACCTCAAACGCCTGGAAGACCTCGTGCGCATGGACCCGCAGATCACCGCCGTGCTGGTCGCTGCCGCCAACAGCGCCGGCCATCACGGCAAGCCGGTGCAGACGCTACCGTCGGCCTTGCACAAGCTTGGCGCTGGGCAAAGCATGAACCTGATCCTCGGCCTGGCTCTCAAGCACAATGTGGTGCTGGGCGACCCGGGCTTGGAGGCCTACGCCGAGCGTCATTGGCAGGTGTCCCAGGACACCGCCGACTTTGCCGGTCGCCTGGCGCGCATGTTGGAGCTGGATCACGAGCGCTGTTACGCCGCCGGCATTCTGCATCGGCTGGGTGATTTGGCATTGCTGCGCTGCCTGGAAGACTGGCGCCAGGGCGGCGGTGCGTTGGATGACGAAGCAATTGGTGAGTCCCTTTACACCTTCGGCGCCGCCTTTGGTTCGGCGTTGCGGGCGCGCTGGCGCTTGCCGCTGGAGTTGCGCCAGCTGATCGCCGCGATTTATTCACTGGAGGGCGGGGTGTATGCCCGGGATGCGCTGGTGGTGAACCTGGCGGCGCAGATGGCACGACTGACCGAACATGAAGGTCTGGAAGCGCTGGCCGTGAGCAAAACCGCGCGCTTGCTCAAGATCGGTTTGTCTGAGCTGACGCGGGTGCGCAAGGCCTAGAGGGTGATGACATTCAAGCCCCTCCCACAGGTCATCTCTGCTGTTGCATAGAGTAGGGGATGAGCCTAACCCGCAATCACGCGGTTCTTGCCCTGGCGCTTCGCCTCATACATGGCGGCATCGGCCCGGGCGAACAGGCTGTCCAGGGTCGAGTCTTCTTCAGTGAGGCTGGCCAGGCCCTGGCTGATGGTCACGCCGAACGCTTGGCCTTCGTAGCTGAAACTCAGCTCTTGGATTTCCTTGCCCAGGCGCTCAGCCACTTGCAAGGCCATCTCCGGCGCGCAACCCGGCAGTACGGCCGCAAATTCTTCGCCGCCAATGCGCCCGAACAGATCACCACGGCGTAATACGCCACGACCACTCTCGGCGATACGCCGCAGCACCTGGTCGCCTTCCAGGTGGCCATAGGTGTCGTTGACGTCCTTGAAATCATCAATGTCCAGCAACAGGAAGGCCAGTTGCGCGCCTTGGGCACAGGCGGTGTCGAAGGCCTGGTTGGCGCATTCGAAGAAGTGCCGGCGGTTGCTGCTCTGAGTCAGAACGTCGGTGGTGGCGAGACGGTGCAGCTCCAGTTCCAGCTGCTTCTTGTCAGTGATGTCTTCGGCCATACCCACGACGATCAGCGGCTCGCCGGGCTCGGCCTGCTGGTTGATGTAGCACTTGTCGCTCAGCCAGCGGATCTGACCGTCGGCGGTGATAATGCGGTATTCGCGATCTTCCACGGCGCCCTGTTCCAGCACGCGGGCCAGGCTGTGTTCGGCGTAGTCGAGGTCTTCGGGGTGAATGCTGTTACGCCATTCCCGATGATCGGCCAATAACAGGCCGGTCGAACGGCCGAATATCCGCTCGTAGGCCGGGCTCACGTAGAGCACGCGGCGGGTCTCCCAATCGATGGCCCAGAGCACGGCATTCACACTGACCAACAGTGAGCTCAGCAATTGCTCGCGCTCGCTCAACCGCTCGACTTCGCCCTGGGCATGCACCAGTGCCAGCAGGGTCGCTGCCGCAGCCGGACGCGGGGGGTCAGCGGTAGCGATGTCGGTAGGAAAGGGCATTTCGTGAACCATCGGCACAACTCTCTCTGGGCGCGCCGCAGGATTTAGCAGCGGTCACAACAAGGGGCCACCATGATGGCGAAGTGTTCATTGAGAGAGGGTAAATGCGATGAAGTTCCGTGAACGGTGCCGATTGGCGGTGCCCGGAAAATGACGCCAAAAAGAGGATGCGTGGGAGGGCAAGCCCTCCCACGGCTTTGTCAGACTGCCGCAGGACGCAGCGAATAGGTCTTCAATTGGTGGGCGAAATCCCGCAGGGACTGGATGCCGCTGGCCTCGGCCTCGTGCACCCATTCCTTGATAGCGGCGAGCATATCGTGGCCGTTGGTGCTGGTCTTGAGCCAGATCTGCTGCAATGCCAGGCGCTTTTCGTAGATCACTTTCAAGGCCTGGCTGTGTTCCAACATGCTTTGGATGCGTAGGTGGTGGCGGTCATCCAGCAGGCTGGTTTCCCGCGACAGCAGGCGTTTGGCACGGTGGAACTGGTGGCGCACCGAGTGATCGACCTTTTCCAGCTCCTGCTTGACCAGCGGGCCGATCACCAACTTGCGGTACTGGGCCATGATCTGGAAGCGGTTGTTGAGGATCGCCATGGCAGTGTCCATGTCCAGATGGCCTTTGCCCTCGACGCGATGAGCAATCGGCGCCACACGCTGGACCTTGGCCAAGCGCAGGAAACTGAACAGCTTGATCCACGCCCAGCCCAGGTCGAACTCCCACTTCTTAACCGACAGCTTGGCCGAGTTGGGGTAGGTGTGGTGATTGTTATGCAACTCTTCGCCGCCGACGATGATGCCCCACGGCACCAGGTTGGTCGCCGCGTCACGGCATTCGAAGTTGCGATAGCCCACGGCATGGCCCAGGCCGTTGATGACGCCGGCGGCCCAGAACGGGATCCACATCATCTGGATCGCCCAGATGGTGATGCCGATGGTGCCGAACAGCAGCAGATCGATTACGCCCATGATCGCCACGCCCAGCAGCGGGTAGGGGGTGTAAATCTTGCGTTCGATCCAGTCATCCGGGCAATTTTTGCCGTAGATGCGCAGGGTTTCGGGGTTTTCGGCCTCGGCGCGGTACAGCTCGGCACCTTTGCGCAGCACCGTGGACAGGCCCTTGATCACAGGGCTGTGCGGGTCGTCGACGGTTTCGCACTTGGCGTGGTGTTTGCGGTGGATAGCGGTCCACTCGCGGGTGTTCTGCGCCGTGGTCAGCCACAGCCAGAAGCGGAAGAAGTGTTTCAGGCCGGCATTGAGCTCCAGGGAGCGATGGGCTGAATAGCGGTGCAGATAAACCGTGACCCCAACAATGGTCACGTGGGTCATCAACAGAGTGACTGCAACCAGTTGCCAGGCTGACAGGTCAAGAAAACCGTTGTACCACATAGGCTGTTTGGCCCTCTGATAAAGAAAAAAATAGCACCCGCATTATCACTGGCTTTAAGGATAAAACCAGTCACCGTTTCAGATAAGACTTACAAGGTGTTTCCTAATCTATAATCTCGGCGCGTTGTAGGACGATTCTGTTTTTTTAGTAAGGACTACTGGCCATATGCTGTTTTCATACCGAGGTGCCCTGCGTGTGGGGCTGGTATACCTGCTGGTTTCGATTGTGTGGCTCCAGCTCAGCAATCAGATATTGATCAACTTTCTCGATGAACGGGGGGAGTTGGGGTATTGGCTGCAGATGCGCGGCTACATATGGGTGGCCCTGAGTGCCTTGGCCATTTACTTCTTATGCGCGCGCTTTGCCCGGGCCCAGCAGTTGCAGCAACCCCTGAAGGAAAACCTCGATCGGTTGCGCCAGGCGGCTGCGGTCTTCGACTGCACCCGTGAGGGCGTGTTGGTCACTGACACCAGGGGCCTGATCGTGCACGTAAACCGGGCATTCATGGAGATCACCGGCTACCAGCGCGCAGACGTCATGGGTCAGCAGCCCAGCCTGTTCAAGTCCGGGCGCCATTCGTCGAATTTTTACCAACAGATGTTCCAGACCCTGGAGCGCACCGGTGAATGGAGCGGAGAAATCTGGAACCGGCGCAAAAGCGGCGAGATTTATCCACAGTGGCAAACCATCCGGGTGATTCACGATGACCAAGGCCACATCAGCCATTACGTCGCGGTGTTTTCCGACATCAGTGCCATCAAGGATTCCGAGCACGAGTTGGCGCACCTGGCGCATCACGATCCACTGACCGACCTGCCCAACCGCCTACTGTTCACCGACCGCGCCGAGCAGGCGCTGGCCTCGGCGCAACTGCACAAACGCGGCTGCGCGCTGCTGTTGCTGGACCTGGACCACTTCAAGATTATCAATGACAGCCTTGGCCATAACGTCGGCGACCAGTTGCTCAAGCTGGTGGGCGAGCGGCTCAATACGCTGTTCGGCCCCGGAGTGACCCTGGCGCGACTGGGCGGCGATGAGTTCGCGGTGCTGGCGGAAAGTTGTTCACAGGTGATGCAGGCGGCGGCATTGGCGCAGCGCATGCTGGACGTGATGAAGCAACCGTTCATCTTCGACGGTCATCAACTGTTTATCAGCGCCAGCATCGGCATCAGCCTGTTTCCCAACGATGCATTGAGCGCGGAACAACTGCTGCGCAACGCCGACTCTGCGCTGTTCAAGGCCAAAAGTGTGGGCCGCGAGGGCTATGCCCTGTACACCGAAGAACTCACCGCCCACGCGCAGAACCGTGTGGAAATCGCCAGCGAACTGCGCCGCGCCCTCGACCAGCAGGAGTTGCGCGTCTACTACCAGCCTGTACACGACCTGCAAGGCAGCCGTTTGGTCGGCGTCGAAGCCTTGGTGCGCTGGCAACATCCGGAACGTGGCCTGGTGCCTCCGGGCGAGTTCATCCCCATCGCCGAACGTACCGGTTTGATCGCCGATATCGACGCGTGGGTCTTGGAGCAGGCCTGCCGCCAGATGTGCCAATGGCTGGCCGATGGCGTGCTGCTGAGTTTTATTGCGATCAACGTGTCCAGCCGTCTGTTTGCCCGTCGCGAACTGTACGAGCAAGTCGCCCAGGTGCTGCACGCCACCGGCCTGGATCCGGCTTTCCTGGAGCTGGAAGTCACCGAGAGTGCAGTCATGGACGACCCCGAGGAAGCCCTGGAGCAACTGCATCGCCTGCGTGAGTTGGGCTTGCGCCTGGCCATTGATGACTTTGGCACCGGCTATTCGTCCCTGCTGCGCCTCAAGCGCCTGCCGGTGCAGAAGCTGAAGATCGACCAGGGCTTTGTTGCCGGGGTGCCATGGGATGACGACGACGCGGCGATTGTGCGCGTGGTGATCGCATTAGCGAAAAGTATGGGCATGCAGGTACACGCTGAGGGAATTGAGCAGATGGAACAGGCGAGGTTCTTGTTGGAGCAGGGCTGCGATTTGGGGCAGGGGTATTGGTTTGGAAAGCCGGTGCCGGCGCAGGACGTTGACTGGGACCGCGCGCCCACCATCCAGACTTGAAACGCATTCCAATGTGAGAGGGGGCTTGCCCCCGATTTCGGTGTGTCAGGCCGAACATTGGTACCTGATTCACCACCACCGGTGGCAAGCCCCCACCCGCATTTTGGAACTTCACAAGGCGTTATTTCGGCGCTCGGGCGCAAAACCCTCTCGCAACCCCACGTCCCATCAGAAAATTCTTTCTGGTTATATAAACATTCTTAAATAGTATTTTTAAGAATATCTGCGCTTATCTACTATCGCCCTACGCCGCAAGCAGTGCCGCCACTGCCAGGCACTATTCATTTAAGGAGCGAGACCATGAGCGCATCTCTACGTAGCGTCGACGGCCAGGACGAAGCAGCCATTTTGCGTGAGATCCAGAGCGCCCTGCGCGATCTGCGGTTTGGCGCGGTGGAAATCACTGTGCATAACGCCCAAGTGGTCCAGATCGAACGCAAAGAAAAATTCCGTCTGCAGAACCCGGGTAACAAACCGAGCTAAGCAACCGCGGCGATAGACCCGTCACTATAAGAAAAAGCCAACACCCCAGAATTTCAGGAGCTTCTATGTCGTCGATTCGCCGTTATGCCCTGGCCGCACTGGCCAGCGCCGTGTTTGCCGGTTCCGCTGTTGCCAAGGACTACGAGTTGCTCAACGTCTCGTACGACCCGACTCGCGAGCTGTACCAGGATTACAACGCTGAGTTCACCAACTTCTGGAAGCAGTCCCACCCTGGTGACACCGTTAAGATCCAGCAGTCCCACGGTGGTTCGGGCAAGCAAGGCCGGGCGGTGATCGACGGCCTGCGCGCCGACGTAGTGACCCTGGCCTTGGCTGGCGACATCGACGAAATCGCCAAATTGGGAAAAACCCTGCCGGAAAACTGGCAGACCCGCCTGCCGGATGCGAGCACCCCGTACACCTCGACCATCGTGTTCCTGGTGCGTAAGGGCAACCCTAAAGGCATCAAAGACTGGGGCGACCTGATCAAGAAAGACGTTTCCGTGATCACGCCGAACCCGAAAACCTCCGGCGGTGCGCGCTGGAACTTCCTTGCTGCGTGGGCCTACGGCCTGAAATCCGGTGGCAGCGAAGCCAAGGCCCAGGAATACGTGAAAGAACTGTTCAAGCACGTGCCGATCCTCGACACCGGCGCGCGCGGTTCGACCATCACGTTCGTCAACAACGGTCAGGGCGACGTGTTGCTGGCCTGGGAAAACGAAGCCTTCCTGGCCCTGAAAGAAGACGGCGGCGCCGACAAGTTCGACATCGTTGTACCTTCCCTGTCGATCCTCGCAGAGCCGCCAGTGGCCGTGGTCGACAAGAACGCCGAGAAAAAGGGCAATACCGAGATCGCCACTGAATACCTCAAGCACCTGTACAGCCCGGCTGGCCAGGAGATTGCGGCGAAAAACTTCTACCGCCCACGCGATGCAAAAGTAGCCGCCAAATACGCCCAGCAGTTCCCGAAACTGGACCTGGTGACTATCGACAAAGACTTCGGCGGCTGGAAAACTGCCCAACCGAAATTCTTTAACGACGGTGGCGTGTTCGACCAGATCTACACGGCGCAGTAAGCCGAGAAATACACACCCACGGAGCCCGCATTCACCTGCGGGTTTTGTGTGTCAGTTCCGCTAACCAAGGACTCTTATGTCGCGTCGTATTTCCCCCGTCATACCCGGCTTCGGGCTGACGCTGGGCTACACCGTGGTGTACCTCAGCCTGATCGTACTCATCCCCCTCGCGGCGATGTTTGTACACGCCGCTCAACTCACCTGGGATCAGTTCTGGAACATCATCTCCGCACCCCGTGTGCTGGCGGCGTTGAAACTGAGCTTCAGCACCGCGCTGTACGCCGCCCTGATCAATGGCGTGATCGGCACGCTGCTGGCCTGGGTGCTGGTGCGCTACACCTTCCCCGGCCGCAAGATTATCGATGCGATGATCGACCTGCCGTTCGCGCTGCCCACCGCTGTGGCCGGTATCGCCCTGACGGCGCTGTACACGCCGACCGGGCTGGTGGGCCAGTTCGCCGCTGACCTGGGCTTCAAGATCGCCTACAGCCCGTTGGGCATCACCCTGGCGCTGACCTTCGTGACCCTGCCGTTCGTGGTGCGCACGGTGCAGCCGGTACTCGCCGATATCCCCCGGGAAATCGAAGAAGCCGCTGCCTGCCTGGGCGCCAAGCCGTTGCAGGTGTTCCGCTACATCCTCGTCCCCGCGCTGCTGCCCGCCTGGCTGACCGGCTTCGCCCTGGCGTTTGCCCGTGGCGTCGGTGAGTACGGCTCGGTGATCTTCATCGCCGGCAACATGCCGATGAAAACCGAGATCCTGCCGCTGCTGATCATGGTCAAGCTTGACCAGTACGACTACCGCGGCGCCACCTCCATTGGCGTGCTGATGCTGGTGGTTTCCTTTGTCCTGCTGCTGCTGATCAACTTGTTGCAGCGGCGCATCGAACGTCCATAAGGAGGCGCGGAACATGTCCCAATCGTCTATTTCCGCCGCGTCCTCGGCCAACGCTGCCCGGCGTGGCAGTGCGGTGTCGCGACGTATCCTGATCGGCCTTGGCTGGCTGGTGTTCTTCCTGTTTTTGCTGCTACCGCTGTTTATCGTGGTGTCCCAGGGCTTGAAGAACGGCCTCGGTGCGTTTTTCACCGCGATTCTTGAACCGGACGCGTTGTCCGCGCTGAAACTCACGGTGATCGCCGTGCTGATTTCGGTGCCGCTCAACCTGGTATTCGGCGTCAGCGCCGCCTGGTGCGTGAGCAAGTACTCGTTCCGTGGCAAGAGCATCCTGGTGACGCTGATCGACCTGCCGTTCTCGGTCTCCCCGGTGATCGCAGGCCTGGTCTACGTGCTGATGTTCGGCGCCCAGGGCCTGTTTGGCCCGTGGTTGCAGGAGCATGACATCCAGATCGTGTTCGCCTTGCCCGGCATTGTGCTGGCGACCATCTTCGTGACTGTGCCGTTCGTGGCCCGTGAACTGATCCCGCTGATGCAGGAGCAGGGCACCCAGGAAGAAGAGGCTGCACGCCTGCTCGGCGCCAATGGCTGGCAGATGTTCTGGCATGTGACTGTGCCGAACATCAAATGGGGCCTGATCTACGGCGTCGTGCTGTGTACCGCGCGGGCCATGGGTGAGTTCGGCGCGGTGTCGGTGGTGTCCGGCCACATTCGCGGCGTGACCAACACCTTGCCGCTGCACGTCGAGATTCTCTACAACGAATACAACCACGTTGCCGCGTTTGCGGTGGCCAGCCTGCTGCTGATCCTGGCGCTCTTCATCCTGCTGCTCAAGCAGTGGAGCGAGAACCGTATCAACCGCCTGCGCAAAAGTGCCGGTGAGGAATAAGTCATGTCGATCGAAGTCCGTAATGTCAGCAAGAACTTCAACGCCTTCAAGGCCCTGAACAGCATCAATCTGGATATCCAGAGTGGCGAGCTGGTGGCGTTGCTTGGCCCATCCGGGTGCGGCAAGACCACCCTGCTGCGCATCATCGCCGGCCTGGAAACTCCGGATGACGGCAGCATCGTGTTCCACGGTGAAGACGTCTCCGGCCACGACGTGCGCGATCGCAACGTCGGGTTTGTGTTCCAGCACTACGCGCTGTTCCGCCACATGACCGTGTTCGACAACGTTGCGTTCGGCCTGCGCATGAAGCCCAAGAACCAGCGCCCGAACGAAAGCCAGATCGCGGCCAAGGTTCACGAGCTGCTGAACATGGTGCAACTCGATTGGCTGTCTGATCGTTATCCGGAACAACTCTCCGGTGGTCAGCGCCAGCGTATCGCCCTGGCCCGCGCCCTGGCGGTCGAGCCGAAAGTGCTGCTGCTGGACGAACCGTTCGGCGCCCTCGACGCCAAGGTGCGTAAAGAACTGCGCCGCTGGCTGGCACGCCTGCACGAAGACATCAACTTGACCTCGGTGTTCGTGACCCACGACCAGGAAGAGGCCATGGAAGTTGCCGACCGTATCGTTGTGATGAACAAGGGCGTGATCGAGCAGATCGGCTCACCGGGCGACGTCTACGAAAACCCGGCCAGCGACTTTGTTTATCACTTCCTTGGTGACTCCAACCGCCTGCATCTGGGTGAAGACAAGCACGTGCTGTTCCGTCCCCACGAAGTGTCGCTGTCGCGCCATGAACTGGAAGATCACCACGCGGCCGAAGTGCGTGATATTCGTCCATTGGGCGCGACCACGCGGGTGACCTTGAAGGTCGAAGGCCAGACAGACCTGATCGAAGCCGAAGTGGTGAAAGACCACGACAGCCTGACCGGTTTGGCGCGGGGCGAAACCTTGTTCTTCAAGCCCAAGGTCTGGCAAAAAGCCTGATAACCCCGCATTACCTAATGTGAAAATGGGGCCAATGTGGGAGGGGGCTTGCTCCCGATAGCAGTGGGTCAGCTGATAAATATGTCACTGGCCCACCGCCATCGGGAGCAAGCCCCCTCCCACATTTAGACCTCTCTCGGCTTTAGATCGCGTCGAACCACCGGCCCCGAGCGCTCTTCAATCTGTTGTTTCAAGCCTTGCCGCAACCCCAGCAAAAACGCCACCTCCGCCACCACAAACAACGGCCCTACGATCAATCCCGACACATCATCCACAAACGCCGGCTTCTTGCCTTCGTAGTAGTGCCCGACAAACTGAATCACCCAACCCACCACGAACATGCCGATGCCGCTGCTGAGCCACACCATCGTGCTCTGCGCCGCCAACTCATGCCCGGCCCATACCGACAAGCCCATCAGCACCGTCATCAGCACGCCCAGGGCCAGTTCCAGGCGCAGGTAAAACCACGCCGAAAACAACGCCACGATTACCGCCGGTGAAATCCATAGGCCTCCCACGGTCCATTCGGGACGCGACAGCAGCACGGCTACTGCCACCACAATCAGCGGGATACCAATAAAGTGGCTGGCGATATTGCGCGGGTCGCGGTGGTAGGCGGCGTATTGACTGAGGTGGTCGACGAGGCTTTTCATTGTTGTTCCTCCTGTAGGATGTTTGATCATGCCCTGTCAGCCTGCGCCTGACTGTCAGCTGGGCGACAATCTTCGGAGTTCTCATGGACGCAGAGAAATGGCACGCCCGCTTGGCCAGCGGCCACTGGTTCAGCCATCTGCCTGTAGATCTACAGCGTAGTCTGCTGGCGGCGGCGCGGCTGCGCACGCTCGCGGCGGGGCAGTGCCTGTTCAAGCGCGGCGACCCGCCTTGCGGCCTGTATGCGGTGCTGGAAGGCGCGGTGCGCATCAGCGCGGTGAATGCCCAAGGCAAGGAGGCGGTGTTGAGCCTGGTGGAAACGCCTTACTGGTTCGGCGAAATCTGCCTGTTCGATAACCTGCCGCGCACCCACGATGCCCTGGCCATGGGGCCTTGCACGTTGTTGCAGGTGCCACAGGCGGCGATGCTGACCATCCTCGAAGACCATCCGGCGTATTGGCGCGATATGGCCCTGTTGATGAGCCACAAACTGCGCTTGTCGTTGATCAATATCGAACAGATGAGCCTGATGCCCGCGTCGGCGCGTCTGGCCCATCGGCTGCTGATGATCGCGCAGGGCTACGGCGAAATAGACCAGGCGCGCCGCACCTTGCAACTGCCCCAGGAGGACCTGGCCGCGATGCTGGGCCTGTCGCGCCAGACCACCAACAGTCTGCTCAAGGCGCTGGAGCAACAAGGCCTTATCGGCCTGAGTTACGGCGCGATTGAAGTGCTGGACCTGCGCGGTTTGCAGCAGGCCGCTGGTCTATGAACTACGACCCGCGATAGGTGGAGAAACCGTAAGGGCTGAGCAACAACGGGATGTGGTAATGCTGGTCCGCCTGTTTCACCTGGAAGATCACCGGCACTTCAGGGAAGAACGTCTCGCGGTTGGCCTTTTTGTAGTAGTCGCCGGTCTTGAACACCACGCGGTACTCACCCGGCGTCATGCTGCGGTTGGCGGGGAACAGTTCGGCGATGCGCCCCTGCTGGTTGGTGACGCCTTCGGACAGCGACTGCCATTTGTCGCCTACCTGCTGTTCCAGGGTGACGCTGACACCGGCGCTCGGCAGGCCGTTTTCCAGGTTGAGCACATGCACGCTCAGAGGGTTGCCGTCGGCCAGGGCCAGGTTGCACAGGCCGCTGAGGCTGAGGGCGGCGAGGGTCATGCTGAGGGTTTTCATCGAGAGATCCTTTGGAGGGGAATCAGAGGGAAGTTTTCAGGCCCAGTTGCTCGGCGGCTTTTATTGCGCAGGACTCGTCCTGGGCTGCGCCGCCGGCACCGGCGATGCCCAGCGCGCCGACCAGTTCGGCCTCGGCAAACAGCGGCACGCCGCCGCCGAGTAACAGCAACTCGGGCAAGCTGTTAAGGTTGGCGGCCTCGGGGTTGTTACGCGCGCGCTCGGCAAACAGCCGCGTCGGGGTTTTGGTCGACAGCGCGGTGTACGCTTTGCGCTGGCTGGCGAGGCTGTTATGCGGGCCGACGCCGTCGGCACGCAGGCTCAGCAGCAGGTTGCCGCCCCGGTCCAGTACCGTCAGCGCGGCGCTGCAGTGGGCAAGGCTGGCATCGGCCAGTTGGCGTGCGGTGTGCAAATCGAGGTCGGCATGGCGTGGCAGCTGCGGTGCAGCGAACGCACCGGTGCAGACGGCGAGGCTCAAGAACAAGGCATGGCGGGACATAAAGACGACTCCGGAAAACAGGCCGCTACCGTAGCCAGTCAACAGGGTCAGAAACCGCACAATTTGATGACAGGTTTGTAATCAAACCCAGAGGTAAGGCATGCAGGTGTTGTTAGTGGAAGACCAGCCGCAACTGGCGCAGCTCATGGCTCAAGGCTTAAGCGAGGCCGGTTTCGCGGTGGAAGTCGCGGCCAATGGCATGGCGGCGCAGCGCTTTGTGGAAAGCACCGAATACGACTTGGTCATTCTCGACGTGATGCTGCCGGGCTTGAATGCCTGGAAATTGCAGCAGGCGATTCGGCACAAGGGCAAGACGCCGGTGTTGTTCCTGACCACGCCGGGCGGCATCGAAGATCGCCTGCGTGGGTTGGAATTGCATGAGGATGATTACCTGCTCAAGCCGTTTGAGGCCAAGGCGTTGGTGGCGCGGGTGAGGAAGTTATTGCGGCGCGATCGCGGGCTCTGATTGCCCCGGCATGTTCAGTGCCTGAACCATTGCTATCGCGGGCAAGTCCCCTCCCACATTTGAAATGCGTTCCCCTGTGGGAGGGGACTTGCCCCGATGAGGCCTTCAGCCTCTGCGCGAATCCACCTACCGCAACCCATCGCGAAACTGCCCTGGCGTCACCCCCGTCCAACGCTTGAATGCCCGGTTAAAACTGCTGGTATCGGCAAACCCCAACAAATGGCTGATCTCTGCCAATGAGCACTGCGGGTCCCGCAGATGCTGCAACGCCAGGTTCTGCCGGCACTCGTTGAGCAACGCATCAAACCGACACCCTTCATCCGCCAGGTGCCGCTGCAAGCTGCGCAAACTCAAGTGCAGCGCCTGGGCAATCCGCTCGGCACTCGGCTCGCCGTCGGGCAATTGTGCCTCGATCGTGGCGCGCACCTTGCGCTCCCAGGTCAGCGGTTGCAGCTGGGCGAGGGTGCGTTTGAGCACAGTTTCGTTGTGTTCGGCCAACTCGGGGTTGGCGTCGTCCAGATGGCTGTCGAAGTCCTGGGCTGCAAATTCCAGGCAGTCCTCATCGGCGCCAAAAAATACCGGCGCGCGGAACACCGTGTGCCAAGGCTTGGGATCGGCCGGTTCCGGGCGCCGCAAATGCACGGCCAAGGGCGCGTAGTCACGGCCCAGGCGATTGCGGCAGGTGCGCACATAGATCGCCGCGAACGCATCGATGGCTTCCAGTGCCGGTGCGGGGCTGCCTTGGGGTTGCAGCAGGCGGAAAAGGTAGCGTTCGCCGTCCCGACTCAGCTCCAGCTTCAGCGCATCGCTGACCACTTGGTGATAACGCACGATGCGTTCGAACACTTCCCGCAGACTGCCGCTGGCCACCAGCGCGTATCCCAACGCGTGAAAAGTGGTAGGGCTGACAAACCGCGACACGCGCAACCCAATTGCCGGATCGCCGCTGGCCTGCACTGCCAGCTCCCACAGGCGCGTGGTCGCCGACAGCGGATAGCGCGCATTGGGATCTTCCATCTGCTGCGGGTCGAGCCCAGCCTCGATGCACAGCGCGGCGCTGTCGAGGCCGAGGGCGTCGAGCTGCTTGCGCAGGGCGCGGGTCCAGCTGGCGAGGGACGTGGGTTCTGTCATGGCGATTGGCGCTTGCGGTCAACAGGTTGGCGTGTGGGGCTAGCGTCCTGCATGAAGGCCTGGTGCAGGATGTAACCATCTATGAACAAGAGGATGGGAGCATGGACGGTACTTCTGCAAGTCCCCAGCAGATGAACGCACAACAGCGTTCAGCACATATCCGTGAAGTCGTACTCGCCGAAGGCGTGCGCCTGCGCCAGCAGCACCCGTGGTTGCTGCATCAAGACGCCTTGGGCGCGGGCATCCTGGCCTTCGCGCTGCTGGGCATGATTGGCTCGGCGGCGCTCTACATCACCGGTCACATGGCCTGGTGGGCGTGCCTGTTATTGAACGCCTTCCTGGCCTCGCTGACCCACGAGCTGGAACACGACCTGATCCACAGCATGTACTTTCGCAAGCAGCGCCTGCCCCACAATTTGATGATGGGCCTGGTGTGGCTTGCGCGGCCAAGCACCATCAATCCGTGGATTCGCCGGCACCTGCACCTTAACCATCACAAAGTCTCCGGCACCGAGACCGATATGGAAGAGCGCGCCATCACCAATGGCGAGCCTTGGGGCTTTGCGCGGTTGCTGATGGTGGGCGATAACGTGATGTCGGCGTTTATCCGCATGCTGCGCGCCAAAACCTGGGGCCACAAACTCAAGATCCTGAAACGCTCGCTGCTGGTCTACGCACCGCTGGCACTGCTGCATTGGGGGGCGTGGTACATCTTCCTCGGCTTCCATGCAGCCAACGGCGTCGCCAGTCTGCTGGGTGCGCCTATCGAATGGTCCGCCGGCACCCTGCAGATGATGCAGGTGATCGATATTGCCGCCGTGGTGATCATCGGGCCCAACGTGTTGCGCACCTTTTGCCTGCACTTTGTCAGCTCCAACATGCACTACTACGGCGATGTGGAACTGGGCAACGTGATCCAGCAAACCCAAGTACTGAACCCCTGGTGGATGTGGCCGTTGCAGGCGTTTTGCTTCAACTTCGGCAGCACTCACGGGATTCACCATTTTGTGGTGAAAGAGCCGTTTTACATCCGCCAGATGACCGCCAAGGTGGCGCACAAGGTCATGGCCGAGATGGGCGTGCGGTTCAATGATTTTGGGACGTTTGCGCGGGCCAATCGGCTTGGTTTTCCACCGCCAGCAGCGTTTCGATCAGTGCCTTCGCCGCAGGCGACAAGCGAACCCCAGCGCGGCTGATCACTGCGCAACGGTTGTTCAGGCTTTCCAAGGCATGAGGCACATTGCGCCAGTGCAGCACGTTCAATTCGCCGCTGGCCAAGGGGGCGGCGAAGGCTTCTTCTGCGCCCAGGCCGATGGTGTCTGACTCGCGCACGATGAGGGCCAGCGCGGCAAACTGCTCCAGCTCGATAGCGGGGGCAAAGTCGATGCGCCCACTCAGGTTCGCCAACAGTTTTCGAATGCCCGGTGCGATCAGTGGCGTGGCGAGGGGATAGTCGAACAGGTCGTTGGTCGACAGGCTGTCCTTGGCCAGCAACGGGTGCCCGGCACGGCAGAAAAACACACTGCGCCGCGGCGTGAGGGCCTGAGTCTGGAAGTTTGGGTCGGCTTCGAAGTGGCGCACATCGGCGATAAAAAATTCGATCTCTTCACGGCTCAGGCTGCGCCCGAGTCTTTCCCAGTTATCCACTTGCAACGCGCTGCGTACCTTGGGGTAGGCGGTGATGAACCGTGCCATCGCTTGGGGCACCAAGTTGACCGCCGCCACCGCATCGCTGCCAAAGCGTACTTCGCCGGCGTCGAGCTTGGTCATGCGTGTGACTTCATGGCTGAGCAATGCGGCGCCTTGAACCAGGCTCAAGGCATGCTGCAACACCACCTGGCCTTCGGGGGTCGGGCGCAGGTCTTTATGGGCGCGATCCACCAGGACGCAGCCGAACTCTTGCTCCAGGCCCTGGATGCTGCGGCTGAAAGCCGGCTGGGTGATGCCCATGGCTTCGGCGCCGCGCACAAAACTGCGGTACTCATTCAGCGCGATGAAATAGCGCAGTTGGCGAAGGTCCATGGTGTGCCCGGCATCCTTTAAGAGAACCGGGATTTTAAGGGGATTGCTTATGTCGTCAACGAAGCTTTATTGGTTTAACTAGATCTTAAAAGCATATCTATAGAGCGGGTGCCGTGCGGTAACTCGTCGGGCTGAACACCCGCGTCACCATCAGCATCGCCACTGCTGTCACCGTCAATACCACCCAGGCGCTGGTGAAGTTGCCGGTGATCTCGCGCAGCCAGCCGGTCATCCACGGCGAGATCGCGTTGATCAGGAAGCCTACGCCTTGTACGAAGGCCGCCAGTTGCCCGGCTTGCCGAGGGTCGCGATGGTGGTCGAGGGTCAACAGCAGGCTCAAGGCGAAACACGCGCCCAGACCGAAGCCGCACAACGCCACCCACAGATGAGGAAATTGCAGCGGCGCCAGCAGCAGACCGAGGTAACCCACCGTTTGTGCCAGCAGGCTGATCCCGAGCAGGGGGCGACGGTCGATACCGCGTTGCGCGAGCACTGGCATCAGCAGCGCGGCAATCACTTGGAAGATGGTCATGAACGCCAGCAGCGAACCGCTGGGCAGCACGCCCCAGCCCAATTGCTGATAGTAGGCCGGCAGCCACGCCACCAGGCTCATGTAGCCACAGTTCACCAGCCCGAAATACACCGCCAGCAGCCAGGCGCGACGATTGCGCAGGCCCTTGAATGCGGGCACCACCTGGGGATTTTTTGCTGCGCCCAGCGGCAGCCAGGCCCACAGCAACAAGGCGCCCAGCGCTGGCAACAGCCACACGCCCAATCCTGCCTGCCAGTCCTCGAAATGCGTGGCCACCAACGGACTGAGCAGCGCCGCCAAGCCACCACCGGCCATCAGCGAGGCCGAATAGACGCCCATCGCCACCGGCACGCGATGATGGAACTCACGCTTGATCATCGCGGGCACCAACGCCTGGATCAGCGCCACACCGGCACCGCCGAGCAACGCCGTGACCAGCAGCGCCGACGCTTGGCCCATCACCCAGCGCGCCAGGCACGCCAGCAGAATCATCATTAAACCCAGGGCGATACCGCGCCGTTCACCCAGTTGCGCTTCCACGCGCACGCCCACCAACGCCACCAGCCCCATGCACACCACCGGCAAGCTGGTAAGCAGGGCACTGCTCTGGAAGCTGAGGCCGGTGGCCAAGCGGATTTCACCGAGCAGCGGACTGATAGAACTGAGGATCGGCCGAAGGTTGAGGCCCAGCACTACGAGCAGGCCCCAGCCGGCGAGGGATTTGTTGAGGGTCATGCAGCGTCCATGCAGTGGGTAAATGAGGCGTGAGTATGGCCATCGCCACAGGTATTCTGAAATTAAATATAACCATGCCAACCAGTGGCAAAGGGAATGATGATGTTCGATCCCGTGTTGCTCAGAAGCTTTGTCGCCGTGGTGGACTGCAGCAACTTCACCCGCGCCGCCGAGCGCCTGCATTTGACCCAATCCACCGTCAGCCAGCAGATTCGGCGCCTCGAAGACGCGGTGGCGTGCCAGTTGCTGGACCGCGACCAACGCCGCGTGGTCGCCACGGCTGAAGGTGAGCGCTTGCTGGCCTATGCGCGGCGCATCCTTGCGCTGCATGAAGAAGCCGCCGATGTGCTGATCAACCAGCAGAGTGACGGCGTGCTGCGCCTGGGGGTACCGGAAGACTTTGCCGCAGAGCGCCTGATGCCGCTGCTCTCGGCGTTTGTGTTGGCGTATCCACGGGTGCGCCTGGAGGTCACCAGCGGTCTCGGTCCCGAGTTGCAGCGCCAATTCCGCAGCGGCGAGTTCGATGTGTTGTTGGTCAAGCAGATGGGCGACAGCGATGACTGTCTGGCCTCGTGGCCCGAGCCGCTGTGTTGGGTCGATAGCCGCAGCATGCCGTCGTTGGGCCGCGACCCCTTGCCGTTGGTGGCCTTTCCGGTGGGCGGGTTGTACCGCAACGAAATGCTGCACCACCTGGAAGTCAGCGGCTGGCGCTGGCGCATCGGCTATTCCAGCGCCAGCCTGGCCAGTGTGTGTTCGGCTGTGGCGGCGGGGTTGGGCGTGAGTCTGTTACCGCGCCGGGTGGTGCAGCCTGGGCATGTGGAGTTGGGGCCGGACAGCGGTTTACCGGCGGTGCAAGGCGTGCGCCTGGCGTTATATGCGCGTCCTGGCCTGAGCGCGGCGGGGCAATGCTTGCAGGCTGAACTGTTGGATTTGTGCGCAAACAGCCCCGTCGAACCATGCCTTTACTGAATATTTTTTATGCCTGAAAAGCATTGAAAAAACACACCTCAGCGCCAGGCCTTGCAGGCTCTGGCTTGGGCGTTCGTGCCGGCTTTGTTTATTCAATTTAGATCTATGTATAACTTCAAAGATTACTTTAAGAGATAAGCGTCTGGCCCCGATGATTCAGCCCTCGACGGCCTTCCACGCAGGCCTGTCGGTTTTTGTTTTAAGACCGTAGGGAGTGAATCAATGGGCAATGTCCAGACCGCCGCCAGTGCACACGAGGCGCTATGGCGTCAGGCACCTGGTGGTGAGTTGGTCGACCTTGGCCGGCCGCACCGCGCGCCGTTGGGGCAACTGCGAACGCAGAAGACTCCAAAGCGTTTTTCTAGCCGCCGCGAAGGGATAATCCTGGGGCTGCTGGTGCTGGCCCTGCACGGTGCGGTGATCTATTGGGTGAGCCAGAAGGCGACGCCAGTGCTGCCGATTGTGCCGCCGGAAATCCCACCGATGACCATCGAGTTTTCCCAGCCAGCGCCGCCAGTGGTTGAACCTCCACCGCCTGCGCCACCACCACCGCCGCCGCCTGTGGTCGAGCCACCGCCCCCTGTGGTGGATGAGTTGGCTGCCAAGCCGGCGCCGAAAAAGATTCCGAAACCCAAGCCGGTGCCAAAACCCGTGCCCAAACCGGTCGCCAAACCGGTAGAGCAACCGCCGGCGCCACCGGTCCCTGCGCCACCTGCGCCAGCGCCGGTCGCCGCGCCTGCGCCCGCCCCGGTTACTCCGGCTTCTGCCAACGCCGCGTACCTGAAGAACCCGGCACCTGAATACCCGTCACTGGCCCAGCGCCGGGGCTGGGAAGGCACGGTGTTGTTGCGGGTTCATGTGTTGGCCAGCGGCAAGCCGGGTGAGATCCAGATCCAGAAAAGCAGCGGTCGCCAGCAACTCGACGACGCCGCACTGACCGCCGTAAAGCGTTGGAGCTTCGTGCCGGCCAAGCAGGGCGATGTGGCTCAGGACGGCTGGGTCAGCGTTCCGATCGACTTCAAGATTCACTAACTATTGCGCTTCGGTGTGTTGCACACGCCGCGACTTGTACAGAGGGAAAACATCATGGCATTAGCATCTCCACTTGAATCCATCGAAAGCGCGGTGATCTGGCTGCTGGTGGTCTTTTCGGTCGCCACCTGGGGCTTGGCCTTGCTCAAGGGCGTGCAGTTCGGTCGCCTCAAGGCCCAGGATCGCAAGTTTCACAAACAGTTCTGGGCGGCGTCGAGTCTTGATTCGGCCGCTGAATTGACAGAGACCCAACCGGGTGCCGCTGCCCGCGTGGCCCAGGCCGGTTATGCCGCGATCCAGGTTGGCGATGCGCCTCACGCTGCCGACTTGAGCCAGGCAATCAACCATCAGGACCGCCTCGAACGCGCCCTGCGCCAGCAGATCGTACGTGAGCGTCGCTCTCTGGAGACCGGTTTGGCCGTGGTCGCCAGTATCGGCAGCACCTCACCGTTTATCGGCCTGTTCGGCACCGTGTGGGGGATCATGGAAGCGCTCAAGGGCATCAGCGCCGCCGGCTCCGCCAGCCTGGAAACCGTCGCCGGCCCCATCGGCGCCGCACTGGTTGCAACAGGCGTGGGGATCGCCGTCGCCGTACCTGCGGTGCTGGTTTACAACTACTTCCTGCGGCGCCTCAAGCTGACTGCCGCCGACCTGGATGACTTCGCCCACGACTTCTATAGCCTGGCGCAGAAAAATTCCTTCCGTGTGCTGCTGCACCCGGCGCTCAACAAAAGCGCTGCCGGCAACCCGCAAAAAGTGAAGGAGGCGTCCTGAAATGGCCTTTTCCACGCAAGACAGCGATGAAGTGCTGAGCGAGATCAACGTCACGCCGCTGGTAGACGTGATGCTGGTGCTGCTGGTGGTGTTTATCGTCACCGCGCCGCTGTTGACCAACGCGATCCCGATCAACCTGCCCAAGACCGAGGCCGTGGCGCCGGTGGAGCAAAAAGACCCGCTGGTGGTGAGCATCGACGGCGCCGGCAAACTGTTTATCAACAAGGACGAAATCCAGCCGGACCTGCTGGAATTCAACCTGCAGGCGGCCAAGGCCAAGGACCCCGATGTGCGGGTGCAACTGCAGGCGGATGACGGAGTGAACTACGGCGAAGTGGCGCGAGCCATGGCGTCTATCGAGCGCGCGGGGATTACCAAACTGTCGGTGATTACTGCACGTTAGCTTCAAAAGCCTCGACAATTTTTTGGCCGTCTCCTTGGCAGGGTGCGGCCTTTTTTTTGCCTGGGTTTCAGCAATACCACACGTTCAAAGTGCGCCAACCCCAGCGATTTGTGGATACCGGATTTCAACTTCTCGCTGAAACGTTCTAACGCTCTCTTTTAGCCAGTTAATCAACCTGGCGATATCAGGTTCCGACTGCCGCCCATTCCGACAAATAACGTAGTACGCGGCCGGCGACATCATCACCGGGCCGCCTAGCGTGACTAATGCACCTTCTTCCAACTGGTCATACACCAACGCTGTTCTGGCCAGCGCAATCCCGCCCCCCTTCACCGCCAGGCTGATTGCCAGGCTTGAGTCCGGAAAGCGCGGCCCATGGTGATAAGGCGCAGCCGCCAAGCCCTGAAATGCAAACCAGCTTTCCCACCCCGGGCACACTTGATCGTCCACGCGGTGAATGAGCGGGTATCGCGCAATATCTGTCAGCGGAATATCGCCGTTCGCTTGTTGAAATGCCGGTGAGCAAACCGGGAACACGGCATCGCGCATAAGTAGCTCGGCATGATGATCCGGGTAGTTGCCGTATCCCATCACAATCGCAACATCGAATTGATGGGCGCCGAGATGGGTGCTGTTCATATCCGCACTGGTCAATACCAGGTCGAGATTCAATGAAGCGTCGGAGTGAAAACCATGCATCCTGGGAATCAGCCAGCTGGAACACAGAGAAGACGTGCACGAGAGGTAAAGCGGCTGGGACTTGCTCGGGTTAAGTGTGTGCAACACCGCCTCAAGCGCGTTGAAAAAACCGTCAGCCACCGGCAACAAAGCCTGTCCCGCAGCGGTGAGATTGACGCCCCGAGAGTGGCGCTCGAACAACTGCACGCCCCACCACTCCTCCAGCCCTGCAATCTGATGGCTTATCGCACTGGCGGTCAGGTTCAACTGGGAGGCGGCGCGCGCAAAACTCCCCGTTTGCGCAGCGCTGACGAAGGCTTGCAGCATGGGAGTAGGTGGCGGACGTTGGCCCATCAGGTGCTCACTTTGATCAGGATGATCCCGCAAACAATGACGAACGCCGAAAGCATCCGCCGCCAGCCGAACCGCTCGTGAAAAAACAGCGCGGCAATAATGGCGCCGATAATAACACTGGTTTCCCGCAACGCTGAGACCTTGGCCACCGCGTCCAGGGACAGCGCAAACAGCACCAATCCGTAGGAAGTGAGGTAAAGAACGCCGCCCATAACGCCGACTTTCCAATGGTTGCGAATGGCCTCGGCGAATGCCAAACGCTTCTTGAAAAACGCCAGCGCCGGAATCGGAATGCTCTGGAATACCGTCAGATAGAGGATGTATTGCAGCACCGTCTCACTGGCTCTTACCCCTTTGGCATCCACCACCGTGTATGACGCGATAAACGCACCAGCACATACGGCCATCAAGATTGGTTTGAACATGCGCGCGGTCATCCTTCGCACGAATGTCAGGCTGATGATGCCTACACAAATCAGCAACACCCCGCCCAATGCGTGGAACGACAGATGCTCATTCAGCAGGACGTAAGAAAACAGTGCGACCAGAACCGGTGGCACTCCACGCATCACCGGGTAGACCTGGCCGAAATCACCGGTTTCATACGCTTTGATCAGGAACAATCGATAGGCGGTGTTGAGCACTACGGAAACCAGCACGTAGCCCCACACCTGCAGGCTTGGCGCATTCACCAGCGGCAGCGCCGCCAGGCAGATCAGCAACGCCGTACCGTCGACCATGGCCAAGGTCATCAAGCGACTGCTCCCGGCCCGGACGACTGCGTTCCAAGTGGCGTGCATGAGGGCAGATATCAAAACTAGGGTGATCGCGATGTTGGAGTTGTCCATGGGGCTCGGGCGGGGGAGGAAATGAAGGCGGCTATTTAACGCAGTCATGTGCCATGGTCAGAAGCGAAAGCTCGTCAGTGCTGCCATTAAGAACCGTCATGGTTTTTAAAGGGCCAGCAAGTCATGTCCCTTTAAATTGCAGGACGTTTCCGAGACAATCCCCGCCGCCTTGCGGCTGTTGGAATGGATGGCTAGTCTTCGGCCCGTCGCTGGTTTCCAGTGATCGGGTTTAGCAGCCTGATTTCAATAGGCACACGGTTCACATCTTCATTTATGGTGGCTGTGCGTGGGGCACCCTCGGGTGCGCTGGTGTTCCTATTGACCAGTCTGCTAACCCGCGTACAGCTGCCACCTATCGTTTAGCAGCGCTAGTGGTAGCTCCGGTGTTCAATAGGAGTTGCACCATGACCAAGGCACTTCCCGATCCACCCGTTGACTGTCTCGTCGCCAACGACAACCTCAGTTTCGAGGACGCCCAACTCTATATCGCCCATCTGATTCACAGCGCCTAAGCCACCGTATGGGACTGTTGTGACCACCTGCAACCGCATGACCGAGCGAAAATCCATGCGGTGTGGCATTTGCTGGAAATGGCCAAGACCGTGGTAAATCGCACCATCGACTGCATGCCTCGTACCCATCACGTCATCTAAAAACCACTGCAAATTGAATGTGAAATCGAGTCAATGTGGGAGGGGGCTTGCCCCCGATAGCGGTGGATCAGCCACCTACTTGTTGCTGACGGACCGCCATCGGGGGCAAGCCCCCTCCCACATTTTGAGCCTAGATACATTTGGTTTTTTGGTTATTAATAAATAGCTTCTTATTCCTTAACGAATATAACCCTCGTCCCTATACTGTCCTACAACGTTAAACGCTGCAGGAGGGCACACCCATGCACAGCGAGTCGATTCGTTATTTGATCGTGCCGGGCTGGCAAGGATCGCCAGAAGATCATTGGCAAACTCATTGGCAAAATAGCTTGCCCAACAGCGCGCGCGTTGAGCAGGCCGATTGGCTCACCCCGCGTCGCGAAGACTGGGTGGCCGCGTTGGCTGAAGCCATCGCTGCCGACAGCACGCCGGTAATCCTGATCGCCCATAGCCTTGGCTGCATCACTGTGGCCCATTGGGCCGCCGCTGCGCCGTTGCAGTACTTGCGGCAGGTGCGCGGTGCCTTGCTGGTGGCGCCGGCTGATGTCGAACGTCCGGCTTGCTCTCCAGCCCTGCGCAACTTCGCGCCGATCCCGACCGACTTGCTGCCTTTTCCCAGTCAGGTGGTCAGCTCCGACAACGACAGTGCCGTCAGCGCCCCGCGTGCGCTGGAACTGGCGCGCAATTGGGGCGCCGAAGCCGGCATCCTGTCCGGCGCCGGCCATATCAATGTGAAGTCCGGCCACCAGCGTTGGGAGCAGGGTTTCGCCTACCTCTATCGCCTGCAAAGCCGCCTTGAGCACCACGCCCGGCGTAGCGCATAAATTTTTTCAACGCCCTGTCCCTGAGTGGATTTGGGGCGGGAGCCTGCCATGAGTCTGCATGAAACCTTCGGCCAGCCGTTGCTGACCTTCCCCGACGCCGAAAAAAGCCCACTGAGCATTCGTGCCAAGGCACTGGTGTTCGTCGACCCGCGTTCGCGTCAACTGCGCGAAGAGCTGGAAAGCCTCGCACCGCGTGCTTTGCCCGTGTTGATTCGCGGCGAGACCGGCAGCGGTAAAGAACTGCTGGCGCGGCATATTCACCGGGGCAGTGATCGCACCGGGCTGTTTGTCTCCGTCAATTGCGGCGCGATCAGTCCCACCTACGCCGACGCCGAGTTGTTCGGCTACGCGGCGGGTGCCCACAGCGGCGCGGCCAGCAGCCGGGCCGGGTGGTTTGGTTCGGCCAATGGCGGCACCTTATACCTGGATGAGATCGGCGACTTGCCGTTGCCGATCCAGGTGAAATTGCTCGCAGCCCTGGAAAACCACGAAGTTACCCGCGTCGGCGCCCATCAGCCCAGCCCGGTGGATGTGCGCTTGGTAGCTGCCACCAGTATTGATCTGGCCCAGGCCGTGGCGGCGGGCAAGTTTCATGAGCGACTGTTCCATTACTTGAGCGAAGGCCGACTGGACTTGCCAGCGCTGCGCGAGCGGGTCGGCGATATCCTTTCGTTGGCCGAATATTTCCTGGGCATCTACAGCCAGCGCCTGGACCTGCCGGTGCCGTTGATCAGCGACGCTGCCCAGCGAGTCCTGGAGCACCACAGCTGGCCGGGCAATACGCGCGAGCTGGAGAACGTTATTCACTTTGCCTTGCTGGTCAGCAGCGGCGACGAGATTTTGCCCGAACATTTGAACCTGCCGGTGGCGGGTTCACCGGTGGAGCAGCTGCAGCGGATTTTCAACGCTGCCAGTCCTGCCGAGCAGGAATCATTGCGAAAATTCCTGTATGAGCAAAATGGAATATCAACGTGAATAAAAGATATTGTTCGGGAATAAAAAATATAGGTATTGTCCGTTTCACGCCGCGATAGCACTTCGCTGGCACACCACATAAAAACGGTCGTCACCGACGCCCCCGGAATTCCGATAAGGACACTGCATGAAAAAGGTTCTGTTGTTTACCGCTCTGGCGGCTGCCCTGACTGCCGGCTTCGCCCAGGCCAACGAGAAACTGGTCGTAGCCGCGACCCCGGTGCCGCACGCCGAGATCCTCGAACTGGTCAAGCCAGCCCTCAAAAAGCAAGGCGTGGACCTGGAAATCAAAGTCTTCACCGACTACGTACAGCCAAACGTGCAGGTTGCCGAGAAGCGCCTGGACGCCAACTACTTCCAGACCCTGCCGTACCTGGAAAACTTCAACAAGGGCAAGGGCACCAACCTGGTTACCGTGGTTGGCGTGCACGTTGAACCCTTCGGCGGTTACTCGAAAAAGATCAAGAATATTTCTGAGCTCAAAGATGGCGCCACCGTTGCCATCCCGAACGAAGGTTCCAACAGCGGCCGTGCCCTGTTGCTGCTGCAAAAGAACGGTCTGATCACCCTGAAAGACCCGACCAACGCCCTGGCCACGCCGAAAGACATCGCCAGCAACCCGAAGAACCTGAAGTTCAAAGAGCTGGAATCGGCCCTGCTGCCACGCGTGCTGGACCAGGTTGACCTGGATTTGATCAACACCAACTACGCCCTGGAAGCTGGCCTCAACCCAGCCAAGGACGCGCTGATCATCGAAAGTGCCGACTCGCCTTACGTGAACTTCCTGGTGGCTCGCCCGGACAACAAGGACAGCGACGCTATTCAGAAACTGTCCAAGGCCCTGACCAGCCCGGAAGTGAAAGCATTCATCGAGAAGAAGTACAACGGCGCGGTCGTGCCGGCGTTCTGATGTAACTCAAAACCCCCTTCAAGGTTTCAACGCCGACGGCTTGCAGAGCGTCGGCGTTTTTTTATGCCTGGAATTTGGAATGCAATCGACATGTGGGAGGGGGCTTGCTCCCGATAGGGGTGTTTCAGTCAAAGATGTACTGACTGAACCACCGCTATCGGGAGCAAGCCCCCTCCCACACTTGATCTTCATCTTACTTTGGATTTTTCGTGGTTTTAGAGAGCTCGGCTGTTAATCGCCCTGCGCAACGCCACCAACCACTTCACCAGCTCCTGCGGATCAATCGGTTTCGCTTTGTTCATGGTTCATTCCCTCGAAAAACAGACCCCCCAACCATAGCTGCCACCTGTCCAACCCGCGAATCCGGGGGTTATCTTTTTGGGTGATATCAATATGCTATTTAGGTATTTAAATTTTGCTTTTTATACCTTTAGAGTTCGCGCTACCCGGCGTTACCCACGCCGGAACGGACTGCGCTCGCGGCATTACCCATGCGGCGATATGGACTCAAGATGACCTTCGATTTCGCATTTATCCTCAGCACCCTGCCGGCGTTTCTAAAAGCCGTAGGGGTGACACTGCAAGTAGGCTTGATCGCCATTGCCACCTCGCTGCTGGTGGCGCTGATCAACGCCGCGCTGCTGGTGTTTCGCACGCCCTACCTGTCGCGCCTGGTAGCGCTGTACGTGGAGCTGGCGCGTAACACGCCGCTGCTGATCCAATTGTTTTTCGTGTACTTCGCGTTGCCGGCCCTGGGCTTCAATATCTCCGGGTTCTGGGCGGCCATCATTACCATGACTTTCCTGGGCGGCGCCTACCTCACCGAAGTGCTGCGCGCGGGTGTGGAAGCGGTGCCGCTGGCGCAGATCGAGTCGGGCAAGTCCATTGGCCTGTCGGAATGGCAACTGCTGCGCCACGTGATCCTGCCTCAAGCGGGCATCCTCAGCCTGCCGGCGTTGTTCGCCAACTTCATCTTCTTGCTCAAGGAGACCACCGTGGTCTCTGCCGTGGCAGTGCCGGAGATTCTCTACACCACCAAGAGCTACATCGCTCTCTACTACAAGACCTACGAAATGCTCGCCGTGCTGACGCTGATTTGCGTGCTGTTGTTCTTGCCGCTATCGCTGCTGCTCAGCCGCTTGGAAAGGAGGCTCCAGCATGGCCAGTTCGGGTCTTGAGTTGTTGTGGGTGTCGTTGCCGCAATTGGGTAAGGGCGCTGCGCAAACCCTGTCGATTTCGTTTTTGAGCATCGCCTTCAGTACGGGCGGCGGCGTGTTGTATGGCGTGCTGCGCACCTTGAACAACAGGCTGATCAACGCGGTGCTACGGGGTTACCTGGAGCTGTTCCGGGCGATTCCGGTGCTGGTGTGGTTGTACCTGCTGTTCTTTGGCCTGCCGATCTTCTTTGGCCTGAGCATCCCGAGCTTCTGGTGCGCGGTGCTCGTGCTGTCGTTGTGGGGCGCCAGCGAAGTGGGCGAGGTGGTACGCGGCGCGTTGCATTCGCTGCCCCGTGGCCAGCGCGAAGCCGGCCTGTCGATTGGCTTGTCCGACCCGCAGTTATACGGCTACGTGTTGCTGCCTCAGGCCCTCAAGCGTATGACCCCGCCGACCATCAACGTCTACACGCGCATCATCAAGACCAGCTCCCTGGCGGTGCTGATCGGCGTGGTGGATGTGATCAAGGTGGGCCAGCAAATCATCGAGCGCACCTATGAGTCGGTTCTGATCTACGGCGTGCTGTTCCTGTTTTTCTTCTTTATCTGCTACCCGTTGTCGGCCGCCTCCAAGGTGCTGGAACGGCGCTGGGCCCAAGCATGAGCGCATTGATCGAGTTCCAGGGTTTCAACAAATTCTTCGGCGACCAGCAGGTGCTCAAGGGCATCGACCTGAGTGTGCAAAGCGGCGAAGTGGTGGTGATCCTCGGCCCCAGCGGCTGCGGCAAAAGCACCTTGTTGCGTTGCCTTAACGGGTTGGAAGTGGCCCACAGCGGCAGCCTGCGGTTTGCCGGCAAGGAGTTGCTGGAAAAAAATACCGACTGGCGCCAGGTACGCCAGGACATCGGCATGGTGTTCCAGAGCTACCACCTGTTCCCGCACATGAGTGTGCTCGACAACATCCTGCTCGGCCCGCTCAAAGTGCAAAAACGCGACCCCCGCGAGGCCCGCGAGCAGGCCGAGAAACTGCTGGAACGCGTGGGCCTGGCTGACAAGCGCGATGCCTTCCCGCGCCAGCTTTCCGGCGGCCAGCAGCAACGCATCGCCATCGTCCGTTCGCTGTGCATGAACCCTCAAGTCATGCTGTTCGACGAAGTCACCGCCGCCCTCGACCCCGAGATGGTCAAGGAAGTGCTGGAGGTGATCCAGGGCCTGGCCCGCGATGGCATGACCCTGCTCATCGTCACCCATGAAATGGCCTTCGCCCGCGCCGTCGCCGACCGCGTCGTGTTTATGGAGGCCGGTCGCATCCTCGAACACAACACCCCCGAAGAATTCTTTACGAACCCGCAAACCGCACGCGCGCAGCAGTTCCTGGAGAAGTTCTCCTTTGTGTCAACACTGCCCAAGAAAACCAAGGAACTGGAGTTGCTATGAAAAAGTTACTGCTGCCACTGTTGGCCGTCGCCTTACTGGCCGGCTGCGATAAGAAGGCCGAAGAGCCCGCCAAACCTGCTGCCGCCGTGAGCTACCTCGACAAGATCAAGGCGCGCGACAAGCTGATCGTTGGTGTCTTCACTGACAAACCACCGTTTGGTTTCGTGGATGAAGCTGGCCGCTACGTCGGCTTCGATACCGACATTGGCCGTCGATTCGCCAAAGACCTGTTGGGCGATGAAAGCAAAGTCGAATTCGTCGCCGTCGAGCCGGCGAGCCGCATTCCGTTCCTGCAAAGCGATAAGGTCGACCTGATCCTCGCCAACATGACCGTGACCCCGGAACGCAAGGACGCCGTGGATTTCACCAACCCCAACCTGAAAGTCGCGGTACAGGCCCTGGTGCCGAACAACAGCTCGGTCAAAAGCTTGGACGATCTGGCCACCCGCACCACTATCGTCACCACCGGCACCACTGCTGACATCTGGCTGACCAAGAACCACCCGGATTGGAAACTGCTCAAGTTCGAGAAAAACTCCGAGTCGCTGCAAGCGTTGTCGGCTGGCCGTGGCGATGCCTATGCCCAGGACAACCTAGTGCTGTTCAGCTGGGCCAAGCAGAACCCCGGCTACCGCGTGCTGGAAGAGAAACTCGGCGACGAAGCGCCCATCGCGCCTGCCGTGAAGAAGGGCAACGTCGAACTGCGTGACTGGGTGAATGCCGAGTTGGCGAAGTTGGGTGAGGAGAAATTCCTGCTCAAGCTGTATGACCAATATGTGCGCAAAGAACTGAGCGATGACACCCAGCCTGAGAGTGTGATTGTTGAAGGCGGGAAGTGGCAGGGCTAGTTCTGCGCTGACTGTTATGCCGCTATCGGGAGCATGGGGTATCTACACAACTTTCAGCCCCTGACAAATCTCCCTGTGGCGAATGGGACAAGCCCGCTCGCCACAACAGCCCTATCTGCCGGACGTTCAGCGTTGAGCCAACGTTGTGTAGATACCTATGCCCCGATGAGGCCGATGACCCCCCCTCAATACGCCTTCCCCATGCAGATAAGGAACCCTGATCTAAGCTCACAGTCGCATACACACTGGCACATCGCATCGCGCACAAGGAGTCTGCATGGGCGGTCGTATTTCCATCTGTATCGTCGGTTTGGGTTTAGTGGTGTTGCTGAGCGCTTGCGGCCAGGAAAAGGCTGAACCCAAGCAGCATTCCCGAGTATTTGTGCAAACCGTGCAGCCCGCGGATTTCGCCGCGGCAGTCACGCTGACCGGGGATGTCCAGGCGCGCGTGCAAACCGACTTGTCCTTCCGCGTCGGCGGAAAAATCATCCAGCGCATGGTGGATGTGGGCGACCGCGTGACCGCCCGACAAGTGCTGGCCAAGCTCGATCCCAAGGATTTGCAAACCAACGTCGATTCCGCCCAGGCCCAGGTCGTGGCGGAACAGGCGCGGGTCAAACAGACTGCCGCTGCCTTTGTGCGCCAGGAAAAACTCCTGCCCAAGGGCTACACCAGCCGCAGCGAATACGATTCTGCGCAGGCCGCGCTGCGCAGCAGCCAAAGTGCCCTGGCCGCCGCGCAGGCCCAGTTGGCCAACGCCCGTGAACAACTCGGCTATACCGCGCTGATTGCGGATGCGCCGGGAGTGATCACCGCACGCCAAGCTGAAGTCGGCCAGGTGGTGCAAGCCACCGTGCCGATTTTCAGCCTGGCCACCGATGGCGAGCGCGACGCGGTGTTCAACGTCTATGAATCCCTGTTGGTGGAGCCGCCACCTGACGCGCCGATCACCGTCAGCCTGTTGGATAACCCCAGCATCAAGGCCCAGGGCAAAGTCCGTGAAGTCACGCCCGCCGTGGCGGCCAACACCGGCACGGTGCAGGTGAAGATTGCGCTGCAATCTCTGCCTAAAGGCATGCAGCTCGGTTCGGTGGTCAGCGCCACCGCCAATGGTCCGGCCAAGCCCAGCGTCGAGCTGCCGTGGTCGGCATTGACCAAAGACTTGAGCGAACCCGCCGTGTGGCTGGTCGACGGCGACGGCAAGGCGCAGTTGCATAAAGTCACGGTGGCGCGGTACCTCACCGGTAAGGTCATCATCAGTGACGGCCTTAAAGGCGGCGAAAAAGTCGTCGTGGCCGGTGGGCAATTGCTGCATCCCGGCATGTTGGTCGAGATTGCCCAGCAGGGAGCCAAGCCATGAAGCGCCTGACGCTCATACTCGCCGCCAGCCTTTTGCTGATGGCCTGCTCCAAGGAAGAACCCGCGCCCGAGCCGGTGCGCCCAGTTCTGTCCATGGAAGTGAAGGCCGAAGACCAGGAAACCCTCGGCCGCTTCGCCGGCACCATCCAGGCGCGCTACGAAAGCAACCTGGGGTTTCGCGTGTCGGGGCGTATCGCCCGCCGCGCCGTGGATGTGGGGGCTGAAGTGCAGAAGGGGGCCTTGCTCGCTGTCCTTGACCCCACCGACCAGCAAAACCAGTTGCGCGCCGCCCAAGGCGACCTCGCTCGCGTCCAGGCGCAATTCATCAACGCCCAGGCCAACGCTCGCCGCCAGCAGGAATTGTTCAACCGTGGCGTCGGCGCCCAGGCGCAGTTGGATATCGCCCAGACCGATCTGAAAACCACTCAGGCCTCTCTCCACCAGGCCCAAGCGTCAGTCAACCAAGCCAAGGACCAGCTCAACTACGCCGAGCTTCGCACCGACCACGCCGGTATTATCACCGCCTGGAACGCTGAGGCTGGCCAAGTGGTCAGCGCCGGTCAGCAAGTGGTGACCCTGGCGCGCCCGGACATCAAGGAGGCGGTGATCGACCTGCCCGCCGGTCTCGCCGAGCGGCTGCCCCCGGACGTGGTGTTCCTCGTCGCCGGGCAACTCGACCCCAGCGTCAACACCACTGCCACCGTGCGCGAGATCGAACCCCAGGCCCAAAGCGCCACGCGCACCCGTCGCGCGCGCCTGACCCTGGCCGAAACACCGCCCGCGTTCCGCCTTGGCACGGCGATCAGTGTGACCTTGAGTTCGGCCATCGCTCCACGCATCGAGTTGCCCCTGAGCGCCTTGCAGGATGTCGACGGCAAGACCCGCATCTGGATCCTCGACACCCAAAGCCAGACCGTGCAACCGCGCGACATCACAGTGCTTAGCCGTGATGCTGATAGCGCCTTGCTCAACGGTGGGGTCAAACCCGGCGAACGTATCGTCACCGCCGGCGTAAACAGCCTGAAGCCTGGGCAAAAAGTCAAAATCGACGAGGACAGCCCGCGATGAAAGGGAGCTTCAACTTATCCGACTGGGCCCTCAAGCATCAGTCCTTCGTCTGGTACCTGATGTTCGTCGCGCTGCTGATGGGCGTGTTCTCGTACATGAACCTGGGCCGCGAGGAAGACCCCTCGTTCACCATCAAGACCATGGTGATCCAGACCCGCTGGCCGGGCGCGACCCAGGAAGAAACCCTCAAGCAGGTCACCGACCGCATCGAGAAAAAACTCGAAGAGCTCGACTCCCTCGACTACGTGAAAAGCTACACGCGACCGGGTGAATCCACGGTGTTCGTGTTCCTCAAGGACACCACCAGCGCCAAGGCCATCCCGGAGATCTGGTACCAGGTCCGCAAGAAGATCGACGACATTCGCGGTAGCTTCCCCCAGGGTTTGCAGGGGCCGTCATTCAACGACGAATTCGGTGATGTGTTCGGCTCGGTCTACGCCTTTACCGGCGACGGCCTGTCGATGCGCCAGTTGCGCGACTACGTGGAGCAGGTGCGCGCCGAGATTCGTTCGGTGCCGGGATTGGGCAAGGTCGAGATGATCGGCCAGCAGGACGAAGTGATTTACCTGAATTTCTCCACGCGCAAACTGGCAGCGTTGGGCGTTGACCAGCGCCAGGTGGTGCAGAGCCTGCAATCGCAGAACGCGGTGACCCCGGCCGGGGTGATCGAGGCCGGCCCTGAGCGGATTTCAGTGCGCACATCCGGGCAGTTTGCTTCGGAGAAAGACCTGGCCGATGTCAATTTGCGCCTCAATGACCGCTTCTATCGCCTGGCGGACATCGCCGAGATTACCCGTGGCTACGTCGACCCGGCGCGGCCGATGTTCCGCTTCAACGGCAAGCCGGCGATTGGTTTGGCCATCGCCATGCAGAAGGGCGGCAACATCCAGTCGTTCGGCAAGGCGCTGCACACGCGCATGGACGAACTGACCGCCGACCTGCCGGTGGGCGTCGGTGTGCATAAGGTCTCCGACCAGGCCGAGGTGGTGGAAGAGGCCGTCGGCGGCTTTACCAGCGCGCTGTTCGAAGCGGTGATCATCGTGTTGGTGGTGAGCTTTATCAGCCTCGGCATGCGCGCCGGGCTGGTGGTGGCGTGCTCGATTCCATTGGTGCTGGCGCTGGTGTTCGTGTTCATGGAATACAGCGGCATCACCATGCAGCGCGTGTCGCTCGGTGCGTTGATCATCGCCCTCGGCCTGTTGGTGGACGACGCGATGATCACCGTGGAGATGATGATCACGCGCCTGGAAAAAGGCGAAACCAAGGAGCAGGCCGCGACCTACGCCTACACCTCCACGGCATTCCCGATGCTTACCGGTACCTTGGTGACCGTCGCCGGTTTCGTGCCGATTGGCCTCAACGCCAGTTCGGCGGGCGAGTACACCTTCACCCTGTTCGCGGTGATTGCCGTAGCGATGCTGGTGTCGTGGGTGGTGGCGGTGCTGTTTGCGCCGGTGATTGGCGTGCACATCCTCAGTGCCAAGGTGAAACCCCACAGCGCTGAGCCGGGGCGCATCGGCCGTGCGTTCAATGGCGGCATGCTGTGGGCCATGCGCAACCGTTGGTGGGCCATCGGCATCACCGTGGGCCTGTTCGTGGCGTCGGTGTTCTCCATGCAGTTCGTGCAGAACCAGTTCTTCCCGTCGTCGGACCGACCGGAAATCCTCGTTGACCTCAACCTGCCGCAAAACGCCTCGATCAACGAAACGCGCAAGGCTGTTGATCGCCTCGAAGCGATCATCAAGGACGACCCGGACATTACGCGCTGGAGCACCTATATCGGCCAGGGCGCGATCCGTTTCTACCTGCCCCTCGATCAGCAATTGGAAAACCCGTATTACGCGCAGTTGGTGATCGTCAGCAAAGGCCTGGAAGAACGCGGTGAGCTGATCGCGCGCCTGCGAAAACGCCTGCGTGAAGACTTCGTCGGTATCGGCAGTTTTGTGCAGCCACTGGAAATGGGCCCGCCGGTGGGCCGCCCGATCCAGTATCGCGTGTCCGGAAAAGACACCGACCAAGTGCGCAAGCACGCCATCGAACTGGCGACCCTGCTGGATAAAAACACCCACCTGGGCGAGATCATCTACGACTGGAACGAGCCGGGCAAAGTGCTGCGCATCGACATTGCCCAGGACAAGGCGCGCCAGCTCGGGCTGTCATCCGAAGACGTGGCGCAGTTGATGAACAGCGTGGTCAGCGGCGCCTCGGTGACTCAGGTGCACGACGATATCTACCTGATCAACGTGGTCGGCCGCGCCGAGGACGCCGAGCGCGGTACCCCGGAAACCTTGCAGAACCTGCAGATTGTCACGCCCAACGGCACCTCGATCCCGCTGCTGGCGTTTGCCACTGTGCGCTATGAACTGGAGCAGCCGCTGGTGTGGCGTCGCGACCGCAAGCCGACCATCACCATCAAGGCCTCGGTGCGTGACGAGATGCAGCCGACCGACTTGGTCAAGCAGCTCAAGCCGGAGATCGACAAATTCAGCGACGGCCTGCCGGTGGGCTATAAGGTCGCCACGGGCGGTACCGTGGAAGAAAGCGGCAAGGCCCAAGGCCCGATTGCCAGCGTGGTGCCGTTGATGCTGTTCCTGATGGCGACGTTCCTGATGATCCAACTGCACAGCGTGCAGAAGATGTTCCTGGTGGCCAGTGTCGCGCCGCTGGGGCTGATCGGCGTGGTGCTGGCGTTGATCCCCACGGGCACGCCCATGGGCTTTGTGGCGATCCTCGGTATCCTGGCGCTGATCGGCATCATCATCCGCAACTCGGTGATCCTGGTGACGCAGATCCACGAATATGAAGTGGCCGGCTACACGCCGTGGGACGCGGTGGTGGAAGCCACCGAGCATCGGCGTCGTCCGATCCTGCTCACGGCGGCAGCGGCCAGTCTGGGCATGATCCCCATCGCCCGGGAAGTGTTCTGGGGGCCGATGGCTTACGCGATGATTGGCGGCATCATCATCGCCACCTTGCTGACGCTGTTGTTCCTGCCGGCGCTGTATGTGGCCTGGTACAAGATCCGCGAACCCCAACAGGAAGAACACGGTTAAAAATGTGGGAGGGGGCTTGCCCCCGATGGCGGTGGGTCAGTCAAAGATGCTCCAACTGATCCACTGCTATCGGGGGCAAGCCCCCTCCCACATTTGAAGTGCGTTGCCTCTAAGGTCTGCGCCAGACACTGGCCAGCCAAGGCTGCTGCTCACGCGGCAACCCCGCCGGCCGGTAGTAATGCTCCAGCTCCACAAACCCGGCGGTGGTGAGCAGTGTTTGCCACGCCTCCAGGTCGTGATAAGCCCCATAGCGCGGCCCATTCCAGCCTTCCTGGTTCTCACCCCGCGGGTTGGAGCTGAACAGCACACCCCCAGGCTTCAGCGCCCCATGCAGTTGCTTGAGCACACGTGGCAGTTCCTGCTTGGGGATATGAAACAGCACCGCATTGGCAAAGATCCCATCGAAGCGTTCAGCGGGTAAGTCCAGCTTGAGGAAATCCTGCTGCAACACCTCGCAGCCGCTGTCTTCGCGCGCCATCTGCGCAAAGCGCTCCGAGCCGTCCAGGCCGACGGCGATATGGCCCATTCGCGTAAACGTCTGCAAATCCCGTCCCGGCCCGCAACCGAAATCCAGCACGGTGAACGGCGCAGCACCTTGGATATGCCGCAGCAGTGCGTCGATATTCTGGCTTACATCGTGATCGCGAGTGCCTTCACGGAAGTCCTCGGCCACTGTGTTGTAGTGGCCGAGGGTGGTGGACGTGATCTGGTTGAGATCGTCGGGCTTGAGGGTCATGACGGTGAATACCGGGCGCTGAGAGGGCCCGACTATACCTCACCTCTTGTTCAGCACCCGCGCCAAGCGATCGCCGCTCAGTTGAATCACCGCCACCAGCACCACCAGCAGCACAATCACGGTCAGCATGATCTGCGTGTCAAAACGCTGATAGCCGTAGCGGTACGCAATGTCGCCCAAGCCGCCGGCACCAATCGCGCCGGCCATGGCCGACGAGTTGATCATGGTCACCAGCGTAATCGTAAATCCGCCGACAATTCCCGGCAGCGCTTCGGGCAACAGCACATGCCAGATGATGTGCCAACGACGGCAGCCCATGGCTTGTGCGGCTTCGATCAGCCCGTGGTCGACCTCGCGCAAACTCACTTCGGCGATCCGCGCGAAGAACGGTGTCGCGGCGATTGTCAGCGGTACAACTGCCGCCCACACACCGTAGGTGGTGCCAACGATCAGCCGGGTGAACGGGATCAAAGCCACCATCAAAATCAAAAAAGGAATCGAGCGGAACAGATTGACGAAGGCCCCCAGCACCCGGTTCAGCGCCGGCGCCTGGTAGATGCCGCCCTTGTCGCTGGTCACCAGAAACACCGCCAGTGGAATCCCCACCAGCAACGCAATCAGCGACGACACGCCGACCATCAACAAGGTGTCGATGGCGCCCTGTACTAAACGATCAAACCACATAGCCCAGCACCTCCGCCTGTTGTGCCCAATTCGCGGCGCGGTTGCGCAGTTCTTCGGCGCTGTGGGGTGAGCCATTCACTGCCAGCAGCAATTGCCCCAAGGCATGGCCCTGGATGCGTTCCACACCGCCTTGCAGCAAGCGCACGCGCCCGCCGAGAGCGCTGAACAGCGCGGCCAGGTCCGGTTCATCGCTGGCACTGCCGGTGAGCTGCAAGCGCAACACCACTGCAGCGTCCGCTGATGACGGCGAGTGCTGCAACCGGCTTTGCAGTTCTTCCGGCAGCCCATGTTGCAGCGGCGCCAGCAGGGTCTTGCTGACCTCGTGCTGCGGGTTGCCAAACACTTGCCACACCGGGCCTTGCTCGACGATGCGCCCGTGTTCCAGCACCACCACGCGGTCGCAGATGTCGCGGATCACCGCCATCTCATGGGTGATCAAGACGATGGTCAGGCCCAGGCGTCGGTTGATCTCGCGCAACAGGCCTAGGATCGATTGGGTGGTCTCCGGGTCCAGCGCCGAGGTGGCTTCGTCGCACAGCAGGATCTGCGGGTCGTGCACCAGCGAACGGGCGATGCCCACGCGCTGTTTCTGCCCACCGGAAAGCTGCGCCGGGTAGGCCTTGTGCTTGTCCTGCAAACCCACTAATTCCAGCAGCTCACGCACCTTTTGCTCACGCTGGAGCTTGGGCACGCCGGCGACTTTCAGCGGCAATTCGACGTTCTGCCACACGGTCTTGGCCGACATCAGGTTGAAGTGCTGGAAGATCATGCCGATGCGCCGACGCAGCGCTACCAGATGGTCTTCGTCGAAGTCGCCGATGTCCACCTGATCGATCAGCACGCGCCCGCTGCTCGGTTGCTCCAGCCGGTTGATGGTGCGGATCAGCGAGGATTTACCGGCACCGCTGCGGCCAATGATGCCGAACACCTCACCGCGCTGGATCGCCAGGTCGATGCCTTGCAGGGCATGCACCGTGCCGTCGTAGGTCTTGCCCAGGTTGATAAAGCGCACGTGCGCGCGGTTCAGGTCTGGATGCAGTTCAGTCTGCTCGGCGTCCCTGGGCGGTGTGCCCAGGTCGCGCAGTTGAGAGTGGGCGGCGGTCATTTTTTATCTTCCCAACCCACTTGGTAAAGCTTGCCAAGGGATTTATCCAACGCAGCGCGCACCACCGGCGAGTGCTGGTAGATGTCGACGAACTTGATCACACGCGGGTCGGTTTTGCTCTTCGGTTGGATCACGAACTGGATCACGTATTCCGGGTGGTCGAGGCCGTCGAACAGCAGCGCCGATTCCGCGTCGAAAGTCTTGGACAGGCGGATATACGCCGGGTAGCCCTGCACCAGGTCTGCATCGTCATAGGCACGTACCAGCTGCACGGCCTCGACTTGCAGGATTTTGATTTTCTTTGGGTTTGCGACGATGTCTTCTTCGGTGGCCTTGTAGCCCACACCCGGCTTGAGGGTGATCAAGCCGGCCTTGGCCAGCAGTTGCAGGCCGCGACCGCTGTTGATCGGGTCGTTGGCGATGGCCACGCTGGCGCCTTCGGGCAGCTCGTCGAAGCTTTTGTACTTTTTCGAATACAGCCCGACGTTGTTGATGATGCCCGGCGCGTAAGGCACCAGGTCAAAACCGGCGGCGGCCTTGGCGTTTTCCAGGAAGGGGATGTGCTGGAAGTAGTTCACGTCAATATCGCCGGCGGCCAGGCTGACGTTGGGCGCGATCCAGTCGGTGAACTCCACCAGCTCGACTTTCAAGCCTTGCTTGCCGGCTTCGGCGACTGCGGCTTCCAGGGGAATCGCGAAGGCCGCGGTGGTGCCGATTTTCAACGGTGCATCGGCGGCGAACACCGCCGAGCTGAACAACCCGAAGGCCAGGGCCAGTGCTTTGACTGGGTTATTGAGGAATGTCTTTTTCATAGTGGGTTTCCAGTCATAAGGTATTAGGACAAACAATGCAGATCCAATGTGGGAGGGGGCTTGCTCCCGATAGCGGAGTGTCAGCAAACCAATCCGGTGACTGATACACCGCTATCGGGAGCAAGCCCCCTCCCACATTTTTGTTCAGTGGCGGTAGGTCGAGCCGGTGTGTTGTTCAGGTAGGCGAGCACTGCCGTGGAAGACTTTTTCCCGTAGCGTGCCGTTCTCATATTCGGTCTTGTACGACCCCCGCTTCTGCAGCACCGGCACCACCAGGTCGATAAAGTCCACATAGCTTTCCGGCGTCACAATCCGCGTCAGGTTGAAGCCATCCAACCCGGTTTCGCTGATCCACGATTCCAGCTCGTCAGCGACTTGTTCGGGCGAGCCGACCAAGGTGATATAGCGTCCGCCGAGGGCGTGCTGCTCCAGCAATTTGCGCCGGGTCCAGTCGTTGTTTTGCAGGTTCTTGGTGGCCGACTGGATTGCGTTGCTCTTCACGTACTGGATCGGTTCGTCGATTTCGTACTGGGAAAAATCAATCGCGGTGGACGCCGAGAAGTGCGCCACGCCGGCCTCCGCGCTGGCATAGCTCAGGTACTCGGCATGCTTGGCCCAGGCCTGTTCTTCGGTGGCGCCGACGATTACGTTGAGGCCCATGAACACCTTGATGTCATCCGGATTCCGCCCGGCGTCGACTGCACTGGCGCGCACCTTGTCCACCTGGACCTTGGTCGACGCTTTGTTCTGCCCGCTGATAAACACGCACTCGGCATGGCGTCCGGCGAACAGCAAGCCACGGTCCGAGCTGCCGGCCTGGAACAGCACCGGCGTACGTTGCGGCGACGGTTCACACAGGTGATAACCCTCCACCTGATAAAACTCGCCATGGTGCTCGACCTTGTGCACCTTGCCCGGCTGCGCGTAGACCCGCGCTTGCGGATCGTTGAGCACCGCGTCGTCCTCCCAACTGCCTTCCCAAAGTTTGTACAGCACCTCCAGGTACTCATCGGCCTGGTCGTAGCGCCGGTCATGCTCGACCTGCTCGCTAAGGCCCATGGCTTTGGCGGCGCTGTCGAGGTAGCCGGTGACGATGTTCCAGCCCACCCGGCCACGGCTCAGGTGATCAAGCGTGGACATGCGTCGGGCGAACAGATACGGCGGCTCATACGTGAGGTTGGCGGTCAGGCCGAAGCCTAGATTCCTGGTGACCGCAGCCATGGCCGAGACCAGCAGCAACGGGTCGTTGACCGGCAGTTGGATCGACTCCTTGAGCGGCACGTCGATGGAGTTTTGATAGACGTCGTACACGCCGACGATATCGGCGATAAACAAGCCATCGAACAGCCCACGCTCCAGGGTTTGCGCCAACTCAGTCCAGTACTCGATGGTCTTGTACTGGGTGGACGTATCCCGTGGGTGGGTCCACAGGCCGTGGTTGATGTGCCCGATGCAGTTCATGTTGAAGGCATTGAGCAGGATCTTTTTCTTCGCCATCAAATGGTCCCCCGCAGTGGCGGGTTTTCAGCATTGAGGTAGTAATTGCCTACCGCGTGGTACTTCCAGCGCACCGGGTCGTGCAGGGTGTGCACCCGTGCGTTGCGCCAGTGGCGGTCGAGGCCGTGCTCGGCAAGGGTCGCCTGGCTGCCGGCGAGTTCGAATAAGGTGCTGCCGGCGGCCAGGGAGATTTCGGTGCTCAAGGCGCGTACTTCGGCTACGGCAATCGAGGCAGCCGCAACGGTCTCGGCATTGCTGTCGGCCTGGGCGCGGTCGAGGAATTCACCTGAGCGTTCCAGCAATGCCTCTGCGGCGTGCAGACGGATGCTCAAGTGGCCGAAGCTCTTCAGGGTCAACGGGTCTTCAGTGGCCTTGTCGTTGCCGGAATCGATCCATGGGCGAGTCTTGGTGCGCACAAAGTGCAGCGCATCCTCAAAGGCGGCGCGGGCGATGCCGGTGTCGATGGCAGCATGAAGAATCTGCGCGAGCGGGCCGACGGTAGTCGGGCGTTCAAAGGCGCTTTGGAAAGGGACCACGTCGTGGGCAGCGACCCAGACGTTATCGAACACCACCGAGCCGCTGCCGGTGGTGCGCTGGCCAAAGCCGCTCCAGTCGTCAATCACGCTCAGGCCTTCGCTGTCGCGCGGTACAAACGCCAACTGCTGCACGCCGTGCTCATCCACCACGGAGGTCGGGATGCGTTGCGCGTAGATCGCACCGGTTGAGTAGAACTTGCGGCCCGTGATGCGAAAACCGTCGCCGTCGCGGGTGATGCTCGTGACGCGATCGTGAGCGGTCTTGGTGCCCAGTTCTGCAAGGGCATTGCCGAAGCGCTGGCCGGCGAGTACTTCGGCGTACAGGCGTTGTTGCTGCGCGGGGCTGCCGTTCACGCGCAGCACTTCCAGGGCATAGAAATGGTTTTGCGGAATCTGGCCCAGGGAGGCGTCGGCCTGGGCGATCAAGGCGATGACCTTCGCCAGGGTGACGTTGGACACGCCTGCACCGCCGTATGCCTTCGGCACGCTGATGCCCCACAGGCCGGAGCGGGAAAACACGTCCAACTCGGGCAGCGGCAGGCGGCGTTCGCGGTCGCGCTGGGCGCTGTCGCGGCGGAAGTCTTCGGCCAGGTCGCTGGCGACAACAAGGGCTTGTTCATCGCTGGTGATAACCGCGACGTGATGAGAAAGGGTCATGCGTATTTCTCCAGAGGTCTGGTCGGTTAAATCCAGGAGTGGCGAGCAGGCAGGGTGCCGTTTAAGCGATAGGTGCCCACCGCGTGGTACTTCCAGCGCACGGGGTCGTGCAGCGTGTGTACGCGCGCGTTGCGCCAATGCCGGTCGAGGTTGAACTCAGCGAGGGTGGCGCGACTGCCGGCCAGTTCAAAGAGCTTCTCGCTGACCAGCAACGACACTTCAGTGGTCAACACTTTGGCCTCGGCCACGGCGATTGAGGCGCGTGCAGCGGACTGCGCGGTAATCGGCGCGGCACTGACCTGATCCAGCACTTGGCCGGCCTTGCGCAAGAGCGCTTCGGCGGCGTGCAGCTCGATTTTCAGCTTGCCGATATCGGCGATTACATACAGGTCATCGCTGGCGCGTTCGACCTTGGCGTCGATCCAGGGCCGTGAGCGCTCGCGAACAAAGCTGATGGTGTCATCCAGAGCGCCGCGGGCGATGCCGGCGTCGATCGCGGCCTGGATCAATTGCGAGACGGCGCCCTGGATGTTCGGGCTGTCGCCGATGCGCCAGTTGTCGACCACCAGGTCGGCGTCGACCGGCGCCTGGTCGAGCAGCACCGTACCGCTGGCGGTGGTGCGTTGGCCGAAGCCTGACCAGTCATCGACGATGCGCAACCCTTCGGTGCCACGGCGCACGAACGCCATGACCTGCTTGCCGTCATCGTTCAGCGCCTTGATCGCTACCCAGTGGGCAAACAGCGCACCGGTGGAGTAGAACTTCTGGCCGCTGATCACGTAACCGTCGCCCTTGGCGGTGATGCGCGCCTTGAGTTCCAGAGTGTTTTTGGTGCCCCGTTCCGGGCCGCCGTTGCCGATGCGCCAGCCGTCGAGCACGCTCTGGAACAACTGCTTTTTCTGGCGTTCGGTGGCAGCGCCCTGCAACAGGTGCAGGATGCCGAAATGGTTCTGCGGGATCTGCCCGAGGGCCGGGTCTGCCGCGCTGATGATTGCGAACACGTCGGCCAGCGTCACGAATGACACTTGCGGGCCGCCGTACTCGCGGGGAATGGAAATACTGCCCAGCCCGCTGCGGGTGAACTGTTCGATCTGTGCCCATGGCAGCTTGCGTTGCTGATCGCGCGTGGCGGCTTGCAGGCGCGCGGCCTCGGCCAGCTCATGGGCGGCGTTCAGCGCCTCGGCGTCGTTGCGCAGCACGGCGGCCGGCAACAGCAGCGGTGCTACGTCCAGATCACGTTGGGGGGGTGTTAGAGCCAAGTTAGACATCAGCGCCGCTCCTTGGCTGCACGTAATGCCCTGGCGTTGTGCACCGGGGTAATTCTGACCATACCGACCTCGCATTCAATGAAATGAAAACAGAAAAATCAAAGATGTCCGGTGGTCCGGTGCATATACCCTAAGCTTGTTAAATATTTAAATAAACTAACTTTTGGGAATATGCATAGAAGGGCGATCAACCGGGTTCACAGGGTGAGCCCAGAGGGCGTGGCTGATAGACCGGCGCGGTGCCGGTCGGACGGGTGATCGCGCTGGCGGCAATACGTAGCGTCCGGGCTGGCGCCCAGCGCGAATTGTTGCCGACCCGGTCCAGAATGCAGTAAGTCACCTCCAACCGGCTGTCGTCGCCGGCCTCGACTATCAACGTCGGCGGCACCCAAACCTGCACCGCCTGGCCGACGGCCTTGGCCTGTATCTTCGGCAGGTCCATGCGTGCGTCGCCCCAACGCAGGGTGATGGCATCGCCGGTGGTCATGTTCAGGTAGGGCTCGATGGTCAGCGGAATCCCCCGCCGCACCTGGCTGGCATTCACGCCGTAGCGGCGAATGGTGTCCGGCAGACCCACCGGGGCAAGGTTCTGGTTTTCACCGCTGTAGAGGGCGCAGGGCAGGCCTCCGGGGGAGTTGGTTTTCACACGCAGGTGCGTCATGGCCGAACGTGCTGGGGCGCGGCCGACCTGCATGATTTGGTAATGAACCTGAGCGACACCCTCCTGCACAAAACTTTCCGGAACACGCAGTCGGGTAGGCATGCCGACTTCGCAGGCAGTCACCCGCCGTGAGGCCGCAAAACAGTTGTTCCAGAACAGCTCGATCAGATCGCCGTCATCCATGCCAGGGTAGGGTGCGATATCGACCAGCAGCTGTGCGGCTGCCAGGGCATTGATGCCGTTTCGAAGGGCCTGTGGCAACGTCGGGGCGGTGAGCAGGGCCGGGGTTGCAGTGCACGTCATAAGTAATCTCCTTGATGCAGCCAGCAGCAATCGTTCCGACCCTTAGGCGCAGGTGCGCAGCGGGGCTGAAAGGAACGATTCAGTGAATAGCCGGGATAGGATCCAATCCTCTGGGCCTTAGATAAGAGGGTTGGCCAAGGGGCGTCAATGGCGGCAAAAGGCTAAACGGCGGGTTCGGTGATATTCAGACGGGTCTGACTGGGCGGGGGATTTTAAGGCGCAATAGCGAGCGTGTTTTACAGCTGTGGGCGAGGACTTCTTGTAGGAATACTAATGGTGGCGAGGGAACAAGCTCCCTCGCCACAAATGCTCAATCGTAGGGTGCAGTTAATGCGCGAGGAATTTGCTCAAAAACTGCCGCGTGCGTTCTTCCTTGGGGTTGGCAAACAATGCCTTGGCTTCGCCCTGTTCCACGATCACGCCCTTGTCGAAAAAGATCACCCGGTTGGCAACGTCTCGGGCAAAGCTCATTTCGTGGGTGACGATGACCATGGTGCGATTCTCCTCAGCCAGGCTGCGGATGGTCGCCAGCACTTCACCCACCAGTTCCGGATCGAGTGCCGAGGTGGGTTCGTCGAACAGAATCACCTCCGGCTCCATGGCCAATGCACGGGCAATCGCCACGCGCTGTTGCTGACCACCGGACAGACGCCGTGGGTAGGCGTCTTCCTTGCCCGCCAGGCCGACCCTGGCCAGGAGCTTGCGCCCCAGGGCAATAGCGTCTTCGCGCGGCATCTTCTTGACCACGGTGGGGCCTTCGATGACGTTTTCCAGCGCAGTGCGATGGGGGAACAAGTTGAAGTTCTGGAACACAAAACCCACGTGTTGGCGCAGGCGTCGCACCAGGTTCTGTTGCTGGTTGAGCGGTTTGCTGCCGTCGATCTGGATATCGCCCACCTTGATGCGGCCGCTGGTGGGTTCTTCAAGGAAATTCAGGCAGCGCAGGAAGGTGGTCTTGCCGGAACCGCTGGGGCCGATGATGGCGACAACTTCGCCTTCCTTGACCTCAAGGTCGATGCCGTTGAGCACCACCTGACCGTTGAATTGTTTGGTCAGTTTTTCAACCACGATCATGCTTCAAGACTCCAGGTCATGCCGGTTGACCCGGTCTTCCAGACGATTTTGAAAATGCGCCAGGATGCTCGCCAGTACCCAGTAGATCAGAGCGGCGGACAGATACATGGTGAAAATTTCGAAGGTACGCGCCGACACCAGTTGCGCCTGGCGAAACAGCTCCGGCACCTGAATGGTGGCGGCCAGCGCCGTGTCCTTGACCAGCGAAATAAAGCTGTTGCCCAGCGGCGGCAGCGCGGTGCGCATCGCCTGCGGCAGGATGGCCCGGCGCAGGGTCTGCGCGCGGGTCATGCCGATACTGGCAGCGGCCTCCCACTGGCCACGCTCGATAGACGCGATGGCGGCCCGCAGGATTTCACACGCGTAGGCGGCCATGTTCAGCGAAAAGCCGATCATGGCTGCCGGGATCGGATCCAGCTCGATGCCCACTTGCGGCAAGCCGTAGTAGATCAAAAACAGCTGTACCAGCAAGGGCGTGCCGCGAAAGAACGAGACATAGACACGGGCAGTCCAGCTCAGCAGCTTGAAGCGCGACAGACGCATCAAGGCCAGGCTGAAGCCCAGCAGCAAGCCGAAGAACATGCCGCCAAGGCTGAGAATCACCGTGTAATACGCACCCTTGAGCAGAAAGGGCGCGGAGTCCAGCGCGAGTTGGAAACCTGCTTCCATTATTGAGTGACGTCAGCGTTGAAGTACTTCTCGGACAGCTTCTTCAAGGTGCCATCGGCGCGCAGCTTGTCGAGGGCCTTGTTCACCGCTTCCAGCAATTCAGGCTCGCCTTTGCGCAGCGCGATACCGGCTTCCTGGCGGGAGAAGGCATCGCCTGCAGCGGCGGTGTCCGGGGCTTTCTTGGCGTATTCCAGGGCGGCCAGGCGGTCGATCAGAATCGCGTCGATACGGCCGATGCGCAGGTCCTGGAACTTGGTCGGATCATCGTTATAGGTCTTGATGATGGCTTTGGGTTGGTTGTCCTTGAGCCATTGCTCGTAGTTGGTGCCCAGGCCCACACCAACTTTTTTGCCGGCCAGGTCGTCGGCGGTCTTGATGGTGTCAACGTTCTTCTTCAGCACCAGCGCCTGGATACCGGAAACGGTGTAAGGCGTGGAGAAATCGTACTTCTTCTTGCGCTCTTCAGAGATGGTCACTTGGTTGACCACTGCGTCCAGGCGCTTGGATTCCAGGGCGGCGAGGATGCCATCCCATGGCGTGGCCTGCAGCTTGACCTTGACGCCCAGCTCCTTGGCCAGCGCTTCGGACAGCTCGACTTCGAAACCGCTGAGCTTGCCGCTTTCATCGACGAAGCTGAACGGCGGATAGGTGCCTTCCAGGCCGATTTTGATCTCGCCGACCTTTTTGATGTTGCCCAGTTGCTCGCCGGCAACGGCCTGGCCCAGCAGGCTGGCACCGAGAGCCAAACCCAAAGTACCGACCAGCAAAGTGCGACGGAATGCGGAAATAGTCATGAAGAGCCCCTGTGTTTTTATGTTGAGCGAAGCAGGTGACGCGGTAGTCGTATCCTGCCTTAAAGCGCGAAGCGCGTCTTCGCCTTCGGCGCGATGATAAAGCCCGGTTTTAAGACTTGAAAATAATATAAAACTCAATTGATATTCTTTTTATGAATATGCGTTGAGTCTAATGTGGTAAGGGGCTTGCCCCCGATAGCGGTGTATCAGTAACAGATGAGCTGGCTGACACTCCGCTATCGGGGGCAGGCCCCCTTCCACATTTAGCCCGCGTTTATTCAGTTGAAAACCGAGTCATAGGCAAACAACGCCGGTGCCCCACCGGTATGCAGGAAAATAATCGGGCCATCTTCAAAGCGCTGGCGCCCGATACCGTCCAGCAAGCCGGCCATGGCCTTGCCAGTGTAGACCGGGTCCAGCAGCAGGCCTTCCTGGCTCGCCAATAGCTTGACCGCCGAAAGGGTCCCGGCGTTCGGTTCGCCATAACGTGGGCCGAAGTATTCGTCCCACAGGATCACCTTGAAGGCTTCGGGGATATCCACGCCGAGCAACTCGGCAGTGCGTTCGGCCAGGCCCTGGACTTTGGGGCGCTGGGCTTCGTCGGTGCGCGATACGGTGACGCCGACTACCGGTAAGTTCGGCAGTACTTCACTCAACGCCAAGGCCAGGCCGCTGTGGGTGCCGGCACTGCCGGACGCCAGTACCACGGCGGCGAATTCGATGCCGCTGTCTTCGATCTGCGCGGCCAGTTCCAGCCCGGCGCGCACATAACCTAAGGCGCCGAGGGCATTGGAGCCGCCGATGGGCACCAGGTACGGCTTCTTGCCGTTGCTGCGCAGGCGGTCGGCGAGGGCGTTGAGTTGGTCGTCGACGTTATCGAGGTTTTCCACCAATTCCACCTTGGCGTCGAACAGCTCCAGCAGCAGGCGATTGCCGTTGCCCAGGTAGTTGGGGTCTTCGGTACCGGTGGGGTTTTCCAGCAGGGCCACGCAGCCTAGGCCGAGCTTGGCGGCAAGGGCGGCAGTCTGGCGTACGTGGTTGGACTGGATGGCACCGGCGGTCACCAGGGTGTCGGCTCCCTGAGCGATGGCGTCGGCGGCCAGATATTCGAGTTTGCGCAGTTTGTTGCCGCCCATCGCCAGTGGCGTGGTGTCGTCGCGCTTGACGTAGATGTCCCGTCCCAACCAGGTCGACAACCGTTCGAGTTTTTCCAGGGCGGTGGCACCGCCGAGCAGGTCCAGGCGGTTAAAACGGTCGAGCTGTTGCTTGATCATGGCTACGCACGGTGGCTAAGGGATGAAGCGACTATAGGCAGGCACTTTTCATCGGGCAACCGTCAATCGCTTATGCCCGATGGTTCTTAGCATCACACCATTGGTTCTTAATGGCGGCCAGGGTGCATACCGTAAAGTGATGGCCATTACGTCAGGAGTAAATACTGTGAGTGAGCGTTCCAGTCATTGGCAATTGCAGACCATTGTCAGCCAGTTGCGCGGCGCCCGGGACCAGTGGCGAACGCGCAATGGCCGCTTGAGCGGCGAGCATGGCGGACGCGAATTGCCGTCCCGAGAAGCCGTTGCACAAATCCTCGAAGCGCTGTGCGGCGCGCTGTTCCCGATGCGCTTGGGGCCGGCGGATTTGCGTGAAGAAAGTGAAGATTTTTACGTCGGTCATACCCTCGACGTCGCGCTCAATGCGTTGCTCGCTCAGGCGCGTCTTGAGCTGCGTTATGCCGCGCGACAGGGCGGGCAGGATGACAGCCAGATCGATGCCCACGCCATCCGCCTGATCCAGGGTTTTGCCCTGGCCTTGCCGTCTCTGCGAAGCCTGCTGGACACCGACGTACTCGCCGCTTACCACGGCGACCCGGCCGCGCGCAGTGTGGATGAAGTGTTGCTGTGCTATCCGGGGATCCTGGCGGTGATTCACCACCGTCTGGCCCACCACTTGTACCGCGCCGGCTTGCCGCTGCTGGCGCGGATCATTGCGGAAATCGCCCACTCGGCCACCGGCATCGACATCCACCCCGGCGCGCAGATCGGCCCGAGCTTCTTTATCGACCATGGGACCGGTGTGGTCATTGGTGAAACCGCGATCATCGGCGAGCGGGTGCGCATCTACCAGGCCGTGACGTTGGGCGCCAAGCGCTTCCCGGCAGATGAAGATGGGCAGTTGCAGAAAGGCCATCCGCGTCACCCGATCGTCGAGGATGATGTGGTGATCTACGCCGGGGCGACGATCCTCGGGCGGATCACCATCGGCAAGGGCTCGACCATTGGCGGTAATGTGTGGCTGACGCGCAGTGTGCCGGCTGAGGCGAACATTACTCAGGCGAATCTGCAGCATGATGACGGGGCGCAGAAGTAAAACCTTACGCAGATCCCCTGTGGGAGGGGGCTTGCTCCCGATAGCGCGTGTCAGTTGGTACATTCATTGACTGATATGCCGCCATCGGGAGCAAGCCCCCTCCCACATTGTTAGCCTCACTCCAGATTTACCCCGCAATCGCTGAACGATTTGCCTCTCGCACCCGTCATACCAATCCTTGAGCTAGTGTAGGAATAACCGACCACTCAGCCCTGCGATTAGTCCAAAACCGCCTATCCATGTTTAACTTGAATGTTCGTTCAAGTTAAACCCGGTGGTTCGCTGCCCGCTCACAACAGGAGGCTTACCTTTGCTGAGTCCGTTATTTACAGCCACATGCTCCAACCTCGGGGTGCATCGCTCATGAGTGCATCGTCCACCCCAGCCAGCGGCCAAGTGCGCATGAATGCGCCGGTTTTCTACTTCGCCGCGACCTTCATCCTGCTGTTCGGCATCACTGTCATCGCTATCCCGCAACAGGCCGGTGCCTGGTTGCTGGCAGCGCAAAACTGGGCGGCCAATACGGTCGGCTGGTACTACATGCTGGCGATGACCCTGTATCTGGTCTTCGTGGTGGTCACCGCGCTATCGGGCTACGGCAAGATAAAACTCGGTGCCGACCACGACGAGCCCGAATTCAGTTATCTGTCCTGGGCCGGCATGCTGTTCGCCGCAGGGATCAGCATCACGCTGTTCTTCTTCTGCGTCTCCGAGCCGCTGACGCACTTGGTGCAGCCGCCCCAAGGCGCGCCGATGAACGCCGATGCCGCGCGCCAAGCCATGCAGATTCTGTTTCTGCACTGGGGCCTGCACGGTTGGGGTGTGTTTGCGTTTGTCGGCATGGCGCTGGCGTATTTCGCCTACCGGCATAACCTGCCACTGGCGTTGCGTTCGGCGCTGTACCCGCTGATCGGTAAGCGCATCAACGGCCCTATCGGCTACGCGGTGGATGGCTTCGGCATCATTGCCACGGTGTTTGGTCTTGGCGCCGACATGGGCTTCGGCGTGCTGCACCTAAACTCCGGCCTCGACTACTTGTTTGGCATTGCCCACACCCAGTGGATTCAGGTCGGTTTGATCACCCTGATGATGGGCGCGGCGATCCTTGTTGCAGTGGCCGGCGTCGATAAGGGCGTGCGGGTGATGTCCGACATCAACATGCTGCTGGCCTGCGCGCTGCTGCTGTTTGTGTTGTTTGCCGGGCCTACCCAGCACTTGCTCAACACCTTGATCCAGAACATCGGTGACTACCTCGGCGCGCTGCCGACCAAGAGTTTCGACGTCTACGCCTACGACAAGCCGAGCGACTGGCTGGGCGGTTGGACGGTGTTCTACTGGGCCTGGTGGATCGCATGGTCGCCGTTCGTGGGCCTGTTTATCGCGCGGATTTCCCGTGGCCGCACCATCCGCGAATTCGTGTTCGGCGTGCTGCTGATCCCGCTGGGCTTTACCCTGGCGTGGATGTCGATCTTCGGCAACAGCGCCATCGACCAAGTGCTCAACCACGGCATGACCGCGCTCGGTCAGTCGGCCATCGATGACCCGTCGATGAGCCTCTACCTGCTGCTGGAAACCTATCCGTGGAGCAAAACCGTTATCGCGGTGACCGTGTTTATCAGCTTCGTGTTCTTCGTCACCTCGGCGGACTCGGGCACGGTAGTTTTGTCGACGCTGTCGTCCAAAGGCGGCAACGCCGATGAAGACGGGCCGAAATGGCTGCGGGTGTTCTGGGGTGCGATGACCGCGCTGGTCACCAGTGCGTTGCTGTTTGCTGGCAGTATCGACTCGCTGAAATCGGCGGTGGTGCTGACCTCGCTGCCGTTCTCACTGATTTTGTTGCTGATGATGTGGGGGCTGCACAAGGCTTTCTATCTGGAGTCGCAAAAGCAGATCGCCCAGTTGCATTCCTTGGCGCCGATCTCGGCTTCGCGTAAAGGCAAGGGCGGCTGGCGCCAGCGCTTGAGCCAGGCGGTGCATTTCCCATCGCGCGATGAGGTGTACCGCTTCCTTGAATCGACGGTGCGCCCGGCGATTGAAGAAGTGACGGCGGTGTTTGTCGAGAAGGGACTTTCGGTGGTCACCCAACCGGATCCATCCAACGACAGCGTGAGCCTGGAAATCGGCCATGGCGAGGAGCATCCGTTCATCTACCAGGTGCAGATGCGCGGCTACTTCACGCCGTCGTTTGCCCGTGGCGGCATGGGCTCCAAAGAGATCAATAACCGTCGCTATTACCGGGCGGAAGTGCACTTGAGCGAGGGCAGCCAGGACTACGACCTGGTGGGCTACACCAAGGAGCAGATCATCAACGACATCCTCGACCAGTACGAGCGGCACCTGCAGTTCCTGCACTTGGTGCGCTAGGTTTTGCGCAGGCCAGCGGTGACGTTGGGCTTGCGTGAAATTGCAGTTTTTTATGAGTCTTATCGTTCCTCTGGCGTAGGACTTTGCTGTACAACGAAAGGGCAGACTTAAGCGATTCAGCTGGTTAAAAGGCCTGGGAATAACCTTATTCCCAGGCCTTATTTGCCCTAGACCCAGAGAGGATTCGATGACGTACATTGCTGCCGAAAACCGCTATGAATCTATTCCGTATCGCCGCGTAGGCCGCAGTGGATTGGTGCTGCCTGCACTGTCCCTGGGGCTGTGGCACAACTTTGGCGACAGCACCCCGATCGACACCCAGCGCGCCCTGTTGCGCACGGCGTTCGACCTGGGTATCAACCACTTCGACCTGGCTAATAACTACGGCCCGCCCTACGGCAGCGCCGAGATCAATTTCGGTCGTTTGCTGCGTGAAGACTTCAAGCAGTACCGCGACGAATTGATTATCTCCAGCAAGGCCGGTTGGGACATGTGGCCCGGCCCTTACGGCCAGGGCGGCGGTTCGCGCAAATACGTGCTGGCCAGCCTGGACCAAAGCCTGCAGCGCCTGGGCGTCGACTATGTGGATATTTTCTACTCCCACCGCTTTGACGCCGACACCCCGCTTGAAGAAACCGCCAGCGCCCTCGCCACCGCCGTGCAACAAGGCAAGGCGTTGTACATCGGCATTTCGTCGTATTCCGGCGTGAAGACTCGCGAAATCGCTGCGCTGCTCAAGGAGTGGAAGGTACCGCTGCTGATCCACCAGCCGGCCTACAACCTGCTCAACCGCTGGGTGGAAAAAGACCTGCTCGACACCACCGAGGAACTCGGCGCCGGTGTGATCGCTTTTACGCCACTGGCTCAGGGTTTGTTGACCGACAAGTACCTCAACGGCGTGCCGGCTGATGCACGGGTCAATCGCCCGGGCGGTGGTTCGTTGCAGGCCAAGCACTTGTCCGACGCCAACATCGCCCATGTGCGTGCGCTGAACGAAATCGCCCAGCGCCGTGGTCAGAGCCTGGCGCAACTGGCACTGGCGTGGACGTTGCGTGATCCACGGGTCACCAGTGCGCTGATCGGCGCGAGCCGGCCGGAGCAGATTATCGAGAACGTCGGAGCGTTGAAGAACTTGAGCTTCAGTGCGGAAGAACTGGCGGAAATCGATCGGTTTGCGCAGGAAGGCGGGATTAACCTGTGGGAAAAGCCATCGACCGCTGAATAATTTGGTATGACTCGGTCAATGTAGGAGGGGGCAAGCCCCCTCCCACATTTGATGTGCTGTGTGGTTTAGAACGGCACGTCCCCAAGAATCGTCGCCCGATGCATCACCCGCCGCTGCGGCCGGTAGTCATCCACCGCGTAGTGCTGGGTCACGCGGTTGTCCCAGAAGGCCACGTCGTTCTCCTGCCAGCGCCAGCGGATCGTGAATTCCGGCCGTGTCGCATGGGCAAACAGCAGCTTCAGGATCGCTTCGCTCTCTGCGGGCTCAAGCTCATTGATCCTGGTGGTAAACCCCTCACTGACAAACAGCGACTTACGCCCGCTCACCGGATGCGTGCGCACGACCGGGTGCGACAGCGGCGGGTTCTTCCTACGGGTTTCTTCCCAGCGCAACAGGTCTTCGGCGGTGTTGCCGAAGCGCTCCAGCGGAAAAGACTTGGTGAAATCGTGGGTGGCGGTTAGGCCATTGAGCAACGCCTTCAACGGCTCGGACAACGCCTCATACGCCGCAATACCACTGGCCCACAACGTGTCGCCACCAAACGCCGGCAGCAGCTTGGCGCTAAGCACCGCGCCGAGCGCCGGGGTGGGCAGGAAGGTCACGTCGGTGTGCCACACGGCGTTGTCGCGCACGTCGGTGACGGCGGTGTCGAGGATCAGCACTTCGGGCTGTTCCGGCACGTTGGGGTAGATCGGATGAATATGCAGGTCGCCAAAATTCGCGGCGAACCGCGCTTGTTGCTGCGGGGTGATCGGCTGGCCACGGAAGAACAGCACCGAGTGGCTGAGTAACGCCTGCTCGATGGCATCGCGGTGTTCGGCGCTCAGCGGCTGGGTAATATCGACGCCACTGATCTGGGCGCCCAAGGCAGTGCTCAATGGGGTAAGGGTCAGGCTGCTCATGCGGTTCTCACTCAATGTGCCTGGCCATGCCAAGGCACTAACTTACGCTGCAGGGCACGCAGGCCCATTTCCATGGCGAAGGCGATCAGAGCGATCACCAGGATCCCCAGCACCACCACATCGGTGACCAGGAACTGCGCCGCCGACTGCACCATAAAGCCCAGGCCGCTTGTGGCGGCGATCAGCTCGGCAGCGACCAAGGTCGACCAGCCCACACCCAGTCCGATGCGCACGCCGGTGAGGATGTCAGGCAGGGCGCTTGGCAGGATCACATGGCGAATCAGCTGGGCGCGGGTGGCGCCCAACGACTGCGCGGCGCGCAATTTGGCCGGGTCGACGGTGCGTACGCCGGTCGCGGTGGCGATGGCAATCGGTGCGAAGATCGCGAGGTAAATCAGCAGCACTTTAGACAGCTCACCGATGCCGCACCAAATCACAATCAGCGGCAGGTAGGCCAAAGGTGGAATCGGTCGGTAGAACTCGATCAGCGGGTCGAGAATGCCTCGGGCAATGCGATTGGAACCGATGGCGATGCCCACCGGCACGGCGGTCAGCACCGCGAAGCCCAGGCCCAGGCCGATACGGCTGAGGCTCGCGCCCAGGTGTTGCCACAGAGTGGAGTCCATATAGCCCGTGGTCGCGAGCAACCAGCCTTTTTGCAGCACGGCGGACGGCGGTGGCAGGAACAGCGGTTCGATCAAACCGGTGGCGGTCACCCCCCACCAAATTGCCAGGAGCGCGGCCAGTGTCAGCAGGCTGATCCAGCGTGTGCTTAAGCTGCGGCGCACCGCAATGACCGCGTGCGTCACCGGCTTGGCGGCGGTGGCGGGAAGTTCGTAGCTGCTCATGCGGACACCTGCCGTTGGGAGAACACTTTGCCCAGCACGTGTTCGCGGGTCTCGATAAAGCGCGGGTCGGACTTGATCGCCCGCGCCGATTCACCCGCCGCATAGCGTTGGCCGAAGTCCAGGTGCAGGCGTTCCACGATCTGGCCTGGGTTGGGCGCCAGCAGGATCAAATCAGTGGCGAGGAACACGGCTTCTTCGATGTCATGGGTAATCAGGAATACAGGCTTGGCCGTGCGTCGCCAGACTTGCAGCAACAACTCCTGCATCTGTTCGCGGGTGAAGGCATCGAGGGCGCCGAAGGGTTCGTCCATCAGCAGCACACGCGGGTCTGCCGCCAAGGCGCGCGCCAGGCCGACGCGTTGCTTCTGGCCGCCGGAGAGCTGCCAGATACGGCGGCTGTCGAAACCCGCCAGGTCCACCAGCGCGAGCATTTCCCTGGCACGTACTTCACGTTGGGCCTTGGGTACGCCGGCCAATTCGAGGCCGAAGCCGACATTGGCCAACACATCCTGCCAGGGCAGCAACGCATCGTCCTGGAACACCACACCACGCTCGGCGCTGGGGCCTTTGACCGGCACGCCATCAAGGGTAATGCGCCCGGCAGAAGGTTCGACAAAACCGGCAATCAGGTTCAACAGCGAGGTCTTGCCACTGCCGGACGGCCCGAGGGCCACCAGCAATTGCTGGGGCCCAAGGTCGAGTGAAATATCCGCCAGTACCGGTTCCGGGGCGCCTGGGTACTGTGCGCTGATGCGCTCCAGTTGTAGCAAGGCCATCGCGATGAACTCCTCAGTTAGTAATGAACTTGGCGCTGACGTAAGGCGCGTAGTCCGGCAGCACGGCGTCGACCTTGCCTTGTTCCTTGAGGAACGCAGCCGTATCGGTCACGGCCTTGGTAGTCGGGGCGCCCAGCAGGGTCACTTGGTCAGCGGCCAGCGGGTAGACGTTGCCTTGCAACAACAGCGGGATATCGCTGGCCTTAGCGCCGGATAGCTTCACCAGCTTGTCGACGTTGCCTTTGTCGGCGAGCCAGGCTTGTGGGTCTTTGCGGTAGGCGGCGTAGGCATCCAGAGTGACTTTGGCGAAGGCCGTGACGATTTCCGGGTGCTTCTCGGCAAAATCCTTACGCACGATCCACGCATCGAACGTTGGCGCGCCGAACTTGGCCAGCTCGCCAGAGGTGATCAGCACTTTGCCGTTCTCCTTGGCCACACCCAACGCGGGATCCCACACGTAGGTGGCGTCGATATCACCGCGCTTCCAGGCGGCGATGATCGCCGGTGGCGCGAGGTTGAGGATGGTCACTTTCGACGGGTCGATGTTCCAGTGCTTGAGTGCGGCCAACAGGCTGTAGTGGCCAGTGGAGACGAAGGGCACGGCGATCTTTTTGCCGATCAGGTCCTGGGGGCTGTTGATCCCCGAACCGGTGCGTGCCACCAGGGCTTCGGCACCGCCAATCTGGGTGGCGACGAGGAAGGTTTCCACTGGCACTTTGCGGGTGATCGCCGCGGTCAGCGGGCTGGAACCGAGGTAGCCGATCTGCACGTCACCGGAGGCGATGGCGGCAATGATGTCGGCGCCATTGTCGAATTTGCGCCAATCAATTTTGGCGTTGGTGGCTTTTTCATACGCGCCGTCGGCCTGGGCGACTTTGGCCGGATCCACGGTGGTCTGGTAAGCGATGGTCACATCCGCCGCCTGGGCAAACAGGCTGGCACCGGCCAGGGACAACGCCGCCAAGAGGCGCAGGGGGGTTAAAAGTTTCAAGGGGAAGCTCCTCAATCAGGCGGCCGAGGGTCGGCGTGAGAGGAGACTAAATGATCTAAGAATCCGAAAATAAATAACATTTTCGAATTAGCTTATGTGGGGAAAGGTTGAAGCAAGTCTTGAGCTTGATGAGGGCAAATGTGGGAGGGGGCTTGCGCCCGATGGCGGTAGCTCAGCCACTGATGGGTGACTGACGCTCTGCTATCGGGGGCAAGCCCCCTCCCACATTTTGAGCCGGGTCGGCTTCAGTTAGTTACTGATGGCGAGAATGCTGGCCTGGTACGACCCCACAAACACATCAAAATCGCCCACTTCGTTCTGCTCCAGTTCCGCCTGTTGCGCCAGCGATTTGCGCGCCAGGTCCTCAAAGCGCGCCTGCTCTTCTGCGGGCAACGGCTCACGGCGGAAATACTCGGCATGCAACTCGCTCTGATGCAGGGAGAACTGCGCGAAACTCTCTTTGCGCTCGGCCATCGCGGCCAGTACCTGCGCTGAAGGGGTCAGCGATGGGTCGTTGACCTTAGCAAGCTGGGCGTCCAGCGCCTGGCTGTGCTCGCTGATGCCATGGCTCTGATCGAGCAGGGCGGCCAACGGTGCAATCTTCTCCAACAGCTCGGTGGCCCATTCCTTCATGTCCACCGGCGCGCCGTCGCGCTGCAATTGCAGGCCCGGACGGCGACCTTCCTTGACCACGCTGAGGAAGTTGGCGGTGGCATTGCCGCACGCGTTGTTGGCGAACAACGGGCTGTCGTTCAGCGCGCAGTACAGCAGGAACGCGTCGAGGAAGCGCGACTCGGGCAGGTCGATGCCCATCGGCAAGAACGGGTTGATGTCCAGGCAACGCACTTCGATGTACTGAATGCCGCGTGCCACCAGCGCCTGGATTGGTCGTTCACCGGTGTAGGTCACGCGCTTGGGGCGGATGTTGGAGTAGTACTCGTTTTCGATCTGCAGGATGTTGGTGTTGAGCTGTACCCACTCACCGTCCTTGTGCGTGCCGATTTCGACGTAAGGCGCGTAGGGCGTTGCCACCGCTTCGCGCAGGCTGTCGGTGTAGCTCGCCAAGTCGTTGTAGCACGGCGTCAGGCCGGCCTGGGCGTTGCTCTGGTAACCCAGGTCACTCATGCGCAGGCTGGTGGCGTAGGGCAGGTAGAGGGTGTCGGCGTCGAGCACTTCCAGCTGGTGCGAGCGACCGCGCAGGAAACCCGCGTCCAGCGCCGGTGAGGCACCGAACAGGTACATCAGCAGCCAGCTGTAACGGCGGAAGTTGCGGATCAGCGCGATGTAAGCCGTGGACTGATAGTCGCGGTCGGTGCCGACGAACCCTTCAGTTTCCTTGAGCAACGGCCACAACTGTTCCGGCAGGGAAAAGTTGTAGTGGATGCCGGCGATGCACTGCATGGTCTTGCCGTAACGCAGGGCCAGGCCCTTGCGGTACACGTACTTGAGCTGTCCGATATTGGAGGTGCCGTAGTAGGCAATCGGAATATCTTCCTCGGCCGGCAACGGGCACGGCATCGAGGGGCTCCACAGGTATTCGCTGCCCAGCTTGGTGTAGGCAAAGCGGTGGATCCTGTCCAGGCTGCTCAGGGTATCGGCCGGGTTGGGCAGGGCTGGGGTGATGAACTCCAGCAGCGATTCCGAGTAGTCGGTGGTGATCTGTTCGTGGGTCAACGCGGCGCCCAGGGCTTCCGGGTGCGGCGTTTGCGCCAGGCGACCTTCACCCGTGACACGTAGGCACTCACGCTCGATGCCATGCAGGCACTGCTCTAGCAGGGAGAGGTGTTCGCGCTTGCCGAGCAGAGCCAGGCGGCGGTTGAGAAGTTCGCTCAAGTTGGATTCCTTCACGCGTCAGTCGCCCCAATATGGGGGTGGGCAGGACGGTCTACAAGGGTGAAGTTAAAACTGGCGTGATCGCCTGGTTGTGAGTCGATTTGACCCGCGGTAAAAAAGCCTACTTCACTCCATGAATTGGGCCATAGCGCAGCAGGAAAATTCCGACGCCGTTATCGCAGCGCCGAAATTAACTCAAATCGTGGGTGGTGAGCTATAGGACAGCGAAGGTGCCCTGTGCTTTTGCGACAAGTCGTTCCTCCTGATACACATCGGCTTCGACCACCAGGGTGCGCCGGCCGGCGTGAATCACACGGCTGGTGCACAGCACATCCCCGTCTTCCACGGCGCGGATGTAGTTGATCTTGCACTCGATGGTCGCGCTCTGCTGGTCGAAACCATGGGAACTGGAACAGGCCAGCCCCATGGTGATGTCTACCAGGCTGAAAATCGCCCCGCCATGGAGCTTGCCCGCGCGGTTGCGCAGGTGCGGCTCCAGGGTCAGGGCCATCTCGGCAACGCCTTCTTCCAGGCGTTGCAGGCGGCAGCCGATCAGTTCGCTGAAGGCGCTCTGAGTCAAACCGGCCGGGATTTCCATCAACGTTTCTTCAACTGCTTGGCGTTGGCGAACAGCGAGGCCATGGCATTGTTGCTTGGCGCCGCGGTTGCGGTTTCCTTGCGCGGTTGACTGCTTTCGGAACGGTTCTGCGACTGGCGCGGCGCCGAGCCTGGGCGTGCGCCACGGGCACCGTCGATTTTCTCGCCGGGGGTGTCGCTCATACGCATCGACAAACCAACGCGTTTGCGCGGGATGTCGACTTCCATGACCTTGACCTTGACCACATCACCGGCTTTCACCGCTTCACGTGGGTCTTTAATGAACTTCTCCGAAAGTGCGGAGATATGCACCAAACCATCCTGATGCACGCCGATGTCCACAAACGCGCCAAAGTTGGTCACGTTGGTCACCACACCCTCCAGGATCATGCCCAGCTCCAGATCCTTGAGGTCTTCGACGCCGTCCTGGAACTCGGCGGTCTTGAACTCAGGACGTGGGTCGCGGCCAGGCTTTTCAAGCTCTTGCAGGATGTCGGTGATGGTCGGTACGCCGAACGTTTCGTCGGTGTACTTCTTCGGGTCCAGGCGCTTGAGGAACGCAGCGTCACCGATCAGCGAACGGATGTCGCGGTCGGTCTCGGCGGCGATGCGTTGCACCAGCGGATACGCTTCCGGGTGAACGGCCGAGGAATCCAGCGGGTTGTCACCGTTCATTACGCGTAGGAAACCGGCGGCTTGCTCGAAGGTTTTCTCGCCCAGTCGAGCGACCTTTTTCAACGCGGCGCGGGTTTTGAACGCGCCGTTTTCGTCTCGGTGAGTGACGATATTCTGCGCCAGCGTGGTGTTCAGGCCGGAGATACGGGCCAACAGCGCGACTGAGGCAGTGTTTACATCCACGCCAACCTTGTTCACGCAGTCTTCCACCACCGCATCCAGGCCACGCGCCAGCTTCAGCTGTGACACGTCGTGCTGGTACTGGCCGACACCGATGGATTTAGGGTCAATCTTCACCAGTTCGGCCAGCGGATCCTGCAGGCGACGGGCGATGGATACCGCGCCACGGATCGACACGTCGAGGTCCGGGAATTCCTTGGAAGCCAGTTCCGACGCCGAGTACACCGAAGCGCCCGCCTCGGAGACCATTACCTTGGTCATCTTCATGGCTGGGTATTTTTTGATCAGTTCGGCGGCAAGCTTGTCGGTTTCACGGCTGGCGGTGCCGTTGCCGATGGCGATCAGGTCCACCGAATGCTTGGCGCACAGGGCGGCCAGAATCGCGAGGGTCTGGTCCCACTTGTTATGCGGCACGTGCGGGTACACGGTTGCGTGGTCCAGCAGCTTGCCGGTGGCATCGACCACGGCGACCTTGCAGCCGGTGCGCAGGCCCGGGTCGAGGCCCAGGGTGGCGCGCGGGCCGGCTGGTGCGGCCAGCAGTAGGTCGTGCAGGTTGTGGGCGAAGACGTTGATCGCTTCGGTTTCGGCGCCGTCGCGCAATTCGCCCAGCAGGTCGGTTTCCAGGTGGGTGTAGAGCTTGACCTTCCAGGTCCAGCGCACTACTTCACCGAGCCACTTATCAGCAGGACGATTCTGATTCTGGATGCCGAATTGTTGACCGATCATGCCTTCGCACGGGTGCATGGTGCCCGGCAGCTCGTCGCCGACTTTGAGTGCGGAGCTGAGAATGCCTTCGTTGCGGCCACGGAAAATCGCCAGTGCACGGTGGGACGGCATGCTCTTGAGCGGTTCGTCGTGTTCGAAGTAATCGCGGAATTTGGCGCCTTCTTCCTCTTTGCCGGCGATGACGCGAGCGCTGATGATGGCTTCCTGCTTGAGGTAGGTACGCAGCTTTTCCAGAAGGCTGGCGTTTTCGGCGAAGCGCTCCATGAGGATGTACTTGGCGCCTTCGAGGGCTGCCTTGACATCGGCAACGCCTTTTTCAGCGTTGACGAAGCGCGCGGCTTCGGTGTCCGGGGTCAGCGACGGGTCGTTGAACAGGCCGTCGGCCAGTTCGCCCAGGCCGGCTTCGAGGGCGATCTGGCCCTTGGTGCGGCGCTTTTGTTTGTAGGGCAGGTAAAGGTCTTCGAGGCGGGTTTTGGTGTCGGCGAGCTTGATGTCGCGCTCAAGCTGCGGGGTCAGCTTGCCCTGTTCCTCGATGCTGGCGAGGATGCTGATACGCCGTTCGTCGAGTTCTCGCAGGTAGCGCAGGCGCTCTTCCAGGTGACGCAGTTGGATGTCGTCGAGGCTGCCTGTCACTTCTTTTCGGTAACGGGCGATGAAGGGCACCGTGGAGCCTTCATCCAGTAGAGCGACGGCCGCTTCGACCTGTTGTGGGCGTACACCGAGTTCCTCGGCGATGCGGCTGTTGATGCTGTCCATAAAACCACCTGAAATTCTTAGAAGCAGCTTGCAGGCCCGGAAAACAAGGCCTTGCGCAGCTGGTTGAGCGGCCCGACTGGCGCCGCTGCCTGGGTCAAGAGGCAGCCTATTGACCCTCGAAATCGGAAAAATCGCGACAAGCGGGTAAAAAAGCTTGGCAGTAAAAAGGTAACGATCTGACGTCGCCCTGTATGAGGGCGCCGCATTATAACCAGCGTTTTGTCCTTGAGGGCTACTGCGCGGGTGGTTGTAGGGCGCGGGTTTGCTGGCAGTTGAGGAAAAATCTGCTAACAATGCACACGGTGCGTATAACGACAGCTACGCCATAATGCGCGCCGAGATAAGAGGAGCATCTAATGAGCAGCACTGCACAAACTGCTGAAGGCGAAAAAATTCTCATCGTTGATGACGATCCAGGGCTGAGCAGCCTGCTGGAGCGTTTCTTCAATTCCAAGGGCTACCGTGCCCGCGCGGTGCCGAACACCGAGCAGATGGATCGCCTCCTGGGGCGCGAAGTATTCAACCTGGTCGTACTTGACCTGATGCTGCCCGGCGAAGATGGCCTGACCGCATGCAAACGCCTGCGCGGCGCGAACAATCAGATTCCAATCATCATGCTCACCGCCAAGGGCGATGAGCTGAGCCGCATCAAGGGCCTTGAACTGGGCGCCGATGACTACCTGGCCAAACCCTTCAATCCGGATGAGTTGATGGCGCGGGTCAAAGCCGTATTGCGCCGTCAGGCACCGCCAGTACCGGGCGCGCCAGGCAGCGAAGACGAAAGCGTTACCTTCGGCGACTACGAACTGTCGCTGGCGACCCGCGAACTCAAGCGCGGCGATGAAGTGCACATGCTCACCACCGGCGAATTCGCCGTGCTCAAGGCGCTGGTGATGAACGCTCGCCAGCCGCTGACACGCGACAAGCTGATGAACCTGGCTCGTGGTCGTGAATGGGACGCCCTGGAGCGCTCCATCGACGTGCAAATTTCCCGTCTGCGCCGGATGATCGAGCCGGACCCTTCCAAGCCACGTTATATCCAGACTGTCTGGGGCGTGGGTTATGTGTTTGTGCCGGATGGCACCGCAACCAAGTGATCGATGATTTGCAGGGCGGGCATCCTGGCGTTTGACTCCATGAGGGTCGACGGGATGCCCGGCGTCTGCAATTCTGCGAGCGCCACTCGTTCCTGCAAGGTGTCCAGCTTTCATCTATGAAAACCCCGCTGTGGTTCCCACAAAGTTTCTTCTCCCGCACCCTTTGGCTGGTGCTGATCGTCGTTCTGTTTTCCAAAGCGCTCACGCTGGTTTATCTGCTGATGAACGAAGATGTGCTGGTGGATCGACAGTACAGCCACGGTGTGGCTTTGACGCTGCGCGCCTATTGGGCCGCCGATCCCGAGAACCGCGAGAAGATTGCCAAGGCCGCCACTCTGGTGCGCGTGGCGGGGGCGGGTGTGCCGGAGGGCGAGCAACATTGGCCTTACAGCGAGATTTACCAGCGCCAAATGCAGGCCGAACTGGGTGAAGACACCGAAGTACGGCTGCGTATGCATGTGTCTCCTGCATTGTGGGTACGTGCGCCGAGCCTGGGTGAGGACTGGCTGAAAGTACCGCTGTACCCTCATCCTTTGCGGGGGCAGAAGATCTGGAACGTGTTGGGCTGGTTTTTGGCGATCGGGCTGCTTTCCACAGCATCCGCGTGGATCTTTGTGCGCCAGCTCAACCAACCCCTTAAACGATTGGTGTTCGCCGCCCGGCAATTGGGTCAGGGGCGTAGCGTGCGCCTGCCGGTCAGCGATACACCGAGTGAAATGACCGAGGTATACGGCGCGTTCAACCAGATGGCAGAGGATGTCGAACAGGCCGGGCGCGAACGCGAGTTGATGCTGGCCGGTGTCTCTCACGACCTGCGCACGCCGCTGACACGCTTGCGACTGTCCCTGGAGTTGATGGACAACCATACCGATCTGACCGACGACATGGTCCGCGATATCGAGGACATGGACGCGATTCTCGATCAGTTTCTGGCGTTTATCCGCGATGGCCGTGATGAGGTGGTTGAGGAAGTCGACCTGACGGATTTGGTGCGCGAGGTGGTTGCGCCTTATAACCAGAACGGCGAACAGGTACGGATGCGCCTTGAGCCGATCCAGCCGTTTGCGTTGCGACGTGTGTCGATGAAGCGCCTGTTGAACAATTTGATTGGCAACGCCTTGCATCACGCCGGCTCTGATGTGGAAGTGGCGGCGTACGTTTCGGGCGACAGCGCCGCACCTTATGTGGTGCTGAGTGTGATGGACCGTGGCACGGGGATCGACCCGGCGGAACTGGAGGGTATCTTCAACCCGTTTACTCGTGGGGACCGTGCACGCGGTGGCAAAGGCACGGGGCTTGGGCTGGCAATCGTGCGACGAATTGCCTCGATGCATGGTGGCAATGTTGAGTTGCGTAATCGCGAAGGCGGCGGCCTTGAGGCGCGGGTGCGTTTGCCGTTGGGCTTGATGTTGCCCAGAGACGCGGTCTAACAAACAACGCAGATCAAAATGTGGGAGGGGGCTTGCTCCCGATTGCAGTGGGTCAGCTACCAATAAGCTGGCTGATCCACCGCTATCGGGAGCAAGCCCCCTCCCACATTTGGTTTACGTGTGCCACAGACTGCGTTTTATCAGCCCTTGCCCTTGGTCCTGGTCATATTCGGCCCACCATTCTTCTCTAGATGCTGAATGATGATCCCCGCCACATCTTTGCCAGTGGTGGTTTCGATACCTTCCAGGCCCGGAGATGAATTGACTTCCATCACCAGCGGCCCGTGGTTCGAACGCAGGATATCTACCCCCGCCACGGCCAACCCCATCACCTTGGCCGCCCGCAGCGCGGTCATGCGCTCCTCAGGGGTGATCTTGATCAGGCTGGCACTGCCGCCGCGGTGCAGGTTGGAGCGAAACTCTCCAGGTTTGGCCTGGCGCTTCATTGCCGCAATTACCTTGTCGCCCACCACGAAGCAGCGGATATCCGCACCCCCTGCCTCCTTGATGTATTCCTGCACCATGATGTTCTGCTTGAGGCCCATGAATGCCTCGATCACCGACTCCGCCGCGGTTGCGGTTTCACACAGCACTACGCCAATGCCCTGTGTGCCTTCCAGTACCTTGATTACCAGTGGGGCGCCGTTGACCATCTCGATCAGGTCCGGGATGTCATCGGGTGAGTGGGCAAACCCGGTGACCGGCAGGCCGATCCCCCGGCGCGACAGCAGTTGCAGCGAACGTAATTTGTCCCGCGAGCGCGCAATGGCCACGGACTCGTTCAAGGGGAACACCCCCATCATCTCGAATTGGCGCAGCACCGCGCAGCCATAAAACGTCACCGAAGCGCCGATCCGCGGGATTACGGCATCAAAGCCTTCCAGCGGTTTGCCTCGGTAATGGATCTGCGGCTTGTGGCTGGCAATGTTCATATAGGCACGCAACGTGTCGATCACCACCATTTCGTGGCCACGTTCGGTGCCGGCCTCGACCAGGCGGCGGGTGGAATACAGACGCGGGTTTCGCGACAGCACAGCAATCTTCATGCAGCACCTGGGGCAGAAATAGTAGAGACCGGGAACACCGGCTTGTCTTGAACGTACTTGATGCCGGGGTTGACCACCAACTGGCCGTCAATCAGCGCCTTGGAACCCAACAGCAAGCGGTAACGCATAGCCTTGCGGCAGGCCAGGGTGAACTCCACCCGCCATACCCGATCACCCAACGCCAGGGTGGTGCTGATCACATAGCGCACCTGCGCATGGCCGTTGGAGCTCTTGATGGTTTTCATCGTCACCAGGGGCGCTTCGCAGCGGCGGTGGCGCAGTTGCACAACACTGCCCAGATGTGCGGTGAAGCGCACCCACTTCTCACCGTCGCGCTCAAAGGGTTCGATATCGGTGGCGTGCAGGCTTGAGGTGCTGGCACCTGTGTCGATCTTCGCGCGCAGGCCTGCCACTCCCAAGTCGGGAAGTGCCACCCACTCACGCAGACCCACAACGGTCAAATGGTCAAATGTCTTCAATATGGGTAACCGGTCAATTAGCCCAAGCTTTCGGTGAAACCTCGGCCAGGGCTTTGAATGCGGGCTTGGCGAACCAGTAGCCTTGCATGAGAAATATTCCACAGTCAGACAGAAAGTCTCGCTCTCCGGCACTTTCAATGCCTTCGGCGATGACAGTAACGTTCAACTGCTCACAGATTGTGACAATCCCCCGGACGATCACCTGACGGACACGATCCTGGTCCACATCGCGGATCAGAGCCATGTCGAGTTTGATCAAGTCAGGTTGGAAATCGGCCAGTAGATTCAGCCCCGAATAGCCCGCTCCGAAATCGTCGATGGCGGTCTTGAAGCCGAATTCGCGGTATTCACGCAGAATATTCGTCAAATGGCGATAGTTATCTACATGCTCGCTTTCCAGCGTCTCGAAAATCAGTCTGTTCAGCGGGAAATTGTGCGCGCGAGCCGCCTCCAGGGTGCTGCGGATGCACAACTCCGGACGGTACACGGCGTTGGGCATGAAATTGATGGAAAGATGGGTTTGCATCCCCATGGCTGCTGCGCCGGCAATTGCCTGGGTGCGGCAGCGTTGGTCGAAGCGGTAGCGATTGCTTTCGTTAACCTGGCTAAGCACCGACAACGCGCCTTCGCCTTGTGTACCGCGCACCAAGGCTTCGTGGGCAAAAATCGAATGGTCCCGAAGGTCTACGATAGGCTGGTAGGCAAACGCAAAATCGAAACCCAGGGGCTCGCTTTGCTGGCAGCCTACGCAGCGCTGGTCAGGCGAGGTGAGTGAAGTGGGAAAGTCGGTCACGGCGTATCCTCGCGAAAACAGGGTGCTACCTGGCGTATCTTAGGTGAGCCTTGAGGTTTATGCGTCGAAGGGTTTCAACGGTAAAGTTGCGACATTTTTCAGAGCGAGGAATTCAAGTGGCTCAAAAGCAGGAAGAGGAAGAAAAGGTTCGCCTGGACAAGTGGCTGTGGGCCGCGCGTTTCTATAAAACCCGTGCCCTGGCCAAGGCGGCGATAGAGAGTGGCAAGGTGCACCATCGTGGCGAGCGCTGCAAGCCGGGCAAGGAGCCACGCGTCGGCGATGAATTTCAGATTCGTACCGGTTTTGATGAAAAGACCATTGTGGTCCAAGCACTTTCCATCGTGCGTCGTGGCGCACCTGAAGCTCAGGCGCTCTACACCGAGACCGACGCTAGCATCGCCAAGCGCGAAAATGCTGCGGCGATGCGCAAGGCGGGGGCTTCAGGCCTGACCACCGATGGTAAGCCGAGCAAGAAGCAACGCCGCGACCTTTTCAAGTTTCGCGGCAGTGGCAGTGATGACTGATTGCGCAGAACCCCAGCCGAATTAGGGAGGGAGCCAGCCCCCTCGCTTATTCGGCCTGCAGCGTTAAGGGGATGTGCGCACGACGCTCAATCCTCCGATCACCGGCAGCTTGCCAAGTAACCCGAAGATCGGCGTCGTCACGTGTAACAAAGCGCCCGACACCTTTGCCGCAAACGGCGTGTAATACCCCCAGCCCAACGCCAACAGCGCCAGCAGCACTCCGCCGATGTAATCGTCCTGCCCCCAATGCGCACCTGCCACCAGCCGCGGCATCATAAACAACAGCGCCAGGCCCCAGATCACCAGCACTTGGCCGATGCGCTTGGCGAACACCGTCATGAACATCCCCCAAATCAACAGCACAGACGCATGATCCCCAGGGAAGCTTTGGCTCGAACGGTCCTTCAGCTCCCAGGTCTTCTCCAGGCCAGGAAAGTAATCACTCATCTGAATGGCCCCGCCGATCACCATCGACGGGCTGCTGTGCTGCCAGCCCATCTGTGCCGCAAGTTTGGAAAACAGCATGCGGATAAACAACAGCAGCAACAAAATGCCGACAAAACCTAACAGCGCCTGACGCACCTGCACGGCCTTGAACACCCATTCGCCGCGAACCAGCAGCGACAGCAGGATCACCCCGACCACCGCATCAAACGGTCGCAAACTGGCCACGGCCCAAATGTGCAGCCACGTTGCGTTGGTTGCCAGAGGGTCATTGAGCAGATGAAACAGCCACTCGTCGAAAATCACACAGAGCATCTGGCCCGTGGGCCACAGCCAAAAACACAGCAGCGCGATAGCGAGTAGATTGCACAGAGCCCATCGCCGGAGGTTCCACTTGGCTTGGAACAAACCCGGATTGTTCATAAACTGTCCCTCTTCGCTCTATTTAAACTCTCTGTTTCCAGGAGAAATTCGCACCAAAACGGTGCTAAAGCGTTTAATTCTATAAACCTTGTAATCAATTTGTCATCAATTCAGATACCCAGACCTATGACTGATCTACCGGATACCGACTTCACCCAACGCTTCATCTTCGACGAGAGCGACGCCCGCGGCGAAATGGTTTCGTTGGAACTCAGCTACGCCGAAGTCCTCGCCAAGCACCCCTATCCTGAGCCGGTCGCGCAACTGCTTGGAGAGCTGATGGCCGCTGCGGCGTTGCTGGTCGGCACCATGAAGTTTGACGGTTTGCTAATCCTGCAGGCCCGCTCCGAAGGCCCGATCCCGCTGCTGATGATCGAGTGCTCCAGCGAACGTGAAATCCGCGGCCTGGCCCGTTATGACGCCGACCTGATTGCCCCGGACGCCATGCTGGCGGACCTGATGCCCAACGGCGTCCTGGCGCTCACCGTCGACCCGACCGTAGGCCAGCGTTACCAGGGCATCGTCGACCTCGACGGCGAAACCTTGTCGGATTGCTTCACTAACTATTTCGTGATGTCCCAACAAGTCGGCACCAAGTTCTGGCTCAACGCAGACGGCAAACGCGCCCGTGGCATGCTGTTGCAGCAATTGCCGGCCGACCGCATCAAGGACGACGACGATCGCGCTGAAAGCTGGCGGCACACCATCGCTCTGGCCGACACCCTGAAAGCCGAAGAGCTGCTGGGCTTGAACAACGAAACCATCCTGCATCGCCTCTACCACGAAGAACCTGTGCGCCTGTTCGACGCGCAAACCTTGCGCTTCCATTGCAGTTGCTCCCGCGAGCGTTCGGGTAGCGCATTGGTCAGCCTGGGTCTGGAAGATGCGCAAAATCTGGTGGTGGAACACGGTGGCAACATCGAGATCGACTGCCAGTTCTGCAACCAGCGCTACCTGTTCGATGCTGCCGATGTCACTCAATTGTTCGCTGGCGCAGGCATCGACACGCCATCCGACACCCGCCACTAAAACGTTTAAGCACAGGTAAATCACCTGACAAATGCCGGATTAGAGGTGTTCTGACGGGAGGGCCCTACTCTTTTTGGGCTTTTCTGGCATAATCCGGCCCACTTTTTTCGCGGTAGTAGTGCGCAACTTTCTACTACAAAACGTTTGGAGCACTCGGCCATAGGCCGACGGGGAACCTCATGACGCAAGCCAATAACGCCGTATACACCGATCTGAGTGTTGACGATCTGGTCAAAGAAGCCCTGCAGCGCGGTGAAGGCGTGCTTGCCGATACTGGCGCACTGGTCGTAGAAACCGGTCATCGCACCGGTCGTTCGCCGGTCGACCGTTTCATCGTTGAAGAGCCTTCCACCCAGGACGCTATCGCCTGGGGCCCGATCAACCGCAAGTTCCCGGCCGACAAGTTCGATGCCCTGTGGGCTCGCGTCGAGGCTTTCAACAACGCGCAAGAGCACTTCGTTTCCCACGTTCACGTAGGGGCTGCCGAAGACCACTACCTAGCTGTGAAAATGACCACCCAGACTGCCTGGCAGAACCTGTTCGGTCGTTGCCTGTTCATCAACCCGGCCCAGTACAACCCGGCCGGCCGTGACGAATGGCAAGTGCTCAACGTGGCTAACTTCGAGTGCGTGCCAGAGCGTGATGGCACCAACTCCGACGGTTGCGTGATTCTCAACTTCGCACAGAAAAAAGTACTCATCGCTGGCATGCGTTACGCCGGTGAAATGAAGAAAGCCATGTTCTCGGTGCAGAACTTCCTGCTGCCGGCTTCCGACGTACTGCCGATGCACTGCGCCGCCAACATCGGCGAAGCGGGCGACGTGACCCTGTTCTTCGGCCTGTCCGGCACCGGTAAAACCACCCTGTCGGCCGACGAAAGCCGTTACCTGATCGGTGACGATGAACACGGTTGGGGCGAAGGCGTGGTGTTCAACATCGAAGGCGGTTGCTATGCCAAATGCATCGACCTGTCCGAGAAGAACGAGCCAGTTATCTGGAAAGCCATCAAGCACGGCGCAGTATTGGAAAACGTCGTGATCGACGACGCCAAGCACGCCGACTACGCCGACGTGAGCCTGACCCAGAACAGCCGCGCCGCTTACCCGCTGGAGCACGTTGCCAAACGTTCCGAGAAGAACCTGGGCGGCGAGCCAAACGCAGTGATCTTCCTGACCTGCGACCTGACCGGCGTACTGCCACCAGTGTCTATCCTCAGCGAAGAACAAGCGGCCTACCACTTCCTGTCCGGCTACACCGCATTGGTGGGTTCGACTGAGATGGGGTCGGGTAGCGGCATCAAGTCGACTTTCTCCACCTGCTTCGGCGCGCCATTCTTCCCACGCCCAGCCGGCGAATACGCAGAGCTGCTGATCAAGCGCATCCGCGGCTTCGGCTCCAAGGTCTATCTGGTCAACACCGGCTGGACCGGCGGCGGCTACGGCGTTGGCAAGCGCTTCAACATCCCGACCACTCGCGGTGTGATCGCAGCGATCCAGAGCGGCGCGTTGATCGGTGCTGAAACCGAACACCTCGACACCATCAACCTCGACGTGCCATTGGCCGTACCGGGTGTTGAAACCGGCCTGTTGAACCCACGTAACACCTGGGCTGACAAGGCCGCTTACGATGAAGCCGCGAAGGCGCTGGCTGGTCTGTTCATCGAGAACTTCAAGAAGTTTGAAGTGAGCGATGCGATCAAGGCTGCGGGTCCTAAGTTGTAAGATTCGCGTGTTGTGAAAAAGCCGCCTCTTGTGGGCGGCTTTTTTATGCGCGAAAGGTCAGTCGGCGATGTGCAGAACTACTGCTCCGATCAATACCAATACAACCCCCAGCACCTGCACCGCAGTGAGCCGCTCCTTGAAAAACACAAACCCCAGAATCGCCGCAATCCCACCTGACAACGTACTGATCACCGTCACCACCGAAACCGACCCCGCCATCGCACCCCATGAAAACGCCGAGAACCCGCCGAGGTTCATCAAGCTCGCGCCGGTCAGCGTCGCACAGTTTTTCAGTGGCGGGATTTTCAGGCCATCTTTGATCTTCAGCACCATCATTACCAGTACGCACACGCCCACCAGATAACCCAACCAAAGCATGGTGATCGGTCCCAACGCGGGTAGCGTGTAGCGGCCTTGCAGCCAGAAACTGGCGCCGTACAACAGTGCGGCGAGCATGGCGTAGGCGATGGATAGGCGGGGGTTGTTGTGGGGTACGCCGTTGTCCTTGTGGATGCTGGAGAGGATCACGCCGATGACGCATAGGGCAATGCAACCGAGTTGTATAAGGCTGATGTGCTCGCCGCTGGCCCAGGACAATAAGGTAGTGACCACGCCGTACGATGTCACCAGTGGTGCAACGATGGCGGCTTTGCCCATGGCGAAGGCTTTGGACAGCGCGAGAGCGCCGGACACGGTGAGCAGCGCGGCTGCGATGCCCAGCAGCCAGGCGCTTAGCGGGGCGTCGAGGGATTTGAAGAGAAAGGTCGGCAACATGACCAGTAGCAAGGTCATGATCAGGAAGCCGAGCGCCTGGCCAAAGTAAACGGCGCGTTTAACGCCGACAGCCCGGGCATTGAGGCCGACGAGGAAATCCGTGCCACCCCAGAGCAGGGCGGCCAGCAGGCCCATTGTTACGTCCATGTATCGTCCTTTCTGAAGACTCAATTTCCTTTAACAGCCCCGCTTGCCGGCAATGGCGACCTCAAGACCGCCATCGCCGGTAAGCCGGGCTCCTACAGGGGGCTGCGTGTTAGCTCAGGTTTTCCAGCGTCTGCGTGTCCCAGCTGTGAGTCTTGATGGCGAGATAGAGCATGCCGATGGTCAGTGGAACCTTGTTGCCGCGCCCCTTGGCCCGACGCTTGAGGAACACATCAAAGACCGGCGGGTTGAAGTAACGATAAGTGTCGTAGTCGCCCAGGTCGAGTGCGAATTCCTGCTCCAGCGCTTCCATCAGTTGCTTGGCTTCACTGCCGTCACAGCCCAGGTCGAAATTGAGTGAGGTTTGCAGGCGGATAGTCTTGTGTTTCGGCAGGCCGATTTCTTCGTGCAGCAGTTGCAGGAGTTGCTGCATGACGGGGTCTTCGGGGAACTCGGGGGCGAGGTTCATGGTGGGGGCACGCAGGAGTGGGTGAAGAGGGAGGTCGCGTTTCAAGCGGAATTTGTTTCGGGTGATGAAGAGTGCCAAGCCTATCAAGAATAGGAATACAGGCAGGAGGGGCATTTTAAGGATTACTGCTACGTAGGGTAGTAGGAATGCCAACGTAACGCCTGTCGCGAGCAACGTGATAGCAAATCGCTTTCTGAGTATTGGGGTTGTGATTTGGTGATTCAAAACAAGGTATAGCGCCACAAAGGCGACAATTTGAACGCAGATAGTCATGGCTTCTGACATTCCATGGCTTCGAGTGGATAGCTGCGAATAATACTTTTGGTGATCGCACCCACAGTGGTGGCAGCGGCGCGCGCTATTGGTTTTGAAAACGGGTGAATTGGCGCACTGAAAAGTCCCGCTAACGCTAGAGCGATAAGGCGCCCGCGTTCATTGAGCAAATCTGCCTGCTGCCGGTTCAGCGGCTTAGCGATTGCGACAGTCATTTTGCAAGGCAAATCACCGGGTAGCATTTTTCCGTAGAGATCCGCCAGCCGATAGCGAACTTCGGTTGCGCGGGTGCCGGCTTCCAAAAGACAGAGGTTTGCCAGTGTTTGTCGATGGGCAGGTAGAACGCTAAACCGAATCACCGCGAAGGTGATGCCGTAGTGGCCAATGTATTGAGTCCTTTCGATGTTCACAGGTTTCTGCCGGGAAAGTTGAGGCCGCGCTATTTTCATTCAGCGACGGGTAACTTCTGTAGAGGGTTAAGCGGGTGTCTGGAGCAGTTTGGGAAGGAGATGTCGTGACCTGTGGAAATTTCCTACGACTGTTTCAGGCATTTGTGGCTTGGCATCACATTTTCTACAAAAACTCCGCCAGTGGCCTGAATTAAGCGTATGTTTCACCGCAAAATCTTGTAGGGCGATTTCCGCCCACTACTTAAAGGGAGTTAAGCATGGGTTTGCTTCGTGTCGCTTCGGCGATGTCATTGTGTGCGTTGGCTTTTTCCGTCCAGGCCGAACAGTTGCCGATTGAAGTGCTAAGCGCCGTGGTCAAGGATCAGAAAATCGCCGACGCCGAAGTGCTACTGCAACGCAACGGCGCGCAGAATGTGGTGGGTCGCACCAACGCCCAGGGCCAAGTGACGCTGACCAGTGAGGCCGCCGATGACGCGAGCAACCTGCTGATCATCAAGAAGCCCGGCTACTCCAACCTGGTGGTGAAGTGCCCATGCGCGGGCATGACCTACGCCATCAGCCCGGTGATGGAAAACCTCGATGGCCTGCGTGTGGTGCTGACCTGGGGCAAGACCCCGAGTGACCTCGACTCCCACATGATTTTCCCCGGCAATAACATCTATTTCGAGAACCAGAAGGGTACCGACGCCGAGTTGGATGTGGATGACACCGACAGCTACGGCCCGGAAACCATCACCCTGCAGAAAAAGCACTACGGCGAAAGCTACGTCTATGCCGTGCACGACTACAGTAATGGCGGCAACCCAGGCTCGCGCCAGTTGTCCGACAGCGAAGCCAAGGTGTTCGTGTACATGGGCCAATCGCTGGTGCGCACCTACTACGTGCCTAAGAACCGCAGCGGCAACCTGTGGACGGTGTTCCGCATGACCGGCAGCGGCGACTTCCAGGACATCAACACCTTCAGTGGCGTGACAGTGAATGCCGCCAATGTGCTGAACGAAGTCAAACCGCTGCTGGATGACAGCGTCGCGGTCACCGCAGTCACCGTTAGCTCTTCCGTACAGACTGAGGCGAAGAAGCTGAACCTGAAAGGTGAAGCGGCTTACCAGGCAGGCAACCTGGATCAGGCGATTGACTACTTCCGTCAGGCCATCGATCTGGATAACAGCTTCGGCAAGGCTTACGGCAACCTCGGCTTGGCGTATCAGAAAGCCGGTAACACTGCCGAGTCGATCTGGGCCAACCGCAAGGCTATCGCCCTTGCCACCGGCGCCAATGCTGCGACCGTGCGTGCAGGTGCCTACTACAACATTGCGCGGATCTACGAAGCGGCGGGGCAGTTCCAGGATGCGCTGCGTCACTACCAGTTGGCCAAGGAACAGAAAGCCAACCCGGTGTATGACACGGCGATTGAGCGGGTGCAGAACCGCTGATTCAGCTGTAGCGCAGTTCTAAAGATGTGGGAGGTGCTTGCTTCCTCCCACATTTGGATCGGTGTGTTTCCTACTGCATCATCAGGTTATTCCCACTTCGGCCCTGGGCCATCTCCCAGCCTGTGTATCATCCTGTCTCTTTTTCCATGCGACCTTTCTCGATCCGCTGAGCTTACTGGGCTACGTTTTTAAGCCACCTTCAGCGGTCAATGGAGTGACAGCCTATGCACGACACCCTCCAGCAGGTCTTTGGTTATCCACAGTTTCGTTTGGGTCAGGAAGAAACGGTCAGCGCCGTTCTGGCCGGTCGTTCGGCGGCTGCAATTTTCCCTACTGGGTCGGGTAAATCCCTGTGTTATCAGCTGTCAGCAGTGTTGCTGCCGCATCTGACGCTGGTGGTCTCGCCACTGTTGGCACTGATGCAGGACCAGTTGGGCTTTTTGCAACGCCATGGCATTTCGGCGGGCAGTATCGATTCGGCCCAGAGTCGTGACGACGCCAATGACGTGATGGCCCGCGCCCGTTCCGGTGAGCTGAAAATCCTGATGATTTCCGTGGAGCGCTTGAAGAACGAGCGTTTCCGCAACTTCCTGCAAAGTGTGCAGATCTCGCTGCTGGTGGTGGACGAGGCGCACTGCATTTCTGAGTGGGGCCATAACTTTCGCCCGGACTACCTGAAGCTGCCGGACTACCAGCGTCAGTTCAAGATCCCACAAGCGCTGCTGCTGACGGCTACAGCCACGCCCAAGGTGATTGCCGATATGCAGGCGAAGTTCGCCATAGCGCCGGGTGATGTGGTGACTACGGGGTTCTATAGGCCGAACCTGAACCTGTTGTTCGAACCGGTCAGCGGCGCGGACAAACGCCGTCGCCTGGTGCAATGGATGAGCGAACGGGCCAACCAGCCGAGCATCGTCTACGTCACCCTGCAAAAAACCGCCGAGCATATTGCCGAGCATCTGAACCGCAATGGCATACAGGCCGAGGCGTATCACGCCGGCTTGCCCCACGACAGACGTGAGGGTATCCAGCAGCGCTTCATGAGCGGGCGCTCCAATTGCATTGTCGCCACCATCGCGTTTGGCATGGGCATCGACAAGAGTGACATCCGCAATGTGGTGCATTTTGACCTGCCCAAATCCATCGAGAACTACAGCCAGGAGATAGGCCGCGCCGGGCGTGATGGGCAGCCGTCGGACTGCCTGGTGTTGGCCAACCGTGACAGCCTCAATGTGCTGGAAAACTTTGTGTACGGTGACACGCCTGAGCAGGAGGGGATCCGCCGGGTGCTGGAGGATTTGCAGGCGGCGCGCAGTGAAGGGCAGTGGGAGTTTTTACTGAGGTCGCTGTCGGACCACAGCAATATCCGCGAGCTGCCACTCAAGACCCTGCTGGTGCAGTTGGAGCTCAAAGGCGTGATCGCGCCGCGCTACGCGTTTTATGCCGAATACCGCTTCAAATACCTGATTGAGCCCGAAGCGTTACTGGCGCGGTTTTCCGGTGAGCGGCAGCAGTTTGTCGCGGCGATTATTCAAGTGTGCAAGCGTGCTAAGACCTGGGCGACGGTGGATTTCGACGCGCTGTATCAGCAGCACAATGCCGAGCGCAATCGTGTGGTGAAGGCGCTGGATTACTTCCAGGAGCAAGGCCTGATCGAGCTGGAAAGCAAGCAGATGACTGAGGTCTACAGCCTGCTGAATACCGAATTTGATCCACAGGTGTTAAGCGCCGAGTTATACACAGGCTTTAAGCACCACGAGGTGACAGAAGTGGCGCGGATTCACGCCATGCTCGATCTGTTTGCCACCGATCACTGCTTGGGCCAGCGCTTGGCCCATTATTTTGGTGATGAAAAAGCCCCCCATCGCTGCGGACATTGCTCGGTCTGTCACGGCCATGTGGCGCACCTGCCATCACCGCCGGGCTTGCCGCCGCTTGTGGATAAAAATTTCATGGAGCTGTGCGGTGATTTTATCCACAGGCATCATGAGCACACGGGCCAACTGCCCGGTGCCGAGCGACTGACGCGCTTTCTCGGGGGTATCAGTGTGCCGTTGTTTACCAAGCTGAAGGCGCGGGGCATTCCCGGTTTTGCTGCGCTGGAAGACTATCCCTATGCCGAAGTACGCAGTTGGGCCGAAGTCCATTTGAATGACCTGTAAACCCACTTTCACCAGAGGTACCCATGCCTGATTCAGTGCCACAGCGTGCCGATTACCCTCACTTCCAGCCGATCATCACGCGCTGGCACGACAATGATGTGTACGGTCACGTGAATAACGTCACCTACTACAGCTTTTTCGACACGGCGGTGAATACCTACCTGATCGAGCAGGGCGGGCTGGATATTCATGGCGGCGAAGTGGTGGGGTTTGTGGTGAGTTCGGCGTGCGATTACTTCGCGTCGATTGCCTTTCCCGAGCGTATCGATATTGGCTTGCGAGTGGGCAAGTTAGGCAATAGCTCAGTGCAGTATGAGTTGGCGGTGTTCAAGACAGGCGAAGAGGAAGCCTGCGCGGCGGGGCGCTTTGTGCATGTGTTTGTGGATCGGGGGTCGAACCAGCCGGTGACCATTCCGGGAGTGTTGCGCGAGGCGCTGCAGCGGTTGGTGGTCTGACGGCAAAAACCAATGTGAGAGGGTGCAAGCTTGCTCTCACATTGGTTTTGCGGCGTTTTTTAGAGATTACCGGTGACGGTAGTGATGCTTGTTCTTGCGATGCCCATAGGCATGGCCGCGGCCGCGATGGTCATCACGGTCATAGCGACGGTTGTCGCGCCCACGATCACGACGATCATCGTCATCGCTCTTGTTGCCCATGTAGTTGCCCAGTGCACCGCCCGCGCCACCGCCTGCAGCCGAGCCGATCAGTGCACCTGTGCTACCGCCGACACTGCGGCCTACGACGTTGCCGCCGGCTGCGCCCAGGGCGCCGCCAATAGCGGCTTCGCCACGGCTGCGCTTGTCAGCGCCGACCGCACTACCACCTGCGCCACCGAGGGCCGCGCCGATGGTCGAACCGGTGTTGCCGCCCAACTGCTGGCCGACGACAGAACCTAGAACCCCGCCCAATGCGCCGCCTACACCGGCTTCGGTGGTGCCACCGGCCATGGCTGCGCCACTGACCAGGCCAAGGGACAACAAGAGAATCGAGGAGAACTTCATTCGGGAAACCTCAAGAGGATGACGGCGCGATCCTGAGGCTGTATTGACATTGTGACAATAGAATTCCGACCAGTAACACGAGTTGTACACAATCCTCTAAGTTACTGTTTTTAATCGGGAACTTAAGTGGTTTTTGAGAGTCTTTAACTACTTCGGAACGGCCGCTTTTATGCAAAAGCGGCCTTTTTTGTGTCCGAAATGATCAGTCAGGCTGTCCGGGCCATGATCAGGCCATTATCGCTTGCGGCTTCCAAGCGGATCGCCACGAACTTCGATGTTGGCGTATGGCTGCCATCCCCGGTGCTTTCCAGCGGCACCAGCGGGTTCACTTCCGGATAGTAAGCGGCTGCCTGCCCCGCCGGGATATCAAACGCCAGCAACGTGAAGCCCTTCACACGACGCTCACGGCCATCTTCCCACAGCGACACGATGTCAGCCTTCTGCCCCGGCTTGAAGCCCAGGCGGATGATGTCGGCTTCGTTGACGAACAGTACGTCACGCTGGCCTTTCACGCCGCGATAGCGGTCATCCAGGCCATAAATGGTGGTGTTGTACTGATCGTGGGAGCGCATCGACTGCATGATCAGATCCGGTACCCGGCCAGTGGCGTGGGTGCGTTCGTGGATCAAGTCTTTGGGCAGGATGTTCGGGCGGAAGTTGGCGCGACCCGAAGGCGTGTTCCAACGGCGCGCGCCGGCGGAGTTGCCTAAGTAGAAGCCACCTGGGTTTTTGATCTTGTCGTTGAAGTCCTTGAAGCCTGGAATGGTATCGGCAATCAGGTCGCGGATACGGCTGTAGTCGGCCACCAGCCAGTTCCAGTCGACCGGCTTGCTGCCCAGCGTCGCGGCGGCAATGCCGGCCAGGATTGCTGGCTCGGACTTCATCAGCTTCGACAGGGGTTGCAGTTGGCCATTGGAGCCGTGAACCATGCTGAACGAATCTTCCACCGTGACCGCCTGCGGGCCGTCGGCCTGGATGTCGATGTCGGTACGGCCCAAACACGGGAGGATCAGCGCGTCCTTGCCGTGCATCAGGTGGCTGCGATTGAGCTTGGTGCTGATCTGCACGGTCAGGTCGCAATTACGCAGTGCTTCGAAGGTGCGCGGGCTGTCCGGGGTAGCTTGGGCGAAGTTGCCGCCCAGGCCGATAAATACTTTGGAGCGGCCTTCAAGCATCGCGTGGATCGCTTCCACCACGTTGTGCCCGTTGGTACGCGGCACCTGGAACTGGAAGCGACGCTCCAGGGCGTCGAGGAACGCCACCGGTGGACGTTCGTTAATGCCCATGGTGCGGTCGCCCTGCACGTTGCTGTGGCCGCGCACCGGGCACAAACCGGCGCCTGGGCGGCCGATGTTGCCGCGCAGCAGCATCAGGTTGGCGATTTCCTGGATGGTCGGTACCGAGTGGCGGTGCTGGGTGATGCCCATCGCCCAGCACATGATCACGTTTTTGCCTTTGGCGTACATGCGTGCCGCTTGCTCAATCTCCACCAGTGGGAGGCCGGATTGCGCGACGATTTCATCCCACGAGGTGTCGTCGATCTGGCCCAGGTAATCGAGCACGTTGGCCGTGTGTTCGTTGAGGAAGTCGTGGTCGAACACGGCTTCCTTGCCTTCGGCCTGCGCCTGGCGTTCCCACAGCAGCAGGAACTTGGCCATGCCGCGCAGGATAGCCATGTCGCCACCCAGCGCTGGGCGAAAGTAGGCGGTATTGGTCGGCTTGTCGCCGTTGGTGAGCATTTCCAGCGGGTGTTGCGGGTGCTGAAAACGTTCCAGACCGCGCTCTTTCAGCGGGTTGATACACACCACCTGGGCGCCGCGTTTAACCGCTTCACGCAGCGGTTCGAGCATGCGCGGGTGGTTGGTGCCGGGGTTCTGGCCCCAGACGAAAATCGCATCGGCATGTTCGAAGTCATCAAAGGTCACGGTGCCTTTGCCGACGCCCACGCTTTGCGCCAAGGCCACGCCGCTGGCCTCGTGGCACATGTTCGAGCAATCCGGGAAGTTGTTGGTGCCGTAGGCGCGCACGAACAGCTGGTACAGGTACGCCGCCTCGTTGCTGGCCCGGCCCGAGGTGTAGAACTCGGCCATATCCGGGCTTGGCAGTGCGTTGAGGTGCTGGCCGATCAGGTCGAAGGCTGCTTCCCAACTGACGGGTGTGTAGCGGTCTGTTTCGGCGTCGTAGCGCATCGGCTCGGTCAGGCGGCCCTGGTATTCGAGCCAGTAATCGCTCTGTTCCAGCAGCGCAGTGACGCTGTGTTTGGCGAAGAATGCAGCGTCTACACGACGTTTGGTGGCTTCCCAGTTGACCGCCTTGGCGCCGTTTTCGCAGAACTTGACCATGCCGCTTTCCGGCGAGTCGCCCCAGGCGCAGCCCGGGCAGTCAAAGCCGCCGTTCTGGTTGGTCTTGAGCATCATGCGCAGGTTTTTCAGCGCGTTGTCGCTGGTCAACCACGCCTGTGCCACGCTGATCAGCGCGCCCCAGCCGCCCGCCGGGCCTTTGTAAGGCTTGTAGCGCGGGGTTGGGGTTTGGTCGGCTTGATGATGATTGCTCACGGCTGGTTCTCCATCGCAGGGCTGTAGACCCGCGGCGCACTTTTCTGCGGCAGGTGGATGAGATTGAGGTTGTGCCGGCGGGCCCATTGCAGGGCCAGGCCGGTGGGCGACGACAGGCTGACGAGGGTCTGGATGCCTGCGCGCAAAACTTTCTGGATCAATTCGAGGCTGCAACGACTAGTGACAATCGCCAGGCCGCCATCGGTCGGGATCTTTTGGCGGATCAACGCACCGATCAATTTATCGAGCGCGTTGTGCCGGCCAATGTCTTCGCGGCCCATCAACAGTTCGCCTTGGCTGTTCATGAACACCGCCGCATGCACCGCGCCGCTGTATTGGCCCAGAGGCTGAAAGGCGCTGATGCGCTGGCGCAGACCATCAAGCCATTCGGCGGGTGGCAGTGGTGCGCCGGGCAGGACCTTAAGGTCAGGCAAGGCTTGTTCCACCGCTTCTACACCGCACAAACCACAACCGCTGGTGCCCGCCAACTGGCGACGTTGCTGCTTGAGATTCCAGAACGCGCGGCTGGAAATCTGCACCTGAGCGTACTGGGTCGAGCCTGAACCGCTGAGTTTGAGATCATAGATGTCGCTAACGTCGGCGATAATGCCGCTGCCGATGCTGAAGCCGACGATAAAGTCTTCCAGGTCCGTCGGCGTGACCAGCATGACTGCCTGGCTGATGTCGTTATAGGCGATCGCCAACGCCACTTCTTCCGCCAACGCAGTGCTGGCGACCTCTGTGTGTTCGAGATTGCAGTATTGGTAGCTCTGGCTGGCGGCGGGCGCGGGCGTTTCAGAGGCGGGCGCCGCGCAGACTGGGCGCTTGGCGTTCATGGGGCAGTACCACCGGCGGATTGGTCAGTGTTTAGACTAGGCGCGACAAAGCGTCGCGTCTAATTGCCAGTACTGATCTACCGATAGATGACGTCGATCAAGACGCGTTTTGCGATTTCTGAAACAGCGCGAAACATGCCTCTGCGAGCGCGGAGCGCGGTGCGCTGCGACGCATGATCAGCCCCAGGCGCGCAAGGGTGTGGGCATCCTCGATAGGTTGCAGGCGCAGGTGCTCGGTGAGCGCATCCAGGCCACCGTCCAGGGGCATGACCGCGCAACACAGCCCGCCGTGTACCGCCTGTAGCAACTGATGGACGGCATCGGTTTGCAGCAGCGGTTGGGGATTGAGTCCACGGCTGTGGAAGTTGTGGTCGATGGACTGGCGAAAATGCATGCCACTGGTGAGCATGCCCAGGGGCAGTTCGGTCAGGGCCTCCCAGCTCAACGGCTTGTCGCCAAAGCTGAAAAACCGCTGGTCGTAGAGCAGGCCCATGCGCGTTTCGCCCAAGGCCAGTGAGTCAAAGCGTTCATTATCCAAACGCTCAAGATAGGAGACGCCCAGGTCCAGTCGATTACTCGCAAGTTGTTCAAGGATCTGTTCGGAGCTCAAGGCCGATAGCTCGAAGCGCAGGCTCGGGTGTTCTTTATGCAGTTGTTGCATCAACGCCAACGGATCAAAGCTCGACAGCGGCACCACGCCCAAACGCAACGTACCCACCAGGTTGCCGCGACAGGCAGCAGCTTCAGCCTGCAAGCCGTCATACGCCGCCAGCACTGTTCGGGCCCACGCCAGCACCCGTTCACCGGGTGCGGTGAAGCCTTCGAAGCGCTGGCCGCGATTGACCAGGGGCAAGTCCAACTCTTCTTCGAGGCTGCGCAGGCGCATCGACAGGGTGGGCTGGGTAATGTGGCAACGAGCCGCTGCCTGGCCGAAGTGCCGGGTTTCGTCGAGGGCGATCAGGAATTTCAGCTGTTTGATGTCCATCTTCGCTCCAGGGCTTATTCCAATGGCGGGGGGATTCTAGCGCGTTTGGGTCTTTGGCCGGGCTGGAACCCAAATCTGTAGGACTGGTCTAGTCTTTGGCATCTGGAAATCAACTACCAAGGAGCGCGTACGATGAGTCTTTTTAGCTTTGTTAAGGAAGCAGGCGAGAAGTTGGCCAAGCTGTTGACCCCGGGCAACGCCAACGCAAGCGATGATCTGAAAAAGCACATTGAAGAAGTCGGGCTGGGTAATCCCGATGTTCACGCGACTGTGGAGGGTGACAAGGTCACGCTTACTGGAACCGTTGCCAGTCAGGAAGAGAAAGAAAAAATCATTCTGGCGGCGGGCAATATTGCCGGTGTGGCCAGTGTGGATGACCAGATCACCGTATCCGGCCCGGCAGTTGCCGCAGCCCGTTTCGTCGTGGTGAAAAAGGGCGACACCCTTAGCGCAATATCCTTGGCGGTCTACGGCAACGCCAATCAGTACAACAAAATCTTCGAAGCTAACAAACCGCAGTTGTCGAACCCGGACAAGATTTACCCAGGGCAGACGCTGCGTATTCCTGAGTAATACACGGGCGAAAATATGGGAGGGGGCTTGCCCCCTGATAACGGAGTGTCAGTCAAAGCTTCCTTGACTGACACACTGCTATCGGGAGCAAGCCCCCTCCCACATTTGGTCAGAGCCCGACAATGAGATCGCGGTAGTCACCGACTGCTGCAAACTCGCCCGTGTCCTTCGGCCCTTTTTTGCTGTCCGGCTCTTTTACCGCCAGCAAATGGCCCACGCCAAACGCCTGGGCGCTGCGCAGGATAGGCAAGGTGTCGTCGATAAACAGGCTGCGCGAGGGATCAAACTGAATGTCGGCCTGCAAGGCATCCCAGAACTGCGGATCTTCCTTTGCGAAACCGTAGTCGTGGGAGCTGATCAATCGCTCGAAATACGGCGCCAGTTCAATGCGTTCCAACTTCAACGACAGCGAATCACGATGGGCGTTGGTGATCAGAATCACGCGCTTGCCGGCCTGTTTGATCGCCGCGAGAAAGGTATCCGCATCCGGGCGCAGGGCAATCAGGTGAGCGGTTTCCAGCTTGAGTTCACGCACTGGGATCTTCAGTTCTGTGCTCCAAAAATCCAGGCAATACCATTGCAACTGTCCGGCGTTACGCTCGAACAGAGGCTGCAACTCCATCTCGGCCATGGCCCGGCTCACCCCGTGCAGCTCGGCGTAGCGCTGGGGCAGGTGCTCCATCCAGAAGTGGTTGTCGTAATGCAGGTCGAGCAGGGTGCCGTCCATGTCCAGCAGGACAGTGTCGATGGCGTGCCAGGGCAAAGAGGGCATGGTGCGGTCTCATGTAAGTAAAGATATCCGACACAGACAATCGGAAAAGCCACGGTATAGTAACCCGATCACGCCAAGGAGCCGCTCATGCGCCAGAAACCCACCGTCCTCGCCCGCGAAATAGTCGCCAGTAGCCGTTTGTTCCGCGTGGAGGAAGTGCAGTTGCGCTTTTCCAATGGCGTTGAACGGACCTACGAGCGCCTGGTGGGGCGTGGTGCCGGCTATGGCGCGGTGATGATCGTGGCGATGATCGATGAAGAGCATGCCTTGCTGGTGGAAGAGTACTGCGGCGGTATCGACGAATATGAGTTGTCCTTGCCCAAAGGCCTGATCGAACCGGGTGAAGACGTACTGGCTGCCGCCGATCGTGAGCTCAAGGAAGAAGCCGGTTACGGCGCGCGACAGTTGGAACACATTACCGAGCTGTCGCTGTCGCCCGGTTATATGAGCCAGAAAATCCAAGTGGTATTGGCCACTGACCTGTATGAAGAAAGCCTTGAAGGCGATGAGCCCGAGCCGATGCGCGTGGATCGGGTCAATCTGCGCGAGCTGTCACAGTTAGCGCAAAACGAGCAATTCAGTGAGGGTCGCGCTTTGGCGGCGTTGTACCTGATACGAGATCTGTTGATCCAGCGTGGAGCGTTTACCGCATGAGCGAACTGTTTTTAGGCCACCCGTTTATCGCCCCTGTAATCGAGCTGGCTCGCCAGGCGGGTGAAGTCATCCTGCCGTACTGGCGCGCCGATGTGGCGGTGACTTCAAAGGCCGACGATTCGCCGGTGACGGCAGCAGACCTGGCCGCCCACCACCTGATTCTCGCTGGCCTCACCGCGCTGGACCCGAGCATCCCCGTGCTGTCCGAAGAAGACGCTGATATCGACCAGAGCGTGCGCGCAGGCTGGACGCGTTGGTGGTTGGTGGACCCGCTGGACGGCACCAAGGAATTCATCGCCGGCAGTGAAGAGTTCACCGTCAATATCGCCCTGATTGAACACGGCCGCGTGGTGTTCGGTGTGGTGTCGATGCCCACCAGTGGCCGTTGCTACTTTGGCGGCGCAGGTTTAGGCGCGTGGCGATCCGATGTGAACGAAGCGCCCAGGCAGATCCAGGTGCGCAAGGCACCGGCGGCGGGTGAGGCATTCACGGTGGTTGCCAGCCGTCGGCATACCAGCCCCGAGCAGGAGCGTTTGCTGGACGGGTTGAGCGCAGGCGTGGGTGAGTTGAAGTTGGCGAATATCGGCAGCTCGTTGAAGTTCTGCCTGTTGGCCGAGGGCAGCGCCGACTGCTATCCACGCTTGGCGCCGACTTCGCAATGGGATACGGCTGCGGCACAAGGCGTGCTCGAAGGTGCGGGGGGCGAGGTGCTGGAGTTGAGTGGTGAGCCGTTCAGCTACCCGGCGCGGGAATCGTTGTTGAACCCGTTTTTTCTGGCGTTGCCGGCCAAGGCTGCCTGGCGTGAGCGGTTGCTGACCTTGGCAAGATCTTAAAACCATCGCAGATCAAAATGTGGGAGGGGGCTTGCCCCCGATAGCGGTGTATCAGTCAATACAGCAGTGACTGAACTACCGCCATCGGGAGCAAACCCCCTCCCACATTTGTTTTGTGTATTGGCTTCTAGCGGTGCAGGACGTATTGGCCAGTGAAGGCTACCGCTCTTTCGTCACTGCCCTCATTCACGATCCACGTGTCCAACGCCAACCGCGCCCGGCCATACCGCTTGTAGGTCGCGACAAAGCGCTTCCACACCTTCTCCTCCGGCGCCGCGCATATTGCGGTCGCGTCTTGCGTCACCGGCAGCGGATAACTGATCTGCCCTTCCTGAATCACGATATGCCCGTCTTCAATCCCTTCCTCACGCAGTTGCAGGTGCAGCCAGCCCCAACCCGCCAGCACCGCGCCGCAGTAGAGGCTGCCGCCGAACATGGTGCTCTTGTGGTTGATATTGGCCTGCAGGGGCAGGTGCAGCCGCAGTTGCCTGTCTTGCCAGTCGAGCACCTTGAGGCCCATTTCCCGGGTCAGGGGGATGTCGTGGTGCAGGACGGATTCCAGGTAACGGCTGTCGCGGCTCATGGGGACCTCTTGGTGGGTGGGCAGGGTCATTCGTCGTCGGCGCTTTGGTTGGCGAAGTTCAGGCCATGCTTGCGCAGTTTGTCGTGCAAGGTCTTGCGCGGTACTCCGAGGGCTTCGGCGAGGCTGCGCATGGAGCTGTGGGGACGGGTCAGTTCGGCAGCGATCAGGCTTTTCTCGAACTGCTCGACTTGCTCGCTCAAGCCACCCGGTGTGGAGGTCAGTACGCTGCTGGCGGGGTTGTCCGGCGTGCTGTCCAGTGCCAGTTCCAGGCCCAGTGCAAAGCGCTCGGCGGCGTTCTGCAATTCCCGCACATTGCCCGGCCAGCTGTGACGCAACAACAAGGCCCGCTGGCCCGGCTGCAGCTCGTGCAACGTCAGGCCATGGCGGCTGCTGGCTTCGTCGGCGAAGTGCTGGAAGAGCATCAATGCATCTTCACCGCGCTCGCGCAGCGGCGGAATGCGCAGCGGCGCGACGTTGAGACGGTAATACAAGTCGGCGCGGAAACGGCCCTGGTCGGCGGCCTGGCGCAGGTCCTCCTTGGTGGCAGCGATAATGCGGATATCCAGCGGGATCAGTTGATTGCCGCCCAGGCGTTCCACCACGCGCTCCTGCAACAGGCGCAACAGTTTGACCTGCACATCCAGGCTCATGCTTTCGATTTCGTCGAGGAACAAGGTGCCGCCGTTGGCAAACTCGAACTTGCCGATGCGGCGTTTCTGCGCCCCGGTAAAGGCTCCGGGCTCATGACCGAACAGTTCGCTTTCCACTACAGATTCCGCCAGGGCACCGGCGTTGATCGCCACAAACGGACCGCTGCGTCGGTTCGACAGGTCATGCAGTGCACGGGCCACGACTTCTTTGCCGGCGCCGGTTTCACCGAGGATCAGCACGTCGGCCTTGGTCGCCGCCAACGCGCCGATCTGCTCGCGCAGGCGCAGCATTTGCGGTGAGTGCCCAACGAGTCGCGTGCTCAGTTGCTGGCGGTCGCTGAGGGCCAGGCGCAGGCTGCGGTTATCCAACACCAGCCGGCGCAAGGCCAGGGCGCGGCGCACGCTGTCGAGCAGCGAGTCGCTGGCGAAGGGTTTTTCGAGGAAGTCATAGGCACCCGCGCGCATCGCCTGCACCGCCAACGGCACGTCGCCGTGGCCGGTGATCAGCAGCACCGGCAGGTCTGGATCCTGGCCGTGTAGTTCGGCCAGCAGCTCCAGGCCGTCCATGCCGGGCATGCGGATGTCGCTGACCACTACGCCCGGCCAATCCCGCGACAGGCGCGCGGTGAGGCCGGTGGCTTCGCCCAGGGTCAGGACTTTCAGCCCGGCCAGGTCCAGGGTCTGGCACAGGGCCTGACGCAGGTGTGGATCGTCGTCGATCAACACCACCTGAATCTGGTTATCGATACTCATACACTGCGGTCCTCGGACGGTTGCAGACTGACGCCCGGCGAGCCGGCACGCAATTTCAGGGTTAACAGCGCGCCACCTTCCTTGTGGTTAGCGAACGACAGTTCGCCGCCAAAGGCACGCATCAAGGTGTCACAGATCGCCAGGCCCAATCCCAGGCCTTGGGTGCGGGTCTTGGTGGTGTAGAACGGTTCGCTGGCGCGGCCCAACGCTTCCATGCAAAACCCAGGGCCATTGTCACGAATGTACAGGTTGACGCCTTGGGCGGTGGTTTCGGCACTCAGCCACAGTTTACGCGGCGGGCCTTTTTCGGTGAGGGCGTCCAGGGCGTTGGCCAGCAAGTTGCCCAGCACTTGGCGCAGCCGTGTTTCGCCGGCCTGTACCCACAGGGTCGCTTCCGGCAAATCGCGGATCAGCTCCACTTCCATTGACCGCCGACGTTTGGCCAGCAGCGCCAGCGCGTCGTCTAGCGCCGGTTGCAGGGCCACGCTCTCCGGCGCATGCCGGTCGCGCCGGGCGAAGGCGCGCAGGTGGGCGATGATCGAAGCCATGCGTCCGGTCAGTTCGCTGATCAACTTAAGGTTGCCCCGCGCATCGGCGGTGCGTTCATGGTCCAGCAGGATCTCGGCGTTTTCCGCATAGCTGCGAATTGCGGCCAGGGGCTGATTGAGTTCGTGGCTGATACTCGCCGACATGGTGCCCAGCGCCGAGAGCTTGCCCGCTTGCACCAAATCATCCTGGGCGCGCACCAGTTCCTGCTGGGCATGTTCGCGTTCCAGCACTTCTTGTTTGAGGCGGCGGTTCAAGCCTTCCAGGTCGCTGGTCCGCTCGATCACACGGGCTTCCAGTTCGCGACGCGCCTTGGCTTCAAAAGCGATGCGCTCCAGGTAATGGCGGCGTCGTTGCATCATCAAACCGAGCAGCAACATCAGCACCAGAAGCGTGGCCCCACCCACGGCGACCACCGTGCGCACCGGGCGGCTGATCAATGATTGGGGCGCGAGGATTTCGACGTTCCAGCCGGTCTCGGCGATGGCAGTGGATTGGCGCAACCATGCGGTGTTGCTTAGGCTCAGCGGCTGTGGATCACGGGTGGGGTAGGGCTGGATTGCAGTGATCGCCTGTCGTTCTTCAGCGGTCAGCGGCCGAGTGGCGCGGAAACGCCATTGCGGGCGTGAGGTGAGGATCACCACGCCGTTGTGGTCGGTTACCAGCAGTTGTTCAGGCGTGTTGCCCCACAGGCTTTCGGTATGGTCCAGGTCGACCTTGACCACCAGCACGCCGATGATCTTGTCGCCCTCGCGCACGGCGGCGGCGAAGAAATAACCGCGTTTGGCCGACGTAGTACCCAGGCCGAAAAACCGCCCGAGGCGCCCGGCCATGGCTTCGCTGAAGTACGGGCGGAACGAGAAATTGCGCCCGACAAAGCTGTCCTGTTTATCCCAGTTCGAGGCGGCGAGGGTCTTGCCGGTGGTGTCCATCAGGTACATCACTTCAACCCCGGCCTGGGCGGCGACGTCCTTGAGCAGCAGGTTGGCGTTGATTTGATGGGAGCTTACATTCGGCGCATCCAGCACGGTGCGCAGCGCGGGCAAGTCGCCGAGGATCTGCGGCAGCACTTCATAGCGGTGCAGGGTGCCCAACAGGTTGGCGACGTAGAGGTCGAGGGTCTGGCGATTCTGCCCGGCCAGTTCGCTGCGGTAATAGCGCTCGGCCAAGTGCTCCAGCGGCCACAGCAGCGGTGCCAGGCACAATGCCAGCAGGGCGAGGCTGCGCCAGCGGGGTCTTCGCGGAAGGGATGGAGTCATGGGAGTCGTGCGCCTATGGGGACAGGCGCATTATGCCTAGTGCTGCTGTGCAAGACACTCGCGCAATGCGTCTTGCCAGTGTGGCTGGCTGACGTGCCACTGTTGCTGCAAGCGGCTGCAATCGAGGCGTGAGTTCAAGGGGCGCTTGGCGGCCGTCGGGTAGGCGCTGGATGGGATCGCTTCCAGTTCGGCACAGGCTTTGCCATCGGCGTGCAGGTGCTCGCCAATCGCCTGAGCGAAGCCGAACCACGATGTTTCACCTTGGGCGGTGAGGTGATAAATACCCCATTCTCCCGCCTCGCCGGCCAGCCAGCGCTCGATCAGTGCGCGGGTGCTGCCGGCAATGGTCCCGGCCCATGTTGGCGCGCCGATCTGGTCAGCCACGATGCGCATCTGCGGTTTCTCTTGCAGCAGGCGTTGCATGGTCAGCAGGAAATTCTTGCCCTGGTTGGAGTAGACCCAACTGGTACGCAGGATCAGGTATTGACCGCCCGCCGTCGCAATGGCCTGCTCGCCCGCCAGCTTACTCTGGCCGTAGACGCTCAACGGGTTCGGCGTGTCGGCTTCGGTGTAGGGCGCAGGCTTGCTGCCGTCGAACACATAGTCGGTGGAGTAGTGAATCAGTGGAATCCCCAGGGCCTTGGCTTCCTGCGCAAGGATGCCGGGGGCGATGGCGTTGATGGCGAATGCGGCGTCTGGTTCGCTTTCGGCTTGGTCGACTGCGGTGTGGGCGGCGGCGTTGATGATCAGGTCGGGGCGATGGGCGCGGATCTGCTCGCGGATCTGGTCCGGTTTGGCCAGGTCGAGCTGGTTGCTGCCAAGCACCATCAATTCGCCCAGCCCCTGAAGGTGCGCTTGCAGTGCCTGGGAGACTTGGCCATGTTGGCCGGTAATCAGGATCTTCATGGGAACAGATCGGCGTCCATCAGCAGTTTGCCCGCCTGGTCCTTGGCGGACAGTTGCGGCGGCTCGTTCAGCTCCCAGTCGATAGCCAGCGTCGGGTCATTCCACAGGATGCTGCGTTCGGCGCTCGGCTGGTAGTAGTCGGTGGTCTTGTACAGGAACTCGGCGTAGTCGCTCAGCACCACAAACCCATGGGCAAACCCTTCCGGTACCCACAACTGGCGACGGTTCTGTGCCGACAGACGTACGCCCACCCATTGGCCGAAGTTCGGCGAACTGCGGCGAATGTCCACGGCGACATCGAGCACTTCGCCAGCGGTGACACGCACGAGTTTGCCTTGGGTGTGCTCCAGTTGGTAATGCAGGCCTCGCAGCACATTTTTTTGTGAGCGCGAGTGGTTGTCCTGGACGAACTCGCGCCTGAGCCCGGTAGCCTCTGCAAAGGCTCGGGCGTTGAAGCTTTCGTAGAAAAAGCCGCGTTCGTCACCGAATACTTTTGGTTCGAGGATCAATACACCGGGAAGTGAGGTGTCGATGATATTCACTGGTTGTCTCCCGCCAGGGAATACAGGTACTGACCATAACCGGTCTTGCCGAAGTATTTGGCGCGCTCCAACAAATGGTCGCGGTCGATCCAGCCGTTGCCGTAGGCGATTTCTTCAAGGCACGCCACTTTGAGACCTTGGCGACGCTCGATGGTCTGCACGTACTGCGACGCGTCCAGCAAACTGTCGTGGGTGCCGGTATCCAGCCAGGCGAAACCTCGACCGAAGCGCTCCACCTGCAAGTCGCCGCGCTTGAGATAAGCGTTGTTGACGTCGGTGATTTCCAGTTCGCCACGGGCGGAGGGTTTGACCGCCTTGGCGATGCTGACCACGTCGTTGTCGTAAAAATACAGGCCGGTGACGGCATAGCTGGATTTCGGTACAGCGGGTTTTTCTTCGATGGACAGGGCGCGGCCTTCGCTGTCGAAGTCGATTACACCGAAGCGCTCTGGGTCTTTGACCCAATAGCCAAACACCGTGGCACCTTTGCCGCGATTGACCGCCGCATGCAACTGCTCGCTGAAACGCTGGCCGTGGAAAATGTTGTCGCCCAGGATCAGGCACACGGGGTTGTTGCCGATGAACTGCTCGCCAATCAGGAAGGCTTGCGCCAGCCCGTCCGGCTTCGGTTGTTCGGCGTAGCTGAACGTCACGCCAAACTGGCTACCGTCACCCAGCAGGTTGCGGTATTGCGGTAAGTCCGCCGGCGTGGAAATCACCAGAATTTCTTTGATGCCTGCCAGCATCAGTACCGAGATCGGGTAGTAAATCATCGGCTTGTCGTAGACCGGCAGCAGTTGTTTGGAGACACCCAGGGTGATGGGGTGCAAGCGTGTGCCGGAGCCACCGGCCAATACGATTCCTTTCATGCAATCAGATCCCTCGTGTCGGTATTGCCCAATCGTTCACCTTGATAACTCCCATCCTGAACCCTGCGGCACCATTCCAGGTTATCGAGGTACCACTGCACGGTTTTGCGCAGCCCGGTTTCAAAGGTTTCTTCGGGTACCCAGCCCAGTTCGCGTTCGATTTTGCTGGCGTCGATCGCGTAGCGTTGGTCGTGGCCCGGACGGTCTTTCACGAACGTGATCAGGTCGGCGTATTTCTCCACACCGTGCGGAGGGTGGGGTACCAATTCCTCCAGCAGGCTGCAGATGCTGCGCACAACATCGATGTTCTTCTGCTCGTTGTGGCCGCCGATGTTGTAGGTCTCGCCGACTACGCCGTGCGTCACGACGGTGAGCAACGCTCGGGCGTGGTCCTCGACAAACAGCCAGTCGCGCACTTGCAAGCCATCACCATAGACCGGCAAAGGCTTGCCCGCGAGAGCGTTGAGGATCACCAGCGGAATCAACTTTTCAGGAAAGTGGAAGGGGCCGTAGTTGTTGGAGCAATTGGTCAGCAACACGGGCAGGCCGTAGGTGCGTTGCCAGGCGCGGACCAAGTGGTCGGACGCGGCTTTGCTGGCAGAGTAGGGCGAACTGGGCGCGTAGGGCGTGGTTTCGGTGAACAGATCGTCCACGCCGTGTAGGTCGCCGTAGACCTCGTCGGTAGAAATATGGTGGAAGCGAAACGCGCTCTTGTCTGGCCCGGAAAGGGTTTGCCAGTAGCCGCGGGCGGCTTCCAGCAGGCTGTAGGTGCCGACGATATTGGTCTGGATAAAATCCGACGGGCCGTCAATCGAACGGTCGACGTGGGATTCGGCGGCCAGATGCATGATCGCTTGAGGCTCGAAGCGCGCGAGCACTGCGCTGACGGTGGCTTGGTCGATGATATCGGCCTGTACGAACTCATAGCGGCTATTGGCCGCGATACTGGTCAGCGATTCCAGATTGCCGGCGTAGGTGAGTTTGTCCAGGTTGAGCACTTCGTGCTCGGTGTGCTGAATCAGATGACGTATCAAAGCAGAACCGATAAAACCGGCGCCACCGGTAATGAGAATGCGCATGACTGGGGCCCTTTTCCTTAGGCGGACGTTTAGCGAATGGAGCATAGCTTGTGTTGTGGCGCTGGTCAGGACCGTGTGCATGTGGGGGTTGCGCAAGCCCCCTGAACAATGGCGATATACACGTCTAAAAAACGGCCTTTCTGGCACGTTGCAGTCATTGGGCAGCCAGCAAGACCTCAATTACAAAGTCGACAGCTCCCGCGGCCGGTTTGTTCTGAAAATCTGCCGGGGCGACTACGCCGCTGTGGAGTTGCAGCCCTAGCTCGCAGCCCTCAACACACTGCAGGGCGTGCGCGTACCCAAGGTCATCAGGGCGCTGAGCAGGTGTACGGGTTGGTTCGCGCTCAGGGCGGCGTCTGCATCGCCGATGAAGTGCAGGTGGGCTATGGCCGCATGGGGCATTTTTTCTGAGGCTTTGAAGAGCAGGGCGTTGTACCTGACATCATCACCATGGCCAAGGGCATGGGCAACGGCCAGCCGTTGGGTGCAGTGATTACCCGGCGGGAAATCGCCGAGGCACTGGAGGCTGGAGGGTATTTCTTCTCGTCGTCGGGGGCAGCCCGGTGAGTTGCCGCATCGGCATGGCGGTGCTGGACGTGATGGAGGAAGAAAAACTGTGGGAAAACGCCAAAGTTGTCGGAGGGCATTTCAAGGCGCGGTTGGAAGCACTGATTGATCGCCATCCCTTGGTGGGCGCGGTTCACGGTTCCGGTTTTTATCTTGGCCTGGAGTTGGTTCGCGATCGACAAACCCTGGAACCGGCGACCGAAGAGACCACGTTGCTATGTGACCGCCTGCGCGCGTTGGGGATTTTCATGCAACCTACTGGTGACTACCTGAACATCCTCAAGATCAAGCCGCCGATGGTTACGTCTAAACGCAGCGTGGATTTTTTTGTCGACATGTTGTCGAAGGTACTCGATGAGCAGTTGTAATTAATCGATTGTTATCGGCTATTACCTGTCATATTTATCGATCATGCTTTTTGATCGCTTTTAAAGCCGATTTTTATCCGTTATAAAGTCGGCCTTTTCCCCCATTCGGAGTCCTGATCGCCATGACCACCCTGCACAGCACCCCCCGCGCCGATGGCTTCCATATGCCCGCCGAATGGGCACCACAGACGCAAACCTGGATGGTCTGGCCCGAGCGCCCGGACAACTGGCGTCTGGGGGGTAAACCTGCGCAGGCGGCTCATGTGGCAGTGGCCAAGGCCATCGCGCGTTTTGAGCCGGTGACCGTGGCGGTTTCTGCCGGCCAGTACGAAAACGCCCGCGCTCGTTTGGACGTGCCGAATATTCGTGTGGTGGAAATGTCCAGCGATGACGCCTGGGTACGCGACACTGGCCCGACGTTCGTGATCAACAACAGCGGCGAAGTGCGCGGCGTGAACTGGGATTTCAACGCCTGGGGCGGTTTTGATGGCGGCCTCTACTCGCCGTGGAATCGCGACTCGCAGGTGGGCGGCAAGATCCTCGAAATCGAGCGAGCACCGCGTTATCGCACCGAAGGTTTTGTGCTGGAAGGCGGTTCGATCCATGTCGATGGCGAAGGCACCCTGATCACTACTGAAGAATGCCTGCTCAACCGCAATCGCAACCCGCACCTTGACCGTGCCGAGATCGAAGCGGTGCTCAGCGCCAACTTGGCTGTGGATAAGATCATCTGGCTGCCGGACGGTCTGTTCAACGACGAAACCGACGGCCATGTGGATAACTTCTGCTGCTACGTGCGTCCAGGTGAAGTGTTGTTGGCGTGGACCGACGATGCGCAAGACCCGAACTACGCCCGCTGCCACGCGGCGATGGACGTGCTGCAAAGCAGCACCGACGCTCAGGGCCGCCCATTCACAGTGCACAAAATGCCGATCCCAGGGCCGTTGTATGCCACTGAAGAAGAATGCGCAGGTGTTGACCCGGTGGACGGCACCCAGGAACGTAATCCGACCGTGCGGTTAGCCGGTTCCTACGTCAACTTCCTGATCGTCAACGGCGGCATCATCGCGCCAAGCTTCGACGACCCGCTGGACAACGAAGCCAAGGCCATCCTGCAGAACCTGTTCCCGCAACACGAAGTGGTGATGGTGCCGGGCCGTGAACTGTTACTGGGTGGCGGTAATATCCACTGTCTGACCCAGCAGCAGCCCGCCCCGCACAAAAACTGAGTGCAGTTGTAACAGCGCCTTTCCGGCGGCCGGGTGCTACTCGGTTTCAGCGTCTGCAGCAAGCCCGCGGCCCAGTAAGGCCGCGGGCTTTTTTGTGCCCATAAGCCCGCAAGCACGCGACATTGGCATAGCTCTTGTATCGGTGTTGCCTCAGTGGCCCAAGGTGAGAACTGCACAGTTCTGTCATAAACCTTGAGTAAGTTAGCCGCTCAAGCAGTAGGAGAGAGCGCTGAAATGAACGCCGATATCAACCCGATCTACACGCGCACCTTCCACCCTTTACGGGTTAACAACGATACGATCCATGCGCTGGGGCACTGGTTGAAGGAACACGGCGCGCGGCAGGTCCGGCGGCAATCGGATCTGCGCAGCGTGATGAGTGAACGCTACCCGGTAGGGTTGTTCAGTGATGATGAAGTGCACGCGTTGTGTGACCTGCTCAAAAACTGAACAACACGGCCATCAAAGGTTTGAGCGAGCCTGCTGCGGCGAGGGGGCTCGCCTGCGTTGTGCGGCGAAGCAGCCCCTCCCACACTTAAATTAAAAGCTGTAAGTCCCCGTCACCACCAGGTTACGCGGCTCCCCCGGCTGAATCTGCGCCACACTGGTTGCTGATTCGTAGTAAGTCTTGTCGGTAATGTTGTTCAGCGCCGCCCGCACGTCCCATTCTTTATGGCGGAACCCGACCAGCGCATCCCAACTGCCATAACCCGGTAGGACCACGGTGTTGAGACTGTCGGCATAACGGTCGCCCACCAGCGTCAGGCCGGTTTCTGCGTACCAGCCCATTTCCGGTTTCCAGGTGATAAACAGGCTGGCATTGCGCTTGGCGACGTCGCTGACGCGCTTGCCTTCAAAGCCATTGTTGTCTTTCTCGACCTTGGCATCCTGCACGCCAACACCGCCGCGTACATACCAATTGCCGACGATCTTGCCGGTGGCCGTCAGCTCCACGCCACGCGAACGCTGAAGGCCGCTGAGCAGGATGATGGTGCGGTCAAGCGGGTCGTTGGTGCGGCGGTTGTAGAGTTCCAGTTCGTACACCGCCAGAGTGGTGCTCAGGCGGTCGTCGAGCCAGTCACTCTTCACGCCGATTTCTTTCTGCTTGGTCAGCTCGGGGCTCAGGTCGTTGACGCTGCCGGCGGCGTTCGGGGTGATGCCGATCAAACCACCCCCTGCCGGTGAGAACGTCTTGCTCCACGAGGCATAGAACGAGTGGTGTTCCAGAGGCGTCCACACCAGGCCGAAACGTGGGCTGGCCTTGCGGCTGTCGACCCCCTCCTGAACATTGAGCAGCTTGTTTTTGGTGCTCACTTCAAACACGTCGTAACGCACGCCGGCCAGCACTTGCCATTGATCATTCAGGCGCAGTTGGTCCTGGACGTAAATGGCGCGGCTTTCGACTTCGGTGTGGTTGTTGCTCGACACGCTCATCCGCCCGGTATGGCTCAAATGACGATTCGGCTGGTTGAGGTCAATGGCCGGCACGGTCAGGCCACCACTGTATAGCTTTGGATCGCGACGTTGGCTGCCCAGCTCAAGGCCAGTGAGCAGGCGGTGCTCCAGGCCATAGGTACTGAAACTGCCTTCGAGCTCGACGTTGTTGAAAATGTTGAGGGTGGTCAGGTCCTGTTGCCAGCGTTGGCGCGTCACGCGGTTGTTCGCAGGGTTGTAGCCGGTTTGGTAGGTATTGTCGAAATCGCTGTCGAGCTTGAACACGCCCAGCGTCTGGCGCAGTTGCCAGTTGTCGTTGAGCTCGTAGGTGAGCTTGGAGCGCAGGGACTGGGTTTTGTCGTCGATGTAATCGCGGCTGTCGCCGTAGGTGGTGCTGCGGCTCACATCCGCTGGGCGCCCGTTGACGCCGGGCACGCCGCGATCAGGCGTGCGGTTGTAGCGGCTGTATTCGTATTGCACCAGCCAGTTCAGGTCAGGCGTGAGTTGCCAGCTCATGGACGGTGCAAACAGTTGGCGACTGCCGCTCACGTCGTCGCGAAAGCTGTTGTTGTCCTGGTTACCCATGTTCAGGCGCAGGCTGATGTTATCGGTGGGGTCAGTGCTCAGGTCGGCATACAGGCTGCGCAAATCGTTGCTGCCGCCTTGCGCCTCGATGCTCGATTTGTGCCCGGCCGTTGGCAACTTGCTCACGCGGTTGACGATCCCTCCCTGACCTCCTCGCCCGTAAAGCACTGCTGCCGGGCCTTTGAGCACTTCGATGCGCTCGATGTTATGCAGGTCGCGCACGTACTGGCTGTCGTCGCGAATGCCGTCCAGGTAGAAGTCATTGCTCGCGTCAAAACCACGGATGCGCACACTGTCGAAACGTGTATCGGCGCCGCTGCTCACGTTGGGGATGCCGCTCAAAGCCTGGCCCAGGTCGTTGGTGCCGTATGAACGCAGGTTCTCAGTCTTCACCGAATCAATAGCCTGAGGCACATAACGCACGGGAGTGGCGGTGCGTGTGGCGGTGCTGGTTTCCTTGATGCGCGGGTCATCTTCGTCAGCTTCGACGCTGATCGAGGTCTCGGGCAAGGTGGTGGCCGCGCAGGCAAAACCGGCAGACAGCAGAACAGAAAGCCCAAGAGTCATGGGTGTCAGGCGAGGGGCAGGCATTGGGAAAAGTATCCAAAATGTTTGGGAGGAGAAAACGCGCTAATGGTAATGCTTTGCATTTGCGTACGTTATCTATTACCAAACGTATCCACTTTGATATGTGTTACTGGATGTGTTTTTTTCTTGTATGCGACAAGATTTTTGTCGTTTTCAGACAGGCTATAGGCCTTTGCTTAGAATTATTTCGCCTAAATACAGACGATTCGCGAAATTGACACATAGTTCAACCCGCGACTAGGATTGCGCCCAACGCCTGTGGCTAACCGCCATGACTCATCTAATAAAAAAAGGCCCGCGGCATGTTCAGTCGTCCGCGGGCCTTCTTTTTTCCGGAAAAGTCGACACCAGAAAAGCGACATGGAGCCTGGTGTCACAGTGCGTACTCAACCAGAAATAAGGAATACAAGAAAATGTTGAAGCAACGGATGAGTCTGATCGCTCTGGGGATTTTGAGCGCATCGGCAGCAATGGCAAACGACCAGGAGCAATCCAAGGGTTTCGTTGAAGACAGCCACCTGAACATCGCAGCACGTAACGCTTACATCAGCCGTGACTACAAAAACGGCAAGCAAGACAAAGCTGAATGGGGCCAGGGCTTCATCGGCAAGTTTGAGTCCGGCTTCACCCAAGGCACCGTTGGTGTGGGTGTGGACGTGATCGGTCAGTACGCTATCCGTCTGGACGGTGGCAAAGGTCGCAGCGGCGCGGGCGGTATTAACTTCTTCAAGCAAGGTGACAGCGGCGCAGCAGCCGACGACCTGGCCAAGGGCGGCGCCGCGGTGAAGTTCCGCGTATCGAACACCGTGCTCAAGTACGGCGATCAAATGCCGGCCGTTCCTGTGCTGCAGTACGACAACTCTCGTCTGTTGTCGGAAACTTACACCGGTACCTCGATCGTTTCCAAAGAGATCGAAGGTCTGCAACTGGACGCAGGTCGCTTCACCAAGGAAGCCCAAAAAGGTGCTGAAGGCACCGACAGCGGTAACCTGAAGAACATCAGCTACCTGGGCGGCAGCTACAAGTTCACCGAAAGCCTGTCGGCTGCGCTGTACGCTTCCGACATGCAAGACGTGCTGAAGAAGCAATACGTCAACGTCAACTACGTGCTGGCCCTGCCAGAGAAACAGTCGCTGACCTTTGACTTCAACGGCTACAAAACCAAGCTGGACAGGAGCTTCGCCGAGCAACGCGGTAATGGCGACGCGCGCGACAACAAAATCTGGAGCCTGGGCGCTACATGGGCTGTTGGTGCGCACAGCTTCACCTTGGCCCATCAGCGCAGTACCGGCGATACCGGTTACCTGTATGGCGGCTACCGTGACAATACCGTGGACACCGGCATCGGCGACGGCGGCAACACCATCCTGCTGGCCAACTCCTACTGGTCCGACTTCAACGGCAAGGACGAGCGCTCCTGGCAAGCCGGCTACGGTCTGGACTTCAGCACCTTCGGCGTGCCTGGCCTGACCTACAACGTGGCCTACGTTCGCGGCACCAACATTGACGACGGCAGTGGCCGTGGCAACGGCACCGAGCGCGAGATCTTCAACCAGTTCAAATACGTCGTTCAGAGCGGCCCAGCCAAAGACCTGAGCCTGCGTGCTCGTGCCTCGTGGTTGCGCGTTTCCAGCAATGCCGACAAGTACAACGTAGGCGGTAACGAAATCCGTCTGTTCGCCGACTACCCGATCAACGTTTTCTAACTGATCGCACGTCACGCCTGATTCCAGGCGATAAAAAACCCCGACTGGTTCGGGGTTTTTTTATGTGCGCGTATCAGTCCTGGCGGCTCTGCAACATCTTGCGCGCCAACGCTGCATTCTTGTAGTCGAGCATCAAGGACAACCCTTCATAGGGCTCTATCTTTTTATTGTCGATACAGAGCTGTGCCATAAGCAGCAGCACTTGGCGTTTCTTTTTATTAATTCGCACACCGGGAACGCCGAACGCTGTCTTGCGCGTTGCAGGTAATGGCGCCTCGGGCGTCAATTGAAGCGTTATCCAAATGCCCTGGACGAATTGCAGCGAAATCTCTTCGATATGTTCGATGGGCAGCGGCTGCGCCAGGTTATTGAACTCAAAATGTTCCGGCGTCAGGCGCAATGCGGTCTGCGGCGCACGAATGAATCGGCGGATCCCCAGCCACAGCAGGGCCAGCCCAATAACACCCAGGCAAGCGCCCGCGCCGACTGCCGACAGCGGCGTGCCTTTCAAACGCTCCGGGGCGAGCCAGACCCGGCTCAAGATAAACAGCGCAGCCAACACAAAGGGCAGGCCCGACAGCGCCATCAGTACCCCGCGCCACTGTCCTCCTTCATGCAATCTACGATCACCTTCGGTCGAAGCGGCCAGGGTTTCCAGCAGATGGGTATGCGCGGTGTTCTCCGACTCGGCCACTTCCATCACGTCGCCAGACAGCTGCGCGCGCAGGGCCTGTGGTGCGCTGAAGCAGGCATCTATCTGAGCATTCGCCGCGTCGCTATCCACCGCGCGGGTTGCGCTGCGCAGGGCATCGTCCAGCGAAACGTTCAGCGCCTGCAGGCGTTCGCCGTTGGAGGGATGGGAGTCGGTTGGGTGCGGTTGATGAATCGCCAAGGCTTCGGGCGGCAGTTGCAATTGGCACTCACGCGAGGTCGCGAGCACGGCGTCGGGCAAATCTGTCGCCGAGGCAGCGTCACACAGTGCCAGCAGTGAGTCCTCTATGTGCGGTTGCAACACCGACACCCGCAACAGCGCCGACGCCGCAGCTGTACTGCCTACCAGTCGCGCACCAGCCGCATCCGCCAGCAATTCGCGCTCACGGCTCCAGTGGTTAACTGCGTCATCAAAGCGCTGCATGAAAAACACACCGAACATGAACGACGGCCGCATCAGCCATCCCTGGATAACATCGCTGGCCAGCATCGTGTTCAACAGCGCTTCCAGGCTGCGATTGACCCCGTCGTAGATCGGCAAAAAACGCAGGCTGTATTCCGTGTCTTTCCCAGCAAAGTGCGCCAGCTCATGGCCGATCACCGCGCCGACCTCCTCGCGACTCAACAGGCCCAGGTACAACAGCGGCACATGCAAGGTTCGCCCCCGCAGCGAAGTGTTCGCCGGTTGCACAGTGGCCTCGCTGGACGTCACGTAAAAGCCCTGAGCCAGGCTCACCACAATATGGTCCGGTGGCAACGCGCCGAGTTTGCCCGCCACTTCGTTCACATGGCGCCACAACCCCGGCGCCTGATCGGGCGTCACCACCTGCCCGAACATCTCCAGCGGTTCAGGCGTAAACATCCCCAGCATGTGGCGCAACTGTTTAAGCAACTGCCAGATCGAGTACAAGCAAAACGCCGCAATCACCCCCAGCACCGCCATCAGCTTGACCTCGCCACTACCCAGCCGGCCGATATGCCACATCGCCAAGCCTTCGTAGCTCAACGCCAAGGCGACGGTCGCCGCCATTGCCACCACATGGCTCACCAGCACGTAGGGCAACCATCGGCTGCCGATGGAGAACACCTGCAACAATGTTTCGCGCGATTGCTGCGCACGTCGTCCTGCCCAGTGCGTAGCAAGCAACGCGGTTACACCAATCAAAGCGGCGAGCAGTCCCAGGCCCATCACCCAGAGCGCGATGACGCGCCGTGCATGATTGACGCGTTGCGCAGTGGGCAATTCAGCTTCGTTTCTTTCCAGTCGAGCGATGGCTTCCTGAACGCTGATCAGCCCCTCTGGCGCATCAGCGGTGGGCACAGGTTGCATGGCCGCCACCTCTTGCAACTGTTGTTTATAAGTAACGAGGTGGCGCTGGTAATCAATCGACGCCGCAGTAGCGGACTCCGCCCGCTCGCGCTCCCAGCCACCCAGGGCCGTCAGCAGCAACGGGAAAATCACCAGTAGGAAGATCAACTTCAAAGCGTTCATAGAGGTCCGTTCACAACGCGAGGGAATTGGTTATACCGAAAAAGCGGGAACGACGGGATAGGGGCATTTTGATCTGTTGCCCGCCGATGGCAGGTTCAGGCTGATCAGGGTGGAACTCCAGAAACAACAAAGCCCCTGCATTTCTACAGGGGCTTTGTCTTATATGGCGCGGCCGTCGTCGTCTAAAAGCTAGGTGCGGCGGTGGGCTTGGCTGAACGGCAAGCCGAATCGGAGAGCGGGGCAGTGGTGTGCGCTTTAAGAACACTCCCTCTTTATCTAACTACCTCGCCCCTAAAATCGATGGTATCCATAAGGTTTTGGCGGAGTCCACGGAACGCCAAAACGAAAAAACCCGCCAGAAGGCGGGTTTTTCGGGGGTTTCAGAGATTTTGAAAGCCTTCTCTGGAACCTTGGATGGTGCGGCACCAGACGAACGGTATGTTTCGGCGAGACTAGGTTTTTCGGACGTCTGGAGTTCGCTGGAAAATTCGGCGTACCCCAACTAGTAACTATAAATAAATCAGCTAGTTATGGCGTTCGGTGGAATCGAATTCGGGATTTCTTAGATGTCAGCACATTGTCGGTCTGTAAGTAATTCAGAGCCGCATACGAATGGTAAACCTCCTGAATTCGAACGTTGTCGATCATCCCTTCCGTGGAGAATAGGCAGGAATCCGCCAAAAGCTGCCGTGGCGACATGCAGCAGACGGCCAGAACCGGACATTGACTCTGGTGCCCTTACGGCCAAAAGCAGTCACTAAGCGTCCATGAAATCAAGGCGGTCATTCAGGATAGCTGTAAAACATAAAAACGGTGGAAAGCGATCTCGCTACATCTGCAGTTATCGGCTTGATGTTTTCGAAATACCCTGCTGAAGCAAGACGACTCATACGTAGATGAGGATAGTCGTTGATATTATCAGCAGCCTAGTGATAGCGTCATGACTCTGCCTCAGAGATTACACAGGGACTAGTTATGATTGAAGCAAAAGTTATAAAAAGTGTAGCCCGTATTTACGCGGAAGCTAGAGGTGCAAGGAAAGTATATTTTGTTGTCGATGCTAAAAATATAGTTGACGACAATCTTCGTAAGTTAGGCTTGGATAAGCTTGGGCAAGATGGCGATGCAGCTCTACCTAGTAATGTAGGGAAGGTAAGTGATTTCAATATTAGCGGGAAGGAGATTAAAAGAAGAGATCTCCCCATGATAAAAAAGGCAATACCAACATATCGGACTTGGAAGGACTGGCATGGCCAAGAACACTCTGGTGTACAACATCGGATCATGGATGTTTACCCTATAGATTTTATCCGTGCACCAATTGAACGAATTATCCTAAAAAGCATAGATGGTGAGTTGTATCTAACAACACGCGAAATTGATTTTGATCTAGATGGCGAAAGTGCTGTTTTGCACTTGGCAAATCTATTCCTCGAATGCTTTGGTTACTTCAAAATATTTGATATCGCAGATCACAAAATTGCCAACGTACCTATTCGCCAGCTTCAGTGGGAAGTGCTGCCACCAGGTAAGTATCCATGGAATGAAGCCAAAGGGTACGTTGAACCACATCTTCAACGATTAACTCCTTCTGCAAAAGGTGTAATCGAGCATCGTATGAGGCTCCTTTCTCAATATGAACCGGATTTTTTGGCAACTGGTCGAGGCGGCTATTCAGGATATTTTGTATATGGATTCGCCAAGAAAAAGGCATATTTCCTAGAAAGCATATATCTAAATAACGCTACATATGTCTTCGGTCATGACTGGGAAGAGCTCTCGTCTTTGAGTAAAGATGAAATCATAAATGGTGAATACGAGCACGATAGAATTATTCATGACGGTCGATGGGATTATAAAATTCGTCAGTTGCTTAAGGGGCAAGGTGAGATTAATTTTAAATAGAAAACTTCAGGGACTGGTCACGGTTTTTCTGTGTTGATTTTTATCTGCCCCTTTGATAGAGAAAAATCACCCACTACAAACCCGTCAAAAGGTAGAGCCAAGCGCACACTGAATCGCTCACGATTTCGTTGGTGTTGAGCTGCTGATATTGGCAGCTCTCTGCCGATCGCCACAGGCGAGGGGAGCGGCGACCCAAAGCTGACTGTGGCGACGGGCAGAAATCGGCCAAATCAGCCATTCATAGCTGAACCATTCATGTGCAAGCTATTTCAAGCCCCCTTGGACGACAAGCAGGGACCTTACAGATAGTCACTTAAAATTTTCGAGGGCTTTCACTGGCAATCACATTATAGTGGCCACTCGCTCAACGCCTTACGGTCTAGGGCGCTCCAGCCGTTCATAAAGGCGAATGGAGCTGTGGTACGGCAACCGAACGGTCCGTCAGAAAGGCTAGCACTAGCAAAACAGGTGGAGAGGTTAGAATGTCCTTCAAGGAAAGCCTGAATCAGCACTTTAAAAAATTCGAAGCATCACCGATGCTCTTCATCGGATCAGGAATGTCTCGGCGGTATCTAGGAGTGGAAGGCTGGGAGCAGCTACTTCAGAGATTCTGTGATTTCATAGGTGAGAACGCCCTGCGCCTGAAAACCAATTCCAGCGGTGATCTCCCAAAATATGCCCAGCTTCTCGCCGAATCTTACTGCAATAAGTGGTGGGAACTACCTGGCTCGGACCAGACCGCGAACGAATTCAAAGCTGATTTAATAAATGAAAGTTCGATACTGAAAATAGAAATTTCTAAATACTTAAAACTTGCTCATCAAAACATAAATGGCGAGCTTCAATTTGAACTTGATTTACTTCGAAAGGCAAATATCGACGGAGTGATTACCACAAACTGGGATTGCCTGATTGAGCAGCTCTTCCCAAAGTTTACAAGCTTTATTGGGCAAGACGGACTTATAGCAGGGAGAAGTCATGGTATTGCCGAAATTTACAAAATCCATGGTTGCGCTACCCAGCCTAATTCCCTAGTGCTAACTTCTGGCGACTACGACGAATATCGAAGAAAGAACCCGTACCTTTCGTCGAAGCTGCTAACGATCTTCATTGAACGTCCAGTAATCTTCCTTGGTTATTCGCTTACAGACCCACACATTGCAGATATTCTCGAAGACATTATTAGTTGTTTTCCTGAGAAAAGCCTTGAGTTTCTGCGCGACAAACTGATTTTCGTGGAATGGAAGCAGGAACTTGATAGTCCTACTATAACGGACTCCGTCATACATAAGAGGATTCCTGTAAAGCTCATTACTGCGAGCAGCTTTGTAGAGTTGTTTGAAGTTTTAGCTGAAACAAAAAAGCGGATTCCTGCGCATATTTTTAGGACGATCAAAGATGAACTTTATGAGTTGGTGATCACGGACGACCCAAAGGGACAACTCTACGTTAGGCAGGAGCAAGACTTAGAGAAAAGCGAGTCATTGACAGAATTTGTGGTCGGTTACGGCGCTATCTCTACGGTCAAGAAAGGCGAGGCTATCGCAAAACAGGGCCTAGTTGGTCTGGAGCGAAGTCACCTTCTTCGGGAGGTTATTTTTGAGACTGGTAATTATGAAGCAATTGACGTAGTTATGAGCGTTTTTCCAAAACTTGCGAAAGGTGCTCAGAGGCTTCCGATATTTTACTATCTAAGAAAAGCTGGCTGTATCACGCCGTCGGGTGACCTGACGAATGAGGCTGGCGAACTTTGCGAAGGGGCCATCACTCGATACAACCTTACCATCGACGATTACCGGAGCAAAGGATACGAACTGCGCAGATCCAAGACAATCCCTCAATTGTTAGCAAGCGTTAATGACCTATACAAAGAGCTGCAATTTAACTTGTTCTTGAGAATGCTACCTTACATGGAGCCATCGTTAATCAAAGCTGGCCAGCAAGATTTATTTGAAATCCTGAAAAAACACGCAGATACATCACATCAAGCGAGTGATTTTGCAAAAGCTGTCTGTATATACGATCTAATAAAAAATAGTGGCAGGTTTTAAAGTATGATTGAGTTTGTCGGACTTATTCTAGGTGTGCTTGGTATCGCATTCGCGTTTGAAAAACCGAGAATCTTTGTTTTGAACATTTTTAGGTTTGGCAAAAACAAAAAGATTCATGCTGTGCCCTACAACGTCGATGTCGCCCCAGTACATGACCACAAGTCAGTATCTTCAATTTATGGTGCAACACATTCCGGGCGCTACCCCTTCTTCATTGGAGAGCCTATCTCAACCCTCAAAGAGGCTTCGGCGGTCGCCAGATCCACTGGAAAACCTGTCTTTCTTGTCGTTTACGATGAAAACCATCCGTCAAAAAGCCAGCTGTATTATTCACTCGGTTGCTTCATGGACTATTTCACGACGAAGCGGCTGGTCCAGGACCATTTCGTGGTAGCCCTTGTGCCGTCAACTGACAAAGATGCTATCAGCCTTGTCCCGGCAGATGACCCGTTGGAAAACTGCCTTTGGGTGGTGCTGGGTCCAGATGGACACATACTTCGTAGAGAAGGGGTGTATGCAAATGCAGATGAGGGGTTAAAGCGAGTACGAGCGCTTGTGTCCGTACATGCCAAGGCATGATGGAGAAAAGGCAAGCCATGCTTGAGTATGCGCGTCATTACCTGCAGTAGAGTGGCCGTACGCAAATACTCACCGCTTGACTGTGACTGAATCGCCTCTACGGTTTCGACACGTCGAATGTCTGCTATTGGCCGTTTTCTGACCTTCGTTTAGCGGTTGAACTGCCAGGGTTTTCCTAAGCGATGAGTGAGTAATTGCATGGTCAGCAAATAGTAATAGCGCGTCGATTCAGTGTGCTGGTTTAGGTGGTGATTCAAAAACCACGCAAGGTGTTTTCTCTGCCAAGTCCATGGATTGTCGCGTTGCCAGCGCTCAGCGATTGCTGATTGGATAGCCTTCGACTGACGCAGGTGACGTTGGCGCGTGGTATGCGACCCGGTCAGGACGCCCACCAGGAACAGATTCATATCGAATGCCGTGCTCATGCTTGACCACCAATGTAAGCGGCCACCACGACGATACGGCCGTGCCCCAGCTCATAGCTGATTTGTACTCGGGCATCCTGATCTAGGCGTCGGTCGAGTTGATAGCAATGGCCTCCGTTGATGGGGGCGGGATGGTGGGTGATTTGCTCATAGCGTTCGCAAGCAAAGGCTGCCCGTAATTCATGAAAGCCTTTGAGGTTGTGCTTATGGAGTAGGTCCCGCGCGGGGCGGACGATTTCCCGTTGGAAGTCGAGGTAGCTTTCGTTCGGCTCAAGCAGGTTGTGGCTGCCGCCGGGTGAGACCTGCTCGGCGAATCTCAGCGCTTCGCGAATATGATCATCCACCCTGATCCAGCGAGGTGCCGAGGCACCTGAGCGGCCCCCTTTGGTGCCATCCTGGATGTTGATCTTGCCGAATTGCTTGGCTTCACGTTTTAGACGGGGAAGGTCGGCCAAAATCGCCTCGCGCAAGCGCATACCGGTGGCTCGCGCTAACTGAGCGATGGCCGCGACGCGCGGCTGCTGGTTTTCGCAAAGCACGTCGACGATCCGCTTCACATGTTCGCGATCTTGGCCTTGCGGCGCTGAACGACGAACACTGGTGCGCCGTATTCCCAGCGCCTTACTCGGGCTCGGCACTTTCACATACTGATCTCCGCGAAGCGCGGCCATGGTCCGATTCACACTGGACAACCGGTTTTGCGCAGTGGCGATGCCGATAGCACCGTGTTCAACTTGTTGGCGCAGATGCTCGGCGTAGTCCAGCAAGGTCTGCCGATCAATCTGCCGCGCATCGTTAAACCCGGGTCCATCCTCCGACCGACACCAGCGTACAAACGCCTGCCAGCGATCACTGTGCGCCTTGACCGTCCCGTAATGACCGCCGCCAAACAGATCTTTCAATGCCTGTGGTCCGGCATAGCTCAGTTGCCGGCCATAGCCAAAATTGCGCCCGCCACGTTTACCTACCAGCGCCACGATCAAACTCCTCTCGAAGCCAAAACATTTAAAACTTTCCCCACGTCATCCCGCCACGAATGTTGAGTGTTATCAGGGATCAAGGCCCCTGCGACCTGTGAGGGTTGTCCACTAACGCGGGACTGGCGGCTCTTTACGACCGGGAGCTTGGGCATCTCATGATCTGGCCTCCTGAGCACTTCCGAAGAAGTGTGCGGGTGGAGGCTGCGCTAGCTGACGAGACCAGCGCCGCGAGATACTGAGTCGGGTGAAGGCAGTGAAGCGATGACCGGGGCATGCCTGACTGTCAGTCAGGTGCAGTCCATTCCTTGGGCTGCGGCACCATCATCGGCATCGCTGTTGCTGGTGACTTCGGTGTATGTCACGCCAATTGTCACGAGGGGGAATGCCACAAAGCCTTTTACGAGTTGGGCTGCAGCAGCGGTAGGAGCGCCCGTCTCTTTCCGGAAGAAAGAGACGGGCGCAGGTTGGCGCAGTGAAATGGCCAAGCGGAAAGGTTGCTGCAGGGCAGCTGCGTAGGGGATGTATTTGCCGCAATGGCAACGATCTGAAGTAGGCATCCATCACTCGGTGAGTGACCGTGCGAGCCGCCGGACGCTAATCGCACTTTGGGAGAACCACCACGGTGTGGCGTAGCCTTAAAGGTTCTGGCTACCTGGGTTGCTGTCAAAGACAGCGCTTTGCCCGATCTTTTCTACGCCTGTGGATAATTTGGGTCAAGGCTCGAATTATCGGGAATTCTGCGGCTGTGGATGAAATTATCCACCGGTGGAAATCTATGGTTTTCCACAGACAATTGCGTGGGCTTTAGATTTTTTAAATGAGGTCCATCCAAGCAGGGCGGCTTTGCAGCCCCGCTTGGATGGACCCGCGTGGAAGGGCGGACTGCGGTGATGTCATTGGCTTACCCACGTTTGGATGCGCCACGGCTATTTTGTAGGGCGGTGATGTTGTCGCCGACGGGGTGAGCGAATTCGTGGGGCGTCACATGCCCATGGCGGTTGGCGTCGATGTAGTTGCTCCACCACGCCATGATCAGCCTGCGCTGTTCGAGGAATTCGGCCTTGTGGATATACGCGGCGCGCACACGGTTGCGTTCCTTGTGGCTCATTTGTCTTTCGATGGCTACGTCGGTCCATAACCCGGACTCAAGCAGGGCGCTACAGGCCATGGTCCTGAAGCCGTGGCCGCACACGTCCTTGCTGGTGTCATAGCCGACGTTACTGGAGCATGGTGTTCACCGTATTCTCGGACATGGGCTTCCAGTACTTGTGGTCGCCCGGTAGCACCAACTCTGAAAAGCGACTGAGGCTTCGCAGGCGCTCCAGTATTTCGATGACCTGCGGCGATAGCGGAACCATTTGAATGTCGCCGTTCATCTTGGTCCCACGTGTGGAGTTGCGTACCCCTTCAATCGGTGCGCGCGTATCGGGAATTTCCCACATGGCGCGTTGTAGGTCGAACTCACTCCATCGAGCGAAGCGCAGTTCGCTGGAGCGGACGAATACATGCAGAGTCAGTAGCACAGCAAGGCGCGTCAGCTCGCGACCGTTGTAGTTGTCGATGCGTTGTAGCAGTTCGGGTAGGCGGTTGAGGGATAGGGCGGGGCGATGGACTGTGCGCGGCGCGTGAATCGAGCCTGCCAGATCCAGTGCAGGATTCATGGTGATCTGCCGAGCCCTTCTGGCCCCGCGCATGATGGTGGATAAGTAGTTCTGTACCCGTAACGCCACATCCATGGTGCCGCGTTCCTTGATGCGCTGGGTGATCTCTAGCAGGTCATGGGTATCGAGTTCAGCGATGGGGCGTTGGCCGATCAGCGGGAAGACGTGGGTACGCAGTCGGCTCATTACGGTTTTTGCGTGGCCTTCGGTCCAGCGGCGGGACATATCAGCGTGCCACTCCAGAGCAACGGTTTCGAAAAGCAGTGCCGCCCGCTGGGCTACGATCCTGGCCTTCTTCTTTTCTTCCATTGGATCGAGGTTGTCTAGCAGCAACGCCTTGGCTTCGTCTCGCTTACGTCGTGCGACGGAAAGGGTAACGATGGGGTAATTGCCGATGATGAGCGTGCCTTCCTTGCCGTTGGGCTTGGTGTACTTCAAGCGCCGGGTCTTCACGCCATTGGGTTTGACGAAAAGGTACATGCCGCCGCCGCCGAACAGTTTGTAGGCGCGTTCGCGGGTTTTGGCCGTGCGGCATTGCAGGTCGCTGAGGGGGATCGCTAGACGTGGCATGGGGGTACGCGCTCCTGACCGGGAAATCGCAGTACCCCTAACATACCCTCGGGGAAGGGGGATTTTGTTGGATCCCGACAGAGGGTCCTGGAACGAAAAAACCCGCCAAAGGGCGGGTTTTCGGGGCTTCCAGAGCATTCAGTAGAATGCAATGGAGCCTAATGTGGTGCCGGCACCAGGAGTCGAACCCGGGACCTACTGATTACAAGTCCGAGAGAAAACCCGGTGTTCATTGGCGCTGCTCAGTAAAATCAGGGTGCAGAGAGAGCGTTTGTACCTATGTGCCGGATATGAAACCGGCTGAATTGGACGGATTTTTGGACGGAAAACTTCTATCTTGCGATGAGGATCCATCTCTCATTCCATTGCGCTCGTATGCCTTCGGCGATGTTGAACTAATGTCGTCTCGAAGGGAGTTGCTGTCGAACTTGTTACAGCCGTTATCGTTACTCATCCGTAATCTGAAGATCGACAAAAACACGTGTTTCCTAACCGGCCTCCTTGCAGAACACGGTCCTCAGCTACCTAGCGTTGATTTAGCTCGTGGTGAGTACAGTGCAAAGCCATCGCCATTATCTGCAAAATTTTGCAACCCATGCGATTACCCATTCGGGTTCAGAACCCTGAGCGGGTGTGGCCTGTACTACTGATTGCACCCCCTTATGGCGTTTCGCAAAAAAGCTATACAAGGCCCGTCGGCGGGAGGGGGAAAAGTGCGTTCCTTTGGTTATTTTGAACAGAGTCGCTAAATCACCTGGATAGAGACCTGCATTGCCAGAATCTCATCTAAGCTGATTGCCATCGTATTAATCGAGCAGAGTGAGCTCAGGGGGATGTATGGATTCGGGCTGGGTCTTTGGCATTGGTACGATGGTCGCGACAGTGCTCGGACCAATTTTGGCCGTTCAGGCGCAAAAGTATCTTGAGAGAATTGGCGAGGCGAGAAACCAGAAGATGTGGATTTTCAGCACGCTCATGGCTACGCGAGGCTCATGGCTGGCAGCAGATCACGTACGAGCGCTCAATATGATTGACTTGTCATTCAATGGTGGTCGATCAAATCGGCGTAGGAAGTCTGAGACAGAGGTCTTGGACGCGTGGAGAGAATACCTGGATCACTTGAACAGCAGCTTTGAAGCAGATTCGACTCGCTGGGCTGAAAAAAAACAGGAATTGTTGGTTTTTCTGCTCAGTACGATGGCTACTGATCTCGATCTTAGATATGACCGTTTGCTGTTGCGGGACGGTGCTTATATTCCTAAAGGGCATACTGATTTGGAGAACGATCAAAACACGGTTCGGCGGTTGATCATTAAAGTCTTGTCTGGTCAACAGTCGCTGAATATGAAAGTCACTGACTTTCCTGTTAGTGACGATTTGGTCAAGTCTCAACAAGAGCTGCAAGGCGCTTTAGTCCGTGTGCTGTCGGACGGCGGCCATGTAAATGTCCGAATTCAGCAGAATGCAGAAAATCGCGCTTAACCTTGCGGCTATGGCGGTCATTTCGGATCGTGGTTGAACACTCAAAGAAAAGCCGGCTAGAGGCCGGCTTTTCTTTTGCGCCTGTGTCTATTTTTTAGGCTTCACTGCCTTTCGCGCTTTCTGTGCTGCTGGCATGTAGCTGATGTCCAAGCGACCCATTTTCGGCAGGGGGGTGGACGCGTGGACGCTTTGATTGGGGGCAAACCAATCGGAATCGAAAAAAACGTCGACTGTGTTGTTCAAGTCGAACTTCGTACGCTGGGCGAGCCCACTCAAGGGAAAGCCGGCGTCCGCAGGGTCTAAAACAAATTCGCCTGGGTAAACCTTTTCTGTCTTTTGTGATGTGCCGTAGGCGATTCTAACTGCGTGGTCATTGTCAAAAATGGCGATTACCAACGCGGGTCGTGCTTTTGGGCCTGGGTTCCCGATTACTTGTGGGAAGTGGCACCAGACAATGTCGCCTGGTGCAGGCAGTGGGCGAAAAAGAATAGTCATATTTTAGAACAAGCTCCGTGTTATGCGCTCCTCCGGAATGTTCGTAGCAGGGCTAGCAGAACGAATCGCGGAAATTTGAGCAGGGGTTAGGGGTCCGTCGTCCAGCTCATACATAGGCAGATAGCGGTCAGCTAACTGTCGTAGCGCAAGATGGGCAACTTCGGTTTTACTCAAGCCGGTCTGATGCATAAGCAACTCAATCGTCGAATTGCTCACTCCTGTTGGCGTGTCTTGCTTGCGTAAACGCAGCAGGAAGCTTTCAGATTTTTCAGCGGTGAGGGACATTGGCACTCCGTGTAGCTTTTTTACTTATCAAGGTATGGAGCAACTCGCTCCGTTAGTAGCCTTCTATTGTGAAGGTGATATGGATTGTATATCACCTCCCAATAAAAGTCAATAGAGATGGCAAATAACTGTTGACGTGGCTGTTTTGAGTGTGGTTGTCCTAGGCCTGCATTTTCAACCCCCGCCCAACCCACTCCGCCACCTGCGCAACAACGGCATTTCCGGCACCAAAAGCCTCCGCAAGGTTGGCCGCATCCAGTCCGAGGCAAAGCCCATCATTTTCAGCCGTTCGCTGCCGCTCAGCCATCTGATCCCATCCGTCCGGCTCAGCGACGAGAGTGGTACAGCCCATAGCGATCTGCGATCCGGCTTTGTTTGCCAATAGAGTATTGGCAGCCCAGGCATCCGCGGGCCGTGGCCAGTGCTGCGATTGAGACGCTGGAGATATTGCGTCCACTGGCGCGGCGTCAGCCAGGAGCTGGATGGGGGGCATTCGTCGATAACCCGCGACCAGGAATACGCGGCGACGTTGCTGGGGGACTCCGAAATATTGAGCATTAAGCACTCGCCAAAATCCCACATACCCGCAGTCCGCAAGGGCCCGGATGACTGTCTCAAAGTCGCGGCTATCGTTGACAGCGAGCAGGTTAACGACGTTCTCAAGGACCACCCAGCGAGGTTGTGTTTCCTTGAGGATTCGTATGACTTCCCAAAACAATCCGCTGCGTTCGCCTTGCAGTCCACGGGGAGCGTGGCTGCCGGCGATGCTGATGTCCTGGCAGGGAAAGCCGGCAGTGATGACATCGACGGCAGACAAGTTGTGGGAACCACACTCGCGCACGTCTTCAAATTGGTGTGCATGGGGAAATCGATCGGCAAGCACAGCCCGGTTGATGGGGTTGAGCTCGACTTGCCAGGCGGTGCGGTATCCAGCGTTTTCAAATCCGACATCAAAGCCTCCGATGCCTGCGAACAGGCTGCCAATGGTGGGTTGGTGCATTCATTCACTCGGTGATGGGTTTTAGTTGTGCGGCCTGCACCGTCGCGGACGCTGCATGTGTGCTGAATTCGCCCGCGTTATCCGGCGGCGGTGTCGGGCCGTGTTTGTGTGCGGCGATAGCAATATTCATCTGCTGTACCAGCTCGATCAGGTCGCACAACACCTGCAGCACGTTGACCGCCTCGGAGCCCAGCCAGGTCTTTGTCGCTACCAGCCGTTGACCGATCGCCGCCACGCTTTCGCGCACGCCCTGGATCTGCTCCCTCATGTCGCCACCGACTGCCGTGTTGTGCTTTTGCCCCACCACTAGATTCAAATCGCGGCCGGTGGCTATGTGCAGGTCATCGACCGCCGCCAGGCTGGCTGATCCGCCGGAGAGCAGCTTCAATGAGCCCAACGCCTCGACCGTCTTTATCCCGCCAATAGATTCCGTGCTGTGGTCGTCCACCTCCACGGTGCTGACCTGATACCGCTCGGTATTCTCCAGCGCCTGTACCTGGCGCTCGCTGGCCCGATCCGTAATCGTCGCGTCAGTCACCCGCAACCAATTCCCTTCTGCATCCGCCCGCTGCTGCACCGCCTCGCTGTGCTGCCACAACTGATCGCCCTTCGGCACCTGGGGCAAGCTCAAGCCATGCGGCAAAATCTGCAAAATGAACGGTTTGTTCGGCAAGCCATACGCAAAGCTGACCACCACAACGGTGCCTTCCTGGGGGAACCCATAAAAGCCCATCTCGGTACCGCCGCCAGGAACGGGCAGGGCAACGCCCAGCAGGTGGGGCAGATCAGCGTCCACTTCACCGTCCGGCCCCATCACTTCAAGGTCGACGGCGTAGCGCGGCCTAAAGTCGTCGCACAGCCCCGCAGCAACCGGTGGATCCGCCACAGCCAGCACGCGAGCAAATCGCGGCAAGTGATAAGCGCCGGCGAGTTCCGGGAAGCGGCGTTCAACGATGCGGGTTACGGCTTCTTCCACTTGAGCACCATGTGCGTACCGGTAAGTGTCACGGCGGTGATGCGCTGGCCTTGGTTGATCATCGCGCCAGGGCGCAGGCCGGGTAGGGTGGCAATCTGCGCGCTTTGGTTGACTTGATAGCTGTCGAACAGCTCAACGGGCAGTTGCAGCGCCGGGCGCACGCCCCAGTAGCTGTCGGCCCAACTGCCAACGAACACCTCACCGTCGCCCTGTTGATGCCAGATAAAATCGGGGATGTTGAACACCTGGGCCAAGCTGTCCATGGTTTGAACGCCGCTGCCCAGGGAATAGAAGTAGGGCAAACGCGCCCGTGCGTACGGCGCATCCGGCACCCGAAAGCGCAGACCGGTCACGCGGCTGACTTCGAGCAGTACGGCGCGAAGGTCCACATGCCGCAAGGCCATGGGCAATGGGTAGTCGAGTACCGCAGCGACCTCCCGGCAGAACAGCATCTGTTCCTGGCTATTGGCTGTGGTGCAGCGCTCTACGTAGCCGACGAAGTGCCGGTGAAGTGGCTTGTCGTCGTAGCCCAGGTCCAGCGTGACCAAGCCGCTTTGGGGCGTGGGGGATTTGATGGTAAAGCTGGCGCGGCCGGGGGTTCGTAGGTCGAGGCGTACGTCGTGTTGCACCAGGTCAAAAGGCTGACCGTTAACCCTTACCATTATATCCGGCTTCATTGAGCGGGCCCCACGTAGTCATCCACCCGTTTCAGGATCCGCTCGAAGCCATTTAGCTCCGGTGCATCCGGTTCAGCAGGAGGGGCCGCCACGCTTTCCCCGGCGCCACCTTGCTGCAGCACGCTGTTCTCTGGGCGGCGGGTTTCCACCCGCTCGGGGTTCGACAGCTTTTCAGTCAGGGTGAATTGCACCCGCCACGCCGCCAGGCTGTCGTCCTCCCGAGCGGTGATGGTGTCGCTGAATATCACCTGACGTACGCCGAACGCCTCGGCGGTGTCGTTGACCACGCGGTAGGTCTTGAGCTGCCCGCCGGCGGCGGTTGCTTCGGCCAGGCGCATGATGTCCACCAGGTGGGGCCGGTCGCGATTGGGAATCAACAATGAAACCGTCAGTGCCTTGGGCTTGAATCCTTTATGAGCGGTGTCAGTGTTGCTGGTCTGCCCCGACAGGTCGCCGCTCTCGATGCGCAGGTTGGCCGTGACCTTCAGCGACTTTCCATTGATCTTCTGGCCATCGAGCAGCAGCGTCATAGGCCCACCAACTCCTGCACAAAGCTCAATCCGTCCTTCGGTCCGACCAGTAGCAGTCCCGCGCACAACACCCATTCATGGCCAGGCGCTGCGCCCGACAATAACTGCCGGCGCAACTCGCCGCCGGCACCTGGGCCGATCAAACGGGCGACCATCGCTGTATCGGGACTGGGGTTGGCCAACTGGTCCTTCAGATCCCTCAACTGCTGATCCCGCGCTGCCGCTTGCCCTACCTTGCGTGTAGCAAGCGCCGACAAATCTGCCAGCGGCGAACTGTCCGACGTGTAGCTTTCCAACGCCGCCAACTGCCCCGACAGCGAACGCTTCGCCGCCTGGGTGATGGTGCAACGCTCCAACGGCAAGTTGCCCCAACTCGATAGCGCGGCGGCGGTAGGCAACTCCCACTTTTCCGCCTCAAGCCTCGACAAGTATCGCGCGCGCTTCTCGGCGCGCTGCAACTCCGGTATCGGCATCAACGCATTGAACCGGGCCAGCGCGTTGGCCAGTTGGTCATAGTGGGTGGTTAAAAACATCAGCGCCAACGCGTAACCGCCCGTCCCATCAAGCAGCTTGTCGGCCAGCACCCGCAGCAGATTCGGCGCCGACAGAAAACGCTGATACCCACGGCCCTGCCCAACACCGCTTTGAAACGGCGTAATCACCAGGCACGCAGGCGCCTGTTCCATCTGCACCGCCATGGCGGCCCGCCCGGCTTCGACGGCAGCTTTTGCAGCAGGCCCCACGGGGCCTGGATTTGTAGTGGCGAGTCCAACCAGTTCCGTCAGGCGCTTGGCTGTATTCACCAACTCGCCGCCGGCCAAGTCTTTGGCGGGCGCCAGGTCGTCCATCCACTTTGTCGCTTGGGCAGGCCAGCGCATCGTGACCGGCGACCAAGTATCGGCTTTGGTCTGCATATCCGGCCTCAGTATTTGATGCAAATCAGCAGGGCTTGGTTGACCGGACGCGCTTCGTTGCCCCCGGTGGAGTCGATGGTGATGGCGTGACCGTGGGCGCCGCTGCCACTTACATTGATAGTGTGCTCATGCGCGCCCGCCGCGCTCACACTGACCCCGTGGCTATGGTTACCCGCAAAGTCGGTCGCAGAGGCCCAGCCATTGGAGCCATTGGCGGTTGTCAGGTTGGGGCCGCCGTTACCGACATTGTTGTTTTGTGCTCTGAAGTTGCCATGTTGGTGATTGCCCTGGGCGTCTGTGGATGCGGCGTGTGTATGCTCACCCTGCGTATCTGTAGAGGCGCTATGCACATGGTCCGGGGCCGTTTCCGCCGAGGCGCCATGGGTGTGCGCCGCGTTCTGCCCCTGCTGGTCAGTGCTCAACTTTCGCCCCGAGTCCAGATCACGGCCGTTATCCCACCCTCGGATAAACATCCCTCGGCTGTCGCCAACGTTAAAGGTTGTGCTGCCGTCCCCTGCGCCATAGCGAGTCCCGATCACCGCAAATAACTTGGCGTAGGTCGTGCGCGACACGTCGGCGCCGTTGCGTTCAAGCCAGCCAGGAGGAGCCGTTTCTCTATCGAACGCCGCCACCATGCCCACCATCGCGTCACTGATCTGTTGATTGAGTTTGTTCAGTGCGGCGGTCGACGCCAGGATCTCGCTGCTGTCGGTCTCCGGGTCGTCACTGATCGCATTGGGCAGCTTGCCTAGCCCTACGTCCTCTTTGGTGGTGGCCCGTGCACGCAGGTCTTTGTAGTCACCTACGCGAAACGCAAATTGCTGCACCAGTGGCCCGTTGATTGGTTCCATGTTCCGTAAGTCCGTCACCGTCCTTGAATCAGTCAGGTGAGTGGGAGGGCGAAAATCCGCTGGGCAAGGTCCGGAAGCTGAAGTTCGACGAAACCGAGATGGCGTATTTGACAACCGAGCAAATCGGAGCGCTGCTGGCCGATTTGGGAAGCCGCGAGTCGGATGCCGGCCTGATTTCAGAGGTGTGTCTGGCTACGGGGGCGAGGTGGGGCGAGGCAGAGAAGCTCTTGCCGCGTCAGGTGGGGAGCAGGTTGATTCATTTCAACAAGACTAAGTCCGGTAAAAACCGCTCGGTTCCGATTTCTCAGCGGTTGGAGGATCGGCTTAAAGCGGCGTTGCCTTTCACGGCCGCTTACAACACGTTTCGACGTGCGGTGGAGGCTGTTGACCTGGAATTGCCGGATGGGCAAATGACGCATGTCCTGCGGCATACCTTCGCCACGCACTACATGATGAACGGCGGGGACATCCTGACCCTACAGCGGGTGCTTGGGCATGCCACTCTGGCGATGACTCAGAAATATGCGCATTTCAGTCCTGGGCATATGGCAGAGGTGGTTTCGCTGAATCCGTTGGCGGGTATTTTTGAGAAGAAGAGCAAGAAAAAAAGTCGGGAGGGGGAGGGCGTCCAAAAATGAAATTGGACGAATCTTGGACGGAAGAGGGTTTTTGGTGGTTTTAGAAGAAGTGTTTTTCCAAACCCCAGAAACCACAAAGCCCCGCATTGCGGGGCTTCGAGATATGGTGCCGGCACCAGGAGTCGAACCCGGGACCTACTGATTACAAGTCAGTTGCTCTACCAACTGAGCTATACCGGCGTGTTAGGGCGACGATTATAGCGACTGAAAAGGTTCTGTAAACCCCTGAAATCTGACTATTTTTGCGAAAACCCAAGTTTTCGCAAATCTCCCCACATTTCTGCGGGTCACCCGCCAAGAATCAACGCTCGTGCATTGCCTCTGCACGGGATTTGATGATCGGTTTGAGCAGGTAGCTCAGGATGCTCTTCTTGCCGGTGATGATGTCCACCGACGCCACCATGCCGGGGATGATCAGCAAGGGCTTCTCATCGGTGCCCAGGTGGCTGCGGTCGGTGCGCAGTTTGATGATGTAGAAGGTGTTTTTCTTCTCTTCATCCATCACGGTGTCGGCACCGATGGTTTCGAGTTTGCCTTTGAGGCCGCCGTAGATGGTGTAGTCGTAGGCGGTGAATTTGATCATGGCTTCCTGGCCGGGGTGCAGGAAGGCGATGTCTTGTGGGCGGATCTTCGCTTCGACCAGGAGGGTGTCGTCCAGTGGGACGACTTCGGCCATGTCGCTGCCGGGCTGGATCACGCCGCCGACGGTGTTGACCAGCATCTGCTTGACGATACCGCGCACGGGCGAGGTGACCATGGTGCGGCTGACGCGGTCTTCCAGGCCTTTGGACGTTGCCTGAGCCTTGCTCAGGTTGGTGCGGGCTTCGTTCAACTGGGCCAGGGCTTCGCTGCGGAATTTGCCGCGTGTTTCGTCGACCTTGCGCTGCACTTCGTTGATCGCCGCCTGGGCGCGGGGGATGGCCAGGGTGGTGCCGTCGAGCATGCCGCGGGTTTCAACTTCCGAGCGTTTGAGGCGCAGCACTTCTACCGGGGAGATTGCGCCTTGCTGTACCAGTGGCTCGGACATGCCGATCTCCTGGCGCAGCAGGTTCAGGCTGTTGCGGTATTGCTCCTGCTTGGAGCTGAATTCGCGCAGCTCTTGCTGGCGTTGCAGCAGTTGCTGTTGCAGCCCGCCAATCTCATCGGCCAGTTGCTGGCGGCGGCTAAGGTACAGCGACTCTTCGTTCGAGGCCTGGTTAGGCACGGCTTTGCGTGCGGCATCGGTGATGTTCAGCGGGCGGTTATCGACTTCCGCGCTGAGACGCTCCACGCGCAGTTCCATGGCCACGCGGTCGGCTTCGGTTTCGCCGACGTTGGAGGCAAATCGGGTGTCATCCAAGCGAATCAGCGGCGCGCCGGCTTCGACGATCTGGCCTTCGTGCACGTAAATCTGGGCAACGATGCCGCCCTCCAGGTTCTGGATCTTCTGGATGCGCGACGAGGGGATCGCCTTGCCTTCGCCCTTGGTCACTTCGTCGATGATCGCGAAGTGTGCCCACAGCAGCAGGAACACGAAGAAGCCGATCACGGCCCAGATGGTCAGGCGCACGATGCGTGGTGCGTCGTCGATCAGCGCCTTTTCGACTTCGGGCAGTGGCTGATCATCGAGCGAGTCGCTGCCCTTGAAGTAGCGGAAGATGACGTCTTTCCAACGGCCTGGGCCGGACTTAAGCAACACTGATCTGCCCCTTTTTCAGCGCTTCCATAACGGCCGCTTTTGGACCGTCTGCGAGGATCTGGCCACGGTCGATCACCAGCAGGCGATCTACCAGGCTCAACAGCGAAGCACGGTGGGTGACGAGAATCACCGTCTTGTTTTCGATCACCGACTGCAAGCGCTGTTTGAGGCGCTCTTCACCGGTGTTGTCCATGGCGCTGGTGGGTTCGTCCAGCAGCAGAATCGGCGGGTTCAGCAGCAGCGCACGGGCCAGGGCAACGTTCTGGCGTTGACCGCCGGAGAGGTTCTGCCCACGCTCGCCCACTTGCAGCTCGTAACCTTGTGGGTGCAGCCTGGCGAACTCATGCACGCCGGCGAGTTCTGCGGCTTGCAGCACCATCTCATCGTCCACGTAGCGCGCACCCGAGACCAGGTTGTCGCGCAAGGTGCCGGCCAGCAGTTGGATGTCCTGGGCGACGTAGCCGATGTTGTGGCGCAATTCGCTGACGTCGATCTGGCGGATGTCTACGCCGTCCACCAGCAACGAGCCGGAGTCCGGCTGATACAGGCCGACCAGCAGCTTGGCCAGCGAGCTTTTGCCCGAGCCGCTGCGGCCGATGATGCCGATTTTCTCGCCGGGACGAACATTCAGGTTGATCCCGCGCAGAGCCAGGGTCTGCTGGTTCGGGTAGGTAAAGTCGACTTCGCGGAACGTCATCGCGCCTTGCAGGGTTTTGCGGCTAAGCGGGCGTTCGTCGAAGTTGCGTTCCTGCGGCAGTTCCATCATCTGGTCCACCGAGACCATCGTCACCTTGGCTTGCTGGTAGCGCGTCAGCAGGCCCGACAGCTGGGCCAAGGGGCCAAGCGCACGGCCGCTGAGCATGTAGCACGCCACCAGGCCGCCCATGCTGAGGGTGCCATCGATGATTTGGTACACGCCGAAGATAATCATCGCCACGCCCGCCACTTGCTGGATCAGCAAAGTGATGTTCATCGCCAGGCCGGACAGCACTTTGACTCGCAGCTCCAGGCGGCTGAGGGTGCCAATGGTTTGTTCCCACTGGTACTGACGTTCGCTTTCGGCGTTGTTGACCTTTACCGCGTCCAGCCCGGCGAGGGTCTCGATCAGGCTCGATTGACGCTCGGCACCCAGGGCCATGGTGCGCTCAAGTGTTGCCGTGAGCGGTTTTTGCAGGAAGTGGCCGATGCCCAGGGCGAGTGGGAAGGCGACGATGGGAATCCACACCAAGTGGCCCCCCAGCAGCGCGATCACGCCGAGGATGATCAGGGTAAAGGGCAAGTCGATCAGACTGGCAAGGGTCAGGGAGGTGAGGAAGTCGCGCATCCCCTGAAACTCATGGATGTTGGAGGCGTAGCTGCCGACGCGCGCCGGGCGCATTTTCATCGACATACCCACGATGCGCTCGAACAGCGTCGCGGAAATGATCAGGTCGGTTTTCTTGCCCGCCAGGTCCAGGCACAGACTGCGCATGCTCTTGAGCAGCAGGTCGAACAGGTAGGCGCCACAAATACCGATGGCCAGCACCCACAGGGTGGCGGTGGCCTGGTTCGGCACCACGCGGTCGTACACGTTCATGACAAACAACGGCGCAGCCAGAGCGATCAGGTTGATCACCAGGCTTGCGGCGATAGCGTCGGCGTACAGCCAGCGGGAGCGTTTGAGGGTGTCTTTGAACCACGAACGTGCGCGGGGGATCAGCGTGCCGCTGGTGACGTCAAATTTATGCTGCGGTTGGGCGAAGAAAACCCGACCGCTGTAATCCTGAGTCAGCGCCTCACGGGTGACCTGGACTTCGCCGCCGTCGCTTTCGCTGAGCAGCAGGCGGGCGGTATCACCCTCCCATCCCAACAGCACCGCACTGCGTCCTTCCTTTAATAGCAACAAGGCCGGCAATGCGATGGACGGGATCTGCTCCAGCTTGCGCTGCAGCAAACGCCCCTGCAAACCCGCCCGGGCTGCTGCGCGCGGCAGCAAATCCGGGCTCAGGCGCTGCCCCGCCAAGGGCAGGCCGGTGGTCAGCATGGCCCGGCTGGCAGGCTTGTAATGCAGCGAACAGAGAGCCAACAACCCATCTAGCAATGGGTCGTCATGCTGAGCGCGCGGGTCATGGTGAAGTGGCGCCAAACCTATTTCGGAATCCAAGCTGACTCTCTCTTAAACGGTTGTGTGGTCCAACGCCGTCAAGAATCAGTTCATCCCTGGCAGGTTTACCGACGGTTTAATATCGTTTTGCACAACTGATGCCATCGGAGCGACTACGCCCTGACTTCTCAGTAATTGGCCCATGTCGGCCTTAATACGGTACTGGGTGTAAACGTAGAGGCTTTTGATCTGCGCCAAACGTTGCTGAGCGGTGAACAGTTCGTTCTCGCTGTCGAGCAAGTCGAGCAGTGTACGCTCACCGAGGCTGAACTGCTGCTGGTACGAGGTGCGCACTTTGGTGCTGCGGTCGACGTACTGCTGCGCGATCGGCACTTGCTGGCTGGCGTTGTTGTAAGCGTTCCACGCCAGGCCCAATTCTTCGTTCAACTGACGCAAGGCGTTGTTGCGGATATCCAGCGCCTGGGTGGCCTGGGAAGCCTTGGACTGCAGGCTGGCCTTGTCGCTGCCGCCGTTGTACAGGTTGAACTGCATGTTCAGCATCGCGGAGTAGCCATTGTCATGGCCCTCTTCGCCGCCGATGTTGTTGTTGGCCGAACGTTGCAGCACTGCATCAAAGCGCGGGTAGAAGGTCGACTTGGCGGCTTCGTACTGCTTTTCGGCAGCGGCGATGTCCGATTCGGCCGAGCGCAGCACCGGGCTGTCAGCAATCATCTGGCGGCGCGCGTCTTCCAGGCTGGCTGGCAGCAGGGTCACCACGCCCAGTGGGCGTTCCAGTTGGTCGGGCTCTTTGCCGACAACGCTGAGGTAGTTGGTGTTGGCGTCAGCGAGGTTGGTCTGCTCGGTGATCAGGTTGTTTTGCGCCTGAGCCAGTCGGGCTTCAGCCTGGTCCATGTCCGCCATTCTTCCGACGCCACGGCTGGTGCGCAGTTTGATCTGGTCAAAAATGCGTTCGTGGCTCTTCAGGTTGTCTTCTGCCAACTGCACCATCTCGCGACGGGTCAAGACATCCAGATAAACCTGAGCAACGGTCAGTGCGGTGCGCTCGGAAGTATTGAGCAGCGCATACCCACGGGAATTGGCGGTGGCTTGTTGGCGGCCGACTTCATTGATGGTGCCAAACCCCTGGAACAAATTTTGTTGCAGGCGGATGGTCGATTCGCCGCGGTTCAGGGTTTTCCAATCGTGGCTGTTGCTGGCGGCGCGGGTCGAGGTGTTGTCCGAGCTTTCACGGCCATAGCCGCCCAGCAGGTCGACTTTAGGCAGGTAACCGCCCTGGGCCTCTCTGACCTGATAGTCAGCAGCAATGCGCGCATTGATTGCGGCCTGGATCTCCGGGTGGTTTTTCACGGCATCTTGCATGGCTTCGGGCAGGGTCTGAGCCTGGACGAAACTGGCGGCTAGAGCAAAAGGCACAGCTTTAAGAAGGTGCAAACGCATTCTGATGTTTCCCCGGGGATTGGTTGCCTGAAAAACCGCAACAAACTTGGAATATTGCATTGGAGTGGCAACTCGAAATGCCCGTTTTTCTAGGGCGCCGGAGGGCGCAAACAGAAAGTCGCGAGGCCGTTTAAATATCAATGTGACATTACCGGGCGGATTGTTTAGGATGACGCCCAATAGGTCAATACCTTGACGGAAAAGTAATTCTCCTGACGGAACAACAAAATATTGACGCCAAATTTCTTACTTAGAAACTACGTACTCCAGCTATTGAATCGGCACCCATGAGACGGCCGGTCACCTTGATGGATACCCCCTGACGGTAATACACGGAGAGTCTTTTATGAGCAGCGTTGCGGTCGTCAAAAGCATTGTCGGTCAAGTGTTCGCAGTTTCCCCGGAAGGGATTCGCCGCCTGCTTGTAGAAGGGGATCGCCTGTTTGCAGGGGAGCAGGTCGATACCGGTGCTTCGGGTGCCGTGTCGCTGGAACTGGCCGACGGCCGCGTCATCGACCTGGGTCGCGACACTCAGTGGAGCGCGAACGCTCCTGACTCGGTCACCGACCTCAGTGCTGCGACTGCTCAAGCTGCACCGTCCGTTGCCGAACTGCAGCAAGCCATCGCTGCCGGCGCTGACCCTACCCAAGACCTCGAAGCCACCGCTGCCGGCCCGACCTCCGCAGGCGCAGACGGCGCTGCGGGTGGCGGTCACAGTTTTGTTGTGCTGGAAGCCACAGCAGGCGTGGTTGACCCCACCATTGGTTACCCAACGACCGGCTTGAATGCCGGTGACGCCGTAGGCACGACCCAAACCGGTGCCGACAACAACGGCGTAGATCCGCGCAACGTCACCATTACCCTGACCGCCACGCCGAGCATCACCGAAGCCGGTGGCGTAGTCGTTTACACCGTATTCATCACCCAGGCACCGACCAGCGACCTGACCGTCACCTTGTCCAACGGCCTCTCCGTTGTGATCGCCGCGGGCCAGACCTCGGGCGTGCTGAACGTCACTTTCGCCGGTAATGACACGCCTTACCTGGACGCCTCGTCGATCTCCGCCACCATCGCCGGCACCTCCGGTGGCGGCAACCTGATCATCACCACCGACCCGGCGCCAGCAGTCACGCAGATCGCTGACACCATCGACACCACCACCGTCACCCTGACCGCGACCCCGTCGGTGAATGAAGGCGGCCAGATCGTCTACACCGCAACGGTGACCAACGCGGCGCAGACCGACGTTGTGATCAAACTGTCCAACGACCTGACCATCACCATTGAGGCCGGTAAAACCACCGGCACGGTCACTGCCGATACGCCTGCCAACCTGGCTGATGGCAAGAACCTGGCCGTCAGCGTCACGATCACCGAAGCGACTGGCGGTAACTACGAAAACCTTGCAATCAATCCTGAGCCGGCCACTTCCACTGTGGTCGCTGTGGATGATCCAAGCGTGTTGGTCGCCGATACCAACACTATCGTCGAAGATAGCGTCGCGACCGGCAATGTGCTGAGCAACGACAGCGACATCGATAACCAGTTGGCTGTCGCTACCTTCAAAGTGGGCAACACGACCTACAACGCCGGCCAGACTGCTGACATCCAAGGCATTGGTTCCATCACCATCGGTGCTGATGGCGCATACGTGTTTACCCCGGTCAAGGATTACAGCGGCGAAGTGCCGCAGATCGAATACACCACCAACACCGGTTCCAGCAGCACGCTGACGATCACAATCACACCAGTCAACGATGCGCCGCTGATCGACGTGACGGGCACGACCCTGGTCGAAAACACCGCAGTCGCGGGCAGTGTGGCGGGCACGTTTGTTATCAGCGATGCAGAAACACCGGCTGGCCAACTGACCGTCACGTTTACGGGTGACAACAACAAGGATGGCTACTACGCCATCGTCGACAACACCGTTGTGCTGACGCAGAAGGGCGCGGACTACGTCAACGCCGGCAACCAACTGCCGAAGATCGACCTGACGGTTACCGATCCCGAAGGCCTCAACTCCAACGCTGCTGGCCAGCCGACCGTGACCCTGGTCAACGATGTGCCCGTGATTGAAATCACGGCTAACACCATTGTTGAAGAAACGGCGGCGGCGGGCACCGTCGCTGGTACCTTCGTTGCCAAAGACGAAGAAACCCCGCGCGATGGTTTGACCATCAGCTTCACCGCTGGCAGCAACGCTGACGGCTACTACGCCATCTCCGGCAACAACGTAGTCCTGACTGAAAAAGGCGCTGACTTCGTTAACGCCGGCAACCAGCTGCCGAAGATCGACCTGACCGTCACTGACCCTGAAGGCCTGAATTCCACTGGCACCGGTCAACCGACCGTGACCCTGGTCAACGACGTCCCAGTAATTGCTGTCACGCCGACCACCATCATCGAGAACACCGCTGAAGCAGGCACCGTCGCCGGTACCTTCGTTGCCAAAGACGAAGAAACCCCACGCGAAAACCTGAATATCAGCTTCACCGCTGGCACCAACGCTGACGGCTACTACGCCATCTCCGGCAACAACGTAGTCCTGACCGAAAAAGGCGCCGATTTCGTTAACGCCGGCAACCAGCTGCCGAAGATCGACCTGACCGTTACCGATGTTGAAGGCCTGAACTCCACCGGCACCGGTCAACCGACCGTGACGCTGGTTAACGATGTTCCAGTAATTGCTGTCACGCCGACCACCATTGTCGAGAACACCGCTGAAGCAGGCACCGTCGCCGGTACCTTCCTTGCTAAAGACGAAGAAACCCCACGCGAAAACCTGAACATCAGCTTCACCGCTGGCACCAACGCTGACGGCTACTACGCCATCTCCGGCAACAACGTTGTGCTGACCGAAAAAGGTGCTGACTTCGTTAACGCTGGCAACCAGTTGCCGAAGATCGACCTGACCGTTACCGATGTTGAAGGCCTGAACTCCACTGGCACTGGTCAACCGACCGTGACCCTGGTTAACGACGTCCCAGTAATTGCTGTCACGCCGACCACCATCGTCGAGAACACTGCTGAAGCAGGCACCGTTGCTGGTACCTTCGTCGCCAAAGACGAAGAAACACCACGCGAAAACCTGAACATCAGCTTCACCGCTGGCACCAACGCTGACGGCTACTACGCCATCTCCGGCAACAACGTTGTGCTGACCGAAAAAGGCGCCGACTTCGTTAACGCTGGTAACCAGTTGCCGAAGATCGACCTCACCGTCACCGATGTTGAAGGCCTGAATTCCACAGGCACTGGTCAACCGACCGTGACCCTGGTTAACGATGTTCCGGTAATTGCTGTCACGCCGACTACCATCGTCGAGAACACCGCCGAAGCAGGCACCGTCGCCGGTACCTTCGTTGCTAAAGACGAAGAAACCCCACGCGAGAACCTGAACATCAGCTTCACCGCTGGCACCAACGCTGACGGCTACTACGCCATCTCCGGCAACAACGTGGTCCTGACCGAAAAAGGTGCTGACTTCGTTAATGCCGGCAACCAGTTGCCGAAGATCGACCTGACCGTTACTGACGTTGAAGGCCTGAACTCCACTGGCACCGGTCAACCGACCGTGACCCTGGTTAACGACGTCCCAGTAATTGCTGTCACGCCGACCACCATCATCGAGAACACCGCCGAAGCAGGCACCGTCGCCGGTACCTTCGTCGCCAAAGACGAAGAAACCCCACGCGAGAACCTGAACATCAGCTTCACCGCTGGCACCAACGCTGACGGTTACTACGCCATCTCCGGCAACAACGTCGTACTGACCGAAAAAGGCGCCGACTTCGTTAACGCGGGTAACCAGCTGCCGAAGATCGACCTGACCGTCACCGACGTTGAAGGCCTGAACTCCACCGGCACTGGCCAGCCGACCGTAACCCTGGTCAACGATGTACCGCTGATCGACATCACGCCGACTACCATCGTCGAAAACACCGCCGAAGTTGGCACCGTCGCCGGTACCTTCAACGCGCGTGACGAAGAATCTCCGCGTGAAAGCCTGACCATCAGCTTCACCACCGGCACCAACGCTGACGGCTACTACAGCCTCTCCGGCAACAATGTCGTGCTGACCCAAAAAGGCGCCGATTTCGTCAATGCCGGTAATCAGTTGCCAAAAATCGACCTGACCGTCACCGACCCTGAAGGCCTCAATTCCCACAACACCGGCCAGCCGGCTGTCACGCTGGTCGATGACACCCCAACCGCCGTCGACGGCCGCATCGAGGGCAACGAAGACACCTCGATCGAGCTCACTTGGGCGACTTTCGGTGTGCAGGACGAAGATTCCACGAGCCCGGCAGTGGTGTTCACCAGCCTGCCGGCCGGCTCCATCGAATACAAAGTCGACGGTGAGTGGGTCAAGCTCACCACGGCCGATCTGAAAACCGACACCTCGGCGGGCAAGGCCTTCACTCAGGCTGACTTCGATGCCCACAACGTGCGTTACACCCCGGCAGACAACGAGTCGGGCGACAACAGCTTCGGCAACACCGGCGTGGGCAACAAGCAAGGTGATTACACCGAGCTGAAGTTCCAAGCCACCGACGGCAACTCCTACAGCGATACCAAAACCATCACTGTGGATATTCACCCGGTGACGGATGTACCGGTGCTGACCGTCGGCCAAGTGCCAACCGGTCTGACCATTCAAACCTGGACCGGCAGCAACCTGCCGGGCGAGTTGGGCACTAACGGCCAAGGCGTCACCCAGTCCAGCACCCTGATCAAAGTGATCAACGCCCAAACCGCTGACAGCGCCGCCTCCACGGGCGTGACCAGCAATGTAAGCAACGGCAATGTGGCCGAAGGCACCGCGACCAAAGTGTCCGGTCTGGTTTACCTGGAAGCTGGCAAGAGCTACACCTTCACCGGTTCGGCCGACGACAGTCTGGCTATCACCGTGGGCGGCAAGCTGGTCGCTTCCGAAACCTGGAGCCAGGGCAGCGGTATCAACGGGTCGTCCTACACGCCGACCGAGTCGGGTTACTACACCCTCGACATCTACCACTACAACCAGAACGGCCCGGGCAACTACGACGTCAATGTGTCGATCAACAACGGTTCGTCGGTGTCCCTGGGCAACAGTGGCCTGCAGACCTACACCAGTGCGGCCGCGTTGGAAGCCGCAGGCATGGTCCTGGGCGACAGCCACGTTGTGAATGGCGAAGGCTATTACACCGGCAACGTCTACAACCACGGTCTGGAAGACACCGCGATTAAGATCGCGCCGATCACCGCCACTTTTGTCGACACCGACGGCTCGGAATCCCACAAGGTGGAAATCAGCGGCTTGCCGGAAGGCTCCGTGCTCACCGACGGCACTACCGGCCATAGCATCATCTCAACCGGCGCAAACACGCTGTACGACGTGAGCACCTGGAACCTGAGCACCCTGACGGTTACGCCGTTCAAGGACTCGACGGCCAGTTTCGACTTGACCGTGAAGGCCACCGCCAAAGAGTTGAGCACCGGTGTTGAAGAAGTCTCGACCGGCAAGATCAGCGTCGTGGTCACTGCGGTCAACGATGCGCCGGTACTGGGCAATGGTTCGACCAACGCGTTCGGCGACACCTACATCGAGGGCAAACCCGGCGGCTACGTCGCGGCGAACCTGACCATCACCGACGTCGACAACAGCACCTTGCAAAGCGCCAAGGTCACGCTGGTCAACCACTTGGCCGATGACGTGCTGATCGCTGATGTCAGCAACACCAAAATCACCGTCAGCTATGACAAGGACACCGGCGTACTGACCCTGTCCGGTGAAGCGACCAAGGCTGAGTACCAGGAAGTCCTGCGATCGGTGCACTTCGCCAGCGAAAGCGAAGACCCAAGCCCGGCCAACCGTAACCTGACCATCACCGTGAACGACGGCCAGGCGGACTCCGCGCCTGTGACTTCCGTGATCTACGTGGTACCGGTTAACGATGCGCCGGTTATCAGTTTTGACAGCACTAAGTTTGTCGAGCAGAAAGGTGCGGTGGCGCTGGTCGAAAACCTGAGCATCACCGACGTCGACAACAAAACCTTCAGCAAGGTAGTGGTCACCGTTGATCACCTGGTGTCCGGCGATCTGCTCAGCAACGCCGACGTGCTCAAGGCCCTCGCTGTTGCGGGTATCACCATCACCGAAAGCGGCAGCGCCGCCGATGGCAAGATCGTCTACACCCTGACCAGCAACTCGCCAGCCGGCAACAGCGCGGCCGACTTCACCAAGCTGGTTGAAGCGATTACCTTCCAGGCCCCGGGCAACAATCCGGTTGGCACTGATCGCACAGTAACCATCGACGTCACCGATATCGGTGGCGGCAACCTTGACCGTGAGCCGCCGGAAACCAGCAGCGCCACCGGCAAGGTCACCGTCGAGCTATTCAACGATGCACCGACAGCAACCGCCACCTCGGCGGGCGCGGACGAAGACCACGCGGCCACCATCGTACTGAGTGGCGCCGATGTGGACGGTTCCGTTGCCCAGTTCGTCATCACCACCTTGCCGGAAAACGGCAAGCTGTATAGCGACGCCAGCCTGACCACCGAACTCAAGGTCGGTGATTCGGTGCCAGCGGGCGCTGACGGCAAGGCGTCGGTTTACTTCTCCCCAACCGCGGACTGGAGCGGCAATACCGCGCTCACCTTCACCGCGGTCGACAATGCTGGTAAAGCCAGCGTCGAAACCACTGCCCCAGTGACAATCGCCCCGGTTACCGATACCCCGCACCTGGGCCTGCTCGGTGGCGGCGTTGTCAGCGCGATCAACTTCGACAGCGCCCCCATCGGCGGCTCCTGGAGCGTCGTCGCGGTTGGCGATGCCAATAACGCAGCCGGCACCAATCCGAATACCCAATGGCAGACCGGCAACGCCGACGGCAAGGTAGAAATCGGCCAAAGCAGCATTTACGGCGTAGAGACCCCAGGCAATAGCCAGGTCATCGAGCTGGAGAAAAACGCCGGCGACGACGCCAGCCTGTACACCATCATCAAAGCGGAAGGCGGCACCGCGTACACCATCTCGGTCGACTACTCGCCGCGTGCGGGCGCTGAGAACAGCTCGGTGATCGACGTGTTCTGGGGCGGCGTCAAAGTCGGCACCCTGGACACCACTGTCGTTGGCATGAAGACCTACACCTTCACCGTGCCGGTCACCGCTGACGGCGATGCCAAACTCGAATTCAAGGCCCCGGCCGGCGATACCAACAACTCGCTTGGCGGCGTGCTGGACAACATCAGCGTTACCCAGGTGCTGAACACTGGCCTGGAAGACCACGCGATCAAGTTGTCTGCGATTGACGCTTATGCGACCGACAAAGACGGCTCCGAGACGCTGAAGCTGGAAATCAGCGGTATTCCAGAAGGCGCGACCATTTCCGACGGCACGCCGGGCCACAGCTTCACAGCCACGGCTGACGTGCAAAGCATCGATATCAGCACCTGGAACAAGGGCACGCTGGTCTACAACCCGGTACCAAACGCCAATGGCCTGGTGAACCTCACCGTCACCGCCACTGCGCAGGATGGTGATGCGGCGCCTAAGTCCGAGTCGATTACGCTGCCGATCAACGTGATTGCGGTCAACGACCTGCCGGTGATTGATGTCGTAGCGAACCCTCTGGTGGAAGGCTCCGTGGCCGAAGGCACCGTTGCCGGTACCTTTACCGTCAGCGACGTTGAGACCCCGATTGCCGATCTGAAAGTGACCTTCACCGGCGACAGCAACAAAGATGGCTACTACACCCTCCTTGGCAACGCCGTGGTGTTGACCCTGGCGGGCGCGAACTTCGTCAACGCGGGTAACAAACTGCCTGCGATTGACTTGACCGTGACGGATGCCGATAAGGGCAGCTCGCACGATGCTGCAACGCCGGATGTGACGTTGGTCAACGACCTGCCGACCATCGAAGTAACCGCCAATCCATTGGTTGAAGACGCTGTCAGCAAAGACACTGTGGCGGGTTCGTTCACCGTGGGTGACGAAGAAACCCCGGTTGCAAACCTGGTGGTCACCTTCACCGGTGACAGCAATAAAGACGGTTACTACGCCATCGTTGGCAACAACGTTGTTCTGACTCAGGCCGGTGCTGACTTCGTCAACTCAGGGAACAAACTCCCAGCGTTTGACCTGACCGTGACTGATGCTGACAAAGGCAGCGCAACTGCCGCCGCTACTCCGGACGTGACGCTGGTCAACGACCTGCCGACCATCGAAGTAACCGCCAACCCGTTGGTTGAAGACGCTGTCAGCAAAGACACCGTGGCGGGCTCGTTCACCGTGGGTGACGAAGAAACCCCAGTTGCAAACCTGGTGGTCACCTTCACCGGCGACAGCAATAAAGACGGTTACTACGCCATCGTTGGCAACAACGTTGTCCTGACTCAGGCCGGTGCTGACTTCGTTAACGCGGGCAACAAATTGCCAGCGTTCGACCTGACCGTGACTGATGCTGACAAAGGCAGCGCAACTGCCGCCGCTACTCCGGACGTGACGCTGGTCAACGACCTGCCGACCATCGAAGTAACCGCCAATCCGCTGGTTGAAGACGCTGTCAGCAAAGACACCGTGGCGGGCTCGTTCACCGTGGGTGACGAAGAAACCCCAGTTGCCGATTTGAAAGTCACCTTCACCGGCGACAGCAATAAAGACGGTTACTACGCCATCGTTGGCAACAACGTTGTCCTGACTCAGGCCGGTGCTGACTTCGTCAATGCAGGGAACAAACTCCCAGCGTTCGACCTGACTGTGACTGATGCCGACAAGGGCAGCGCAACCGCCGCCGCTACTCCGGACGTGACGCTGGTCAACGACCTGCCGACCATCGAAGTAACCGCCAATCCGTTGGTTGAAGACGCTGTCAGCAAAGACACTGTTGCGGGCTCTTTCACCGTTGGTGACGAAGAAACCCCGGTTGCAAACCTGGTGGTCACCTTCACCGGCGACAGCAATAAAGACGGTTACTACGCCATCGTTGGCAACAACGTTGTCCTGACTCAGGCCGGTGCTGACTTCGTTAACGCGGGCAACAAATTGCCTGCGTTCGATCTGACCGTGACTGATGCTGACAAAGGCAGCGCAACTGCCGCCGCTACTCCGGACGTGACGCTGGTCAACGACCTGCCGACCATCGAAGTAACCGCCAATCCGTTGGTTGAAGACGCTGTCAGCAAAGACACCGTGGCGGGCTCGTTCACCGTGGGTGACGAAGAAACCCCGGTTGCAAACCTGGTGGTCACCTTCACCGGTGACAGCAATAAAGACGGTTACTACGCCATCGTTGGCAACAACGTTGTCCTGACTCAGGCCGGTGCTGACTTCGTCAATGCAGGGAACAAACTCCCAGCGTTCGACCTGACTGTGACTGATGCCGACAAAGGCAGCGCAACTGCCGCCGCTACTCCGGACGTGACGCTGGTCAACGACCTGCCGACCATCGAAGTAACCGCCAATCCGTTGGTTGAAGACGCTGTCAGCAAAGACACTGTGGCGGGCTCGTTCACCGTGGGTGACGAAGAAACCCCAGTTGCCGATTTGAAAGTCACCTTCACCGGTGACAGCAATAAAGACGGTTACTACGCCATCGTTGGCAACAACGTTGTCCTGACTCAGGCCGGTGCTGACTTCGTTAACGCGGGCAACAAATTGCCAGCGTTCGATCTGACCGTGACTGATGCTGACAAAGGCAGCGCAACTGCCGCCGCTACTCCGGACGTGACGCTGGTCAACGACCTGCAGACCATCGAAGTAACCGCCAATCCGTTGGTTGAAGACGCTGTCAGCAAAGACACCGTGGCGGGCTCGTTCACCGTGGGTGACGAAGAAACTCCAGTTGCCGACTTGAAAGTCACCTTCACCGGCGACAGCAATAAAGACGGTTACTACGCCATCGTTGGCAACAACGTTGTCCTGACTCAGGCCGGTGCTGACTTTGTTAATGCGGGCAATAAACTGCCAGCGTTCGATCTGACCGTGACTGATGCAGACAAAGGCAGCGCGAACGCCGCCGCTACTCCAGATGTCACCCTGGTCAACGACATCCCGGTTATCACCGTGGCTGCGACCACTATCGTGGAGAACAGCGCCAAAGTCGGCACCGTCGCCGGTAGCTTCGTTGCTACCGACGAAGAAACGCCTACTGCCAGCCTGAAAGTCACCTTCACCACCGGCACCAATACTCAGGGTTACTACACCCTGTCTGGCACTAATGTTGTGCTGACGCAGAAGGGCGCGGACTTCGTCAACGCCGGCAACCAGTTGCCGAAAATTGACCTGACCGTCACCGATGCTGACAACGCCACTTCGCACAGCGATGCTCAGCCGGTCGTTACTTTGGTCAACGACATCCCGGTCATCACCGTGGCTGCTACCACCATTGTCGAGAACAGCGCCAAAGTCGGCACCGTCGCCGGTAGCTTCGTAGCAACTGACGAAGAAACCCCGACGGCCAGCCTGAAAGTTGATTTCACCACCGGCACCAATACTCAGGGTTACTACACCCTGTCCGGCACTAACGTTGTGCTGACGCAGAAGGGCGCTGATTTCGTCAACGCCGGCAACCAGTTGCCGAAAATTGACCTGACCGTCACCGACGCCGACAACGCTACTTCGCACAGCGATGCTCAGCCGGTCGTTACTTTGGTAAACGACATCCCGGTTATCACCGTGGCTGCGACCACCATTGTCGAGAACAGCGCCAAAGTCGGCACCGTCGCCGGTAGCTTCGTAGCAACTGACGAAGAAACCCCGACGGCCAGCCTGAAAGTTGATTTCACCACCGGCACCAATACTCAGGGTTACTACACCCTGTCCGGTACCAACGTTGTGCTGACGCAGAAGGGTGCGGACTTCGTCAACGCCGGTAATCAACTGCCGAAAATTGACCTGACCGTCACCGATGCTGACAACGCCACTTCGCACAGCGATGCTCAGCCGGTTGTTACTTTGGTCAACGACATCCCGGTTATCACCGTGGCTGCGACTACCATCGTGGAGAACAGCGCCAAAGTCGGCACCGTCGCCGGTAGCTTCGTAGCAACTGACGAAGAAACCCCGACGGCCAGCCTGAAAGTTGATTTCACCACCGGCACCAATACTCAGGGCTACTACACCCTGTCTGGCACTAACGTTGTGCTGACGCAGAAGGGCGCGGACTTCGTCAACGCCGGTAATCAACTGCCGAAAATTGACCTGACCGTCACCGACGCCGACAACGCCACTTCGCACAGCGATGCTCAGCCGGTCGTTACTTTGGTCAACGACATCCCGGTTATCACCGTGGCTGCTACCACCATTGTTGAGAACAGCGCCAAAGTCGGCACCGTCGCCGGTAGCTTCGTTGCTACCGACGAAGAAACGCCTACTGCCAGCCTGAAAGTTGATTTCACCACCGGCACCAATACTCAGGGTTACTACACCCTGTCCGGTACCAACGTTGTGCTGACGCAGAAGGGCGCTGATTTCGTCAACGCCGGCAACCAGTTGCCGAAAATTGACCTGACCGTCACCGACGCCGACAACGCCACTTCGCATAGCGATGCTCAGCCGGTCGTTACTTTGGTCAACGACATCCCGGTTATCACCGTGGCTGCTACCACCATTGTTGAGAACAGCGCCAAAGTCGGCACTATCGCCGGTAGCTTCGTAGCAACTGACGAAGAAACCCCGACGGCCAGCCTGAAAGTTGATTTCACCACCGGCACCAATACTCAGGGTTACTACACCCTGTCTGGTACCAACGTTGTGCTGACGCAGAAGGGCGCGGACTTCGTCAACGCCGGTAATCAACTGCCGAAAATTGACCTGACCGTCACCGACGCCGACAACGCCACTTCGCATAGCGATGCTCAGCCGGTCGTTACTTTGGTCAACGACATCCCGGTTATCACCGTGGCTGCGACCACCATTGTCGAGAACAGCGCCAAAGTCGGCACCGTCGCCGGTAGCTTCGTAGCAACTGACGAAGAAACCCCGACGGCCAGCCTGAAAGTTGATTTCACCACCGGCACCAATACTCAGGGTTACTACACCCTGTCCGGTACCAACGTTGTGCTGACGCAGAAGGGTGCGGACTTCGTCAACGCCGGTAATCAACTGCCGAAAATTGACCTGACCGTCACCGACGCCGACAACGCCACTTCGCACAGCGATGCTCAGCCGGTCGTTACTTTGGTCAACGACATCCCGGTTATCACCGTGGCTGCTACCACCATTGTTGAGAACAGCGCCAAAGTCGGCACCGTCGCCGGTAGCTTCGTTGCTACCGACGAAGAAACGCCTACTGCCAGCCTGAAAGTTGATTTCACCACCGGCACCAATACTCAGGGTTACTACACCCTGTCTGGCACTAATGTTGTGCTGACGCAGAAGGGCGCGGACTTCGTCAACGCCGGTAATCAACTGCCGAAAATTGACCTGACCGTCACCGACGCCGACAACGCCACTTCGCACAGCGATGCTCAGCCGGTCGTTACTTTGGTCAACGACATCCCGGTTATCACCGTGGCTGCTACCACCATTGTTGAGAACAGCGCCAAAGTCGGCACCGTCGCCGGTAGCTTCGTTGCTACCGACGAAGAAACGCCTACTGCCAGCCTGAAAGTTGATTTCACCACCGGCACCAATACTCAGGGTTACTACACCTTGTCCGGTACCAACGTTGTGCTGACGCAGAAGGGTGCGGACTTCGTCAACGCCGGTAATCAACTGCCGAAAATTGACCTGACCGTCACCGACGCCGACAACGCCACTTCGCACAGCGATGCTCAGCCGGTTGTTACTTTGGTCAACGACATCCCGGTTATCACCGTGGCTGCTACCACCATTGTCGAGAACAGCGCCAAAGTCGGCACCGTCGCCGGTAGCTTCGTTGCTACCGACGAAGAAACGCCTACTGCCAGCCTGAAAGTCACCTTCACCACCGGCACCAATACTCAGGGTTACTACACCCTGTCTGGCACTAATGTTGTGCTGACGCAGAAGGGCGCTGATTTCGTCAACGCCGGCAACCAGTTGCCGAAAATTGACCTGACCGTCACCGACGCCGACAACGCCACTTCGCACAGCGATGCTCAGCCGGTCGTTACTTTGGTCAACGACATCCCGGTTATCACCGTGGCTGCGACCACCATTGTTGAGAACAGCGCCAAAGTCGGCACCGTCGCCGGTAGCTTCGTTGCTACCGACGAAGAAACGCCTACTGCCAGCCTGAAAGTCACCTTCACCACCGGCACCAATACTCAGGGTTACTACACCCTGTCTGGCACTAACGTTGTGCTGACGCAGAAGGGCGCGGACTTCGTCAACGCCGGTAATCAACTGCCGAAAATTGACCTGACCGTCACCGACGCAGACAACGCCACTTCGCACAGCGATGCTCAGCCGGTCGTTACTTTGGTCAACGACATCCCGGTTATCACCGTGGCTGCGACCACCATCGTGGAGAACACCGCCAAAGTTGGCACAGTGGCCGGTACTTTCTCGGCAAGCGACGAAGAAACACCGGTCGCCCAACTGAAGATCACCTTCACCACCGGCACCAATTCGGATGGCTACTACAGCCTGTCCGGCACCAACGTTGTGCTGACGCAGAAGGGCGCGGACTACGTCAACTCCGGTCATCAGTTGCCGAAAATTGACCTGACCGTCACCGACGCCGACAACGCCACTTCGCACAGCGATGCTCAGCCGGTTGTTACTTTGGTCAACGACATCCCGGTTATCACCGTGGCTGCCACCACCATTGTTGAGAACACCGCCAAAGTTGGCACCGTGGCCGGTACTTTCTCGGCAAGCGACGAAGAAACACCGGTCGCCCAACTGAAGATCACCTTCACCACCGGCACCAATTCGGATGGCTATTACAGCCTGTCCGGCACCAACGTTGTGCTGACGCAGAAGGGCGCGGACTACGTCAACTCCGGTCATCAGTTGCCGAAGATTGACCTGACCGTCACTGACGCTGACGGCGCCAACTCACACAGCACTGGTCAGCCGACCGTGACGTTGGTCGACGACACTCCGATCGCCAGCAACGGCTACATCCAGGGCGACGAAGACACCCCGATCGAATTGACCTGGGCGACCTTCGGCGTCAGCGATGAGGACTCCACAAACCCGAAAGTGGTGTTCACCAGCCTGCCTGCCGGTTCCATCGAGTACTACTCCAACGGCGCGTGGGTCAAACTCAGCGCGACTGATCTGAAAACCGATACCTCTGCCGGTAAGTCGTTCAGCCAGGCGGACTTCGACGGCCACAACGTGCGTTACACCCCGGCAGCCAACGAATCGGGTGACAACACCTTCGTGGGCACAGGTGTGGGCAACAAGCAGACCGATTACACCCAGCTGCAATTCCAGGCTACCGACGGCAATTCCTACAGCGACACCAAGGTCATCACCGTGGATATCCACCCGGTGGCGGATGTGCCGGTTGTGACGGTTGGCGCGTTCGGCGCTGTTCCTACAGGCTTGGTCATTCAAACCTGGACTGGCGGCACTCTGCGCACTGATCTGGGGACCAACGGTAACGGTGTGGTCAATTCCAGCGATCTGATCCGTGTGATCGACGCCAAGACCGCTGCCAGCGCCGTCACCACCGGCGTGACCAGCAGCGTCAGCAACAGCAATGTGGCAGACGGTACCGCGACCAAAGTCTCCGGCTTGATTTACCTGGAAGCCGGCAAGAGCTACACCTTCACAGGTACGGCCGACGACAGCCTGGCAATCACCGTGGGCGGCAAGTTGGTTGCCACCGAGACGTGGAGCAAGGGCAGCGCGATTACCGGGTCGAGCTACACCCCGACCGAGTCGGGCTACTACACCCTGGATATCTACCACTACAACCAGGCAGGCGCGGGCAACTACGACGTCAATGTGTCGATCAACAACGGCGTGTCGATGTCCCTGGGCAACAGCGGCCTGCAGACCTACACCAGCGTGGACGCGTTGAAAGCCGCCGGTGCGGTGCTCGGCGATAGCCATATCGTCAACGGCGAAGGTTATTACACTGGCTACGTCTACAACCGTGGTCTGGAAGACACCGCGATCAAGGTCAGCCCGATCACTACCACGTTTGTCGACAACGACGGCTCGGAGTCGCACAAGGTGGAAATCAGCGGCTTGCCAGCCGGCACCGTGATTACCGACGGCAACACTGGGCACAGCATCACGTCGAACGGCAGCGGCACGCTCTACGATGTCAGCACCTGGAACCTGAAAACCCTGACCGTTACGCCGCTCAAGGATTCGACCGCCAGCTTCGACCTCACCGTGAAAGCCACGGCCACGGAGCTGAGCACTGGCGCTTCGGCGGTGACGACCGGCAAAGTGAGCATCGTGATCACTGCGGTCAACGATGCCCCAACCCTGGACCTGAGCACGGCTGACGGCGCTGTCGCCACCGGCTACAACACCGCGTACACCGAACGCAGCACCACGGGTGTGGCGATTACCGGCAGCGTGGCCATTGGCGACGTCGACAGCACGCAGATGCAAAGTGCGACCATCACCCTGAAAAACGCCAGTTCGGGCGATGTGCTGAGCTCCAGTCTGGTAGCGGTGGGTGGTACCTACAAAGGCATCACCGTGACCAGCGTCGGGACTGACGTCAGCGGCAAGATCGTGCTGACCCTGTCGGGCGTGGCGGATGCGGCGACCTACAAGACGCTGCTTGAGTCGTTCCAGTACTCCAGCACCAGCAAGTACCCGACGCTGGGCGACCGCATCATTGATGTCGCGGTGACTGACAATGAGGGTGGCAACAGCCTGAGTTCGTTGGCGGCAACGACCACCATCACGGTCAAGCCTCAGGTCTACACCCCTGTTACGGAAGGCGGCGCTGCGGTGGATACCATCGACCTGGGCTCCACCTCGACCCACAACATCGTGATTGGCGACAAAGGTGGCATCACCACCCCGGGCACCAACTACAACATCGCGTTCATCGTTGACACCTCGGGCAGTATCGGCTCGAGCGCGATGACTTCGATCAAGTCCCAGTTGTCGACCATCTTCGATACCCTGATCGCCAACGCCAAGTTGACCGGTTCGGGTGTGGTGAAAGTGTTGCTGGTGGACTTCGATACCAAGGTCGAATCGCAAGTGTCGGTCAACCTGGCTGACCAGGCGGCTGCCAAGGATGCGTTGCAGGCTGTGTTGAACAACATGAGCTCCAACTCGACAGACGTGACCAACTACCAGGACGCCTTCAACACTGCGACGGCCTGGTTCAAGAGCTCTGAAGCGACCAGCAACGCCAGTGCGAAGAACCTGACGTACTTCATTACCGACGGTGCGCCGAACGTCTACAACGAAACTTACGACGACATCACTCTTGGCGCGACCAGCCGCAACGGCAATACGGTTTACTTCGACAGCAAGGTCAATAGCAAAAGCTACACCCTGGGCCAGTCCGCTGAGGTCACCGCAACGATCTACGGCAAGACCCAGGTCATCGTTGACAGCGAAGGCAAGGTCTATTCGTACAGTTCGTCCGGCGCCAAGACCTTTGAAGGTTATGTCGTGTCCGATGGCCGCGGTGGTTTCGACGTGGCGGGGGCTAGCAACTACTATTACAACTATCCGTTGGAGGCGGCCAAAGCCGCTTACGCCGCGCTGACCACTGCGGTCAAGGGCGGGGTTGAGGTTCAGGCCATCGGCCTGGGCAGCAGCGTCGACAAGGACATGTTGCAGAAGTACTTCGATACCGACAAAACGGTCAGCACGATCGACACCGCGAAGCTGGCGGACACCATTACCGGCCACACCGCCGATACCGGTGCCGACAACGTTTCCGGCGGTTCGGGCAACGACATCATCTTCGGCGACCTGATCAGCTACAAAGGCCAGGAAGGCAGCGCGGCACTCAAGGCATTCGCCGCCGAGAAGCTGGCGACCACGGTCGATCAGATCGACGACCGCACCTTGCATCAGTACATCACTGAGCATGTGCAGGACGTCGGTGCTTTGGCCAACGCGTCGAACATCTACGGCACCAACGATGGCGGCGACACCCTGATCGGCAACGCCGGCGATGACATCCTGTTCGGCCAGGGCGGTAACGACACGCTCTCCGGCGGCGCAGGCAATGACATCCTGGTGGGCGGCAAAGGCAACGACATCCTCACCGGTGGCGCGGGTGCCGATACTTTTGTGTGGCTCAAAGGCGACACCAACACCAACGGTGGCTTTGATCGCATCACTGACTTCAAACACGGTGAAGGCGACAAGCTGGACCTGTCCGACCTGCTGCAAGGCAATAACGACACCAACTTGTCGAGCTACCTGAGGCTGACCACCGATTCGTCGGGCAACTCGACGCTGAGCGTGAGCAGCACCGGGTCGTTCACCGGCACCAGTGGCGGCACGGCTGATGTCACGATCAAAGTGGATGGCGCCAGTTGGGGCTCGGGTTCCGCCGCGATCAATAGCCTGATCGCCGGTGGCGACTTGACCGTCAAGCACCACGACTGATCACCATGGGGGCGGCAATCTTTAGGGATTGGCGCCCCCATGGCATCCGCTTCGGCGAAATGTGTGTAATCTCTGTGGGAGCCGTGTGCGGCGCCTGCAGGGATTTTTTATTGGGAGAGGGCTGATGTTCTACGTGCTACGCGATCAATACAACGCTTTGGTGCGTGTCGAGGCGCAGGCCTTCGCTGAAGCCACTGAGACGCTACCGGCGGACCATCACGAGATCCAGGCGTGGTTTGCCGACGATGAGATCGAGACCAGCCTCAAGCAGCTCAAGAGCAGTGACCTTGAGATGATCCGCGTACTGGACGACTTGATTCAGGTGCTGATCACCAAGAACGTAATGAGCATCACCGACTTGCCGCCGGCGGCGCAGACCAAGTTCCTGGAACGCACCCAGGCCCGGGCGGCGCTGGGCGGTTTGAGCGAGCTGATCAATGATGATGAAACTGGCTTGATTTGACGCGCACCTCCTTCACGGCCTAACCGTCAAGGAGGCGTGATTATTCTGTGCTCCACTTCCAGGGCGCCGGTTCACCGACCAGTTGGCCTTGCACCCCTTCAATCCCCATCTCGCGGATCACCCGCAACTCACCCTCGGTTTCCACGCGCTCGGCAATCAGCGGCAGATCAATGCTGTGGGCCGCTCGCTGGATGGCCTCGATAAAGAAGCGCTTGTGGCTTTCCTGGTCAATGTCGCGGATGTAACTGCCGTCGATTTTGAGGTAGGCCAGGCCTAGATGCGCGAGGTTACCGATCATGCTAAAGCGCCCGCCGAAGCGTTGCAGGCCAAGGCTGTAGCCCAGACCGCGCATGCGCCGGATCAGGCGTTCCAGTTGTGCCTGTTCGGGGACTTGCTCCTCGCCGATTTCCAGGGTCAGGCGCTCGCCCAGCAACGGGTGTTGCGACAGGCGCTCGAACATGTGCTCCAGGGCTTGCGGGTCGTTCAGGGTAGCCGCCGACAGGTTCAGTGCGACCGATTGATTGTGCTGGCCCAAGTGTTTGATCACCAGATCGAGCATTACCTGGTCGAGCCGCGCGGTCCAACCGAAGCGCTCCAGCCACGGTAGGAAATGCCCGGCGGCGATGGTCTGGTCCTGATTGTCGAGCAAGCGCGACAGCACTTTGTAATGCAGGACCTGACGGGTATCGCTGCTGCTCACCACCGGCTGGAAGAACAGGCGGAAGCGACCCTGGCTCAGCGCATTGTCGAGCAGGGTGTGCCAGCTATGCGGGTCGTCACTGACGGTGTCGAGGGTTTGATGTGACAGGCAGACCCAGCTTTGCAGGCTGTTGGCTTCGGCCTGGGTGAGCGCTTGGTCAGCCAGCATCAGCAGGTCTGCCGAGGCGTCGCCGGGGTTGTAAGGGGCCAGGCCGATGTGGGCCACGGTGGGCGTGTCGGTGGCGCCGGTTTCGTGCAGGCTTTGCAAGGTGGTTTCCAGTTCCTGGGCCAACTGCACTGCTTCGTCGCGCACCAAGCCTGGCGCGAGCACGGCGAACTCGCCACCGCCACCCGGCTGCGGGTGATCAGGTTATTGGTTTCCGGGTATTTGGCACAGGTACGCACCAGTTGTTGGCTGACGGCTTGCAGCAACTGGTCGGTGCGTTGCCCGCCCAGACGCTGATTGAGGCCGCCCAGGTCGTTGACCCGCAACATCAGCAGGTAGCCTGAACTGGACTCCTCCATGTTGCTGACCCGCGATTGCAACTGCATCTCGAAATAACGACGGTTCGCCAGGCCGGTCAGGCTGTCCTGGTAGGACTCCACCCGCAGCTTCTCGCTGCGTTCGGTCTGCTCGTGGAACAGCGCCTTGAGTTTCTCCACCATCTGGTTCATGGCCTGCACCACGCGGCGTAATTCCGGGGTGCGGGGCAGGTCGGGCAAGCTGAGGAACTCACGACGCGCGATGGCGTGGGACTGCTCGACCATATAGTCCAACGGTTTCAGCTGGCGACGCAGCAACAGCGCGCCCAGCACTGCACTCGCGGCGCCGCAGATCAACAGCCAACCCAGGCTGCCGAGCGCGCTTTGCCAGAGTTTGGCCAGGGCAAACATCGGGTGACTGACCACCTCAACCCGCGCCGCCTGCTGCCAGCCACGGCTGACAATGGCATCGCCGCCAGCCGGCGCGAGGCCGATCATCTTCACGAACCAAGCCGGCACGCTGCTGGCATCCGGCTCGGCGGCCCGCTCCACCAGGACCTGGTCATTGCTCAGGTCCACCACACGGATGCTTGCGTAGTAGCCACTGTCAAAGATCGAGCTGACCATCAGTTCGGTCATCGCCGGGTCATCGATGTTCGGCGTCAACGACAGGGCCAGCGCCGTGGCCGCGTCCTGCGCGTGGGAGCGCAGTTGGTTGACGTACTGGGTACGCGAACTCTCAAGGCTGACGAAGAAGCTACCGCTGAACGCGACCACCAGGAACACGCAGATAGCGATCAGCAATTGTTTGAACAGTGACATCGTAGCTCCTGTTAATTATCCGAACTGGCCGGAAACCCTTCAGCGGTCATTTTTTTCAAGACATCCTGCCAACGTGACAGGCGCTTGGTGTCACCGACTTTTTTGTTGCCCGCCGCGCCGGTCAACCACAGCCCTTCACCGTTGAACGCGTACACCGGCAGCAAATCCGCGCGCTGGCTGGCGGGCAAAATGGCGTCCATCAGGCTGTCCAGTACCAAGGGCATGGCTTCGGGGCTGGCATAGTACGTCAGCACCATGTGCGCGCGATTCTGGCGTAACGCTTTAACGTAGGTAATGCGCAGTTTTTCGGCGGGGACGCCCAAGTGACGCAGGCTGAAGTACTTGGCGATGGCGTAGTCTTCGCAGTCGCCTGCGCCTTTCCACAGGGACTGAATAGGGGTCGCCCAATAATCAATCTCGTGCCACAGGTCGATGTCTTCCTCGTAGCGCAACTGGCGGTTGAAGAACAGATTCACCACTTTGAGCTGCTCGGCCTCACCCACTTGCTTCTGCGTTGACAGCAATTGCTGCCATGCATCAATGCGCTGACGCCCGGGGCCTAGTGGCCCGTAAAGCGACTCGGCGCGGCGGCTGATTTGGCTGAAATCCCAGTCGGCGAGCAAATCGCCCAGCAGGCCGCCACCCAGCAACAGCGTGATGGCGAGGCCGTACAGAATCCGAGGGAATTTAAAGCGTATCGCCACTGCGATTACCCAAGCTTGCAGCATTGAAGGTGCGGCAATGGTGCGGTGATAGCGGGTAAAAAACAATGGCACGATGAAATCACTGCCAGTGAATTGTAGTAAAAGTCCGTCAGTAAATTGGCTGTTTTCCGCTCGTCTGAAAGGGCGGTGGTAATTTCATCAAAATAATGACACTTCTTTAACGCTGTCACAGAATGAAGCCATGAGAACGCCTACAAAAAGACCTGCGGCGAAGCCATACCTTGCCGACCTTTTCACGTCTTTATATGGCGCCGTGAAGGAGCTCCGGCCATGAGCCGCACTGATGATCTATTTGCCCTGTTCGGCAAGAGCGTTTCCCGTGATCCGAAGGGAAGAAACGCTCGCCTGCATTTTTTCGGCAGCGTTCCCTTCGACGATGGCACTCGGGTGAACCATAAAGATGGCTCGCGCATGAGTACTCATGCGTCCCACGCCAATGAACATCATCACAATGAGCCACTGACCACGCTACGCCCGACGGTAGTGGCGCTGGTGTCCATCAATGGTGGTGTTGGCCGCAGTACGCTGGCCACGGCACTGAGCAGCGGTTTGCAGCGCCTGGGTGAGTCGGTCGTGGCATTGGACCTGGATCCCCAGAATGCTTTGCGCCAGCACTTTGGTGTTGATCATGAGCTACCCGGTGTGGGTCGCAGTAGTCTGCTCAACGCGCCATGGAGGACCATCCTGCAATCGGGTTTTGCCGGTTGCCAGGTCATTCCCTTTGGCGACACCGACACCCAGCAAAGGGAAAACCTGCAACGCTGGTTGACCCGCGAGCCGAAGTGGCTGACCCAGCGCCTGTCGGCATTGGGGCTGAGTGAACGGCACACAGTCATCGTCGATACCCCCGCAGGTGACAACGTTTATCTCCATCAAGCACTGAGCGTGGCTGACATCGTGCTGGTCGTCGCCCAACCGAATGCCGCTTGCCTCGGCACCCTGGACCAATTGGATGAGTTGCTGGCGCCTCATCTTGAGCGTGAGCGTCCACCGCGTTGCCACTTGGTGATCAACCAACTGGACGAAAACTCGACGTTCAACCTGGAAATGCTCGACGCCTTCAAGTTGCGCCGAGGTGAGTACCCGCTGGAAGTCGTGCACCGTGATCCGGCGATCAGCGAAGGCTTGGCCTTTTCTACGGACCCTTTGGACAACACGGCGACGAGCCTGGCCGGTGACGATATCACCGACCTTTGCCGGTTATTGATCGCTCGCAGAAAACGCGTTTAAAGCGCGGTTTATACGCTTACCTCCAGATGCTTATGCACAATCGGTTGGATGCAGTTGTGATGAAACAGCCATTTTGTGGAGCGGTTCTCAACACAGTGCAACTGCCTGTTTTACGTGCGTTTTATTGTGTGAACAAAAAATGAACAGCGTGGCTTTTGGTCTGCAGCGTAGAGCGCTACAGGGTCTGTAACGAATTCATCAACAGAGTTATCCACAGGTTGGGGTGCGACAATTTCGCCCTTTAATCGCGCTCGGCGAGCACCATCAAGTTGCGCGGCGTTAACGTCGGGTCGCAAAAGCTGCCGACCTCAACCCTGTAGCCACGTTCGCTGAGAAACAGTGCCCGATCCAGCACCAGCCATAACTCCAGCGGGCGCCGAAACAGACCACGCACCAACTCCAGGTTCCTGACCTCGGCCAAGCGCTGCCAACCATGGGCCTCCAACGCCGCCCAGTCTTGTTCGCCTGTGGATAACCCTTTGAGGCGTGCCAGTTCGCGGCAGTAGTCAGCGAAGGGTTTGTCCAGCCAGTGGGTGGGCAGGGACGGGGTAGGCAGGTACTCGTCGCAGCCGCGTAACAGGCGTTGCAATTGATCGAAGCCGAGGCGCCGGGCCATGGAGGTGTCCCGTTGCAGGCGCACGCGTTTGCCGGCGGTGACGGTTTCGCTGAGGGGCAGGCCGAGGTCGTCGAGCGACAACAGCAAGGTGGAAGCGCGGCCCGCGTCGGACAGCGGCTTGTAGGTATCCCCCTGGATGCGGTTATAGCAGCACGGCGCCAGTGCCAGTTGCTTGCAGCCGGCGGCGCTGGCCACTTGCAGCAGGCGTACATGCAGGTCGCCGCAGGCATGCAGGGCCACGGGGGTGTGTTCGGCGCTTATGGCTACATCCGCCATCACGTCTTGCAGACGATGGGTGACGAGCAGGCCGTGGTGCTCGCTCAAGGCTTGGCCCGAAGCGATCAAGGCCGGGTCGTATTCCAGGCAGGTCAGCTGCTGGCCTGTGTGCAGCAGGCGGCGGCCAAGGTGGCCTTTGCCGGCGCACCAGTCCAACCAATGCCGGGGTGTTTGCGCAAACTGCAGCGCCGCGCCGAAGGCTTCGATCTGTTGCCATTTGCGGCCAGGCACATCGACATTCAGGCGGTGCGCGGCGGGTTGCAAGGGCTGCGTTGGTAACTTATCCACAGTGCTGAGTTGCAGCGCCTGCGATGCGAACTGTGGAAAAGGTGCGGGGGCGAGCAGATCATGGGGCTGGTTGTGATTGGCTTCGGCATCGGCCAACGAGCGTTGGCGCAGCCACTGGGCCAGTTCGGGGTGTTCGTTTTCCCAAGGCAACTGGCGCTGAGTAAAGGGCCGTGGTCGCCACAGCCCTTGATGCTCTATCAGAAACGCATCCAGCGCCCGGAAGCGCGCTTCAACGTCCCTGGCAGGCATCGACGCGCAGCCAGCGTTCCAGCAGTTTGAAGCCGCGTACCAGCAGGAACGAGATCAATAGGTAGAACACACCGGCGGTGAAGAACATTTCCACCGTCAGGTAGTTGCGCGCAATGATCGTGCGGGCCATGCCGGTCAGTTCCAGCAGGGTCACGGTGCTCGCCAGTGAACTGGCCTTGAGCATCAGGATCACTTCGTTGCTATAGGCCGGCAAACCGATGCGCGCCGCGCGGGGCAGGATGATATAGAACAGCGTTTTGGGCTTGGACATGCCCAGCGCTCGGGCTGCTTCAATTTCCCCAGGTGGAATGGCCTGGATGGCGCCGCGCAGGATCTCGGCGATATAGGCTGCGGTGTGCAGTGTCATGGTGGCGGTGGCACACCAGAACGGGTCGCGCAGGTACTTCCACATGAAGCTTGAGCGGATGCTGTCGAATTGGGCCAGGCCGTAATAGACCAGAAACAACTGCACCAGCAGCGGCGTGCCACGGAAGAAAAAGATGTAGGCGTAGGGCAGTGAGCGCACATACCAGCGCTTGGATGAGCGCGCGATACCCAGCGGGATGGCCAGGATCAACCCGAGGATCACGGCAATGCTGACCAGCTCCAGGGTCAGGATGGCGCCCTGGATAAACTTCGGCAGCCACTTGATGATGACTTCCCATTCCATTACGTCGTCCTCACGAAGCCGCGGGCGGCGCGTTTTTCCAGGAAGTGCATAGCCACCATCGACAGTGAAGTCAGGCCCAGGTAAATGAACGCGGCGACCAGGTAGAAGGTGAAAGGCTGTTTGGTGACGGTGACGGCGATCTGCGCGTGGCGCATGATTTCTTCGAGACCGATGACCGTGACCAGCGCGGTGTCCTTCATCAGGATCAGGAACAGATTGCCCAGCCCCGGCAGGGCGATGCGCCACATCTGCGGCATGATCAAGCGGGTAAAGATCCGGAACTTCGACAGGCCCAGTGCCACACCGGCTTCGCGGTGGCCCTTGGGGATGGAGATGATTGCGCCGCGCAGTACTTCGGTGGCGTAGGCACCGAAACACAGCCCCAGCGCAATGACGCCGGCGGCGAAGGCGCTGAGGGAAAGGTCGGGAATGTCGAGCAACTCACCCAGTGAGCGCATGGCGTTGATCGTGCCGAAGTAAATCAGTAACACCCACAGCAGTTCCGGCACGCCGCGAACGATTGTCGAGTAGGTACCGCCCAGCCATTGCAGCGGCTTGTACGGTGAAGTCTTGGCCAAGGCACCGGCGAGGCCGAGTACCAGCCCCAGGCATAACGCCGTGAGCGCCAGTTTGACGGTCATCAGCGCGCCGGCGGCGAGCGCGGGGCCGAATCCGTAGAGATCGAAATTCATGGTGTTTTCATATCGCGGCAGGCATTGCTGGAAGCCGACGCGCTCAAGTGAGCGCGTCGGGCAGACCGTTCAGGTCATTCGATGCTGAACGGGAAGTACTTGTCGTTGATCTTCTTGTAGGTGCCGTCTGCCTTGATCTCTGCCAGGGCTTTGTTCAGGCGCTCGCGCAGTGGGTCGCCCTTGCGCACGGCGATACCGATCTTGTCGCTTTCTACAACCGGGTCGCCCTTGAACTCGTAGGCGGAACCGTCTTTGCTCTTGAGCCATTCGTGCTGCACGTACTTGTCGGCGAGGATGCCGTCGAGGCGGCCGGACGTCAGGTCGAGGTAGGCGTTTTCCTGGGTGTCGTACAGCTTGGCTTCGGTGTCCGGCAGCTTGTCTTCCAGATAGGTACCGGCCAGGGTTGCACGCTGTGCACCGATGACTTTGCCCTTCAGGTACTCGGCGTCAGTTTTGAAGTCCGCAGTGGCTTTAGGTGCGATGAACTGCAGCTTGTTGGAGTAGTACGGGTCAGTGAAGTCGACGGCTTGCTTGCGTTCATCGGTGATGGACAGTGAGGACACCAGGAAGTCGAACTTCTTGGCGTTCAGGGCCGGGATAATGCCGTCCCAGTCGGACACATACACTTCGCACTTTTCGACTTTCATCTTGGCGCACAGGGCATCGCCGATGTCTTTGTCGAAGCCGACGACGTTGCCGCTGGCGTCTTTATTGTTGAAAGGTGGGTAAGCCGCTTCGATCCCCATCTTCAAGGTTTCTGCCAAGGCCGTGGCGCTGAACGCCATCGATACGGCCGCGGCCAGAAGGAATTTTTTATAGTTCTGCATGCATGTTGCTCCGTTAGCGGTTGCTGGACATGAATTGTTTGCAGCGCGCCGAAAGCGGGTTTTCAAACACCTGCTGTGGCGATCCTTGCTCTTCGATCAGGCCTTGGTGGAGGAACACCACTTCACTGGAAACTTGGCGGGCGAAGCCCATTTCATGGGTGACCAGCAGCATGGTGCGGCCCTCTTCGGCCAGCGCGCGGATCACATTAAGTACTTCCTGAACCATTTCCGGGTCAAGGGCAGAAGTGGGTTCGTCGAACAGGATGACTTTGGGCTGCATCGCCAGGGTACGCGCGATGGCTGCCCGTTGTTGCTGGCCGCCGGACAATTGCGCGGGGTAGGCGTGGCGCTTGTCGGCGATGCCGACCTTGTCCAGCAGGGCCTCGGCCACTTCTATTGCCTCGGCCTTGCTCTGGCCGAGCACACGGCGGGGGGCCTCGATGATGTTGTCGAGGATGCTCATGTGTGGCCACAGGTTAAAGTTTTGAAATACAAAACCGATTTCGCTGCGCAACCGGTTGATCTGCTTGCCGTCGGCGGCCATCAGTTCGCCGTTTTTCGCGGCCTTCAGCTTGAGTTCTTCGCCGGCCACCAGGATCTGGCCCTGGTGTGGGTTTTCCAGCAGGTTGATGCAGCGTAGGAACGTGGACTTGCCGGAACCGGAGGAACCCAGGATCGAGATCACATCGCCGTCGCGAGCGGTCAGCGAGATACCTTTGAGTACCTCCAGCTCACCATAGCGTTTGTGCAAGTTGCGGATTTCAAGCGCGGGCGTGGCCTCGGCCATGTGCGGTCCTCATTGTGTTCATTGCATTCCTGCTGTTGGGCCGCCTTCCTGGCGAGGCGCCAAGCTAGCATAGCGTCTTGATGGCAGCCAACAGCGTGGCCAGCGGTAAATGGGGCGTGTGCGGCAGGGTGTCGCATCGGCACAGCAGCGTGTCGCGCCCTCAACAACCGAACAACCGTTTGAACCCGATAAACCGCAGGCTTTGCGTAAAAAAGGGCGCGATGGTGCCAGCTTTGGCCGGGTGTTGGAAGGGTTAAACGGGCAAACGGTACCCATCGGCCCCTTTATGGCGCGTCACGTACTTTTTGTGTGTGTTTTTGGTGCGCTTGTTCGTGTTGAATGTGAGTCGCACGGTAACGCTATAGCGGAATGCCATTGTTCTCAATGACTTGCGACGACTGTCGAATCGTCCTACAGCCCGCGTCAATTGCGACTTCGTAACATTTTGGCGCAAATCTTGCGTAAAAAATAAAGAACGCCCTGTTGGTTTCTTTTCACGAAGAAGACACCAGGCCGGGTGGACCGTTTTCGCAATTCCTCGCAAAGGTGTGTCAATGAGTAGTACGCAAAGCTCCAATGACCTCGAACAGGGGCTCAAACCGCGTCACGTCACCATGCTGTCGATTGCCGGCGTTATTGGTGCCGGTTTGTTTGTTGGCTCCGGCCACGCGATTGCTGCCGCCGGCCCGGCCGTACTGCTGGCGTATGCCGCTGCGGGTACGCTGGTGGTATTGGTGATGCGCATGCTGGCCGAAATGGCCGTTGCCTCGCCGGACACCGGTTCGTTTTCCACCTACGCCGACCGTGCGATTGGTCACTGGGCCGGTTTCACCATTGGCTGGCTGTACTGGTGGTTCTGGGTGTTGGTGATTCCGTTGGAAGCCAACGCTGCTGCGACCATCCTCCACGCTTGGTTCCCTGATGTGGCCATCTGGGCCTTCACGCTGATCATCACGTTGCTGCTGACCGCGACCAATCTGTTCAGCGTGAAGAACTACGGTGAGTTCGAGTTTTGGTTTGCGCTGATCAAAGTCGTAGCGATCGTGGGTTTTGTGATCCTCGGCTTGGCGGCGATTTTCGGCTTCCTGCCGACCAGCCAGGTCAGCGGCGTTTCGCACCTGTTCGACACCCAAGGCTTTATGCCCAACGGCATGGGCGCAGTACTGGCGGCCATCCTGACCACCATGTTCTCGTTCATGGGTACCGAGATCGTCACCATCGCCGCGGCGGAATCGAAGAACCCAGGCCAGCAAATCACCAAGGCCACCAACTCGGTGATCTGGCGGATTGGTTTGTTCTACCTGTTGTCGATTTTCATCGTCGTGTCCCTGGTGCCGTGGAACGATCCGACACTGGCGGCGGTAGGTTCCTACCAGACCGTGCTGGAACGCATGGGCATCCCGAATGCCAAGCTGATCGTCGATCTGGTGGTGCTGGTTGCCGTGACGAGCTGCCTGAACTCGGCGCTGTACACCGCGTCGCGCATGCTGTTCTCCCTGGGCCGTCGCGGTGACGCTCCGGCAGTGGCCAAGCGCACTAATAAGAGCGGCACGCCTTACTGGGCTGTGTTGCTGTCTACCGGTGCTGCGTTCCTGGCGGTCTTTGCCAACTATGTGGCGCCGGCAGCTGTGTTCGAATTCCTGCTGGCCAGCTCCGGCGCCATCGCGTTGCTGGTGTACCTCGTTATCGCTGTGTCGCAACTGCGCATGCGTCAGAAGCGTACGGCGGCGGGCGAGAAAATCGTCTTCAAGATGTGGCTGTTCCCTGGCCTGACCTACGCGGTGATGGTGTTTATCGTGGGGACGCTGACGATCATGCTGTTCCAGGAAGCGCACCGGGTCGAGATTATCGCGACCGGCGTTCTAAGCTTGCTGGTGGTGGCGGCGGGGTTGTTTGTGTCGAGCCGTCGCAAGGCGCAGAGAGCAGGCGCTGCGGTGCTTAACTGACCGCAGTCCCCATGTGGGAGGGGGCTTGCCCCCGATAGCGGTGCGTCAGTCGACATCTAATTGACTGAAAACACGCTGTCGGGGGCAAGCCCCCTCTTACATTTTGTTTTGCGTCAGTCCTGGGAAGTCACCAGCGCCTGGGATGCGGCGACGTAATCCGCCTGGAACTGCGGCGACTCGACCCACGCCAGTGCGGCGGCTTCATCGTCGCTGTCCGTGGCCCACTGCCGATATTCGATCAGCGCTGCCAGGATGAAGTCGGTGGCTTCTTCTTCACCTTCCTGTTCCAGCACCAGCGCCAGCAGCGGGTGGGCCAGGAATGCCGCGCACAACGCCTGTTGGCTGGTCTCGCCAGCGACGCGCATCTCCTCAAACAGCTCAGTCAAATCGACCGACTCTAGGTCAATGCGACTGTCATCGCCTGCAAACGCATCCGGCTTGGTCGCTACGGCGCGCTGAGTGCGGTTTTGCTTAGCCTTGGTCTTTGCCCGCTGGGCACGTTTTTGCTGCTTGTTCGGCGAAGCCATGGGCTCGACATCCTAAGGTTCTGGATCTGGGTGGGGTATTGAAGCGCAGGTTGGAGGAAATCCCAAGGGCATCCTCAGAATTGGCGGCGTTGGCGCGTCGTTCACGTTCATGGCTTCTGCGGTTGTTGTGAACGGGTAGTACGGGTCGACCCTGCGCCAGTAGGCGCATAAGCTGGTGCCTTCGCAATTTTCTCGAGCGCCTTCATGTCCCGCGACACCCTCGAACACAACCAGATCCCAATCTACTTTGTCGCCATCCTGCTGGCTGCCGTCGTCGGCCTGTTCGCGCCCCAATCCGCCCACAACCTCAACGTATTGATCACCCCCGTCATCGCAGTGCTTATGTACGCGATGTTCCTGCAAATCCCCTTTCTGGACTTGCGCGAGGGCTTGAGCCACAAGCGCTTCCTGTCGGCGTTGTTGTTGGCCAATTTCATTCTGGTGCCGCTGCTGGTGTGGGCATTGACCCGTGGCCTGGTGGAGCGCCCGGCGTTGCTAGTGGGCGCGTTGTTGGTGTTGCTGACGCCGTGCATCGATTATGTGGTGGTGTTTACCCATATCGGCAAAGGCGATTCGCGGTTGATGCTGGCGGCGACGCCGGTGCTGTTGTTACTGCAGCTGGCGCTGTTGCCGGTGTACCTGGGGTTTATGCTGGGCGCGCAGTCCGAAGTAGTGGTTGCGGTGGGACCGTTTGTTCAAGCCTTTGTAGAGTTGATCGTGGTGCCGATGGTGCTGGCGGTGCTCACGACGTCCCTGGCGCGGCGCTACGCAATTATCAATGCGTGGAATAACGCTTGGGCCTGGTTGCCGGTACCCGCCATGGCGCTGGTGCTGTTCGTGGTGATCGGCTCGCAAGTCACCTCGGTGGTGCGCGATATCGGCCTGTTGGTGCCAGTGATTCCGGTCTATCTGGGCTTTGTGCTGCTGGCGCCACTGATGGGGATGCTGGCGGCGCGGCTGTTCGCGCTGCCGGCGGTCACGGCGCGGGCGGTGACGTTCAGCGCATCCACGCGCAATTCGCTGGTGGTATTGCCCCTGGCGCTGGCCCTGCCTGAAGACGTACGGGGGTTGGCCGCCACGGCGGTGATCCTGCAGACCTTGGTCGAGTTGGTGGCTGAGTTGATCTACGTGCGCCTGATCCCGTGGGCGGTGTGGCCCGCAGGTCGGTAGCTGGGTGAATGTTCAGGTCTGTTCAGGCGATGTTCAGGGGCGTGCTCGGCACCATTAAGTCAGCGCTCCTCACCTGACAGGCCTACCGATGGATCAACGCAACCGTTTTCGCCTGGAATCCCTGGGCATTTTCCTGTTTGCCTTGCTGCTCTTTACCCTGGGGATCTGGGATCAACAGCCCCAGGGATTTGACGGACGTTGGGCGCTGTTCCTGCAAGAAATGTTTCGTCATGGCGCGAGCCTTTTTCCCACTACCTACGGTCAGCCCTACGCGGACTACCCTGGCACCGCTACCTTCTTCAGTTTTGTGTTTGCCCGGTTATTCGGTGCGCCCAATCACCTGGCGAACGTACTGCCCACCGCACTGGCGTCTGCTGGGGTGATTGCGCTGCTCTATCGCCTGCTGGTCCCTGCGAGTCGGCAGTGGGCGCTGCTCTCCGTTTTGTTGACACTGCTCACCACTCAACTGCTGGAAAAGTCCCGTTCGGTTTGCCTGGATCAGATGGTGGCTTTGCTCTGCGTTGGCAGTTTCTACCTGCTGCACAGTGGCGAGCGCCTGGGCTCGCGATTGAGGCAGTTGGCGGTGTTCCCGCTGTTCATCTTCGGCTTCGCCATACGTGGGCCATTGGGGTTGATTGAGGTCTGCGGCGTGGTGTGTGTGTATTGGGCGCTTGGTAATCCGGGGCAACGGGTCAGGCAGGTGCTGATTCACGGCCTGGTTGGTCTGGCGTTGTTGGCGGTCTGTTGGTGGCTGCTTATAAAGCTGGCGCGCATCAGTGGTGGTGATGGGTTCGCCGAAGAGGTGTTCAGGATGCAAGTGGGCGGGCGCCTGGATGAAAGTGGCGAGCCGTTCTATTTCTATCTTCAACTGAGTTTGTACCGTTACTTCCCTGTGGTGCCGTTGGCGCTGGCCACGCTGGTTGCGTTGCGTCATCGCTGGCGTGAACGGTTTGATGAGCCCGTGCAATTGGTTGTGCGGCTAGGCGCTTGCGGCCTGATGATTTTGATTGGGTTGTCGGTGCCGCACTTCAAACGCGCCTATTACATCCTGCCCATGGTGCCGATGTTTGCGGCTGTCGCGGCCTATGGGCTCCTCCAGGCGCAAGGCTGGCTTGTGGGCGTGCGTCGATGCTATGAGGGGCTTGTCGCGGCGCTACCGACGTTGTGTGTGGTTGTAGTATTTGTCTGTCGGCATGGGTGGCAAAAGCACGGTTACTGGCCAGACGTTTCGCTGCCGTTGTGGGTGGGCGTGCTGGTGGTGCTGCAAGTCGCTGCGTTGATCGCCTGGCGGCGCATCGCGCGGCTGGTGTCGCTCAGCTTGATTGCGTTGGTGGCGCAGTGGTTGCTGCTGGTGGTCGTGGTGGAGCCGGCCAAGGACTTACAGTTCGATACCCGGCAGTTTGTCAGCCAGGTTGAAGCGCTACGTGCCACGCGGCCGGGCCCGCTGGTGTTTATCGACCTCGGTCGGGATACCTGGGCGGTGCGTTACATGATGAACCTGGATCACGACGAGCAACCGGTGTTCATTGGTGGTCATGAGCTTGAACAATTAGCTCATGTGCATCGGCCAGCCTGGGTGGTCGTGGCGCGCAAGGAGGTCGCACTGCTGGCGGGGACGTCGCTGGAGCATCAGCCTCCCGACTTTGAAGGACGATTGAACGACAATCCGTTGCTGGTGTTCTTGTTGCAGTGAGTCAGCCGGTCAGCAAAAAGCCTGCATTCAGCAGGCTTTTTGTCGGATACGGTTTCCGCCTTCGATTACGCGGCTTCCAGCTGTGGGATCTGCATGCCGATCTTCGCCGACGCGAAGTTCATATCGCCACTGGCAATGGATTGAGCCTTGAAGCCTTGGCCGATCAGGTCCTTGATGTAGAGCTTGTTGTAGATGAACGCAAAGACGATGTTGCTAAGGCCCATGGTCACCATCGCAATGACGAACTGGATCACGCCATATTTCACGTCGCCGCGAAACAGTGCCGGGAAGCAACCGAAAAAGAAGGTTGTCCACGAAAAACCGACTGGAGCTTCCTTCATCGCGCCCGTATTCGGGTTTTTGAAAATGATCGATGTGTATGCCATTTGTTTCTCCATGTGCCCGTATGAGTAAGCGATACGCTGGGCTGCGCATCGCCGGATGATGTGTCCTTGTGCCGCTGCGCTTGCGTGCGCTCCCTCACCGCTTGGGCGTGACCCTGGGCTGTGTTGAGGTGGGGGAGAGAGGCTGCAGCGTGTAGAGGGAGGCTCGTGGGGATACAGGATCCGCCGTCGTTGCCTACTCCGATACTAGGTGGCATTGGCTGACGGGTTACAGGAGGGATGCATCCGCATACTGTTAATCGCCTACCTTGGCACATTTTGAATCATATCATAGCGCTACTAGTGCGCGGCGTAACGAAGAGGCGGGTTAGGAGGTTAAATCCTGGGCAACAAAAAACCCGCACTTGGCGGGTTTCTTGTGTATTTCAGATGACGTTTGCACCACCTGAAACTAATTAGTGGTGCCCAGAGACGGAATCGAACCGCCGACACGGGGATTTTCAATCCCCTGCTCTACCGACTGAGCTATCTGGGCAACGGGGCGCATTAAACTGGTTTTTCAGGGGGTCGTCAAGCAAGTTTTCAAAAAATATTTAATTATTACCGTCGCTTACGTGCCGACCCCGGTTTTTGATCAATTATTGAGCAGGTGGTACGTAGCCGTCGGCCTTGGCGTAATCCTCGCCGGAAAAGAACTTGTCCATCTCGCCCGCAAGGTATTTACGATCTTCTGCGTTCATCATGTTCAGGCGTTTTTCGTTGATCAGCAGGGTCTGGTGTTTAAGCCAGTCGCCCCAGGCTTTGGCAGAGACGTGATCGTAGATGTCCTGGCCCTTGGCACCTGGGTATGGAGGGCGCTCCAGGGCTGGCAGTTCTTCTTTGTACTTGCGGCACATTACGGTGCGGGTCATGACGACACTCCTGCGTTCAATACTTCAGCCGCGCGCTTCAGCAGTTTCTTTACCGGGGCGGCAAGGCCCAGGCGCGGCGGGGTGGCGAGGTTATACCAGAGCCAGTCGGCCTCGGCCACGTGATGGGCGGATTCCTCGACCTGGACCAGCCAGGGTTCGATAGCCAGTTGAAAGTGGCTGAACGTGTGGATCAGCCCTGGCAGTTCCTGGTGCTTGCCCAGTTCGAGTGCGTGTTGTGTGGCCAAGTGTTCGAGGTCTTGCAGGTCGTCTAACTCGGGCAGGCTCCACAAACCGCCCCACAAACCTGTGGAAGGGCGGCGGTAAAGCAGGATCGCGCCCTCGGCGTTGGCCAACATCGGCATCAGCGTGCGCTTTTGCGGGACGGCCTTGCGCGGCTTGGGAATCGGGTAGTGTGTTTCAAGGCCGAGCATGTGGGCTTCGCAGCCCTTTTCCAGCGGACATAGCAGGCAGCTGGGTCTGCTGCGCGTGCACAGGGTGGCGCCCATGTCCATCATCGCCTGGGTGTAGGCGTTAACGCGATCATGGGGCGTGAAGCGCTCTGCAGTGGCCCACAACTGCTTGGCCACCTTCGGCTCGCCTGGGTAACCCTCTTGTGCAGTAAAGCGCGCCAGCACGCGCTTGACGTTGCCGTCGAGGATCGGTGCGCGCAGGCCCATGCTCAGGCTGGCGATTGCGCCGGCGGTGGACAGGCCGATGCCGGGCAGGTCAGTGAGCTTTTCGACATCCTTGGGAAATTCGCCGCCGTACTGGGCCACGATGATCTTCGCAGTCTTTTGCAGGTTGCGCGCCCGGGTGTAGTAGCCAAGGCCAGTCCACAGGTGCAGCACTTCATCTTCCGGTGCGGCGGCCAGAGCTTCGACCGTTGGCAAAGACGCCATAAAACGGTCGAAGTAATTGAGCACGGTGCTCACCTGAGTCTGTTGCAGCATGATCTCCGAGACCCATACCCGGTAAGGCGTGATGCCCTGTTGCCAGGGCAGGTCATGGCGACCGTGGCGGTCGTACCAGTCCAGCACCGCCTGTGAAAACTGCTCGTTTCTCATCGCTTGAACAGGCCCTTTAATGCATCTTTCAATTGCGGGTTTACCTTGTCGAGCTTCTCTTCCAGCTTCTCGCTGAGCTTGTTACCGGCCGCCTTGATCGCGACTTGGCTCAAGCCATCTTTATCCAGGCGGCACGCCTTGGCACCCAATTCCAGCGGGCCGCGGCAGCGCAGCGGTACTTCGATGTTGCGGAAGTTGGAGCCCACTTCGCAGGCCGGATCCGGCACTTCGCGCTGATCGCCTTCGACGATGATGCCGACGCGGTAGTCCATGCCCAACACGCGCAGGTCGATGTCACCGTTGCCGTTGACGGCCAGGCCCGGAATGCGCACTTTCAGGTCAGGGTTATTGGCCACGCCATTACGGAAGGTCAGGTTGCCCTTCAGCTCTTGGAAGGGCGTGTCTTTGCCCCGCTGTTCGCCGCTCAGGGTCTTGCGATTGAGCATGGCGATGCCTGTACACAGCTGCTGTTCAAGGTTGGCATTGAGCAGCACACCGTTGTTGATCAAAAAGCTGGCGGTGCCGTTGAGGCTGTCGATCAGCGCCTTTTGGCTATTGCCACGGCCGCTGAGGTTGCTGTCGAGGGTGACCTGGCCCTTCACGGGTGGGGTTTGCCCCTGGGCCTGCAGGATGCGTTCGACCGGCACTTGCTTGATCCGGCTTTGCAGTGCCAGCACTGGAATATCCTGGCGCACATCGAGTGTGCCGTTGGCTTGCAAGCTGCCGTTGTAGAGGCCGCCGCTCAGGGTGTCGAGCTTGAGTTGGCCGTCGATGCCGGACGCTTTGAGCACGGCATTCTGGATCGGCAATTTGCTCAAGGTCAGTTGGCCGAAGGCGAGATCAGCATCGACATCCAGTTTGCGCAGGTGCGCCAGAGGCAGCAGCTTGTCGGTGCTCCAGGCGCCTTTGGTAGGCGCATCCGGTAGCGGTGTGGTGCCGCCGGCAGCCATGGCGCCGGCTTCGCTGTTCTGCACTTCGGCTTGGCGGGCGGCGGTTGCGCCCTTGGCAGATTCGGACTTCGCCGGCAGGTAGTTGTCGGCGTTGAAGCTGTCGCCCTTGAGTTGCACGCGAAGCGACTGTTTGGCGAAATCGTCCACGGCGACGCGGCCGGTGAAGGTGCTGCCGTCGAGCTTCAGGTTCAGGTCTTCCAGGGCCAGGCTGGTTGGCGTGCCCTTGAGGCGGCTGACCAGTTCGACTTTGCTCAGGCTGCCCTCGGCCATCGGTGGCAGTGGGCTGCCGACGCTGTCGAGGAACTTGGCCAAGTCGAACTGGGCGATGGACAAGGCGCCGCTGAGCTGTGGGGTCTTGTCCAGGTCATTGACCTTCAGCTCGCCCAAGGCGCGCAGTTGGTTGGCCGACAGTTTCAGGTTGGTCCATTCGGCAATGTTGGCCGCTTGGTCCACCAGCAACTGACCCTGGGTGGAGAAGGTCACGGTCTTGCCCTGCAGCGGCTCGCCAGTGGCTTCGCCGCTGATACGCATGTCTTCGAACTGGTAGCGCTTGAGGGCGCGCTGAATGCGCAGATTGCCGTTGAGCTCGGTCTTGACGCGCATTACCGGCTGGTTGCTGCCGAAGAAGGCGGTGAGCTTCACCGGAATGCTGGCGCCTTCGTGCACGGCACCGGCGCTCAACTGGATGCTCTCGGCGCTGAACTGTTTGCCGGTCTGCTCATCGTTGTATTCGATGCGGGCGTTGTTGACCGTCAGGCTGTCGATATCCAGGCGGATCGGCTGGGCCGGCTTCTCTGGCTTGGCTTCGGGTGACGGTTGCGCCGGGGGCGGCGTGGTGGGCGTATCGGTGGTGGCTACCGGTGCAGTCTTGCCGATGTCTTCCCAGTTGCCGTGACCCTGCTTGTCGCGGTTGAGGCGCAGGTTGAGGCCTTCGACACGCACGTCGCTCATCTGCACTTCGCGGCGCAGCAGCGGCAATACGCGTACTGACAGGCCGAGCATCTGAAGGTCGGCGAAGGGCTGGGTCGGGGTGGTCAGGGTCGCTACGCTGGCTTCGTGCAGTTCAAGGCCAAGCCAGGGGAACAGGCTCCAACCGATATCGCCATTGAGCGTCAGCTCGATGTGGGCCTTGTCGCGGGCAATCTGGCGAATCTCTTCTTTGTAGTCGTTGGGATCGAAAAGATGGGTCAGGGCGAAGCCCAGAGCCACAATGATCAGCAACAGCCCGAGAAGTACCAGACCCAGGATTTTGCCGAACGCTTTCATGGGCGAGTCCTTGTATGTCGATTTTAAAATTTAGCCGCAGAGTATAACGCCCGATGACCGGCGTCAGGTCACCGATCGTTACATTGTATCCGCGGGCCAGGTAGCGGGATTCTGGCGTCAAAAAAAGAGAATTTCCTGAAAAAAGTGATATCAGTTTGGTTTTTCCGTCATCCGCAGGTGCTAATCTCTGCGTGTTCGTCCGCCTTCTGCGACCTATCGTCGCGCCAAAATGGAGCTTCACTCATCAAAAACGGCCACGCTTTGCGTGCAAGGCCGAGGGAGAGAGCGCCTGACGGACGCATACTAATAACTGGGGGAAACACCAATGAGCACTAGCACTGCGGCCGGTTCTACCGCCGCACAGCCTGCGTTCCTGTCCAAGGAGCGCATCATCGCCAAGCCCGGGTTCAACCGCTGGCTGGTTCCACCGGCCGCCCTGGCCATCCATCTCTGCATCGGCATGGCCTATGGTTTTTCGGTGTTCTGGCTGCCGCTGTCCAAGGCGCTGGGTATCACCAAGCCCGTTGCCTGCGCGCCAGACATGAGCTTTATCGCCCAAGTCTTCTCGTCCCAATGCGACTGGCCCATCTCCATGCTGGGCTGGATCTACACCCTGTTCTTCATTTTCCTGGGCTGCTCGGCAGCGATCTGGGGCGGCTGGCTGGAACATGCCGGGCCGCGTAAGGCGGGTGTTGTATCGGCGTTGTGCTGGTGCGGCGGCCTGTTGATCTCGGCATTGGGTATTTACACCCACCAGATCTGGCTGATGTGGATCGGTTCCGGCGTCATTGGCGGCATCGGCTTGGGCCTGGGCTATATCTCGCCCGTGTCGACCTTGATCAAGTGGTTCCCGGACAAGCGTGGCATGGCCACCGGTATGGCGATCATGGGTTTCGGTGGGGGCGCGATGGTCGGTGCACCCCTGGCCGCAGCGCTGATGGGTCACTTCGCTTCGCCGACCAGCGTGGGCGTCTGGCAGAGCTTCTTGGTGATGGCCGCGATCTACTTCGTGTTCATGATCGGCGGTGCGCTGTCTTATCGCGTGCCACCGACCGGCTGGAAGCCTGAGGGCTGGACCGCGCCGGCGAAAAAAGCCAGCAATGCGATGATCACCCACCGTCACGTGCATGTGAGCGTGGCGTGGAAAACCCCGCAATTCCGTCTGGTATGGCTGGTGTTGTGCCTGAACGTATCGGCCGGTATCGGCATCCTCGGCATGGCTTCGCCGCTGCTGCAGGAAGTGTTCGGTGGCAAGCTGCTGGGTGTTGATGTGCCGTTCGGTCAACTGGATGCCGGGCAACTGGCGTCGATCGCCGCGATCGCCGCGGGTTTCACCGGTCTGTTGAGCTTGTTCAACATCGGCGGCCGGTTCTTCTGGGCGTCGTTCTCCGACTACCTGGGCCGTAAAAATACCTACTTCGTGTTCTTCGCCCTGGGCTTTGCCCTCTACGCGCTGATCCCGAACCTGGGGCACCTGGGCAACGTGGCGCTGTTCGTGGCCGCGTTCTGCATCATCCTGTCGATGTACGGCGGTGGTTTTGCCACCGTTCCGGCTTACCTGGCCGACCTGTTCGGCACCCAGATGGTGGGCGCGATCCACGGTCGCCTGCTGACCGCTTGGGCTGCTGCGGGCGTATTGGGCCCGGTGTTGGTGAACTACCTGCGTGAGTATCAACTGAGCATCGGCGTTGAACGCGCTGCGGCCTATGACATCACCTTGTACATCCTCGCCGGCCTGCTGGTGTTGGGCTTTATCTGCAACATGCTGGTACGTCCGGTGGCCGACAAGTACTTCATGACCGACGCCGAACTGGCTGCCGAACAGGCGCTGGGCCATGACAAGGGCGCGGATGCCACCACTTCCCTGGAGTGGAAAGCAGCCCCCGGTACGGTGCCATTGGCCGTTGCGGCCTGGCTGGTGGTGGGTATTCCGTTGGCGTGGGGTGTGTGGGTGACCCTGCAGAAGACGGCGGTACTGTTCCACTAACACCGCAAAACCATTGTGGGAGGGGGCTTGCTCCCGATAGCGTCAGATCAGTCAGCCACTAGGCGACTGAGCCGCCGCCATCGGAAGCAAGCCCCCTTCCACATTGGCTGTGCAGAGTTTTCATAAGTGGATTCGCACTTGTATGCACATGTCTATCCCCGACACCCCCACTTCAACTCGTCAGTCTTATCCCCTTCGATGTTTCTGTTTAGCGCCCGCGCCCCTATAATGGCTGCCTTTTTCGCCCAATGATTTTGCGGAGCTGGTGATGGCCGAACGTAAGGCGTCCGTCGAGCGCGACACTCTGGAAACCCAGATCAAAGCCTCGATTAACCTGGATGGCACCGGAAAGGCCCGATTTGATATCGGTGTACCTTTTCTTGAGCACATGCTGGACCAGATCGCCCGTCACGGGCTGATCGACCTGGATATCGAAGGCAAGGGCGACCTGCACATCGACGACCACCACATGGTGGAAGACGTAGGCATCACCCTCGGCCAGGCATTTGCCAAGGCCATCGGCGACAAAAAAGGCATCCGTCGCTACGGTCACGCCTATGTCCCGCTGGACGAAGCGCTGTCGCGAGTGGTCATCGACTTCTCCGGCCGCCCAGGCTTGCAGATGCACGTGCCGTACACCCGTGCCAACGTGGGCCGCGGCTTCGACGTCGACCTGTTCCAGGAATTTTTCCAGGGTTTCGTCAACCACGCGCTCGTCAGCCTGCATATCGACAACTTGCGCGGCACCAACACCCACCACCAAATCGAAACCGTGTTCAAGGCTTTCGGCCGCGCGCTGCGCATGGCTGTAGAGTTGGATGACCGCATGGCCGGGCAAATGCCCTCGACCAAGGGCGTTCTGTAATGCAGACGGTCGCGGTTATCGATTACGGCATGGGTAACCTGCACTCGGTGGCCAAGGCCCTCGAACACGTAGGTGCCGGCAAGGTGCTGATCACCAGCGATGCCAACGTGATTCGCGAAGCTGACCGCGTGGTGTTCCCCGGTGTCGGCGCGATTCGCGATTGCATGGCCGAGATCCGCCGTCTGGGCTTTGACAGTCTGGTGCGCGAAGTCAGCCAGGATCGCCCGTTCCTCGGCATCTGCGTGGGCATGCAAGCCTTGCTCGACCGCAGTGAAGAGAACGACGGCGTCGACTGCATCGGCCTGTTCCCTGGCCAGGTGAAGTTCTTCGGCAAGGACCTGCACGAAGATGGCGCCCACCTGAAAGTGCCGCATATGGGCTGGAACGAAGTCAGTCAGACGGTGGATCACCCGCTCTGGCACGACATCCCGGACCTGGCGCGTTTCTATTTCGTGCACAGCTACTACATCGCCGCCGGTAAGCCGGGCCAGGTGGTGGGTGGCGGGCACTACGGCGTCGACTTCGCCGCAGCGTTGGCCGAAGGTTCGCGTTTTGCTGTGCAGTTCCACCCGGAGAAGAGCCATACCCATGGCCTGCAATTGCTGCAGAACTTCGCCGCGTGGGACGGGCGCTGGTAAATGGCCAGGAAGCCGAAGCTGCCGATCTTGAACCTCACGCCTGAGCAGGAGAGTGAGGCTACCCTCAAGATCAAACGCTTCATGGAAGATCGCTTCGAGCTCAAGCTGGGCTCGTTCGAGGTCGCCGAGATTCTTGAGCTGTTCACCACCGAAGTGGCTCCGCACTATTACAACAGGGCGATTTTCGATTCGCAGACGCTCCTTAAAGAAAGGTTCGAAAGCATCGAAAGCGACCTGTGGTCGCTTGAGAAACCCTGATTTCCCAAGCATTGCTGAATATCGAATAAGGTTTGCCAGATGCTGATTATCCCCGCTATCGATCTCAAGGACGGCGCCTGCGTACGTCTGCGCCAAGGCCGCATGGAAGACTCCACCGTGTTCTCCGATGACCCGGTGAGCATGGCTGCCAAATGGGTAGAAGGGGGCTGCCGTCGTCTGCATCTGGTGGACTTGAACGGCGCCTTCGAAGGCCAGCCGGTCAACGGTGAGGTGGTTACCGCCATCGCCAAGCGCTACCCGAATCTGCCGATCCAGATCGGCGGCGGTATCCGCTCCCTGGAAACCATTGAGCACTACGTCAAAGCTGGCGTGAGCTACGTGATCATCGGCACCAAGGCTGTGAAAGACCCGGCCTTCGTTGCTGAAGCCTGCCGCGCGTTCCCAGGCAAAGTTATCGTGGGTCTGGACGCTAAAGATGGCTTCGTCGCCACCGACGGCTGGGCTGAAATCAGCACCGTGCAAGTCATCGACCTGGCCAAGCAGTTCGAAGCTGACGGCGTGTCCGCCATCGTTTATACCGACATCGCCAAAGACGGCATGATGCAGGGCTGCAACGTACCGTTCACGGCCGCGCTGGCTGCGGCGACGAAGATCCCGGTGATTGCTTCCGGCGGTATTCACAACCTGGGCGATATCAAGTCGCTGTTGGACGCCAAGGCGCCAGGGATCATCGGCGCCATCACCGGCCGCGCGATCTATGAAGGTACTCTGGACGTCGCCGAAGCCCAGGCTTACTGCGATGCCTACAACGGCTGAGGACTGACCATGGCGCTGGCCAAACGCATCATCCCTTGCCTGGACGTCGACAATGGTCGCGTGGTCAAGGGCGTCAAGTTCGAGAACATCCGTGATGCCGGCGATCCGGTGGAAATTGCCCGTCGCTACGATGAGCAAGGTGCCGATGAGATTACTTTTCTCGACATCACCGCCAGCGTTGATGGCCGCGACACCACGCTGCACACCGTCGAGCGCATGGCCAGCCAGGTGTTTATCCCGCTGACCGTGGGCGGCGGCGTGCGCACCGTGCAAGACATCCGCAACCTGCTCAATGCTGGCGCGGACAAGGTCTCGATCAACACCGCAGCGGTGTTCAACCCGGAGTTCGTCGGCGAAGCCGCGCAACACTTCGGCTCGCAATGCATCGTAGTGGCTATCGACGCCAAGAAAGTCTCCGGCCCGGGCGAAACCCCGCGCTGGGAGATCTTCACCCACGGCGGTCGCAAGCCGACTGGCCTGGACGCGGTGGAATGGGCGATGAAGATGGAAGGCCTGGGCGCTGGTGAGATCCTGCTGACCAGCATGGACCAGGACGGCATGAAAAACGGCTTCGACCTGGGCGTGACCCGTGCCATCAGCGACGCGCTGGGCATTCCGGTGATCGCTTCCGGCGGCGTCGGCAACCTGCAGCATCTGGCCGACGGCGTGATCGAAGGCCACGCCAGCGCAGTGCTGGCGGCGAGTATTTTCCACTTTGGCGAATACACCGTTCCTGAGGCCAAGGCCTATATGGCGGCGCGCGGTATCGTCGTTCGTTAAACGTTGCTGGACACCATGGCGGGCGCGCGGCACTCTCTGCGCTTGCCATGGATTCCGGTAGCCTTCATGTTCAAGACCCTCTTACTTGCCCTCGCCAGTTCGTCCCTGTTGTTAGTCGGTTCGGCCCATGCCGAGGAACCGTCCGACGCCTCCCTGGTGTTGCTGACGGAAAACTTCCCGCCGTACAACATGGCGAAAAACGGCAAGAACTTCGCCAAGGAAGAAAACATCGAAGGCATCGCCGTGGATATCGTGCGCGAAACCTTCAAGCGTGCGGGCATTTCCTACAACCTCACCCTGCGTTTTCCTTGGGAGCGAATCTACAAACTCGCCCTGGAAAAACCCGGCTATGGCGTATTCGTAATGGCACGTTTGCCGGCTCGCGAAGCGCTGTTCAAGTGGGTCGGCCCCATTGGCCCGGATGATTGGGTGCTGCTGGCCAAGTCGGACAGCAAGATCCAGCTTGCCGAACTTGAGCAAGCGCGGCGCTACAAGATCGGCGCCTATAAAGGCGATGCCATCGCCGAGACCCTGGAGAAACAGGGCCTCAACCCGATCGTAGTGCTGCGTGACCAGGACAATGCGCAAAAGCTCGTGGATGGCCAGATCGACTTGTGGGCTACCGGCGACCCGGCCGGGCGTTACCTGGCACGCCAAGTTGGGGTGACCGGGCTCAAGACCGTGCTGCGATTCAACAGCGCCCAGCTCTACCTCGCGTTGAACAAGGATGTGCCGGACGACTTGGTAGACAAGCTTCAGGCCGCGCTGGACCAGTTGCGTAAAGACGGCGTCGTCGACGAGATCACGGCGAAGTATCTGTAAAAGACCCGAAGTTCTGTAGGCGCTGGCTTGCCAGCTCTTACTGGGATCGTTGCGGCGTTCTAGCGGTAAACCCCGTCCTTCCCATGCCCAGCCATGGCTTGATTGCTGCGCACGCTGATCATCAGCTTAATATCAATCCACTCGATGCCCTGGGCCTTGAGCTTGGGCAGCTCGCGCTCCAGCACTGCCAGGGTTTGTGGGTAAGGGTGGCCGATCATCACGGCCGAGCCCTGTTTGTGGGCCAGCTTGATCGCGGTTTGCAACTGTGTGGTGATCGCCGCTTCGGTGCGTTCGTCGTCCAGGAACACGTCCCGCGAAACACTCGCCAGACCGATCTTCTGTGCCTCGGCGGCTGCCACTGTCTGCGCGCTGGTACGGCTGTCGACAAAGAACTTGTTGCGCCGCTGCAGCTCGGCCATCAACCAGGCCATTGCCGCAGGTTGAGCCGTCATGCGGCTGCCCATATGGTTGTTGATGCCGGCGTTGTAGGGCACGGCGTTGAACGCGGCGTCCAGGCGTTTGGCGAGTTCTTCGATAGGCAGCTCAGGGTGCCAGGCGAACGGGCCGGTGGCCGGGTCCATGGGCATGTGCAGGATCACGATCTTGCCGGCCTTGTGGGCTTCGCGGGCGAATTCTGCAGCGTGGGGGGTGTCGGGCATGATCGCGGTGGTCACCGGCCCAGGCAGGGCCAGCACGCGGCGATCCCGAGGCAGGTTTTGCCCCAGGTCGTCGATGATCAGCGTCAGATAGGCTTTGTGAGGTTCGCCTGTGGGAGTCGCTTGGGCGACTCCCACCAGGCTGCACAGCAGAGCAAGGATCAGGGCAAATCGCATATCAACGGCTGCGCGTGATGCTCAGCCCCTTGAGCAGGCTCAGCGCCTGAGCCAGTTGATAGTCGTCGTCCTGTGGCATCGGCTTGGCTTTCTTGCTGCTGCCGGTCGGCTGGTCGGCACCGCCGTTGCCATTGCCCAGGTGACCTTGCAGGTCTGCCTCTTTGTAGTACTCGCTGTCGATCTCGTTAGTGATCTTGGCCTTGCGCACTTCGATGTCCGGCACGATGCCCTGGGCCTGGATGGAGCGGCCGTTCGGCGTGTAGTACAGCGCAGTGGTGATCTTCAGTGCGCGATCGTTGTTCAGCGGCAACACGGTCTGCACCGAGCCTTTGCCGAAGCTGGTGGTGCCCATCAGCACGCCGCGTTTCTGGTCCTGCAGGGCGCCGGCGACGATTTCCGAAGCCGAGGCGCTGCCGCCGTTGATCAGCACGGCCAGTGGCACGTTCTCGCTGAGGTCGTTGCCGGTGGCCGAGAAGCGCAGCTCGGAGTTGGCGATACGGCCCTTGGTGTAGACGATCAGACCTTTGGTAATGAAGTGGTCGACCACTTCCACCGCCGACTGCAGCACGCCGCCTGGGTTGTTGCGCAGGTCGAGCACGATGCCGCTGAGTTTCTTGCCGTTGTCCTTGCGCAACTTGGCCAGTGCCTTGGCCACTTCGTCGCCGGTCTTGACCTGGAATTGGGTGATGCGGATGTAACCGTAGCCCGACTCCAGCAGCTGACTCTTCACGCTCTTGACCACGATGGTCGCGCGGGTGAGTGTCACGTCGAACGGGTTGCCACCGTCGCGTACCAGGGTCAGGGTGATTTTCTGGCCGATCTTGCCGCGCATCTTGTCCACGGCTTCGGTCATGGTCTGGCCACGGGTCGGCTGGCCGTTGATTTTGACGATAAAGTCACCAGCCTGGATGCCGGCCTTGGACGCCGGGGTGTCGTCGATGGGTGACACCACCTTGATGTTGCCGTCTTCGGCGCCGACTTCAATGCCCAGGCCACCGAATTCACCGCTGGTGCTTTCCTGCAGTTCAGCGAAATCTTCAGGGCCCAGATAGGCAGAGTGCGGGTCGAGGTTGCTGAGCATGCCCTTGATGGCATTCTCCAGCAGAGTCTTGTCGTCTACGGGTTCGACATAGGCTGCCTTGATGCGGTCCATGACCTCGGCAAAGGTGCGCAACTCGTCCAGCGGCAACGGGGCCTTGGTGGTCGCGGCCGTGGCAGCAGGTGCAGCCGGAGCGGCCTGGTCGGCGAAAGCCAGAGGCGCGCCGATCACCAAGGCGATCGTCAGGGCCAGCGAAGTGAGGCGGGACAAATGCAGCATGTCGAACGAACTCCTAATGTAGATGCGGCCCTATCCTTGGGAACGGCACCATTGTGCGGGATCGCTCGGGCGACCCTGCTGACGAATAGCGAAGTACAGCGCCGGGGTGTCCTGGCCACCACTGTTACCGACAGTGGAGATGGATTCACCGGCTTTTACAACATCACCTGCCGACTTGAGTAACGTCTGATTGTGGCCGTAAAGGCTCAAATAGCCATTGCCGTGGTCAAGAATCACCAACAAACCGGCGCCCCGCAGCCAATCGGCAAACACCACACGCCCGCCGTGAACGGCGTGGACCTGGCTGCCGGCGGAGGCGCTGATCATCACTCCATCCCACTTGGCGCGGGTGTCGTCGCCACGGGTTTCACCGAAGCGTGCCAGTAGTCGACCATCAACAGGCCATGGAAGTTTTCCTCGCGCTGAAGCAAAAGGGCCGCCGAAAGACTCGCCGGCGCTGGAAACCAACGGTCCAGGCGCTGCATGTGCCGGTTTACGTGGCGCCGGAGCGTCAGTGGTGGCTGCCAGTTCGGCCTCACGCTGGCGCTTTTTTTCGGCTTCCTGCTGGGCGATCAGCGCTTTCTGGCGCGCTTCTTCGGCCTCGCGTGCCTGGCGCGCCAGGGTTTCTTCGATGGTCTTGAGCACTTTGGCCAGGTCGGCTTGGTCTTGCTCGCGGGCCTGGAGCTTGGCGTCGCGGGCTTTCACGTCGTCATTGAGCTTGGCCAGGGCCAGCTGGCGCTCCTTGCGGACCTTGTCCAGCTCATCGCGCTGGGTGTCGAGGGCGCTTTTCTGGTCTTCCAACTGCGACTGCTGGTTGGCGATTTCCTGTTCGACGTTGACCAACTGGCGCAGAGTCTCGTTGAAGCTTTTCAATTGCTCCAGGCGGGCTTTGCTCAGGTAGTCGTAGTAGGTCAGGGTGCGCGCGAATTTCTCAGGGTTCTGCTGGTTGAGCAGCAGCTTGAGGTATTCCTGGCGGCCACTCTGGTAGGCGGCGCGGGCCTGGATCGCGATCAGACGTTGCTGTTCAACGCGTGCGCTCTGGAGTTTTTTTTTCTCAGCGTCGAGTCGCTCCAGTTCCGACTCGCTCTTCTTTAATTCTTTTTGCAGCTCCTGGACTTGCTTCTCTAGCTTGCCCATTTCGGTTTCCGTGCCGCGCAGGTCTTTCTGCACCCCGGATTTTTCTTCCTGGAGCTTGCCGAGCAGTTTTTTCAGCTCGGTAATGTCCTGACGCGTAGCGTCCAACTGTTGTTGGGTTTGTGCGCGCTCATCGGCAAACGCCGGTTGGAGCAGGCAGACAAAAGCAAGGGTAATCAAGGCGCGAAGCATAGAGGCGGGCGACACCAGGGAAAGGGACGGCCTAGTATGCCCGCCAAGCGCTGCAAAAAAAACGCCCAATTGGGGCTGGCGGGCAAGATAGGCGCCGAGTGGCGGTGGTATGGCAAAAAGACATCTTCCAAACACGGGAGATCCAATGTGGGAAGGGTTTGCCCCCGATTGCAGTGTGTCAGCTGAATATGTGTTGGCTGACCCATTGCTATCGGGGGCAAGCCCCCTCCCACACTGTTCAGTGGTGTGGTTGAAATCAAACCAGAATCGAGGTCCCGGTCATCTCCGCTGGCTTCTCCAGTCCCATCAGCATCAGCATGGTTGGCGCCACATCCGCCAACACCCCGCCGTCACGCACTTTGAAGTCGCGCTTGCCCACGTAGATGAACGGCACTGGCTCAGTGGTGTGAGCGGTGTGTGCCTGGCCGGTGGACTCGTCGGACATCTGCTCGCAATTGCCGTGGTCGGCCGTGATCAGCGCTTCGCCGCCGACTTTTTCCAGGGCGTCGACGATGCGACCGACGCACAAGTCCAGGCATTCCACGGCCTTGGTCGCGGCTTCCAGGTTGCCGCTGTGGCCAACCATGTCGCCGTTGGCGTAGTTGACCACGATCACGTCGTAACGCTGGTGGTCGATGGCGTCGACGATTTTGTCGGTGACTTCCGGCGCGCTCATTTCCGGCTGCAGGTCGTAGGTGGCGACTTTTGGCGACGGGATCAGGATGCGCTCTTCGCCTGGGAACGGTTCTTCACGGCCGCCGGAGAAGAAGAAGGTCACGTGGGCGTATTTTTCAGTTTCGGCAATGCGCAGTTGGGTCTTGCCGTTTTTCGCCAGGTAATCGCCGAGCACGTTGTCCAGGCTGCCCGGAGCAAAGGCGGCGGGGGCCGGGATGCTCGCGGCGTATTGGGTCAGGCCGACGTAGTGCACTTTTGGCTGGCGGGCGCGTTCGAACTCGCTGAAGCCGTCTTCGACGAACACGCGGCTCAGCTCGCGGGCACGGTCGGCGCGGAAGTTCATGAACACCACGGCGTCGCCGTCTTCGACTTTTACCGGCTCGCCGATGGTAGTGGCCTTGACGAACTCATCGCTTTCGCCACGGGCGTAGGCGGCTTCCAGGCCTTCTTGGGCAGTGGCGGCGTTGAATTCGGCCTGACCGTCGACGATCAGGTTGTAGGCTTGGGACACTCGGTCCCAACGGTTGTCACGATCCATGGCGAAGTAACGGCCAATGATGCTTGCAATGCGGCCCTTGCCCAGGGCGGCGAATGTGGCGTCCAGGAGCTCGATGGACGATTGCGCGCTTTTTGGAGGAGTGTCGCGACCGTCGAGGAAGGCGTGCAGGTAGATCTTCTCGGCGCCGCGCTTGAAGGCCAGTTCGGCCATGGCAACCAGATGGTCTTGGTGGCTGTGTACACCGCCGTCGGATAATAGGCCCATGAAGTGCACGGCCTTGCCGTCGGCTACTGCTTTATCTACCGCTGCGCAGATGGTCGGGTTCTCGAAGAACTCGCCGTCGCGGATCGCTTTGGTCACGCGTGTGAAGTCTTGATATACCACTCGTCCGGCGCCGAGGTTCATATGGCCGACTTCCGAGTTGCCCATCTGCCCGTCGGGCAGGCCCACGTCCATGCCCGAACCGGAGATCAGGCCGTTGGGGACGCTGGCGGTCAAGCGGTCCAGTACAGGCTTCTTGGCCGCGTATACCGCGTTGTCGTGGTGGCTTTCACTGTGTCCGAAGCCATCGAGAATTATCAGGACCAAAGGTTTAGGCGTAGTAGTCATAGATCCTCTCGCGGCGGTAATAAAGGAAGGCAATTGAAAAGGGAGTGGCAGTTTAAAGCGAAGTTCCGACCACGTCACCGCTTTACGGGGGTTGGCCCCCCCTGACGGCTGTGTATACTTACCGCCATTTTAACGCCCTGGAACCTCCTTGATGGTTGATCACCTGATTGCATTTGCCACTGCCCACTATCTGCTCGTGGGTGCCTTCGTCATCCTGCTGGCGCTGCTGATCGCTCACGAATTGAGCCGTGGTGGTCGCAGCCTGAGCACGTCGGAGCTGACCGCGCTGGTCAACAAGGATGAGGCCATTGTGGTGGATATCCGCCCAGCCAAGGAATTCGCTGCCGGCCATATCGTCGGTGCACTGAACATTCCACAGGACAAGCTGATCGCGCGCCTGGCCGAGCTGGAAAAACACAAGGCCAAGACCATCATCCTGGTCGACGCCCAAGGCCAGCACGCCGGCACTCACGCCCGCGAAATGCTCAAGACCGGTTTCACCGCGGCCAAGCTGTCCGGTGGCATCAGCAGCTGGCGCGCCGATAACCTGCCGCTGGTGAAGTGATATGAGCCAGGTTGTCGTCTACTCCAGCGATTATTGCCCTTATTGCATGCGAGCCAAGGCTCTGCTGGATAAGAAGGGCGTTGCCTTCGAAGAGATCAAGGTCGACGGCAAGCCCCAGGTGCGCGCCGAAATGGCCCAGAAGGCGGGACGCACGTCTGTGCCGCAGATCTGGATCGGCGCCAAACACATCGGTGGCTGCGACGACCTGTTTGCCCTGGAGCGCGCCGGTAAACTCGATGCGCTGCTGCTCGTCTGACTCCTAAACCCTAAAAGACCCCAAGATCAAGAAGGATCTGCGATGACTGACCAACAGAACACCGAAGCAGCAGAAGCTCAAGGCCCACAGTTCTCGCTGCAGCGTATCTACGTGCGTGACCTGTCGTTCGAAGCGCCGAAAAGCCCGGCCATCTTCCGCCAGGAGTGGACCCCAAGCGTTGCGCTGGACCTGAACACCCGTCAAAAGGCACTGGAAGGCGACTTCCACGAAGTTGTGCTGACCCTGTCGGTCACCGTCAAGAACGGTGAAGAAGTGGCCTTCATTGCTGAAGTGCAACAGGCCGGTATCTTCCTGATCCAGGGCCTGGACGAAGCGTCCATGAGCCACACCCTGGGCGCGTTCTGCCCGAACATCCTGTTCCCGTATGCCCGTGAGACCCTTGACAGCCTGGTCACCCGTGGTTCGTTCCCTGCGCTGATGCTGGCTCCGGTGAACTTCGATGCCCTGTACGCTCAAGAGCTGCAGCGCATGCAACAGGAAGGCGCACCGACGGTTCAGTAATCTCGAACCCGACGCAGAACCCAATGTGGGAGGGGGCTTGCTCCCGATAGCGGTGGATCAGTCAGATAGATGTCGACTGACACTCCGCCATCGGGGGCAAGCCCCCTCCCACATTTTGTTTGGTGTGTTATTTGAAACCGAGTTGGCGCCAACCTTCGTACACGGCAACGGCTACGGTGTTGGACAGGTTCAGGCTGCGGCAGCCTTCGCGCATTGGCAGGCGAAGGCGATGCCCATCGGGCAGGGCGTCGAGCACTTCGGCCGGCAGGCCACGGCTCTCCGGGCCGAACAGGAAGGCATCGCCTTCAGCAAAACTGGCATCATGGAACGGTCGCGAACCCTTGGTGGTGAACGCGAACAAGCGCGGATGCCCCAGGCTTTCCAGGCAGCTGGCCAAGTCGGCGTGGCGCTGGAGCGTGGCGTACTCGTGGTAGTCCAGCCCGGCACGGCGCAGGCGCTTGTCGTCCATGTCGAAGCCCAGGGGCTCGATCAAATGCAGGTGGCAGCCACTGTTGGCGCACAGCCTGATAACGTTGCCGGTATTCGGCGGAATTTCTGGTTGAAAAAGGATGACGTGAAACATGCACGGCTCCGAAGGCAAAGATGCGCTGCATTCTACCCCTGAAGAAGACCCAAGACCGAAGCTATTGCCAAGGGTCATGGGCTCGCTGGCGATTGTCGGCTTGATGGTGGGCCTGATGATTGGCCGGCTGACCACAGCGGACCCGGTCGAACTGCAACAGGTAGAGACGACCACGGATGGCGTAGTGGTGTGGTTCAACAGCGAACCCAAGCTGCACGGCGAGCATATCGATGGCACCGTGGCGTTGCTGTTTGATGCCCAAGGCAAGGCCAGCACCGGGCAACTTAAGGTCAACGACAAGGACGTGAACTGGCGCGTGCGCAAGACCGATGGCGGCCTGCTGCTGAGCCTGGTCGCGGCTCGGCCGTTGCGCGGGGAGTGGAAGGGAGAAGAGGTCGATGACCGCTGGCGGTTGGAGATCCATCTCCAGGAGCAATAAAAGAGGGAATCCCCGGCCTGCCTGTACCAAGGTCCCCAAAACGGGCTGGGGCTATGGGCGCTGTGCCACATAAGCCCCGGTGTAAAGAAGGGAGTTCCCGGCCTGCCTGTACCAGGGCTCCCAAAACGGGGTGAAGCCATCAAGGCTTCGTTGTTAAAGAGGGAGTCCCCGGCCTGCCTGTACCGAGGTTCCCCAAAGCGGTGTGGAGCGCGACGCGGTTCGCATCAAGCACCCCGGGTGTAAAGAGGGGATTCTCGGCCTGCCTGTACCAAGGTCCCCGAAACTGGGTTGTACTTGGGTTATTGCAGGGCGCGTGCCAGAGTGGCTAAGTTGTGCCAAAAAAATTCTTCAAGAAGCGCAAAGCCCCCGGATTACGGGGCTTTGGTGTTTTCGGAATTCAGCATTCTCTTAACAAAACGGTTGGTTCGGGCGTGGAACGTGTGCGCGATGCTAGAACAGGGTGCATTGAAGCGGTGCACGGTTCTGAGTCCGTGTGGAGGTCTAAATGTGGGAGGGGGCTTGCTCCCGATGGCGGTGTATCAGGCACAGATGTTGTGACTGACCTACTGCTATCGGGAGCAAGCCCCCCTCCCACATTAGACCTCAGTGGATTCGAGATTCAGGCGTCGTCGCCCTCATCGTCGTCACCACCGTCCACTTTCATGCCCAGCTCCTTGATCTTGCGCGTCAGGGTATTGCGACCCCAGCCCAGCAACACCGCAGCATCGCGCCGGCGGCCGGCGGTGTGCTTGAGGGCGGTCTCGATCATGATCCGCTCGAACGCTGGTACGGCGCTGTCCAGCAGGTTCGACTGGCCCCGTGCCAGTGCCTGGTCGGCCCATTGACGCAGCGCCTGCTCCCAGTTGGTCACTGGTGCCGAATCCTGCGGCAGGCTCAAAAGCTCCGGCGGCAGGTCGCCGATATGCACTTCGCGCCCGGACGCCATCACCGTGATCCAGCGGCAGGTGTTCTCCAGCTGGCGCACGTTGCCTGGCCATGGCAGGTTCTTCAGGTATTCCTCGGTCTCGCTTTTCAAAAGCTTCGGCTCGACCGCCAGCTCCAGGGCGGCGCGGCTGAGGAAGTGGCGGGCGAGGGTGGGGATATCTTCGCGGCGGTCCGACATGCGGGGGATGTGGATGCGAATCACGTTGAGGCGGTGGAACAAGTCCTCACGGAACTTGCCCGCATGCACCAGGGTTTCCAGGTTCTGGTGAGTCGCGGCGATGATGCGCACATCAACCTTGACCGGTGTGTGACCGCCCACGCGGTAGAACTCGCCGTCCGCCAGTACGCGCAGCAGGCGAGTCTGGGTGTCGGCCGGCATATCGCCGATCTCATCGAGGAACAGCGTGCCACCATCCGCCTGTTCAAAGCGTCCGCGACGCAGGTTGGCGGCGCCGGTGAACGCGCCTTTCTCATGGCCGAACAACTCGGACTCCATCAAGTCCTTGGGGATCGCTGCCATGTTCAGTGCGATAAACGGCGACGCTGCCCGTGGGCTGTGACGGTGCAGAGCGTGGGCTACCAGCTCTTTACCGGTACCCGACTCGCCGTTGATCAGCACGGTGATGTTGGAGTGGCTCAAGCGCCCGATGGCGCGAAACACTTCCTGCATCGCAGGCGCTTCACCGATGATTTCCGGGGTGCGGGTCAGGGCCGGCGGGGCTTCCTGATTCTGTTGTTCCTGGGCGTGCTGGTTGGCGCGCTTGACCAGCGCCACAGCCTCGTCCACGTCAAACGGCTTGGGCAGGTATTCGAATGCGCCGCCCTGGTAAGACGCGACAGCGCTGTCCAGGTCGGAGTGCGCAGTCATGATGATCACCGGCAGGCGCGGGTGCTGCTCGCGGATGCGTGCCAGCAGGTCCAGGCCACTGGCGCCTGGCATGCGGATGTCAGAAATAATCACGTCGGGCTGCTGGCGTGCCAGGCGGCTCATCACCCCGTCGGCGCTGTCGAAGCTTTGGGTGGTCATGCCTTCCTGTTGCAAGGCTTTCTCAAGGACCCAGCGGATAGAACGGTCGTCATCGACGATCCAGACAGTTTCACTACGGCTCATGTCGATGGGGCTCCTTGTTCCAGAGGCAGAAAGATCGAGAACGTGGTGTGGCCGGGATGGCTCTCACATTCGATCAGACCCTGGTGCTGGCTGATGATGTTCTGGGTGATGGCCAGGCCCAGCCCGGTACCGTCCGGGCGGCCGCTGACCATGGGAAAGAAGATAGTTTCCTGAAGTTCCGCAGGAATGCCTGGGCCGTTGTCGATGATCTCGACCTTGGTCACCAGGCGATGGCGCACGTGGCCGATGGTGAACTGGCGCAGTGCGCGGGTGCGCAGGCTGATGCGGCCCAGGCGCAATTCGTTCTGGCTGCTGATGGCCTGCATGGCGTTGCGCACGATGTTGAGCACCGCTTGGATCATCTGTTCGCGGTCGATCAACACGTCGGGAATGCTCGGGTCGTAGTCGCGCACCAAGGTGATGCAGCCCTGGCTTTCGGCCTCTACCAGATGACAGACGCGCTCAAGTACTTCGTGCACGTTGGTCATCGCAAGGGACGGCAGCTTGTTGGAGCCGAGCATGCGGTCCACCAGGTTACGCAGGCGGTCGGCTTCTTCGATGATGACGTTGGTGTAGTCCTTGAGGTTCTCGTCCGGTAACTCGCGGGCCAGCAACTGCGCTGCGCCACGGATGCCGCCCAACGGGTTCTTGATCTCATGGGCGAGGCCACGTACCAGCATCTTGCTGGTTTCTTGCTTGGACAACTGCGCTTCTTCTTTGGTGATGCGCAGCAGGCGGTCACGGGGATGTACTTCAAGCAGCAGCAGGGTCGCGCCGTTGCTCAGGATCGGGGTCACAGCGTAGTCGACGGTCAATGTCTGCCCGGTAAGGGCCGTGAGCATCGCTTCACGCTTGGTGAATGGATGCGCCTGCTCCACCGCCTGGCGTAACGAGCTCAAGGCTTCGGCCGACTCGGTGAACAGCTCGCTGATGAACTGCCCATGGCTGCGCTGGCCACTGATGGCCAGAAGCATCTCCGCCGCCGGGTTCATGTACTCAAGACGCAAGTCGTCATTGAGCAGGATGGTCGCGGTGGTCAGGTTGTCGAGTAGCAAACGGTGCAGTGCATCGCTGATGGTCATCAGGACCTCTTTTGGAGCAAGGCGCGGGCTTGAGGCACACGCTGATACAAGGAAAATGCAAAAACCAAACCAAGGCTCCGAAAAGAAGCGCGAAAGCCCTGAAATGGGGGGTTAGGGCCCGAAACTGTGGCGTTCTGCCAGCTTGAACGGGAAGTTTCGAACCAAAATGGTGTTAGTCGTTGGGGTGGGTGCAGGATGTCGCACCAATATAGTGCGGTTTTGTGAAGGTTGTTCAGGAAGTGCCGAAATCATATAAATCAAATGTGGGAGGGGTTGCCCCTCTCCCACATTTTTGGATCGGGGTTACAGTTTTAGTCTTTGTAGATACACAGCTCGGCCGTAGCGCGGATCATCGCCAATTGCCGCAGTGGGTCGTTCAGCGGCTCATGTACCGCTTCGGCCAGCCATTGAGGGCAATGCGGGTCGGTACGTTGTGGAGTGAAGTCCGCCAGTTGTTGCAGCAGGCGTTTTTGCAATTGATCCAGTTGCGGGCGAATCTGCTTTACCAGGTCCGGGCGCGGGTCGTCGGGTGCCTTGCCCTGGAACTGCCAGTCGGACAGGTGGGTGTACTGCACCAGCTTGTTTGCCTCGATCTGCGCCGAGAAAAATTGCTCGGCGGCGGCGGGCTCCAGTTTGTAGCTCGGTGCCTGGGCAATGACGCTGGCGAGCACATCTTGCTCGCGCTTTTTGTCTTCTACCGGTTTTTTGCTGTCCCATTTGCTCAGGGCCACCTGGTCGGCAATGGTCAGGCGTTCGGCGATGCTGTTGAGCAATGGCTCCAGTGTCGGCGGTGCAGCGAATGCACTGGCGCTGACGAATAATAGAGCGAACACAAGTCGACGTTTCAATGCTGATCTCCTTGTGGGAGGGGGCTTGCCCCCGATAGCAGAGTGTCAGTCAGCACCTGTATCAGCTGACCCACCGCTATCGGGAGCAAGCTCCCTCCCACCTTTTTGATTAGGTTTGCAGGTGTGGAACTGTGTAATTCACGGGCAAAAAAAGACCTCCCGAAGGAGGTCTTTTTTGTCACGCCACTTTAAGCAGCGCTACCGGATCAGCAGCTGTAGTACAGCTCGTATTCCAGTGGGTGTACGAAGGTACGAACCTTGATTTCTTCTTCGCTTTTCAGGCCGATGTAAGCGTCGATGAAGTCGTCGCTGAATACGCCGCCTTTGGTCAGGAACGCACGGCCCTTGTCCAGCTCTTCCAGGGCTTCTTTCAGGCTGCCGCACACTTGTGGGATCTCTTTGGCCTCTTCAGGCGGCAGGTCGTACAAGTTTTTGTCGGCAGCGTCGCCAGGGTGGATCTTGTTCTGGATACCGTCCAGGCCGGCCATAACCAGAGCAGCGAAGGCCAGGTAAGGGTTGGCTGCTGGATCCGGGAAGCGAGCTTCGATACGGCGAGCGCGTGGGCTGGAGACGTAAGGAATACGGATCGAAGCGGAACGGTTGCGCGCCGAGTAGGCCAGCATTACCGGAGCTTCGAAACCTGGGACCAGACGCTTGTAGGAGTTGGTCGAAGGGTTGGTGAAGCCGTTCAGGGCCTTACCGTGCTTGATGATGCCGCCGATGAAGTACAGGGCGGTATCGGACAGGCCGGCATAACCTTCGCCAGCGAAAGTGTTCTTGCCATCTTTGGCGATGGACAGGTGAACGTGCATGCCCGAACCGTTATCGCCGTACAGAGGCTTAGGCATGAAGGTCGCGGTACGGCCGTAGGCAACGGCAGTGTTGTGTACGCAGTACTTCAGGGTCTGAACTTCGTCAGCCTTGGCAACCAGGGTGTTGAACTTCACACCGATTTCGTTCTGGCCGGCAGTCGCCACTTCGTGGTGGTGAACTTCGATGACCAGGCCCATGTCTTCCATGGCGTTGCACATGGAGGTACGGATTTCGTGGTCGTGGTCGAACGGCGGAACTGGGAAGTAACCACCTTTGATGCCTGGACGGTGGCCATGGTTGCCGCCTTCCACGTCCTGATCGGACATCCACGAACCTTGTTCAGAGTAGATCTTGAACATGGAGCCGGAGATGTCGGACTTGAACTTCACTTGGTCAAAGATGAAGAATTCTGGCTCTGGGCCTACGAATACGGTGTCACCGATACCGGTCGACTTCAGGTATTCCTCGGCACGCTTGGCGATCGCACGTGGGTCGCGGTCGTAGCCTTGCATGGTCGAAGGCTCGATCACGTCGCACACCAGGATCAGGGTGGCTTCTTCGGTGAACGGGTCCAGCACGGCAGTGCTGTCGTCCGGCATCAGGATCATGTCGGAGGCTTCGATGCCTTTCCAGCCAGCGATGGAGGAACCGTCGAACATTTTGCCTTCTTCGAAGAACGCATCATCCAGCGCATCGCGAGCCGGCATGGTCACGTGGTGCTGAGTGCCTTTGGTGTCCGTGAAGCGCAGATCAATCCATTTAACGTCATGATCTTTGATGAGTTGAACCGACTTCGACATAGTGTCCTCCGGGTGGCTTCGGGCTGGGGTAGTGGAGTTAGCCCTTAGAATGTGGGTGATGCCGGCGCCGATAGTCCGCCATGGCAACCTGCCTCACAAGAGAGCAAATTGCATGCCAGTGCGCCAACATGGGTTTTTTGCTCCAAAAACGCCCCTATAAAGGTGCATTGCGACAAAAGCGCGAAATTCGCGCACTGCAATGTGGCGTCGATGCATGCAAATGCACTGCTTTAGTGCGAGTCGAGTGATGTGCATATTAACTGGTTAAACCTTGAGCGATTTCCGCTATAATCCGCGCCCCCCTTTTTCGGCAGGCCCTGCGCGCGCTGTTTCCATGAAATTAATCGTTAAAGTCTTCCCCGAGATCACCATCAAGAGCCGACCGGTACGGATGCGTTTCATCCGTCAGTTGGCCAAGAACATCCGTGCCGTGCTCCGCGATCTGGACCCGGCTGTGGTGGTGAACGGTGTGTGGGACAACCTCGAGCTGGAAACCCGCCTCACCGACGCCAAAGCCTTGAAGGACATGACCGAGCGCCTGAGCTGCATGCCGGGTATCGCGCATTTCCTGCAGGTGGATGAGTACCCGCTGGGCGACTTCGACGACATCACCGAAAAATGCAAACGGCACTTCGGTGACAGCCTTGAAGGCAAGATTTTTTCGGTACGCTGCAAGCGTGCCGGCAAGCACCCATTCAGCTCCATGGACGTCGAGAAATACGTCGGCAGCAAGCTGCGTCGCGAGTGCGGCGCCGCCGGAATTTCCTTAAAAGCGCCACAAATTGAAGTGCGCATGGAAATTCGCGACCAACGGTTGTTTGTGATTCACAGCCAGCACGACAGCATCGGCGGCTACCCGTTGGGCGCCCTGGAACAGACCCTGGTATTGATGTCCGGCGGTTTCGATTCCACGGTCGCGGCCTACCAGATCATGCGCCGCGGCCTGATGAGCCACTTCTGCTTCTTTAATCTGGGTGGGCGTGCACACGAATTGGGCGTGATGGAAGTCGCGCACTTTATCTGGAAGAAGTACGGCAGCTCCCAACGCGTGCTATTTGTGAGCGTACCGTTTGAGGAAGTGCTGGGCGAAATTCTCGGTAAAGTCGATAACAGTCATATGGGCGTAGTATTGAAGCGTATGATGTTGCGCGCTGCGTCTCGGATTGCCGATCAGTTGCAGATCGACGCCCTGGTGACCGGCGAAGCGATTTCCCAGGTTTCCAGCCAGACGCTGCCGAACCTGTCGCTGATCGACTGCGTGACCGAGAAGCTGGTGTTGCGCCCACTGATCGCCAGCCACAAGCAGGACATCATCGATTTGGCAGAAGAAATCGGCACCGCCGACTTCGCCAAGCATATGCCTGAATACTGCGGGGTCATCTCGGTGAATCCCAAGACCCACGCCAAGCGCAACCGCGTGGAGTACGAAGAACAACAGTTTGATATGGCGATTCTGGAGCGTGCGCTTCAGAACGCCAAGCTGGTCCCGATCGATCGTGTTATCGACGAATTGGGCCAGGATGTGCAGATCGAAGAAGTCAGTGAAGCCCTGGCCGGCCAGATTGTTGTCGACATCCGTCACCCGGATGCCGCTGAAGATGAGCCGCTGGAAATTCCTGGCGTCGACGTACAAACGCTGCCGTTCTACGCATTGAACGCGCGTTTCAAGGAACTGGATGACAGCCGTCAGTACCTGCTGTATTGCGACAAAGGCGTGATGAGTCGCCTGCATGCCCACCATTTGCTCAGTGAGGGGCATGCCAATGTGCGCGTTTATCGACCGAGCTAAGAGCCCGGGGCTGTTTGCCTGTGGCCTGCGTCACCGGCCCCCCGACTCTGCCGTCAAGCTGTAACGGCAAGGCCTGACTCTACTGTAAATCGCTGCCACGACCTGTCAGCACACCGAATCCTCTGATCGAGATACACAAGTGATCGAAAATCTACGTAACATCGCCATCATTGCTCACGTTGACCATGGTAAAACCACCCTGGTAGACAAACTCCTGCGTCAATCCGGCACCCTGGAGCGCAACGAGCTCAACGACGAGCGCGTGATGGACTCCAACGACCAGGAAAAAGAGCGCGGTATTACCATCCTGGCAAAAAACACCGCTATCAACTGGAACGGCTACCACATCAACATCGTGGACACCCCGGGCCACGCCGACTTCGGCGGCGAAGTAGAACGCGTAATGTCGATGGTTGACTCCGTTCTGCTGCTGGTTGATGCCCAAGACGGCCCTATGCCGCAAACCCGTTTCGTGACCAAGAAGGCTTTCGAAGCCGGCCTGCGTCCGATCGTGTGCATCAACAAGGTTGACCGTCCGGGCGCGCGTCCGGACTGGGTTCTGGACCAGATCTTCGACCTGTTCGACAACCTGGGTGCTACCGAAGAACAGCTGGACTTCAAAGTCGTGTACGCCTCGGCCCTTAACGGCATTGCCGGTCTGGAACACACCGACATGGCTGAAGACATGACCCCGCTGTACCAGTCGATCGTCGACAACGTACCGGCTCCAAAAGTTGACCGTGACGGCCCGTTCCAGATGCAAATCTCGGCACTGGACTACAACAGCTTCCTGGGTGTTATCGGCGTTGGCCGTATCGCTCGTGGTAGCGTCAAGCCGAACACCCCGGTTGTTGCTATCGGCGCCGACGGCAAGAAGCGTAACGGTCGTATCCTGAAGCTGATGGGTCACCACGGTCTGCACCGTATCGACGTTGAAGAAGCTTTCGCTGGCGACATCGTATGCGTGAGCGGTATGGACTCCCTGTTCATCTCCGACACCCTGTGCCAGCCGGACAACGTCGAGGCGATGAAGCCTCTGACCGTTGACGAACCAACCGTTTCCATGACCTTCCAGGTAAACGACTCGCCTTTCTGCGGTAAAGAAGGCAAGTTCGTGACTTCCCGTAACATCAAGGAACGTCTGGACAAAGAGCTGCTGTACAACGTTGCACTGCGCGTTGAAGAAGGCGACTCGGCTGACAAGTTCAAGGTTTCCGGCCGTGGTGAGCTGCACCTCTCGGTACTGATCGAAACCATGCGTCGCGAAGGCTTCGAAATGGGCGTTGGTCGTCCAGAAGTGATCATCCGTCAAGTTGACGGCGTGAAGCAGGAACCGTTCGAAAACGTAACCATCGACACCCCTGAAGAATCCCAGGGCAAGGTCATGGAAGAGATGGGCCTGCGTAAAGGCGACCTGACCAACATGGTGCCGGATGGCAAAGGCCGTGTGCGTCTGGAATACAACATCCCTGCTCGTGGTCTGATCGGTTTCCGTAACCAGTTCCTGACCCTGACCAACGGCGCTGGCATCCTGACCTCGATCTTCGATCGCTACGACACCATGAAGTCCGGCGACATGTCCGGTCGTCAGAACGGTGTTCTGGTATCGGTTGAGACTGGCAAGGCACTGACCTACTCCCTGGAAACCCTCCAGGCGCGTGGCAAGCTGTTCGTTGAACACGGTCAAGAGATCTACAACGGTCAGATCGTTGGTCTGAACAGTCGTGACAACGACATGGGCGTCAACCCAACCAAAGGCAAGAAGCTCGACAACATGCGTGCTTCGGGCAAAGACGAAACCATCGCTCTGGTCCCACCTGTTCGCTTCACCCTGGAACAGGCCCTGGAATTCATCCAGGACGACGAGCTGTGCGAAGTTACGCCTAAGTCGATCCGCCTGCGTAAGAAGATCCTGGACGAAGGCGAGCGTACCCGCGCTGCCAAGAAAGCCAAGAACTGAGTTAACTCAGGCTGAATGAAAAACGCCCCCGGTCGAAAGGCCGGGGGCGTTTTTTTATGCCTGCTGGTTTTGTGGTGGCTGTACCGGCCTCATCGGGGGCAAGCCCCCTCCCACATTTGACCGAGTACAGCCATCTGGAATGCGGTCAGTGTGGGAGGGGGCTTGCCCCCAATAGAGCCCTTGAGCCCCCTGCAAAACCCGGATCAGAACTTGTCGAGGGTCTTGAAATTGGTCTCGCGCACCACTTCCTTCGGCTTGTACGCGCAATACCCCGGCCGCGGTCCGATCTTCGGGTGATTGCGGCAGGTATCCGGGCGCTTGTCATAAATAGTGCAGAAGCGCGTCTTACGATCCAGGTACAGGCAATCGTTGTTGCTCATGCGCTGCAGCGTAAAAATCTCGGATTTGTTGTTGTAGCGCTCGACGATGCCTTCCTTCTGCAACCGCTTGGCGATGTTCTTCGGCGGATCGCCGCGTTCGAACTCATCGACGATGCCAATGCGGATCAGGTCCTTGATCTTCACTTCGACCGGCAGCGTGCAGCAGCTGGACACGCAGCCACCGCACATGTGGGCGGAATATTTCTGCCAGGTCTCAAGACGGTCGAGTTCCGCGGCGGCGATCAGTTGAGGCTTCATCAAGGTTCCAAAAGGTGAGGCTGTATCCGGGCGCGGGATCATACCGGGATTGGTGGTTTTTTGAACAATATTTTGCGTATTTCATCCCGAACGGTGCGATGGGCGAAAGCAGGCACGGCCAATGCATCAAAACCTGCTAAAGGTAAATGCGTTAAAAAACTGCCGAACGAGAGCGTCTACCGTCTGTCAGACCGTCTAGGCTCTAGCAACTCCTTCTATCTCGCCCGAGGTCGCAATTGATGTCTCAGGAACCACTTGCACGAGAAGCAGAGGTAGCCGCATTTCGCGATGCCGTCTTGACCAAACTCACCTACGCGGTGGGCAAGGACCCGGATCACGCCTTCGACCACGACTGGTTCGAAGCCATTGCTCTGGCCGCACGCGACCAGATGGTCGATCACTGGATGGACCACACGCGGCGTATTTACCGCAAGGGCCAGAAACGTGTGTATTACCTGTCCCTCGAATTCCTCATCGGCCGTTTGCTCTACGACAGTCTGAGTAACCTTGGTGTGTTGGAGATTGCCCGCGAAGCGCTCAGCGAACTTGGCGTCGACCTTGAGCGTATCCGCCTGCTGGAGCCTGACGCGGCGCTCGGCAACGGTGGCCTGGGCCGCCTGGCCGCATGCTTCATGGAAAGCATGTCAACCTTGGGCATTGCCGGTCACGGTTATGGCATCCGTTATGAACATGGCCTGTTCCGCCAGGCGATTGTCGATGGCTGGCAACAGGAGCAGACCGAACGCTGGCTGGATTTCGGCAACCCGTGGGAGTTCGAGCGCGCTGAAGTGATCTACCCGATCGGCTTTGGCGGCAGCGTGGAAACCCTGCCGGACGCCGCCGGCAAGCTGATCCAAGTGTGGACGCCCGGCGAGACCGTGCGCGCCGTGGCCTATGACACGCCGGTGGTCGGTTGGCGCGGTGCAAGCGTCAACACCCTGCGCCTGTGGCGTGCACGGGCGGTGGAAGACTTGCACCTGGAGCGCTTCAACGCCGGTGACCACCTGGGCGCCGTTGCCGAAGTGGCCCGCGCTGAAAGCATCTCCCGGGTGCTTTACCCGGCGGATAGCACCGAAGCAGGGCAGGAGCTGCGCCTGCGTCAGGAATACTTCTTCGTCTCCGCCTCTCTGCAAGACCTGCTGCGCCGCCACAAAAACATGCATGGCTCGGTATTGAGCCTGGGCGAACACGCGGCGATCCAGCTTAACGACACCCACCCGTCCATCGCCGTGGCCGAGTTGATGCGCCAACTGGTGGATTTGCACGACATCGCTTGGGACGCCGCTTGGCAGGTCACGGTCGAAACCTTGTCCTACACCAACCACACCTTGCTGCCCGAGGCGTTGGAAACCTGGCCGGTAGGCCTGATGGAACGCATGTTGCCTCGGCACATGCAGATCATCTACCTGATCAATGCCCAGCACATCGACTCGCTGCGCGCCAAAGGTATCCACGATTTTGACGTGCTGCGCGCTGTGTCGCTGATCGAAGAGGACAATGGTCGCCGCGTGCGCATGGGTAACCTGGCGTTCCTCGGCTCCCACAGCGTCAATGGCGTGTCGGGCTTGCACACCCAACTGATGCGCAGCACGGTGTTCTCCGAACTGCACAAGCTCTACCCAGACCGCATCAACAACAAAACCAACGGCATTACCTTCCGCCGCTGGCTGTACCAGGCCAACCCCAAGCTCACCGAGATGCTGGTGGAAGCCCTGGGTCCGGACATTCTCGACACCATGGAAACCCGCTTGGGCGAATTGGAAACCTTCGCCGAGAAACAGACCTTCCGCAAAGCCTTCGCCGACCAGCGCCTGCACAGTAAGCGTGCACTGGCCGAGATCATCCACGAGCGCCTGGGCATTTCGGTGAACCCGGCGGCGATGTTCGACGTGCAGGTCAAACGTATCCACGAGTACAAGCGCCAACTGCTCAACCTGCTGCACACCGTGGCGCTGTACCAGGCGATCCGTGCCGAGCCGGGCACCGACTGGGTGCCGAGGGTGAAGATCTTCTCCGGCAAGGCGGCGGCCAGTTATCACCAGGCCAAGTTGATCATCAAGTTGACCAACGACATCGCCCGCACCGTCAACAACGATCCGACTGTGCGCGGGTTGCTCAAAGTGGTCTTCCTGCCCAACTACAACGTCAGCCTGGCAGAAAGCATCATCCCGGCGGCGGACTTGTCGGAGCAGATATCCACGGCCGGCTTTGAAGCGTCGGGCACCAGCAACATGAAGTTCGGCCTCAACGGCGCGCTGACCATCGGAACCATGGACGGCGCCAACGTGGAGATGCACGAGCGCGTGGGCGCCGATCACATGTTTATCTTCGGCCTCAGTGCACAGCAGGTGGAAGCCCGAAAACACGCTGGCGAGTTCAACGCCGGGCCTGATATTGCTGCGTCCCATCGCCTCAACGATGTGCTGCAAGCGATCCGTGGCGGGGTGTTCTCGCCGGATGATCCGGGCCGCTATGTGGGCTTGATCGACGGGTTGATCGACTACGACCGCTTCCTGGTGTGTGCCGATTTCGACTCCTACTGGGATGCCCAGGCGCGGGTCGAAGCGCATTGGCATGACTCCAAGGCATGGTGGCGTTCGGCGGTGCTCAATACCGCGCGCATGGGCTGGTTCTCGTCGGACCGGACGATCCGCGAGTACGCCACGGAGATCTGGAAAGCGCTCGACTAAGCACCTTGGATCCAAATATGGGAGGGGGCTTGCTCCCGATAGTGGATGGTCAGTTGACGAATATGTCGACTGACACGCCGCTATCGGGGGCAAGCCCCCTCCCACATTGGTTGCGCGTCGATATACTGAGCGCCGGTTTGCTTAGGGAATATCGACCATGCAATGGATTTTCATGCTGATTGGCCTGGTTGTCGGCTGGACGCTCGATGAGTCGTTCTATGACGCAGGCATCGGCGCACTGCTGGGGTTGGGCATTGGCCAAGCGATTGGCCTGTCGAAGCTTGCGGCCCAGGTGCGACAGCAGGCGCGTCAGTTGGAAACCTCGCAGAAGTCGGTGATCGCCCTCGGTGAGCGACTGCGGCAATTGGAAGTGCCCGCGCCGGCCAGCCCCGCGGTGGTCGAACCCTCCATCCCTGAACCGACACCCATCACCAAGGCCCCCGAACTGGTTTGGGAGCTGCCGGCCGAATTGGCGCCCGTCGCCATGATCGCCGAACCAAGCCCTGCATTGCCCGAAGACGCCTGGAAGCCTGCTCCGGCTCCGCGCCCTCCTGAAGAACCTGCTATCCCCCGTGGCCCCAACCTGTTCGAACGTGCCCTCGCTGGTGCACGCAATTGGCTGTTTGGTGGCAACACCGTCCTGCGCGTCGGCGTGGTGCTGTTGTTTCTCGGCCTGGCGTTCCTGCTGCGTTATGCCACCGAAGGCATGGTGGTGCCGATCGAGTTGCGTTACGCCGGTGTGGCTGCTGCCGCCGTCGGCCTGCTGGGCCTGGGCTGGTGGCTGAGACTGCGCAACAGCAACTACGGCTTGATGCTGCAAGGCACCGGGATTGCGGTGCTGTACCTGACGGTGTTTGCCGCGATGCGCCTGCATCCGTTGATCGACCCGAGCGCGGCGCTGGGCCTGCTGGTTGCGGTCACGGTGTTCTCGGCGATCCTGGCGGTCACCCAGGACGCATTGGGCCTGGCCTGCGCGGCAGCACTCGGCGGTTTTGCGGCACCGATCCTTACGTCCACCGGTGCCGGTAACCATGTTGCGCTGTTCAGTTATTTTGCCCTGCTCAACGCCGGTATTCTCGCCATCGCCTGGTTCAAGGCCTGGCGCTTGCTCAACCTGATCGGGTTCGTCGGTACCTTCGGCATCGGCTTCGCCTGGGGAATGCGTTCCTACACGCCGGAATTGCTGTGGAGCACCGAGCCATTCCTGATCCTGTTCTTCCTAATGTATCTGGCCATCGGCCTGTTGTTCGCCCGACGCAAATTGCTGGAGCTGGGCGACGCGCCCGAAGGCCGTGATGCGTTGTTGCGCTGGTCGGCTGCCAAGGGTGATTACGTTGACGGCGGCATGCTGTTCGGCCCGCCGCTGGTGGGCTTTGGCTTGCAGTTCGCATTGGTACAGCATCTGGAATTCGCCGCGGCGTTCAGTGCGTTGGGCCTGGGCATTATCTACATGGGCCTGGCGCGGTTACTCAGTGGCGGACGCGCGTTGCTGCTGGCGGAAACGTGCCTGGCCCTGGGCGCGATCTTTGCCAGCCTGGCGATTCCTCTGGGCCTTGATGCACGTTGGACGGCTGCGGCGTGGGCGGTGGAAGGCGCCGGGATCTTCTGGCTCGGTTTGCGCCAGGAGCGACCGTTGGCGCGTGCGTTCGGCTTGTTGCTGCAATTGGGCTCAGCGCTGGCCTTCCTCAGCGAACTGCGCATTGGCGAACACAGCCTGCTCGACGGTGCGCCGCTGGGTGCGTTGTTGCTCGGCGCCGCGTTGCTGTTCAGCTTCGATCAGTTGCGCAAGGCATCGGCGCAGCACGCGGCAGAGTGGGAGCGCAAAGGGCTACCGGTCCTGGCGTCTCTGGGCTTGAGCTTTTTGTACCTGCTGGCGCCCTTGCTGTTGCTGACCCAAGGTACCGCCATCAGTTGGGCCATCGCCGGTCTGGCGACCCTGTTTATCGGCCTGCGCATTGGCTCGCGCACTTTCCTGTTCACTGCGTTCGCGGTGCAATTGCTGGGTGGCGCGTTATTCCTGGTGCGCTTGCAGGGCGGGGAGGGCGCGGCGGTATTCAATGCGGGCTGGAGTGGTTTGCTCACGGCCTCCCTGATCGGCCTGGCCTTGATTGGCGGCATGCTGTTGGCGGCACGCGACGACATGGTGCGCAACGATGTGCGGCTGTTACGTGGGTTGTCGGTGGTGCTGCTCGCCGGTCTGGTGTTGATCAATCTGGCGGTGCTGTTCGTGCTGCCATGGGAAAGCGCCAGCGGCGTATGGGCTGCCAGTGGGTTGTTGATCATCTGGCTGAGCTTGTACCTGCAACAGCGCGTCAGTTTTGTGTTTGGGTTGCTGCTGCAACTGGTCGGCGGTGGCTCGTTCCTGCTGGCGGTGCCGCAATTGCTCGGGCCGTTGACCGGCGAAGGCCTGCGTCCGCTGGCGCACAGTGGTTTCTGGACGCCGATGGTGTTGGGCCTGGCCGCCTTGATCGGCGCCTGGCGCTTGCAACGTGAGCCCCATGCGCCGGTGTTTGCGGTGCTGAAGCTGCAACGCTTGTCTGACCTTTTGCTGGTGTGGGGTGCGGCGTGGTGGACATTGGCGCTGGGTGGCGAAGTGTTGCGCTTTGTTCCGCAAGCGTTGCTTGGTTCTTTCCTGCTGGGGCTTGCCGCAGTGAGCGTGGCGATCTGGGCGCTGCTTGCGGCGCGACTGCGCTGGGCATCGCTGGGTGTGCTGTGCACCTTGCTGATGCCGGCGGCGGGCGTGGCGTTGCTGGTATCTGCCCACAGCTACTATCACCCGGCGGCGCAGTACGGCTGGCTGGCCTGGTTGGCGGTGTTTGTGGTGCATTTCATCTCGCTGCGCCGCTTGGCGCCGGTGGTTCCGGCCAGGATGCTGAGTATTGCCCATGTCCTCGGTTGCTGGATGCTGATCGGCGTGCTGGCACTGGAATTGCGCTATGGACTGTTGCGCCTGTCGGCTGAATACAACGCCTGGCGCTGGTTGGGCTGGGCCATCCTGCCAAGCCTGTACCTGGTGCTGGCCGCCGCACCGCGCACCTGGCCGTGGCCAGTGTCGGCGTACCCAAGGGAGTACCGAGTCCTGGCCGCGCTGCCATTGGCTGTGCTGATGCTCGGCTGGTTCTGGCTGGCGAATACCTTCAGCGATGGCACCGCCAATCCGTTGCCTTACGTGCCTCTGCTCAACCCTCTGGAACTGGGCCTGCTCTTCGCGCTGCTGGGTGTTTACCTGTGGTCCCGAAGCGTGGCGCCACAACGCGGGCCGCGTGCCGAATTGGCCGCACAAGGGATCGCGGGTCTCTCGCTGTTTGCGTTCTTCACGGCACTGGTCATGCGCACCGCGCACCACTGGGGCGGCGTGCCGTTCCATCTGGATGCGTTGCTGGAGTCGATGCTGGTGCAAGCCGGCCTGTCGATTGTGTGGACTCTGATCGCCCTCGGCCTGATGATCGGCGGCCACCTGCGCCATCGTCGCGAAGTGTGGTTGATCGGCGCTGCGTTGATTGCGGTGGTGGTGGCCAAACTGTTCTTTGTCGAACTGAGTAACCGTGGCGGCCTGGCGCGGATCGTGTCGTTTATCGGCGTGGGCGGGCTGTTGCTGGTGGTGGGTTATTTCGCACCGCTGCCACCTAAGCGGGCCGAACCTGTGATGGAAACTGAAGGAGCATCCTCTTGATCGGTAAGTTGAGCGTGGCCATGGTGGGCATGTGTGCGGCGCTGGCGGCGTCGGCCCAGGAAGCCCCGGCTGATTTCACCCACCATGTGCCGCTGAGTGTGAGCGGCAATGGCCCCTGGTATCGCCTTGAATTGCCGTTGGCTGTGCAACTCAACGCGCGCCAGGCGGACCTCGGTGACGTTCGCGTGTTTAACGCCGCCGGTGAGCCCCAGGCCTATGCGCTGTCGCGACAATCTTCCCAGCGCACCGAAAGTCGCAACGTCGCTGATGTGAAGTGGTTCCCGCTGTACGCCGCCGACACTCAGGAAAGCCTGCCCGGTGTGGTGATGAAAACCACCACCGAAGGCACCCTGGTGGAAATCAAACCGTCTTCTGCCGCCAAGCCCGGTAAGCAGGTATTGCGCGGCTGGGTGCTGGACGCCAGCGCGATCAAGGCACCGTTGCAGCAACTGAGCCTGGACTGGAGCCGTGAGCAAGAGGGCTTCCAGCGTTTCAGCATTGAAGCCAGTGATGACTTGCAGCGTTGGGAGCCTTGGGGCGAGGGGCAGGTGGCACGCTTGTCGTTCGCCGACGAACGGGTCGAACAGCATGACGTCAGCCTGCCAGGACGCTCAGCGCGTTACCTGCGTCTGGTATGGAAGGGGCAGGCGGCGCCGCTGCTGACCTCGGCCAAGCTGGTGAGTGCTACGCGCAGCAGTCTGCCAATGCCGTTGGTGTGGTCGCAGCCATTGGCGGGAACGCGACTCAAGGCTGGGGAGTACAGCTGGCAGTTGCCGACTGGGCTGAGTGTCGAGCGTTTGCGCATTGAGTTGAAGCAGCCCAACACGCTGGCACCGGTGACATTGGCGGGACGCAGCGATGCCAAACAACTGTGGCAGCCATTAAACAATGGCTTGCTGTACCGCCTGACGCAAAACGGCCAGGACGTGGTGCAGGATGAGTTGCAGTTGCCGGGTCAGGTCGTGACCGAACTCAAGTTGCAGGTGGACGAGCGCGGTGGCGGTTTGGGCGCCGATGCGCCGGCGCTGCGCTTTGCGGTGCGCGCTACCCAGTTGGTGTTCCTGGCGCGGGGTGAGCCGCCGTTCAGCCTGGCGTTGGGCAATGCATCGGTGAAAGCCGCAAGCCTGCCACTGTCGACCCTGATCCCCGATTACAGTGCCGAGCGCCTCAATACGCTGGGACAGGCCAAGGTTGTGGGGGACGTTGCGGTCGCGTCGCCGGTGGTCGTAGCCGCTGTGGAGGACGGGCCGAACTGGAAAAAACTCGGACTCTGGGCCGTCTTGCTGCTCGGCGTGGCGGCACTGGGCGCCATGGCCTACAGTTTGCTGCGCAAGCCACCGGCGGCGCGTTAAATAAAGTCCATGAACTCTATTGGGTTTAAATCCTCTGATAGGAGGAAATACGCCCCGACTCGCGTTAAACTGCGCGGGTTTTCAAGCCCCCCATTCTCCGGAGCCTTACATGTCCCGCGTTACCTTGAGTCGCTATTTGATTGAGCAGACCCGCAGCAACAACACGCCTGCCGATCTGCGCTTCCTTATCGAAGTGGTCGCGCGTGCTTGCAAGGAAATCAGCCATGCCGTGTCCAAAGGCGCACTGGGTGGTGTCCTGGGCAGCATGGGCACTGAAAACGTGCAGGGCGAAGTACAGAAGAAGCTCGACGTAATCTCCAACGAGATCCTGCTTGAAGCCAACGAATGGGGCGGTCACCTGGGCCGGCATGGCGTCCGAAGAAATGGACAATGCCTACCAGATCCCGGGTAAATACCCGAAAGGTGCCTACCTGCTGGTGTTCGACCCACTGGACGGTTCGTCCAACATCGACATCAACGCACCGGTCGGCACTATCTTCTCCGTGCTGCGCTGCCCGAACGAATACCTGAGCCAGAACGAAGCCCTGAACGAAAAGGCTTTCCTGCAGCCAGGCACCGAGCAGGTCGCTGCCGGTTACGCGATCTACGGCCCACAGACCATGCTGGTGCTGACCCTGGGTGACGGCGTTAAAGGTTTCACCCTGGACCGCGAAATGGGCAGCTTCGTACTGACCCACGAAGACATCACCATTCCTGCGTCCACCCAGGAATTCGCGATCAATATGTCCAACCAGCGTCACTGGGAAGAACCGGTTACCCGCTACGTGGGCGAGTTGATGGCCGGTGAAGAAGGCCCGCTGAAGAAAAACTTCAACATGCGTTGGGTCGCGGCGATGGTAGCCGACGTGCACCGCATCCTGACCCGTGGTGGCTTGTTCATGTACCCACGTGACAGCCGCGAGCCATCCAAACCGGGCAAACTGCGCCTGATGTATGAAGCCAACCCGATGTCGTTCCTGGTTGAACAAGCGGGCGGCGCGTCCACTGACGGCCACCAGCGCATCCTCGACATCCAGCCGGAAGGCCTGCACCAGCGTGTAGCGGTGTTCCTGGGTTCGAAGGAAGAAGTTGAGCGCGTGACGGCCTATCACAAGAAGTAAGCTGCGGCGATAAGTGATCGGCGTTGTTGTGAGCCGGTTCACCCTTAAAGAAGCCCCGAAACGTTTCAGCGTTTTCGGGGCTTTTTTGTTTTTACTCGTCGGGAACCAGACACCTATTTTCCCTTCTAAGCTTCTGGCAGATACCCACGCTGCCTTGTCCCTCCAGGAGTTATTCCATGTCGTTACGCCGTCTCGCTTTGCTGGCTTTTTGCGTGCTGTTGGCCGCTTGCAGCAAGATCAACCAGGAAAATTACGCGAAGTTGTCGGCCGGCATGCCCAAGGCCGAGGTGGAGTCGTTGTTGGGTAAGCCGACCGATTGTTCCGGCGCACTGGGCATGTCCAGCTGCACGTGGGGCGATAAAACCAGCTTTATCAGCGTTCAATATGCCGGTGACAAAGTTCTCATGTTTTCCGGGCAAGGCCTGAAGTAAACCGGGGCGAGAGCCTGCGGGAGAAGAAGAATGATGCGTTTTGTTTTGTTCCTTTGTGCCAGCCTGTTTTTGGCGGGCTGTGCCAGCCATTCTGGCGATGATCTGCAACCCAAGACTGCCGGCAGCGTCAACCTCAAGCGTTACCAGGGCACCTGGTATGAGTTGGCCCGATTGCCGATGTACTTTCAGCGCAACTGCGCGCAGTCCGAAGCACGCTACACCTTGTTGCCCGATGGCGACATGTCGGTGTTTAACCGCTGCCTGACCACCGAATGGAAGTGGGAAGAAGCCAAGGGCACCGCCACCCCGCAAGTGCCTGGCAAGACTGACAAGCTCTGGGTGGAATTCAACAACTGGTTCACGTCACTGCTGCCGGGCGTCGCCAAGGGCGATTACTGGGTGCTGTACGTCAGCGATGACTACAAGACCGCCATCGTCGGCAGCCCGAGCCGGCGCTATATGTGGATCCTGTCGCGCACGCCAACGGTCAGTGCCGATACTCGCGAAGACCTGCTGAGCAGGGCGCGACAGCAGGGGTATGACACCACGCGGTTGATCTTCCGGACATCGGATAAGCAGATGGCCAAGACTTCGCAATAACCTGAGAGCCCCTCAATCCAATGTGGGAGGGGGCTTGCCCGCGATAGCGGTGTGTCAGTATCTGATTTGCTGGCTGACACTCTGCAATCGGGGGCAAGCCCCTCCCACATGTTTTAACCGAGTAAGTCCCTTAGCACCTGCGTAAATGCCCGGCTGCTTTCTTCTTCGCCTGCATGACGCCCTTCGCGCACCACCCATTTCCCGTTGACCAGCACATCACGCACCTGGCGATCACCGCCGGCAAACAGCCAGCGATTGAGAATGCCATCCTCTGTTGCTGTCGCCAGGTAAGGGTCATTACCGTCCAGCACGATCCAATCCGCACGCTTGCCCACTTCCAGTCGACCAATTGGCTGCCCCAGTGCCTGTGCGCCACCGTCCAGCGCAGCATCGAACAACGTACGGCCAACCATCGGTTGGTCACTGCGATACAAGCGGTTGCGCCGTTGATCGCGCAGGCGCTGGCCGTATTCCAGCCAGCGCAATTCCTCCACTACGCTCAATGACACATGGCTGTCGGAACCGATGCCCATGCGCCCGCCCTGGGCGAGAAAATCCACTGCCGGGAAAATCCCGTCGCCCAGGTTGGCTTCGGTGGTCAGGCACAATCCGGCAATCGCCCGGCTCGCTGCCATGCGCGTCACTTCTTCCGGGTTGGCGTGAGTCGCGTGCACCAGGCACCAGCGTTCATCCACCTCGACATTGTCATACAGCCATTGCAACGGACGCTTGCCGCTCCAGGCCAGGCAGTCGTCGACTTCTTTTTGTTGTTCGGCAATATGGATATGGATCGGGCACGTCTTGTCGCTGGCGGCCAGGACTTCATTGATTTGTTGTGGTGTAACAGCGCGCAGGGAGTGGAAGCACAAGCCCAGTTGCTGCGCCGGTTGCGCCGCGAGGATCGGTTTGAGGCGCGCCTGCAGGTCCAGGTAGTTTTCGGTGCTGTTGATAAACCGTCGCTGGCCTTCGTTCGGCGCCTGCCCGCCAAAACCCGAGTGGGTGTAGAGCACGGGCACCAAGGTCAGGCCAATACCGCTGCTGGCGGCCGCGTGGCTGATCTGCCGCGACAGTTCCGTACGGTCGGCAAAAGGCTGGCCGCTGACATCATGATGCACGTAGTGAAATTCGGCCACCGAGGTGTAACCGGCCTTGAGCATCTCGATGTAAAGCTGGCGCGCGATCACCTGCAGTTGCTCCGGACTGATCTTGCCGACCATGCGGTACATCAGCTCACGCCAGGTCCAGAAGCTGTCATTCGGGTTGCCGGCGACTTCGGCCAAACCCGCCATGGCGCGTTGGAATGCGTGGGAGTGCAGGTTGGGCATGCCCGCCAAAACCGGGCCTTTGAGCCGCTCGGCGCCGTCTGCACTGGCATTGGCCGCAATCTGTGTCAGCAGGCCATCGGCGCTGACTTCAAGACGTACATCGTTGGCCCATCCATTAGGCAGCAGTGCGCGTTCGGCAAAAAAAGCGGACATGTTCAGAGCACTCCGGTCGTGTGTTTATTTGTATATACATATACAGACGTTTGCCTGCTCGGTAAACTCCGGCAATCTATGCATCTTTTCCCCCTGCAAGGATTCCCTGTGCCGACTCCGCCCGCCAAGTCTTCACTGGCTGCCCACATGGACGAAAGTCCGGCGCCCTTGTATGCCCGCGTCAAACAGATGATCAGCCAGCAGATCCTCAACGGCAACTGGCCACCCCATTACCGCGTGCCGTCGGAGAGTGAACTGGTCAGCCAACTGGGCTTCAGCCGAATGACCATCAATCGCGCCCTGCGCGAACTCACCGCCGAAGGGTTGCTGGTTCGCATGCAAGGCGTCGGTACTTTTGTCGCCGAGCCCAAAAGCCAGTCGGCGCTGTTTGAAGTGCACAACATTGCTGATGAGATCGCTTCCCGCGGTCATCGGCATACCTGCCAGGTCATCACCCTGGGCGAAGAGGCCGCCGGTTCCGAACGTGCCGTCGCTCTTGAAATGCGCGAAGGCGGGCGGGTGTTCCACTCACTGATCGTGCATTACGAAAACGATATTCCCGTGCAAATCGAAGACCGTTTCGTCAACGCCTTGGTCGCGCCGGAATACCTGCAGCAGGATTTCACCCAGCAAACGCCCTATGCCTATCTCAACCAGGTTGCGCCGCTGACGGAAGGCGAGCACGTCGTGGAAGCGATCCTCGCCGACGCCGACGAGTGCAAGCTGCTGCAAATCGAGCCCACCGAACCGTGCCTGTTGATTCGCCGACGCACCTGGTCCGGACGCCAACCGGTGACCGCCGCGCGGTTGATCCACCCTGGTTCCCGTCACAGCCTCGAAGGACGCTTCAGTAAATGAGTTTGAAAGTCTGGCGCGCCGCCGATTACGTCCGCATGCCGTGGAAAAACGGCGGTGGCAGTACCGAAGAAATCTCTCGTGATGCCGGCGATGGCCTGGATGGCTTTGGCTGGCGCTTGTCGATTGCCGATATCGCCGAGTCGGGCGGCTTTTCTACCTTCGCCGGTTACCAGCGTGTGATCACGGTAATCAAGGGCGCAGGCATGGTGCTGACCGTGGATGGCGAGGAGCAGCGCGGACTGTTACCGCTGCAACCGTTCGCGTTCAAGGGTGACAGCCAGGTGTCGTGCCGATTGATCACTGGGCCGATTCGCGATTTCAACCTGATTTATTCGCCCGAGCGCTACCACGCGCGGTTGCAGTGGATGGATGGTGTGCAGCGGTTTTTCAGCACGGCGCAGACGGTGCTGGTGTTCAGCGTGGCGGATGAAGTGAAGGTGCTGGGCCAGGTACTGGGCCATCACGATTGCCTGCAAGTGGACGGTAACGCTGGCTTGCTGGACATCTCTATCACTGGCCGTAGCTGCATCATCGAACTGACTCAGCGCGGTTAAAAAATGTGGGAGGGGGCTCGCCCCCGATTGCGGTGTGTCAGTACCAGATGGGCTGACTGATCCACCGCTATCGGGGGCAAGCCCCCTCCCACATTTGTTTCCCGCTGTTGTTGCGATCTGTTTCCAACCCTCGCACCATTTTGTTACCGAACGCCCCAGCGTGGCGCAAAACCATGCTGTCGTGACAAACCTCCCTCGCTAGAAAACCCCTTTGTAAGAAATTTCATCATCTCTCTAAGCCTTAATTTCCAAGGCTCACACACGCTTTCCAAAAAAATCCAAACACCTCACTTAGAAAGTTGGCCGCTTGATTGCATATGCTTGTACATACAAGTAAAGATGTGTGCGTAAGACTCTCCTTCGCACCATCCATGTTCGCGCATCGATCGCCGAGGAGTCCTAGCAGTGACCAAGCCTACAAAATACCGTGACGTCGAAATCCGCGCCGCCCGCGGTAACAAGCTCACCGCCAAAAGCTGGCTGACTGAAGCACCGCTGCGCATGCTGATGAACAACCTCGACCCGCAAGTGGCCGAGAACCCGAAAGAGTTGGTGGTGTACGGCGGCATTGGCCGCGCCGCACGTAATTGGGAGTGCTACGACCAGATCGTCGAGAGCCTCACCAATCTGAACGACGACGAAACCCTGCTGGTGCAATCCGGCAAACCGGTCGGCGTGTTCAAGACCCATAGCAACGCCCCGCGCGTGTTGATCGCCAACTCCAACCTGGTTCCGCACTGGGCCAGTTGGGAACACTTCAACGAACTGGATGCCAAGGGCCTGGCTATGTACGGCCAGATGACTGCCGGCAGCTGGATCTACATCGGCAGCCAGGGCATCGTCCAAGGTACTTACGAAACCTTCGTTGAAGCCGGTCGCCAGCATTACGACAGCAATTTGAAAGGCCGTTGGGTCCTCACCGCCGGTCTCGGCGGCATGGGCGGCGCACAGCCTCTGGCCGCGACATTGGCCGGCGCGTGCTCGCTGAACATCGAGTGCCAGCAGGTCAGCATCGATTTCCGCCTGGCCAGCCGTTATGTCGATGAGCAAGCCACCGACCTCGACGACGCGTTGGCCCGTATCGCCAAATACACGAAAGAAGGCAAAGCCATTTCCATCGCGCTGCTGGGTAACGCGGCCGAGATCCTGCCGGAACTGGTCAAGCGCGGTGTGCGCCCGGACATGGTCACCGACCAGACCAGTGCCCATGACCCGCTCAATGGCTACCTGCCCGCCGGCTGGACCTGGGACGAATACCGCGCCCGCGCCAAGACCGAGCCGGCTGCCGTGATCAAGGCCGCCAAGCAGTCCATGGCAGTCCACGTCAAAGCCATGCTGGAATTCCAGAAGCAAGGCATCCCGACCTTCGACTACGGCAACAACATCCGCCAAATGGCACAGGAAGAAGGCGTGGAAAACGCTTTCGACTTCCCAGGTTTCGTTCCGGCGTACATCCGTCCACTGTTCTGCCGTGGCATCGGCCCGTTCCGTTGGGCTGCGCTCTCGGGCGACCCGCAAGATATCTACAAGACCGACGCCAAAGTCAAAGAGCTGATCCCCGACGACGCCCACCTGCACAACTGGTTGGACATGGCTCGCGAACGCATCAGCTTCCAGGGCCTGCCAGCGCGTATCTGCTGGGTCGGTCTGGGCCAGCGCGCCAAGCTCGGCCTGGCATTCAACGAAATGGTGCGCAGCGGCGAGCTGTCGGCGCCGGTGGTGATTGGTCGTGACCACCTCGACTCCGGCTCGGTAGCAAGCCCGAACCGCGAAACAGAATCCATGCAGGACGGTTCCGACGCCGTATCTGACTGGCCGCTGCTCAATGCCTTGCTCAACACCGCCAGCGGTGCGACGTGGGTCTCGCTGCACCACGGTGGCGGCGTCGGCATGGGCTTCTCCCAGCACTCCGGCATGGTGATCGTCTGCGACGGCACCGACGAAGCGGCCGAGCGGATTGCCCGTGTGCTGCACAACGACCCAGCGACAGGGGTGATGCGTCACGCCGATGCGGGTTACCAGATCGCGATCGATTGCGCCAAAGAGCAGGGTCTCAATCTTCCAATGATCAAGTAACCCATGTGGGGCGGGGCTTGCTCCCGATGGCGGTGTATCAGCCAATAGGTCTGGTGACTGACCCACTGCTATCGGGAGCAAGCCCCCTCCCACAGTTGAGCGGCTGCGACCCCCAAAACAATCCATCAGAGGTTGAACACCCATGGCTGCAAATGACGCGCGTGCAAGCACCACCCCGTTGATCGAGAAACGTTCGATCGACTACATCCCGGAAGCGGAAAGACACGGTCGTCTATTGAGCCAATTCACCCTGTGGCTGGGTGCCAACCTGCAAATTACGGCCATTGTCACCGGGGCCTTGGCCGTGGTGCTGGGCGGTGATGTGTTCTGGTCGTTGATCGGTCTGTTGATCGGTCAACTGATCGGCGGCGGCGTCATGGCGTTGCATGCGGCGCAAGGGCCCAAGCTCGGCTTGCCGCAGATGATCTCCAGCCGCGTGCAGTTCGGCGTATATGGCGCGGCCATTCCGATCGTCTTGGTGTGCCTGATGTACCTGGGTTTCACCGCAACCGGTACGGTGCTTTCCGGCCAGGCGCTGGGCCAGTTGTTTGGTGTCAGCAGCAGCGTCGGTATCCTGATCTTCGCCAGCGTCATTGTGCTGGTCACGGTGCTTGGTTATCGGGTGATCCACTTCATAGGGCGCGTTGCCAGCGTCATTGGTGTGATTGCCTTCGTTTACCTGTTCAGTCGCCTGATGGGCCAAGCTGACATTGGCGCATTGCTGCAAATCCGCCATTTCAGCTGGAGCAGTTTCTTGCTCGCGGTGTCCCTCGCCGCCTCCTGGCAGATCGCGTTTGGGCCGTATGTGGCGGACTACTCGCGCTACTTGCCGAGCAGCACGTCGTCGGTGAAAACCTTTCTCGCTGCGGGCGCCGGTTCAGTGATTGGCGCACAAGTGGCGATGATTCTCGGCGTGTTCGCCGCCGCCATGGCCAACGGGCAATTCGCCGGTCATGAAGTGGCCTACATCGTTGGTTTGAGTGGTACGGGCGCCACCGCTGCGCTGCTGTATTTCAGCATCGCGTTCGGCAAGGTCACCATCTCCACACTGAACTCCTACGGCAGCTTCATGTGCATCGCGACCATCATCAGCGGCTTTCGTGGTCGCCTGGAGGTGACGCGTCTGCAGCGTCTGGTGTTCGTGCTGCTTATCGTCGGTACGGCGACCCTGATCGCATTGCTCGGCCAGCATTCGTTCCTCGGTGCGTTCAAGTCTTTCATTCTGTTCCTGCTGGCGTTCTTCACGCCCTGGAGCGCGATCAACCTAGTGGACTACTACTTCATCACCCGCGAGCGCTATGACGTGCCGGCGCTGGCCGATCCAAACGGGCGGTACGGTCGTTGGAACCCTCTGGGTATCAGCGTCTATGTCTTCGGGGTGTTGGTGCAGATGCCGTTCATCGCTACCAAGTTCTACACCGGTCCGCTGGTGAGCGCGCTTGGGGGTGTGGATATCTCCTGGATCATCGGCCTGGTGCTGCCCGCCGCCCTGTATTACCTGTGTGCGAAAAAATGGCACGGCAGCGTGCCCGATCAACTGATTCTGCCGATCGAGCAGGACAGTGTTGTACCCACTAAAAAAAGCGGGGCCAGTCGCGCTGCGGCGCGGGCCTGACAGGACGTGGACAAGGCAGGACGCCTTTTGACTGCCGTAATCCATTTCATGATTGGGAGCGTCACACAATGAAAATGCATAAGACCCTGCTGACCACGTTGTTCTCTGCAGGCTTGCTGGCCAGCGCTGGCGCCCAGGCGGCCGGTTGGTGCGAGTCCGGTAAACCGGTGAAATTCGCCGGGCTGAACTGGGAAAGCGGCATGTTGCTCACCGACATCCTGCAAACCGTGCTGGAAAAAGGCTACGACTGCAAAACCGACAGCCTGCCGGGCAACTCCATCACCATGGAAAACGCCCTGAGCAGTAACGACATCCAAGTGTTCGCCGAAGAATGGGTCGGCCGCAGCGAAGTCTGGAACAAGGCTGAGAAGGCCGGCAAAGTCGTCGGCGTTGGTGCGCCAGTGGTGGGCGCAATCGAAGGCTGGTACGTGCCGCGCTACGTGATCGAAGGCGACGCCAAGCGCAAGCTGGAAGCCAAGGCGCCGGACCTGAAAACCATCGCCGACCTGGCCAAGTACGCCTCGGTGTTCAAGGACCAGGAAGAACCATCCAAGGGCCGCTTCTACAACTGCCCGGCCGGCTGGACCTGCGAGCTGGACAACAGCGAAATGCTGAAAAGCTACGGCCTGGAAAGCACCTACACCAACTTCCGCCCTGGCACCGGCCCGGCGCTGGATGCGGCGGTGCTGTCGAGCTACAAGCGTGGCGAGCCGATCCTGTTCTACTACTGGTCGCCGACGCCGCTGATGGGTCAGGTCGACCTGGTCAAGCTTGAAGAAAAACCCGGTGTGGATAAAACCGTGACCATCAAGGTCGGCCTGTCCAAGACCTTCCACGAACAAGCCCCTGAACTGGTGGCCGTGCTGGAAAAGGTCAACCTGCCCATCGACCTGCTGAACCAGAACCTGGGACGCATGGCCAAGGAGCGCATTGAGTCGCCGAAACTGGCGAAGATCTTCCTCAAGGAACATCCTGAAGTCTGGCACGCCTGGGTGAGCGAAGACGCAGCCAAGAAAATCGACGCGGCCTTGTAGGTCAAGTGTGCACGGCTACCCTGAGGGGTGGCCGGGCGCCCGGCCACAACCCATTGGATCGAGAGCACGCTATGTTTCCTGAGAGTTTTACGTTTTCCATTGCCGACTGGGTTAACGGTTGGGTGGATTCACTGGTTACCAACTACGGCGATGTGTTCCGGCAGATCTCCGACACGCTGCTGTGGGCCATCGTCAACCTGGAAGGCCTGCTGCGCGCCGCCCCTTGGTGGCTGATGCTGGCCATCGTCGGCGGCGTGGCCTGGCACGCTACCCGCAAAGTAGTCACTACGGCGGTGATCGTCGGTTTGCTGTTCTTGGTAGGCGCGGTTGGCCTATGGGACAAGCTGATGCAGACCCTGGCCTTGATGATGGTTGCCACGGTGATTTCGGTGTTGATCGGCATTCCGTTGGGCATCCTCTCGGCGCGCAGTAATCGCCTGCGTTCGGTGTTGATGCCGCTGCTCGACATCATGCAAACCATGCCCAGCTTCGTGTACCTGATCCCGGTGCTGATGCTGTTCGGCCTGGGCAAGGTGCCGGCGATTTTTGCCACGGTGATCTATGCCGCGCCGCCGCTGATTCGCCTCACCGATTTGGGCATCCGCCAAGTGGATGGCGAAGTTATGGAGGCCATCAACGCCTTCGGTGCCAACCGCTGGCAGCAACTGTTTGGCGTGCAACTGCCGTTGGCGCTGCCGAGCATCATGGCCGGCATCAACCAGACCACCATGATGGCGTTGTCGATGGTGGTGATCGCCTCGATGATCGGCGCCCGTGGCTTGGGTGAAGACGTGCTCGTCGGCATCCAGACCCTCAACGTTGGCCGTGGCCTTGAAGCCGGGCTGGCGATCGTGATTCTTGCAGTGGTCATCGACCGCATTACCCAGGCCTATGGCCGCCCACGGCATGAGGCGAGCAAATGACGACTGTCAGCAAAATCGAAGTCAGAAACGTCTTCAAGATCTTTGGCGCGCGTTCCAAGGAAGCGCTGGCGATGATCGGGCAGGGCAAGACCAAGGACCAAGTGTTGGCCGAGACCGGTTGCGTGGTCGGCGTCAACGACCTGTCCCTGAGCATCGGTACTGGTGAGATCTTCGTGATCATGGGCCTGTCGGGTTCCGGTAAATCCACATTGGTGCGTCACTTCAATCGCCTGATCGATCCCACCAGCGGCGCGATCCTTGTGGACGGCGAAGACATCCTGCAACTGGACATGGACGCCCTGCGCCAATTCCGTCGGCACAAGATCAGCATGGTGTTCCAGAGCTTCGGTCTGTTGCCCCACAAGAGCGTGCTCGACAACGTCGCTTACGGCCTCAAGGTGCGTGGCGAAACTAAGCAGGTGTGCGCCGAACGCGCGCTGCACTGGATCGAAACCGTGGGCCTCAAAGGCTACGAAAACAAATACCCGCACCAGCTCTCCGGCGGCATGCGCCAGCGCGTCGGCCTGGCCCGTGCGTTGGCTGCCGACACGGACATCATCCTGATGGACGAAGCCTTCAGCGCCCTTGACCCGTTGATTCGCGCCGAGATGCAGGACCAATTGCTGGAGCTGCAAAAGACCCTGCACAAGACCATCGTCTTCATCACCCACGACCTCGACGAGGCCGTGCGCATTGGTAATCGCATTGCGATCCTCAAGGACGGCAAGTTGATCCAGGTCGGCACACCTCGGGAGATCCTCCATTCCCCGGCGGATGAGTATGTGGACCGGTTTGTTCAGCGGCGGGCGGCGGTGGTCTGATCCAGATTCTGTGGTGAGGCTGCTGGCCCTATCGGGAGCAAGCCCCCTCCCACCTTTGAAGATGTTCACCGTTCAACATGTGGGAGGGGGCTTGCCCCCGATGAGGCCGGCAAAGCGGTAGAGAATATGAAGAGGTCAACCATGTCCCAGGCAGCAAAAATCATCATCGCCGACATCCCCCTGCGCTGGCAGGACGTGGTCGCCGTGGCCCGCCACGGCGCGGTGCTGGAACTCTCGGGCCAAGCCTGGGCCCGCATCGACAATGCCCAAGCCATCGTGCAGCGCATCGTCACCAGCGGCGAACGCGCGTATGGCGTGAACACCGGCCTGGGCGCGCTGTGCAACGTGTCGCTTGCGGGCGAGCAACTCAGCCAGCTGTCGCGCAATACCCTGTTGAGTCACGCCTGTGGCGTCGGCCCGGTACTGAGCGATGAGCAGACCCGGGCGATTATCTGCGCCGCGGTCATCAATTACAGTCACGGAAAATCCGGCCTGCATCCGCAGGTCGTACGTTCGTTGCTGGCGCTGCTTAACCACGGCATCACGCCACAGGTGCCGTCCCAAGGTTCGGTGGGTTACCTGACTCACATGGCCCACGTCGGTGTCGCTTTGTTGGGTGTCGGTACGGTGAGTTATCGCGGCCAGATCGTGACGGCGCAGGAAGCCTTGCAGGCAGAAGGTTTGCAGCCCGTGGTACTCGGCGCCAAAGACGGCCTGTGCCTGGTCAACGGCACGCCGTGCATGACCGGTTTGAGCTGCCTGGCCTTGGCCGACGCCCATCACTTGCTGCAGTGGGCCGACGTGATCGGCGCCATGAGTTTCGAAGCCCAGCGTGGCCAGATCGACGCCTTTGATGAAGAAATCATCGCCCTCAAGCCACACCCCGGCATGCAGCACGTTGGCGTCAACCTGCGTGCCTTGCTCGATGGCAGTGAAGTGATCGCCAGCAGCAAAGGCCTCCGCACCCAGGACGCCCTGAGCATCCGCTCGATCCCGCAGATCCACGGCGCGGTGCGCGACCAGGTGGAGCACGCCACCCGCCAGATCGAGACTGAACTCAACAGCGCCACTGACAACCCGTTGGTGCTTGGCACGCCGGACGAGTACCGCGTAGTGTCCCAGGCCAATCCGCACGGCCAGTCCGTCGCCCTGGCCGCCGATATGCTCGCCATCGCCATGGCCGAAATCGGCTCAGTTGCCGAACGCCGCCTGGACCGTTTGATCAACCCGCACGTCAGTGGCTTGCCGGCGTTCCTGGTGAGCAATCCAGGGGTCAACTCCGGAATGATGATCGTGCAATACGTCGCCGCATCACTGTGCGGGCAAAACCGCCAGCTGGCGCAACCGGCGGTGCTCGATAATTTCGTCACCTCGGGGCTGCAGGAAGACCACTTGAGCATGGGCACCAATGCCGCGCTGAAGCTGCATCAACTGCTGGCCAACGTCACCCAGATTCTTGCCATCGAGTACTTGCTGGCGGCCCAGGCCTTTGAGTTTTTGAAGGCCCAGCGTTTCGGCGCGGGTACCGACCGCGCTTGGCGATTGTTACGTGAAGTGGTCCCCGCATACGAGCAGGACCGCTGGCTGGCGCCGGACATTGCAGCTGCCGCCAAGCTGCTCAAAGACACCGCATTACCCAATGTGCACTGAACCCTTATTCAACAGAAATATTCGAAAGAACAATTCACAAGGAGTATGAATGTGACTGCGTTAAATCTGATTCCAGGCCAACTGAGCCTTGCCCAACTGCGGGCCATCTACCAGCAGCCGGTGACCCTCAGTCTGGATGACAGCGCTTCAGCCCAGATCGAAGCCAGCGTTGCCTGCGTGGAGCAGATTCTCGCTGAGAACCGCACTGCCTACGGCATCAACACCGGTTTCGGCCTGCTGGCCTCGACCCGTATCGCCAGCGAAGACCTGGAAAACCTCCAGCGTTCCCTGGTGCTGTCCCATGCCGCCGGCGTCGGTGAGCCGATCAGCGATGCGCTGGTGCGGCTGGTCATGGTGCTCAAGGTCAATAGCCTGAGCCGTGGGTTCTCCGGGATTCGTCGGCAAGTGATCGACGCGCTGATCGCGCTGATCAACGCCGAGGTTTACCCGCATATTCCGTTGAAAGGCTCGGTCGGTGCGTCCGGTGACTTGGCGCCGCTGGCCCATATGTCCCTGGTGCTGCTGGGCGAAGGCAAGGCGCGCTACAAAGGTGAATGGCTGGAAGCGACTGACGCGCTGAAAGTCGCCGGCCTCACGCCCCTGACCCTCGCGGCTAAAGAAGGCCTGGCGTTGCTCAACGGTACCCAGGTGTCCACCGCTTATGCCCTGCGCGGCCTGTTCGAAGGCGAAGACCTGTTCGCTGGCGCCCTGGCCTGTGGTGGCCTTACCGTCGAAGCAGTGTTGGGCTCGCGCTCGCCGTTCGACGCGCGTATTCATGCCGCACGCGGCCAGCGTGGGCAAATCGATTCGGCTGCCGCTTACCGCGACCTGCTCGGCGAAAGCAGCGAGGTCTCCCAGTCGCACCAGAACTGCGACAAAGTGCAAGACCCGTACTCCCTGCGCTGCCAGCCTCAGGTCATGGGCGCGTGCCTGACCCAGTTCCGCCAGGCCGCTGAAGTGCTGGTGGTCGAAGCCAACGCCGTATCGGATAACCCGCTGGTGTTCGCCGCCGAAGGCGATGTGATTTCCGGCGGTAACTTCCACGCCGAACCAGTGGCCATGGCCGCTGACAACATGGCGCTGGCCATCGCCGAAATCGGTTCCCTCAGTGAGCGTCGTATCTCGTTGATGATGGACAAACACATGTCGCAATTGCCGCCGTTCCTGGTGGGCAATGGCGGGGTGAACTCCGGTTTCATGATCGCTCAAGTGACCGCCGCCGCGCTCGCCAGCGAGAACAAGGCGCTGGCCCATCCCCACAGTGTCGACAGCATTCCGACTTCAGCCAACCAGGAAGACCATGTGTCGATGGCACCTGCTGCCGGCAAGCGCCTGTGGGAAATGGCCGAGAACACCCGTGGCATCCTCGCCGTGGAATGGCTGGCCGCGTGCCAGGGCCTGGACTTGCGCGAAGGCCTGAAAACCTCGCCGAAACTGGAAAAAGCCCGTGGCGTCCTGCGCGCCAAAGTGGGGTTCTACGACAAGGATCGCTTCTTCGCCCCGGACATCATCGCCGCCAGCGAACTGCTCGCCAGCCGCTGCCTGAATGACCTGGTGCCGGCGAAGTTGCTGCCGAGCCTGTAAGCGCCACTCGCTCTCTGTAGTGAGCGAGCTTGCCCCGCGCTGGGCTGCGTAGCAGCCCCTCCTACAGTCACCGCATTTCTCCAAGTGAAATGCGGTAGCCGGATTTGGGGCTGCTTCGCACCCCAGCGCGGGGCAAGCCCGCTCACCACAAAAAAAGCAGTTGTCATGAGCGCGGCTTTTAATTTTCTCAGGATAAAAATAATTAAGGACGAGAAATGCACCAGCAAGAAAAGGGTTTGAAACGTGGCCTCAGTGCCCGACATATTCGCTTCATGGCACTGGGGTCGGCCATCGGCACCGGGCTGTTCTACGGCTCCGCCTCGGCTATCCAGATGGCCGGCCCTGCCGTGCTGCTGGCCTACCTGATCGGCGGCGCCGCGGTTTTCATGGTGATGCGCGCCCTCGGTGAAATGGCAGTGCACAACCCGGTGTCCGGTTCCTTCGGCCAGTACGCCAGCACCTATCTGGGCCCCATGGCCGGGTTTATTCTCGGCTGGACCTACGCGTTTGAAATGATCATCGTCTGCCTCGCCGACGTCACCGCGTTCGGCATCTATATGGGCTTCTGGTTTCCCGACGTCGCGCGCTGGGTCTGGGTGCTCGGCATTGTGTTTCTGATCGGCGGCCTGAACCTGTGCAACGTCAAAGTGTTTGGCGAGATGGAGTTCTGGCTGTCGCTGCTCAAGGTCGGCGCGATTGTCGCGATGATCCTCGGCGGCTTCGGCATCATGCTGTTCGGTATCCATTCGGCGGGCGAGACCCAGGCCAGCGGCCTGAGCAACCTGTGGGCCCACGGCGGCTTTATGCCTAACGGTGTTGGCGGCCTGATCGCCTCGTTCGCGGTGGTGATGTTCGCCTTCGGCGGTATCGAAATCATCGGCATCACCGCTGGCGAAGCCAAAGACCCGCAGCGCGTAATTCCCAAGGCGATCAACGCCGTGCCGCTGCGCATCCTATTGTTCTACGTGCTGACCCTGTTTGTGCTGATGGCTATCTACCCATGGCCCCAGATCGGCAGCCAGGGCAGCCCGTTCGTGCAGATATTCAGTAACCTCGGCATAGGCTCGGCGGCGACCATTCTCAATATTGTGGTGATCTCGGCGGCAGTCTCGGCGATCAACAGTGACATCTTCGGTGCCGGGCGCATGATGTACGGCCTCGCTCAACAAGGGCAGGCGCCCAAGGGTTTTGCCCAGTTGTCCAAACAGGGCGTGCCATGGATGACCGTGGTGGTGATGGGGGCAGCGCTGCTCGGCGGCGTGCTGCTCAACTACCTGATCCCGGAAAACGTGTTCCTGGTGATTGCCTCGATTGCCACCTTCGCCACCGTGTGGGTATGGCTGATGATTCTGTTCACCCAGGTCGCCATGCGTCGCTCGATGACTAAAGAACAGGTCGCTGAGCTGAAATTCCCGGTGCCGTTCTGGCCCTATGCGCCGGCGGCGGCCATCGTATTCATGCTGTTTGTGTTTGGTGTGCTGGGTTACTTCCCGGACACCCAGGCGGCCTTGCTGGTCGGCGCCGTGTGGATCGTGCTGCTGGTCGTTGCCTACCTGCTGTGGGTCAAACCCGCCGCCGGGCAAACGGCCAACGTCCAATACGACCCGGCTGTGTCTCATCGATAACTTAGGGAGGCGTTGATGAAAACCCTTTGGCAACACTGCCACGTTGCAACCATGGCTCAAGGTAACTACTCGATCATCGAGGATGCTGCCATGGTCACTGCCGGCTCACTCATCGAGTGGATCGGCCCGCGCAGCCAAGTGCCGACGGCGGACTACGCCCAGGTGCATGACCTGCAAGGCGCGTGGGTCACTCCGGGGCTGATCGACTGCCACACCCACACGGTGTTTGGTGGCAATCGCAGTGGCGAATTCGAGCAGCGCCTTGAGGGCGTTAGCTATGCCGAGATCGCGGCCAAGGGCGGTGGTATCGCCAGCACCGTGCGCGCCACCCGCGCCGCCAGCGAGGATGAACTGTTCGACAGCGCCCGCAAGCGCCTGCGCAGTCTGCTGCGCGACGGCGTGACCACAGTGGAGATCAAATCCGGCTACGGCCTGGACCTGGCCAACGAACGCAAGATGTTGCGCGTGGCCCGGCGTCTCGGCGATGAGCTGCCGGTCAGCGTGCGCGCCACCTGCCTGGCGGCCCATGCGTTACCGCCGGAGTACAAGGACCGCGCCGACGACTACATCGAGCATATCTGCAGCGAGATGCTACCGGCCCTGGCGGCCGAAGGGCTGGTGGACGCCGTGGATGCCTTCTGCGAATACCTGGCGTTTTCCACTGAGCAAGTGGAGCGCGTGTTCAAGGTCGCCCAGCAGTTGGGCCTGCCGGTAAAACTGCACGCCGAGCAACTCTCGTCGTTGCACGGCTCCAGCCTGGCGGCGCGTTATCGCGCGTTGTCGGCGGACCACCTGGAATTCATGACCGAAGAAGACGCCATTGCCATGGCTGCATCCGGCACCGTCGCCGTGCTGCTGCCAGGGGCGTTCTACTTCCTGCGCGAAACCCAGTTGCCACCGATGGAGGCGCTGCGCAAACACGGCGTGAAAATCGCCATCGCCAGTGACCTCAACCCCGGCACCTCGCCGGCACTGTCGGTGCGCCTGATGCTCAACATGGCCTGCACTCTGTTCCGCATGACCCCGGAAGAGGCCCTGGCCGGCGTCACGCAACATGCGGCCACCGCATTGGGCATGGGCGCTACCCATGGCTCACTGGAAGTGGGCAAAGTGGCGGATTTTGTAGCGTGGCAGATTGATCGTCCCGCCGACCTCGCCTACTGGCTGGGCGGCGAGCTGGATAAACGCGTCGTGCGCCATGGCGTCGATGTCACTGTTTAAGGAGTGCTGTTGTGGATAAGGTTCTGAATTTCAAACAAGGCCGCACCCCGCTGCTGATCAGCATGCCCCACGCCGGCGTGCGTTTGACACCTGCGGTCGAGGCCGGGTTGATCCCCGAGGCGCAAAGCCTGCCGGACACCGATTGGCATATCCCCACGCTGTATGACTTTGCCGAAGAGCTCGGCGCCAGCACGCTCTCGGCGGAGTACTCGCGCTTTGTCATCGACCTCAACCGGCCGTCCGACGACAAGCCGCTGTACGCCGGCGCCACCACCGGCTTGTACCCGGCCACGCTATTTGAGGGTGTGCCGCTGTTTCGTGAAGGCCTGGAGCCCAGCGAGGCAGAACGCGCCACTTACCTGCAAAAGATCTGGGGCCCGTATCACCGCGCGCTGCAAGAGGAACTGGCGCGGCTCAAGGCCGAGTTCGGCTACGCGCTGCTGTTCGACGCACACTCGATCCGCTCTGTGATCCCGCACCTGTTCGACGGCAAACTGCCGGACTTCAACCTCGGCACCTTTAACGGGGCCGCCTGCGATCCCGAACTGGCCAGCCAGCTGGAAGCCATCTGCGCCGCCCATCCGCAGTACACCCATGTGCTGAACGGGCGCTTCAAGGGCGGCCATATCACCCGGCATTACGGCGACCCGGCGCAGGATATTCATGCGGTGCAGTTGGAGTTGTGCCAGAGCACTTATATGGAGGAGTTCGAGCCGTTCCGTTATCGCGCGGATTTGGCTGAGCGGACGCGGGTGGTGTTGAAGCAGTTGCTGGAAGGTTTTTTGGTCTGGGGACGTGGGCACTATTAAATGAAAAAATACAGATGCGATTTCCTGCTCAGAACGCGCACCTGTATTTTTCAGCTATCAGATGGAGTGTTGTCCGCTGTTTGAAAGGTAAAAGTGGCCATTGATATTAATGGGGGCTTTGTTCTCATCGAGTGTGTTGAGGTCAATGTTGCCCTCAATGGATTTAAAGTCATTACTCCATTCGTATTTGATCACCCCTGTTTTACCCAGGTAGATGAGTTCGTCTGACTTTTTCTTCTCATAGTCAATGTTCACAATTCTAAAATAGCTTGCACTGTTTATAATCGGCGCCTCAGGGGGAAGAGCTGGGAACATCTCGACCCTACCGTGTAGCTGATATCTGGGCAGGTAAATGTGTATCGCGCGTATTTCATGAGGTTTCTTGTTTGTTTCGGAGATGTCCTGAAATGCCGCTATCATCCAGCAGCTGCTACCTGAATTATCTTTGATCAGCGCGATGTTGATTTTATTGGCGAGAAAAATGTCTTTCTCGTTTGCGTATTGCACTGTTGCTTCAAAGATCTCAGTTATGGGTTTATTGCTCGGGTACGTTGGCGTGGTCATTATTGCTCTCCGGAAAGTCAGTGTCTTTCCGTAAACAGTAAAGACGCCCCTGAGAGTTGCTCTACTGTTATATATGACAGTTTTTTAGGTGAAGTAGTCATTTCAGCGTGGGTGGTTATCAGCTTTTGAATTAAGAGCGATTAACTATTCATTGGCGTGGTTCCAGAGCACCGTAGAGGGCAGTGTTCGAACCGCTCATTTATCACGCAACGGTCCGAGCCGATGACGACTGACAGTCGACACAGTGCAACTGCCGGTCGCACCCGGTCGTGTTTATCGAGGTCTTGCTGGGTAAGGTTGTGGATACGGCGCATCAGATGCCACTCCCCACAATAAAAACTGCCGAGTGAGACCGCTTTCATGAAACGACTATTCAACCGCTATCTGTTGACCCTCACCGGCGCCGTACTGCTCAGTGCGCAAGCCATGGCGGCCGAGCCGGCCTCCTGCAAGTCCATCCGAATGGGCGTGGTCAGTTGGACCGATGTGGTCGCCACCTCCGGCATGGCTGACGTGCTGCTCAACGGTTTGGGCTACGACAGCAAACAGACCAGTGCGGTGCAGCAGATTATCTTTGCCGGCATCCGCGATAAGCGCCTGGATATCTTTCTTGGCTACTGGAAACCGGCGATGGACAACAACATCGCCCCCTTCCTGGCGGCCAAACAGGTCAAGGTGCTCGACACGCCGAGCCTCGCCGACGCCCAAGCTACCCTGGCCGTGCCGCAATACGTGGCCGATGCCGGGTTGAGGACCTTCTCCGACATTGCCCGATTCAAGAACCAACTGGGTGGCAAACTCTACGGTATCGAGCCCGGCAGCGGTGCCAATACTGATATTCAGAAAATGGTCGACACCAACCGCTTCGGCCTCGGCGGCTTCAAACTGGTGGCCTCCGGTGAGGCGGGGATGTTGGCGGCGGTGCAGCGCGCTGTAAATCGCAAGGAGTTCGTGGTGTTTGTCGGTTGGACCCCGAACCCGATGAACCTCAATATGAAAATGACCTACCTCACCGGCAGCGAAGACGTATTCGGTCTCGACGAAGGCCGCGCTACCGTCTCCACCGTGACGGCGCCGGACTTTGCCGAACGCTGCCCAAATGTCCATCGACTCTTGGAAAACCTCACCTTCACCGCTGCCCAAGAGAGCCAGTTGATGGTGCCGATCATGGCGCGCCAGTCGCCCCAGGACGTGGCTAAACAGTGGTTGCGCGACCATCCGCAGGATTTGCAGCGCTGGCTGGCAGGTGTTACAGCGTTTGATGGCCGCGATGGCGTGGCGGCAGTGCTGGCAAGCCTCAAACCCTAAGCCAAATGCAGTCCCTTCCTCCTTGAACCTGCTGTGCTAGAGATCATTGTGCATGTACCCAATTTCCCCACGGCTTGCCGCCTTCGTCGAAAAGACCGCTTCCTTCACCGGCGACGATCCATCGCTGGCCGGCATACGCCAGAGCTACGAGCGCATGTGCCAAGCGTTCACCCCACCCATGCCGGACGGCTTGCAGGTGTCTGACTTTCCCCTCGCAGGCGTTGGCGTGCGCAGCTACCTCCCCCCGTCAGCCCCACCGGCCGATGGTTGGCCCTGCCTCCTTTATATGCACGGCGGCGGATGGGTAGTCGGCGGCCTGGATTCCCACGACTTTATTTGCTTCGAATTGGCCAGTGCGTTGAACGTTTTGGTGATCGCCATCGACTACCGCCTTGCCCCGGAACACCCGTTCCCCGCGGCCTATCAAGATTGCCGCGCCGTGTGGCGGGCGATCCAGTCGGGGGAGGGGCCGCACGCCATTAACCTGCAACGTATTGTCGTGATGGGTGACAGTGCCGGTGGCAATCTGGCCGCTGCGCTGTGCCTGGGGCTGCGCGACGCCCGTGAACCGTTGCCCCGCGCCCAAGTGTTGATTTACCCCGGCCTTGGTGGCACGGCTGACTTACCCTCGCGCCGAGATTGCATGGCCGCACCCTTGCTCAGCACCGCTGATGCGGAGCACTACCTGGCGCTTTACCTGCGCGGATCGGGCAAGGATTCACCCTATGCCATGCCGCTGCTGGCCCAGGATTACTGTGGATTGCCCAAGGCATTGATCGCCGTCGCCCAATTCGACCCGTTGCGCGACGACGGCATGTTGTATGCCGAGCGACTGCAAGCGGCGGGCGTGACCACGGTGCTTTATCCGGGAAAGGGCCTGGTCCATGGCTGTTTGCGCGCACGAGGCCAAGTGGCGGAGGTGGACCAATTGTTCGACTATCTGCTGAATTACCTGCGGGGCGAAGGGCTGACACAGGTCTAAGCGCTCAAGGACATGCTCATTGCACAATTCGGGTTTATAGTGCCAGACGGCAAAATAAAAGACGTCCCCTCAGGGATGAACCCGACCCCCTACGGAGCGCGCAATGCAGACTTGGTACCCGCAGATCAAACCCTACGCCCGGCACGATCTGGCAGTCGATGACACCCACACCCTGTATGTCGATGAAAGTGGCTCCCCCGAAGGCTTGCCTGTCGTCTTTATCCACGGGGGCCCTGGTTCCGGTTGCGACGCCCAGAGTCGCTGCTATTTCGATCCTAATCTGTACCGCATTGTCACCTTCGACCAGCGTGGTTGCGGGCGCTCCACGCCCCGCGCCAGTCTGGAAAACAACACCACCTGGGACTTGGTCGCCGACCTTGAGCGTATCCGCGAGCACCTGGGCATCGACAAATGGGTGTTGTTCGGCGGCTCTTGGGGCTCGACCCTGGCTCTGGCCTACGCGCAAACCCACCCTGAGCGTGTGCATGGCCTGATCGTGCGCGGCATTTTCCTGGCCCGACCGCAGGACATCGAATGGTTTTACCAAACCGGCGCCAGCCGCTTGTTCCCGGATTACTGGCAGGACTACCTAGCGCCGATTCCTGCGGACGAGCGTCACGATATGATTGCCGCCTACCATAAGCGCCTGACCGGTAACGACCAGATCGCCCAGATGCACGCGGCCAAAGCCTGGTCCGGCTGGGAAGGTCGCATGCTGGGCCTGTGCCCAAGCCCACAGCATGTGGAGCGTTTTTCCGAGCCGCAGCGCGCCCTGTCCATCGCGCGGATTGAATGCCACTACTTCACCAATAATTCCTTTCTGGAACCCAACCAGCTGATTCGCGATATGCACAAGATCGCCCATCTGCCTGGCGTAATCATCCACGGCCGCTACGATATGATCTGTCCGCTGGATAACGCGTGGGAGCTGCATCAGGCTTGGCCGAACAGCGAACTGCAGGTGATCCGCGAGGCGGGCCATGCGGCGTCCGAGCCCGGCATTACCGATGCATTGGTGCGCGCGACCGGTGAGATGGCACGGCGCCTGCTTGATCTACCGCCAGAAGAAGCATGAAGGGCCTGTTGCAACGGGTGTGTGGCGCCCGTGTCGAGGTCGAGGGTGAAGTCGTCGGTGCCATCGACCAGGGATTGCTGGTACTGGTGGCCGTTGAGCCTTCAGATACGCCGGAGAGCGCCGATAAGTTGCTGCACAAATTGCTCAACTACCGTGTGTTCAGCGACGACGAGGGCAAGATGAACCTGTCGCTCAAGGACATCGGCGGTGGTTTGCTGCTGGTGTCGCAGTTTACGTTGGCGGCGGATACCAAGAGCGGGCTGCGGCCAAGCTTCTCCACAGCGGCCCCGCCGGCCCTGGGAGCGGCGCTTTTTGATCACCTGCTGGTACAAGCGCAACAATTGCATGGCAAGGTGGCGTCGGGGCGTTTTGGTGCCGATATGCAGGTGCATTTGGTCAATGATGGCCCTGTGACCTTTCTGTTACAGACCTGAATGTATTAAAAACGACTTTTAATGCCTAAAAACGCAGGATTTCGCTACAAATACTTCGCTGCCCCTGATGCGTTGTCTCGCGGGCTACTAGATAATCGCGCGCTACGGGGATCAGCGTTGTTTGGTCCATTTTTGATTTAGGTAGAGACTTGTCCGACATCCATTGGGGAATCATTTTGACCCAGGGGAGTCGGAACAATGCTCGCCAACCTGGCATATAGATAGCTGGCCGTTGGTTTTTTGATCTGTTTTCGGCGAGGGTTGCTCGTGATTGTTAGTCCCTGTAATGCACCAAAATTGTCTGCCAAACGGTTACGAAACGCACTGGTAACGGGCTCAGCCCTGTTTTGCCTGTTCGGCGCGGGTCAGCTGTGGGCATTCAGTCTGGATGATGTGTCGGCCAAGGCAAAAGAGCTGGCTGGGCAGAAATACGAAGCTCCGCGCAGCAATCTGCCGAACGAATTTCGCGAAATGAAGTTCGCGGACTACCAGAAGATTCGTTTCCGCAACGAAAAAGCCGAATGGGCCGATCAGAACACCCCGTTCAAGCTGTCCTTCTATCACCAGGGTATGCATTTCGATACACCGGTGAAAATCAACGAAGTCACCGCTGACAGCGTGCAGGAAATCAAATACGACCCGTCGCGTTTCGATTTCGGCGATGTGAAGTTTGATCCGAAAGCAACCGAACAACTGGGTTATGCCGGTTTCCGTGTCTTGTTCCCGATCAACAAGAGCGACAAGCAAGACGAAATCATGACCATGCTCGGCGCGAGCTATTTCCGTGTCGTCGGCAAGGACCAGGTGTATGGCCTGTCCGCCCGTGGCATGGCGATCGATACTGCGTTGCCGTCTGGTGAAGAGTTCCCGCGTTTTACCGAGTTTTGGATCGAACGTCCAAAACCGGGTGACAAGCACCTGGTGATCTTTGCCCTGCTCGATTCCCCTCGTGCGACCGGCGCCTATCGCCTGATCCTGCGTCCGGGCACCGACACCGTTGTCGATGTGAAATCCCAGATGTTCCTGCGCGACAACGTCAGCAAGTTGGGCGTTGCACCGCTGACGAGCATGTTCCTGTTCGGCGCAAACCAGCCGTCCAAGGTGCTCAACTACCGTCGCGAACTGCACGACTCCAGCGGTCTGTCGATCCATGCCGGTAACGGTGAGTGGATCTGGCGCCCACTGAACAATCCTAAACACCTGTCGGTCAGCAACTTCACCGTAGAGAACCCGCGTGGTTTCGGCCTGCTGCAACGCGGCCGCAACTTCAGCCACTACGAAGACCTGGACGACAACTACGACAAGCGCCCAAGCGCCTGGATCGAGCCTGAAGGTGATTGGGGCAAGGGTTCCGTCGATCTGGTCGAGATCCCGACCGCCGACGAAACCAACGACAACATCGTTGCCTTCTGGAGCCCGGCTGTACTGCCGAAAGTCGGCGAGCCGCTGGAAGTCGCCTACCGCCTGCACTGGACTCTGGACGACGCCGCTTTCCACTCGCCGGACAGCGCTTGGGTCAAGCAGACCCTGCGTTCCACGGGTGATGTGAAACAGTCCAACCTGATCCGTCAGCCTGATGGCAGCGTCGCCTACCTGGTGGACTTTGAAGGCCCGTCCCTGAAGAAACTCCCGCCGGACGCCCCGGTGCGCAGCCAGGTGAGCGTGGGTGACAACGCTGAAGTGGTAGAAAACAGCGTGCGTTACAACGAACACACCAAAGGCTGGCGTTTGACCCTGCGCATGAAGATCAAAGACGCAGGCAAACCGACCGAAATGCGTGCTGCCCTGGTTCAGGATATCCCGCAGCCAGAGCCGGAGAAGGTTTCGACCCAGGTGCTCAAGGCTGACAAGGTCCTGGCCAAGCAACACGAGAAACAGGCCAAGAAAGACGCGAAAGACAAGGAAGCCAAGCAGCCAGAAGCTGCCCCAGCCACACCGGAGCCGATCAAGACCGAGCAAGTCCTGACCGAAACCTGGAGCTATCAGTTGCCTGCCGATGAGTAATTCTCAAGTCCAGCCAGAAACTCTGTCCGAGTATCTGGCGCATCTCCCGATGACCGCTGAGCAGCGCGCCGAACTGGCGGGCTGCACATCCTTCACCGAGTTGCACGAGCGTTTGTCGTCCGCAACCTTTGACGCGCCCGTCGACGCCGCCCAGGCGTCGGTTGGCCGCCGCTTGACCCTTAGCACCGCCGAGGAGCTGCAAGACGCCGAAATGCTGGCGCTCGACGCCAGCGGTCGCGTGTGCCTCAAGGCCACGCCACCGATTCGGCGCACCCGTGTGGTGCCGGAGCCTTGGCGTACCAATATCCTGGTGCGCGGCTGGCGCCGCCTCACCGGCCGCAGCAATCCGCCGGCACCGCCGAAAGATGAGCGCGTATTGCCGGCCGCGCGCTGGCGTACCGTGGGTTCGATCCGTCGCTACATCTTGCTGGTGCTGATGCTTGGCCAGACCATCGTTGCTGGCTGGTACATGAAAGGCATCATGCCGTACCAGGGCTGGTCGCTGGTTGACTTCGACGAGATCCGCAACCAGACCCTGCTGCAAACCGCTACTCAGGTACTGCCTTACGCGCTGCAAACCAGCATCCTGATCATGTTCGGGATCTTGTTCTGCTGGGTGTCGGCCGGTTTCTGGACCGCCTTGATGGGCTTTCTGGAACTGCTTACCGGACACGATAAATATCGTATCTCCGGTAAAAGTGCCGGCGACGAGCCGATTCCGAAAGACGCCCGTACCGCGCTGGTGATGCCGATTTGCAACGAAGACGTGCCGCGTGTATTCGCCGGTTTGCGTGCGACGTTTGAGTCTGTGGCCGCTACCGGTGACCTGGACCGCTTCGACTTTTTCGTGCTCAGCGACAGTAATGACGCCGACATCTGCATCGCCGAACAGCAAGCCTGGCTCGACGTGTGCCGCGAGGCCGGTGGTTTCGGCAAGATCTTCTATCGCCGCCGTCGCCGTCGCGTAAAGCGCAAGAGCGGCAACCTCGACGACTTCTGCCGTCGCTGGGGCGGTGACTATAAGTACATGGTCGTGCTCGACGCCGACTCCGTGATGAGCGGCGAATGCCTGACCAGCCTGGTGCGCTTGATGGAAGCCACGCCGGATGCCGGGATTATCCAGACCGCGCCCCGTGCGTCGGGCATGGACACCCTGTATGCGCGCATGCAGCAATTCGCCACTCGTGTGTACGGCCCGCTGTTTACCGCCGGCCTGCACTTCTGGCAGTTGGGCGAATCCCACTACTGGGGTCACAACGCGATCATCCGCATGAAGCCGTTCATCGAGCACTGCGCCCTGGCGCCGTTGCCGGGTAAAGGCGCGTTCGCCGGCTCCATCCTGTCCCACGACTTCGTTGAAGCTGCGCTGATGCGCCGTGCCGGCTGGGGCGTGTGGATTGCCTACGACCTGCCTGGCAGCTACGAAGAACTGCCGCCGAACCTGCTGGACGAACTCAAGCGTGACCGTCGCTGGTGCCACGGTAACCTGATGAACTTCCGCCTGTTCCTGGTTAAAGGCATGCACCCGGTGCACCGCGCGGTGTTCCTGACCGGCGTGATGTCCTACCTGTCGGCACCGTTGTGGTTTCTGTTCCTGGTGTTGTCCACAGCCTTGCTGGCGGTGAACACGCTGATGGAGCCGCAGTACTTCATGGCTCCCCGCCAGCTGTACCCGCTGTGGCCGCAATGGCATCCGGACAAGGCGGTGGCGCTGTTCTCCACCACCATCGTGTTGCTGTTCCTGCCTAAGTTGCTGAGCATCATCCTGATCTGGGCCAAGGGCGCGAAAGAGTTCGGTGGCAAGTTCAAGGTGACCTTGTCGATGCTGCTGGAGATGCTGTTTTCAATGCTGCTGGCGCCTGTGCGCATGATCTTCCACACCCGTTTCGTTCTTGCCGCGTTCCTCGGCTGGGCCGCGACCTGGAACTCGCCACAGCGTGACGACGATTCCACGCCGTGGAGTGAAGCGGTCAAGCGGCACGGTCCGCAAACCGTGCTGGGCTTCCTGTGGGCGCTGCTGGTGGTGTGGCTGAACCCAAGCTTCCTGTGGTGGCTGGTGCCGATCGTGGGTTCGCTGATGCTGTCGATCCCGGTGTCGGTGATCTCCAGCCGTGTCAAGCTGGGCCTCAAGTCCCGTGACGAGAGCCTGTTTCTGATTCCTGAGGAGTACAACCCGCCGCAAGCCCTGCTGTCGACGGAGAAGTACACCCATGAAAACCGTTGGCACGCCCTCAATGACGGGTTCGTGCGTTCGGTGGTTGATCCTCAGCAGAACGCCCTGGCCTGCGCCCTGGCGACCTCGCGTCACCGTGAGGCTGAGCCTATCGAGTACCTGCGTATCGAACGTGTTCGTCACGCGTTGAAAGTCGGCCCGGCCGGCCTCAACAACGGTGAGCGTCTGGCGTTGCTCAGTGATCCGGTGGCCCTTGCCCGCCTGCACGAGCAGGTCTGGAGCGAAGGACATGCCGAGTGGCTCGCCGCTTGGCGTGATTCGATCAAGGCCGACCCGCACGCGCCGTTGCTACCGCTGCAACCGCTGTCCTCCCAGGCCCAACCGGCCTGATTCAGACACCCCCGAGGGCTCACCTCGGGGGTGTTCGAAGCGCTGGTCCTACAGCGTTTCCCGCCTCTTCTTTGTCTTCCTGACGCCCTGTTATTTCGAAACAAAAGACCCTCGTCCGAGGCGTATTTGCGTGCCCGCGACTAGGTTAGGATCGCCCCCCAATTTTCTTGGCTGCGAGGGATTCATGCTCAAAAGGTATTGTTCGGCATTGCTTATCAGCGCTGCTGCATTGATTCAAATCAGCCAGGTGCACGCGGGTGCGATTGACGACGCCGTCCGGCGTGGTGTGCTCAAGGTTGGCACCACCCCCACCTATATCCCTTTCGAAATGACCGATAAACAGGGGCGCATTGTCGGCTTTGAAATTGACCTGCTCAACGTGATGAGCCAGGCGCTGGGGGTGGAACTTGAACTGGTCGTGATGCCCTACACCGAACTGTTGCCGGGCTTGCTGGCGAAAAAATTCGACTTGATCGGCAGTGGTATGACTGTCACTCAGGAGCGCAACTTAAGGCTGAACTTCAGTGACGCTTTCATCGTGGTGGGCCAGAGCGTACTGCTGCACCCCCGTCTGGCGGGCAAGGTCAGCAGTATTGAAGACCTGGACGATGCCGGCTACAGAATCGCTGTCACTGAGGGCACCACCGGCAAAGCAGCGGCTCAACGGTTTTTGGGGGCGGCCCGACTGAGTAGTTTTGCCACGCCGGAGGAAGGGGTTCGCCAGGTCGTGGCGGGGGAGGCCGATGCCTTTATCCATGACGCACCCTACAACCTGATCGCGGTGAACCGGGCGGAGAACGGCACGCTGCTGGCGCTGGAGCAACCGTTTACATTCGAACCCTTGGCGTTTGGCGTAAAAAAGGGCGATTTCGACAGCATTAACTGGATCAACCATTTCTTGAACCAGGTGGCCCAGGATGGGACCTATGATCGGCTGCATGACAAGTGGTTCAAAGACACCACCTGGCTGGCAGAACTCGACTGAAAGTCATAACTGCTTACATATCAACCCATTGCCGTGTCAGGTTGCGCAAGTGTCTACCCCTGCGGTTGACCGCAGCGTCGTGGGTCTTTTCCTACATACCCTGATAACAATTGCCCGTGAAACCTTTGTGACGGGCAACGAGTGGGTTAGGATCGCACCCCGAAATGGTGCAGCCCTTTTTGCGCGCCGACCTTATAAGAATCGTTCAGGGGACTTGATGATGAAAAAGTATCTTTCGATGCTGCTGCTTGGCGTCACCGCGCTGGTCGCGGCCAATGCGGCCCAGGCTGGCGCCATCGACGATGCGGTCAAGCGCGGCACGCTGAAAGTCGGCATGGATCCGACCTACATGCCGTTCGAGATGACAGACAAGCGCGGTGAGATCATCGGCTTCGAAGTTGACATCCTCAAGGCCATGGCCAAGTCCATGGGCGTCAAGCTGGAGCTGGTTTCCACGGGTTATGACGGCATCATCCCAGCGTTCCTGACCGGCAAATTCGACATGATCGGCAGCGGCATGACCCTGACCCAGGAGCGCAACCTGCGCCTGAACTTCAGCGAACCCTTCATCGTGGTCGGCCAGACCCTGCTGATTCGCAAGGACCTGGAAGGCACCATCAAGTCCTACAAAGACCTGAACGACGAGAAATACCGCCTGACCTCCAAGCTTGGCACCACCGGTGAAATGGTCGCCAAGAAGCTGATCTCCAAAGCCAAGTACCACGGCTATGACAACGAGCAGGAAGGCGTGCTGGACGTAGTCAACGGCAAGGCCGATGCCTTTGTGTATGACGCACCGTACAACGTGGTTGCCGAGAAGAAAGTCGGCAACGGCAAGCTGGTGTTCCTGGACGAACCCTTCACCTTCGAGCCATTGGCGTTTGGCCTGAAGAAAGGTGATTACGACAGCATCAACTTCATCAACAACTTCCTGCACCAGATCAAGAACGACGGCACCTACGATCGCATTCATGACAAGTGGTTCAAGAGCTCAGAGTGGCTCAAGGACATGGAATAAAGGCTGTCCTGTAGTGAGCGGGCTTGCCCCGCGTTGGGGGGCGAAGCCGCCCTAAATCCAGACGCAGCGGTGTTTCAGAAATACCGAGGCGCATGATTTTGGGGCGGCTTGCCCCCAGCGCGGGGCAAGCCCGCTCACTACACAAAGGCGCATGCCTTCGAATTTTTTGGATGTCGAGTAATGAAACAGAAAAAAGCCCAATGGCCCTGGCACCTGCTGACCGTGGTCGTGCTGGTCGGCCTGGCCGGCGCCTTGTACTACGCTACCTCGCTGATGTCCTACGAATGGCGCTGGAACCGCGTGCCGCAATACTTCGCCTACCAGGCCGAAGAAGCACAGCGTGCAGCGGACATCTCCACCGTCATTGAGCTGGTTCGTAACGGCGACGTCGCCGAAGTGACCCTGCGCAACGACGCTGGCAACGAGCAAAAGGTGACGGTTGCCGACAACAATCTGCAAGTGGCGCGCGGTGATGACGTGGCCGAAGGCGATGTCATTGGTGTGAATCGTCATTGGGCGTTGGGCCCGCTGATGTGGGGGTTGTGGACCACGCTGTGGCTGTCGGTGGTTTCCGGGATTTTGGGCCTGGCGATTGGCCTTGCCACCGGTTTGTGCCGACTTTCCAACAACCCGACCTTGCGTGATCTGTCGACGATCTACGTCGAACTGGTACGTGGCACCCCGCTGCTGGTGCAAATCTTCATTTTCTATTTCTTCATTGGCACGGTGCTCAACCTGTCACGGGAATTTGCCGGGATCGCCGCGCTGTCGCTGTTCACCGGCGCCTATGTGGCCGAAATCGTTCGCGCCGGCGTGCAGTCCATCACCCGCGGGCAGAACGAAGCCGCGCGCTCCTTGGGCCTGAGTGCCAGCCAGTCGATGCGCCATGTGGTGCTGCCGCAAGCCTTCAAGCGCGTACTGCCGCCCTTGGCAGGGCAATTCATCAGCTTGGTGAAAGACACGTCCCTGGTCTCGGTGATCGCCATTACCGAACTGCTCAAGAGCGGTCGCGAAGTCATCACGACCTCGTTCTCGCCGTTTGAAATCCTGTTCTGCGTCGCAGGCCTGTACCTGCTGATCAACCTGCCGCTGTCGAAAATGGCCAGCCGGCTTGAGCGGAGGCTCGCCCAAAGTGATTGAAGTCCGCGATCTGGTAAAAGTCTTCGACACCCGTGGTCATGTAGTGCGTGCGGTAGACCATGTGACCACCCAGGTGGCCAAGGGCGAAGTGCTGGTGGTGATCGGCCCGTCCGGCTCCGGCAAGTCGACTTTCCTGCGTTGCCTCAATGGTCTGGAAGAGTTCGACTCGGGCTCGGTGAGCATCGACGGCCTGCAACTGGCCGACCCGAAAACCGACGTGAACGCCTATCGTCGTGAAGTCGGCATGGTGTTCCAGCACTTCAACCTGTTCCCCCACATGACCGTGTTGGAGAACCTGTGCCTGGCGCAAAAAGTCGTGCGCAAGCGCGGCAAGCAAGAGCGCGAAGCCAAGGCCTTGGCCCTGCTGGAAAAGGTCGGCATTGCACAGAAGGCCAACGAGTTCCCATCACGCCTGTCCGGCGGCCAGCAACAACGGGTGGCGATCGCCCGGGCGCTGGCGATGGAGCCCAAGGTGATGCTGTTCGACGAGCCCACCTCGGCCCTCGACCCGGAAATGGTCGGCGAAGTGCTGGACGTGATGAAGACCTTGGCTCTGGAAGGCATGACGATGGTCTGCGTTACCCACGAAATGGGCTTCGCCCGCGAAGTGGCGGACCGTGTGTTGTTCTTCGATCACGGCAAGTTGTTGGAAGATGCGGCACCGGCCGAGTTTTTTGATTCGCCAAAAGACCCGCGTGCCCAAGCGTTCCTGCGTCAGGTTCTGTAAGCCCAAGGCCACTGAAACCGGGAGGTTCATATCTTGAACCTCCCTACGCACTGCTGCAGATCCGTTCCCAGTCGCGCCAACTCGATACTCGCCGCCGCCGTCTGTTCGCTGGCGGCAGCGGTTTGCTCCGAGGCATCGCGGACCTTCAAGACGCTGCGATTGATCTCTTCGGCCACCGCGCTTTGCTCCTCGGCCGCTGCGGCAATCTGCGGGTTCATTTCCTGGATGATGGCCACGGTGCGGGCGATCTCCGTCAGGGCGTCCCCGGCGTTGCGAGTCAGGCCGACGCTGTTGTCGGTCAGCGTGCGGCTGTAGTCCATGATGTCGGCCGCCTGTTGGGTGCCCCTGTGCAGGCCACCAATCAACTCTTCGATTTCTTCGGCGGACTGCTGGGTCCGCCGGGCGAGGCTGCGCACTTCATCGGCGACCACGGCGAAGCCCTGGCCTGCCTCACCGGCCCGTGCGGCTTCAATCGCGGCATTGAGCGCCAGCAGGTTGGTCTGCTGCGACACGGACTTGATCACGTCCAGCACGCTGCCGATTTTCTGGCTTTCCCGTTGCAGCCCCAACATGGCTTCGCTTGAGCGAGCCATCTCATGGGCCAGGTGTTCAATTTGTGCCACGGCATCCGTGACCACCTGATCGCCCAGTTCAGCCTGCTGATTGGCCTGGCCGGCGGCAATCGATGCTTGCTCGGCGTGGCGCGCCACTTCCTGGGCGGTGGCCAGCATCTGGTTCATGGCCGTCGCCACCTGCTCGGTTTCATCGCGCTGATTATTCACCCCGGCGCGGGTTTGCTCAGTGACGGCAGAGAGCTCTTCGGCGGCGCTGGCGATTTGCCGTGCGTTGTCGCTGATGTTGCCAACCAACCCCCGTAGGTTCAGCGTCATTTGGCTCATGCTGCGTTGCAACTGGCCCAGTTCATCGCGGCGCTGTGACTGCACTTCGTTGCTCAGATCACCCTCGGCAATGCGGTTGGCCACCATGAGCGCCTTGCGCAGCGGGTGCACGATTTGTCCGGCAATCACCCAGGCGGCCAAGGCGCCGAAGAGCACCGCGGCAGCCGCAATACCCAAGGTCTGGGTGCGGGCTTGGTCGGCTTCTCTGTCGCGTCGCTGGGTCTGATCCTGGCTCAAGAGGTCACTCTGCGCGAGCAACTGATCCAACTGCTGCTCCAACTGGTTCTGGCTACTTTCGGTTGTGAGTTGGGTGTCTTTAAGGCGGGTCAGCTGGGTGCGGATACTGAGCACGGCGTTTTTCATCGCGTCACTGTCGACCGCCAGTTTGGCCACTTCAGCCTGGGCGAGTTCGAGGCTGCGTTCTGCGTCAACCACGGCTTGTCCATACGCATCCAGCGAACTTGAAGCCCAAGCCGGGCTCTTGGCACGGTCCTCGGCCTGTTCCATGGCCTGGCGTAGGTTTTCGACGGCATCCAGGGCTTTTTCATCTTCCTGATCAGGCAAGTCGCTAGCCAGTTGTGCCAGAACATCGCCGGCCCGCGTGGTGCTCTGTGTCAGCTGTTCCCGGGCACTTTCGCGTTTTTCCACCAGCGCGGGCACGCCCTTGAGTGTGGATTTGAACGTGGCAGACATCCGCGTCATCTCCTGCAGATATTGAATGGCTTTCGGCACCTTAAGTCGGTTGGACAGCTCCGCCAGGGCCTTGTCGACTTTCTCCATACTCGCGCTCAATCGACTGAGGCTTTCGGCGTCGTCCAGGGTGCGATAGAGGATTCTGTCGGTGCGCAGTTCTTCGCCAGCCACCGCCAGTTGTGCCAGCACGCTCAGCGTTTGTGATCGGTAAAGGGACGCCGCTAATGCTTGCCAGCCGGTCACGGCAATGACAAGGCTCAGGGCCAGTACCAGGGCAAAGCCCAGGGCCAATTTGAGGGTGACACTGGCGTTACCCAGCAGGTGAGTCATTCGACGAAGCATGATTAACCTCCGACAAGTGCGTGAGCACACTGAACTGACCTGAACGCTAGTGTCTTTGAAGATCGGGAGGGGCTGATAAACGTGTAGGAAGTTTCATAGATTGCAGGCGGCGACCCAGGACAGGTCGCCGCGCGGGGAGGGAGGTCAGACTCGGAAGCGACCCACCAGTGCTTGCAGATGCGTGCCCAGGCGCGCCAGTTCGGTGCTCGACGCGGCGGTTTCTTCACTGGCCGCAGCCGTCTGCTCCGAGACATCGCGCACGTTCAGCACGCTGCGGTTGATCTCTTCCGCCACAGCGCTTTGCTGTTCGGCGGCGGTGGCGATCTGGGAGTTCATCGTCTGGATAGTCGAGACCGTGCGGGTGATGTTCTCCAATGCGCTGCCGGCACGGCGGGTCAGCTCGACGCTGCTGTCGGTGAGGCTGCGACTGTTGTCCATGATGGTCGCCACCTGTTGGGTGCCGCTCTGCAGGCCGGCAATCAGCTCTTCGATCTCTTCGGTGGACTTCTGCGTGCGCTGGGCCAGGCTACGCACTTCATCGGCCACCACCGCGAAGCCACGTCCGGCTTCACCGGCGCGGGCGGCTTCGATTGCGGCGTTGAGGGCCAGCAGGTTGGTTTGCTGGGCCACGGATTTGATCACGTCGAGCACGCTGCCGATCTTGTCGCTTTCCCGTTTAAGGTCGCCCATGGCGACTGTGGAATTGCCGACCTCAGTGGCCAGGCGCTCGATCTGGGCGATGGCTTCACCGACCACCTTGTCGCCTTCGCGGGCCTGCTGGTCAGCCGCTGCGGCGGCCTCGGAGGCTTCTTCGGCGTTGCGCGCGACTTCCTGCACGGTCGCGGCCATCTCGTTCATGGCGGTGGCTACTTGGTCGGTCTCGACCTTCTGGCTGTTGACCCCGGCGCTGGTCTGTTCGGTGACAGCCGACAGTTGCTCGGCAGCGCTGGCGATCTGGGTCACGCCCTCGCTGATGCCGCCGATCAACTCGCGCAAGCCCACGGTCATGCTCTGCATAGCCCTCTGCAACTGCCCCAGCTCGTCCTGGCGCAAAGATGTCAGGTTGTGGCTCAGGTCACCCGAGGCGACGCGCTCGGCGACCTTGAGGGTTTGGTCCAGCGGGATAATGATTTGGCGGGTGATCGCCCAGGCCGCCACCAGGCCAAAGATCAACGCCAGCACAGTTGCCAGCAGCAACAGAGACTTGGCTTGCGCGGCATCGGTGTCGCGCACCACGGTTTGGGAGAGGGTCAGTTTGTCGCTGTGGCCGAGCAACAGATCGCCTTGATCGCTCATGGTTTTAAGGGCTGCAGCGCTGGCCACCTGCGAGTCGCGGTACTGGCTGACAGCGGCGCGGTAGGCTTGCAGCGAGACGCTGGCCTGTTGCAGGTTGGTCGAATATTGCTCAGGCAGTTGGCCGTTGAGGCTGGTGATTTTCTTCAGGGCATTGTCGATGGCATCCAGTGCGGGTTGCTCGGCTTCGACCTTGCCGCTGTAGGTATAGCCGCGCACTTGGAAGCGCGCCTGCTGTATCAGTTTGCTCGCTTCCACCACAGTGTTGAACTGGGTGACGCTGTCGCCTTGCAGCAGGGCCTTCTCGATCTCATTGATCTTGAGCACCGCGTTGTCAGCGGTATCTCCCAGCTTGCTGCGGGCGTTTTCACGGTTGGCGCTGGCTTGCACCATGTCGCCGAATGCGCGCTTGTACTGGTCCACGGCGGCCAACTGTTCATCGACCAGGGCCGCGTCGGCGGGTTGTTCAATTAGGTTGCGGGCTTTATTCAGGCCGCTATTGAGCTTGTCCAGCAATTCGCTGACCGCGCCTGGGCCTTGTTCGCCATGGCGCAATTCATAGTCCCGGCGAGCCAGGCGCAGGTCCTTGGTCAATCCATTGAGGCTGGAGATAAAGCCCAGCTTGTCACCGCGACTGATCACATCGCCCAGGCCGGTCCAGCCGGTGAAGGTGATCATCAGTGTGAGTAGTAACACCAGGCCGAAACCTACGCCCAACTTGGTTTTGACGCTGACATTCCCCAGCTTTTCGGCTAACCAACGATACATGCTGCGAACTCCCCTGGAACAAGGCTTGGACTTATTCAGGGGTTATCGGCCTGCGCCCGGGATTCTGTAGCGACGCAGCTCTAATGGCGAGGGGCTTGCGCCCGATAGGGGGGATCGGTCGATATATTTATCAGCTGACAAACCGTCATCGGGGGCGAGCCCCTCTCACAGGGGGACAGCGCTGTTGTTAGAAGAGGCGGGCGAGCAGGGCGGTGACGGCGGTTTCAACCCGTAGGATCCGTGCGCCGAGTTGTACCGGCTGCAAGCCAGCCTTGGCCAATAGGTCCACTTCGTAGGGGATCCAGCCGCCTTCCGGGCCGATTGCCAGGGTAACCGGCTCATCCAGCCCACGGGGGCAAGCTGGGTAATCGCCTGGATGGCCGATCAGGCCAAGGGTGCCTTCGGTCATGGCCGGCAGGCGGTCTTCGACGAATGGCTTGAAGCGCTTTTCGATGATGATCTCGGGCAGCACCGTGTCCCGCGCCTGTTCCAGGCCAAGGATCAGTTGCTCGCGGATCGCCTCGGGCTCCAGGAACGGGGTCTGCCAGAAGCTCTTTTCCACTCGGTAACTGTTGACCAGCACCACCTTCGGCACGCCCATGGCAGCAACGGTTTGCAGCACCCGGCGCAGCATTTTCGGGCGGGGAAGGGCCAGTAGCAGGGTCAGGGGCAGCTTGGCTGGAGGCGGTTGGTCGAAGCTCACTTGCAGCTCGGCTTCGCTGGCTTCCAGGCGCAACAATTGCGCTGCGCCCATCAACCCGCCGATGCGCCCCACGCGCAGGCTGTCGCCTACGGCGGCGCGGTGGACCTCCTGCATATGCACCAGGCGTCGATCGCGCAGGATCACCCGGTCGGCCGCAATAAAGTCGGCCTCTTCAAGCAGCAGCAGGTTCACGGCTGGGTCGCTGGCGGCTGTTCGTCGTCGACGGGTTGGTCATCCGGGTGATCGCCACGCTTGCTGATCAAACCGCTGAACAGGATGCCGATCTCGAACAGCATCCACATCGGCACGGCCAGCAGGGTCTGGGAGAAGATGTCCGGCGGCGTCAGGATCATGCCGACCACGAAGCAACCGATGATCACGTACGGGCGGATCTTCTTCAGGTAGGCCACGTTGACCACGCCGATCCACACCAGCAGCACCACGGCCACCGGGATTTCGAAGGCCACGCCAAAGGCGAAGAACAGCGTCATCACGAAGTCGAGGTAGCTGGTGATGTCGGTCATCATCTCCACGCCGGCCGGAGTAGCAGCGGCGAAGAACTTGAAGATCAACGGAAATACCAGGAAGTACGCGAACGCCATGCCGGTGTAGAACAGCAGGATGCTCGATACCAGCAACGGCACCGCGATGCGCTTCTCGTGCTTGTACAGGCCCGGCGCGATAAAGCCCCAGATCTGATGCAGGATCACCGGGATCGCCAGGAACAGCGAAACCATCATCGTCAGTTTCAACGGCGTGAGGAACGGCGATGAAACATCCGTGGCGATCATCGTCGCGCCGGCCGGCAGGTACTGGCGCAGCGGCGTGGAGACGAAGGTATAGATCTGCTGGGTAAAGGCGAACAGCCCGGCAAAGATGATGAAGATGGCCGCTACGCAACGCAGCAGGCGCGTACGCAGCTCGGTGAGGTGCGAGACCAGCGGCATGTGCTGGTCGTTTTCCGGTTTATCAGCGCTCATGGGGCTCGCGGCGGCAATGTAGGGTCATGGGGCGCGGGCGACGCAACGGGCGTCGGCGCAGGCTCGGTTGGCGCGGTAGGCGTCGGGGCGGCGGGCGTAGGCTCAACCGCTGGCGCAATGCTGTGCTCGGCCACAGGCTCCACCGGCTTGGCGGGCTCCTGGACAGGGGACAAAATCTTCCGTGCTTCCTGCTCCAACGACAGAATGTGCTCGTTGTGCAGTTGGCGGCGGATCTCGTCGGCGCCGATTTCCCGTTCAACTTCCTGTTTGATCGCGTTGAAACTGCGTTTCAGGCGCCCGATCCACAGGCCGGCCGTGCGCGCGGCACCGGGCAGGCGTTCCGGCCCCAGTACCAACAGGGCCACGAGGCCGACGAGCAGCAGTTCAGAGAAGCTGATACCAAACATTATTCAGTGCTCACGAGTCTTTGCGGGTCGGCTCTTCGACTTTCTCAGCCTGCACGTCGAAGGTGCGACGCTCGGTGATCGGCTGGGCGGCCTGCGGGTGCACAGGCTGGACCGGCGGTACGGGATTGGCGGCGGGGTCGGCAGGCTTTTCGTCGTCGTTCATGGCTTTACGAAAGCCCTTGATCGACTCGCCCACGTCGGTGCCCAGGTTCTTGAGTTTCTTGGTGCCGAACACCAGTACCACGACCACCAGAATGACGATCCAGTGTTTCCAGTCAAAAATGCCCATGCTGCAAATCCTCTAGTCTTAGTTATTCAAGCGGACGGGCGCGAGGCCTTTTCGGCATGCCCGGACAAGCCGAAGCGACGGTCCAGTTCGTCCAGCACTGCCTGTGGATGCTGCCCCAGTTGGGCGAGCATGACCAGGCTATGGAACCACAAGTCGGCGGTCTCATAGATGACATCGCTGCAGTCGCCGCTGATTTGCGCATCCTTGGCGGCGATGATGGTCTCGACGGATTCTTCGCCGAGCTTTTCCAGAATTTTGTTCAGCCCCTTGTGGTACAGGCTGGCGACGTAGGAGCTGTCGGCGTCCGCACCTTTGCGGTCTTCCAGCACCTGGGCCACGCGGTTCAGGGTATCGCTCATGGTCAGTGTCCTGCGGAATAAATGGCGTGCGGGTCTTTGAGCACCGGTTCGACGGTTTTCCACTCGCCGTTCTCGAACACGCGATAGAAGCAACTGTGACGGCCGGTGTGGCAGGCGATATCGCCGATCTGCTCGACCTTGAGGATCACCACGTCGGCGTCGCAGTCGATGCGCATCTCGTGCAGGGTCTGCACGTGCCCGGACTCTTCGCCCTTGCGCCACAGTTTGCCACGGGAACGTGACCAGTAAATGGCACGCTGCTCAGTGGCGGTGAGGCTCAGGGCCTCGCGGTTCATCCAGGCCATCATCAGCACGCGCCCGGTCTTGTAGTCCTGGGCAATGGCCGGCACCAGGCCGTCACTGTCCCACTTGATCTCGTCCAGCCAGTCTTTCATGTTCGGCTCCGGCAATTTGCGACAGTGTATAACCGGATTGGCTATCGACGCACGATCAGATAAACACCCACGGCGACCATGATCCCCGCAGGCCAGTGGCCCAGTTGATTCAACGGCCCACCAATGGCCAGCATCACACCGCCCACCAGGTGCGCGGCGCCGAGCAGGCGCAGGAACCAGTCATCCTTGCGTTTGCGCCACGGCGGTTCCGGGTCCTTGGCGTGGGGCTGGGACATGCGCTCAAGCAAGTCGCGAGTCATGTTGGCCAGGTGCGGCAGTTGTTCCATTTGGCTGTGCAGGTTACCCAACACGGTTTTCGGGCTCATGCGCTCGCGCATCCAGCGTTCGAGGAACGGCTGGGCGGTGTTCCACAGGTCGAGGTCCGGGTACAACTGACGGCCCAGGCCTTCGATGTTGAGCAAGGTTTTTTGCAGCAGTACCAACTGCGGCTGCACTTCCATATTGAAGCGCCGCGCGGTCTGGAACAGGCGCATCAGCACCTGACCAAAGGAGATGTCTTTCAACGGTTTCTCAAAGATCGGTTCGCACACGGTGCGGATCGCTGCTTCGAATTCGTTGAGTTTGGTTTCCGCCGGCACCCAGCCTGAGTCGATGTGCAACTGCGCCACGCGGCGGTAGTCACGCTTGAAGAAGGCGAACAGGTTGCGCGCCAGGTAGTCCTGGTCTTCCGGGGTAAGGCTGCCGACGATGCCGCAGTCGATCGCGATGTACTGCGGGCTCCACGGGTTGACGGTGCTGACGAAGATGTTGCCCGGGTGCATGTCCGCGTGGAAGAAGCTATCGCGGAACACTTGGGTGAAGAAGATCTCCACACCGCGTTCGGCGAGCATCTTCATATCGGTGCGCTGGTCGGCCAGGGTGGCGAGGTCGGTGACCTGCACGCCGTAGATGCGCTCCATCACCAGCACTTTCGGGCGGCACCAGTCCCAATACACTTGCGGCACGTACAGCAGCTGCGAGCCCTCGAAGTTGCGCTTGAGTTGGCTGGCGTTGGCGGCTTCGCGCAGCAGGTCGAGTTCGTCGTAGATGGTTTTTTCGTAGTCGGCGACCACGTCCACCGGGTGCAGCAGGCGCGCGTCGGCAGAGAAACGTTCGGCAGCGCGGGCGAGGATGAACAACCACGCGAGGTCCTGACCGATGATCGGCTTCAGGCCTGGGCGAATGACCTTCACGACCACTTCTTCGCCAGTCTTGAGCTGCGCCGCGTGGACTTGTGCCACGGAGGCCGAGGCCAGCGGCTCGACGTCGAAGCGGGTGAAGACCTCGCTGATCTTCTTGCCCAACTGTTCTTCGATCAGTTTCATCGACTGCTGTGAATCGAACGGCGGTACGCGGTCCTGCAACAGCATCAATTCGTCGGCGATGTCTTCGGGCAGCAGATCGCGGCGCGTCGAGAGGATCTGCCCGAACTTGATGAAGATCGGCCCCAAATCCTGAAGCGCCAGACGCAGACGCGCACCGCGGTTCAGCTCCAGTTGCTTGCGCGGAAACCAGCGCCACGGCAGCACATAGCGCACCGCCAGCAGAAACCACGGCAAGGGTAGGGCGAACAGCAAGTCATCGAGGCGGTAGCGGATTACGACGCGCTGGATACGAAACAAACGGCGGACGGCGAGCAGCTTCATGCGTTATCGCTTGGATCAAGGGAACGGCTCAGGCGCTCGAAGCGCGCCTCAAGGCGTTCCAGGTCGATTTTGGCCTTGTCGAGTTCGCGAAAGCGCGCTTGCGCTTCCTGCTGCCCGACCAGGGTGCGCGATTCTTCGCTCAGGTATTCGGCGAGGTTCTGGTTGAGGCTGGCAAACCCTTGCTGGTACCAGCGCGTGCGGCTGCGCAGGTGCCCGCTTATCAACTGGGTGGCCACGGGGCCGATCCAGCGGGACAGCTCGTATTCCCAGTCCAGCTCCAGGTCTTGCAGCACGGCGGCCAAGTCCATCAGCACCGCGCTGTCGCCTTCCAGCGCCACTTCAGGGCTGTGCAGGATGGCGGTCTTGTTGCGGCTCAGGGCCAGGTGCAACAGGCTCGACGCCGGCGCGCGCAGAGTGCAGTCGGCTTCGGCGGCCCATTGGCTGGCCAGCAGCAGGCCTTCGTCGCTGGGCAAGATAAAAAGCTGCAAGGCGGGGCTGGTGCAGTCGACGGCAATGACCTTGCCCTCTAAATGCGCGAGCCGCGCCAAGGCGGTACTGTCCAGGCGCAGCACACGGTTGAGGCCGTGTTCGACGCTGGCGAGCAGGCCTGCGAGCAGCATCAGGGCTTGATGCCGCGGTGCAGGGCGACGATACCCGAGGTCATGTTGTGGTAGGTCACACGGTCGAAACCGGCTTCTACCATCATCGACTTCAGGGTTTCCTGGTCAGGGTGCATGCGGATCGATTCGGCCAGGTAGCGGTAGCTTTCGGCGTCATTGGTGATCAGCTTGCCCATCAATGGCATGAAGGCGAAGGAGTAGGTGTCGTAGACCTTGGACATCAGCGCATTGGTCGGCTTGGAGAACTCCAGCACCAACAGGCGGCCGCCCGGTTTGAGGACGCGCAGCATCGAGCGGATCGCGTCTTCCTTGTGGGTCACGTTGCGCAGGCCGAAGGCGATGGTCACGCAGTCGAAATGGTTGTCGGGGAACGGCAGCTTTTCAGCGTCGGCCTGGACGAATTCGATATTGCCGGCCACACCCTTGTCGAGCAGGCGGTCACGGCCAACCTTGAGCATCGAACCGTTGATGTCTGCCAGCACGACCTGACCGGTCGGCCCGACGAGCTTGGAGAACTTGGCGGCCAGGTCGCCGGTGCCACCGGCGATGTCCAGCACACGGTTGCCGGTGCGCACACCCGACAACTCGATAGTGAAGCGCTTCCACAGGCGGTGCATACCGCCGGAGAGCACGTCGTTCATCAGGTCGTACTTGGCGGCGACGGAGTGGAACACCTCAGCGACTTTTTCCGCTTTTTGGCTTTCCGGAACGTTCTTGAAGCCGAAGTGAGTGGTGGGTTCGGCATCGCTGCCTTTGCGCTGATCAGTCATATCGCTGTCACCAAAAGAGAATGCGGGACATGATAATCCCCAAGGCTTGCTTTGTCTTGGCAAGGCTGCAGGTAAGATAGGTGGTCACCGAGGCCTTTTGCCGCAGCGAAGGTATTCAAATCCCTATAAAGAGGAGTCATTGCAATGGCCCGTATAACCGTTGAGCGTGCACATTCCCTGGGTAAAGAAGGCGCACGGGCAAAGGCCGAGAAGTTGGCGCACAAACTCAAGGAGCAATATGGGCTTGAGCCGTCGTGGTCCGGCGATACCTTGAACCTCAAGCGCTCCGGGGTTAAAGGAACAGTATTAGTGGCGGATGATTCGCTGCGTATTGATGTGGAGTTGGGGCTGTTGATGTCGGCCATGAGTGGCACGATCAAGTCTGAAATCGAGAAAGCCTTGGATAAAGCATTGGCCTGATCGATTGTTCTTAGGGTGCCGATTCTAATTTTTCCTCCTACTTTGTGCCCAAGCCCTCAACTCCTGCGGGCCGTTCCTCCACCCTATTCTGCGTGAGGTGCACCATGGCCAAAGTTATCTTGAAGAAAAAAATCGACGTACAGACCGGCGCCCTGACTGACGTTAAAACCTACGCCCGCAAGATCTGGCTTGCAGGACTCGGTGCTTATGCCAAGGTCGGCAGCGAGGGCAGCGAGTACTTCAAAGAGCTCGTAAAGAGCGGTCAACATGTTGAAAGTAAAGGTAAAAAAGTTGCAGTTGAACAACTTGATGCCGCCAACAGTCAGATTGACCAAGTAAAGAGCAATGTCTCCGCTGTCAAAGGTCTGGTAGAAGTTCAGCTGGATAAAGTTGAAAAAGCTTTTGACACTCGTGTTGCAAGTGCCTTGAATCGAATCGGCATTGCGTCTAAACATGACGTGGAGACACTCTCTGCTAAGCTCGAAGAGCTGACGGCATTGCTCGAACGTGTCGCGCGTAAACACTAAGGAGACATCGGGATGGCTGTTAAAAAGACTACTCAGAAAGAAGGCAGCTCGTGGGTCGGGAAAGTTGAAGAATATTCCCGCAAAATCTGGCTCGCTGGTTTAGGTGTGTACTCGAAGATCGACATTGACGGCAACAAACTCTTCGAGACCCTGGTTAAAGACGGCGAGAAGGCCGAGAAGTTGACCAAGAGCACCGTTGGCAAACAAGTTAATGCCGCTAAGGCGACTGCCGGTTCGCGCATCAGTGATGCGAAGAAGCAGGTGCTGGGCACCTGGAGTGAACTTGAAGGGGCGCTGGATACACGTCTTAACAAGGCGATTTCGCGACTTGGCGTGCCGAGCCGTACTGAAGTCAAGGCACTGCACACCAAGGTCGATACCCTGACCCGGCAGATCGAGAAACTCACCGGCGCCAAAGTAACTCCGGTGAAAACCGCAGCCGCGAAACCGGCTGCCAAGCCAGCGGCTAAAACCGCTGCTGCCAAACCGGCCGCGAAAAGCGCTGCCAAGCCGCTGGTTAAAGCCGCCGCCAAACCTGCTGCCAAGGCGCCGGCAAAAGCTACCGCAAAAACGGCTGCCAAACCTGCCGCCAAAACCGCCGCCGCCAAGCCAGCCGCTAAACCAGTGGCCGCCAAAGCCGCTGCCAAGCCAGCAGCGAAAGCAGCCGCCAAACCGGCCGCCAAGGCCGCTGCCAAACCTGCGACCAAGCCAGCGGCTAAAACCGCTGCGGCCAAACCCGCAGCCAAGCCTGTTGCGGCAAAACCAGCCGCCAAACCTGCTGCGGCGAAGAAGCCCGCCGCTGCCAAAAAACCAGCAGCGACCAAGCCAGCCGTTGCGGCCAAGCCTGCTACCGCGACGACGCCAACCGCTTCATCAGCCAACTCGGTTGCAGCACCGACGCCAGCTGCCGTGAGCCCGACTGCAACGCCGGTTACCCCGACGCCATCCAGTCAGTCCTGATTTTTCCGGGACTCATAAAAATGCCCGGCCTGAGAAGGTCGGGTTTTTTTTGCGTGTGTTTACGCCTTCATCAGTTGTAAGTGATGGAAACGGTGACAGCACTTTCCAGGGTGCCTGCTGAAATGGCGGCTCCTGTTTTGCGGTACGACGCATTCATCGGTAGCAGCGCTTTTCCGCCACTTGTGGCGATCTGTCGCGTGCGCTGGGCGACAGTGCCGTTGGCGGGGATGTACGCGACGTTTCGGTGGGACAGCGAGAGTGCCGTTCCGCCTGAGGTTCCCGTGTTGGCGAAAAGTACGCCGTTGCCGGTGGACGGAGTGCCCGCGAACAGAAAGAACACATTTTTAATGTCCGACTCACACTCGGCGGTGATCTCGAACTCCGCTGTGCCCGTTTCTTCAGATAAATCAAAGTCAGACACTTTGATGGCTGGCAGGGTGATGGTGCGTGTCACATCGCCAGCGGCCAGGTTGCAGGTGCCGGCGTTGACCTGGCCGGTGAAGCGCAACGTGCCGGTGGTCGCAGCCTGAACCGCGTTCGCGGCCAGGCTGGCGGAGATCGCCAGCAGCAAGGGTAGGGCTCGAATGCTCATTTCATAGTCCTCAGGGTTTTAGTTATAAGTGATGTTGACGATGGCCGTGCTGTCGAGCGTGCCTTGGCTGACCGTGCCGTTTTTGTGGTACGCAGCGCCGAGCGGCAGGACTGCTCGGTTGCCGGAAACCGTCACCGTGCGAGCACCGTCGGCCCCATTGGGGATGATGTTCTGGACACCTCCGTTGAGGCGTGAATACAGCCACACCGCCACGCCACGCGCAGTGCCTGTATTGGCGAACAGTCGGTCGTTGCCGGGCGCGGGTGTGCCGGAAAACCGAAAGGTCACATTGGATGCGTTGGTGCAGGTGGCGGTGAGCTCGAAATTACGTTCGCCGGTGTAGGTCGCGTTTTGAAGTGTGCTCACTTTGATGGGGTCGAGCGCGATCGTGCGGTTGACGTCGCCGGTCGCGAGGTCGCAGGTGGCGGCGGGTCTTATAAAACGCACCGCATTGCCGAGCCGCAGGGTAAACATTTCTGGACGTCTATCTCTTCTTTCTACCCAAATGTTTCCGGCTGGCACCAGCCCGTCTGTTACAGGCCCGATTTTGTAGAACTTCAGCTCTGCAGCTGTGAAGCTGGGGCTCACGATGGATGGGTGGGCTGTTCCTTGCTGATTATGCAGTGCATAGAAATTGGTGATTCTCCTGGCATCCGTGATGCGCAGGCGCACCCCTACCCCCGCTACTTCGGTGCGATAGATGGGTGAGTACGTCGGATCTAGTGTCTGGTATCGTCCCGTTACCGCTGTAAACAGGGAGTAACAGTTGGCGAAAAAAGCGGGTGCTGTGCCACTGAATGCACGACTGATGATTTCCCCGCCCAGAGGGAGGCTGTCCGGAACGGTGATAGTGGCAGGGAGGTTAAGGGTGAGTGTGCTGTTCATGTACCTGTCACATGCCGCATGAGCCACGATTGGCAGGCTGAACAACAGTAGTGTGGACATCAATTTAACTGAGTGCTTCATCTTCAACTCCGCGATGAGAGGGAGTGGGCGAGTACATTGGCGGGTGGCTGCACGACGAGGTCCGCGATCGTTTCACACGTGCCGGCGCCCAATTGCGTCAAGCGTGAAGTCTCCCTGCTGGACATATCTGCTGGCAGTTCGTAGCGAAGGTGGCACGCCGCCGATGCTGCTTTTCCCCACTTGACCGTCAACTCCCCGTGGGTACGAGACACGCGAACAAATGCCTTACCGCCTTGCCCGACCACCCCTACGCTGGCGCCGTCTTCATCGAAGACATCGGCACCGAACGGTAATGGGCTGCCATCTTCGCGCACTGCCGTGATCAGCAAGGCCTGGCCGCTGACCGTCTCGAACTCCAGCTTCACCACCGAACCGGCACGGGGAGCGACGTTCTGGGCGGCGGTCTTGAGTTCCACGTCTACGGAAAGGTCTTTGGGGTCCAGCTCCACCACGTTCTGGCGGTAAGGAGTGAGGTTTGGCACCACGGCATAACCGCTCTTGCCGACCTGCGCGCTGTGGTTACCGTTGATCCGTGCACCCTGTGCGTCAGGTGCCTGGACGATGCCAATGGTGTCGCCCAGTTCCGGGGCAAAGGTCACGCCGCCCGCGTGGGCGACGATGCCACCGGTCATGCCGAATGAAGTGGCGCGGTAGTCGCTGCTCTGGCCATAACCGGCCGACAGCACGCCGTGACTGGCCTGGTATTTCACGTCGGCGCTCGTGCTGTTGCCGCTGCCGTGAGTCCGACTGGCAGCCAGCCCGTAGCTGAGTTCGTTGCGTTCGCCCAGGTTGCCGCCGACGGTCACACGTTCCCCACTGCTGTGGTCGCCGCGAAAGGCCGTGGTGGTCAGGGTCGGGGACCGTGCGCCGCTGCCCAGTGGCAGGCTTAAGGTCAGGTCCACTTGCTTGTCGACACGGTCACTGAGCAAGTCCCGGGTGCGTTGTGCGCTGACTGTGTAATGAAGGCCCTTCCAAGACCCGCTGTACCCGGCGGTTAAGGTCAGGTTGCCGCTTGTGCGATTCCAATAGTTTTGCGAGGAACCGGTGAGGTAGACCGAACCGTTGCCCAGGTTCTGGTTAAGGCTGATGTCCATCCTGTCGCGCAGGCGCGATACGTTTTCTAGGTTGAGTCCGTCGATGGCAAGATCGCGAACCCGTGCCGCGTCGCCCAGGCTGAGGAAGCCTTCGGTGGAGTAACGGTAGGCACCGAGTGCGAAGTGAGTGCCGGTGGCGGCGAAGTTCTTGCTGTAGCGCAACTGCAGGCTTTGCCCTTCCCGCGAGCCGTGCCCGGGCAGGTCGGCATTCGAGTGGGTCACGTCAACGGACAGCGCGCCCACTGGGGTGTTGAACGCAGCGCCTAGTAGCTGGGAGTTGTAATCCTGGCCCACTATCGTCCCGGTGTAGCCGGTCAGCACATTGCTGAGACCGTGCTGGTAGGTCGCTTGCATGACGTTGGGCGGGTGCCGAAGGCCGATTTCATCAAGCTGGCCGATGCTCAGCGCGTAGCGGCTATAACCGGGGCGCAACAGGTTGGCGTTGGCGGCGAAGGGCACAATGAACTCCCGCTTGCGGCCGTCCGCCTCGGTGATGGTAACGGTCAGGTCGCCGCCGTATCCGGTGGGGAATAAATCGTTGAGCACAAAAGGACCGGGCGCGACCGTCACCTCGTCCAGCAGCACGCCGCGCTGGCGCACGGTGACCCGTGTATTGGTCTCGGCAACGCCGCGCACCACCGGTGCAAAACCGGTCTGGGAGTCCGGTAGCATCCGATCATCGCTGAACAGGCTGGCGCCGCGCAGACGTACGCTGTCGAACAGCTCACCCGGCGTGTAGATTTCGCCCACCATCAATTGAGACTGCAGTGCGCTCACTTCACGCTGCACGTAGGTGCTGCTGCTCTGGTAGCCGGAGCCCACCGTAGACTGGCTGTAACTGCCGTTGTGACGCCAGTGCCATGCACCCAGGTTGAGCCCGGTGTTCATACCCAGGTAATTGGAGCTGACCGACCTGCCGTTGGCCTGGGTCAGGAAGGTGTTGGCGTTGTAGCGCACGAAGGCGGCGTCGATACCGCCGTCCCAATGGTTGGGGTCGACATAACCACGGGCCTTGCGCGCCAGGTAGATCTGTGGAATCTGCAGGTCCAGGCGGTTTTCACCCGCGTCGAACCGGCTGCTGGCGCCGGGCAGGTAGCTGGAGATATCGGCACAGCTGGACAATGCCGACTCGGCGGCGTCCTGTTCGATGGCGTCCATGTCGACACCGACCCTCATGAGCGCCTCCCGCTCCAGGCACAGTTGAGCCGTGTCTTGCCCTTCCATGGCGCTGAATGTCAGGGACTCGCGTCCGCTCCACTGGCCATTGAGGTAAACGTCCGAGCGGTAGGTGCCGGGCAGGACGACGTTGCCTTGACTGAACTTTGCAAGATCGATCTGCAAGCCGTTCGCCCCGTCGGGGAAAAAGGCCGGGTTGAATATCACCTGCTCGGCACCCTGTGCACCTGCGGCGTGGGCACCTCCAAGCAACAAGAGGCTACGGGTTATCAACGTCAATCGATGAGGACACAGGGGCCAGTTTTTGGTCCTGGCGGGTTTTTTCGAACGCATGGATACCGTCCACAGGAATAGGTGTTGTCCGAATTGCGGCAAAGCGCGTCCCTGCCCCGACGGACGGGCACTGAACGGACATGTTTGATTCTCAAGAAGGCCGAAGGGGCGGACTGAAGAGACGCTGAGCAGGCCCTGGCGTCGCTATGGCGTGGCGGTCATGACGACACCTTGGCGCTGTGCGAAATCGTGAGACCGAAGTCGTCGAGGGTCTGGAATTCGACGGTCGTCTCGCTCGCAGGTAATGCCTTGAACCCTGTCAGTTGGAAGTGGTTGCGGCCGTGGGGCGAAACCATGTTGTCGGCGCTCGATGCCGCGGGTTCTCGGGCATGGCGCTGCCCCTTCGCGATGACCTCGATCTTGTCGAAGCTCACGTAATAGGGCGTCGGGTTATACACTTCCAGCATCACGCCGCGCTCGGTTGTCACGCTGCGCCACTGCAGCTTTGCGGGCGCAGCCTCAACCGCGGAGGGCAGGTCGGGTGGCCGGAAAAAAACCTTGATCCGGGTGCGGAAGGCGAGTTGCAACTGGTTGTTCTGCCCAGCGCTCGGGGCCTGAGAAGGCACTTCCAGCACGTTGAACCAGTACAGGCTTTCCTGTACCGATGGCAGCGTTTCGCCGGTGTATGCCAGGCGCACCACGTGTTGCTTGCCCGGCTCAATGCGAAAGATCGGCGGTGTGACAACGAACGGTATGTCGTCCACATCCGGCGTCGAGTACTCGTCGCCTTTGTCCAGCCACACTTGCATCAGGACGGGCGCCTGATTCTTGCTCTCGAGCCTTACCGTGACTTCCTTGTCCTGCTGCGGATAAACAATCCGTGTGCTATTGATCACGACACTCGCCTGCGCCATGGGCGGACTGAGCAGTGCGAGCGCCGCTGCGAACCTGGTTAAGCAGCGCGAAATCGAAGTTGCTTTCATACGACGGGTTATCCTGCGGACGACAGTGCGACGCCAGCGGAGTGACGCACCCGGGCGCCGAAATCGCTGACGGTGGTGAATTCGACTTCGGGCTTGTCGTGGGGGCGATTACGCAGCAGCGGCAGCGCAAACAGTTTTACGTCACCGGCGGGCAGTAACAGTCCGTCGTTGGCCGCTTTGTTTGCGGCTTTACTGAAGCGCTTGCCCTCGCTCAGCAAGTCAACCGAGGCGATTGAAATATGGTACGGCGTGGGATTGGTGGCTTGCAGGGCGAAGCCATTGTCATGGGGTACCAGTTTCCATTGCAGTTTTGACGCGGCGCTGGCGATGGGATATGCCAGCCCTTGTGGGCGCAGGAACACCCGCAGGCGAGTACGGAACGACAATTCGATCTGGTTGTTTTGCGCGGCATCGGCGGAAAGCGGTGGTACTTCCAGTACGTTCAACCAGAACAGACTTTCGCGATCCTCGGGTAGCGGCTCACCGGAATAGCGCAGGCGCAAGGCATGCTGTTGATATGGCTCGATACGAAACAATGGCGGCGTCAGGGTGAACGGGGTCTGCGCAGTCGCCGGCGTTGAATGTCGATCACCGGTATCCAGCCAGGCCTGCACCAGCGCCGGGCGGCTGCCCTTGTTTTCCAGCCGCACAACGACTTCCTGTTGTTCTGCGGGGTAGATCACGCGCGTGCCATGGACAATCACGCCCGCCTGTGTGCTGAGCGCGTGCAGCGATATCAGCCCAAAAGCGCAGGTGGCGAGGGCGCGGCGAGCCATTCGTTTAATCATCTGAAGTCTCTTCGAGGCTGGAAGTGGACCTGCGCGGCGATGGCAGGTCCTGGGCGTACAAGGTCTGTGGGTACAGACGTGTCCACCTCTTACTCGGCGTATTCGATCAGGAAGCCGACGCGGGTTTTAACCGTGCCTTCGGTGGCGGCACCGCTGGCATACAGCTGCGCTGCCAGTGGAATAATCGCCTGGTTGTCGACGATCACCACGCCCTCCGATTTCTCGGTGTAGACATTGATCGGGGAGCCATCACGATTGGTTACTTCTACCTGTACGTTCTTGGCATTGGTGGTGTCGGAAGGATCATCGTGGCCGTCGATGTTCAAGCGGCCGGTGGCCACGTCAATGGCCGGGCTGGTTGGGTCGAAAGCCACCATGGCGGTACGGCCATTGGTGCAACTGCCTTCGCCAGGCCCGCCAATGCGAATGGTGAAACCCGTCAGGTTGGCGCGACTACCCGCCGTCGCCAAGCGAGAGGCAGAGACGCCACCCAGGTTAACGTCTTTGACGACGGCGCCTGTGCCAGGTGCTGCGCCCTCGACGGTGCAGGTCACATCGGTCACCAGGCCGGTGAAATTGATAACGCCATCGTTGGCGGCGAATGCCGGCTGTGACAGTGCCGCAGTCAAAGCGAGTACTGCCGCAACAGGGGAAAGAGCGGTGATTTTCATGGTCATCCCAGTCGTGAATTTGTAAAAGAAGCCCGCCGCAGGTTAAGGCGTGACGCCTGAAGTGTGTTTCGAGTTCTACTCGAATGGCGGAAGGCATAATTTGTCTGGGAGTGCGAACTTCATCTATAGAAAAGTGCTGAGTTTTATTTCGTAATTATTCGAAAACTTTTTAGCTTAAGACTTTTCTGTAGGACTAATGTTTTTCTGTAGGAGCGTGCTGAAGGACTTGCGCTTATTGCCCCGTAGTATTGATGCCTGCCTGTAACTGGGTATACCGTAATTGCAGCACGCGTATTCAAAGGTGCGGTGTTGTATTTACTTATGCGGGTTTTTTGTATGCCTACTTCTATGCCCACTACGTACACCGTCATGCTTTTAGATGACCATGAGATGGTTCGGCAGGGAATTGAGCTGGGCTTGAGCGCTGCGCCTGACCTTGATGTGATCGGCTCTTTCGGCACGGCTGGGGAACTGCTGGAAGCGCTTACTCGGCGACCTCCGAACGTTGTGGTCATGGACTTTGTCCTGGCGCCATCGGACAGCGACGGCCTCAGCCTGATCCAGGCCCTGAGCAGGCGCTTCAGCCAGTGCAGGCCACTGATCGTGTGTTCGCATTACACGCCTGCCACGGTTTCATTGTCTTTGAAGGCAGGATGTTGGGGGGTACTGGGCAAGACCCAGAACTTGACCGAACTGGTGACGGCAATTCGAACGGTTGCTCAAGGCCGGATTTACTTGAAGCCGTGTATGGTGCCCGCACTGCAGGGTATGCAATCAATACTTGATGTTCTCAATATGAAATCGAGAGTGGAGCCTTCAACTTCGTTGCAAATGAACGCTTGCCTAACACCTAAAGAGCAGGAAGTGTTGCGGTGTTTTCTCGATGGTATGACGGTAAATTCAATTGCTGCGAAGTTTTCGCGTAGTGCAAGTACCATCAGCACGCAGAAGCAATCGGCGTATCGCAAGTTGGGCATTAGCAGTGACAGCGAACTCTTCAAGTTCAGTTACCAGTTCGGCGAGCCGGGATGACGGCCCGTCAAACGGGCTCATCCAAATAACGCAGCGCCAACCGCTCCGTCGTCAGCCGTGTCGGCAATAGCAGGTGCGGCGCTACCAGCATCATGATCTGGTACACCACGACCCGTATCTCGCCTTCGCGATCAAGTATCCGCTGGTAATCCAGGGAAAACAGCAAGGTCATGGTGATCTGTTCCACCAATTGCCCCAGTGCCTGCGTGTCACTGACCACTTGCCCCGCTGCCTTCAATCGCGCCAGCAATGATGCCAGGGTACGTTTGAGCGCTGTAAGCAGGTTGCGAATGCCTTTGGCAAGCTTCGGTAGGCGTCCGGCCAAGTTGGACAAGTCCTGGAACAGAAACCGGTAGTGGGCCATTCGCTCGACAATCAGGTGCAGGAACAGCCAGTAATCCTCAGCCTTCAATTGTGCGTCTGCGGGCGGATCAAGCAACGGCGCCAGCTCACCTTGAAAACGCTCAAAAAGCCCAATGATCAGCGGCTCCTTGCCATGGAAGTGGTAGTAGAGGTTGCCGGGACTGATCCCCATTTCATTGGCCACCTCCATGGTTGATACATTCGGCTCGCCCTTTTGGTTGAACAACTGCAGGGCGCATTCAAGGATACGGTCGCGGGTCTTCATCCAGTCTTCTTAATGTGATCGTTGAGCTCAGCGCACTCGCACATAGGTGCCCGGCGCCGCTTCCATCGGTGGGTAATTCTGGTTGCCCAGAGCCGTGAGGGTTTCGCGTTGCACGCCCGAGCGCTGCTGGATCCACTCCAGCCATTGCGGCCACCAACTGCCCTCGACATGGTTGGCGTCGTAGTACCAGGCGCGTGGGTCGCTGCTCAGTTTCTGGTTCTCGACGTAGTTGGCCTTGGGGTTGCCCGGAGGGTTGAGGATGCTCTGGATATGCCCGCTGTTGGACAGCACGAAGCGCCGCTCGCCGCCCAGCAGTTGTGTGGAGCGATACACCGCGTCCCATGGCGTAATGTGGTCGTTGATGCCGGCCACGCTGAAGCTGTCCACGGTGACCTTTTGCAAGTCAATGGGCGTGCCGCACACCTCCAGGCCGCCGGGATGGCTCAGCGGGTTGTGCTTGAAGAAGTCCAGCAGGTCGCCATGCAGCGCGGCGGGCAGGCGCGTGTTGTCGTTGTTCCAGTACAGGATGTCGAAGGCCGGCGGTTCCTTGCCCAACAGGTAGTTGTTGATCCAGTAATTCCAGATCAGGTCATTGGGGCGCATCCAGGCGAAGACCTTGGCCATGTCGCGCCCATCCAGCACTCCCTCTTGATAGGAGCGGCGTTTGGCGGCTTCCAGGGTTTGCTCGTCGGCGAACAGGGTGGCGGGGCTGTCGATCTGGCTGTCCAGCAGGCTCACCAGGTAGCTGGCGCTGGAGATGCGGCGTAGCTGACGCTTGGCCTGCAAGTGGCCTTGCAAGGCGGCGATGGTCAGGCCGCCGGCGCAGGCACCCATCAGGTTGACTTCTCGGGCGCCGGTGATTGCCCGGCATACGTTAAGCGCTTCCTCCAGCGCCGCAACGTAGGTGGACAGGCCCCACTCGCGGTGGCGCACATCCGGGTTGCGCCAGCTGACCATAAAGGTCTGCAGTCCGTTTTTGAGCGCGTACTGCACAAAGCTGTTGGCCGGGCTCAAGTCGAAAATGTAGTACTTGTTGATCTGCGGCGGCACGATCAGCAGTGGCTTGGCGTACTGTTTTTCGCTCATGGGCTTGTACTGGATCAGCTCCAGCAGCTCATTGCGAAACACCACCGAGCCAGGGGTGGTGGCAACCGTCTTGCCAACTTCGAACGCGTGCTTGCTCACTTGGCGTGGCAAACCGTTGTTGTGCAGCAGGTCTTCGAACAAATTGGCCACACCGCGCACCACGCTGTTGCCGCCGGAGTTGAGCAACTCTTTGACGGCCAGCGGGTTGAGCAGGGTGTTGGAGGGGGAGACGGCATCGTTGAGCAGGGAGAAGGCGAAGTGTGCGCGGGCCCGGTCATCGGCGCTCAGGGCGCTGTCGTCGATCCAGTGACGTGTCTGCTTCTGCCAGCTCAAATAGGCTTGCAGACTTCGACGGTAGAGCGGGTTGAGCTTCCAGGTGGGATCGCTGAAGCGGCTGTCATGGGGGTTGGGCTCGTGCACGGTCTCGCCCAACAGCACCCGACCCAACTGGCCGCTCAAGGCCCAGGCATGCCGGGCGGTGTGCACCGGGTTGCGCAAGCTGTGAGCGGCGACGCTGCGCAAGGTCGAGAGCAAGTCCCTGCCCCTGAGGCCGGTGATCGCATTTTGCGCATTGATGAACGCAGCAGGGGTAGGCGCCGGGTTCGTCACGGGTCTTTCTCGCATGAGCCAACACTCCTTCGTCTAGCCATCAAACAGGCACGCCAATTCAGAACCATAGTCGGTTCCTGGCAAGTTGCGCGGCGTTGCGTCCTTACACCGCCGGGCGTGGATGAATCACTGCACGCATTCGCTCCTCTTCCAAGAACTTCATGATGATCGGCGCCACGGCTTCGGCCCGGGTGATCAAGAACAGGTGGCCGTCATCGATGATGTGCAATTGCGCATTGGGGATGCGCCAAGCCAGCATGCGCATATTGATCAAGGGGATCAGCGGGTCGTCGTCCCCCGCCAGCACCAGGGTGGGCTGGCGGATCTTGTGCAGCCAATGGATGCTGGTCCAGCCCAGCCCGGCGAACAGCTGCCAGTAGTAACCGAGTTTGCCGGCAGATCGCACCTTGCTCGCATGTTCGGCGGCGAGGTTCGAGTCGCGGCGGAAAGAACCGCCATAAATCATCGGCGCGATACGCACCACATGGGACGGTTGGATGTAGCGGCGTGGGCTTGCCATCAGCCACAAAACCTTGGGCTTGCCCGGCACCATCACTGCGCCAGCCGCCGTAGCTGCCAGAATCAGTTTCTTGCAGCGCTCCGGGTAGTCGTAGGCAAACTGTTGCGCCAGTGCACCACCCCAGGACACGCCTACGGCGTTGACCTGGCCGTAGTCGAGATAGTCGAGCATGCGCGCGGTGAGCTTGGCCAGGCCGGGAAAACGATAGGGCCGCTTGGGGGTAGATGAGCCGCCGACGCCTGGCACATCGAATGCAATCACCTCCAGGTCCGGGTCCAGGGCCTGGACGAACGGAAACACCAACTCAAGGTTGGCGCCGATGCCGTTGAAGATCAGCAGCGGCGTCAAGTGAGGCTTGCCCGGGCGCACCGCCGTGCGGATGGTCTGGCCATCCAGGTCGATGGTGCGGAAGATGAACGGTTGCGGCATGCTCAAGCCCTGTGAGGTAGTCCGGTAGGTATTGGGTCAACGTGGGAGGGGGCTTGCTCCCGATAGCATCAACGCGGTGTAGCAGGCGCTCCGTGTCGCCTGCATCGGGAGCAAGCCCCCTCCCACATTTGATCCCATTTCAATCTAACGCTCATGTACGTAGGTTCCAGGTGCCGCTTCGGCTGCGGCGTAGGTTTTGTTGCCTAATGTCGTCGGCGCCTTCTTCAGCTTCCCGGCGCGCTCTGCCTGCCATACCTGCCAGTGCAGCCACCAGGAATCGGTGTGCTTGGTTGCGTTTTCCTGCCATTCCAGAGGCTTGCCCGCGAGGCTGTCGCTGGTCTGGTAGCGCGCCTTGGGGTTGCCCGGTGGGTTGAGAATGCTCTGGATATGCCCGCTGCTGGACAGCACAAATTCCACTTTGCCGCCAAACAACTGCGCCGACTTGTAGCAAGACTGCCAGGGTGTGATGTGATCGTTGGTACCGGCCAGTGAATAAATATCCGCCGTGACCTGCTTGAGGTCGATGGGCGTGCCGCACACTTCCAGTGCGTTGGCGCGTACCAGCGGGTTGTTTTTGAACAGTTCGATCAGGTCGCCATGGAAGGCGGCCGGCAAACGTGTGGTGTCGTTGTTCCAGAACAGGATGTCGAACACCGGCGGCTCGTTGCCCAGCAGGTAGTTATTGACCCAGTAGTTCCAGATCAGGTCGTTGGGGCGCATCCAGGCGAATACCTTGGCCATGTCGCGGCCTTCCAGCACGCCGGCCTGGTAGGAATGGCGCTTGGCCGCTTCCAGGGTCTGCTCATCCACAAACAGCGCCACCTGGGTGTCCAGGGTGGTGTCCAGCACACTCACCAGCAAGGTCAGGGCGTTGACCTTCTTCTCACCCAGCGCCGCGTAGTGGCCGAGCAGAGCGGTGCAGGTAATGCCTCCGGAGCAGGCGCCGAGCATGTTGATGTCTTTGCTGCCGGTGATCGCCGTGACCACATCGACCGCTTCCTTGAGCGCCTCGATATAGGTCGACAGGCCCCATTCACGCTGGGCCTTGGTCGGGTTTCGCCAACTGACGATAAAGGTTTGCTGGCCGTTGCGCAGGCAGAAGCGCGCCAGGCTCTTTTCCGGGCTCAGGTCGAATACGTAGAATTTGTTGATCTGCGGCGGTACGACCAGCAGCGGGCGCTCATGCACCTGCTCGGTGATTGGCTTGTACTGGATCAGCTCCAGCACGTCGTTGCGAAACACCACCGCGCCTTCAGTGGTGCCAAGGGACTTGCCCACTTCAAAGGCGCCCATGTTGACCTGGCTCGGCATGCCGCCGTTGTGCACCATGTCCTTGGCCAAATGTGACAGGCCGTCGAGCAGGCTTTTACCGCCGGTTTCAAAGAAGCGTTTGACTGCCGCCGGGTTGGCTGCGCTGTTGGTGGGGGCCATGGCTTCGGTCATCAGGTTGATTACGAAGTGGCCGCGGCTGATGTCCTGGTCCGACAGGTTGCTGTCGCCAATCCAGTCATGCAGTTCCTTGCGCCACGCCAGGTAGGTTTGCAGGTAGCGCTTGTAGAGCGGGTTCTGGCTCCAGGCCGGGTCGTGGAAGCGACGGTCGTCGCTCTCTGGCACCAGCTCCGATTTGCCGAACATCACATTCTTCAATTCAACGCCAAAGTGGGCGACGTGCTTGACGCTGTGCAACGGTTGCTTGATGGCTTGAGTCAGCACCATCTTGGCCGAGGCCAGTAAATCCTTTTTGCGTAACGCGATGATCGGGTTGAGCCCCAGGGTGTTTTCCGAGGCCTGGCGTTTCAAGTCATCGTTGTTCTTGTTACTCATCTACGACGCTCCATTGTCCGAAAGACGAGTACCGGGTACCGCCGTGCACCAAGTTTCGATACACAACACAAGCCTGGTACTGCGACTCGGGTGACCGTTGATACCGCATCGTCAAATGCAGGGAACTTGCCAGTTCCATTGGTTACCCGAGTTTAATTTTTTTCGCAAGCGGGCCAATCGTTGACCACGCGACAGGGCATTCAAACAGATGAAATTAGAAAATGCCCTCTAATGAGCGAGAAGCCTGGACTAGAGCATCAGCCGCACGACCGACTGACTCGGGTCGCGGGTTTTGCCGGCGGCTTTGAGCTCGGCGAGATAATCGGTCCACAACGCGTCCTGACGCACGGCCAATTGATAGAGGTAGTCCCAAGTGAACAGTCCGCTGTCATGCCCATCGTCGAAGGTCAATTTCAGTGCGTACTGACCGGCCGGTTCTACTTTGATCAACTTAACGTTGAGCTTGCCGAATTGCAGGATGGGTTTGCCGTGGCCCTGGACCTCGGCGGAAGGCGAGTGGGTGCGCAGCAGTTCGGCGGGAAGTTGGTATACCTCGTCGGGCCCGTAGGTGAGGCCGAGGGTGTTTGAGGTTTTGTGCAGGTTTACAGCAGTAGGAAACTTGGCCATATGAGGTGCTCTTGAATAAACCGGCTTAAAAATGTGAGAGGGGGCTTGCCCCCGATTGCAGTGGGTCAGCTATAGATAAGCTGACTGATCCACCGCTATCGGGGGCAAGCCCCCTCCCACATTTGAAGCAAAGCAGTTCTGTGTGAGGCTTACAGAATATACCGCGACAAGTCCTCGTTCTGTGCCAATTCGCCCAAGTGGCTGTTGACGTATTCGGCGTCGATCTTGATCGCCTCGCCATTCTGCGCACCGGCCATGTCGCCGGCGCTGAAAGACACTTCCTCAAGCAAGCGCTCAAGCAACGTGTGCAGGCGACGCGCGCCGATGTTTTCGGTCTTCTCGTTGACCTGCCACGCGATCTCAGCCAAGCGCTTGATACCGTCCGGCAGGAACTCAATGCCCAGGCCTTCGGTTTTCAACAGCTCGCGATACTGCTCAGTGAGCGACGCATGCGGTTCGCTGAGGATGCGTTCGAAGTCGCCAGGGGTCAGTGCCTTCAGCTCTACGCGAATCGGCAGACGACCTTGCAACTCCGGCACCAGGTCGCTTGGCTTGCTCAGGTGGAACGCACCGGAAGCGATAAACAGGATGTGGTCGGTCTTGACCATGCCCAGCTTGGTGTTCACGGTGCAGCCTTCGATCAGCGGCAGCAGGTCGCGCTGTACGCCTTCGCGGGACACATCGACGCCGCCGGAATTGCCGCGCTTGGCCACCTTGTCGATTTCGTCGATAAACACGATGCCATGCTGCTCGACAGCTTCCAGGGCTTTGGCCTTGAGCTCTTCCTCATTCACCAGGCGCCCGGCTTCTTCGTCGCGTACCAGCTTGAGCGCCTCTTTCACCTTGAGCTTGCGGCTTTTCTTCTTGCCCTTGCCCATATTGGCGAACAGGTTCTGCAACTGGCTGGTCATTTCCTCCATGCCAGGCGGTGCGGAAATATCGACGCCGGAGACCTCGGCGACTTCAATCTCGATTTCCTTGTCATCCAACTGGCCTTCACGCAGGCGTTTGCGGAACAGTTGGCGGGTGTTGGAATCGGACGACGGCGCTGCGTCTTCGTTGAAACCCATGCGTGCCGGTGGCAACAGGGCATCGAGGATGCGTTCTTCGGCGGCGTCTTCGGCGCGGTGGCTGACCTTGGTCACTTCCTGTTCGCGCAGCATCTTCAGGGCGGCGTCGGCCAGATCACGGATGATCGACTCGACGTCACGGCCCACATAGCCGACTTCGGTGAACTTGGTCGCTTCGACCTTGATGAACGGGGCATTGGCCAACTTGGCCAGGCGCCGGGCGATTTCGGTTTTACCGACACCGGTCGGGCCGATCATCAGGATGTTCTTCGGTGTTACTTCAACGCGTAATTCTTCGGGCAGTTGCATCCGGCGCCAGCGGTTACGCAGCGCGATGGCAACGGCGCGCTTGGCATCGTCCTGGCCGATGATATGGCGGTTGAGTTCATGGACGATTTCGCGGGGAGTCATGGACATAGTTTTTGGCGGCCTCAAGCGGGAATAAGCCTACGGCTTACTCGGCGAGGTCCTGCTCCTCAATGGTGAAGTTGTGGTTGGTGAACACGCAAATGTCGCCGGCGATACCCAGGGCGGTTTCGACGATTTCGCGGGCCGACAGGTCGGTTTTCTTCAACAGTGCGCTCGCCGCGGCCTGGGCGTAACCGCCACCGGAGCCCATGGCGATCAAGCCGTGCTCGGGTTCAACCACATCGCCGTTGCCGGTGATGATCAGCGAAGCGTCTTTGTTTGCTACAGCCAGCATGGCTTCCAGGCGGCTGAGGGAGCGGTCGGTGCGCCATTCTTTAGCGAGCTCCACAGCGGCGCGCACAAGGTGGCCCTGATGTTTCTCAAGCTGGCCTTCGAAACGCTCGAAGAGAGTAAAAGCGTCGGCGGTAGCGCCAGCAAAGCCGGCGAGCACCTGGCCGTGGTACAGGCGACGGACTTTCTTCGCGTTGCCTTTCATCACGGTATTACCCAGGGAAACCTGGCCGTCGCCGCCCATGACGACTTTGCCGTGGCGACGTACTGAAACGATGGTGGTCAAGGGGAGAGTCTCCACGCAGCGGGGCGAAAATGCCCTGATGGAAACTCATATGGGGGTGGCGGGGGGGATTTCAACCGTAGGGGTTTATGGCGGACGAGTGGTGTTTATCGGTCTGACACACATTTCAGAGCGCTGCAAAACCAAATGTGGGAGGGGGCTTGCCCCCGATGGCGGAGTGTCAGTCAATGAATCTGGTGACTGATACACCGCCATCGGGGGCAAGCCCCCTCCCACATTAATGCTGTTGTGTCTTCGAAATCAGCGGCTCTGGCGTTGTTGTAACAACAGGTTGCTAAACCCTGCGCCGGCCAATTGTTTCTGTGCCACGGTCAGCTGTTCGCGGTTGCTGAACGGCCCCACCAGGACGCGATACCAGGTCGCGTCCTTTACAGTGCCGGACTCCACCGTCACCGTCTGGCCCAGCAGAATAATCTGCGCACGCACACGATCCGCATCCGCCTGTTTCGGGAACGAGCCCGCTTGCAGGAAGAACTTGGTCACAGGTGCGGCTTTGGTCTCCGCAACCGGTGGTGCGGGCGGCGGAGTAATCCCGGCCAGCGCTGCCTGGGCCCGCGCAGTGTCGATTTTCGCGGCTTCCGCTGGGGTCACCGGGGGGGGCGGCACTTGCGGCGTCGGCAGGGTTTTCTCCGGCACGGCGTCAGGCGGCACGATCACTTCCGATTCCGGCAGCAACGTGTAGAAGTCGTATTTCGGCTTCACTGGTGCAGTCGGGCTAGGCGCTGTCTTATTGGCTTCGGCCATTTTCGTGGCTTTCTGCTGTTCCTGTTTGACCCGTTTGACGTCATCGCCCTGGCCTGGGTCCAGCTTCATCAGGAACACGATAAACGCGCCAACCGTGAGGCCGATGGCCATCCACAACCAGCCCGGAATCGGCTTCTTCGCCGGGGCCTGGTAGCGGCTGGCGCCGCGCTTGGGTGCAGGTTTTTTCTTGGCAGCCAACTTACATACGCTCCAGAGTTTCCAGGCCCAACAGTTCCAGGCCTTGCTTGAGGGTCCGTCCAGCCAGTGCGGCGAGGCGCAGGCGGCTTTGCTTCTGGGCTTCGTCGTCGGCGGTGAGGATCGGGCAGTTCTCGTAGAAGCTGGAGAACAATCCGGCGACTTCATACAGGTAGGTGCAGAGGATATGCGGCGTGCCTTTCTCGCCGACACTGTTCAGCACTTCGCCGAATTGCGCCAGTTTGGCGGCCAGTTCCTGTTCATGAGGCGCGTCCAGCACGATCTGGCCTTCGACTTCGCTGAAGTCCTTGCCCAGCTTGCGGAACACACCGGCCACGCGGGTGTAGGCGTACAGCAGGTACGGCGCGGTGTTGCCTTCGAAGTTGAGCATCAGTTCGAAGTTGAAGCTGTAGTCGCTGGTGCGGTGCTTGGACAGGTCGGCGTATTTCACCGCGCCAATCCCCACTACGCGGGCGATGTTGCGCAGGTCGGCTTCGGCCAGGTCCGGGTTCTTTTCCTTCACCAGGTTGTAGGCACGCTCTTGGGCTTCGTTCAGCAGGTCGATCAGCTTCACCGTGCCGCCGTCGCGGGTCTTGAACGGACGGCCATCGGCGCCGTTCATGGTGCCGAAGCCCATGTGTTCCATGTGCATCGGGTGGGTGATGAAGCCCGCACGGCGCGCCACTTCGAACACCTGCTGGAAGTGCAGGGCTTGGCGCTGGTCGACGAAATACAGCGCGCGATCCGCCTTGAGCACGCCGCTGCGGTAGCGCACGGCGGCCAAGTCGGTGGTGGCGTAGAGGTAGCCACCATCGGCCTTGACGATGATCACCGGCAGCGGCTCGCCGTCGGCGGTCTTGAATTCTTCGAGGAACACGCACTGCGCGCCGTTGCTCTCGACCAGCAGGCCCTTGGCCTTGAGGTCGTTGACCACATTGATCAGGTCGTCGTTGTAGGCGCTTTCACCCATCACGTCGGCCATGGTCAACTTGACGTTGAGCAGCTCGTAGATTTCCTGGCAGTGGGACAGCGAGATATCACGGAAGCGGCCCCACAGATCCAGGCATTCCTTGTCACCGGCCTGCAGTTTCACCACCAGGCCACGGGCCCGGTCGGCGAACTCTTCGGATTCATCGAAACGCTTTTTGGCGGCGCGGTAGAAGTTCTCCAGGTCCGACAGCTCGTTGCTGGTGATCGGGTTTTCCTGCAGATAGGCCATCAGCATGCCGAACTGGGTGCCCCAGTCGCCCACGTGGTTCTGGCGGATCACGGTGTCGCCCAGGAACTCCAGCACCCGCGCCACGCCATCGCCAATGATGGTCGAGCGCAGGTGGCCGACGTGCATCTCTTTGGCGAGGTTAGGTGCCGACAGGTCAATGGCCACGCGCTGAGCCGGGCCGGCCTTACGTACGCCGATCTTGGCATCGGCGAGGGCTGCATCCAGGCGCGAAGCCAGGGCCTGGGTGTTTTGGAAGAAGTTGATAAAACCAGGGCCGGCGATTTCGGCCTTGGTCACACTCTCATCAGCCGGCAGCGCGGCGATGATTTTTTCCGCCAGGTCGCGCGGCTTCATGCCAGCCGGCTTGGACAGCATCATCGCGATGTTGCTGGCGAAGTCGCCGTGGGTCTTGTCTCGGGTGTTTTCCACCTGGATCGCCGGCGTCAGGCCTTCAGGCAACACACCTTCGTTGACGAGTTGGGTGAGGGCTTGTTGGATCAGCTGGCGAATGGTGTCTTTCATGGTGTTCTCTTTCGACCGCAAGCGGCGGCGCGCGATGCGCAGGTGGAAAAACTGGGCATTATCCGTGGCGAGGGCGGGCTTGCCAACCTTCGTGGGACCTGTGGCCTGGGTTAATACAAATCTACCGGGTCTACATCCAACGACCATCGCACTTGTCGGCCGCTGGGCATTTGCTCCAGGGCAAGCAGCCAGCTACTTAATAGTCGATGCAGCGGTGCGCGTGAGGTTGCCTGCAAGAGTAGCTGAGCGCGATAGCGTCCGGCGCGGCGCTCCATGGGCGCGGGCACCGGGCCGAGCAGTTCGATGCCGGTCAGGCTCAGTTCGCCCAGTAAACCTTCGGCGACGCTGCATGCTTCATCAAGAAAACCTTCGGCCTGGCCGGGCTTGTGCGCTTCTGCTCGCAGCAATGCCAGGTGCGCAAACGGCGGCAGGCCGGCGGAACGGCGTTCGCTCAGTGCTTGTTCGGCGAAGGCAAAATAGCCTTGTTCGGTCAGTTGGATCAGCAAAGGATGGTCAGCGAGGTGGGTCTGAATAATCACCTTGCCCGGTTCCTCCGCGCGCCCGGCACGACCCGCGACCTGCACGATCAACTGCGCCATGCGCTCGCTGGCGCGGAAGTCCCCGGAGAACAAACCACCGTCGGCATCCAGGATCGACACCAGTGTCACCCGTGGAAAGTGGTGCCCTTTGGCGAGCATCTGCGTGCCCACCAGGATGCACGGCTGGCCTTTCTGAATAGTGGCGAACAGCTGATTCATCGCGTCTTTGCGCGACGTGCTATCGCGGTCGACTCGCAGTACCGGGTAATCCGGAAACAGAATGCCCAAGCGCTCTTCGGCACGTTCGGTGCCCGCGCCCACCGGACGCAGGTCCACCTTGCCGCACTGTGGGCAATGGCGAGGCACACGTTCCACATGGCCGCAGTGGTGGCAGCGCAGCTCGCCGTGGCGTTGGTGCACGGTCATGCGCGCATCGCAGCGCTCGCACTCAGACATCCAGCCGCAGTCATGGCACAGCAGTGTCGGCGCAAAGCCGCGGCGGTTGAGAAACACCAATACTTGCTGACCAGCGGCAAGGGTCTGGCCGATGGCTTGCTGCATCGGCCCGGAAATGCCGCTGTCCAGCGGACGGCTTTTGACGTCCAGGCGCATGAAGCGAGGCTGCTTGGCGCCGCCGGCGCGCTCATTCAAGCGTAGGAGCCCATAACGGCCGGTGTAGGCGTTGTGCAGGCTTTCCAGGGATGGGGTAGCCGAACCGAGCACAATCGGAATGTCTTCCTGGCGCGCGCGCACCAGTGCGAGGTCGCGGGCGTGGTAACGCAGGCCTTCCTGCTGTTTATAGGAGCCGTCGTGCTCCTCGTCGATGATGATCAGGCCGGGGTTTTTCATCGGCGTAAACAGCGCCGAACGGGTGCCGATAATAATGTCAGCCTCGCCATCTCGCGCGGCCAGCCACGACTCGAGACGTTCACGGTCGTTGACCGCCGAGTGCACCAGTGCGATGCGAGCGTTGAAGCGCTGTTCGAAACGCGCCAGGGTTTGCGGGCCGAGGTTGATCTCAGGGATCAACACCAGTGCCTGCTTGCCGGCCTGCAGGGTTTCGCGGATCAACTGCAAATAGACTTCGGTCTTGCCGCTGCCGGTGACGCCGGCCAGCAGGAACGCATGGAAACTGTCGAAACCTGCGCGAATCGCTTCATACGCCGCGCGTTGCTCGGGGTTCAGCGGTAATTCCGGCTGGGCCAGCCAATGTTCGTGGCGCGGGTCGGGGGCGTGCTTGCGGATTTCCACCTGCACCAGGCCTTTGGCTAGCAGCAGGTCGAGGCTGTCCTTGCTCAGCATCAGCTTGCTCAATAGCTGATGCGCTACGCCGTGTGGATGCTGGGCCAGGGTTGCCAGGGCTTCACGCTGGCGCGGGGCACGGGCGATGCGCGGGTCATCGAGACGGGCACCGGGCACCGTCGACCAGAAACGCTCCTGGCGTGCTTCGGCCAACTCGCCCTGACGCAACAGCACCGGCAGCGCCCAGCTCAAGGTGTCGCCCAGGCTGTGCTGGTAATACTGGGCGGTCCATAGGCACAGCTTGAACAGCGCGGGCGGCAATGGTGCGGTGGCGTCCAGGATGGCCAGGGCCGGTTTGAGCTTTTCGGCCGGGACTTCGCTGTGATCGGCGACTTCTATCAGAACGCCGATCATTTCCCGTCGGCCAAAGGGCACGCGCACGCGCATGCCTGGCTGCAATTGCGCTCGCAGCACGCCGGCCGGGGCCCGATAGTCGAACAGGCGGCGCAGGGGCGAGGGCAGGGCTAGGCGCAAAATAGCGTCGGGCACGCGGGGTTCCATATAAGGAGGGTGATGAGGAAGGGCGGGAGCCTAGCAGACAGGGCAAGGCTTGGGTATGCCATGGTTTTCTGATGAAAGGAGCTTTTATGTTGGGAATCGGCCGCAAGGGCCGCTTGCGCGTTTAAAAAGGTCTGGTAGAATCCGCGGCCTAATTACGTGCGGTATTCGACAATAGTGTCGAGTGGCGGCACGCTAGCCCGAGGAAGTGCCATGAAAGCCGATATCCATCCAGCGTACGAAACCATCGAAGTAACCTGCAGCTGCGGCAACAAGTTCGAAACTCGCTCGAACCTGTGCAAGCCACTGGGTACTGACGTATGCAACGAGTGCCACCCGTTCTACACCGGTAAGCAGAAGACTCTGGACACCGGCGGCCGCGTACAGCGCTTCGCAGATCGCTTTGGTGCTTTCGGCAAGAAGCCTGCTACTCCAGCAGAGTAAGGCTCAAAGGCCTTATGGGCTTTTGCCAGCTGTTGAAAAAGGCGTCCCTTGCGGGCGCCTTTTTTGTGCCTGGGATTTGGCTGTCGGCTGTTCAGGCCGAGGTGTTTTGCCCTGCACCGACGTCCGTGTCCCAGGTCGAGGTGCAGCGTGTGGTTGATGGCGATACCGTACGTCTCAAGGATGGCCGCAGCGTGCGGATGATCGGCCTTAATGCGCCGGAGACCGGCAAAAAGGGCCGAACCGATGAGCCCTATTCTGTCGCCGCTCGCCAGCGTTTGCAGGCGTTGGTGGCGGCCAGCGGCGGTCGCGTCGGCCTGGTGCCGGGGCGCGAGCCTAAAGATCATTACGGTCGTACCCTGGCCCACCTTTACGGTGGCAATGGCGAGAACCTGGAGGCGCAATTGCTGGCTGAGGGCCTTGGATTCCAGGTGGGCGTCGCACCCAATGTGGATCTCGTCGCCTGCCAGCAAGCCGCTGAAAACCGCGCCCGTCAGGCAAGTCTGGGCCTCTGGCGGCAATCGCCAATACAGCCCGTGGCGCAGCTCAAGCAATCCGGCTTTGCCTTGGTCAGCGGCCGCGTAAGCAAGATCGAACGCAATCGAGGTGGCATCTGGATAGAATTGGAGCGTTCACTGGTATTACGCATTGCACCCGATCTGGCCCACACATTCGATGTCGGTCTGCTTAATGGTCTGCAAGGCAAGGTAGTCGAGGCTCGGGGTTGGGTGCAGGATCGCTCCAAGCGCGGCGGCCTGAAACACGATCATGCGCGTTGGCTGTTGCCGCTGACCGATTCCAGCATGATCAAATTGACGTTTTAATAAAAAATTGTAGACATTTTTTATGTCGATTGTGAACAGTCTAGCCCTTGTATACCGTGGCTTTAGACTAAAGTACGTCGTTTCGGGGCCTTGACACCTGTGACTGCCCAGTCTTGTAGGGGCTTTACGACACGAGTATCCTCGGCGGTCCGTCGACCAACAGTAAAAGCGGAATGCCGATATGTCTGATTTGAAAACTGCCGCTCTCGAATATCATGCCCATCCTCGTCCAGGAAAGCTGAGTGTAGAGCTCACCAAAGCCACTGCCACCGCCCGCGATCTGTCGTTGGCCTACAGCCCCGGCGTGGCTGAGCCCGTACGTGAAATCGCTCGTGATCCCGAGCTGGCGTACAAGTACACAGGCAAGGGCAACCTGGTTGCAGTGATTTCCGATGGCACCGCGATTCTTGGCCTGGGCAACCTCGGCCCATTGGCTTCCAAGCCAGTCATGGAAGGTAAAGGCGTGCTGTTCAAGCGCTTCGCCGGCATCGACGTTTTCGACATCGAAGTCGATTCCGAGAGCCCGCAGGCCTTCATCGACACCGTCAAGCGTATCTCCATCACCTTCGGTGGCATCAACCTGGAAGACATCAAGGCACCTGAGTGCTTCGAGATCGAAAAGGCCCTGATCGAGCAGTGCGACATTCCGGTATTCCACGATGACCAGCACGGCACCGCGATCGTTACCGCGGCCGGCATGATCAACGCCCTGGAAATCGCTGGGAAAACCCTGTCTGACGCCAAAATCGTCTGCCTGGGCGCCGGTGCCGCGGCTATCTCCTGCATGAAGCTGATCGTGAGCATGGGCGCCAAGCTGGAAAACATCTACATGGTCGACAGCAAGGGCGTGATCCAGTCCGAGCGTACCGATCTGAACCAGTACAAGGCGATGTTTGCCCACCCGTCCTCCAAGCGCACCCTGGCTGACGCCCTTGACGGTGCAGACGTGTTCGTCGGCCTGTCCGGCCCGAACCTGCTGAGCGCCGAAGGTCTGAAGTCCATGGCGGCCAACCCGATCGTATTCGCCTGCTCCAACCCGGACCCAGAGATCTCGCCGGAACTGGCTCACGCCACCCGCAACGACGTGATCATGGCCACCGGTCGTTCGGACTACCCGAACCAGGTCAACAACGTTCTGGGTTTCCCGTTCATCTTCCGTGGTGCCCTGGACGTTCGCGCCAAGCGCATTAACGAAGAGATGAAAGTAGCCGCCGCCAATGCCCTGCGTGAACTGGCCAAGCTGCCGGTGCCTCAGGACGTGTGCGATGCCTACGGTGGTGCCAAGCTGGAATTCGGTCGTGAGTACATCATTCCGAAACCAATGGATAAGCGCCTGATCACCCTGATCTCCGATGCCGTGGCCAAAGCCGCCATCGAGACCGGTGTGGCCACCCTGCCGTATCCGAAGAACTACCCGCTGCAAAGCGTGGATGATGTGTTCAACGGCTAAGCCGTTGTAGCGCACCAACAAAAAGCCCCGGCTCTCGCGAGTCGGGGCTTTTTGCTGTGTGGCTATAAAAACCACGGCCTGCGCAGAACCAAAGGTGGGAGGGGGCTTGCTCCCGATGGCGGAGTGTCAGCCACTTGATGAGTTGGCTGCTCCACTGGTATCGGGGGCAAGCCCCCTCCCACATTGGATCTGTGTTCAAACACAGACTCCGTTAGAACAGGTCGATCGGCGCCGCCTCATCTGCCGGCAGCGGGCTGCCCGGTGCAACGCCGTTACCCAGTTCATTGACCGACGGCGGCGTGTCTTCGCTCTTGAACAGTTCGAAGTACGCATTCGGCGTGCTTGGCGATGCCGCACGGCCACTCACCGGGTCGATTCGCAGGCTAAGGATGCCTTCCGGCTCCGGCTGGGTATGCAGCGGTTTGTCTTTCAAGGCTGCGCCCATGTAGCTCATCCAGATCGGCAGTGCGACGGTGCCACCGAACTCTCGACGACCGAGGCTTTCGGGCTGGTCATAGCCAGTCCACACGGTAGTCACGTAGTCGGCGTTATAGCCGGAGAACCAGGCGTCCTTGGATTCGTTGGTGGTACCGGTCTTGCCCGCGATGTCCGCACGGCCCAAGGCCAGTGCGCGGCGTCCGGTGCCTTTCTTGATCACGTCTTCGAGGATGCTGTTGAGGATATACGTCGTGCGGCCATCCACGATGCGCTCGGCCACGGCAGGTGCCTGTGGTTCGGTTGCAGCGGTGTTTACGGCTGGCGAGGCGCCTGGTGTCGGCTCGATGGTAATACCGCCGTTGCTCGGCGCTGCCAACCCGTCAGTGGCCGCCACGCCGTTGACCACATCACCCGGCACGCGCGGTGGGTTGGCGGTGAACAGGGTGTCGCCATTGCGGCTTTCGATCTTGTCGATCAGGTACGGCGCGATTTTGTAGCCGCCGTTGGCAAACGTGCTCCAGCCGGTGGCGATTTCCATCGGCGTGAGGGTTGCTGTGCCGAGCGCCAGGGACAGGTTAGGAGGCAGGTCTGACTTGCTGAAGCCAAAACGCGTCATGTAATCGATGGTCTTGCCGACGCCCATCGCCTGCAGCAAGCGGATCGACACCAGGTTGCGCGACTTGTACAACGCCTCGCGGATACGGATAGGGCCAAGGAACGTGTTGGTGTCGTTTTTCGGGCGCCAGACCTTGTCCAGGTACTCGTCGACAAACACGATCGGTGCATCGTTGACCAGGCTGGCGGCGGTGTAGCCGTTATCCAGTGCGGCACTATAGATAAACGGCTTGAAGCTTGAGCCCGGCTGGCGCTTGGCCTGGGTGGCACGGTTGTAGTTACTCTGCTCAAAGGCGAAGCCACCCACCAGGGCGCGGATTGCACCGTTCTGCGGGTCCAACGAGACCAGCGCACCTTGGGCCAGCGGTACTTGGCTGAATTTAAGACTGTCGTCTTTCTGGCGTAGCACGCGGATCAGGTCGCCCACTTGCGCGACGTCTGACGGCTGCTTGGGCATCGGGCCCATGCTGTTGGTGTTCAGGAACGGGCGTGCCCACTTCATGCTGTCCCAGGCTACGTGGGCTTCGCCGGTGCGTGTCAGTACCTGCAGGCCATCTTTCTTCACCTGGGTGACGATGGCCGGCTCCAGCCCGCTGATCGCGCGCTGTTTACCCAGCTCGGTCGTCCAGGCGCTCAGGGTTTTGCCCGGCAAGCGCGATTCAGGGCCTCGGTAGCCGTGGCGCTGGTCGTAAGTGATCAGGCCGGAATGCACTGCGTCATTGGCGATGTCCTGCAAGTTGCTCGGAACCGTCGTCGTCACGCGGAAGCCTTCAGTGTAGGCCTCGCTGCCATAACGGCCGACCATCTCCGCACGTGCCATTTCAGCGATATAAGGTGCGTTCACTTCCGGCGTCGGTACGTGATAGCTGGCGTTCAGTGGTTCGGCTATCGCGCTTTCATAAGCGGCTTGGTCGATCTTGCCCAGTTTGTACATGCGCCCAAGGATCCAGTCGCGGCGCTCTTTACTGCGCGCCGGGTTGGCCAGTGGGTTGAAGCGCGAAGGCGCCTTTGGAAGGCCGGCAATCATCGCCATCTGCGCCAGGCTGGCGTCGCGAATGGACTTGCCGTAGTACACCTGGGACGCGGCTTCGATGCCGTAGGCGCGGTTACCCAAGTAGATCTTGTTAACGTAAAGCTCAAGGATCTCGTCCTTGGTCAGCTGACGCTCGATCTGCAATGCCAGCAGGATCTCGGTGGCTTTACGCGAAAAGCTGCGTTCGCTTGTGAGGAAGAAGTTCTTCGCCACCTGCATGGTGATGGTGCTGCCGCCGGATTGAATGTGTCCGCTTTTTACCAATTGTGTGGCGGCGCGAACCAGGCTGCTGGGGTCGACGCCATAGTGGTTGGCAAAATTATCATCTTCGGCTGACAGCAGGGCGCTGATGAAATTGGGCGGAATGTCGGCAAAACGGATCGGTGTGCGGCGCATTTCGCCGAACTCCGCGATCAGTTTTTCATCGCTGCTGTAGACCCGCAAAGGAATCTGCAACTGGATACTTCTGAGTGCCTCTACGGAGGGTAAACCCGGACTAAGGTAGAGGTAGGCCCCGCTGAGTACGAGCAGTAGCCCGCAGACGATCGCGACAATGGAGTACCCGAAAAACTTCAGCAGACGAATCAAGGCTTTTGGATTTCCAGAGAAAAGAATGAGTTAGGCGTCGGGGCATGCATGGCAAACGATGGATCGACCCGGGCAGCAGAGAAAAAGCGGGAAAAAACGCTGGGCATTAAAGCATTTTTCGGGTTGGGGCGTCATTCGCGCCACTTCAACATGCCGACCGAATGCGCGGCGCCCAGCCGCAATCAGGCGTTATGACAGGGAAAGTTTTGGGGAGTTTTATGGAAAAGGGATTTTTCAGGCGAAAAGACGACACCGTCCTGGGCGTCGACATCAATGAAGCGGGGATCAAGCTGGTTGAAATCAGTCGTTCAGCCAGCGGTTACACCGTGCAAAGCTACGCCACACAGGCGCTGTCTGCCCATTCGGTAGTCGATGGCACCCTGCTGGACCTGGAAGGTATTGGGCAGGCGCTTTACATCGCACTGTCTCGGCTTGGCACGTCGGCCAAGCGGGCGGCTGTTGCCGTTGCGGGGCCTTCGGTGATTACTCGGGTAATTGAAATGCCTGCAGGGCTGAGTGATGACGAAATGGCCTGGAGGATTCAGATGGAAGCAGATCAATACATTCCTTATCCGCTGGATGAAGTGGCACTGGATTTTCAGGTTCAGGGCATTTCGGCGCAGGGGGCAGCGCGGGTCGAGGTATTGCTGGCAGCCTGTCTCAAGGAGCACGTCGAGGCCCGTGAAGCCGTTTTGGCGCTGGCTGGGTTGGCGACCAGTGTCGTGGACATCGAAGAGTTTGCATTGGCGCACGCTTGCAGTCAGGATTTCGCCAGCTTCACACTTGGCCATCGAGTTGATGGTACACAGTGGGTCGTCGATGCCCCTGGGATGGGAGTCGCTTGCGGGTTGGCCCTGAGGAGTTTCGCTGGATGACACGAATCAATTTTTTGCCTTGGCGCCAGGCGCTGGCGGAACGGCGGCGTAAATATTTCCTGATGCTGCTGGCGGCGTTTGCCTGCGTGGCGCTTGCGGCGGTGTGGCTGGCGGATCAGGTGATCGACCAGGCGATCGACCGGCAGGTGACGCGCAATAATCATGCGAGCAAGGACGTCGCCGTGCTGGACTCGCGTATCAAGACCATTGATGACCTTCAGGTGCAAAGCCAGCAACTGGCGGAACGCATGAAGGTCGTACAAGACTTGCACGATAATCGCTCCGCCGGCGCACAACTGCTCGATCAGTTGGCCCGTGCGGTCCCTGATGGCGTGCATTTGCATGAGGTCGTCGCCAAAGGCGATACGGTGAGTATCAGTGGCAGCGCTGAATCCAGCCAGGACATTGCCCAGTTGATGCGCCGCCTGGAAGCCTCCGAAGGTGCACACTCTACGCGCCTGCAACATGTGCGAGCCGACGGCGCTCGCGGCACCAACGAATTCCAGTTGATGGTACGCCAGGGAGAATCCTCCGAGGCCCAGCCATGAGCCTGCCCAGGCTCGAATTTTCCGCGCTGACTCACAACGCTGCAAAATGGCCCTTACCTGGCAAAGTCCTGCTGGGCTGTGCGCTGGCCGGCATAGTGCTGGTGGTGGGTGACCTTCTATACCTGAGCTCATCACGGGAGCGATTGCGACAGGTCGAGGTTCAAGGTGTTGCCCTGCAGCAGCAACGCGCGGAAAAAACTGACGTGGCCGCGGATCTTGAAGACCAGGCTCGCCAGTTCCAACTGATGCAGGAAAAGGTCAGCGGGCTTCTTCAGCAATTGCCTGGTGAGTCCGAGGTGCCCGGCTTGCTGGAGGACATCGCTCGGTTAGCACTGGCTAATGGGTTGGTGATAGAGAGCGTCACGCCGTTGGATGAGCTGTCTCGGCCACTCTATAACGAACAGCCTGTCCAGGTCGGCGTCACCGGCGCCTATCACGACCTGGCGACGTTTCTGAGTGCCCTAGGTGGCCTCTCGCGCATCGCTACGGTGCATGACGTTGCTCTCCGAAGTGATGGCAAGCTACTGCGGCTTGATCTGCTGGCCAAGAGCTATTGGCGTAGCCAGAAAAGCGTTAAACGGGGCGCGCCAGCCCTGCAAGAACAACCCTTTGTCTACGACGCCTCCGGTCTACGTGATCCGTTCCAGCTCCTTGCCTTGCACGTCGATCACTCGCGTGGACGGGCGGCTGTTGCCCCAGACCTGGCTCGTTCGCGTGGAGCCTTGGAAGGTCTCTCTGTGGATCAGTTCGACATGGTCGGCACGTTGTCCCGCGGGGCGCAGACTTTCGTCCTGCTGCGCCAGGCCTCTACGTTGCATCGCCTGGCGGTCGGCGATTACCTCGGGCCGGATCATGGTCGAATCACAGCGATTCATGACGGCCATATCGAGCTGGTCGAGTTGTTTCCCGATGAACAGGGCGCATGGCTGGAGCGCCCGCGAACCCTCGTATTAAACCTCCACTCATAACGGAATCAAACAATGAAAAGGACTTTCTCGTCCTTCGGTGTGGCGCTATGGATAGCGTTCACGGCACCGATGGCTGTTGCTGTGCCCAATCGTGTGGATCTTATCCAGCTACCGCCTCCCGGGAATGCGGTGTCGGGCGCCTATACAGGTGAAAAGCTGAGCCTCAACTTCCAGGATATTGGTCTGCGCGCCGTATTGCAGCAAATCGCCGATGTGGCCGGCCTCAACTTGGTGGTCAGCGACGATGTGCAGGGCTCCATCACCCTACGCCTCAAGCATGTGCCCTGGGATCAAGCGCTGGATCTTGTGCTGCAAACTAAAGGTTTGGATAAACGGATAAAGGCCGGAGTGCTACTGGTGGCGCCCGCCGAGGAGTTGGCCGCTCGTGAATTGCTCACGCTGGAATCGCGCAAGCAGATGGCCGACCTGGCGCCCCTGCGGCGTGAATTATTGCAGGTCAACTACGCTAAGGCGGCGGACCTGGCCAAGCTGTTCCAGTCGGTGAACGGCTTTGAAGGAACGACGGATGAGCGCGGTTCGGTGGCCGTAGATGACCGCACCAACAACATCATTGCCTACCAGACCGGCGAGCGTTTGGAAGAGCTGCGCCGGATCGTGGCGCAGTTGGATATCCCGGTGCGCCAGGTGATGATCGAGGCGCGGATTGTCGAGGCCAACGTCGACTACGACAAAAGCCTGGGTGCGCGCTGGGGAGGTCGCCTCAATCGAGGGAATTGGGCCGCCGGAGGTATTCAGAAGCCTCAGTCGGACGGTGCCCAAACTCCTGAAAATGCACCCAGCTCGCCGTTCGTAGATCTGGGTTCGCTTACTGGTACCTCCGGCCTGGGCATTGCGTATATCACCGACAACCTGCTGCTCGACCTGGAACTGACCGCCATGGAGAAAACCGGCAATGGAGAAATCGTCTCACAGCCCAAGGTGGTCACCTCCGACAAGGAAACCGCGCGCATTCTGAAGGGCACGGAAATTCCCTACCAGGAATCCACCTCCCAAGGTGCGACGTCGGTGTCGTTCAAGGAGGCCTCCCTTTCATTGGAGGTTACCCCGCAAATCACCCCCGATGACCATGTGATCATGGTGGTCAAAGTCACCAAGGATGAGCCCGACTACCTCAATAAACTCAACGACGTACCGCCGATCAAGAAAAACGAGGTCAACGCCAAGGTGTTGGTCAAGGATGGAGAGACGATCGTCATTGGCGGTGTTTTCTCCAATACCCAAAGCAAAGTGGTAGATAAAGTGCCATTTTTGGGCGATGTGCCGTATCTTGGCCGCCTTTTCCGGCGCGATGTGGTGGCGGATAAAAAATCCGAGCTGCTGGTATTCCTGACTCCGCGTATTATGAATAACCAGGCGATTGCTGTGAGTCGTTGATTCTGTGCGAAATTTGATTCTTGTAGGACCGATGGGGGCTGGAAAAAGCACCATCGGCCGTTTGCTGGCCAAAGAGCTGCGCCTGCCATTCAAAGATTCCGACAAGGAAATTGAATTGCGCACGGGTGCCAATATCCCATGGATCTTCGATAAAGAAGGCGAGCTGGGCTTTCGTGACCGCGAGCAGGCGATGATCGCTGAGCTGTGCGGCTGCGACGGCGTGGTATTGGCCACCGGCGGTGGCGCGGTGATGCGCGATGAAAATCGTCGGGCGCTGCATGCCGGTGGTCGGGTGGTCTATTTGCATGCGTCGGTCGAGCAGCAGGTAGGCCGCACCGCCCGTGATCGTAATCGCCCGTTGCTGCGCACGGCCAACCCGGAAAAAACCTTGCGGGACCTACTCACGCTGCGCGATCCGCTGTATCGGGAAATCGCCGATCTGGTGGTGGAAACCGATGAGCGGCCGCCTCGCATGGTGGTCCTCGACATTCTTGAGCGCCTGCAACGGCTGCCACCCCGTTAAAGCCAGGCCCGAAATGCGCTATTCTCGGCGGCGCGCTATCACCCTGCAGGGTGTGGCGTAGAGCCATCAGGCGACGTCGGGTCTCGACGTTGCCGGTCGTCAACACATCTTCAACGCGGGGACACATGCAGACACTTAAGGTCGATCTAGGCGAGCGCAGCTACCCGATCCATATTGGCGAAGGTCTGTTGGACCAGCCCGAGTTGCTCGCACCGCATATTGCCGGGCGGCAAGTGGCGATCATCTCCAACGAAACGGTCGCGCCGCTGTATCTTGAGCGTCTGAGCCGCAGCCTGGCGGCGTACTCAGTGATTTCCGTGATTTTGCCCGACGGCGAAGCCCACAAGAACTGGGAAACCCTGCAACTGATCTTTGATGGCCTGCTGACCGCGCGCCATGACCGTCGCACCACCGTGATTGCCTTGGGCGGCGGTGTGATCGGCGACATGGCCGGCTTTGCGGCGGCCTGCTACCAGCGTGGCGTGGACTTTATTCAGGTGCCGACCACCCTGCTGTCCCAGGTCGATTCGTCGGTGGGCGGCAAGACAGGTATCAACCATCCGCTTGGCAAAAACATGGTAGGCGCGTTTTATCAGCCCCAAGCCGTGCTGATCGATACCGCGACCCTCAACACCCTGCCACCACGCGAGCTGTCGGCGGGCCTGGCGGAAGTCATCAAGTACGGGCTGATTTGCGACGAGCCGTTCCTGACCTGGCTGGAAGAACACGTGGACGCCTTGCGCGGCCTCGACCAGGTGGCGCTCACCGAAGCGATTTCCCGCTCCTGTGCCGCGAAGGCGCTGGTGGTGAATGCCGACGAACGGGAATCCGGTGTACGGGCCACTTTGAACCTCGGCCACACCTTCGGCCATGCGATCGAAACGCACATGGGCTATGGTGTGTGGTTGCACGGGGAGGCTGTAGCGGCTGGCACGGTGATGGCACTTGAGATGTCGCAACGCCTGGGTTGGATCAGCGCCCAGGAGCGTGATCGCGGTATCCGCCTGTTCCAGCGCGCCGGTTTGCCGGTCATTCCGCCTGAGGAGATGACCGAGGCCGACTTTCTCGAACACATGGCGATAGATAAGAAAGTGATCGACGGTCGACTACGACTGGTGCTGCTGCGCCGCATGGGCGAAGCGTTAGTGACCGACGATTATCCGAAAGAGATTTTACAGGCCACGCTGGGAGCGGATTACCGCGCCCTGGCCCAGCTTAAAGGTTAATAAGATCCCGATGACTAGTTTGCATGCCGACGAGGCGTTCCTCGGCCATTACCAGTTAAGCCACGACCCTTTTGCTCCACGGGTGCCTGGTTTCAAATTTTTCCCGGCCCAGCGCAAGCCGGTGCTCGGGCAGCTGCACCACTTGGCGCGCTACAGCCAGCTACTGCTGGTCGTGACCGGTCCGTTGGGCAGCGGCAAGACCTTGCTGCGCCAGGCCCTGGTTGCCAGCACCAACAAACAATCGGTACAGAGCGTGGTGGTGTCTGCCCGTGGTGCCGGTGATGCGGCCGGCGTGCTGCGCCAGGTTGCCCAGGCCCTGGACGTATCCACTGCTGAGCCGAGCGCGATTCTCAAACAAATCGTGCAACTTGGCCTGACCGGCCAGGAAGTCTACCTGCTGGTGGATGACGCCGAGCAGCTCGACGAATCCGCACTGGAAGCGCTGTTGGCGCTGGCGGCGGGTACGCCGGAAGGTCGTCCCCATGTGTTCCTGTTCGGTGAGTCGTCGCTGATCGCCGATCTGGAGCAGATCAGTGGTGATCAGGAGCTGTTCCACGTCATCGAACTGCAGCCGTACGAAGAGGAAGAAACCCGTGAATACCTGGCTCAACGCCTCGAAGGCGCCGGGGCCGGTATCGAACTTTTCACGGCAAATCAGATCTCTGATATTCACGAAAGCTCCGACGGCTGGCCTGGCACCATCAACCAGGTTGCCCGCGATGCAATGATCGAAGCCATGATTGCCAGCCGCTCTGCGGTCAAGCGTCCAAAGATGGGGTTCACTATGCCTAAGAAGCACGTACTGGCGATTTCTGCCGTTGTCGTGGTCGCTGTTGCCGCCGCCTGGTTGATCCCGGGTCGCAACAAGGCGCCGACCACCGCCAGCGCGCCAACCGAACAGGCGCAGTTGCCACTGGGTAAACCCACGCCGAATGTCGAGTTCGCCAATTCCGGCCAACCGACCAACCTGCCAATGGTTGGTCAGCCTGTGATGCGCGGCCCACTCGCCGAAGAAGCCGGTGGCATCTCCGAAGGCGACGACGGCGTGCCCGTAGAGGGCTCCAGCGCTACACCGCCGACCGTGACTACCACCGCGCCACCTGCGGGTGTGCCAGCGGGTCAGCCGGCCGCCAAGCCAGCCGCAGTGCCGACGCCAGCGCCAACTATCGCGACTGCCAAGCCTGCACCTGTCACCAAGCCCGTAGCGCCTGCTCCAGCAGCCAAACCCGCGCCGGTGACCAAGCCTGCGGAAAAACCTGCCACTGTCGCCAAAGCAGGCGCCGCCGGCAGCAGCTGGTACGCCAGCCAGCCGACCGGTAACTTCGTGGTGCAGATCCTCGGCACCAGCTCCGAAGCCAACGCTCAGGCCTTCGTGAAAGAGCAGGGCGGCGAGTACCGTTATTTCAAGAAAGTGCTCAACGGCAAGCCTCTTTACGTGATCACCTACGGCAACTTCTCCAGCCGTGCAGCAGCTGATTCTGCGATCAAATCCTTGCCAGCGAAGGTTCAGGCTGGTAAACCTTGGCCTCGCACTGTTGCCAGCGTTCAACAAGAACTGGCAGCAACTCGCTGAAGATCCGGCGGCTTTACCCAAGCCGCCCTCCCGGCACCTCAAAAAAATCCTCAAGTGCGTGCAGCTTCCCAGAAGCCGCGCGCTTTGTGGTGTCTGCGTCACAGTAGCTTTTGAGTCGTAGCGGTCAGAATTAAAAAAGTTTTGACTAGCACAGCATATCGCTTTAAACCTTTCATAAATGCGACATAGATTTGCGACATTTCGTCGCTAAATTTGTGAGCGTCTGTGTCGGTGTGTACAATGACCTCCCTTTTGCCCCCGCTAAGCCGGCGTACGTTCGGCGTGGAAGGTAACCGGTTGAATTGAAAAGAAATTTGCCTCGGTATAAGAGGCAGCCTGGTGAGAAAGTGTCTATGAAAGCAGGTCTGTACCAACCCGATGAATTCAAGGATAACTGCGGTTTCGGCCTGATAGCCCATATGCAGGGCGAGCCCAGTCATACCCTTTTGCAAACGGCCATCGAGGCCCTGACCTGCATGACCCACCGCGGTGGGATCAACGCCGACGGCAAGACCGGTGACGGTTGTGGCTTGCTGATTCAAAAGCCCGACCAATTCCTGCGCGCGGTCGCCAAAGAGCATTTCGCTGTCGACCTGCCCAAGCAGTACGCCGTGGGCATGGTGTTTTTCAACCAGGACCCGGTCAAAGCCGAAGCCGCTCGCGAGAACATGAACCGCGAGATCGTCGCTGCCGGCTTGCAACTGGTCGGCTGGCGCAAAGTGCCAATCGACACCAGCGTGCTCGGCCGCCTGGCCCTGGAGCGCCTGCCGCAGATCGAACAAGTGTTCATCGCCGGTGACGGCCTGAGCGACCAGGACATGGCAATCAAGCTGTTCACGTCCCGTCGTCGCTCGTCCGTGGCCAACGCCGCCGATGCCGACCACTACATCTGCAGCTTTTCCCACAAGACCATCATCTATAAAGGCCTGATGATGCCGGCGGACTTGACCGCCTTCTATCCAGACCTGAGCGATGAGCGCCTGCAAACAGCGATCTGCGTGTTCCACCAGCGCTTCTCCACCAACACCCTGCCGAAATGGCCGCTGGCCCAGCCATTCCGCTTCCTCGCCCATAACGGCGAGATCAACACCATCACCGGCAACCGCAACTGGGCCGTGGCCCGTCGCACCAAGTTCGCCAACGATCTGATGGACCTGGAAGAGCTCGGCCCGCTGGTTAACCGCGTCGGTTCCGACTCCTCCAGCATGGACAACATGCTCGAACTGATGGTCACCGGTGGCATCGACCTGTTCCGCGGCGTGCGCATGATCATTCCGCCTGCGTGGCAGAACGTCGAGACCATGGACCCCGATTTGCGGGCGTTCTATGAGTACAACTCGATGCACATGGAGCCGTGGGACGGCCCGGCTGGCGTGGTTATGACCGACGGCCGCTATGCGGTGTGCCTGCTCGACCGTAACGGTCTGCGCCCAGCGCGCTGGGTCACCACCACCAACGGTTTCATCACCCTCGCGTCGGAAATCGGCGTGTGGAACTACAAGCCTGAAGACGTCATCGCCAAAGGTCGCGTAGGCCCTGGCCAGATCCTCGCCGTGGACACCGAAACCGGGCAGATCCTCGACACCGACGCCATCGACAACCGCTTGAAGTCCCGTCACCCGTACAAGCAATGGCTGCGCAAGAACGCCCTGCGCATCCAGGCGACCATGGAAGACAACGACCACGGTTCGGCTTTCTATGACGTTGACCAGCTCAAGCAGTACATGAAGATGTACCAGGTCACGTTCGAGGAGCGCGACCAAGTGCTGCGTCCGCTCGGCGAGCAAGGTTACGAGGCCGTCGGCTCCATGGGCGATGACACGCCGATGGCTGTACTGTCCCAGCGCGTGCGCACGCCGTACGACTATTTCCGCCAGCAGTTCGCCCAGGTGACCAACCCACCGATCGACCCGCTGCGCGAAGCCATCGTGATGTCCCTGGAAGTGTGCCTCGGTGCCGAGCGCAACATCTTCCAGGAATCGCCTGAGCACGCTTCCCGCGTGATCCTCAGCTCGCCGGTTATTTCCCCGGCCAAGTGGCGTTCGTTGATGACCCTGGAGCGTCCAGGTTTCGACCGCCAGATCATTGACCTGAACTACGACGAGAGCCTCGGCCTTGAAGCCGCTGTGCGCAACGTCGCCGACCAGGCCGAAGAAGCTGTGCGCGCCGGTCGTACCCAGATCGTGCTGACCGACCGCCATATTGCCCCAGGCAAGCTGCCGATCCACGCTTCGCTCGCCACCGGAGCGGTGCACCACCGCCTGACCGAAAAAGGCCTGCGCTGCGACTCCAACATCCTTGTCGAAACCGCCACCGCCCGCGACCCGCATCATTTCGCGGTGTTGATCGGCTTCGGCGCCTCGGCGGTGTACCCGTTCCTCGCGTACGAAGTGCTGGGCGACCTGATCCGTACCGGTGAAGTGCTGGGCGACCTCTATGAGGTGTTCAAGAACTACCGTAAAGGCATCACCAAAGGCCTGTTGAAGATCCTGTCCAAGATGGGCATCTCCACCGTCACGTCTTATCGCGGTGCTCAATTGTTCGAAGCCATCGGCCTGTCCGAAGAAGTCTGCGACCTGAGCTTCCGTGGTGTGCCGAGCCGTATCAAAGGCGCGCGTTTCGTCGACATCGAAGCCGAACAGAAAGCCCTGGCTGCCGAAGCCTGGAGCGCGCGCAAGCCGATCCAGCAAGGCGGCCTGCTCAAGTTCGTGCACGGTGGCGAATACCACGCGTACAACCCGGACGTGGTGAGCACTCTGCAAGCCGCCGTGCAGCAGGGCGACTACGCCAAGTTCAAGGAATACACCTCGCTGGTGGATAACCGCCCGGTGTCCATGATCCGCGACCTGTTCAAGGTGAAGACCTTGGACACGCCGATGAACATCAGCGAAGTTGAGCCGCTGGAATCGATCCTCAAGCGCTTCGACTCCGCCGGTATTTCCCTCGGCGCTCTGTCGCCTGAGGCTCACGAAGCACTGGCCGAAGCCATGAACCGCCTGGGCGCGCGTTCCAACTCCGGTGAAGGCGGTGAAGACCCGGCGCGCTACGGCACCATCAAGAGCTCGAAAATCAAGCAGGTTGCCACTGGCCGTTTCGGCGTGACCCCGGAATACCTGGTCAATGCCGAAGTGCTGCAGATCAAGGTTGCCCAGGGCGCCAAGCCCGGTGAAGGCGGCCAGCTGCCAGGCGGCAAGGTCAACGGTCTGATCGCCAAGCTGCGTTATGCAGTGCCTGGCGTGACCCTGATTTCGCCACCGCCGCACCACGACATCTACTCGATTGAAGACTTGTCGCAGCTGATTTTCGACCTGAAACAAGTCAATCCGCAGGCGCTGGTCTCGGTGAAACTGGTAGCGGAAGCGGGCGTGGGCACCATTGCCGCCGGTGTGGCCAAGGCCTATGCCGACCTGATCACCATCTCCGGCTACGACGGCGGTACCGGTGCATCCCCGCTGACCTCCATCAAGTACGCCGGCGCACCTTGGGAACTCGGCCTGGCCGAAACTCACCAGACCCTGCGCGGCAACGACCTGCGCGGCAAGGTCCGTGTGCAGACTGACGGCGGCCTGAAAACCGGCCTCGACGTGATCAAGGCCGCGATCCTCGGCGCCGAGAGTTTCGGTTTCGGCACCGCGCCGATGATCGCCCTGGGCTGCAAATACCTGCGCATTTGCCACCTGAACAACTGCGCCACCGGCGTCGCCACTCAGAACGAGAAGCTGCGCAAGGATCACTACATCGGCACCGTCGACATGGTGGTGAACTTCTTCACCTACGTCGCCGAAGAAACCCGTGAGTGGCTGGCCAAGCTGGGCGTGCGTTCGCTGGAAGAGCTGATCGGTCGCACCGATCTGCTGGACATCCTCGAAGGCCAGACCGCCAAGCAACAGCACCTGGACCTGACGCCGTTGTTGGGGAGCGATCACATCCCGGCAGACAAGCCACAATTCTGCCAGGTGGATCGCAACCCGCCGTTCGACAAAGGCCTGTTGGCCGAGAAGATGGTCGAAATGGCCGGTTCCTCTATCAATGACGCCAGTGGTGGCGAATTCGCTCTGGATATCTGCAACTGCGACCGTTCCATCGGCGCACGCATCTCCGGTGAAATCGCGCGCAAGCATGGCAACCAAGGGATGGCGAAAGCGCCAATCACCTTCCGCTTCAAGGGTACCGCTGGCCAGAGCTTTGGCGTGTGGAACGCCGGCGGCCTGCACATGTACCTGGAAGGCGACGCCAACGACTACGTGGGCAAGGGCATGACCGGCGGCAAGCTGGTGATCGTTCCGCCTAAAGGCAGCGTCTACAAGAGCCAGGAGAGTGCCATCATCGGTAACACCTGCTTGTACGGCGCTACCGGTGGCAAGCTGTTCGCCGCGGGTACTGCCGGTGAGCGTTTCGCCGTGCGTAACTCCGGTGCCCACACCGTGGTGGAAGGCACTGGCGATCACTGCTGCGAGTACATGACCGGGGGCTTTGTCGCGGTACTGGGCAAGACCGGTTACAACTTCGGTTCGGGCATGACTGGCGGTTTCGCCTACGTGCTCGACCAGGACAACACCTTCGTCGACAAGGTCAACCACGAGTTGGTCGAGATCCAGCGGATCAGCGGCGAAGCCATGGAATCCTACCGGAACCACTTGCAGCACGTGCTGGACGAGTACGTCGAGGAGACCGGCAGCGAATGGGGCCGTAACCTCGCCGAGAACCTCGATGATTACCTGCGTCGTTTCTGGCTGGTCAAGCCCAAGGCTGCCAACCTGAAATCGTTGCTTTCCAGCATCCGTGCCAACCCGCAGTGATATGCGCCTGAAGAGTTTGATGAGGTTTTAACATGGCTGAACGTCTGAATAACGACTTCCAGTTCATCGATGTCGGGCGCAAAGATCCGAAGAAGAAACTGTTGCGTCAACGCAAGAAAGAGTTCGTGGAAATCTACGAACCCTTCAAACCCCAGCACTCGGCCGACCAGGCCCATCGCTGCCTGGGGTGCGGTAACCCGTATTGCGAATGGAAGTGCCCGGTGCACAACTTCATTCCCAACTGGCTGAAATTGGTGGCCGAGGGCAACATCCTCGCCGCCGCCGAGCTGTCGCACCAGACCAACACCCTGCCGGAAGTCTGCGGCCGGGTGTGCCCGCAGGACCGTCTGTGTGAGGGTGCCTGCACCCTGAACGACGGCTTCGGTGCGGTGACCATCGGTTCGGTGGAGAAGTACATCACTGACACCGCGTTCGCCATGGGCTGGCGCCCGGACATGTCCAAGGTCAAGCCGACCGGCAAGCGCGTGGCGATCATCGGTGCGGGCCCGGCGGGCCTTGGCTGTGCCGACGTGCTGGTGCGTGGCGGCGTGACCCCGGTGGTGTTCGACAAGAACCCGGAAATCGGTGGCCTGCTGACCTTCGGTATCCCCGAGTTCAAGCTGGAAAAAACCGTACTGAGCCACCGTCGTGAAGTGTTCACCGGCATGGGTATCGAGTTCCGCCTCAATACCGAAATCGGCAAAGACATCACCATGGAGCAACTGCTCGCCGAATACGATGCCGTGTTCATGGGCATGGGTACTTACACCTACATGAAGGGCGGCTTTGCCGGTGAGGATCTGCCTGGCGTGTATGACGCGCTCGACTTCCTGATCGCAAACGTCAACCGCAACCTGGGCTTTGAAAAGTCGCCGGAAGATTTCGTCGACATGAAAGGCAAGAAGGTCGTGGTACTCGGCGGTGGCGACACCGCGATGGACTGCAACCGTACCTCGATTCGTCAGGGCGCCAAGTCGGTGACCTGCGCGTATCGCCGTGACGAAGCCAACATGCCGGGTTCGCGCAAAGAGGTGAAGAACGCTAAGGAAGAAGGCGTGAAATTCCTCTATAACCGTCAGCCGATTGCGATCGTCGGTGAAGACCGTGTCGAAGGTGTGAAGGTGGTCGAGACCCGTCTCGGCGAACCGGACGCCCGTGGCCGTCGCAGCCCCGAGCCGATCCCGGGTTCCGAAGAGATCATCCCGGCCGACGCCGTGGTCATCGCCTTCGGTTTCCGCCCAAGCCCGGCGCCGTGGTTCGAGCAGTTCGAGATCCAAACCGACAGCCAGGGCCGTGTGGTAGCCCCGGAACAAGGCCAGTACAAGCACCAGACCAGCAACCCGAAAATCTTTGCCGGTGGCGACATGGTGCGCGGGTCTGACCTGGTGGTGACCGCGATCTTCGAAGGCCGCAATGCCGCCGAAGGGATCCTGGACTACCTGAACGTCTAACCCATTTCAGGCTGAAGTGCGGTCAAAAATGTGGGAGGGGGCTTGCCCCCGATAGCGGTGGTTCAGTGACAGATACTGAGACTGACACACCGCTATCGGGTGCAAGCCCCCTCCCACATTGGTTTTGCAGCGCTTCCATGTCCGCGACAAATTGACCCGATAGACAAAAGGCACCGCTCTTGCCGTGCCTTTTGCGTCGCGCTCTGAGAAAATGCCCGCACTTTTTTTGCGGATGCCGACATGACTGCCCTCAAGAACGACCGTTTCCTTCGTGCCCTGCTCAAGCAACCCGTGGACGTCACCCCTGTGTGGATGATGCGTCAAGCCGGTCGCTACCTGCCGGAATACCGCGCCAGTCGCGCCCACGCCGGCGATTTCATGAGCCTGTGCATGAACCCGGAGTTCGCCTGCGAAGTCACCCTGCAGCCGCTGGACCGCTACCCTCAACTGGACGCGGCCATCCTCTTTTCCGACATCCTCACCATCCCTGATGCAATGGGCCAAGGCCTGTACTTCGAGACCGGCGAAGGCCCGCGTTTCAAGAAAGTCGTCAGCACCCTGGCCGATATCGAAGCCTTGCCGATCCCTGATCCGCACAAAGACCTCGGCTACGTGATGGACGCCGTCAGCACTATCCGCCGCGAGCTGAACGGCCGTGTGCCACTGATCGGCTTCTCGGGCAGCCCTTGGACCCTGGCCACCTACATGGTCGAAGGCGGCTCGTCGAAAGACTTCCGCAAGACCAAGGCGATGCTCTACGACAACCCTCAAGCCATGCACCTGCTGCTGGACAAGCTGGCCCAGTCGGTCACGTCCTACCTCAACGGCCAGATCATGGCCGGTGCGCAAGCGGTACAGATTTTCGATACCTGGGGCGGCAACCTGTCGGCGGCGGCGTACCAGGAGTTCTCCCTGGCCTACATGCGCAAGATCGTCAGCGGCCTGATACGTGAGCACGAGGGCCGCAAAGTGCCGGTCATCATGTTCACCAAGGGCGGTGGCCTGTGGCTGGAAAGCATCGCCGACGCCGGCGCTGATGCATTAGGCCTGGACTGGACGTGCGACCTCGGTGAAGCCCGCCAGCGCGTGGGCAACCGCGTCGCGCTGCAAGGCAACATGGACCCGACCGTGCTGTACGCCAAGCCGGAAGCGATCCGCGCCGAAGTCGGCCGCATCCTGGCCAGCTATGGCAAGGGTACCGGGCACGTGTTTAACCTGGGTCATGGCATTACGCCGGAAGTGAACCCGGAACACGCTGGCGCTTTCCTGCAAGCGGTGCATGAGTTGTCCGCGCAATATCACGTGTAGTTTCCCTGTTTTACTTCATCACCTTCTTCCAATTAAGAGGGTGATGTTGTCGCTAACAACCTGAATGAACTGTGAATGGCTAGGCGGATTTTTTATCGCTTGGCCATAGTGCGTTTAAATCTTTTGTTATGTAGGAGTGTTCCTACTTAAATGTGGTGCTTTTCCTTTTTGGGAAATTTCAATTAGTACTATTCAACTATTCCTACATTAATTAATTTCTATATCCGTAGAATTCGGCCCCGCTCGTAGTACAAAAACCTTGAAAAACGTATTCCATATTTTCGGATGTGGGTTTTATTGTCTGGTTAAGTAGGGCTCGAATTTAATGATTAAAAAGGACCTGTCGCGCTGGGGCGGTGTTTCTTCGCTAGCGTTGTTAAGTGCATTGTTGATACCTGCTCAGAGTGCACAGGCTCATGGTTATCTGAATGATCCACCTTCACGCGCCTTCCAGTGCCAGAAAGGCCTGAACAAGGACTGCGGCGGTGCACAATACGAGCCGCAAAGTGTCGGTGAAACCTTCAAGGGGTTTCCGGCCGGTGTCGGGGGCGCGCCGTTGCAGGGGCCGGTCGACGGTAAGATCGCCAGCGGCGGTATTGGCCTGTTCTCGGCCATGGACGCCCAATCCGCGAACCGTTGGCACCAGACCGAAATCAAGGACAGAAACATCAATTTCGACTGGACATACACTGCGGCACACCCAGCCACCAAACATGAGTATTTCATTACCCGCAATGGCTGGAACCCGAATGAGCCGCTTAAGCGCGCCTCGTTCGAAGGCACGCCATTCTGTGTCGTGGACGGTGGTAACGTCCTGCCGGTCAGCGGCGACAAGCATGCCTGTGTGATCCCTCAGGATAAGAACGGTCCGCATGTGATCCTGGGCATCTGGACCGTCGGTGACACCGACGCGGCGTTCTACAACGTGGTCGATGTCAATATCCTTGCCGAACCCGAGTTGCCGGGCGGTTGGAGTGCCGTGGGCAGTATCACGCCATCGGCGACCTTGCTGGTGGGTGACAAGGTCAAGGCACGCGCATTCACCGCCACCGGTGAAAAGTGCCGTACCTCTGGTGGACGCCCTGGAAATTGCCGCGGCGGTGATCGGCAATGTGACCATCCGCGCCCGTATGCATGACGTCGCGCGTTCGGTTCGCGAGGGCGGCACGCTGAGTCGTGGCCTTGAAGCCAGTGGAGATATACCCCCGTTGATGTTGCACATGATCGCCAGCGGCGAACGCGCCGGTGAACTCGACAGGATGTTGGCGCGTGCCGCCGAGCAACAGGAAAAAAGCCTCGCCGCCCGCATCACGCTGGTGGTGAGTTTGTTCGAACCGGCAATGCTGGTGGTGATGGGCGGTGTGGTGCTGCTGATCGTCATGGCCATTCTCTTGCCGATTCTCAGCCTCAACCAACTGGTGAACTGAATGGTGAAAATGCCCAAGGGCCAACGTGGTTTTACCCTGATTGAAATCATGGTGGTGGTCGTGATCATTGGGGTGTTGGGAGCCATTGTGGTCCCGCAGTTCAAGGTTGAGCAGGTCGACGTAGAAAACGAACGACTGCGTTTGACCCTCAGTGGCGAGGCCACGGCCGTGCTCAACTGGTTGGCGGCACTTGAGCGGGAGACGGGAGGCTTCTCGATGCTCACGCTGGAGAAGCGCGATGATCGACTGCAAGCACGGCTTGAGCTGTAGGGCATCGTTACACCCTCGGCTTTTCAGGCCGAGGCCAGCGGCGGCAACTTCGCCAACTTCAACGCGACCAGCAACGCGCCGATCAACAGCGCCACGATGAATGCACCAATGCCGTTCCATCCGGCGAGGTGCCAGAAGAATCCACCCGTGGTGCCGGCGACGCTTGAGCCAGCGTAGTAGCAGAACAGGTACAACGACGACGCCTGCCCCTTGGCCTTGACTGCTCGGCGACCGATCCAGCTGCTGGCCACCGAGTGGGCGCCGAAGAAGCCGAAGGTGAAGATCAGCATGCCCGGCACCACCAGCCACAACGGGGAGAACAGGGTCAGCAGCATGCCGGCGAGCATCAGTACGATGGTGGCCCACAGCACACGGCGGCGGCCGAGGCGGTCGGCGAGGGAGCCGATTTTCGCCGAGCTGTAGATGCCCGAGAGGTAGACCAACGACAGCAGGCCGACCACGGCCTGGCTCAGGTCGTACGGGTCGGCCAGCAGGCGATAGCCGATGTAGTTGAACATCGTCACGAACGCGCCCATCAGCAGGAAGGCTTCAAGAAACAGCCACGGCAGGCCCGCGTCCTTGAAGTGCATGACAAAGCCGTCCATCAGGCTACGTGGCTTGAGGCTGCTGGCGCGGAAGTTGCGCGATTCCGGGAGGATTTTCCAGAACACCGTGGCCGCGATCAGCGCCAGGGCGCCGATGATCAGCATTGCGGTGTGCCAGCTGACGAAGTCGATCAACACGCCGATGATCAGGCGTCCGCTCATGCCGCCAATGGCATTGCCACCGATGTACAGGCCCATGGCCAGGCCGATGTGCTGGGGGTGGATCTCTTCGCTCAGGTAGGTCATTGCGACGGCGGCCACGCCGCTGAGTGACAGGCCCACCAGCGCACGCATCAGCAGGATCCCTTCCCAGGACGGCATCAGGCCGCTGGCAATCGTGGCCAGCGCCGCGCAGAACAGCGCGGCGACCATCACCGGCTTACGCCCCAGGGTGTCGGAAATCGGTCCGGTGATCAGCAAACCCAGCGCAAGCATCGCCGTGGACACCGAGAGAATCAGGCTGCTTTGCGCGGCATTGATGGAAAACTCGTGGGACAGTGCCGGCATCATCGGTTGCACGCAATACAGCAGGGCAAACGTAGCAAAACCGCCTGAGAACAGCGCCAGCACCGTGCGCATGAACATCGGCGTGCCTTTCTCGATGAACGCGTCATTGAGCTGAGCCACTACCTCATCGAGGGCGGTGGGCGGGACGTCTTGAGCGAGTGGAGCGACAGCAGATTTCACGGGGACCTCGGGGAGCAAAAGCCTGTCAGGGCTGGCAATGCAAAAAAGAATATAGCTGGCTAATGATTCTTTCCAATATATTGTTCGACCTGTTTGATAGCTTTAACGACCTAATGGGGTTTGCATGGAATTGCGTCATCTGCGGTACTTCATCGCTGTTGCCGAAGAGCTGCACTTTGGCCGGGCCGCGCAGGTGCTGGGCATCTCGCAACCGCCCCTGAGCCAGCAGATCCAGGCGCTGGAGCAGGAGGTGGGCGCGCGGTTATTTGAGCGTACCAATCGTCGGGTTGAGCTGAGCGAGGCGGGGCGCTTGTTCCTGCACGAAGCGCGGTTGGTGCTGGCCCAGGTGGACAAGGCGGCGGACGTCGCGCGGCGGGCGCAGTTGGGTGAGCTGGGGGAGTTGAAGATAGGCTTCACTTCGTCAGCGCCCTTCAACGCGAGCATTCCCCAGGCGATCTTCGCGTTTCGCCAGGCCTTCCCGGCGGTGCACTTGAACCTGCAGGAAATGAGCAGCACCGAAGTGGCCGAGTCGCTGGTGGATGAGTCGATTCAGGTGGGGTTGATGCGGCCCTTGCCATTGCCGGATTCGTTGAATGTGATCGAGCTGATGCGCGAACCCCTGGTTGCTGTCCTGAGTGCCGGTCACCCGTTGGTGGAAGGCAGTGAGCGTGGCTTGCACCTGGCCCAGTTAGCTGACGAGCCGTTTGTGTTTTTCCCACGCAGCTATGGGAGCGGCCTGTATGCCCAACTGCTCAGCCTGTGCCGCGACGCTGGCTTCAGCCCGCACTTCGCCCAGGAAGCGGGCGAGGCGATGACCATCATCGGCCTGGTGGCGGCGGGGTTGGGCGTGTCGGTGCTGCCAGCGTCTTACCAGCGCATCCGCATTGATGGAGTGGTGTATCGCACCTTACTGGACCCGGAGGCGGTGACCTCGGTATGGCTGGTACAGCGCAAGGGCGCGCAGACGCCGATGGCGAAGGCGTTTGTGGAGTTGTTGACGCTTAAGGCCACCCACTGATGTGCATAGGTTGCAATGCTTCATCGAAAATGTGGTGAGGGAGCTTGTTCCTTTGACGGCCAAGCGTTGCCGGGCGTGCTCGGTTCAAGTGCGGGAGGAGGCCTGCTCCCGATAGGTATCTAAAACATAACCTGAGAAAACGAGAGACTCGTGGTGAGCGGGCTTGACCCGCGCTGGGCCGCACAGCAGCCCCAAAACCAGACGTTGAGTTCTAACAGAAAAATACCCGCGTCTTTATTGGGCGGCCTCGCACCGCCCGCTCCCCACGGAGTCTCGGTTTTACTTGGTGGTCCCGGTTTGCTCAAACAACTGCGCCGCCGACCCTGCCTCACTACTCACACCATTGCTGCGCAAGCCCGCCATGATGTCGCTGTCCAAGTTGTTCACCCAGCGGTTGTAGTTGCGATGAATCTTGCCGTCCTTGTAGCCCAGCTCGCGGCTGTCGCGGTAGGTGATGGCGTAACTGTTGCGGGTGTAACGGATGTCGATGGCGGCGTAGTACTGGTTACGCACGGTGATCTCGGCCTGCACCAGTTGCGGGCTCAGGCGTTGCACGGTCCACTCGCGTTTTTGCAGGGCGTTGACGATAACCGTCTTCATTTTTTCTTCGCTGACCTGGGTGTTCGCCGGCAGGTCGTGCTGGGTGTTGAGGACCGGTTTGCTGGTGCAGCCGGCAGTGGTCAACAGCGCCAGGGTGATCAGGGTGACGCGTAGCAAGGAAGACATTCCGTATTCTCCAATCGTTTAAAAAGTCAGGACCAGCGGCGGAAGATCAGCGACGTATTCACGCCGCCAAAGGCAAAATTGTTGTTCATCACGTAGTCGTGGTGCATCTCGCGGAATTCACCTTGCAGGTAGTCCAGCTCCCCGCACTGCGGGTCGACGGAGTCCAGATTGAAGGTGTGCACGTATTGGTTGCGGTTCATCATCTCGATGCTGAACCACGACTCCAGCGCCCCGCACGCCCCGAGGGTGTGGCCGAGGAAGCTTTTCTGCGAGCTGATGGGCATGCGCTTGCCGAACAGGCTGCTGGTGGCCAGGGTCTCGGCGATGTCGCCTTGATCGGTGGCGGTGCCGTGTCCGTTCACGTAGCCAATCGCGTCTGGTGTGAGCCCAGCGTCCTCAAGGGCAAGCTCCATGGCGCGGCGCATGGTTTTCTGTTCCGGGCGGGTGGTGTGCTGGCCGTCAGCGTTGCTGCCGAAGCCGACCAGTTCCGCGTGAATATGTGCACCCCGCGCCAGGGCGTGTTCCAGCTCCTCAAGTACCAGCATGCCGCCGCCTTCGCCGATCACCAGGCCGTCGCGGCCGCTGTCGTAGGGGCGTGGGCTGGTTTGCGGGGCGTCGTTTTTCAGGCTGGTGGCGTAGAGCGCGTCGAACACCATGGCTTCGGTGGGGCACAGCTCCTCGGCGCCGCCGGCGAGCATCAAGGGCAGGCGGCCGAACTTGATCGCCTCATAGGCATAACCGATGCCCTGGCTGCCGCTGGTGCAGGCGCTGGACGTTGGGATCAGCCGCCCGGTCAGGCCAAAAAAGATGCTGATATTCGCCGCCGTGGTGTGCGGCATCATCCGTACATAGGAGTTGGCGTTCAGCCCCTCGGCCACCGAATTGAGCAGCATATTGCCGAACGCCTTGATCTCATCGGTGCTGCCGGTGGACGAACCACACGCCACACCCATGCGCCCATCCTTGATCGACTCATCACCGAGCAACCCGGCGTCCTGCAATGCCTGCTCCGCCGCCCATACCGCCAGGCGCGAGACACGGCCCATGCTGCGCAGCTGCTTGCGGGTCCAATGGGCCGGCACGACGAAATCGTCGATAGGGCCGGCCAGGCGCGTGTTCAGTTCGGTAAAACGGTCCCACTCGTCCATGCGCCGAATGCCGCTGCGGTTGGCGCGAAAGTTGGCGGAGATGGTCGCCCAATCTCCGCCCAGGGAGGTCATGCCGGCCATGCCGGTGACGACTACACGTTTCATCAGCACAAGCCTCCATTGACGGCCAACACCTGGCGGGTGATATAGGCGGCTTCGGCCGACATCAGGAAATTCACCGCACCGGCGACTTCTTCGGGAGTGCCCATGCGCTGTGCCGGGATCATTTTCATCAGCTCTTCCACCGGTACGTTTTCATCCAGCATCGCGGTGTCGATCAAGCCGGGGGCTACACAGTTGACAGTGATCTTGCGCTTGCCCAGCTCGATGGCCAGGGCTTTTGCCGCGCCGATCAGGCCGGCTTTCGAGGCGCTGTAATTGACCTGGCCGCGATTGCCGATCAGCCCCGACACCGAGGTAATGCACACGATACGCCCGGCTGCGCGACGGCGAATCATTGGCATCATCACCGGGTGCAGCACGTTGTAGAAACCATCCAGGTTGGTGCGCATCACCACGTCCCAATCGTCTTCCGACAAGGCCGGGAACGCTCCGTCGCGGGTCAGCCCGGCATTGAGCACCACGCCGTAGTAGGCGCCATGTTGCTCGACGTCGGCCTCAAGGATTTCCTTGCAGGTCGCACGATCCGCCACATCGAATTGCAGCACCCGTGCCTTGCGGCCAAGGGCTTCGATTTCGACTTGCACTGCATCGGCTTCGGCACGGCCGCTGCGGCAATGCAGCACGATGTCATGGCCGGCCTGGGCCAGGCGCAGGGCAATGGCGCGGCCGATGCCACGGCTGGAGCCGGTGACCAGTACGGATTCAGTCATGGCGTTTCGTCCTTCGATTCTTCTAAATAATTGGCCGCCTGGGGCGGTCGAAATACGTTCAAGCGGGCGCTAGCCTGGATACCGTCGCCGGTCAGGTGGCATTCGAACACACCCATGCCGTTGTCGTCTTCCAGGGAGCGCAGGCCGTGGATGTTCAGCTCGGCGCCCACCGGGAAGTGTTCCACGTTGCATTCGAACTTACGTGTGCCGAGCAGGAAGCCCAGTTCCACCGCCTCGCCCCTTTGGCGTGCGCGGCAACCGGCGTAGGCGGCGACGCTCTGCGCCATCAACTCGATGCCGACCCAGGCCGGCAAGCTGCCGTCAGGGCGGTTGAACAGGCCGCCAGGCTTGACGGTGAGACGGGTGTGAATCTGCTCTTCGTCGAACGACAGCACTTGGTCGATGAGGATCATGTCGCCCGCGTGGGGCAGTAGCTCGGCGAGTGGCCAGTTGGTCATGGGGCCTCTCCGATAATCAGGCTGACGTTATTACCGCCGAAGGCAAACGAGTTGCTCATCAGGCAGGTTTTTCCCAAGGTTTCGTCGCTGCGTGCCCATTGCAAGGCGGGCAACGCGGGGTCGGCCTGGCCGTCCCATACGTGGGGTGGGACGCGGCCGTGAGTCAGGCTCAGCCAGCAGAAGGCCGCTTCCAGCGCACCGGCGGCGCCGAGGGTGTGGCCGCTCATGGGTTTGGTGGATGAGCAGGCTACGCCTTCGGGGAACAGGCTGGCGACGGCCAGGCTTTCCATGGCGTCGTTGTGCTGGGTGGCGGTGCCATGCAGGTTCAGGTAGCCGATCTGCTCCGGCGCCAGTTTTGCACTGGCCAAGGCCTTGCGCATCGCCTGCAACGCGCCTTTGCCGGTAGGTTCGGGCGCGGAGATATGGTGTGCGTCGCAGCTGGCGCCGCTGCCCAGCAAGGCAATCGGTGCCGGCGCTTTACTCATCAAAAACAGCACGGCCGCTTCGCCGATATTGATGCCGTTGCGGTTCGCCGAAAAAGGGTTGCAACGCTCATTCGAGACGGCTTCCAGCGCGCTGAAACCATTGAGGGTCAGCTTGCACAAGCTGTCCACGCCGCCGCAAATCACCGCATCGCACACTCCCAGATCAAGCAAGCGCTGGGCGCTCATCAGGGCGCGTGCGCTGGAGGTGCACGCGGTAGAAATCACGTAGGCAGGGCCGCTCAGTTGCAGCCAGTCGGCGAGGAAGTTCGCCGGGGCGCTGAGTTCCTGTTGCTGGTAGTCGTAGTCGCAGGGGAAGTGCTTGTCGCGCAGGTACAGGGCGATGCCGCGGCTGGCTTCGTCGATGCCCGAGGTGCTGGTGCCCAACACGACGCCAACGCGCGAAGCGCCGTAGGTGTGGATCGCCTGACGAATCTCGTTCTCGATCTGCAACGCCGCTTCCAGCAACAGTTGGTTATTGCGGCTGCTCTGCTGGCCGAGTTCCACCGGGATGGTTGCAAGCTCGCCGTGCACACTGCCGACCGGCAACACGCGCTCCGGCACCCAACCGCTTTCGGCGCGCATGCCTGAACAGTCACCGGCAAACAGGCTGCGGCTGACGTGCTCCTGACCGCGACCAAGGGCGCAAATCACGCCGAGGGCGTTGAGGTAGGCGGTCATTGGGCGGCACCGAGCGGTGTAATGCGGTAGCTCAAGGGTTGGCCGGTCATGGTCACACTGAAGACTTCTGAGGATTGGTAGACGATTTGCCAATGCCCCGGCAGGGTACGTGTGAGGCCCCTTGCCTGGGCGCTGGGGTAAAGCGCGCGCACGTCATCGGCTGAAGCCAGGGCAAACAGCAGGGCGGCGAACAGCTCCCGCGCCTGGGGATTGGGCGGCAGCAAGCCGTCGGCCTGCCAGGCGCCATCGATCAGTTTTTGCCGGGCCAGCGGGATGCCCAGCGGGTCCATCATCGACCAGCGGATTGCGCTGCCTTCGCGCTGGACCACCAGGAACCAGTCCTGGCTCTGGCCATCTGCATGGCGCTGCACATGCAGTTGCATTGGCAACGCCAGCGCGGGCGTTTTTTCCGGCAACGGCGGCTGGCTGGCGCAGGCGCTCAGCAATAGCAGGCAACCGATCAACAGGCTGCGCATCATGGTGCGCAACTCGCCAGAGGCTTGCGCGCCACACAGTTGACCAGGGTTTCTTCGCGCTGGCCCACCGGCGGCGGGTTGCGCAGGCCCCAGCGCTCCAGCAGGCCGAAGTCGCTGGAACGGCTCCACCACAGGTACGGGTATGAAACGTTCTGCGGGCCGAATTCAAAGCCCTGCTCGCGGAGCATCTCCAGGTATTCTTCGGCGCTTTTCTGCACATGCATGGGGTGGCGGAACAGCCAGCGGATCACCCAAGTGTCGATATAGGCTTCGGTGGATTCGGCAAACAGCAGATAGCCTCCCGGCTTGAGCACTCGGTAAAACTCTTTGAGTGCGCGATGCTGTTCGACCAGATGATGGAAGGTCTGGTGGCAGAACAGGATATCGACGCTCTCGTCTGGCACATCGAGGGTGGCGCAGTCGCTGCCGATCAGCTCGATGGCCAGGCCCTGGCGCGTGGCTTCAGCCTTGCTCAATTCCAGGCTATGAGGGTCTGCGTCCAGCCCGATCAGGCGCTCGGGGGCGAACACCTGCTGCAAATACTGGAAGGACTTGCCCTGGCCGCAGCCGGCGTCGAGCAATACCGGCGCTTCGGGCAGTGGGTCGGTGAACAGGCTGCGCAGGTCGTTGATCGCCACGCGCAGCACATGGTGCTGCCAGGTGTGGCTGCGCAGGAACCACAAACCGAATTTGGTTTCTTCGACGTAGTTTTTACTCAGGTATTGAGATGTCATGTCGGTTCACTCGCGCAAATCTCCGACAACATCCGCAACCGCCGCTTGGGCTCGCTGACAAACGGATTACGCTCGTCCCACGCGTAGCCTGCGAGGATCGCGCTGATCATGCGACGAATCTCCGGCGAGCTTTCAGGGTGGAAAATCACATCCTGGAATGTCCCCGCGTACCAGCCTTCGACGTAGCAGCGGAAGGTGTCGACGCCGCGCTTCAACGGTGCGGCAAATTCGGTTTGCCAGTCCACTGTTTCGCCTTTGAGCTGACGGTCCAGCAGGGCTGCCGCCATGCTCGCTGAGCGCATGGCGATGGTCACACCGGAGGAGAACACTGGGTCGAGGAATTCCGCCGCATTGCCCAGCAGGGCAAAGCCCGGGCCGTGCAGGGTTTTGACGTTGGCCGAGTAGCCGCCGATGGTGCGCGCTGGCGTGTCCCACACCGCGTTGTTCAGCACGCCGGACAGGCTTGGAGTTTCGTCGATAAAGCCGCGCAGGCAGGCGTCCAGGTCAGCGTCGCGGCCGTCGAAGTGCTCCTTGGCCGCGACCACGCCCACCGAGCACCGGCCATTGCTGAACGGAATGGTCCAGAACCAGATATCGCGTTTGGTCGGGTGAGTGGTTACCAGGATCTTGGTACGGTCGAAACCTGGGTGTTCGATGCGGTCTTCAACATGAGTGAACACCGCCTGGCGTACCGGAAAATTCGACGGCGCTTCCAGATCCAGCAGGCGCGGCAGCACGCGGCCATAGCCGCTGGCATCGAGCACGAACTTGGCTTTGATGTGGTACTCGCTGCCGTTTTCGCGGCGCACATGCAGGTAGCGGCTATCGCCCGCGAAATCCACGCCGACGATGGTTTCACCGTAGCGGATCTCCACGCCCTGCAATGCCGCCTGGTCGGCCAGCAACTTGTCGAACTCGCCTCGCTGCACCTGGAAAGTGGTCGGCTTGCCGTTGCTGAAGGTGTCGCTGAAGTCAAAGGCGCTGTAACGCTCGCCCCAGGCGAACGCTGCCCCGGTTTTTACCTGGAAGCCTGCGGCCTGCACGGCGTCGAGCATGCCAGCTTCTTCGATAAAGTCGATGCAGTGGGACAGCAGGCTTTCGCCGATCGAGAACCGTGGAAAATGCTGGCGCTCGATGATCAATACATCATGCCCTTTGCGCTTGAGCAGCGCGGCGGCGATGGCGCCGGACGGGCCGGCACCAATCACGACAACCTGGCGACGTTCCATTTCAACTGTGGGCACGAGGGCTCCTTGCCGCTATGGCGATAATCCGATTCATAAGGCGTGTTTCTGATGGCCAGCCCAGGGCGCCAGCATAAAGCTGAATGCCAGGCCCAGGCTGACCGATAAGCCGAAATTACTCACTGCGGGCGTGCTGGACACCGCCAGCAGGCCGAACGACAACCACGTTGTCAGCGCCGCAAGCAGTGTACCCAGCAGGCTCACGGCAGCACCGCCGATCTGCTCGCGCATCAGGATCGCGTAGTCGACGCTGATCGCCGTCACCAGCAGCAAGCCGAACAGGCTGAACAACGTCAGCGGCTGGCCCAGCCAACCGAGGCTGGCCAGGCTGCACAGTGCGGCGAGTAATGGCAGTGCAACGATGCGCAGGGCGCCGCCGAAACCAAACGGCAGGATCAGCAGCAACACGATCAGCACGCACGACATCAATTTCAGTTCCGCGGCGCTGATCTGGGTGGCGGCGAAGACGCGGTTCAGATCACCGAGGCGATCCACCAACTGCACGCCCGGCAAGTCCACGGCCTGCACCCGCAACAGCGCTGGGTTGTTCAGACCTTGCAGGCTGACCATCGCTGCAACACCGCCGTCCACCGGGCCGAGCCACAGTGTGCGCCAGGGTTCGGCCATCGGGCCTGCCAGTGCCGCGTCAATGTCTTCGGTGGGCAGCGCTTGCAACTGCGCAACTTCAGCTTGCAGGGCGCTGGCCGGCACGCCGAGGTCCAGCAGCGGCTGCCAATGCTGTGGCAGTGTGTTCAGTGCTTCGCGCAGTTGTTGCTGCTCGGCGGGCAGGTTGACCAGTTGATTGAGCGCCAGGTAACCCTGGAGCTTGTCCATATTCACCAATTGATCCAGGCGCTGGCCCAACGCGGCTAGGCGCTCCAGCAATTGCTGTTGATTCTCGGCGCGCACCAGGAAGAACTGGCTGGTGGGTTGGAAACCTGTGATGCGCGCCACGGCCTGGGCTTCTTGCAGCAGCTGCGGCGGCGCGCCGATCCACTGGCGGATATCGTTTTTGCTATTGAGCTGCCACAGGCCACCGGCGCAAAACAGCAACACCAGCGCCAGTAGCGCCGGGCTCGGCACGCGCGTGAGCAACGCGGCGCGAATCTGCCACAGGCATTCGGCGATACGCAGCGGCCATTGCGCCGGACGCAGTTCGACGCCCTTGAGCAATGCCGGCAACAGGCACACGGCCGACAGATACGCACCGACCAGGCCCGCCGCGGAGAACACCGCGATCTGGGTCAGCGCCGGGAACGGCGTCCAGGCCAGCGCCAGGTAACCGATGCAACTGGTGGCCAGGCTCAGACTCAGCCCTGGCAAGGTCAGGCGCAACGCTGGCCAACTGCGCCAGGGCTTGAGGCTCCAGCTTTTTGACAGGTAGTGCAGCGGGTAATCCACCGCGACGCCAATCAAGCTGGAGCCAAGCACCAATGTCATCACATGCATATGGCCAAACAGCGCCACACACGCCACGGCGCCAAACAGCATGCCCACCAGTACCGGCACGAAAGCCAGCAATACCCGCCATCGGCGGAACGCCAGCAACAGCAACAGCAGGATGCCCACGGTCGCGCCGCCACCGACCCAGGTGATTTCCCGTGTGGCCTGCTGCTGACCATTGGCGGCGTATAACAAACCACTGGCCGCCAGCAGTTGCGCGCCTTGCTGGCCGGCCTGTTCACGGCTGGCCTGGAGCAAATCCGCTACTTGCAGCGGCAGTTTCATATCAAAGGCATTGCCGGTGGTGCGCGCGCGCAGCAACACCCAACTTTTGCCGTCGGCATCGGCGATCAACGCGCCGCTGCCGATATCCAACTGCACCGAGCCACGTTGCGGCTGGCTGTTCTGGATGCGTCCGGTCAGGCCCAGCCAGTCATCCTGGCTCGGCACCAGGCTGAAGCCGGTGAACGGGTCGAACAGCGCCTGCACGCGCTGCTGGATAAAGGCGTCGGGGTGTTCAATCAGTTGCTCGCGGTCCTTGGTCGAGAGCATCGCCAAACGGCCGCGCAGCAATTGCTCGCGCAGTGCCGGCAAGTCGGCTTGCAGGTTCCACTGCACCTTTTCAAACAGACCGCTGGCCTGCCAGCGCTCGCCCAACTGTTGTGCCACAGCCACCGCTTGCTGGCGGTCGGCATGCCCCACCAGTACCAGCATCTCGCGGTTCAGCGGTTCCTGCATGCGCTGTTCGGCTTGCAGTTCCAAGGCGTTCGGCGTGCTGCCCGGCACCAGTTCCATCAGGTTGGCCGACAGCGGCGCACCGTGGCGCCACTGCCAGCCGGCCAGGGCCAGCACCGCCACCAGCAGGATAAGGAACAGGCGCGGCAACAGGCGCTCACTGGGCAAAGTCGTGTTGCTCCGCGTCGCTCAACGGTTGTTCGGCGGTGCTGTCCTGCATGCGCAGTACGGTGCTGTCGCCTTGGGTTTCCAGCAGCTCGATTTTTTGCACCAGCGCGCCGCCGTCGATATTGATCTGGGTGAACACTTGTTTCAGCAGCAGCGAGCGAGGGATCAGCGTCAGCTTCCATTGCGTAGCCTCGCCTTGCAGTTGCAGCTCGAAATCCCGCTGCAAGCCGCTGCTGTCGCCTTGGAGTACGGCGAGGAACAACCGATTCTGCTCGGCACCGGCGCTCTTGTTTGGCAGTGTCTGCCAGCCATTGGCTTCACGCCGGGCGATGCCTTGGGCGCTGATGCGGTAGTCCTGTTGCAATGGGGTTTTGAGCAGCCATAGCAGGCCGTGGTCTTTGGCGAGGACGAAAGTACCCTTGCTGACCAAGGGCTGTGGCAGGGCACGCAGGTGTTTTTCCTGGGTGAAGCTGCCGTGGATCACGGAAGGTTTTGCCAACTGATCGCTGAGTTGTTGCAGGTCGAAGGCGTGGGCGCTGACGCTCAGCAGCAGGCCCACAAACAGGATGATCGCTCTCATGTCAGGGCCCTCTCGACCGCATCTGTGAACACTTTGGGTGAGGCCAACTGCATCTCGCGGCTGGCCATCTCCACCGCCACTTGCACGGTAGTGGCGCGGGTCAAACGCTCGCCGCTGGCCAGGTCCGTAATCAGGTAATTGACCTTCAAGCGGTTCTCCCATTCCACCAGGCTGGCGCGCACGTTGATCGTCTGGCCGAACACTGCCCCGCGCACGTAGCGCAGTTGCATGTCGATGACCGGCCAGGCATAGCCGGCTTCGAGCATCGCCGTGTAGTTGTGGCCGATCTTGTCCAGCAGCGCGCAGCGCGCCACTTCCAGATACTTCACGTAGTGCCCGTGCCACACCACGTTCATGGTGTCGACGTCGAAAAATGGCACGAGGATTTCGGTGTCGCAGTGCAGTACGCCGGGGCTACGCATGCAGCCTCCAGTGTTGCTCGGCGATGCGTTGCAGGCACAGGCGCAGTTCGCCTTCCAGGGCGCGGTCTTCGATCACCGGCGGGAAGTCCTTGGCCAGTTCCTCATGCATGGCGGCCAACGCCGGTGGCAGCGCCCGCGCATCCTCGGCCTGGGCGCGCAGCCACACACCTTGGTTGGCGGCGAGCAAGGTGGCGGCGGCAACCTGTTCGGTCAGCTCCAACACGCGAATTGCATCGCGGGCGGCGATGGTGCCCATGCTCACTTTGTCCTGGTTGTGGCACTCGGTGGAGCGCGAGAACACGCTGGCCGGCATGGTGTTTTTCAGCGCTTCGGCGGTCCAGGCGCTGGTGCCGATCTGCACGGCCTTGAAGCCATGGTTGATCATCGCGCGGTCGGCTGGCGCGCCAGACAGGTTGCTCGGCAGGCCGTGGTTGTAACGCACGTCAACCAGCAACGCGAGTTGGCGATCGAGCAGGTCAGCTACGTTGGCCACCAGGGTCTTGAGGCTGTCCATGGCAAAGGCGATATGCCCGCCGTAGAAGTGCCCACCGTGCAGCACGCGTTCTTCTTCGGCGTCGATGATTGGGTTGTCGTTGGCGCTGTTCAGCTCGATCTCGATAAACGAACGCAGCCAGTTCAGGCTGTCCGCCAGCACGCCGAGGACGTGGGGCGCGCAGCGCAGCGAGTAGCGATCCTGCAGGCGGTGCAGCGGTGCGGTCGGCGCGTCGATCGCCAGGTCCTTGCGCAGCCAGGCGGCGACTTGCATCTGCCCAGGGTGCGGCTTGGCGGCGAACAGGCGCTCGTCGAAGTGTTCCGGGTTGCCTTGCAGCGCGACCACGTTGAGCGCGGTGATGCGTGTGGCGAGTTGCAGCAGGTAGTCGGCGCGGGCGAAGGCGAGGCAGGCGAGGCCGGTCATCACGGCGGTGCCGTTCATCAGGGCCAGGGCTTCTTTCGGACGTAAAACCAGCGGGTCCCAACCCAACTCGCGGTGCACGTCGGCGGCCTGGCGACGTTCGCCACGGAACATCACCTCGCGCTCGCCGGACAGGGTCGCGGCCACGTAGGACAGCGGCGTCAGATCACCGCTGGCACCCACCGAACCTTCTTCCGGGATCAACGGCAGCACGTCGTGTTCGAGGAACGCGTGCAGGCGCTCCAGCAACTCCACGCGCACGCCTGAAACGCCGTGGCACAACGACTGCAACCGCGCGGCCAGCACGGCACGGGTGGCTTGTGCATCGAGCAATTTACCCAGGCCGCAACCGTGGAAGGTGTACAGGTGACGGGGCAGGGCCTCGACGTGTTGCAACGGCACTGCGACCACGCACGAGTCGCCGTAGCCGGTGGTCACGCCGTAGATCACGCCTTCCTTGTCCAGCAGCGAGTCGAGGAACTGCGCGCCTTTGGCGATGCGCTGGCGATACGCGGCGTCGCCCTGCAACTGGGTGGGCGCCTGACGGTTGGCCAGGGCCAGCACGTCTTCGATGCGCAGGGGGCGTTCGCCAAAGGTTACCGGCTCAAGATGCGTCGTCATCGGTCTTCCAGAAAGGGTAAAAGTTGAACCATTGTTGGGGCGCTTCCAGGCAGAACTGGCCCAGGCGTGCGGCGTAGCGTGAGGTCCACTGAGCGATGACCTGCTCGCGGGTGCTGCGCTTCCATTCGATCAAGGGGGTGAACGGTTCGATAGTCAGGCGATAACGCCCAGTGTGCTTAAGGCACATCAGCAGGTTGACCGGGCATTTGAGCAGGCCGGCCAGCAGCCACGGGCCTTGGGGGAATGCGGCGTCATGGCCGAGGAAATCCACGCGCACCGTGCGCCCGCCGTGCAGCGGCACGCGGTCGCCCGCAATCGCCAGCCACTCTCCCTCGTCCAGGCGCTGGCTCAGCAGCAACATCGTCGCCGGGTCCAGCTCGCTGACCTGGATCAGGCGCAGATGACTCGCCCCGGCTTCGCCCAACAGGCGGTTGAATTGTTCGGCGTGCTTGGTGTGCACCAGCACGTTCATGGTGACCTTTTCGCCGATTTCCGCCAGCGCGCGGCACACTTCGAGGTTGCCCAAATGTGCGCCGACCAGCATCTGGCCGCGCTCGCCGCGCAGTTGCCCGCGTAGTTTCGCCGGGTCGTTGATTTCGATTTGTTCCAGGCGCAGCTTGCCGTTCCACACGTCGAGTTTGTCGAGCAGGGAATCGGCGAAGGCCATGAACTGGCCGAATACTTTGCGGTGGCTGGGGCGCAACTCATCGCGCCCGCTCCATTCGGCCAGGCGCTGCTGGTATTGCCAGGCGCTCTGGCGCGCGCTTCGGCCGAACAGGAAAAAGTACAGCACGATGCCGTACAGCACCGGGCTCAGCAGGCGTCGGCCGAGGACTTTGGCCGCGAAGGCGGTGAATTTCATCAGCCAGTAGCTGCCGCGTTCTTCGCGGTCGGCCCAGTGTTGCGTGTTGTCGCTCATGCCTTCCACCGTCGCCACAGGATCATCGGCGCGCGCACCAACATGCCGAAAAACAGCCGCGTATGCATGGCGCTGATACGCACGTTGTCGTGGAACAGGCGAAAGTGCGACAGGCCGTCGGTGGGGTAATGCACTTTCGTCGGCAGCCAGCGCATCGGCTGATTACGCCATGCCAGGCGCACCAGGATGTCCGAGTCGAAGTCCATGCGCGTGCCAATGTAGGCCGAGTCCATCAGCGCCAGCACCGGTGTCAGCGGGTAGACGCGAAAGCCGCACATCGAGTCGCGGATCTGCAGCGACAGCGTGTTGATCCACACCCACACGTGGGTCAGGTAGCGCGCGTACAAGCGGCCTTTGGGCACGCTTTCATCGTATTCGGGGTAGCCGCAGATAATAGCGTCGGGGTGCCTGCGCGAGGTATCGACAAACGTTTCGACTTCGCGCAAATCATGCTGACCGTCGGCGTCCACTTGCAGGGCGTGGGAATAGCCAAGGCGTGCAGCTTCGCGGAAACCCGCCATGACCGCGCCGCCCTTGCCTTGGTTGTGTGGCAGGGTCAGCAGAGTCACGTTATTGAGGGTCGCCAATTGCGCCAACACCGCCGCGCACGCCGGGCTGCTGCCGTCGTCGACCAACAGGCAGGGCAGGCCGCTGTTCAACAGGCTTTGGACCACGGCGGGCACGGCGGCTTCGTGGTTGTAGACCGGGATTAGGGCGCAGGGGTTATGCATCGACAGTCTCCAGCAGAATCCGCCCACTGGAGCAGGCCGCGACGCCGTTGCGGTAGGCGAAATACAGCTTGCCGCGCTCCTGGTCGAAGCGCAGGTGCAATTCGATACGATCGCCGGGGCGTATCAGTTGCTGGAACTTGAGCACTTCCATCCCGGCAAAGGTCGCGGGCAGGTCGAGCAGGTGTTGGCCCAGGTTGAACGCCCATTCTACTTGCACCACGCCCGGCAGCACGGGGGTGACCGGGAAGTGCCCGCTGAAGTAGGCCAGGTCCGGCGGCACACTCAGTTGCACGGTCCATTCGCCATCGGCTTCGATCTGCCCCAACACCTCCGGCGCCTTTGGCCGTGGCGCCAGCAGCAGCGCGGCCACATCGGCCTGGGGCAGTTTTCCCTGGGCGTTCAACGGCAACTGTCGCAGCAGGCGCCAGCGACGGGGCAGGGCCAGGGCTTCGCAATGCTGGCTCAGATGCTGGCGCAGGGTTTGAGTGAGGCTGCGGCGGCCTTGGTTGCGCAGGGCGTGTAGGCCTTCAGCGCTCAATACCACTAGGGCACCGAGTGACGCGCGGTTTTCTTGCACCACGCCCAGGCGCGTTTCCGCGACCCATGGGTGGGCCATCAGCGCTTGTTCCAGCATCGGCAGGGAGATGCGTTTTTCTTCCAGCTTGACGATGCGGTCCAGGCGACCCAGCAGCTCGAAGCGACCATCGGCATGGATATGTGCAGCGTCAGCGGTTTGTTCAATATGCCCTGCTGGCAGGTAAGGCGAGGCGATGCGCAGAGCGCCGTCGGCGTCCTGGCTCAGTTGCACATCGGCAAACGGCTGCCAGGGTTGCGCGCCCTGGCGCCAGGCGATGCCGCCGGTTTCCGAGCTGCCGAGAATTTCCGTCGGCCATTGGTGCAAACGCTCGTAAAGACTGGCGGCGGCTTCGACGGGCAAGGCGCCGCCGGAAGAGAACACTCGCGACACCTGGCTCAGCGCGGGCCAGTCGAGGTTGTCGCCCATGCGTTTGAGCAGTGCCGGGCTGGCCACCCAGGCAAATTGAGGGTGTTCGCGGCTGGCGCGTTGCAAGTCTTCGGGAAAGGCCAGTTGCTTGCGCACAAAGGTACGACCGGCGCACAACGGCCACAGCACCCGGAACAGCAACCCGTAAATGTGCTGGGTGGCGACGCTGCCGATGATGCAGGCGTCTTTAAGGTCCGCACCCCACAATGCTTCCAGCGCTTGAACCTCGTTGGCTAATTGGCGCAGGGTTTTGTCGATACGCTTGGGCTCGCCGCTGGAGCCGGAGGTGCACAGGCTCAGTTTGCACGTGTCCAGGTCGAGCGCGGCAGCAGGCAACGGCGCCTGGTACAGCGCGTCGAGATCGGCGGGTTCGACCAGCCAGGCGTCGACGGCATCGGCCCAGCGTTGGCGGGTCTGGGGCTGCAGATCGGCGGGAAGCAGTACGCTGACCCCTGCGCGCCAGGCGCCCAGCAGGGCGATCGCCAGCACGCCGGCATCTTCCAGGTGCACCGCCAGACGCCGAATACCGCGCGCTTGCAGTCCCGCGGCCAGGCCGAGTGATTGTTCCCACAGCTGGGCGTGATTCATTGCAGGTTCGGTGGTCACCAAACGCTGTTGCAGCGGCTCAAGCAGCAAGTGCTCAAGTTTCAACCCATTCATATGCGGCCTCGAACCCTTTGTCGTACAAGCCATTCCACGGCAAACAACAGCCCCATCAATCCGTAGGCGATCAGGCCGTTGTACAACGTCCACCAGCTCAGTGGCGCCCACAAGGTTAGGGCGGCAGCGAGCAGGCCATTACACAGAAAAAACACGCTCCACACCACGGTGACCTGGCGGGTATACACAATCGCGTTGGGCGGTAACTCCGGGTCGGTCATGCGTGCCAGGCGCTCCACCATCGGCGGGCCGTATTTCAGGCTCAGGCCAAACAGCGCGAGCATGAAGGCACTGACCAGGCTCGGGTACCAGCGCAGCAAATGCGGGCTGTCGAACCAAGCCAGTAACAGGCAAAACACGATCATCGCCAACGCCATCCAGCGACTGCCGGGACGTGGTGCGCCGATGAACGCGCGCAACAGCCAGAGGCTGCCCAGCAGCAGCCCGAATTGCCACGGCGCAAAATGCTCAGTGCCGTAATACACCGCAAAGGGGTACAGCAGCCCCGCCAACAACAGGCCAAGGCCGATCAGCCGGCTCATGCGGCGGGTTGGACCAGACGGTACACCGCCTCTACCACGTCGTTCACTGTGCGCACGGCCTTGAACTCTTCGGCGGCAATCTTCTTGCCGGTCTGGCGCTTGATATGGTCGATCAGATCCACGGCATCGATGCTGTCGATTTCCAGGTCCTGATACAGGTTGGCGTCGAGGGTGACGCGCTCTGGGGGGAGTTCAAACAGTTCCACCAAGGCATCGCGCAGGGTGTTGAAAATATCGTCACGAGTTTGCATGGTCCGGTCTCAAGCTGCCTGTCTGGCCGTAACGAACGCCGCAAGGCTCGCCACGTTGGTGAAGTGATTACGGGTGTCCTTGGCGTCGGCATCGATTTTGATGCCGTATTTTTTTTGAATCGCCAGACCCAATTCCAGGGCGTCTACCGAATCCAGGCCCAGGCCTTCGCCGAACAGGGTTTGGTCGCTACCGATGTCGTCGGCGCTGATGTCTTCCAGACCCAGGGCCTCGATGATCAGCGTCTTTATGTCGTGCTCAAGGCGGTGTTGGTCGCTCATCTTCGGCGAGCTCCTTAATGAAATAGTGGTGCAGGTGATCGTTGAGCTTGCGTGAAGCCTGAGGCGCGGGCCCCAGTGCCGCGAACGCCTGTGGTTCTATATCGGCACCCACCCGCAAACTGAAGTGAAAGCGGCGTTTCGGGATGCGATACCAGGGTTCGGCTTTGGTCAAGGTGGTTGGGCTGACCTTGATCACCACGGGGGTGATGATTGTCGCACCCCGCAGCGCAATGGCGGCGGCGCCGCGATGAAAGGCGGGCGCCGCGCCGGGTGTGGTACGAGTGCCTTCAGGAAAGATGATCAGCGTCTGGCCTTCGCGCAGGGCGTCGGCGGCGGCATCGAGCATCTCCGCGCTGCCGTCATTGCTGATATAGCCCGCATCGCGTATCGGCCCCCGGGTGAACGGGTTCTGCCACAGGCTTTGCTTGACCACGCAGTTGGTCTGGCGCATCAGGCCGATCAGAAACACCACATCGATCAGCGACGGGTGGTTGGCAACGATCATCTGGCCGGGGCGGCCGAGTTTCTCGGCGCCTTCGACGCTGTAGGTCAGCACGCCAGCGCGATGCATCATGCGGATAAAGAACCAGAACAGCTTGCTGATGGTGTGACGGGCACGGCGCTGGTGCTTGTCGGCACTGCCCGGCAGGCAACTGAGCACCGGAAACACCAGCAAACGCAGGCACAGCCCGCCGACACCAAACAGGAAGAAGCTGGTGGCGGTGGCAAACAGGCGCCAGTAGTAGGCGTCCCGTGGCTTGTCAGTCAGAGCTTGCGTTGCCAGTTCCATACACGGTTCTTCCAGGCATGTTGGCAGGCGCCCTGTTCGGTGAGCAGGGTGCGCAGCAGGTTCAGGGCGTGGGGCCACTGGGTTTGATTGGCTTGGACAGTGCCGGGTGTGAGTTCCAGTTGCCACTCGTCGCCTGGTGTGAGCAACAGGCCGAGGGCGTAGGGGAAGGGCACGTCAACGATCCAGCTGGCGTAGGCCTCGGGCGGCTGTTCTTCGGTGATCACCAGCAATACCGCCGGGGCGCCTTCATTGAGCAGCGCGGCGGCTTCGAGCATGCCGTGCTCCAGGCCATCGCCGGCGGCGGCGAGGGCGGTCATTTCACTGGTTTCATTTCGCAGAATCGACCAGAGGCCAATCACTGCGTTATGCACAGACAGGCTGAACTGGGTCGGGGACAGCGGCTGCTCGTTGGCCAGGTCGCTGAGGATGTCTAGAGTGCGTGGCGTTTCGCCGTGCCGGGAAATAAACACCAGCGGAAGGTCTTGCAGGCCTTCTGCAAGGGGCCAGCCCACGCTGAAGGCCATGCGCGCCAGCCGGCTCAGGCGGCGGCGCTGCATGGCGGGCAAGAAGGATACGTCGGGCGAGGCATCGCTGGCGGGCAGCAGCACCGGCGCCTGGCACCATGCGCGCCATTCGTCCGCACTTTCCAGCCCTGGGGCCCAGGCACGCCATTGGGCAATGTTGAAGTTGATCACTGAGAAGTTATCCCGCCCCTGCGGGCTTCCATGTGCGGCTTTTGGCCCCGAATACCGGGACAGGGAGCAATAGCCGAATGGCGCGCATTATCCCGGTGCCGCGGGGTTCTAGCAAACTTTGGTAAAGATTTGTTCACGGCTGAATACAATTTGTTGGTAAGGATTTACAGATTGTCCTTTATCGATGGCTGAGTTGGATTGTCGGACCGTTCCTATTCTTTTGTGTGTGAGGTGCGACGACCTGTCTAGAGTGCGGCAATGGATGGATGAACGAGGTAGCTAACAGGCGCTTTTGCCCTCTACACTCGGACATTCATTGATACACGGAGGTTTTTCCATGCGGCGTGTGGTGTTCAATCAGAAAGGCGGCGTTGGCAAGTCCAGCATCGCCTGCAACCTGGCGGCGGTCAGTGCCAGCGAAGGCTATCGAACCCTGTTGGTGGACCTCGATGCACAAGCCAACTCAACCCAGTACCTCACCGGGCTGACCGGCGACGACATTCCCATGGGGATCGCGGACTTTTTCAAGCAAACCCTGTCTTCCGGGCCGTTTTCGAAGAAGAACAAGGTCGATATCTACGAAACGCCCTTCGATAACCTTCACGTCATCACCGCGACGGCCGAACTCGCGGACTTGCAGCCCAAGCTTGAAGCCAAGCACAAGATCAACAAGCTACGAAAGCTGCTGGATGAGCTGAGCGAAGATTACGACCGGATTTACCTGGATACACCGCCAGCCCTGAACTTTTATGCGGTTTCGGCGCTGATTGCTGCTGATCGTGTGTTGATCCCCTTCGATTGCGACAGCTTCTCGCGGCAGGCCCTGTATGGCCTGCTGGCCGAAATCGAAGAATTGAAGGAAGACCACAACGAAGGCCTCGAAGTCGAAGGTATCGTGGTCAACCAGTTCCAGGCCCGAGCGAGTCTGCCGCAGCAGATGCTGGAGGAGTTGATCAACGAAGGGTTGCCGGTGCTTCCGGTGTACCTGGCCAGTTCGGTGCGCATGCGCGAGTCCCATCAGGAGAACAAGCCGCTGATCCACCTCGATCCACGGCACAAGCTGACCCAACAGTTCGTGGAATTGCATAACTTGCTGGAAAACGCCTGACCAGTGGGAGGGGGCTTGCCCTCGATAGCGGTATGCCAGCTAGCTCATCTGGAGCTGACCCACCGCATCGGGAGCAAGCCCCCTCCCACACTGCCCAGCATTGTCCTTGAGGTTCGGTTACACCCCCTGGCTACGCAACCAACTCATCAACTGCGGCAACGGAAACGCTCCACTCTGACGCGCCACTTCGCGACCATTCTTGAACAGAATCAGGCTCGGAATCGACCGAATCCCCAACTGCGCCGACAACTGTTGATTGGCCTCGCTGTCCAGCTTGGCCAACCGGCACTTGCCCTCCAACTGTCCGGCAGCCTGTTCAAACACTGGTGCGAACGACTTGCACGGTCCGCACCAGTCGGCCCAAACGTCCACCAGAAGCGGCAGGTCGCCTTTGATCTGGCTGGCGTAATCGCCTTGTTTCAGCTCAAAAGGCTTATTCAACAAAACGGGCTGTTTGCAACGCCCGCATTTGGGCGCATCTGCCAGGCGTTCGCCGGGGATGCGGTTGAGGCCGTTGCAATGAGGGCAGGGTATGACGAGAGGTTCGGACATTGAGGGCTCCTGGAAATGGCCAATAGGCTCTATTTGGAGCCAGCAATGATAGTTATCAAGCGAAACACATGATTGTAGAAAGGGCGCTCATTGCTCTCGTGGTCACGACGAACAACTGATCTCCAAATGCTTTCCCCAATCCGGCGGCCGCTGCGCGTACTGCTCCATCCCCGCTTGCTCCTCGAACGGCCTGGAAAGCACCTCATGCAATCGCCGAACTTCGCTGTAGTCGCCCGACTCGGCTGCGGTGATGGCGTTCTGGGCGAGGTAGTTGCGCAGGATGTACAGCGGATTCACGGCGTGCATCCGTTCGCGGCGCTGCTCCTCGCTGGAGTCTGCGTCCCGTGCGACACGTTCCTTGTACTGCTCGGCCCAGGCATCGAACCCGGCCATGTCGACAAAATCATCGCGCAACCGCGCTACGGCCAGCGCCGCTGACTCATCCCCAAGGCGACGGAAGAACAGCGTGTAATCCACACCGCTGTTCTGCATCAGTTTCAGCAGGCGCTCCACCAGTTGCTGGTCGTCGTCTTCGGCGGTGGTGAGCCCGAGTCGGCGACGCATCAGGTCCAGGTAGTGCGCCTGGTACAGCGGCAGGTACAGGCCGAGGGCCTCCTTCAAGGCATCGACGCTGATAAACGGCGTGAGCGCCTGGGCCAGCGCACTGAGGTTCCACTGTCCAATCGGCACCTGATTGCTGAAGGAGTAGCGCCCTTCATGGTCCGAATGGTTGCAGATGAAGTGCGCGTCAAAGTCATCAAGAAACGCGAACGGCCCGAAGTCGAAGGTGATGCCCAAGATCGACATGTTGTCGGTGTTCATCACGCCATGGCAGAAGCCATAGGCCTGCCATTTGGCGATCATCTCGGCGTTGCGTTCGACGATTTCACGGAACATCGCCAGGTACGGTTCGGGCTGTTCGCGGCACTCGGGGTAGTGCAGGTTCAGCACATGCTCGGCCAGTTCGGCTTGCTGCTCGGGCTTCTTGGTGTAGTAGAAGTATTCGAAATGCCCAAAGCGGATATGGCTGGGCGCGAGGCGCAACACCATGGCACCCCGCTCCTGTTTTTCCCGCCATACCGGCGTGCTGGAGCCGATTACACACAGCGCGCGGCTGCTGGGAATGCCCAGCGCGTGAAGTGCTTCGCTGGCGAGGAATTCACGAATCGAGGAGCGTAAGACCGCGCGGCCATCGCCCATCCGCGAGTAAGGCGTCATCCCGGCACCCTTGAGGTGCAGGTCCCAATGTTCGCCGGCCTCGTTGTACACCTCGCCCAGCAACAACCCACGGCCGTCGCCCAGCTGAGGGGTATAGCCGCCGAACTGGTGCCCGGAGTAGATCATCGCGCGCGGTTCTGCTTCGGCCCACAGCTTGTGGCCGCTGAACAGTTCGGCGAATACCGGCGTTTCGGCCACCGCCGGGTCGAGGTCGAGCAGGGCCATGGCGGCGTTGCTCGCCACGACAAGGCGAGGCTCGTCGAGGGGTTCGGGCAAAACGTGGGTTGAGAACGCGTCGCCCAGGCGTGCGAAGCGGTTGTCGAAGGTCAGTTCGTCGAGGGCTTTCACCGGCCATCTCCAGCAGAATGTCCGAGCATTCTGCTGGGGATAGACGCTTTAGTCGAGTTTGCTGGGCGGCGGTTCCGGCGCATCGTCGACTTTGCCGGGCGGCGGCTCGGGGGCGTCCTGTTCGGTGGCGGGCCCGGCGATGGTCTTGCGATCATCCTCGACCGGCACCAGTTTGTACTCCTGGCCATGCATGTTCTTGAGGTACACCTCCATCTGCCGGAACGAGATGTTGATGTGCTGCTTCTTGAACTCACGGTTGATGTAGCGGTTGACCTCGTCGAGTACCGGGTTGCGGTCACCCAGGTCGCGCACGTGCATACGCAGCTCGTGGTCGAGGGTGCTTTCGCCGAAGTTGAGGAAGTACACGTGAGGTTCCGGTTCCTTCAGCACCCGTGGATTTTCCCTCGCGGCCTTGAGCAGCAATTCCTTCACCAGGTCCAGATCGGAGCCGTAGTCCACGCCCAGTTTCAGAGTGACGCGGGTGATGGTGTCGGTCAGCGACCAGTTAATCAGTTGCCCGGTAATGAACGTCTTGTTCGGGACAATGATGTCCTTGCGGTCGAAGTCGGTGATGGTGGTGGCGCGGATGCGAATCTTGCTCACCGTGCCCGACAGGTTGCCGATGGTGATGGTGTCGCCGATACGCACCGGGCGTTCGAACAGGATCATGATGCCGGAGATAAAGTTGGCGAAGATCTCCTGCATGCCGAAGCCCAAGCCCACCGACAGCGCGGCGACCAGCCACTGCAGCTTGTCCCAGCTCACGCCGAGGGTAGACAGGGTGGACACGAAGCCGACGCCGGCAATCACATAGGACAGCAGCGTGGTGGTGGCGTAGGCGCTGCCCTGGGCCAGATCCAGTTTTGACAGCACCAACACCTCCAGCAGACCGGGCAGGTTGCGCGCCAGGGCGAAGGTGATACCGATGATGATCAGCGCGCCGAGCAAGTCGCCGATGCTGATGGGCACCATGCTGATATTGGCACCGGTGCCGCTGGTGTATTCGTACAGCGTGACGTTATCCAGGTACGAAAACACCGAGATCAGGTCCGACCACACCCAGTACAACGCGGCGATAAAGCCGCCCAGCAGGGCCAGGCGAATCAGGCGCATGGACTGTTCGTTGACCTGCTCGATGTCCAGGGTCGGCTCTTCGATTACCGCTTCGCCGTCACCTGCTTCCTTGGCGGCCTGGCGTTTGGCCAAGGCGCGGGAATAAGCCAGGCGCCGGGCGGCAACGCCTAGGCCGCGGACGAAGGTGGCTTCGATGACCAGCCAAAACATCAACAGGTACAAGGTGTTGATCAGTCGGTCGCTGAGCTTGAGGGCGGTGTAGTAGTAGCCAAAGCACACGGCAATAAACAGGGCGATCGGCAGCGCGGTGAATACCAGGCCCACGGATTTGCGGAACAGCGAGGCTTTTTCGTGGGTCGGGCTGTGCAGCAGCAGGCGCCCGAGCAGCCAGGCCATCAGGGCGTAGCAGGTCAGGACCACGGCGATGCCCAGCACGTCGTCGGCCAGTGCCGCCGGTTGATGCTCGGCAATCGCCACCACGGCCACCAGAGCCAATACCACCAGCCCGAGTTTGCGCACCCAACCCTGGAGGAATTCGACCTGGGGTTTTTCCCAGCGGAAGTGCAGTTCCGCCACGCCGCCCGGCGCCAGGATGCGGTAGGCGGTGTAGAACACCAGCCACGCCTGGGCCAGTTGCAGCAGGGCTGAACCCAAATTGGCGTTTTGCCCACGGGCGTCGATCTGCAGCGCGTAGCCGCACAGCGCCAGTCCCAACGATACGGGCATGGCCAGCAGGATATTGATCAAGATGGCTTGCGGCGTGTGCCACTGGCTGTCGCGCTTGAAGTGCCCGATGTCCAGATGGACCTTGTTCAGGCGTTGGTACAGGGCCTTGCGTCGCCACAGCAGTGCGCCGATCAACAGCAGCAACGGCAGGAACAGCAGCGGGCGCTGGGTCAGGCCGTCGTACAACTCACTGACGCTGGAGGCCCAGGGCAGGGTGGTGACTTGCTTGCTCAAGTGCGCCGGCACGGTTTCCAGCCACTCGGTGTCCAGCGGCTTGTTACTGGGGATCCAGAACATCTGTTCATCCAGCGTCGCGCGCAGGGTGGTGGCGGTGCTGAGCAGTTGTTTCTGGTTCAGTTGCAGGGTGATGGACTCATTGAGCAGCGCGCTCAACTCACGACTCAGGCGCTCCAGCAGGTCGCTGCGGGTAATCGCAAGCTCCAGCAGGGTTCGGCGCAGTTGCGGGGTGATGTCATCCGGTGGCTGGTTGGCCAGCAGATTGTCCACATAGGTGCTGGGGGAACTGATCAGCTCACGCTGTTGGTTGACCTCAAACTGGTACAGGCGAATGTTGGCGATGTCGTCCGCCAGGTCGCGGTCCACCGTCAGGCGTGGCAGCGCTTGTTTTTGCTTATACAGAATCTTCGACAGCAGCAGGCTGCCCTTGAGCACGTTGATCTGCTCGTCCAGGGCCGAGTCGCTCTGGGTCACGGTGTCCAGTTGCTGCTTGGTCTGCAGGTTCTTCTGGGTCAGGTCGTTGAGGCGGTCGGTGCTTTTGAGCAGGTAGTCGGACAGCTTCAGGTTGGCCGCGCTTTCGGTGGCCAACAGGCTGCTGCCACCGGCCTTTTGCGCTTCGATGGACTGCTGGGTGACGGTCTGTTGGGACTGGGCCAGGCGTTTCTGGTTGATCAGGGTTTGCAGGTCCTGGATTTCTTGTTCCAGGCGCGCGGTCTTTTCCACCACGAGGTCGTGCTGGCTGTTGCCCAGGTCTTGCAGTTGGCTGTTGCCGGCCAGTTCCTGGCGGCGCAGGGGGATCAGGGCATTGAGCGCAGCGAGTTCGGCATTCAGTTGGTTGCGCTGGTCGCCGCTGAGGGCTTTGCCATTGTCTTTACCGGCCTTGAGGGTCGCGTTGATCTGCTGGATGCGCGTCTGGCTGCTGCTGATTTCGGTCTGCGCGCGTTCGGGGCGTGTTTGGGCAGCGATGGTCAGGCTGTTGGCTTCGGCCAGGTCTTTTTGCAGGTCGCCTTGCTGGGTGGTGCGTTGCACCAGCAATTGCTCAAGCTGTGGCACGGGCAGCGTGGCATAGCGTTGGGCCACCGGGATGATTTTGGTGGCCTTGAGCCGGGTCAGCTCGCGCTGGTTTTCGCTGGTCTGGCGCGGCGCGTCTTCCAGCTGGCGCTTGAGGTCAGTGAGGCGCTGCTCATAATCCTGCTGGTTGCCCAGGTAGGTCAGGGTCTGTTGCAGGATCGACTGCAGCGCCTTCATGTCGGCGTCGGGCAGTTTGCGATCAGGCAGCTTGTCCAGGGTTTGCTGAATGGCGTCGGCGCTGGGCGGCTCGACGGCGTAGACGCTGCCGACACAAAGGGTCAGGCCCAGCAGGGCAGTGGCGAGAAAAGTGCGCAGGGTTGGCATAGAGACCGGTCTTGCAAGGTGAAGAATCGGGAGCGTGCTGTCGCTCCGCAGTTTAGAGGAAGAGTCCGGGGCCCGGGCGACTTCCTTCGGGGAATCTGACGCCCACTTTGCCGATCTTGTTCCCGTCCATGACCGCGACGGTCCAGATGGTGTTGTTCCACTCCACCTGGTCGCCGACGATAGGGGCGCCGCCGACTTTCTGGTTGATGAAGCTGCTCAGTGGCATGTCCGGGTCGATACCTTCCAGCTTCAGGCCGTAAAGGGCCGAAACCGCGCCCAGTTGGGCGTCGCCTTCCAGCACGAAGTCGCCGAAGAAGCGCAGATCGAGGCCGCGTTGTGGTGCCTGGCTGAACAGTTTGCCGAGGGCTGGCAGGTTGTGTTCATGGCCGATCACACAGAGCAGATCGTCGACTTCCAGCACCGTACTACCCGACGGATGGAGCAGTTGCTGGCCCCGGAACAGCGCAGCAATCCGCGTGCCTTCAGGCATTTTCAGTTCGCGCAGCGCTGCCCCGATGCACCATTTTTCGGCGCCCAGGCGGTAGACGAAAAGCTCCCACTCGCTGGTGACGTGTACTTCCAGGGCGGCGCGAGAGATCGGAGCGGGGTCCGGCGGTACGGTCACTTTCAGCAACTTGGCCACCCACGGAAGGCTCGTGCCCTGCACCAGCAGCGAGACCAGCACGATAAAGAACGCCAGGTTGAAGTACAGCTGTGCGTGGGGCAGTCCGGCCATCAGCGGGAATACCGCGAGAATGATCGGGACTGCGCCGCGCAGACCGACCCAGGCGATAAAGCCTTTTTCGCGACCGTGGAACGCTTTGAACGGCAGCAGGCCGACGATCACCGACAGGGGACGCGCAAACAGGATCATCCACAGCGCCAGGCCCAGGGCCGGCAGAGCGATTGGCAGCAAATCATGGGGCGTGACCAGCAGGCCAAGCACCAGGAACATGCCGATTTGTGCGAGCCAGGCCATGCCGTCGAGCATGTGCAAAATGCCATGCCGACTGCGCACCGGGCGGTTGCCGATTACCAGGCCGCACAGGTACACGGCAAGGAAGCCGCTGCCGTGCAAGGCGTTGGTCAGGGCGAAGACGAACAGGCCGCCGGCGATCACCAGGATCGGATAAAGGCCGGTCGCCAAATTGATACGGTTGACCATCTGCAGCATCAGCCAACCGCCGCCCAGGCCGACGATGCCGCCGATGCCAAATTCGCGTACCAGATGAGTCAGCAGGCTCCAGTGCAGGCCAGTCTGACCGCTGGCGAGCATGTCAATCAGGGTGACGGTGAGGAACACCGCCATTGGGTCGTTGCTGCCGGATTCGATTTCCAGAGTGGCGGTGACCCGTTCGTTCAGGCCCTTGCCGCCGAGCAGCGAGAATACGGCTGCGGCGTCGGTTGAGCCGACAATCGCACCGATCAGCAGGCCTTGAATAATATTGAGGTCAAACAGCCAGGCCGCCGCCATGCCGGTGAGGCCGGTGGTAATCAACACCCCCACCGTGGCCAGGGACAGTGCTGGCCATAGCGCCACTCGGAAACTCGCCACCCGCGTGCGCAACCCGCCGTCAAGCAGGATTACGGCCAGTGCGAGGTTGCCCACCAGGTAGGCGGTTGGGTAGTTATCGAAAATGATGCCGCCGCCATCGACGCCGGCGACCATGCCCACGGCCAGGATGATCACCAGGATCGGGATGCCCAGGCGCGACGAAAGAGAACTCACCAGAATGCTCGCACTCACCAGCAACGCGCCGATCAAGAACAGGCTGTTGATGGTCGTCGCATTCAAAGGCAGTACTCCATGAGCAAATAAGACGGGACGCAAACTGACCATGCAGTCTGCGTGCCAGGGATTCTAACCTGTTGAATTGCTGTGCTGTCAAAAAGCTTTTAACGCCGGGCGCAGATCTGAATGTGGGAGGGGGCTTGCCCCCGATGGCGGTATGTCAGTCAGCTTATCTGTAACTGACCCACCGCTATCGGGGGGCAAGCCCCCTCCCACATTTCAAGCCAGTGCAGGCAGTTAGAGGCGAAAGCGGCCGACCATCCCATTCAAATCCACCGCCAGGCGCGACAGCTCACTGCTGGCCGCACTGGTCTGGCTGGCGCCGGTCGCCGACTGCACCGACAGGTCACGAATGTTCACCAGGTTACGGTCCACTTCCCGCGCCACCTGCGCCTGCTCTTCCGCCGCGCTGGCGATCACCAGGTTGCGCTCGTTGATCTCGACAATCGCCGTGTTGATGGTGTCCAGCGACATCCCTGCGCCTTTGGCGATGTTCAGCGTCGACTCAGCGCGTTCGGTGCTGTTGCGCATCGAATCCACCGCGTGCTCGGTGCCGGCCTGGATACTGCCGATCATCCGCTCGATCTCGCTGGTGGACTGCTGGGTGCGATGGGCCAACGCCCGTACTTCATCGGCGACCACCGCGAAACCACGCCCGGCTTCGCCGGCACGCGCGGCTTCAATCGCCGCGTTCAGGGCCAGCAGATTGGTCTGGTCAGCCAGGCCGCGAATCACGTCCAGCACTTTGCCAATATCACGCGACTCATTGGCCAGGTCGCCAATCAGGGTGGCGGTGGCTTGTACATCGCCGCTCATGCGCTCGATGGCGCTGACAGTTTCCTGCACCAGGTCACGGCCGTCACCGGCTGAGGTGGTGGCGTTGCGCGAGGCCTCGGAGGTGCTCACCGCATTGCGCGCGACTTCTTCGACGGCGCTGGTCATCTCGTTGACGGCGGTGGCGGCTTGCTCGATCTCGTTGTTCTGCTGGGTCAGGCCACGGGCGCTTTCGTCGGTGACGGCATTCAGCTCCTCGGCGGCGGAGGCCAGTTGGGTGGCGGAGCCGGCGATGCGTTGCAGGGTGTCGCGCAGCTTGTCTTGCATCTTGGCCATGGCGGCCAGCAAGCGTCCGGCTTCGTCGTTGCCGTCGACCTTGATCGGCCGGGTCAGGTTGCCTTCGGCGACTTCTTCCGCCGCTTCGAGCGCTTGGGAAATCGGCAGGGTGATGCTGCGGGTCAGCAGCCAGGCGAACAACATCGTCAGCGCCGTGGCGATCACCAGCAGGCCCACGACCAGATTGAACGCCAAGTTGTATTGGTCTTCGGCCTCCTGATTTGTGGCCAGGGCCATCTTGTTATTGAGGTCCAGCAGGCGCGTCAGCACGGCGTTGACCTGCTCGGAGTTGCTCAGCAATTCGGTGTTGAGCAGGCTGCGCAGCTCGTCCACCTGGTTGGCCCGTGACAGGCTCTTCATGCGTTCTTCAATTTGATGGTACTGGCCAAGCAAGCGCACGTACTCGTTGTAGGTGGCGCGCTCTTCGCTGCCTTCAATCAGTTTTTCGTAAATGCCCTGGGCTGTGCGGATCTGCTGGTTACGCAGTTCGAAGGCTTCCAGGGTCTTTTGCTGCACGTCCGGCTCGCGGTTGGTCAGCAAGCGGTACGACAGCACTCGCAGGCGCAAGGTCAGTTGGGTGAATTCATCAAGGGCACGAATGCTTGGCACGCTGGACAAGGTGATGTCTTCGGTGGCAGCACGGATTTTGCTCATCTGGTTGAGGGCGAATACACCGAGAAACAGCATGAGTGCACCAATCAACGCAAAACCGAGGAAGGCCCTCGGAGCGATATTCATATTACGAAGCGACATGCGGGAATCCTGGGGAGAAGCGCGATCCGTGCGAGGGGTGAGACGGGGTGTGCATCTCTATCGGTCGTACGACTAAAGTCTAAAGGGGCGTGTGCGTTTTTGTCGCATCTGACGAGGGGTTTGGCCGATTCAGGAACCAGATCGGGTAAATGCAGTCACTAAGGCTCGAAAGTGCGGCCCGGCCCCTAAAAATCGGGCTGCGCGCCGGGGATAACCCTGGCATCCGAGGTGAATTTTCTTTATCGTCACCGCCCTTTGAAAAAGCCCGAGAAATCAAAATGTTAGAAGCATCCCTCAGCCAATTGGAACAACTGGTCAACGACCTCGTACAGCAGAATCAAGACCTGCTGAGCAGCAACGAATCCCTCAAGGCCGAACTGGCCAACGCCAAGGATGAGAACGACAGCCTGCAACTGAGCTTGATGGAGCAGGAAGAAAAACACGGCGCCACCGCTGCCCGTATCCAGGCGTTGGTTGAGCGTGTGAGCGCAGGGCCTGTCGGCGCATGAATGAAGGGATAAAGGTCGTTTCGATTCTCGGAGAGGATTACTCGATCAAGGCGCCAGCCGGGGAAGACAAGACCCTGATGCACGCCGTGACCATGCTCAAGGCCTCCCTGGCCACCACCAAGAAAAAGTACCCGACCCTGATCGGTGACAAATTACTGGTGCTGGCGGCGCTGAACCTGTGCGCCGAGCAGATTGAACTGCAGCAGGCTCATCAGCAGGAACTCGACCGTTACCAAGAGCAAGTCAGCGCCACGGTCGAGGTGATTTCCAAGGCGATCCAGCCTTAGAACCACGCATCCTGCATCCCCAGGCACGTATCATCCCGCGCCTCCAGAATCGCCAGTTCATGATGGCAGCCCGGTACTTCCCAGGTCAGGAAGTAACGGGCGGCCTGGAGCTTGCCTTTATAGAAGGCAGCATCCGCCGCATTGCCCTTGGCCAGCCCTTCTTCGGCGCGAATCGCCTGTTCCAGCCAGCGCCAGCCAATTACCGTATGCCCGAATACCTTCAGGTACAGCGCCGAGTTCGCCAGGCTGCTGTTGACCTTGCCGTGGGCGAGATCCGTCAGCAGGCCCAGGGTGACGTGTTGCAGGCGCGCAACCAGTTGTTCCAGAGGTTCTCTCAAGGCGGTGAGTGATGAGTATTCCTGGGCGCGGGCACCGGTTTCGGCGATCAGGCGGATCAGTTGCTTGAGCCCCGCGCCGCCGTTCTGTGCCAGCTTGCGGCCCAGCAAATCCAGAGACTGGATGCCATGGGTGCCTTCATGGATCGGGTTCAGGCGGTTGTCGCGGTAGTACTGCTCCACCGGGTATTCACGGGTGTAGCCGTGGCCGCCGAGGATCTGGATCGCCAGTTCGTTGGCCTTGAGGCAAAACTCCGACGGCCAGGATTTAACGATGGGCGTGAGCAGGTCCAGCAGTTCGTGGGCCTGTTTGCGTTCGCTCTCGGTTTCCAGCGTCGTGGTGTCATCGAACAGGCGCGCGGCGTACAGGCCCAGGTCGAACGCGCCTTCTACGTAAGCTTTTTGGGTCAGCAGCATGCGCTTGATATCCGCGTGCTGGATGATCGAGACCGGCGCGGTGCTTGGGTCTTTGCTGTCGGGCAGACGACCTTGCGGGCGTTCGCGGGCGTATTCCAGGGAATACAGGTAGCCGGCGTAACCGAGCATGACCGCGCCCATGCCGACGCCGATGCGTGCCTCGTTCATCATCTGAAACATGCAGCTCAAGCCCTGGTGTGGTTTACCCACCAAATAGCCGACGCAGTTGCCGTTATCGCCGAAGTTAAGCGCGGTCGACGTGGTGCCGCGCCAGCCCATCTTGTGAAACAGCCCGGCCAACAGCACGTCGTTGCGTGCACCGAGACTGCCGTCATCGTTAACCAGGAATTTGGGCACGATGAACAGCGAAATGCCCTTCACCCCGGCCGGTGCATCCGGCAGCTTGGCCAGCACCATATGCACGATGTTTTCCGACAGCGGGTGGTCGCCTCCGGAGATAAAGATCTTGTTGCCCTTGAGTCGATAGCTGCCGTCAGCCGCAGGTTCGGCGCGGGTACGAATATCCGACAGCGATGAGCCCGCGTGGGGTTCTGTCAGGGCCATGGTGCCGAAGAAACGCCCGTCGATCATCGGTTGCAGGAAGCGCTGTTTTTGCTCCTCGGTGCCGAAGCTTTCGATCAGGTTGGCCGCGCCCATGGTTAGGAACGGGTAGGAAGTGGATGCCGCGTTGGCGGACTGGAAGTGCGCAAAGCAGGCCTGGGACAGCAAGGTCGGCAACTGCATGCCACCGGCTTCGAAACTGCGGGCGGCATTGAGGAAGCCGGCTTCCAGGAACGCATCCACGGCCGGTTTGACTTCCGGAATCAGGATCGCCTTGCCGTCTTCGTAGCGCGGTTCGTTCTCGTCGTTTTTGCGGTTATGCGGCGCGAAATATTTTTCGGCGATGGAGCGCGCGGTGCTGATGGCCGCATCGAAGGTTTCGCGATTGTGCTCGGCAAACCGCTCGCGCTGGGTCAGGCCCTCGGCATCGAGGACTTCGTACAGCTCGAAAGCCAGATTGCGGGAACTGAGCAGCATCTCGGACATGGCGGCTTACCTTTGGAGGAATTGGCCTGAGTCTAAGTGCGCGAATTAAGGGTGAACAGCAAGATTGATCTAAGTGATGGAGTGGCAAAACACAGATGATCATTTGAAGTGCGATCAAATGTGGGAGGGGGCTTGCCCCCGATAGTGGTGGGTCAGCCAGAGATAAGTTGACTGATCCACCACAATCGGGGGCAAGCCCCTTCCCACATGTTTACCGCGTTTCGTCAGTTAGCCGATGGTCATCAGGCTGGCGTTACCGCCCGCTGCAGCGGTGTTAACGCTCAACGCCCGTTCGATCACCAGGCGCTCCAAGGCAATGGATGTTTCGCCCTGAGACAAGCCATGCACCCCGACAATCGCCCCACCGCGCTGCGCCACTTGCTGGCACACCGCACGCAGTTGGTCTGAATCACCGTGATGCAGGACGGCGTCAAACACCACCTCGTCCTTGGTCCAATCCGCCACGCGCTTGATCTTCGCTTGAATTTCCTTCGGCAAGCGTAGGAACACGGCCTTGGTCAGGTCAGTTTCCGGCCATACCGCCGAACCGCCGACGGCCAATACCGCCGCCAGTTGAGTCAACAGATCGCCTTCCACTTCCGCCAGGCACAGTACGTGCTCGCGGGGCAGGATGGCGTAGCTGTTGCGCTCGCCGGTCGGACCCGCCAACTGACGGGTGATCCCGCTTTGGGATTGCGCGGCGAACTGGCTGCACAGAGCACTCAGCTCGCTGAACGAATTGCTGTCGGCCCAGGTTTTCAGGGCGGTCAGCGGTTGGCTCATGGCGTCGCGCAGACGTACATCCGGTGCAGTCAACGTGTCGCCACGTACGAAGGATTGCTCGATCGCATCGGTAGGACGGGTCGACAGCAAGCGGTACAGGTACAGCGGACCACCGGCTTTCGGGCCTGTGCCCGACAAGCCTTCGCCGCCGAACGGTTGCACGCCGACCACGGCACCCACGATGTTACGGTTCACGTAGACGTTACCGGCATTGACGTTGTCGATCACCTTGGCGATGGTCTCGTCGATACGGGTGTGCACGCCCAGGGTCAGGCCGTAGCCGGAGGCGTTGATCTGGCCGATGAGCTGGTCGATCTCTTTGCGCTTGTAGCGCACCACGTGCAGTACCGGGCCGAAGATCTCGCGTTGCAGTTCGTCAAAGCTTTCCAGTTCGATCAGGGTTGGCATCACGAAGGTGCCGCGCTTGATTTCTTCACCGTCGGCAATTGCCACCTGGTACACATTGCGGCCTTTGTCGCGCATGGCCTGGATGTGTTTCTCGATGCCGGCCTTGGCTTCGGCGTCGATCACCGGGCCGATGTCTACCGACAGGCGCTCCGGGTTGCCAAGGCGGCATTCAGCCATGGCGCCCTTAAGCATTTCGATGACGCGGTCTGCCGAATCTTCCTGCAGGCACAGTACCCGCAGGGCCGAGCAACGCTGGCCGGCGCTGTCGAAGGCCGAGGACACCACGTCGATGACCACTTGTTCGGTCAGTGCCGAAGAATCCACGATCATCGCGTTCTGGCCACCGGTTTCGGCGATCAGCGGGATCGGACGGCCCTGGGCATCCAGGCGGCCGGCGACATTGCGTTGCAGCAGGCGCGCGACTTCGGTGGAACCGGTGAACATCACGCCTTTGACGCGATCATCACCGACCAGGCGGGCACCCACGCTTTCGCCCTGGCCCGGCAGCAGTTGCAGCACGCCTTCCGGAATACCGGCTTCCAGCAGGATGCGCACGGCTTGTGCAGCCACCAGCGGGGTTTGCTCGGCAGGTTTGGCCAATACCGGGTTGCCGGCGGCCAATGCGGCTGCGACTTGACCACTGAAAATCGCCAGCGGGAAGTTCCAAGGGCTGATGCAGACCACTGGGCCCAGCGGACGGTGTGCATCATTGGTGAAGTCGTTACGGGCCTGTACGGCGTAGTAACGCAGGAAGTCCACGGCTTCACGCACTTCGGCGATGGCGTTCGCGAAGGTTTTGCCGGCTTCGCGAGCCAGCAGTCCCATCAGCGGTTGGATCTCGCCTTCCATCAGGTCGGCGGCACGCTCCAGAATCGCGGCACGCTCGGCGGGCGGGGTGGCCTGCCAGATCGGGCCAGCGTTGATGGCGCATTGAATCGCGTTGTCGACGTCTTCGACGGTAGCTTCTTGAACCTGACCAACCACATCACGCAGGTCAGACGGGTTCAGTACTGGCGCAGCCGGTTGATCACTGGTGGCGCAACCCAGCATCGGCGCGGCTTTCCAGTTGTTGTGTGCGGTTGCCAGCAAGGCGCAGGACAGCGACGCCAGGCGGTGTTCGTTGGCCAAGTCGATACCGGCCGAGTTGGCGCGGTCGCTGCCGTACAGGTCGCGCGGCAATGGAATACGCGGGTGCGGCAAGCCGAAGCCGCCTTCCTGCGTGGCCATTTGCTCGATGCTGGCCACTGGATCAGCCACCAGCTCCTGAATGGAGATGGACTGGTCGGCGATGCGGTTAACGAACGAGGTGTTGGCGCCGTTTTCCAGCAGGCGACGCACCAGGTAAGCCAGTAACGTTTCGTGGGTGCCGACCGGTGCGTACACGCGGCACGGACGGTTCAGTTTGCCGTCGGAAACCTTGCCTACGACCTGCTCGTACAGCGGCTCACCCATGCCGTGCAGGCATTGGAACTCGTACTGGCCGGGGTAATAGTTCTGACCGGCGATATGGTAAATGGCGGACAGGGTGTGGGCGTTGTGCGTGGCGAACTGCGGGTAGATGACTTCCGGCACCGACAGCAGCTTGCGTGCACAGGCAATGTAGGAAACGTCGGTGTACACCTTGCGGGTATACACAGGGTAGCCTTCCAGGCCTTCGACTTGGGCGCGTTTGATCTCGCTGTCCCAGTACGCGCCTTTTACCAGGCGGATCATCAGGCGATGGCGGCTGCGGCGCGCCAGGTCGATGACGTAGTCGATTACATAGGGGCAACGCTTCTGGTAGGCCTGGATCACGAAACCGATGCCGTTCCAGCCGGTCAGTTGCGGCTCGAAGCACAGGCGCTCCAGCAGGTCGAGGGACAGCTCCAGGCGGTCGGCCTCTTCGGCGTCGATGTTCAGGCCGATGTCGTATTGCTTGGCCAGCAAGGTCAGGGACAGCAGGCGCGGGTACAGCTCGTCCATCACGCGCTCGTACTGCGCACGGCTGTAACGCGGGTGAAGTGCCGACAGCTTGATGGAAATGCCCGGGCCTTCATAAATCCCACGGCCGTGAGACGCTTTGCCGATGGAATGAATGGCTTGTTCGTACGACGCCAGGTATTTCTGGGCATCGTGTTCGGTGAGTGCGGCTTCACCGAGCATATCGTAGGAATAGCGGAAACCTTTGGCTTCGAACTTGCTGGCGTTGGCCAAGGCTTCGGCGATGGTTTCGCCGGTGACGAACTGCTCGCCCATCAGGCGCATGGCCATGTCGACGCCCTTGCGGATCATCGGCTCGCCGCTTTTGCCGATGATGCGGCTCAGGGACGAGGTCAAGCCGGCCTCATTATGGGTGGCGACCAGTTTACCGGTCAGCAGCAGACCCCAGGTGGCAGCGTTGACGAACAGCGACGGGCTGTTGCCCAGGTGCGGATGCCAGTTGCCGGTGCTGATCTTGTCGCGGATCAGCGCGTCACGGGTGCCCTTGTCCGGGATGCGCAGCAGCGCCTCGGCCAGGCACATCAGGGCCACGCCTTCCTGGGATGACAGGGAAAATTCCTGCAGCAGGCCCTGAACAATGCCGGCACGACCGCCAGCACTTTTCTGATTGCGCAGTTTTTCGGCAATCGAGGCGGCGAGCTTGTTGGTGGCTTCAGCCATTGGAGCCGGCAGACGCGCCTGCTCGATCAGCATCGGCACCACTTCCGGCTCTGGGCGACGGTAAGCGGCAGTGATGGACGCGCGCAGTACGGACTGCGGCAGGATGCTCTCGGCGAATTCAAGGAAGCACTGGTGCGCATGGTCGGCCTGGACCTCACCCGCGTCATCGGCATCCTTGCTGCTCAAACCGTTGAGTTCGGTCAGGGTTGCACCACCCTCCAGTTTCTCCAGGTAATTGAAAATCGCCTGCTTGATCAGCCAGTGCGGCGTGCGATCAATGGAGGTCGCGGCTGCCTTCAGGCGTTCGCGGGTCGGGTCGTCAAGTTTGACCCCAAGGGTGGTCGTCGCCATTTTCTTATCCTCATGGGTGCCACTACCGAGTGGCATTAGCTGGCGGCAAGATTAGCTTTGCGCATGCAGAGGTGCAACCGGGTGCAACCCTTTTTATCCATGAAATTTTCGACGCTTCATCCGAATTAATTTTGACGCCAGCAGAATGCGCTTTGTCTTGGTGCTTTTACTTCTTAGATCGGCTGTTCTTGCTCCGAAAGGGAGCAAAAACAGGGTGTTTTGCGGATTTTGTACTCAGGTGCAACTTATTCCCCAGAAACTGGTTGCACCTTATTTGCTTTGTTGAATAGCATTCGCGGCCAAGGTGCAACCATCCGTAAACCGGGGTTCATCGGCTGACGGCTTTCCTGGGGAAACGTCAGTCATAAATGCGCGGCATGCAGCTACGTTTACCCACTGACCAGTGGGTGGCCGTCTGACAGACCGCCGCTACATAAAAACAAAGCCAGGGCGTCACTCAAATGAGCGTAAGTAATCCAACTCTGATCACATTCGTGATCTACATCGCAGCAATGGTGCTGATCGGCTTCATGGCCTATCGCTCCACCAACAACCTTTCCGATTACATCCTTGGCGGTCGCAGCCTCGGTAGCGTGGTGACAGCGTTGTCCGCCGGTGCTTCCGATATGAGCGGCTGGTTGTTGATGGGCCTGCCGGGCGCAATCTACATGTCCGGTCTGTCGGAAAGCTGGATCGCCATTGGCCTGATCGTCGGTGCCTACCTCAACTGGCTGTTCGTGGCCGGTCGCCTGCGGGTACAGACCGAACACAACGGCGACGCCCTGACGCTGCCGGATTACTTCTCCAGCCGTTTCGAAGATAAAAGCGGCCTGCTGCGGATCATCTCCGCCGTGGTCATCCTGGTGTTCTTCACCATCTACTGCGCCTCCGGCATTGTGGCCGGTGCCCGTCTGTTCGAAAGCACCTTCGGCATGTCCTACGAGACCGCGCTGTGGGCCGGCGCTGCGGCGACAATTGCCTACACCTTCGTCGGTGGTTTCCTGGCAGTGAGCTGGACTGACACCGTACAAGCCACGCTGATGATCTTCGCGCTGATCCTCACGCCGATCATCGTGCTGCTGGCCACCGGTGGTGTCGATACGACCTTCCTGGCGATCGAAGCGAAGAACCCTGACAACTTCAACATGCTGAAAAACACCACCTTCATCGGCATCATTTCGTTGATGGGCTGGGGCCTGGGCTACTTCGGCCAGCCGCACATCCTCGCGCGTTTCATGGCGGCGGATTCGGTGAAGTCGATTGCCAACGCACGCCGTATCTCCATGACCTGGATGATCCTGTGCCTGGGCGGCACTGTGGCCGTGGGCTTCTTCGGTATCGCTTACTTCTCGGCGCACCCGGAAGTGGCTGGCCCGGTCAACGAGAACCACGAACGTGTGTTCATCGAACTGGCCAAGCTGCTGTTCAACCCATGGATCGCGGGCGTACTGCTGTCGGCCATCCTCGCGGCCGTGATGAGTACCCTGAGCTGCCAACTGCTGGTGTGCTCCAGCGCCCTGACCGAAGACTTCTACAAAACCTTCCTGCGCAAGACCGCCTCCCAGGTTGAACTGGTCTGGGTCGGCCGTCTGATGGTGCTGCTGGTGGCGCTGATCGCCATCGCCATGGCTGCCAATCCAAACAACCGCGTCCTTGGCCTGGTCAGCTACGCCTGGGCCGGTTTCGGCGCGGCGTTTGGTCCTGTGGTACTGATCTCGGTGATCTGGAAAAACATGACCCGCAACGGCGCACTGGCCGGCATCCTGGTCGGCGCGATCACCGTGATCGTGTGGAAGCACTTCGAACTGCTGGGCCTGTACGAAATCATCCCAGGCTTCATCTTCGCCAGCCTCGCGATCTTCTTCGTGAGCAAGATGGGCGCCCCGACCGCCGGTATGGTCGAGCGCTTTGATGCGGCGGAAAAAGACTACAACCTCAACAAGTAATTCGCCGGGCGTTAAGCGCTCTACGAATTGAAAAAAGGCCCGCGTCCTACGGATGGCGGGCCTTTTTTTGCGCGTGTGTGTAGGGAGTTGCTGATTTATCGGGCGTGCGCTCTGCCGTGCAAAACAGTGGTGCAGAATCCACCGCCTACTCCTCGCAGAGAAACACCGGATGTTCGCTCCTGCCAATCAAAGTGCTTTTACCCTGACCCTCGACGGGGAGCCCAGTGAACTCAACGTCTTTGAGTTTCACGGTGCGGAAGCCATCAGCCAGCCGTATTTTTTTGACCTTGAACTGGTCAGTGAGCAGCCTGACCTCGACCTGGAAAGTTTGCTGCATCGCCAGGTTTATCTGCGTTTCGATGAGCTCGGCCATGGCGTCCACGGCCTGGTCTATCGGGTGGCGCAGGGCGACTCCGGGCGGCGCCTGACGCGTTATCAGATCAAGCTCGTGCCGCAATTGGCCTACCTGGCCCACAGCAGTCACCAGCGTATTTTCCAGCATCAAACAGTGCCGCAGATTGTTGCGCAGGTGCTGGTAGAGCAGGGGGTCCCTGCCGATCAATTCGAATTTCACCTGAGCGGTGTCTACCCCGAGCGCGAGTATTGCGTGCAGTTTGCTGAAAGCGACTTGGCGTTCATTCAGCGGCTGTGTGCCGAGGAGGGCATTCACTATCACTTCCAGCACTCGCCTGAACGACACTTGCTGGTATTTGGCGATGATCAAACAGTATTCGCCCAACCCAATCAGCCAACGCCCTACATGCCAGGCTCAGGGATGGTGGCGGATACACCCGCGATCAAGCGCTTTGCCGTGCAACTGGAAACCCGCACCACGGCGGTCAACCTGCGTGACTACGATTTCCGTAAACCTAGCCTGGTGCTGGAGAGTGACGTGGCCAGCGAACAGCTGCCACGTCTTGAGGCGCAGGGCTATCCCGGCCACTTTTGCGACCGGTCCCATGGCAAGTACCTCGCGCAACGGGGGTTGGAGCGCCACCGTAGCGACTATCGAATTGCCCGCGGCAGCGGTGATGAGCCGGCATTGGTCAGCGGCCATTTCCTTACGTTGACCGGTCACCCGCGTGATCCATGGAATGACTTGTGGTTGGTGACTCACGTCACTCACGAAGGCAAGCAACCCCAGGTGTTGGAGGAGGCGGTGACAGAGGTCGCCGGTGGCGATTTTCGTCAGGGTTATCGCAACGAGTTTGTTGCTGCGCCGTGGGACGTGATTTTCCGACCGCCTTTGCCCGAGCAACCGCGGCCGACATTGGCGGGTTATCAAAACGCAGTGGTGACTGGCCCCGCCGACAGTGAAATCCACTGCGATGAATACGGGCGGGTCAAGGTGCAACTGGCCTGGGATCGAGCCGGGGAGCACAACGATCATTCCAGCTGCTGGCTGCGTGTCGCCAGCGGTTGGGCCCATGACCGCTATGGTGCGGTGCTTATTCCGCGAGTGGGTATGGAAGTGCTGGTGGGGTTCGTCAATGGTGATATGGACATGCCGCTGGTGGTGGGTTGCCTGCCCAACGCTGCGACATCGCTGCCCCTCGACCTGCCGGCCGACAAAACCCGCAGCATCTTGCGCAGTCGGAGCAGCCCCGGTGGAGGTGGCTACAACGAACTGCGCATCGAAGACCGCAAGGGCTCCGAGGAAATTTACCTGCGCGCCCAGCGAGACTGGACCCAGCACGTGCTGCATGACCAGCGGGTGGAGGTCGACAATCAACGTCGTATCAGGGTGGCGGGCGAGTCGCACCATGAGCTTCAAGGCGAAGAGCTGCGCATCACTCACGGCAATCGGCTCACCGAACTCAAGCAGGATGATCACCTGGTGATCGGCGGCTCGCAGCAGGTAAAGGCTGGGCTGACCATTCAGATCGGTGCAGGCCAAAGCGTTGTTATTGATGCGGGGGCCATCGTGACGATCCAGGCGGGAGGGCAGTCGATCACGTTGTCTGCGGGCGGTATTTTCAGCAGTGTGCCGATTCAGTTGGGAAGTGGTCCTGCTCCTGTGGCAGCGCCGTTGATGCCTGGAGTGAAGGAGAAGCTGTTGGCGGTTATCCCCGCGCCCCTGAGCCTGGTGCAGGTGGCTAGCCTCAAGCGTAGCGCTCCCTTTTGCGAAGAGTGTGAGCGCTGCAAGAGAGGGCAGTGCGATATCGCTCATTCAGCTCAGCCTTAAAAGGAAGTTATCCCCATGTCTGAACGGTTGATCCCCAGCGCTTGGCTTACACAATTCCCTCTGCTTCCCAATGAGCAGCTCTTCGTGGTGTTGGGCGCTGCCAGCGACGCCAATCCGCTTGCTGCCTGGCGAGCCACCTCAGCCGCATCGCTGCCCCAATCAATTTGGACAGGCACGGCTTACGCCGAATGGGAGGAGGTCATGCCTTACTTGGGCATCGTCGAACCTGACAGCGCCTTTCTTGAATGGGCTGCAACCACTGAAACAATGGATTGGGGGTGGCTGGCGGTATCTTCCAGTCCGTTAGACGTCGTCATCGCGCACCTCCAAAGTTTGACCAAGGTCTATCTGCCGGATGGCCAGGAAGTGTTTTTGCGATTCTGGGATGGCACCCAGTGTCTGCCGATGTTGCAGGGGCTAGGCGATGAGGCGGCAAAAGTATTGCCGGTGTTCCAGCGCTACTTGATCAACGGCCAGCCGCTGACGGTCGCGACGGGGCCTGCGACCGAGGCCAACACCAGCCCTTGGTGGCGAGTCCCCGCATCGCTCTTGGCACACCTGGCAGAGCAAGCACCGCAAACCTTGATCGACAACCTCTTGCAGTGGCTGCAAGAGCAGCGGCCCGACCTGTACACCGCCTTCACGTTGGCGACCTTGCAGCACAAGGTCGCTTATTTCGCTCGTCGGCCGGATGTCACCCATGGGGCGTTGGCCGAATATCTGGCCTTAGAGTTGAGTTGAGCCCAGCGCCTGTTGCAGGTCCTCGATCAAATCTTCAATCGCCTCGATGCCTACCGACAGGCGAATCATCTCCGGCTTCACGCCGGCCTTGGCCTGTTCCTGTTCGTTCATTTGTCGATGGGTGGTGGACGCGGGGTGGCAGGCCAGGGACTTGGCGTCGCCGATATTCACCAAGCGTTTGAAGATTTGCAGGGCGTCGTAGAAGCGCACACCTGCCGCGTACCCGCCCTTCAGGCCGAATGAAAGGATCGCCGAGGGTTTGCCTTGCAGGTATTTCTGCGCCAATGCGTGATGGGGGTGATCCGGCAGCCCCGCATAGCTGACCCATTCCACATCGGCATGGCCTTGGAGGAATTGCGCGACCTTGAGGGCATTTTCCGTATGGCGCTCCATGCGCAGGGCCAGGGTTTCCAGGCCCTGGAGCAGCAGGAAGGCGTTCATGGGCGCCAGTGCTGCGCCGGTGTTACGCAACGGGACGGTGCGCGCGCGGGCGATGAAGGCGGCGGGGCCGAACCTTTCGGTGTAGACCACGCCGTGGTAAGCCGGCTCGGGCTGGTTGAGGCCGGGGAATTTTTCCGGGTATTGGGTCCAGGGGAAGGTGCCGCTGTCGACGATCGCACCGCCCAGGGAGTTGCCATGGCCGCCGATGTATTTGGTCAGCGAGTGCACCACAATGTCGGCGCCGAACTGGATCGGCTTGCACAGGATCGGTGTGGCCACGGTGTTATCCACCATCAGCGGCACGCCGCGGGCATGGGCGACCTCTGCCAGGGCTTCGATGTCGATGATATTGCCCGCCGGGTTGCCGATGCTTTCGCAATACACCAGCTTGGTGTTGTCGTCGATCAGTTCGGCAATGGCCGCGGCGCTGTCGTCGCGGGCGAAGCGTACGTCGACGCCAAAGCTGGGCAGCAAGTGGGCGAACAGGGTGTAGGTGCCGCCGTAGAGCTGTGGCGTGGTGACGATATTGTCGCCGGCGCGAGTGAGGGTCTGGATCGCATAGTGAATGGCCGCGCTGCCGGCCGACACGGCCAGTGCCGCAATACCGCCTTCGAGGGCGGCGATGCGTTGCTCCAACACATCATTGGTGGGGTTCATGATGCGCGTGTAGATATTGCCGGGCACGTCGAGGTTGAACAGGTCGGCACCGTGCTGGGCGTTATCGAATTCGAAAGCGACGTTCTGGTAGATCGGCACGGCCACGGCCTTGGTGGTCGGGTCCGACTTGAAGGCGTGGTGCAGTGCGATGGTGGCGTCTTTCATGATTGTTATTGACCTCCCTGGATGGTGGATGGCCACAATAAATCCGCCTTGGCGCCAGCATTTAGATTTTTTTCAGTCCCCGTCCTGCTTTTACGACATAAGCACCGCCTGGCATGCAGCCCTGCACCTTTGCGCCCGTAGAAGGTAAACTTCGCCCCCTGCGCAGGAGCAACCATGAATTATCGTCACGCCTTTCACGCCGGCAACCACGCCGATGTCTTCAAACACCTGACCTTGACCCGCCTCATCGCCCTGATGTCGCGCAAGGAGCAGCCGTTCGCCTACCTCGACACCCACGCAGGGATTGGTCTGTACGACCTGCAAGGCGACCAGGCCAATCGCACGGGTGAGTATCTGGAAGGCATCGCGCGCCTATGGGGCGAAAGCGACCTGCCGCCGCTGACTGCCGATTACATGCGCGTGCTGCACGAGATGAATCCTGACGGTCAGTTACGCTACTACCCTGGCTCGCCGGAACTGGCGCGGCGTCTCACGCGCCCACAGGACCGCGTGTTGCTCAATGAAAAGCACCCGGAGGACGGCGTGCTGCTCAAAGACAATATGAAGGGTGATCGCCGCGTCAAAGTGCACTTGGGCGAAGGCTGGCATGTGCCGCGTGCCTTGCTGCCTGTGCCGGAAAAACGCGCGCTGATGCTGATCGACCCGCCGTTTGAAAAGCTCGACGAGATGCAACGCTGCGCCGCCTCCCTCAAGGAAGCCGTCAGCCGCATGCGCCAAACCGTCGCGGCGATCTGGTACCCGGTGAAGGATCAACGCATGCTGCGTCGCTTCTACCAGGACCTGGCCGGCACCGGTGCGCCGAAGTTGCTGCGTGTGGAATTGCTGGTGCATCCGCTGGACACGCCCAACACCTTGACGGGCTCGGGCCTGGCGATTGCCAACCCGCCTTGGGGTCTGGAAGAGGAATTGCGTGAACTGCTGCCGTGGCTGTCCAAGAAGCTTGGCCAGACCCAGGGTGGGTGGCAGATGGATTGGCTTATCGCCGAATAATCCTCGGCGCTGATCAAGTGTGGGAGGGGGCTTGCCTCCGATAGCGGTGGGTCAGCTACAGATGTACTGACTGACATTCAGCTATCGGGGGCAAGCCCCCTCCCACATTTTGATCTACGTCGGCTTTAGATCGGGCAGGTCACGCCGGTCCCGCCGATCCCACAGTAGCCCTGCGGGTTCTTCGCCAAGTATTGCTGGTGATACGCCTCGGCGAAGTACACCGTTGGGGCTTCTTCGATTTCCGTGGTGATAGCACCCAGGCCGGATTTGGTCAGCTCTTGCTGATAAGTCTCGGCACTGGCCTTCGCCGCCGCCAATTGCTCAGGCGTGGTCGCATAGACCACCGAACGGTACTGGCTGCCGATATCGTTGCCCTGGCGCATGCCCTGAGTTGGGTTGTGCAATTCCCAGAACATCTTCAACAGGTCTTCGTATTTCACTTTGGCCTGGTCATAAACCACCAGCACCACTTCACTGTGACCGGTCAGGCCGGAGCAAACTTCTTCGTAAGTCGGGTTCGGCGTGTAGCCGCCCGCGTAGCCGACCACGGTGCTGACCACGCCCTCGCGCTGCCAGAACCTGCGCTCCGCACCCCAAAAGCAGCCCAGGCCGAAGATGGCAAAACCCACGTCATCGACGAACGGGCCGAGCAGTGGGTTGCCGTTGACGAAGTGCGTCTCCGGCAGATTCATCGGGGTTTCACGACCAGGCAACGCTTGTTCTTGAGTAGGCAACACGTTTTTGTTCACCAGAATTTCCGAGCGCAAGACCATGATCAGTCCTCTCAGTCAGATTGAGTAAGGTAAGAATTCAGACAGCCAGTGTGCCCGAGTGTTACCGCGCTGTCAGGCGATTGGCCCGCGCGGGTAGCGTTTGAGCTTCTCAAGCAGCTCTGCGCCGGGGATTGGCCGGTCGAACAGGTAGCCCTGGCCCACGTCGCAGCGATGCCGACGCAGGAACGCCAGTTGCTCGGCGGTCTCGATGCCTTCGGCCACGACCTTGAGCTTGAGGTTGTGAGCCATGGCGATCACGGCCGAGGTGATTTCCATGTCGTCCTGGTTGTCCGGAATTTCATGGATAAAGCTGCGATCGATCTTAATGATGTCGATGGGGAATTTTTTCAGGTAGCTCAGCGACGAGTAACCAGTACCGAAGTCGTCCATGGCCAGGGTCAGGCCAAAACTCTTCAACTGATCCAGTTGCAGGCGCGTGTCTTCAGTGGCTTCCAGCAGCAGGCCTTCGGTCAGCTCCAGCTCCAGCAGGTTGGCCGGCAGCTCTTCTTCCTTGAGGATTGTGGCAATCGAGGCCACCAGGTCCGGGTCGGAGAACTGCTTGGGTGACAGGTTGATCGCCACCTGCAGGTTGCCCATGCCGGCGGCGCTCAGTTGCTTGCTCATGCGGCAGGCCTGGCGGGCGATCCATTTGCCGATTGGGATAATCAGCCCCGTCTCTTCGGCCACGCTGATGAACTGATCGGGACGGATCATGCCCTTTTCCGGGTGATTCCAGCGCAGCAGCGCTTCCATACCCAGCAACCGGCCGCTGCGCAGGCACAGCTTGGGCTGGTAGAACACGTCCAGTTCGTTCTGGGTCAGGGCGCGCCGCAGGTTGTTTTCCACGAACAGCTTGTAGCTGGCCTCGGCGTTCAGCGCCTCTGTAAACACCTGAACCTGGTGTTTGCCGTTGGCCTTGGCCTTGTGCAGGGCCAGGCCGGCGTTGCGCATCAGGGTCTGCGGGTCGCGCCCGTGCAGCGGCGCGCAGGCCAGGCCCACGGAACCGGTGACGCTGATCAATTGGTTGTCGACGAACATCGGTTTGTCGAGCGTCGCCAGCAATTGGCTGGCGACCTGCTGGCCGCTTTCCAGGTCGGTGTCGTCCAGCAACACCGCAAACTCGTTACTGGCAAAGCGCGCCAGGCTGCCGCTGGCACTCAGGCTGTTGCGCAGGCGGCGGGCCAGGCTGATCAGCAGCTTGTCGCCGGTCTGGTGGCCAAGGCTGTCGTTGATGCGTTTGAAGTTGTCGATGTCTACCAGCAACAGGCTGATCGGGCTATCGCTGTCGCGTGCAAAGCGTTCATCGAGGTTGCGGATAAACGCCGGGCGGTTGCCCAGGTTGGTCAGGTTGTCGGTATACGCCAGACGCTCGATGCGCTGCTGGGCGAGCTTGGTCTGGGTGATGTCTTCGTAGATGCCGATGTAGTGCGTCAGCTCACGGTTGTCGCCATACACCTTGGAAATCGACAACTGGCCCCAGTAGGGTTCGAGGTTCTTGCGCCGGCTCTTGAACTCGCCCTGCCAGCTGTTGCTCTTGGCCAGGCTCGATGGGGCGTCGAACAGCAATTCGCTGAGGTTTTCCAGGGCGGGCAATTGCGCCAGGCGGTGGCCGTGGACTTCTTCGGCGCTGTACTGGGTGATCGCGGTGAAGCTTGGGTTGACGTACTCCACCACGCCGTCGCAATTGACCAGCAGAAAGGCGTTGGCGCTTTGCTCCACCGCACGCTGGAACAAATGCAGGGCGCTGGTGGCAGTACGGCGGTTGTGGTTGTTGATCACTTGCGCGAACTGGTCCGCGAGCTCGCCGGCGAAGGCGATCTCGTCAGCCTGCCAGTCACGCGGGCTGCCGCACTGCTCCAGGCACAATACGCCGACCACTTGGCCGTCGACGCGGATGCTCGCATCGAGCATGGCGTGGATGTCTCTGTTGCGCAGATTCTCGGCCATTTCGCGGGTGCGCGGATCGCGCATGGCGTTGGTGGCGTCGATAGCGCGGCTGCTTTGCAAGGCTTCCAGATAATCCGGGAAGCGGCTGGCATCGATGGGTTCGGGCAGATGGTGCTGTTGGTTGTCGCGGTGGTAAGCCGAGATTGGCACCAGGCGCTGGTCTTCGAGGTTCCAGATGCTGGCGCAGTCGATCTGGTAGATATCGCAGGCGCTGCGCGTGATCAGCTCGGCGGCTTCCTGAAGCGAATTGTTGGCGGTGTAGCGCTGGCGGGCCAGCAACAGGATCAGTTCCTGCTGGGCGCGCACTCGTTCCAGGTGCTGCAATTGCTCCTGCTGGGCGCGCTGGTTCAGCTCCAGGGCGATTTGCAGGCGGCTGTTCTGGCTTTCCAGATCCTCGGTCGGGACGGGTAAGGGAAGCTCGCTGAACAGACCATCGACCACCATCAGGTAGCCGCGCAGCAGATGGCGATTGTGTTGTTTGTAGGCTTCGCCCATTTCCAGCAGGCTCAGGGGGCCGTCACTGGTGTGCAGGGTGTAGCGCACCAGGTAATGAGGGCTCTGGGTCAATTGCTGCTGGATGATGTCGTGCAGTTGATAGCGGGCCTGGGGTTCCATCAGGCTGGCGTAGGGCGTGCCGAGCAGGGCACACAACTCGACCGCAGGCAGGCCGAATTGGCGCTCGCAATTGGGGTCAAGGTACAGGAGAGCCCAGCTTGCCTCATTAAGCCGCTCGAAACGCAGCATACCGAGGCGCGAAGGCACCGGTAACTGCGTCACTACCTCGGCCGCCATACGGGCGACATCGGGTTGGCTTTTCATGGGGAGACTCACTTCAAAAAACGCGCACGGCGCAGGGCTCACGCCCTCTTTTTTTGTTGCCTGTGGCAAGGTTGCATCATGCGGCACAGACTGACAAGAGAGGATGAAGGCTAAGTGCTATAAGGGGGTTATCGGCCGGGCGAGGGATTTCTTCAATCGAGATGACAGAAGGTGTACAAACCTGTTCTGTCTGTATCGAAAAGCAAAAAAAGCCCCGCCAAATTGACGGGGTTGAGGTACGAGCGTGGCGCTCGGAAATCGGTGCAACCAAGTCTCCCCGGTGAAGGGGAGACCTGATCTGGCTTACAGCAAGATGGTGCGGATGTCGTTCAGCAGCTGGCTCAGACGCTGGGTAAAGCGTGCAGCGGCCGCGCCGTTGATCACACGGTGATCGTAGGACAGCGACAGTGGCAGCATCAGCTTCGGCTGGAACGCTTTACCGTCCCAGACCGGCTGGATGGTTGCCTTGGAAACACCCAGGATCGCCACTTCCGGCGCGTTGACGATTGGCGTGAAGCCAGTGCCGCCAATGTGACCGAGGCTGGAGATCGTGAAGCAGGCGCCTTGCATGTCGTCTGCGGTCAGCTTCTTGTCGCGGGCCTTGGCAGCCAACGCAGCCGCTTCTGCAGCGAGTTGCAGCAGGCTCTTCTGGTCGACGTTCTTGATGACCGGTACCAGCAGGCCGTCAGGGGTGTCTACAGCGAAGCCCACGTTGACGTATTTCTTGCGAATGATCGCTTTGCCGCTTGGCGCCAGTGAGCTGTTGAAGTCCGGCAGCTCCTTGAGCAGGTGTGCACACGCCTTGAGCAGCAGTGGCAGCACGGTCAGTTTCACGCCAGCCTTTTCGGCCACGGCTTTCTGCGCAACGCGGAAAGCTTCCAGGTCGGTGATGTCGGCCTGGTCGAACTGGGTAACGTGCGGAATGTTCAGCCAGCTGCGGTGCAGGCTCGACGCGCCGATTTGCATCAGGCGAGTCATTGGCACTTCTTCGGTCTCGCCGAAGCGGCTGAAGTCCACGACCGGGATCGGTGGAATGCCTGAGCCGCCGGTAGCAGCGCCGGCAGCCGGAGCTTCCTTGGCTTTCTGCATCATGGCTTTGACGTAAACCTGCACATCTTCCTTCAGCACGCGGCCATGTGGGCCAGTGGCCGACACAGCGTTCAGCTCGACGCCGAATTCACGGGCCAGTTGGCGTACCGCCGGGCCAGCGTGAACCTTGGCACCGCTTGGCGCAGGTGCAGCAGCAGCTGGAGCCGGTGCGGCCTCGGCTTTTGCAGCAGGTGCGGGTGCATCGGCCGGTGCAGCTTCAGCTTTGGCAGCAGCCGGAGCGGCGGCGGCGGGGGCTGGAGCGGCAGCCGGTGCGGCGCCTTGTACTTTCAGCTTGAGGATGAAGTCACCGGTGCCGACTTCGTCTTCCAGCTTGACTGCGATGCTTTCCACCACGCCGGCAGCCGGCGAAGGAATTTCCATGGAAGCCTTGTCGGATTCCAGGGTGATCAGCGATTGGTCGGCTTCGACGGTGTCGCCAACCTTGACCAACAGCTCGATGATCTTGGCCTTGCCCGACGAACCGATGTCCGGAACATGAATGTCCTGAACAGAGGCGGCGGCCGGTGCAGCAGCCGGGGCCGCAGGGGCCTCGGCTGCAGCGGCAGGCTTTTCAGCGGCAGGCGCTGGTGCAGCAGCGGCAGCAGGAGCCGCCGCAGGTGCAGCATCAGCGGCACCTTCGATTTCCAGCTCCAGCAGTTCGTCGCCTTCTTTCAGGCGGTCGCCCAGCTTCACTTTCAGGCTCTTGACCACGCCGGCCTTGGGAGCAGGGATTTCCATGCTCGCCTTGTCCGACTCCAGGGTCAGGATGCTCTGGTCGGCTTCGACTTTGTCGCCGACCTTCACAAACAGCTCGATTACTTCACCTTCACCGCTGCCGATGTCAGGTACGCGAATGAGTTCGCTCACAAAAAATCTCCTCAGCAGTCCAGTGGGTTGCGTTTTTCCGGGTTGATCCCGAACTTGACGATAGCGTCAGCCACCACCTTAGGTTCGATCTCACCACGGTCAGCCAAGGCTTCCAGGGCTGCCAACACCACGAAGTGACGGTCGACTTCGAAGAAGTGACGCAGCTTCTTACGGCTGTCACTGCGGCCGAAACCGTCGGTACCCAGGACTTTGAATTCCTTGGACGGGACCCACTGGCGAATTTGTTCAGCGAACAGCTTCATGTAGTCGGTAGAGGCAATGACTGGACCTTTACGGCCGGCCAGGCACTCTTCGACGTAGCTCTTCGCGGGTTTCTGACCAGGATGCAGGCGGTTGCTGCGCTCTACGGCCAGGCCGTCGCGACGCAGTTCGTTGAAGCTGGTAACGCTCCACACGTCGGCGCCGACGTTGAATTCGTCACGCAGGATCTTCGCTGCTTCACGCACTTCACGCAGGATGGTGCCGGAGCCCATCAGCTGTACGTGGTGCGCTGCTTCCTTGGTGTCTTCTTCGAGCAGGTACATGCCCTTGATGATGCCTTCCTCGACACCGGCCGGCATGGCTGGCTGCTGGTAGGACTCGTTCATCACGGTGATGTAGTAGAAAACGTCCTGCTGCTCTTCGGTCATTTTCTTCATGCCGTCCTGGATGATCACCGCCAGCTCATAGCCGTAGGTTGGATCAAAGGTGCGGCAGTTCGGGATGGTGGCAGCCAGGATGTGGCTGTGACCGTCTTCGTGTTGCAGGCCTTCGCCGTTCAGCGTGGTCCGGCCGGCGGTGCCGCCGATCAGGAAGCCACGGGTACGGCTGTCGCCTGCTGCCCAAGCCAGGTCGCCGATACGCTGGAAGCCGAACATCGAGTAGAAGATGTAGAACGGCAGCATCGGCTGGTTGTGGCTGGAGTACGAAGTACCGGCAGCGATGAAGGAGCTCATGGCGCCCGCTTCGTTGATGCCTTCTTCGAGGATCTGGCCCTTCTTGTCTTCCTTGTAGAACATCACCTGGTCTTTATCGACTGGCTCATAGAGCTGGCCGACGGAGGAGTAGATGCCCAACTGACGGAACATGCCTTCCATACCGAAGGTACGGGCTTCGTCCGGGATAATCGGAACGATGCGTGGACCGATTTCCTTGTCCTTGACCAACTGCGCGAGGATCCGCACGAAGGCCATGGTGGTGGAAATTTCACGGTCGCCCGAACCGTCCAGGATGGCCTTGAGGGTGCTCAGGTCCGGGGTCGGTACGGAGAAACTGTTGGCGCGGCGCTGTGGTACGAAACCGCCCAGTGCAGTGCGGCGCTCGCTCAGGTAGCGGGCTTCGGCGCTGTTTGGCTCTGGCTTGAAGAACGGCAGGTTTTCCAGCTCTTCGTCCTTGACCGGGATGTCGAAGCGGTCGCGGAACAACTTCAGGCTGTCGACGTCGACTTTCTTGGTGTTGTGCGCAGTGTTCTTCGCTTCGCCAGCACCGGTGCCATAACCCTTGATGGTCTTGGCCAGGATGACGGTTGGTTGTTCTTTGTGGTTGACCGCTTCGTGGTACGCCGCGTAGACCTTGTACGGGTCGTGGCCGCCACGGTTGAGTTTCCAGATCTCGTCGTCGGACAGGTCTGCAACCATTGCCTTGAGTTCAGGCGTGTTGAAGAAGTGTTCACGTACGAACGCGCCGTCTTTGGCTTTGTAGTTCTGGTACTCGCCGTCGATGACTTCGTCCATGCGACGTTGCAGGATACCGTCAACGTCCTTGGCCAGCAGTGGGTCCCAGAAACGGCCCCAGATGACTTTGGTCACGTTCCACTGAGCACCGCGGAACACGCCTTCGAGTTCCTGGATTATCTTGCCGTTGCCGCGAACCGGGCCGTCGAGGCGCTGCAGGTTGCAGTTGATGACGAAGATCAGGTTGTCCAGCTTCTCGCGGCCGGCCAGGGAGATGGCGCCCAGGGATTCCGGCTCGTCGCACTCGCCGTCGCCCAGGAAGCACCAGACTTTCTGCTTGCCTTCAGGGATGAAGCCACGGGCTTCCAGGTACTTCATGAAACGTGCCTGGTAGATCGCTTGAATTGGACCCAGACCCATGGAAACGGTCGGGAACTGCCAGAAGTCAGGCATCAGCCAAGGGTGCGGGTAGGACGACAAGCCGCCACCGTCGACTTCCTGGCGGAAGTTGTTCATCTGGTCTTCGGTGATGCGACCTTCCATGAACGCGCGGGCATAAACGCCTGGCGAGGTGTGACCCTGGAAGTAGATCAGGTCGCCGCCGTGTTCGTCGGTCGGGGCCTGGAAGAAGTAGTTGAAGCCGATGTCATACAGGGTTGCGCTGGAAGCGAAGCTGGAGATGTGACCGCCCAGGTCCGAATCTTTCAAGTTCGTGCGCATTACCATCGCCATGGCGTTCCAACGTACCAGCGAGCGAATGCGGCGTTCCATGAACAGGTCGCCAGGCATGCGTGCTTCGTGGGTAACGGGGATGGTGTTGCGGTATGGCGTGGTGATGGCGTAGGGCAGTTGCGAGCCGCTGCGGGTCGCGAGTTCGCCCATACGGGTCATCAGGTAGTGAGCACGGTCTTCGCCTTCTTTGTCGAGAACCGATTCCAGGGCGTCCAGCCATTCCTGGGTTTCGACGGGATCGAGGTCTTGCATGGCTTGCTCCAGGGCGGAAAGGCTACCAGAATCGGTTGCCTGAAGTTTGCGACTGGCCTTGTGGGCAGACGACATAAATTCTTGGATGGCCGAAGGTTGCTTCGGCGTCCTGTAGTTTTACTACAAATCGTCGGCCATTTCAGCCTTTCGAATGTATATACGAGTAGTAAAACTACACAAGACCGAGCGTATGGCTCGGTCTGGCTGGTGAGCATAATCGTTATTGTTGATCTTTTGCGAACAAGAAAAGGTAGAAGTTTAATGTTGTCTGCCAAAAACTATAAATTTTCAGCTATTTATAACCTTTGTTCGACAGTCCTTCATCGAGCGTGCTTCTTGCGTTCGCAGCAACAAGCCCATTACGCGCCGATCAAGGATAGACCATGAGCCTTCCAATGCTGGCCGAATTGCCGGCCATTCTCCTCCCAATTGCCCAGCGGGCCGAGCAGTCATTTCGTGACGCAGTGGCCGCGCTGGACGACGATCATGGACTTTGTACGTGGACGCCGCAACGCTGGGCCGACTTCACCCGGGTGTGCGCCGCCAGTGATTTCGTCATTGAACAGAGTGTTCGTGACCCTTTGATGTTGCTGGAGCTGGTGGCCTGGGGTGAGCTGGACCGCGGCTTTGCGCCGGGCGAGCTGTGCGGGCAAATTGCAGGCGCTGTGCAACAGGCTGAAACCGAAGACGAACTGGGCCGCGTATTGCGTCGCCAGCGCACGCGCCAGCAAGTACGGATTATTTGGCGCGACCTGACCCGTCAGGCTGATCTGGTGCAGACCTGTCGTGATCTGTCCGACATGGCTGACGCCTGCATCGACCAAGCCTACCAATGGCTGTACCAACGCCACTGCGTGCAGTTCGGCACGCCCACCGGCCGGCGCAGCGGCGAGCCGCAGCACATGGTCATCCTTGGCATGGGCAAGCTCGGCGCGGTGGAGCTGAACCTCTCGTCGGATATCGACCTGATCTTCGCCTACCCCGAAGGCGGCGAAACAGTGGGCGTGAAGCGTTCACTGGATAACCAGGAGTTCTTCATTCGCCTTGGTCAAAAACTGATCAAGGCCCTCGACCCCATGACCGTCGACGGTTTTGTGTTCCGCGTTGATATGCGCCTGCGTCCCTACGGTTCGGCCGGAGCGCTGGTGCTCAGCTTCAATGCGCTGGAGCAGTACTACCAGGATCAGGGCCGCGACTGGGAACGCTACGCCATGATCAAGGCGCGCGTAGTGGCAGGCGACCAGGTGGCCGGTGCGCAATTGCTCGATATGCTGCGACCGTTTGTGTACCGCCGCTACCTGGACTTCTCCGCCATCGAAGCGCTGCGCACCATGAAGCAGTTGATCCAGCAGGAAGTGCGGCGCAAAGGCATGGCCGACAATATCAAGCTCGGCTCGGGCGGTATCCGCGAGGTGGAATTCATCGCTCAGGCCTTCCAGCTGATTCACGGCGGTCGCGACCTCAGCCTGCAACAACGCCCGCTGCTCAAAGTGCTCGGTACCCTGGAGGGCCAGGGTTACCTGCCGCCGGCGGTGATCGCGGAGTTGCGCAATGGCTACGAGTTCCTGCGCTACACCGAGCATGCCATCCAGGCAATAGCTGACCGCCAGACCCAAATGCTTCCGAGCACTCCGGAAGATCAGGCGCGCATTGCCTTTATGCTGGGCTTTGCCGACTGGGCCGCATTCCATGAGCGCCTGATGCACTGGCGTGGTCGGGTGGACTGGCACTTCCGCCAAGTGATTGCCGACCCCGATGAAGAAGAGGGCGAAGAAAGCGAGTTGGTAGTGGGCGGTGAGTGGTTGCCGCTCTGGGAAGAGTCCCAGGATGAAGACGCCGCCTGCCGCCAATTGACCGAAGGCGGCTTCACTGACGCGCCCAGGGCGCTCAAGGCCCTGGCTGGTTTGCGCGGCAGCCCGCAGTTACGTGCGATGCAACGCCTCGGTCGCGAACGGCTGGATGCGTTTATCCCGCGCCTGTTGGCCCAGGCGGTCGAACACGCCAACCCGGACCTGGTGTTGGAGCGCGTGCTGCCGCTGGTGGAGGCCGTCGCCCGTCGCTCCGCTTACCTGGTGCTGCTCACGGAAAACCCCGACGCCCTGCGCCGCCTGTTGACCCTGTGCGCCGCCAGCCCGTGGATTGCTGAGCAGATCACCCGTTTCCCGCTGTTGCTGGACGAGTTGCTCAACGAAGGCCGCCTGTTCAAGCCGCCGCTGGCGCCGGAGTTGGCCGCCGAATTGCGCGAGCGCCTCACGCGTATCCCCGAGGACGACCTTGAGCAGCAGATGGAAGCGCTGCGTCACTTCAAGCTCGCCCACCGCCTACGCGTGGCCGCTTCGGAAATCGCCGGCAGCCTGCCGTTGATGAAAGTCAGCGACTACCTGACCTGGCTCGCCGAAGCCATCCTCGAACAAGTGCTGGCCCTGGCCTGGCGCCAGACCGTGGCGCGCCACGGCTCGCCGCAGCGGCTGGACGGCACCCTGTGCGATCCTGGGTTCATTATTGTCGGTTATGGGAAAGTCGGCGGGATCGAACTGGGGCATGGTTCGGACCTGGATCTGGTGTTTATCCATGATGGCGATCCGCAGGCCGAAACCGATGGCGCCAAGCCGATTGACGGCGCGCAGTTCTTCACGCGCCTTGGCCAGCGCATCATTCACCTGCTGACCACCCAGACCAACTCCGGTCAGTTGTACGAAGTGGATATGCGCCTGCGACCTTCCGGTGCGTCCGGTTTGCTGGTCAGTTCGCTGGGTGCATTTGATCGCTATCAACAAAATGAAGCGTGGACCTGGGAGCATCAGGCCCTGATCCGCGCGCGGGTGCTGGTTGGCAGTCAGGATGTGGGCCGTGCGTTCGAGCAGGTACGGGCTAAAGTGTTGGGGCGTGAGCGGGATCTGGCGAAACTGCGCCAGGAGGTCAGCGAGATGCGCACCAAGATGCGTGACAACCTGGGCACCAAGGCCACCACAGCCGGTACCGGCGCCAATGCCTTCGACGCCGCGGCCGTGTTCGACCTCAAGCAGGACGCCGGAGGTATCGTCGATATTGAATTTATGGTGCAATACGCGGCTTTGGCGTGGTCTGCCCAGCACCCATCGTTGCTGCGCTACACCGACAATATCCGCATTCTGGAAGGCCTGGAGCAGGTGGGGTTGATGCCCGCCGCCGATGCCCACCTGCTGCGCGAGGTGTATAAGGCCTACCGTTCCGCTGCGCATCGCCAGGCCTTGCAAAACGAGGCCGGTACGGTGGCGGGGGATCAGTTCGCCGACGAACGGCGACAGGTGATGCGCATCTGGCAGGAGCTGGGGTTGAGCTGAAACACTATTAGGGCGGGGAGGCATAAGCCTCCCCGCATCGTTTGTGGAAACTACATGAATATTCTGATCGTTGGGCCCAGTTGGGTCGGTGACATGGTGATGGCACAGACACTGTTCCAGTGCTTGCGCCAGCGCCACCCAGACTGCCAGATCGACGTGCTCGCTCCTGAGTGGAGCCGGCCGATCCTTGAGCGCATGCCCGAAGTGCGCAACGCCTTGAGCTTCCCGCTCGGCCACGGCGCTCTGGAGCTGGCAACCCGCCGTCGCATCGGCAAATCCCTGGCCGGCCAGTATGACCAGGCGATCCTGTTGCCCAACTCGCTGAAGTCGGCGCTGGTGCCGTTTTTTGCTGGCATCCCCAAGCGCACCGGCTGGCGAGGCGAGTTTCGCTACGTACTGCTTAACGATGTGCGCACGTTGGATAAGGCGCGCTACCCGCTGATGATCGAACGCTTCATGGCGTTGGCATATGAGCCAGGCACGGAGCTGCCCAAGCCGTACCCGCGCCCGAGCCTGCAGATCGACCCAGTAACCCGCGACGCGGCCCTGGCCAAGTTCGGCCTGACGCTGGATCGCCCGGTGCTTGCCCTGTGCCCTGGCGCCGAGTTTGGCGAGTCCAAGCGCTGGCCGGCGGAGCACTACGCCAAAGTCGCCGAGATGAAGATTCGCGAAGGCTGGCAGGTGTGGTTGTTCGGCTCGAAAAAAGATCATCCGGTGGGTGAAGAGATTCGCCAGCGCCTGATTCCTGGCCTGCGCGAAGAGTCGGTGAACCTGAGTGGCGACACGTCGCTGGCCGAGGCGATTGACCTGCTGTCCTGTGCGGATTCGGTGGTGTCCAACGACTCCGGCCTGATGCACGTGGCCGCAGCGCTGAACCGCCCATTGGTGGCCGTGTACGGTTCGACGTCTCCAGGGTTTACCCCGCCCCTGGCCGACAAGGTTGAAGTGGTGCGCCTGGGCCTTGAATGCAGCCCGTGCTTTGACCGTACTTGCCGTTTCGGCCACTACAACTGCATGCGCCAGTTGCTGCCACAGCCGGTGAACGAGGCTTTGCAGCGGTTGCAGGGCACTGCGGTCGAGGTTCACTGAGTTGCGGGTACTGGTAATCAAGACCTCATCCCTGGGCGACGTGATTCATGCGTTGCCGGCACTCACCGACGCGGCGCGGGCGATCCCCGGCATTCAATTCGACTGGGTGGTGGAAGAAGGCTTCGCCGAGATCCCGACCTGGCACCCGGCCGTAGACAAAGTGATCCCGGTGGCGATCCGCCGCTGGCGCAAGAACCTCTGGCAGACCATCAAAAGCGGCGAGTGGCGGCGTTTCAAGCAGCAGATCCAGTCGACCAAATACGACCTGGTGATCGACGCCCAAGGCCTGCTCAAAAGTGCTTGGCTGACCCGCTATGTGCGTGCTCCGGTAGCGGGCTTCGATAAGAACTCCGCCCGTGAACCCATTGCGGCGCGCTTCTACTCGCGACGCCTGGCCGTGGCCCGTGGGCAACACGCGGTGGAGCGTCTGCGCCAGCTGTTCGCCGTGGCGCTGGGTTATGACTTGCCCAAAGGCTTGGGCGACTACGGCCTGAGCACCGAAAAACTGCTCGGCCTGCCGCCGAAAAAACCGTTTGTGCTGCTGTTGCACGGCACCACCTGGGACACTAAACACTGGCCCGAAGCCTATTGGCGCGAGCTGGCTGAGCGCATGGGCCGCTTGGGTGTGGACGTGAAATTACCTTGGGGCAATGCCGCCGAAAAAGCCCGCGCCGAACGCCTGGCCCAAGGCCTGGGCAACGCCGAAGTGCTGCCCAAACTCAACCTGGCCGGCGTCGCTCGGGTATTGGCTGGCGCCCGTGCCTGCGTCGCGGTGGACACCGGTCTCGGCCACTTGGCTGCCGCGTTGGACGTGCCGACCATTTCCCTGTTCGGCCCCACCAACCCCGGCCTGACCGGCGCTTACGGCAAGGGCCAGATTCACTTGGGCAGCGACTGGTCGTGCGCACCGTGTCTGCAAAAGCAATGTACCTATCAACCCACGGCCGACGACCTGCGTCGGTTCGACATCAAGCGCGAGTCGCCCCTGTGCTTTACGCGCCTGAACCCTGAGCGTGTGGCAAGCCGGCTGAGCACGTTGTTATTGGCTGAGGAGCTGCACTGATGCAACTGGCTTTTGTTCTGTACAAATACTTCCCCTTCGGTGGCCTGCAGCGCGACTTCATGCGCATCGCCCTGGAGTGCCAGCAGCGCGGCCATCAGATTCGTGTCTACACGCTGATCTGGGAAGGCGACATCCCGCCCGGCTTCGAAGTGCTGGTGGCGCCGGTCAAGGCGTTCTTCAACCATAAGCGCAACGAGAAGCTCAGTGCGTGGATGGAGGCCGACCTCGCCAAGCGCCCGGTGGACCGCCTGATCGGCTTCAACAAGATGCCAGGCCTGGACGTGTACTACGCCGCCGATGGCTGCTTTGAAGACAAAGCGCAAAACCTGCGCCATTCGCTGTACCGCAGCTTTGGCCGCTATAAGCACTTTGCCGAATACGAGCGTGCGGTGTTCGCCAAGGACGCCAAGACTGAAGTCCTGATGATCTCCGAGGTGCAGCAGCCGCTGTTCATCAAGCATTACGACACCCCGCTGGAACGCTTCCATCTGCTGCCACCGGGCATTGCCCAGGACCGTCGCGCGCCGCCGAACGCGGCTGAAATCCGCGAAGGTTTCCGCAAGGAATTCAACCTCGGCGATGACGACCTGCTGCTGGTGCAGATCGGCTCTGGATTCAAGACCAAGGGCGTCGACCGCAGCCTGAAAGCCTTGGCCGCGTTGCCCTCTGAACTGAAGAAACGTACGCGCCTGTTTGTAATCGGCCAGGACGACCCCAAAGTATTCCAACTGCAAAGCGCCCACTCTTGGGCTGGGCGACAACGTGCAGTTCCTCAAGGGGCGCAGCGATATCCCGCGTTTCCTGCTGGGCGCCGACCTGCTGATCCACCCGGCGTACAACGAAAACACCGGCACCGTGTTGCTCGAAGCCCTGGTGGCTGGGTTGCCGGTGTTGGTTTCCGCCGTGTGTGGCTATGCGCACTACATCGCCGAAGCCGACAGTGGGCTGGTGCTGGACGAGCCGTTTGAACAGGCTCAGTTGAACCAGTACCTCGCGCAAATGTTGACCGATTCTGCACAGCGCGCGGCCTGGGGCCGCAATGGGTTGGCCTTCGCCGAGACGGCCGACCTCTACAGCATGCCGCAGCACGCTGCGGATGTGATTCTGGCGGAGCCAAAACGATGAAGTTGATTCTTGCCGAACCGTTCAAGACGTTATGGGCCGGGCGTGATGCTTTCGCCGAAGTCGAGAAACTGCAAGGCCAGGTATTCCGTGAACTGGCAGCGCGTCGCACGCTGCGCACCGAGGTGGATGGCCGCCCGTATTTCGTGAAGATTCATCGCGGTATTGGCTGGGCAGAAATCTTCAAGAACCTGATCACCGCCAAGTTGCCGGTACTGGGCGCCGGCCTGGAATGGGATGCCATTCACCGCTTGCAGGAGATCGGCGTACCGACCATGACCGGCGTGGCCTTCGGCGAAAAAGGCAGCAACCCGGCGGACCAACACTCGTTCATCATCACCGAAGAACTGGCGCCGACCCTCAGCCTTGAAGACGTGACCCTCAACTGGGCCGCCGAGCCGCCCGCACCTGCCTTGCGTCACGCCCTCACCGCAGAGCTGGCGCGCATGGTCGGCGACATGCACCGGGGCGGCGTGAACCATCGCGACTGCTACCTGTGCCACTTCCTGCTGGACACGTCCAAGCCGATCGACGCGCGTGACATCAAACTCTCGGTGATCGACCTGCACCGCGCCCAAATGCGGGCCCATTTGCCGCTGCGCTGGCGCGACAAGGACCTGTCGGCACTGTATTACTCAGCGCTGGACATCGGCCTGACCCGTCGCGACAAACTGCGCTTCCTCAAGGGCTATTTCCGCCAGCCGCTGCGCCAGATCCTGACCGAGCAATCGGCGTCCCTGAGCCTGATGCAGCGCAAGGCCGACAAGCTGTACGCACGCAAGCAACGCTACGGGGATGCGATCTGATGGCGGGTTGGAACCTGGAACCTGCTTATGCCGCCCTGGCGGATGATTTTGGAAGCCTCGACGCGGTGTTCGCCCTGCAAGGCGAGCGGCTGACCCGCGATCCGTTATCGGAAGTGATCCGGGTGCAGCGCGGCGGGGTCAATTACTACGTCAAGCGCTACACCGGCGCCGGCAAGGGCCTGCGGCGTTATCTGGGCAAGCCGCGGGTAAAGTCCGAATGGCAGAACCTCAAGCGCTTCGCCAAGTGGGGCATTCCCACCGCCGATGTGGTGGCTTGGGGCCTGGAGCGCAATGGCCTGGCCTACGACCGTGGTGCGATGATCACTCGTGAGTTGCCCAATACCGAAGATCTTTCGGTGGTGGCCGAGCGTAAAGATGCGCGCCTGCGCGACCCCAAGTGGGTCGATGTCGTCAGCCGCCAACTCGCCGAGTACACGCGCACGATGCACGACCAGCGCTTTACCCATAACGATTTGAAGTGGCGCAACCTGCTGATCGACGACCAGCAGACCCTGTACCTGATCGATTGCCCTAACGGCGATTTCTGGCGCGGTTTCTGGCTCAAGTACCGCATCACCAAGGACTTGGCCTGCCTCGACAAGGTGGCTAAGTATCACCTGTCGGCTACCCAGCGTCTGCGTTTCTACATGCAGTACCGTGGTTGTCGGCACCTGAGCGATTCGGACAAGCGGCGGATCCGCCACGTAGTGAAGTTTTTCGAGGGACGCGAATGAGTGATTTTCTGGCGGCTGAAGACCGTGCCTTGCTGGAGCGCCACGGCCTCGCGACATTCGACGCGCTGTGGGCCAAGCAACTGGACGCGGTGGACGAGCCCAACACCAGCCGTGGCGGCTGGAGTAGCGTGTTTCGTCTGGAGCTCGATGGCCACGGGTATTACCTAAAGCGCCAGAGCAACTACCTCACGCGCAGCTTGCACCGACCGCTGGGCGAGCCGAGTTTCTCCCGTGAGTTTCGCAATATCAGTCGTTACCGCACGCTGGGTATACCGGCCTTGCAGGCGGCGTTTTACGGGGAGCGCAAGGTCGCCGGTGAACACCGCGCAATGCTGCTGACCCGCGCCCTCGACGGCTGGAATGACTTGGATTCATTGCTGGAACAGTGGCCGCAACTGAGCGACGCCCAGCACCGCGCGATCCTGCTGGCGTGCGGCCAATTGGCGCGCCGGTTGCACAGCCTCGGCCAGGTGCATGGCTGCTTTTACCCCAAGCATATTTTCCTGCAGGCGACCGGCGACGGTTATGCCGCGCAGTTGATCGACCTGGAAAAAACCCGCCCGCTGCTGTTCGGCTGGCGTGATCGGGTCAAGGACCTGGAACCGTTGTTGCGTCGTGCACGGCAGTGGTCGGACGTGCAGGTGCGTCAACTGCTGGCGGCCTACCTCGATCAGCCCGAAGACAGCGCGCTGGTCGCGACCTGGCTGCAACGCCTGACGGTTCGGCGTAGCCACAAGGAGAACCGCTGATGCGCCTGTCCGAGCTGAAAAGCGCCGGCCGCACACCGAGCCTGCCCCTGACCCTTGACCTGGCGGATGCCGCTGGCCCCGGCCAACTGCAACTGCTGAGCCTTTTGCGCGTGTTACCGGGCGAGCGTTACGTGGGCGCGGCAGTCTGGCGCGGGCGTCCGGTGCTGGCCAAGTTACTGGTGGGCAGCAAGGCCGCGCGGCACTTTCAGCGTGAACTGAGTGGCGTACGACTACTGGCAGAACAAGGCCTGACCACGCCGCTGTTGCTCGCCGATGGCCTGCAGGAAGGCGAAGGCGGCTGGCTGCTGTTTGAATTTATCGAAGGCGCCGAAAGCCTGGCCGATGCCTGGCATGCCGTCGAAGGCCTGCCACCGTTGGCTGACGAGCAAACCGCCGTGCTCGCCGAAGCACTGGGCGCGATTGCCCAGATGCACACCAAAGGCTTGTGGCAGGAAGACCTGCACCTGGACAACCTGCTGCGCCAGGACGGCAAGCTGTACCTGATCGACGGTGCCGGTATCCGCGTCGAAGAGGCCGGCAAGCCGCTGTCGCGTAACCGCGTGCTGGAAAACCTCGGCGTGTTTTTCGCCCAGTTGCCGAAAAACCTTGAGCCGTTTACCGAAGAGTTGCTGGTGTATTACCTGCTGAGCAACGGCGAACACGCCTTGCCGCTGGAAGCCCTGGAGAAGCAGGTGCGCAAGGTCAGCGCTTGGCGCTTGAAGGACTTTTTGAACAAGGTCGGCCGCGAATGCACGTTGTTCAGCGTGGTACGCGGCGCCTTTGGCTTGCGCGCGATTCGTCGCGAAGAAGAGGCCGCGATGCTGCCGGTGCTGGAACAGGCCGATGCGCTGCTCGACCAGGGCCACTTGTACAAGACCGGTGGTGCCGCGAGCGTGGCCAAGGTCGAGGTAGCCGGTCGCCCGCTGGTTATCAAGCGCTACAACATCAAGGGCTTTGCCCACTGGCTCAAGCGCTTCTGGCGCCCAAGTCGCGCCTGGCATTCCTGGCGCGAAGGCAATCGCCTGGCGTTCCTTGGTATCGCCACGCCGAAGCCTTTGGCTGTGTTGGAAAAGCGCTTTTTGTGGCTGCGCAGTCGGGCTTATCTGATCACCGAATACCTGCCGGGCCCGGACATCATCGAGCGTTTCGCGCCCTATATTGAACACGGTGATGCACCGGAAGGTGAGCTGCTGGCACTCGACAAGCTGTTTGCCGAACTGATCCGCGAACGCATCAGCCATGGCGATTTCAAGGGCCATAACCTGTTCTGGGACAAGGACCGCTGGTCGCTGATCGACCTCGATGCAATGTGCCAACACACCTCCGCCGCCAGCTTCGCCACGGCATACGCGAAGGATCGTGCGCGGTTTATGCGTAATTGGCCGCAGGACAGTGCGTTGTACAAACTGATTGATCAGCGACTGCCCAAAACCATCGACTGAACACGTGCTTCCCGTGGTGAGCTGTCTTCCTGTGGTGAGTGTGCTTCTTGTGGTGAGCGGGCTTGCCCCGCGCTGGGCTGCGCAGCAGCCCCACTAGAAGCACCGCAATGCTTCAGGTAAATCGCAGCGGCTGGTTTTGGGGCCGCTGCGCAGCCCAGCGCGGGGCAAGCCCGCTCACCACAGTTATGGTGTTCTCCTTAAGTGTTGTGTCAGCAAAAGTGCTAGGGCATTTGTGAGTGAAGAACTACAGCGCTTACACGCGCGGGGCAAGCCCGCTCACCACAGTTATGGTGCTCTCCTTAAGTGTTGTGTCAGCAAAAGTGCTTGGGCATTTGTGAGTGAAGAACGACAGCGCTTTACACGTGGTGAGCGGTCTTCTTGTGGTGAGCGGGCTTGCCCCGCGCTGGGCTGCGTAGCAGCCCCACTAGAAGCACCGCAATGCTTCAGGTAAATCGCAGCGGCTGGTTTTGGGGCCGCTGCGCAGCCCAGCGCGGGGCAAGCCCGCTCACCACAGTTATGGTGCTCTTCTTAAGTGTTGTGTCAGCAACAGTGCTTGGGCATTTGTGAGTGAAGAACGACAGCGCTTACGCACTCAGTATTTTCTATCCGACTGATTTTTATAGATAAAAAACCTGGCATGGCCTCTGCAAAGTCTCCTGGTGAACCCTTTCACCAGCCGCCCGCGGAGTCTTGTATGCCTTCCAGCCTTTCCTCGCTTACCCGTTTGATTTGCCTCGGCGTTGCTGTGCTGCTGGGCCACGCTGCCGTCGTCCACGCTGCCGAAGGCGATGATGCCGTGCCGTCCCTGGCCGGCAAGCGCATTGCGGTGAGCATGACCGGCACCAGTCATTATTTCGATATCAAGGCGTTCCAGGCCCAGGTGGATGAGATCAAGCGCCTGGGAGGTACGCCGATCACCCTCGACGCCGGGCGCAATGACAAGAACCTGGTGACCCAACTGCAAACCGTGGTCACCCAGAAGCCCGACGCGGTGATCCAGACCCTCGGCACCCTCAGCGTGATCGACCCGTGGCTCAAGCGCATCAGCAAGGCCGGGATTCCGCTGTTCACCATCGATGCGCCGTCGCAGTACAGCCTCAATAACACCACTTCGGACAACGTCGCCACCGGCAAAGCCCTGGCCGATCAACTGATCAAGGACGCTGGCGGCAAGGGCAAGATTCTGGTGTTCAACGGCTTCTACGGTGTGCCGGTGTGTGCGATTCGTTATGACCAGTTGAAGCTGGCGCTCAAGGATTATCCGCAGCTGGAAATCATCCAGCCCGAGCTGCGCGATGTGATCCCCAATACCGTGCAGGACGCCTACTCCCAAGTGTCGGCGTTGCTCAACAAGTACCCGGCGGGCAGCGTGTCGGCGATCTGGTCGGCCTGGGACATTCCGCAGTTGGGCGCGAGCAAAGCGTTGATCGATGCCAAGCGCACCGAGATCAAGACCTACGGCGTCGATGGCACCCCCGAAGTGCTGGCGCTGCTCGGTCAGGCGAACTCGCCGGTGGGCGCGGTGGTCGCGCAGCAACCGGCGCTGATCGGCAAGACGGCGGTGCAAAACGTGGCGCGCTACCTGGCCGGGCAACGTGACCTGCCTAAGGAAACCCATGTCGCCACCTTGCTGACCACCGCCGGCAACCTGGCACAGGTTCAACAGTTGCGGGGTGACTGATGGCGGCATTGCACCTGCAACACCTGCGCAAGCGCTTTGGCGCCACCCAGGCGCTGGATGATGCGAGCCTTAAGGTCGAGCGCGGCAGCATCCATGGGCTGGTGGGCGAGAACGGCGCGGGCAAGTCGACGTTGATCAAGATACTCGCTGGTATCCACACGGCCGACGCCGGGCAGGTGAGTATCGACGGCCAGGCCTATGCAGCGCTGTCGCCGCGTCAAGTGGACGCATTGGGCGTGCAGTTCATCCATCAGGAACGCCTGCTGCCCGCCAGTTTTACCGTGGGCGAAGCGCTGTTTTTTGGGCATGAGTTGCGCCGGGGTCCGTTTGTGGACCGGCGGCGGCAACAGCGTGAAGCGCAGCGCCTGCTGACGGAATACTTTGACCTGCAACTGCCGCCCGGTGCCTTGGTCGGCGAGTTGAGCAGCGCCGAACGCCAGGTACTGCAAATCACCCGGGCGCTGATTCGCCAGCCGAAGATCCTGGTGTTCGACGAGCCCAGCGTGGCGCTGGTCAAGCGCGAGGTCGACCAGTTGCTGCGCATCGTCAAGCGCCTGCGCGACCAGGGGCTGTCGATCCTCTACATCTCCCACTACCTGCAGGAAATCGACAGCCTGTGCGATGACGTCACGGTGCTGCGCAACGGTCGGGATGTGGCGGTGGTGCAGCCACGGCACACGTCGAGCGCAGAGATTGCACGGCTGATGGTCAACCGCGACGTGCAGGAGATGTACCCCAAGGCCAAGGTCGAGTTGGGGGCGCCGCTGTTGCAGGTGCGCGGGCTGAGTCTGGCACGGCGTTATCGGCAAATTGACCTGGAGGTGCGGCGCGGAGAAATCGTCGGCCTCACCGGGTTGGTCGGTTCCGGCGCGAAGGAATTGTTCAAGACGCTGTTTGGTGTCGAGCGGGCCGACAGCGGCAGTGTGCATCTGGACGGGCGCTTGCTGCGCCTGCGTTCACCGGGCCAGGCGATTGCCGACGGCATCGCGCTGGTGCCCGAGGAACGGCGTAGTCAGGGCATCTCGCCGGTGTTGTCGGTGCTGGAAAACCTGACACTGGCGGGGCTCTCGCGGTTCAGCCGCTGGGGCTTGCTGAGCCGGCGCAGCGAGCAGACGGAAACCGCGCGGTTGATTGAAGAGCTGGCGATCAAGACGCCTGGGCCTCACGCCGCCGTTAGCCAACTGAGTGGGGGTAATCAGCAGAAAGTCGCCCTGGGTAAATGGCTCAGCCGCCGCTCGGCGGTGTACCTGCTGGATGAGCCCTGTGTGGGCGTGGACGTGGGCGCCAAGGTGGAAATCTATCGCCTGATTGGGCGCCTGGTAGAAGAGGGCGCAGCGGTGTTGGTGCTGTCATCGGATTTGCAGGAATTGCTGGGGATCAGTGATCGAATCCTGGTGCTGCATCGCGGCGAGATTGCGGGTGAATTTCGTGCGGGGGAGGCTGACAGCGATCAGTTGCTCGCCTGTGCTACAGGCGCCGTGCCCGCTGCTGCTGTGCCGATGCGGGAGGTCGAGCATGCTTGAGGTACTACTGAGACGGGGGTCGGTGGGCGTATTCCTGGCAATTTTGCTGGGGTTTGCCCTGGCGGCGCCGGGGTTTCTGTCGCTGGGTAACCTGGCCAATGTGTTCAGCCAATCAGCGATTCTCGGCGTGCTGGCCTTCGGGTTGACCTGCGTGATTATCGGCGGCGGCTCGAATGTGCTGGCCGGTGGGCTCGACCTGTCGCTGGCGGCCAATCTGGGGTTGTGCGCGGCCGTGTTCAGCCGCCTTAACAATGCCGGGCTGGAGCTTTGGCTCACCCTGCTGCTGACCTTGGGCTGCGGCCTGGCAGTCGGTCTGGTCAACGGCTTGGCCGTGGTGTTGCTGCGCTTGCCGCCCCTGTTGGCCACACTGGCGAGCATGAATGTGCTGGCGGGACTGGAATTGGTGCTGACGGAAAATACCGTGGTTTCCACCGACTCGCCGTTGCTGGACGTGCTCAGCGGCGGCACTTGGCTGGCGGTGCCGGCACTGGCCTGGGTGTTGCTGCTGACGGCCGGGTTGCTGACCCTGTTGGTCCAGCATTCGGCCTACGGCCTGCGTCTGCATGCGGTGGGTGAATATCCCCAGGCGGCGCAAGCAGCGGGCATTCGCGTACGGGCTTATGGGGTGTCGAGTTACGCGCTGTCTGGCCTGTGCGCTGGTGTGGCGGCGTTATGTTCGGCAGCGTTTTTCAGCGGCAGCACCACGGGCTCCGGTGACATGTTGCTGTCGGTGGTGGCGATTGCCTTTCTGGGCGTGGTGTTTTCGCGGCGGCTGGTGGCAAGTATTCCTGGGACGTTGTTGGCGGCGTTGCTGATCGGTTTTCTGATCAATGGATTTCAACTGCTCAACCTGTCGATTTTCTGGGTCAACGGTGTGCAGGGCGTGCTGATCCTGCTGGTGGTGGCCGCGTCCAGCGCATTGAATCGGGGAGCCGGCTCATGAACCCACGCGTTTTACTGCCGTTGACGTTGCCGCTGGTATTCGCGGTGATCGTGTTGGTGTTTGCCTTGCAGGCGCCGGGCTTCCTGAGCGGCGGCAACCTCAAAAGCCTGGTGCTGAATAACTTCGTGCTGCTGGCGATTGTCGCCATCGGCATGACATACGCCGTGGCGGCCGGTGGCATCGACCTGTCAGTGGGCACGGCACTGGATTTCGCCAGTTTCAGTTTTGTGGTGTTGCTCAATGATGGGCATGGATGGGCAGTTGCCGCGACCGGGGCGTTGGTCGCGGCCCTGTTGGTCGGTGTGGTGAATGCGGGGTTGATCGCCGGCCTGCGGATCAGTCCATTCCTTGCCACCCTGGGCACGCTGTTTATCGGCACCAGTGCCCAGCAATTGCTCTCGGACGGCGGCCAGCCTATCTACATCAGCCAGGGTGTGAAGCCTGAACTGACCGGCCTTACGCCTTTGCTGATCGTGCTGGGACTGGCATTGCTCTATGGCCTGGCATTGGCGCGCGGACGCCTGGGCCGCGAGCTCCTGGCCCAGGGCACCCAGCCGCTGCTGGCGTATTACTCAGGCTTATCGGTGCAGCGAATCGTCACCGTCGTGGCCTTGGCGACTGCCTTGGCCTGTGGCGTGGCGGGGGTGTTGCTCAGTTCGACGGTCAGCGCCTATGTGCCGCTGTCGGGCAATGCGTTTTTGCTCAATGCCATCGGCGCGGTCTTTATCGGCACCACCTTGAGCCGGCAGGGGCGGGCGAATGTTCCCGGAACCCTGCTGGGGGTGTTGTTTATCAACGTGATCGCCAACGGCTTGCTGCTGATCGGCTGGAATTTCTACTGGCAGCAAGTGGCGACCGGCGTGCTGATTTTTGTGGTGCTGGCGTTCAGCTTTGCCAGTCGCCGGTTGCTGGAATCCCGCTGATCAGAACTGGTACTCGGCACCTGCGCCGGCGTACCACGAGCGGCCCGGTGCCGCTTCGTAGTAGCGACCGTTGCTGTCGCCGACGATGACTGAACCGACGTACTGGCGGTCCAGCAGGTTGTCCAGGCGCAGGGTCTGGTGGAAGGTCCAGTGCTCGACTTTCTGTTCGAAGCGCGCGCGCCAGTTGAACACGCTGTAGCCCGGCGCGGCGTGCTGGCTGTTGGTGTCTTCGACGTAGACCTTGCTGCGGTACATGCCCTCGATGGCGGTGCTCACCCAGTCGCGGGGTTTCCAGTTGAGTTCGGCGAACAGCGTGGTTTGCGGGACGCCAGGGAGGTAGTTGCCCTTATCGACGGCGGTACTGGTGCCGCTGACGAAGTCGCTGTCGTAGGTGGCTTGCAGGCGGGTATAGGCGAGGCTGGTGGTCCAGTGTTCGGCGAGTTGGCTTTCGAGGCCCAGTTCGAAGCCGCGGCGCAGGGTGCGGCCGGCGTTTTGATAGGTGGTGCGACCGCCGCTGGATTGCTGCACCACCAATTCATCTTCGGTGGTGATCTGGAATACGGCGGCGTTGAGGCGTGTGTCCTGGCCGATGCGTGCCTTCAGGCCTACTTCATATTGCTTGCTGACTGAAGGCTTGAGCGCGAAGTTGAAGCCTCTGGATGTGCTGGAATACGCCGATTCGGCCTGGGTCGGGGTTTCGAAGCCTTTGCCCGCGCTGACATAGCCGTGCAAGTCGGGGGTGAAGGCGTACATGACACTGACTGACGGCGTGTTCTTCTGGTAAGTCTTGCTGCCGCTGTCGTTTCCGTCGCTGAGGAAGCGGTCATCCACCTCCATTTTCATGGTGCTGTGACGCAAACCGGCTTGCAGAGTCCAGTCGCCCAGCAACCAGTTGGCTTGCACGAACGGGTCGAGGCTGGTGGCGGTGTCGATTTCATCGCGGCCCAAGGCGCCTTTGACGCCGTGCACGCCGTTGACGGTGTTGGAGTAGCCCTGGCGATCATCCTCACTGCGGTCGTAGTCCAAACCTGTGATTAGGGTCAGGTCGCCAGGGGCGCTGGCAATGGGTTGCAGCCAATGGACGGAGCCACCGTAGAATTTTCGGTCGAAGGCGACCACGCCGCCGCGAGCGTTGGCGGGATTGGCAATGCCGCTGGTGAACCTGTCCGGAATCGACAAGTACTGAATCACACTCCTACGCCCCGTATAGGCATTTACCTGCAACGTCGCATCGCCGATGTAGCGCTCGTAATTCATCCCCAATTGCTGGTGATCGATGCTTTTGCGCGTGTTGTACGTCAGCGCATTAATGCTCACCGAGCGCGGGTCCGCTTTGTACGCTTCCCACGTTTGCCCCAGCGGGTCCTGAGTGCCGTTCTGTTCCAGGCTGCTGTAGATCAGCGCCAGTTTGCTGTCGTCATCGGGCTGGACATTGAGCTTGGCAAAGGTCTGGTCCCGGCGTGCGCTGCTGTGGTCGCGGTAGCCGTTGGTGTCCATGCGCGAGGCGTCGAGCACAAAACCTGCGCCGTTGGTCGCGCCTTCGGCGCTCAGGTGGTTTTTGTTCAGGCCGTCGCTGCCGATCAGGGTTTCGGCGCCGATACGTGGCGGGCCTTCGCCGTCGCGGGAGAACATCTGGATCACGCCGCCGGCGTTGCTGCCGTACAAGGTGGCGGCCGGTCCGCGCAGCACTTCGATGCGTTCGGCGGTGTCGAGGTTGAATGTGGCCGCCTGGCCCTGGCCATCCGGGGTGCTGGCGGGGATGCCGTCGGCGATCAACTTGATGCCGCGCACGCCAAAGGCCGACCGGGCGCCAAAGCCGCGTGAGGAAATCTGCAGGTCCTGGGCGTAGTTCTGGCGGTTCTGCACCACCAGGCCGGGCACGCGGGACAGGGCTTCGGAGGCGTTGATACCCAATTGGCCGTCGCTGATCTGTTCGCGGCTGACACTGTCCACCGAATACGGCAGGTCGAACGTCGGGCTGGCGCTGCGCGAGCCGGTGACCACGCTGGGATCGAGGACCAGGGGCGCATCGTCGGCCAGGGCGGTGGTGCACAGGCCTAGCAGCAGAACAGCAAGGCGAGTGGGGATAATTGGGGTCATGATGAGGCCGGGTCTATGGCGCAACGCGAGTGATTGGCGTAGGCGTAAAAAGTGCGAGTTTAACGATTCAACCCTTGTTTTGCCGAATTCGTTGCAACTGGTCAGAACCGGAAGCGTCCTACGCTAGGCGTCGGTTCCGGATGCCTGAGCCGCGGTTTTCGCAGTGCTAGCTTTTCGCTCCCTGAATTTAAAAGAAGAATTGGATATGCGGACCCCTATCGTGCGGTTGTTAGTGTTGGTGGGCATGACGTTAATCATGGGCGGCTGCGGAACGGTCACCACGGTGTTTCGTGGTGATGACGTCACCGTGCGGGAACTCAAGGGGAAAAAAACCTATTGTCAGTCTGTTCCGCGTGTCTACAGCGGCGTGGCGTATGACTTGTGCGTGCTGCATGGGCCGGCGAATTCTGCCGATGGGCTTTCGCTGAACGGAATTCCCTGGGCTGTTCTCGATGTGCCGGTATCCGGTGTTCTCGATACGCTCATCCTGCCCTACACGATCTACCGGCAACGTGCTGACGGGAGTGTTGAGCTTCGCTAACCCCTTGCGGCTAGCAGTTTCCCATCATTTTTAAGCTATAATCCCGCCCTTTAGCTGTTTCCTGCCCAGGTGGGAAGCACACTTTTTTCAGGCGCAACCCGCCTGCATGCAGACTAAAAGAGGCTAGACCCCAGTGGCATTGACGATTCTTGGCCTGTCCGGCGCCCTTAGCCATGATCCTTCCGCAGCCTTGTATATCGACGGCAAGCTGATCGCGGCCGCCGAAGAAGAGCGCTTCGTACGCGACAAACATGCAAAGAACCGCATGCCCTACGAATCGGCGAAGTTCTGCTTGGAACAGGCCGGTATCAAGCCTTCCGACGTTGACGTGGTAGCGATCCCGTTCGCCCCGATCAGCCTGTTCGGCGAGGCACGTTGGCACTACGCCAAGCGTTACTGGTACGCCCCGGACCGCGCCCTCGACGCGATCCTGATGGGCAACCGTCGCTACAAACGCTATCGCAACAAGATCGTCTGGTGCCTGGAGCAACTGGGCTTCGATCCGAAGAAAATCAAGATCGAACCGGTTGAACACCACCTGGCCCACGCTTCCAGCGCCTACCACTGCTCCGGCTTCCAGGAGAAGACCGCGATCCTCGGGATCGACGGCAAGGGTGAGTACGCCACCACGTTCTTCGGCTACGGCGAAAACGGCAAGATCCACAAGATCAAGGAGTTCTACGATCCGGACTCCCTCGGCGGCCTGTACGGCGCGATCACCGAGTTTCTCGGTTTCGAGATGCTCGACGGCGAGTTCAAGGTCATGGGCATGGCGCCGTACGGCGACGCCAGCAAGTACGACTTCTCGCGCCTGGCCTCCTTTGAGAACGGCGAGCTGGTGATCAACACCGACTACGCCAACGTCATCGGCCTGCGCCGGTATAAAGAGAAGGGCAAGGGCTTCTACTTCTCGCCAAAACTGATCGAGTGGCTGGGTCCGAAGCGCGAAGGCGACATCGCCGACGAGCCTTACATCCACTACGCCGCGAGCATGCAAGCGCTGTTCGAGAAACTGGCCTTGCAGATGATCGACCACTATCTGGGCGACATCCTCAAGGACACCGGCAAGCTGGCCTTCGCCGGCGGCTGTGCACTGAACGTCAAGCTGAACCAGAAGATCATTGCCCGCGACGACGTGAAAGAGCTGTTCGTGCAGCCTGCGTCCGGCGATGCCGGCACTGCGGTTGGCGCGGCGGCCTATGTGTCCCACGCCCGTGGTGTGCCGGTGGAGAAGATGGAGCACGTCTACCTCGGCCCGTCCTACAGCAACGAAGAGGTGATTGCTGCGTGCGCCAAGCACGAGAGCAAACCGGTGTGGCGCAAAATCGAAAACATGCCCAAGCGCATTGCCAAGATCATGGTCGATGGCAACCCCGTGGCCTGGTTCCAGGGCCGCATGGAGTTTGGCCCGCGTGCGTTGGGTGGTCGTTCGATCATCGGTTGCCCAAGCGCGACCGGCGTGGCTGACCGCATCAACCACCAGATCAAGTTCCGCGAGCGCTGGAGGCCTTTCTGCCCGTCGATGCTCGACACCGTGGCCCCACAGATGATCAAGGTCGATCACCCGGCGCCGTTCATGACCTTCACCTTTGAAGTGTCGGAAGAATGGAAGACCCGCGTACCGGAAGTGGTCCATGAAGATGGCACCTCCCGCGCCCAGGTGCTCAAGCGCGAATACAACCCGCGCTACTACGACATGATGAAAGAGCTCGAAGTGCTGACCGGCAACGGCGTGTCCCTGAACACCTCGCTCAACCGTCGTGGCGAAGCAATGATCTGCTCGCCGAAAGACGCGCTGGACATGTTCTTCGGCTCCGACCTGCAGTACCTGATCATGGAAGACATCCTGGTCGTCAAAGACGGCGTGGACCCTTATGACGCGCTCGGCTGACCGCCACGTCCTGCAGTTCTGCCATGGCTATGACGGGCCGTTCCTGGACTGCGCACGGCAGTACGCGAGTCTGTTCGCAGGCTCTGGCTACAAAGTGACCACGGTGTTTCTCACCGGCGTCGCTGACCCTGCTGTAGCGGCCGGGTGTGCGTCCGATGAAGTGTTGTTCATGGAGTTCAGCTCCAAAGCCATTCGTGGCTTGAAGCTGGGTGCCATCCGTGAACTGCGCAAGATCGCCGCGTCGCGCAATTTCAGCTTTTGTATCGCCCACCGGTTCAAGCCGATCTATATCGCCTTGCTTGGCACGCGGTTGCCGGTCATCGGCGTGCATCACGCGTTCGGTGATTACCTGCGCGGCAGCCGTAAGCTGTTTGCCGGGATCTTTCGCAAGCGCCTGAGCTTGCTGGGGGTTTCCGACGCTGTGCGTGATGACATGCGCCGCTGCCTGCCGGCCTGGCCCGCTGCGCGCATCCAGACGTTGTATAACCGCATTGATGTCGACGCGTTGCAGGCCATCCAGGTGACTGTGGATGAGGCGCGCGATGCCTTGGGCCTGTCGCCGGATGAGTGGGTGGTCGGCAATGTCGGCCGCCTGCACCCGGATAAAGACCAGGCCACGCTGCTCAAGGGCTTTGCTCTGGCATTGCCGCACTTACCGGCCGAGAGTCGCTTGGCGATCCTTGGCACCGGGCGCCTTGAACAAGCGCTCAAGGATCAGGCTCGTGAGCTGGGGATTGCCGACAAGGTGCTGTTCCTCGGCCAGGTGCCGGATGCGCGTCGGTATTTCCGCGCGTTCGATGTGTTTGCCCTGAGCTCCGATCACGAACCGTTCGGCATGGTGCTGCTGGAGGCCATGGCAGCCGGCGTACCGTTGCTGGCCACGGCCTGTGGCGGCGCGAAGGAAGTGGTCGAAGGCGTCGGTATTCTGTTTCCCTTCGGCGACGCCGAACATCTCGCGCAGGGGCTGCGGCACCTGGCCGGGATGGATCAGCACCAGCAACGGCAGTGTGCCGAGATGATGCTGGAACGCCTGCGTACGCGTTTCTCGGATCAGGCGGTACGCGATACCTTCTGGCAACTGCCGCACGTTATTGAACTGACCGCGGGGGCTTGATGCTCAATCGATTTCAAGGCTGGCGCGAGCGCGGCTGGTCCGTCGTCGACGCGCGTGCGTACAACGACGCCTGGCAACGTTTTGGCGGCAGTGTCGCGACCCATCCTCAAGTGATCGAACGTCTGGCCGGGTTGGCCGATATCCCGGTGCGTTACCTGGCCTGGGAGCAGGGCGGTGAACTGCAGGCGTGCATCGCCACCTGGGGCCGCGACCTTGCGTTGTCCAAGGACGTACTCAAACAAAAGGGCAAGAAAGGCCTGTTTGACTTGGGTAACGCCGAGTTGATCCTGCCGGCCGCCGCGAACACCCAGGCGCCGTTGCGCCACCGCGCACGCTACCTGTCGGTCCTGAACGAAGGCCGTTTCAGCGGCCTCAAGCCCCAGGCCGAGCAACTGGCCATGGCCCGCACCCCGGAAGAACTGTCGAAGAAATTCCGCTATAACCAGCGCCGCGAACTGCGTTTGCTTGAAGAGGCAGGCGGTGTCGTGCGCCCTGTCAGTGAGTTTTCCAGTCAGGAATTGGCCGCGATCTACTGCGATCTGTTCCTGCGCCGCTGGGGATTTGTCGCCACGGGCGCCGAGCGTATGGCTGAAGTGATCGAGCTGTTGCGCGAGTGGCTGATCGGCTCGGTTATTTTTCTCAACGATGCGCCCATCGCTGTCCAGTTGGTGTACCGGGTCGAATCGCCCGAGTGGATCAGCGTGGAGTACGTCAACGGCGGTGTCGACCCTGAAACCCGCGCGTTCAGCCCGGGCAGCGTCCTGAGTTTCCTCAACACCCAAAGCGCTTGGGAACAGGCGCGTGAAGTCGGCAAGCCGCTGCGCTTTTCCTTCGGGCGTGCCGACCGTGAGTACAAGGACCGTTGGTGCAACCCCGTGCCGGTGCTGACCGTATGAGCCGCAAACAACAATTGCTCAAGCGCCATCGGCGCAACAAACGTGTCGCCGTATTGATCGGCCTGTTGCTGCTGGTGGTGATCGGTGTCTGGGTTGCCTGGTGGCTGCCGCTGGTACTCGGAGTGCTGGCCTGGATCGCCCATGAGGCGTGGTTTGCCGACCATCTGTTTTATGCCCCCAGCGAAGACTATCAATACCGTTTTTCGGCGGAAGCCGAAGTGGCTGGGGTTCGCTTCGAAGGCGGGCAGCTGCGGGTTGATTCACCCCTGCAAGCCGATGCGACCTTGGTATTGGCCATCAAGATCAAGAGCGGTTGGTTAGGTCGCTTTCTGGATCCGGCCGTTGAGATTACAGGCGGTGACAGCACTGATCGCCAGGCTTTCGAGCGCGGTGTGAACGGCATTCGTTATCTCAATCTCAGTGGTCTGGCGCCTGCCCTGGCGGCGGGCGAGCTGCGTTTGCGCGGGCGCTTTTGCACGTTGCACGGCGCGCCCCGGTTGTGGGCCTGGGGCAATCCGGAGTATTCAAAACAGCGGGTGATGGTCATCGCGCCCCATGCCGACGACGCCGAGCTGGCCGCTTTTGGCTTATACAGCCAGGCTGAAAAACCGTGGATCGTGACCCTCACCGCCGGTGAAATCGAAGCCGAGCATTATCAGCAAATGGGTCTGGACCCGGTCGAAGCCTCGCGTACCAAGGGCCGCCTGCGCGCCTGGGACAGCATTGCCGTGCCGCTTTGGGCCGGTGTGCCGCAGGCGCATTGCGTGCAGTTGGGCTACTTCTGCCTGCAACTGCCGGCGATGCGCGCAACGCCTGATCAGCCAGTGGCCTCGCGCGAAGCTGAGCTGTCGGATATCCGCCTGTTTCGCCAGTTCAATCCGTTCCCGTTGCCGGCGGATGTTGACGGCCTGCCGACCTGGAACAACCTGCTGGCCGATCTGCGCCAGTTGCTGCTGACGGCACGTCCCGAAGTGATCGTATTGCCGCATCCAGTGCTCGACCCTCACCCAGACCATATCTGCGCGCAGCAAGCGGTGGTCGAGGCGTTGCAAGGGTTGGAATGGCAGCCAACCGTCGTACTGGGTTACGCCAACCATCTGCATGACAACGACCGCTGGCCCATGGGTGACGCGGGTGCCGGTATTGCCTTGCCGCCGCTGTTCGACGATACGCTTGAGCTACGCCCGTGCAGCCTGCCACTGTCGTTGGCGCAGCAGCGTGACAAAGCCATGGCGCTGGGCATGATGCATGACCTGCAGCCCGCTCCGCCGTTCAAGCGTCGTGTGCGCCGCTGGCTGCAGCGGTTGCTGGCGGGCCGGGCGCGGTCGCCTTATGGTGAGAACGAATTTTTCCGCAAAGCCGTACGACGGCATGAGTTGTTCTGGCGTTTGTGAAGGCATTTGTGAAAGGGAAAGTCATGAAAGTTTTATTTCTGGTGCAGAAAGAGCAGCGTGCGATTCTGGATCGTTTGTACGAAGGCATTGCCGAGCACTGCGAGTGTGATACCCGCTGGCTGAGCAGTGATGAGCAGCGCAACCTGCGCGGGTACTTCAAACGCGAAGTCGACGTGACGCGCTATGACCGCATCGTGTTCTTCCTGCGCTTCAAGCAGGAAATCCGCCAGGCCGGGTTCATCCGTACGATCCCGAATCTGGTGATCCTCGAACACGATGCCTACCAGAACTACATTCCCTGCAAGTACACCGGTAAATTCAGTGCCCACTACCGACGTTTGCCCTGGGCACGGGTGATCAGCTCGGGCCACATGGTGACCGAGCGCCTGCGTGCCGAAGGCTTTGATGCGGTGTTTGTGCCCAAGGGTTACGACCAGGCGTTGTTGCAGCCCCAGGGACTTGAGCGCGACATCGAGCTGGCATTTGTCGGCAGCACCAACAGCGTGGCCTATAGCGGACGCAAAGCACTGCTCGATGAGTTGGCACGGGTTGAGCCTTTGGTGGTCACGCGCACCAAGTCGGGTGAGGAGTACTGCGCGACCCTCAACCGGATTCGCTTTTTCGTCAGCGCCGACGTGGGCATGGGCGAGTACATGATCAAGAACTTCGAAGCCATGGCCTGCGGGTGTGTGCTGCTGGCGTTTGACCAAGGGGCTGCGGAGAACGAGGCCCTTGGCTTCAAGGACATGGTCAATGTGGTGTTCTACAAGGACATTCCACAGTTGCAGCAAAAGCTCTCGCAACTGCGCGCCAACCCGCAACTGGCTGCAGAGATTGCGCGCAACGGGCAAGACCTCGCCGTCAGCCAGTTCAGCTTTGCGCGCATCGGGCAGCGTATTGTCGAAGCCCTGAAGCCGCCGTTGCGGCCGCGTGCTCCACTGAGTTTGCTGGAAACGCTGCGCCTGAAACTGGGCGTGTGACATCGGACGCATGGCAGCCAATGATGGCTAAACAACCTATCGAGACTTGAATGCAATTCTCCGATCAGAGCGACATAACCCTCGTCGTGACCAGTTGCGGCCGCTTCGATTTGTTGAAGCGTACGCTTGAGAGCTTCGACCTGTTCAATACCGCAGACATACGCGAAGTCTTCATTACTGAAGACTCTGGCGATGAAGCGGTACGTCTCGCGATTCCCGAGCACTGGCACAGTCATTGCACTTTTTTGATCAACCGTCCGAAGCTTGGGCAACTGGCTTCCATCGACCTGGCCTATGGATCGGTCAAAACCCCCTACATCTTCCATTGCGAAGATGACTGGGCGTTTTACCGGCCTGGGTTTGTCGAAGATTCCAAGGTGGTGCTGGAGCAGCGTCCCGATATCCTGCAAGTCTGGTTGCGTAACTTTGTCTACGATTTGCAGGTGCACAGCCCCTATATCCACCGTGGGCCACGCGAGGTGATTGGTGGCGTACCGTGTTATCCGTTGTTGTCTGAGAAACCTGAATGGCAGGGGTTTTCTCTCAACCCCGGCCTGCGGCGTATCAAGGAATACTGGTTGTGCGCACCTTACGCCGGGTTCGAGGGTGAGAAGGGGCTTTCCAAGCGGTACGCCCAGTTGAATCTGCCTGCCGTTACCCTGGAAGGCGATGCGGTGTTGCACACTGGCTTTGGCTTGCATGTGTCGACATCAGAAGAGCGCGCGACCAAAGCACGGCGTAAGCGCAGAGAGCGGGTGAAGCTGGCAGTCATGCTGAGCCTGGGGCTGGTTATCGGGTGGGCGATTCCCTGGTAATTCCAACACGCGACAACAACGCCTCATAAGGTTTTGCGATGAGTATTCTCAACATCATGTGGGCCGGTGGTTCTGCATTTGCTTCGGTGCAGAAGGTTCATCGGCAGATACTGTCCCGCGCCGACAGCGGCGTACCGATTCACACCTGGTTGCTTCAAGGCAGTGCTGATTCGAGTGACGGCCTGGTTGAACAGGCCGTGGAGTGGAACCTCTCTTCCGCCAGGCTCAAGGGGCGGCACCTCTGGAAATGGTTGATGCCCTTGATGCGTGCACGCTTCCAGAAGGCCCTGCCTGAGGATGTACAGGTTGTGCTTCTTGATGGGGTCGGTGTTGCGCGGGTGCTTTTGCCCGTGCTCAAGCGTTTGCCAAACGTGCGTGCGGTGGTGATTTTTCATGGTGCCACGCGCTTGCGGCGTGCTGATCAACAGTTGTTCGATCAATTCCCGGCGTCCCAACTGACGCTGACGGCCGTCTCGAAAACCCTTGCACACTCGCTGGAGCGTTCTCTGCAACGGCCAGTGACGGTGCTGCGCAGCGCCTTTGACCCGGCCGCTTTTCGCGCTGCGGCGCTTTCCCGTGAGCAGGCGCGATCCCGTCTGGGCTTGCCGTTGTCTGCCACTCCCGTAGTGGGTGCGGTTGGTCGACTGGTAGACGGCAAGGGGTTTGCCTGTTTGTTGGAGGCCTTTGCCCGTGCGGCGGCTGATCAGCCCGATGCGCGCCTGGTGATCCTCGGCGAAGGGCCAGCGAGGCCCGGGCTTGAGGCACGTATTGCAGCGCTTGGCTTGCAGGACAAAGTGTCGCTGCCTGGGCATCTGCCTGATGCGGCCAGCCTTTACCGGGCGTTTGACTGGGTTGCCATCCCTTCGACGGAAGAAGGCCTGGGGTTGATTCTGCAAGAGGCGGTGATGGTCGGCGTGCCCGTACTGACCAGTGAACTGGCAGTGTTCCGCGAGCAACTGGGGGATGCCGGTTGGTACGCCCCGGCAGACAATGCCGCGTTTTGGGGCGAGCTCCTGACCCGCGCGTTCGCGAGTTCGGGTGAGGAGGTTGTCGAGGCTCAGTCGCGGGCGTTGGCGCCGGAGCAAGCCTGGAATGAATTCAGTGAAACCACCCGGCGTCTGTTCTCATGCACCTAGCAGCGCTTGCTCCAGTGCCTGCATTGGAAAGCGTTCGTTCAGCTTCTCGCGCGCAATATAGCGGGCGAAATGCTGCAGGTTGCGCCGCGCCAGTGCCGGGCTCAACGGCGCGCGCAGGAAGCGCATGTCTGCTACGTCGATCAGGCCCATCTGGTTGTCCGGCGTGACGACGATATTGCCCAGGTGCAGGGAGCGAAAGTAGATGCCGGCAGTGTGCAAGCGGCGAATCAGCGCCACCAGCGGGTCCAGGTTCTGCTCCCAGTCAAAGCCTTCTTTGTTGGCAATCTGGCGCAGTGTCTCGCCCGGCAGCGGGCTATACAGCACAGCGGTCATGCCTGCAGCGTCCAGTTGGAAGTACTCAAGGACGGTCAGGGTTGGAATACCGCGTTCTTGCAGCTTGACCGTGTTATCGATGAAGCGCTTGGAGTAGGGGCGCAACAGTGCCGACGAAAAAAAACGTTTACGACGAAACAGTTTAAGAATGTTCCCGTCCGTCAGCAGGTAGACTTTGGGCCCGTAGCTGTCCTTTTCCAGGATTCTGGCGCCTTCAATCATCGTGTTTAGCGTGGTTTGGGGGAGCCTTGAACATTGCATCGTCGGAAAGCCTTGTTGGAGTCACGGGCACAGTGGTCGGCAATGATGCCGAAAGTTTTTAGTTTTAACCATGCCAGGTTGGCAGGTTGGCCGTATTAGGAGCGGGTGATGCAAGCAGGTCGTTGGGCGCGCGGATGGATGTGTTTTGGGTTGTTGTGGTTTTTGCTGGCGATAGCGTTCGCGCCGACCAACAAAGTTTATCAACAGGGGCTGGCGCTCTTTCTGTGGCTGCCGGCGCTGGTGTTTGCCTGGTCTGCCCGTGAGCAACTCAAACAAGTCTGGCGCGCTCAGCGCTGGATCTGTCTGGCACTCGCCGCGCTGGCGGCATGGGGCTTGATCAGCCTGTGGTGGACCAATGCCGAAGACGGCTCCCGCGAGGCCAAGCGCCTGCTCTATATCGGCGTGTTCCTGTTGTTCTTTCCGATACTCGCTGAAGCTCAGCCCCAGCGCGTGATTCGTTTGATGCAGTGGGGAGGCTTTGGTCTTGCCTTGTCGTCGCTGCTGGCCATGATCAAGTTCTATGGCATGGAAGGGAACGTTTGGTACGCGCGTCTTGAAGGGCTGGGTCAGTTGTCTCACCCGATCCTGGGCGCGTATGTGATTGGTCTGGCTGCCGTGTGGTTGCTGCACTGGATGCCGCGTGAGCGCTGGATGCAAGTGGCCTGCATGGCGGCGATCGGCTTGCTCGGCCTGTTTGTAGTAGCCAGCCAAAGCCGCGGCGCCGCATTGGCCCTGTTTTTGAGTGTGGTGGCCATGCCGCTGTGGTGCCGAGACCGGCGCAGCACCCTGATTGCCATTGCGTCAGTGGTGGCGGCAGTGCTGGTATTCCTGTCGATGCAGTCGTTGATGCTATCCCGTGGCGCGTCCTTCCGGCCGCAGATTTTTATGGCAGCGATGCAGATGATTAGCGAGCGTCCCTGGACGGGCCTGGGCCTGGGTGGTGATTACAACCTGTTCTGGGGGGACTACCGTTTCGATCACTCCCACAACCTCTTCACCCATGTGACCATCGAGTTGGGCCTGCCAGGCCTGATCCTGTGGTCGGCGGTATGGTTCGGCGTGCTGTGGCAAGCCTTGAAAATGCGCGACACCCCTTACGGCAAGGGCATTATCGGCATGTGGGTGTTCTCGTCCCTGGCGATGCAATTCGATGCGGCAAGCCTCACAGGCACTCCTCGGGCCGAGTGGTTCATCACCTGGTTGCCGGTTGCGCTGGCCAGTGTTTTGGTCTGGGCGCGGGCCAAACCCGACGTGTGTGATAAAGTTCGCGTCCTACCCAATCAGTGAGCTCGACACATGAGTGACGCACCGCCCAAAGCGGACCAGGAATCCAGCCTGAAAATTTATTTCCGGCTGCTGGGCTATGTGAAACCGTACCTCGGCATGTTCCTGCTGAGTATCGTGGGCTTCGTGATCTTTGCTTCGACCCAGCCAATGCTCGCCGGGATTCTCAAGTACTTCGTGGATGGCTTGAGCAATCCCGATGTGGTGTTCCTGCCCAAGGTTCCGTTTTTCAAGGACCTGAAGTTGCTGATGGCCGTGCCGCTGCTGATCATCCTGATCGCCGCGTGGCAAGGCCTCGGGTCTTTCCTGGGCAACTACTACCTGGCCAAGGTTTCCTTGGGGCTGGTGCATGACCTGCGGGTCCAGCTGTTCAACAAGCTATTGGTGCTGCCTAACCGCTACTTCGATACCCATAACTCGGGGCACCTGATCTCACGCATCACCTTCAACGTGACCATGGTCACCGGCGCTGCCACGGATGCGATCAAGGTCGTGATCCGCGAAGGCCTGACGGTGGTGTTCCTGTTCGGTTACCTACTGTGGATGAACTGGAAACTGACCCTGGTGATGCTGGCGATCCTGCCGCTGATCGCAATCATGGTCGGCAGCACCAGCAAGAAATTCCGCAAGCAGAGCAAGAAGATCCAGGTGGCGATGGGTGACGTGACCCACGTCGCCTCCGAGACCATCCAGGGCTACCGTGTGGTGCGCAGCTTCGGTGGCGAAGACTATGAGCAGCGTCGCTTTGCCGCCGCTAGCCAGGGCAACACCGACAAGCAATTGCGCATGAACAAGACCGGTGCGGTCTATACGCCGATGCTGCAGCTGGTGATCTACACAGCCATGGCCGTGTTGATGTTCCTGGTCCTGCTGTTGCGCGGTGACGCCACGGCAGGCGATCTGGTTGCCTACATCACCGCGGCGGGCCTGCTGCCCAAGCCGATCCGCCAGTTGTCGGAAGTCAGCTCGACGATCCAGAAAGGCGTGGCGGGTGCCGAGAGCATCTTCGAACAGCTGGATGAAGTGCCTGAAGTCGACGGCGGTACCGTGGAGCGTGATCGCGTCAGCGGTCGCCTGGACGTGCGCAACCTGAGCTTCACTTACCCAGGTACTGAACGCGAGGTGCTCAAGAACATCAGCTTCAGCGCAGCCCCTGGGCAGATGATCGCTCTGGTTGGCCGCTCAGGCAGCGGCAAGTCGACCCTGGCCAGCCTGATCCCGCGTTTCTACCATCATGAAACCGGGGAAATCCTGCTGGACGAGGTCGAGATTGAAGACTACCGCCTGCGCAACCTGCGCCGGCATGTAGCCCAAGTTACCCAGCACGTGACTCTGTTCAACGACACCGTGGCCAACAACATCGCCTATGGCGACCTGGCCGACGCGCCGCGTGCCGACATCGAGAAAGCTGCGGCCGATGCCTACGCCATGGACTTCATCTCGGAGCTGCCAAAAGGCCTGGACACCGAGGTCGGTGAAAACGGCGTGCTGCTCTCCGGTGGTCAGCGCCAGCGTCTGGCAATCGCCCGGGCCCTGCTGAAAAATGCCCCGCTGCTGATCCTGGATGAGGCGACATCGGCGTTGGATACCGAGTCCGAGCGGCACATTCAAGCTGCGTTGGATAAGGTCATGAAAGGTCGCACCACCCTGGTGATCGCGCACCGTTTGTCCACTATCGAGAAAGCCGACCTGATTCTGGTGATGGACCACGGTGAAATTGTCGAGCGTGGTACGCATGTCGAACTGCTCGCCAAAGGCGGCTACTACTCGCGGTTGCATGCGATGGGGCTGGACGAGCCGGTCGCGAACAACATCACCTGATCCGACGGGGCGCGCAATGCGCCCCGTTGTTTGTATCTAGTTCCTTACAGGGCTTGACCAAAGCCAAATAATTCGTTGCCTATCGTTTGTTATGTTGGCCTTCTCGATTCGAATGACGAACGAGAGGGCTAACCTTCTTGCGTGGGTAATGGAATGTTGCAACGTCTGTTCTGGAAAATGCTTCCCAAGCACCAGAGGGTGTTTCTGCTGGGGCGTTTGTCGGTGGTTGACCGTCAGGCGGTGAACAAATCCCTGTCTGGGGTGATCACCCTTAATCCCGCGTTCGAGCGACACAAATGCGTGTTTATCCATGTGCCAAAATGCGCCGGCAGCAGCGTGTGCTCGGCGCTTCTTGATGGCCGCTGGCCGGGGCATCTGCCGTATTACTGGTATCAGCAGCAGTTTCCCGAACACTGCCAGCGCAGTTTCAAGTTTGCCTTTGTGCGTGACCCGCTGGAGCGGGCTTACTCGGCCTACACCTACTTGCGCGGCAACCACATGGGTGCCCGCGACGTGCAAGCCCAGGCACTGGTCAGCAGCTACCGTGACTTCGACCAATTTGTGGCCGGCTGGCTGCACCCGGACAACCTGCGCCGCCAACTGCATTTCGCGCCCCAGACCGACTTTCTGGTTGATCACCTGGGCGGGATGGCTATGGATTTTCTCGGCCGTCAGGAATCGCTGGAACAAGATTTCCAGCACCTGTGCGAGCGCCTCGGCGTGACCTCATCCCTGCCACATCTGAATGTTTCACTGGGGCGGCGCAGCGAGCCGGTCAGGGCGTTCTGCTCGGTGCGTACGCGCCGTTTGGTCAGGCGCGCCTATCAGCGTGATTACGAGGTGTTGGGTTATGAATAACCAGTCGCTTGCCAGTGGGTCCGCTGCCATTCGTCCCTTTGCCCTGTCGTTGTCGGCGGCGGCACGGGCCGAGCTCAAGCATCAACAGCCGTGCTGCCTGTGGTTGACGGGGTTGTCCGGTTCCGGCAAGTCGACCCTGGCTAATGCCCTTGAGGTGCAACTCAACGAGCAGGGCCGGCACACCTTTGTGCTCGATGGCGATAATTTGCGCACGGGGTTGTGCAATGACTTGGGCATGAGCGATGCGGCGCGCAAGGAAAATATCCGGCGCATTGGCGAAGTAGCGCGGTTGATGGTCGATGCGGGATTGATTGTGATTGTGTCAGCGATCTCGCCGTTCAGCGTCGACCGAGCAACCGCCAAGGCGCTGTTCGGGCCGGGGCAATTCTTTGAGGTTTACGTCAGCACGCCGTTCGACGTGTGTGCTCGGCGTGACCCCAAGGGCTTGTACCGAGCGGCGTTGGATGGGCGTATCAAAGCGTTCACCGGTTTGGACAGCCCCTATGAAGCGCCGAGCGCGGCTGACTGTGAGATCAATACCGATGAGGTCGAGCTGGCCGATGCCGTTGAGCAGATCCTGGCGGTTTTGTTTAAAAAATAACCAGTTTTGGCGCATGGCGCATTGCGGATAAAGCTCTCGAACTAGGCAGCGCTCACCCTGTGCTAATATCGCGCCCCTGTTCATTTTGTATGTGGGTTGCTCCATGAAGTTGTCCATGCCGCGATTCGATCAAGCCCCTGTCTTGGTGGTCGGCGATGTCATGCTCGACCGTTACTGGCATGGCGGTACCTCACGGATTTCCCCTGAGGCGCCGGTACCGGTAGTCAAGGTCGAGCAAATCGAAGACCGTCCGGGTGGCGCTGCCAACGTTGCCCTCAATATTGCCGCCCTCGGCGCCCCGGCCTCCCTGGTGGGTGTGACCGGCGACGACGAAGCCGCCGACAGCCTGGCCAACAGCCTGCGCGGTGCTGGTGTGCGTGCGCTGTTCCAGCGCATTGCCCACCAGCCGACCATCGTCAAGCTGCGGGTCATGAGCCGGCACCAGCAGTTGCTGCGTATCGATTTCGAAGAACCCTTCGCCACCGACGCCTTGGCCCTCAGCGGTCAGGTCGACGAGTTGCTCGAAGGCATCAAGGTGCTGGTGCTGTCCGACTACGGCAAAGGCGCATTGAAGAATCACCAAGTGCTGATCCAGGCCGCCAAGGCCAAGGGCATCCCGGTGTTGGCCGATCCTAAGGGCAAGGACTTCTCGATTTATCGGGGCGCCAGCCTGATCACGCCGAACCTCAGCGAGTTCGAAGCCATCGTCGGCGGTTGTGCCGATGAGCACGAACTGGTGACCAAAGGCGCGGCACTCATGGCCGATCTCGACCTCGGTGCCTTGCTGGTGACCCGTGGCGAGCACGGCATGACCCTGCTGCGTCCAGGCCACCCGCCGATGCACCTGCCGGCGCGGGCCCGTGAAGTGTTCGACGTCACTGGCGCCGGAGACACCGTGATTTCTACCCTGGCCGCTTCCATCGCGGCCGGCGAAGAGCTGCCTCACGCCGTGGCCCTGGCCAATCTGGCGGCGGGCATCGTGGTCGGCAAACTGGGTACCGCTGCCATCAGCGCACCTGAGCTGCGCCGCGCCATCCAACGCTCCGAAGGCTCGGAGCGCGGTGTGCTGACCATCGAGCAATTGCTGCTGGCGATAGACGACGCTCGCGCGCATAACGAAAGCATTGTGTTCACCAACGGCTGCTTCGACATCCTGCACGCCGGCCACGTGACTTACTTGGAGCAGGCGCGCGCCCAAGGCGATCGCCTGATCGTTGCGGTCAACGACGACGCTTCGGTCAGCCGCCTGAAAGGCCCTGGCCGTCCAATCAACAGCGTCGACCGGCGCATGGCCGTGCTGGCTGGGTTGGGTGCAGTGGACTGGGTGATCAGTTTCCCTGAAGCGACCCCGGAAAATCTGCTGGCTCAGGTCAAGCCGGACGTCCTGGTCAAGGGCGGCGACTATTCCGTCGACCAGGTGGTCGGTGCAGATATCGTCAGCGCCTACGGCGGCAAGGTCAAAGTGTTGGGTCTGGTTGAGAACAGCTCGACCACGGCGATTGTCGAGAAGATCCGCAATAATGAGTAAGGCTGATCCGTTGGTTCTGATCACCGGTGGCGCGGGCTTTATTGGCTCGCACCTCGTGGATGCCTTGCTAGCTAAGGGCTACGCGGTGCGTGTGCTGGACAACTTGTCCACAGGCAAACGCAGCAACCTGCCGTTGCACAACCCGCTTGTCGAGCTGCTCGAAGGTGATGTCGCCGATGCCGAGCTGGTGGCGCGTGCCGCTGTTGGCGCAACGGCGGTGGTGCACCTGGCGGCGGTCGCGTCCGTGCAGGCCTCGGTGGATGATCCAGTCAGCACGCACCAGAGCAATTTCGTCGGTACCCTGAATGTCTGCGAAGCCATGCGCAAGGCAGGCGTCAAGCGCGTGGTCTTTGCATCCAGCGCAGCGGTGTATGGCAACAACGGCGAAGGTGCTTCGATTGACGAAGAGACTACCAAGGCGCCGTTGACGCCCTATGCGTCCGATAAGCTGGCCGGCGAGCACTACTTTGATTTCTATCGCCGCCAGCATGGTCTGGAACCGGTGATTTTCCGCTTCTTCAATATCTTCGGGCCGCGCCAGGACCCGTCGTCGCCATACTCCGGCGTGATCAGTATCTTCAGCGAACGTGCACAGCAGGGTTTGCCGATTGCCGTGTTTGGCGATGGCGAGCAAACCCGCGACTTCATGTACGTGGAAGACCTGGTTGACGTGTTGGTGCAGGCGATCGAAGCGCCGCAGGCTCCTTTGGGGGCGATCAACGTGGGCTGGAACCGTACCACTACGCTCAAGCAAGTGCTGCAGGCGCTGGAAGAAGCGGTGGGCTCCTTGCCATCCGTGACTTACGGGCCGGCGCGGTCGGGGGATATTCGGCATTCACGGGCGAACAACCAGCGGTTGTTGGCGAGTTTCACGTTGCCGGAACCTACCCCGCTGAAAGTCGGCCTGGAACGACTGCTTAACGGCTAACCCCAATCTAATGTGGGAGTGGCAATCCCTCTCCCACATTGGAGTGCAGTTTAGCCCTTGGCCTTTTTCTTCGGCACGATCTTGCGCAACACGCGCCGCGCCAATCCCTTCAACTTCGACTCCTTCTCCGGCTCCGCCAGGCCTTGCTGTCTCAGCCAATCCTTCCAGCGAATGCGCTCTTCCCGCACCAGCCAGCCTTCCTGCTGGGCGAAGCTTTCTGCCAGGTACAAACCCCGCGTACTGGCCGGGTACAGTTGGTCTTTCTTCACGGTGTACAGTTCGGGAAGGGGCTGGCCGTCTTTTAGCGGCATCAGGTACAAGTCCGGACGCTTGCGGTCCAGGCGCGCGACCAACTGGTCGCCTTCCAGGCGCTCATCCACATGGAACAGGCTCAGCGACTTGGCTTCCTTCGGCACTTCCAGGCGAAGGTCGTAGATCAATTGCAGCGATGCCGTGGGCAAATGCACATAGGCCCGTGGTCGTTCGATCAACTGGGTGGTGGCGCAACGCACCGGGCGGGCCGCACCGGATAGCGGGCTCAGGCGAAACGGCAGCGCTTCGCGGTAATGCAGCGCCGCGGAGTAGGGCGCCGGCAGCCAGGTGTCATTGAAGCGCCCGCCGAGCCAGCCTTCGGGTGTTTCCAGCAGGCACTCTTCAGCAATCTCTTGGATGGCGGTGTGCAGTGGCAAGTTCAGCTCGTGGGCCGGGACGTAGCCGGAGATCAGCTTGAGCACCACATCCCCACGGTCCTGGCGACGCTGGCGCACCAGCACCCAGTAATCGCGGTTTTGCCAGTGCAGGGTCAAGCGTACCGACACGCCGAGGTTGGCCAGTTCCAGCACGAAACGTTCCGAGTCTGCCACCTCCACCGGCTTGCGCCGTTGCAGGGTCTGGGCGAAGTTGAGCGGCATGCCCACGCTCTGATAGCTCAGGCCTTCAGGGGTGGCTTCGACGTGCAGCGGCAGTGTTTTAAAGTTGCTGGGGTTTTTTCTTATGAGCGTTCGCGGCATGTCGGCTCCTTTTTGCGACGGGGTCGGCCGCGTGGGCGGCATCAGAGTTGACGAATGACCTTGGCAGCGGTCGCCACGTTATGGGCCAGGTGCAGCGGATTAATGGTCCCGACAATAGCACTGGCGACGCCGGTTTGCGCAAACAACAGCATGAAACTGGCATGTATTGGATCCATTCCGGGCTCCAGGCAAACGTGGCCGCTGGCCAGCGCCTTTTTGACCAGGATGCCCTTGCCATGGGCCGCTGCATAATCAATGACGGCTTTCTCCGCCTGTTCGTTCAAATTGTAGGTGACCATCGCGCAATCACCTTGTTCCAGAGCCTTCACGCCGCCTTCGACGGTTTTGCCGGAGAAGCCGAAACCGCGAATCTTGCCCTCTTTTTTCAGCTCTGCGAGGGTCTGGTAGACCTCGCACTCGTTGAGGATGTGCAGGTCGTTACCATCGGAATGCACCAGCACCAGGTCGATAAAATCCGTTTCAAGTCGTTTCAAGCTGCGCTCAATGGACAGCCGAGTGTGGGCGGCGCTGAAATCGTGCTGGGAGACACCATTTTCGAACTCTTCACCTACCTTGCTGACGATCACCCAATCCTTACGTTGGTCGCGTAACAGCGGCCCCAGGCGGTCTTCGCTGCGCCCATAAGCCGGCGCGGTGTCGATCAGGTTGATGCCAAGCTGACGAGCTTGGCGCAGTAGCATTCGCGCTTCGTCGTCATCCGGAATCTGGAAACCGTTGGGGTATTTAACACCCTGGTCGCGGCCCAGCTTGACGGTGCCCAGGCCCAGCGGCGATACCAGAATGCCGGTGCTGCCCAAAGGGCGATGCAGGTCGTGCAAAGTTGGCAAGCTCATGGCAACAGTTGCTCCCAAGCTGGAACGCCGAGGGCGGGTTTTGGCAGGTCCGGCAGCGGTTCAGCTGCGCTTGGACGGATGCCGTCACGTTCGAGGCTGTTAATTACCCGATCGGCGAAGTCAGGCGCCAAGGCCAGTTTGGTCGGCCAGCCCACCAGCAGGCGACCTTCGTCGGCGACAAAGGCGTTGTCGGGACGGCTGAGGCCTGATTGCAGCGGTTCGGCGCGGTCGACGCGCAGAGTGGCCCAGCGGGTTTGGCTCATGTCGATCCAGGGCAGCAATTGCGCGAGTTCTTTCTGGGCGGTGGCGATTTGTTCCTCGGGCGTACGTGCAACGCCGTCGGCCTCGGCAATATCACCGCCCATGTACCACACCCAGTTGCCATCGGCAGCCGGGTGGGTGGTCACGGTGATACGTGGCTTGGTGCCGCCGCCCAGACAGTGAGCGTACAGCGGCTTCAGGCCTGGGCCTTTGGCGATGATCATATGCAGTGGACGTTTTTGCATGGCCGGATTGCTCAGACCAAGGGTGCTCAGCAGTTCAGCGGTGCCGCCGCCAGCGCTCAAGACAATGCGCTGGGCGCGGATTTCACGGCCATCCACCTTCAAGCCCACCAGCGTGTTGGCGTCCAGCAACGGTTCGATATGTTGACCTGCAAGCAAGCCGTCACCGGCAAGCTGCGCGAGGCGTTCGATCAGGCTTGGTACATCAACCACCAACTCGGCCAGGCGATACACCTTGCCCTTGAAGCGGCGGTCTTGCAGCGCCGGTGGCAGGTCGTCGCCCTTGACCTGATCGACACGGCCACGCACGGCCTTGCTGGCAAAAAAACTGGTGAGGTTGCCGGCGAGGGTGCCGGGGGACCACAGGTAATGGGCTTCGGACAGCAAACGCACGCCCGACAGGTCCAGTTCGCCGTTGCCCGCCAAGGCTTCACGCCAGCGGCGCGGCATGTCGGCAATCGCTTCGGAGGCGCCGGTAAGGGCGCCATGAAGGGCATATTTCGCACCGCCGTGAATAATCCCCTGGGACTTCACGCTTTGCCCGCCACCCAAGGTGGCGCTCTCCACCACCACCGTGGAAAACCCCTGGCGGCGCAGCCGCGCATTCAGCCAGAGGCCGGCAACCCCGGCGCCGACAATCAGAACGTCGGTGGAAATAACGGATGGCATGGGCGACCTCAGTGTTCAAGACAAGAGGCGCAGTATACAGGCTGTTGAGTAGCGGTCAGTGCCCGGCGGTTTTCGAGAACAACTGGATGACCACCACGCCCAACACAATCAGCCCCATCCCAAGCATCGCCGGGACATCCAGCTTCTGCCCATAGATAAACAGCGCCGCGATACTGACCATCACGATACCCATCCCGGCCCACACGGCGTAGGCCACACCCACCGGCACCGTGCGCACCACCAGCGTCAGCATCCAGAAGGCCACGCCGTAGCCGACGACTACCAGCAACAACGGGATCGGCGTGCTCCAACCCTTGATGGCTTTCATCGAGACGGTAGCGATCACTTCCGAGCAAATGGCGATAGCCAGGTAGTAGTAGGCAGGGTTCATGGCGTCAATCCTCGGTGTACAGCGCACTTGATAAGGTCGGCATTTTAGGGCTTTACCAGATGGGGTAAAGTCATTACCTATCCGATTTGGAGATGGGTTAGCCATGCAGTGGAATCTTGAACAGATGCGTCTATTTGTCGACGTCGCCGAGCAGCGTTCGTTTTCAGCGGTGGCGCGTGGGCAGCGCAAGGCGCAATCGGCGGTAAGCAATGGGATTGCATTGCTGGAAGCGGACTTGGGGGTGAGCCTGTTTGAGCGTAGCAGCGGGCGCCAGCCGCGCCTGACTGAAGCCGGTAGCGTGTTGCTGGAGGAAGCGCGCGAAGTGTTGCGCCAATGTGAGCGGCTCAATGGCCGCGCGCTGTCATTGACCCGTGGTGAAGAAGCCTGTCTGCGATTGGCTCAGGACGAGGCGATGTTGTTCCAGCCGGTGCTCGATAGCCTTGAGGCGCTGGCGGTGCAATACCCGTTGCTGGAAGTGCAACTGTCCAGTGCCGCCCAAGGCGACGTGGCGCGCAAATTGGTGGAGCGCAAGGCAGACCTGGGCCTGTTGTTCTATCACGACCAGATTCCCGAGGCCCTAGAGCGGCGCGTGGTGGGCAGTGTGGAAATGGTCACCGTCTGCGGCGTGAACCATCCGCTGGCCAAGGACGGGTACGTGACGTGCCAGCGCTTGGCCCAGTACCGGCAGCTGTTGATGTCGACTCAGACCAGTGTCTACCCCGGCAGCGAAGCAGCCAGTCCGCTGGTGTGGCGCGCCGACAGTTTCTACGTATTGGCCGAATGGCTGATGAGTGGGCTGGGCTGGGCCTGGTTGCCGCGGCATATCGTGCAATACCCGACCTATCAGCAACAAATGGTGGAGCTGGACAGCGAATGGACGCCGCCGGCCCTGGTCGTGGAGCTGGTATGGCGTCGCGACGAGCACCTTGGGCCTGCTGCGCGTTTCCTTGCCGAACGTTTTGCCGAGTGCCTGCGGGCGATTGATTGAAAAAGTGGATAAACTCCGCCGCCATGAATAGAACTCTCTACAGCTGTCTGTTTTACCTGGCGCTGCCGTTGGTGGCTTTACGTCTGTGGCTGCGCGCGCGCAAGGCACCGGCCTACGCCAGGCGCGTGGGCGAGCGGTTTTCCTATGGCTTGCCGGTGATGCAGCCTGGCGGAATCTGGGTGCATGCCGTGTCAGTGGGCGAAAGCATTGCCGCTGCGCCGATGATCCGTGGGCTGCTGGAGCGTTATCCACAGCTGCCGATCACCGTCACTTGCATGACGCCCACCGGTTCCGAGCGGATCCAGGCGTTGTTCGCCAACGAGCCGCGTATCCAGCACTGCTATTTGCCCTATGACTTGCCGTGCGCCGCCAAGCGTTTTCTCGATCGCGTGCAGCCCAAGCTCGCGGTGATCATGGAAACCGAACTGTGGCCCAACCATATCCACGCCTGCGCCCAGCGCGGAATTCCGGTGGCGCTGGCCAATGCGCGGCTGTCGGCGCGCTCTGCCAAGGGCTATGGGCGTTTCGCCAAGCTGACGGCGCCGATGCTGGCTGAAATGAGCTTGTTTGCTGTGCAGACGCACACCGAGGCCCAACGTTTCTTGAGCCTGGGCGCGCGGCCGGAGACTGTGGAAGTGACCGGCTCTATCAAGTTCGACCTGACCATCGACCCGCAGCTACTTGAGCGTGCCGCCGCCTTGCGCGAGCAATGGGGCGCCAGCGAGCGTCCCGTGTGGATCGCCGCCAGTACTCACGAAGGTGAAGATGAAGTGGTGTTGGCCGCTCATCGTCAGTTGCTCAGCCACTATCCCAACGCGTTACTGATTCTGGTCCCGCGTCATCAGGAACGCTTCGGCCCGATGTTCGAGCTGTGCAAGCAGCAAGGATTTGCCACGGTGCGCCGTTCTACAGGCGAGCCCGTAAGCGCACAAACTTCAGTGCTGCTCGGCGATACCATGGGCGAGTTGCTGTTTCTCTACGCCCTCGCCGACAGCGCCTTCGTCGGCGGCAGCCTGGTGGCGACCGGTGGGCACAATCCTCTGGAGCCGGCGGCACTGGCCAAGCCGGTGATCATGGGGCCCCATGTGTTCAACTTCCTCGAAATCACCGCGATGATGCGCGAAGCGGGTGCGTTGCGTGAGGTGGATGACGCTGAAGGGTTGGCCGAAGCCGTGCGACAGCTGTTCGAACTGCCGCAGGATGCGCGCAAAATGGCGCAGGCGGGGCTCAAAGTGATGCAGGCTAATCAGGGCGCGCTGAAGCGGTTGCTGGATGGTTTGGGCCGATTGATCGCTCGCTGACCCAGCGCCGATCCAAAGGTGCGAGGGCGCTTGCTTCTGATAGCAGAGTGTCAGTCAAAACGACTGACCTGAAAGATTGCTATCGGGAGCAAGCCCCCTCCCACAGTTGTTTTGTCGTGTGCTCAGTATCCCGGGCGGGCCTTGAGTTGTTCGGCAGCGGCCTTGGCGAGGTCCGGCGGCAGGAAGTCCTTGTCCGGGTTGTAGTCCGCCTTGAGGTAGCGTGCCAGGTCTTGCAAATCCCCAGGGTTCAAGGTGCCCGCAGCCTGCTTCAAACGCAGGTTGTCGAGGATGTAGTCGTAGCGGCTGTTGTTGTAGTTGCGCACCGACGAGTAGAGCTGGCGCTGTGAATCCAGCACGTCGACGATATTGCGCGTACCCACCTGGTAACCGATTTCCGTGGCTTCCACCGCGCTCTGGTTAGAGATGATCGACTGGCGGCGCGCTTGCACCTGCTCCACATCGGTGTTCACCGCGCGGTGCAGGTTGCGCGTATTTTCCACCACCTGGCGGCGCAGGCCCTCGCGCTGCTGCTCGGTCTGGCCCAGGCGTGAGTAGGACTCACGCACTTGCGAGCTGGTCAGGCCGCCGCTGTACAGCGGGATACTCAGGCGCAGGCCGATGGTGCGCTGCTCGACGTCGCCGCGATACGGCGTGCCGAAAGCATTCGGGTTGCTGAAACCGAGCGCGTCGTTGTCGCCTTTTTCGTATTGCGCGACTGCGTCCAGAGTCGGCGCATGACCGGCCTTGCGCTGTTTGAGGGTTTCTTCAGCGGCGGTGACGGCGTAGTTGCTGGCCAACAGATTCAGGTTTTGGCGGCCAGCGGTTTCGACCCACGCCTTGGCGTCGTTCGGCAGCGGCGGCAACACCGGCAACGTGTGCACGATGCCTTGGATCGAGTTGTATTGGCGGTTGGTCAGCGTAATCAGCGCTTCAAAGGCGTCTTCCACCTGGCGCTGAGCCAGGATCCGGTTGGCGCGAGCGGTGTCGTAGCTGGCCTGGGATTGCAGCACGTCGGTCTTGTCCGACAAGCCCACATCGAAGCGCTCGTTGGACTGGTCCAGTTGGCGCTTGAATGCATTTTCTTCGGCCTTGGTGGAGGCCAGGTTGTCCTGGGCGCGCAGCACGGCGAAGTAACTTTCGGCGCTCTGCAGAATCAGGTTCTGTTCGGTGGCCGACAGTTGCAATGCGGCCTGCTCGTTGACGGCTTCGGCGGCTTGTAGCTGGAACCAGCGGTCGGCGCGGAACAGTGGCTGGCTCAAGGTCGCGCGCCAGGAATGGGCGTCACGGTTGGCGGTGGCCGAGGGCGTGTCGATCTGGGTGCGCACATTGTTGATATCGGCACCAGCCGACAGATTCGGCAGCAACCCGGCGCGGGCCTGGGGTACCACTTCTTTTTGCGCACCGTATTGGGCACGGGCGGCGGCCAGGTCGGCGTTGTTATCCACCGCTTCCTGATAGACGCTGACCAGATCGGTTCTGGCAGACAAGGGCGCTTCAGCTGCCCAGACCATTCCGTTGGTCGCACAAGACACGGCAACAGCCAGTGAAAGTTTGCGCAGCATGAGGCGATCCCTAGTGTGAATATTACGGCGATAATTTAGCGCCCAAGGCTACGGCTGGTCATTTCTGGCGTCAAGCCTTGAGGCGGCATCCGAGTGTAGTGGCGCGACCCCGGCACAACAATCCTGTAATTGCGCCATTCATCACGCTGAATGCTCCACTGTTGGCAATTTGCCCACGCCATGGTCTAGACTGGCCGCGTTCTTGTCGGGGTGCCTTGTTGGAAGGCTGAGATCGGTAAATACCGGATCCCGTTGAACCTGATCAGGTTAACGCCTGCGTAGGGAACAAGATTTCTCGTCACCCGGCGAGTCCTCTTGTGCTTCGTCCGGGATGCTGTTCGACAATCGAACAGTCCTCGTGCGCCAAGCACAGCACTGGTTTCAGTGCGTCCATCCGTCACAGGTTCGCTCCGACAAAAATCCACCGCCTGGATAAGTTGGAGCCCGTGATGACTACAAAACTAAAAAACACTGTGCATTTAAGTGAATCGGCCAAGGTCGACTCCGGTTCTGTGCAGCCGTTTACCCGCTCGCAAAAAATCTACGTACAAGGCACTCGCCCGGACATTCGTGTGCCGATGCGTGAGATCAGCCTGGACGTGACCCCTACCGACTTTGGCGGTGAAATCAACGCACCCGTGGTGGTCTATGACACCTCCGGCCCGTACACCGACCCCAATGTAATCATCGACGTGCGTAAAGGCCTGGGCGATGTGCGCTCGCCGTGGATCGAAGTACGCGGCGACACCGAGCGCCTGTCCGGCCTCAGCTCGCATTTCGGTCAGCAGCGCCTGAGCGATGCCGAACTGACCGCACTGCGCTTTGCCCATGTGAAAAATCCGCGCCGCGCCAAGGCCGGCGCCAACGTCACCCAGATGCACTACGCGCGCAAAGGCATCATCACCGCCGAGATGGAATACGTCGCCATCCGCGAAAACATGAAGCTCGAAGAAGCCCGCGCCAGCGGTCTGTTGGACCAGCAACACGCCGGCCACAGCTTCGGTGCCAGCGTGCCGAAAATCATCACCCCCGAGTTTGTGCGCGAAGAAATCGCCCGTGGCCGCGCAATTATCCCGGCGAACATCAACCACACCGAGCTGGAGCCGATGATCATCGGCCGTAACTTCCTGGTGAAGATCAACGGCAACATCGGCAACAGCGCCTTGGGTTCGTCCATCGAAGAAGAAGTGGCGAAACTCACCTGGGGCATTCGCTGGGGCTCGGACACGGTGATGGACCTGTCCACCGGCAAGCACATCCACGAAACCCGCGAGTGGATCATCCGTAACTCGCCAGTGCCAATCGGTACCGTGCCGATCTACCAGGCCCTGGAAAAAGTCGGCGGCGCCGCCGAAGACCTGACTTGGGAGCTGTTCCGCGACACCTTGATCGAACAGGCCGAGCAGGGCGTCGACTACTTCACCATCCACGCCGGCGTGCTGCTGCGGTACGTGCCGCTGACTGCCAAGCGCGTCACCGGCATCGTGTCCCGTGGCGGTTCGATCATGGCCAAGTGGTGCCTGGCGCACCACAAAGAGAACTTCACCTATACGCATTTCGACGAAATCTGCGAAATCATGAAGGCCTATGACGTCAGCTTCTCCCTCGGCGACGGCCTGCGCCCCGGCTCGATTGCCGACGCCAACGACGCCGCGCAGTTCGGCGAGCTGGAAACCCTGGGTGAACTGACCAAAACCGCTTGGAAGCACGACGTGCAAACCATGATCGAAGGCCCCGGCCACGTACCGATGCAGTTGATCAAGGAGAACATGGACAAGCAGCTGGAGTGCTGCGACGAGGCGCCGTTCTACACCCTCGGGCCACTGACCACCGACATCGCGCCGGGTTACGACCACATCACCTCCGGTATCGGTGCGGCGATGATCGGTTGGTTCGGTTGCGCGATGCTGTGCTACGTCACACCCAAGGAGCACCTGGGCCTGCCCAACAAGGATGACGTGAAGACGGGGATCATCACCTACAAGATCGCCGCCCATGCCGCCGACCTTGCCAAAGGCCACCCGGGCGCGCAGATCCGCGATAACGCCTTGAGCAAGGCGCGCTTCGAGTTCCGCTGGGAAGACCAGTTCAACCTCGGCCTTGACCCTGATACCGCGCGCTCCTATCACGATGAAACCCTGCCGAAGGACTCGGCCAAGGTCGCGCATTTCTGCTCGATGTGCGGGCCGAAATTCTGCTCGATGAAAATCACCCAGGAAGTGCGTGAATACGCGGCCAACCAGCGCATTGAAGCGGTGGATGTGGACGTGGCCAAGGGCTTGGCGGAGCAGGCAGAGCGGTTCAAGCAGGAAGGTAGTCAGCTTTATAAGAAGGTCTGATCCGAGGTTGCAGGTGCTTTTAAGGGCCTCATCGGGGGCAGGCCTCCTCCCACACTTGAACGTGTTCGCCATTCAAAATGTGGGAGGGGGCTTGCCCCCGATAGCAATCTTTCAAACAACACATGCCCCTCAGAGATAACACCCTTGAACATTCAACCGAGCACCTACTCACCGGACATCGCAGTCCCCCAAGACAAACGTGTCTTCGGCGCCCGCGACCTGTTCTCCCTATGGTTCTCCCTCGGCATTGGCCTGATGGTCCTGCAAACCGGCGCTTTGCTTGCGCCGGGGCTGGGCCTGTCGGGTTCATTGCTGGCAATCTTCCTCGGCACTCTGGTCGGCGTGTTGTTGCTGGCCGCCGTCGGCGTGATCGGCAGCGACACCGGCCTGTCCGCCATGGCCGCGCTCAAGCTCAGCCTCGGTGCCAAAGGCGCGAGCCTGCCCGCGTTGCTCAACTTGCTGCAGTTGATCGGCTGGGGTTCATTCGAAATCATTGTGATGCGCGATGCGGCCAGCCTGTTGGGTACGCGAGCATTCAGCGAGGGCAGCCTGCTGGCCAGCCCGTTGCTGTGGACGCTGTTTTTCGGCGGCTTGGCGACGCTGCTGGCAGTCAGCGGTCCATTGACCTTTGTGCGTCAGATCCTGCGCAAATGGGGCATCTGGCTGCTGCTCGCCGCCTGTCTGTGGCTCACCTGGAACTTGTTCGCCAAGGCTGATTTGGCCGCGCTATGGGCTCAGGCCGGTGATGGTTCGATGCCGTTCGCCGTGGGCTTCGATATTGCCATCGCCATGCCGCTGTCCTGGTTACCGCTGATTGCCGATTACTCCCGTTTCGGTAAGCGCGCTAAAAGCGTGTTCGGCGGCACCGCGGTGGGCTTCTTTATCGGCAATTTCTGGCTGATGAGCCTGGGCGTGGCCTACACCCTGGCATTTGCGCCGAGCGGTGAAGTGAACGCGCTGCTCCTGGCTTTGGCTGGCGCCGGCCTGGGGATTCCGCTGCTGCTGATCCTGTTGGACGAGTCGGAAAATGCTTTTGCCGATATTCACTCGGCGGCGGTGTCCAGCGGGGTTCTGTTGCGCTTGAAAGTCGAGCATCTGGCGTTGGCCATCGGTGTCATCTGCACCTTGATCGCCTGTTTCGCGCCGTTGGCCCAGTACCAGAACTTCCTGCTATTGATCGGCTCAGTGTTTGCGCCGTTGTTCGGTGTGGTGCTGGTGGATCATTTCATCCTGCGCCGTCGTGGTCAGGGTGTGGTTGCCGGCCTGCGTTGGCCGGCGCTGTTGGCCTGGTTAGGTGGCATTGCCACTTACCATCTGTTGGCCAATCTGTACCCGGATGTCGGCGCAACCCTGCCGGCGCTGGTGCTGGCAGGGCTGCTGCAGTTCATCCTGGGTCGGGCCTTCAGCGGCGTGCGGGTACCAGCTCAGGCTTGAGAATGCCGTCCAGGCGCGAGTAGGGAATCTGCAACTCGACATGGCCCAAGGCATACGGCGCGATGGTGGTGGTGGGGTACTTGAGGACCACGCCACCATAGGTCAGCGCAACGTTCGGGGTTTTCTGGAAGGGGTAGGTTTTCACAAACTCCGGCTCCAGGCTCAGGCGGGTGCTGATCAACCAACTGTTGTGTGCCACTTGGGCGGCTTTCCAGAAGGCGTCCTCTTTACCCGGCAGTAGCATGTCGGTGAGCGATAGGGCCTTTTGCTGCTGGCGCGAATAGTTGATGAATGCGCGGCCCGGCTCGCCATGGGTGGCACCCTGGTCCAGATAGCTGGACAGTTCGATGATCACCAAGCCGTCATGCTGCTCCCGTACCTTGGCCTGCAAATACATGCTGTTGCTTGGGGCCGCGGTTTTCAGGAATTGCTCGCGATAGGTCTCAAGGCTGGTCGGCAGCGGGTTGGCGCCGGTCATTTCCAGTAGGCGCTGTTCGATCAGCGCGTCCAGCTTGGGTTCCTTGGCGAAGTGCACGGTGTCGATATTCACCAGTGCGCAATCGGCGCTGGCGCAGCCCGGCCGGGTTTGTTCAGTGGTGTCGCGGGTGGCTTCCAGCGGGGTACGCCAGTTGGGTTGGAACAAGCTTTGGCAGGCGCCGAGGGTCAAGGCGATGCAGGCCACGGAGGCGATTTTTAAAAGCGACATGGGTGTCCTTCGTCTATCGATAAGAGCGAAATTGTGCAGCTTCGACTACCAGCAAGGCAGTCAGTTCGCCACTAAGCTGATTAGAGTGAGTTTGACGCCCGCCGTCTATCCCGGCAACCGGAAAGGGGCTGCATCCGAGGGCGGGAGCGCGTTAGGATGGCGCGAATTGCTCAGGCATAACGAGGAAGGGATATGACGGACACAGCAAAATCGACGCCGAGCACAATCGAAATTGTTCAGCGCGACAATGCCTACAAGGGCTTCTACCAGCTTGATCGCGTGCAACTGCTCCACGAAAAATTCGATGGCGGCATGAGCCGGGTGATCAACCGCGAAGTCTTCGTCCGTCACGACGCGGTGTGTGTCTTGCCGTACGACCCGCAGCGCGATGAAGTGGTGTTGATCGAGCAGTTCCGTGTAGGCGCCATGGGCCGCAGCAACAACCCTTGGCTGGTGGAAATGGTCGCGGGCCTGATCGACAAGGATGAAGAGCCGGAGGAGGTTGCACACCGCGAAGCCGAGGAGGAAGCTGGGCTGACGTTCTCCGCGCTGTGGCCGATTACCAAGTATTTCCCGTCGCCCGGTGGCAGTACCGAGTTTGTGCATTTGTACCTGGGCCGTTGCGAGAGCGCCGGTGCAGGTGGTGTCCATGGATTGGAAGAAGAGGCAGAAGATATCCGCGTCACCGTCTGGGCCTTCGAAGATGCCCTGCAAGCGGTGCGCGACGGCAAGATTTCCAACGCAGCCAGCATTATCGCCCTGCAATGGCTTGCGCTTAATCGCGCGGAAGTGAGGGGGTTATGGCAGTAAAGGCACGGGAACGTTATCGAGTCGACCTGATCGGGCTGCAAGCCGCCTGCGAAGCCAACTATGCGCGGCTGATGCGCCTGTTGCCCGACATGCGCCACGCCCCCGAGGCACGGCGCATCGGCGTGACCCATGGCGACCAAATGCTCGGCGTACTGGCCCTGGAAGTTATCGTCAACTGTCCGTACACCACCACCCTGCGCGTGCGTCAGGAACACAGCCTGCCTTGGCTGCCGGTGCCGCAACTGGAAGTGCAGGTCTACCACGACGCCCGCATGGCCGAAGTGATCAGCGCCGAACATGCACGACGCTTCCGCAGCATCTATCCTTATCCAAATGTGTTCATGCACCAGCCCGATGAGAAAGCACAGCTCAATGTGTTCCTCGGCGAGTGGTTGAGCCATTGCCTGGCTCTGGGTCATGAGTTTGAGGTCGTGCGGTAGATGTGAACTGCGTCTGCTTCCTTGGGTTTCCTCTTTGCGTTCTGCCCCAGCATAATCGCCCCAATTGTCTATTCCTGTGATTGCCTTGGGAGAGCGCCTTGCCGAGCGTATCCACCGTGAACCCCGATGCGCCGGCGTTGCTGGTGCAACTGTCCGACAGCCACCTGTTTGCCGAGGCCGACGGCACGCTGCTGGGTATGAATACCTGTGAGAGCCTGCGGCGTGTAATTGAGTTGGTGTGCCAGCAACAGCCGCAAATCGACCTGATAGTGGCTACCGGGGACTTGTCCCAGGACGGCACGCTGGAGTCGTACCAGCAATTTCGCGACATGACCGCATCCATCGGCGCCCCTGCCCGCTGGATTCCCGGTAACCACGACGAGCCGCAAATCATGGCGCACGCCGCTGCGCACAGCGACCTGCTTGAACCGGTGGTGGATGTGGGCAACTGGCGCATCACACTGCTGGACTCCGCCGTACCGGGCTCGGTGCCAGGCTACCTTCAGGACTCGCAACTGCAATTGCTGGCCCAAGCCCTGAGTGAAGCCCCCGGCCGTCATCATCTGGTGTGCTTTCACCATCACCCAGTGTCTTTCGGTTGTGCGTGGATGGACCCCATCGGCCTGCGCAATCCCGAAGCGTTGTTTGCCGTGCTGGACCGCTTTCCCCAAGTCAGGGCAGTGCTCTGGGGGCATGTGCACCAGGAAATCGACCGCGAACGTAATGGCGTGCGCTTGCTAGCGTCGCCGTCTACTTGCATCCAGTTCGCGCCGGGCAGCGAGGACTTCAAGGTCAGTGAGCAGGCGCCGGGGTATCGTTGGTTGCGTTTGCATGCCGACGGGCGGCTGGAGACCGGGGTAGAGCGCTTGGTCGGGTTCGCGTTTACGGTGGATTACGGTAGCAACGGCTACTGAGATTTACCTGTAAACTGCGCGCTTTTGGCGCAAGCACGGAGAGCCCGGTATGTCTGCTTCGATCCTGTATATCCACGGTTTCAACAGTGCGCCGGCGTCCAACAAGGCCAGCCAGCTCATCACCGTGATGAACAGCCTCGGCCTGGCCGACCAACTGCGCGTGCCGGCGCTGCATCACCACCCCCGTCAGGCAATTCCTCAGTTGGAGCAAGCCATTGCCCAACTGGGGCGGCCACTGCTGGTCGGCAGCTCACTCGGCGGCTACTATGCAACCCATCTTGCCGAGCGCCATGGCCTCAAGGCGCTGCTGGTCAACCCGGCGGTGAGCCCCCATCGGATGTTCGACGGCTACCTGGGCACCCAGAAGAACCTCTACACCGATGAAACCTGGGAACTGACCCACGACCACGTCACGGCACTCGCCGAGTTGGAAGTGCCGGCACCCCAGGATGCTGCGCGTTATCAGGTGTGGTTGCAGACCGGGGATGAAACCCTGGATTATCGCCTCGCCCAACAGTATTACCGGGCCTGCGCCTTGCGCATCCAGGCCGGTGGCGACCATGGTTACCAAGGGTTCGCCCAGCAATTGCCGGCGCTGTTGAGCTTTGCCGGCATTGGCGCAGATCAGTATCAATCCTTCGATTTTTCGGCACTGTAATTGCCTTGAAAACCGCAGGTTACTTTTTAATCGAACGACTCACGACGAGACCCCATGGCCACTCCCAGCGCTAGCTCTTATAACGCCGACGCCATCGAAGTCCTCTCGGGCCTCGACCCGGTGCGCAAACGCCCCGGCATGTACACCGACACCAGCCGGCCGAATCACCTCGCCCAGGAAGTCATCGACAACAGCGTTGACGAAGCCTTGGCCGGGCACGCGAAGTCGGTGCACGTCATTCTCCACGCTGACCACTCCCTCGAAGTGTCCGACGATGGTCGCGGCATGCCCGTGGACATTCACCCGGAAGAGGGCGTGTCAGGCGTCGAGCTGATCCTCACCAAGCTGCACGCCGGCGGTAAGTTCTCCAACAAGAACTACCAGTTTTCCGGTGGCTTGCACGGTGTGGGTATTTCCGTGGTCAACGCCCTGTCGACGCTGGTGCGGGTCAAGGTCAAGCGCGACGGCAACGAGTACCAGATGACCTTCGCCGATGGCTACAAAGCCACCGACCTCGAAGTGATCGGCACTGTGGGCAAGCGCAATACCGGTACCAGCGTGTACTTCGCGCCGGACCCGAAATACTTCGATTCGCCGAAATTCTCCATCAGCCGCCTCAAACACGTACTCAAGGCCAAGGCCGTGTTGTGCCCGGGCCTGCTGGTGACCTTTGAAGACAAAGGCACCGGTGAGAAGGTCGAGTGGCATTACGAAGACGGCCTGCGCTCTTATCTGGAAGATTCCGTCAGCGACTTCGAGCGCCTGCCCAACGAGCCGTTTTGCGGCAGTCTGGCCGGCAATAAAGAAGCCGTCGACTGGGCGCTGCTGTGGTTGCCCGAGGGCGGCGACAGCGTGCAGGAAAGCTACGTCAACCTGATTCCCACGGCTCAGGGCGGCACCCACGTCAATGGTTTGCGCCAGGGCCTGCTCGATGCCATGCGCGAATTCTGCGAATACCGCAGCCTGCTGCCGCGCGGCGTGAAGCTGGCGCCGGAAGACGTGTGGGAGCGCATCGCGTTCGTGCTGTCGATGAAAATGCAGGAACCGCAGTTCTCCGGCCAGACCAAAGAGCGTCTGTCGTCCCGCGAGGCGGCGGCGTTTGTCTCTGGTGTGGTTAAGGACGCCTTCAGCCTGTGGCTCAACGAGCATCCTGAGCTTGGCTTGGCCTTGGCTGAACTGGCGATCAATAACGCCGGCCGTCGCCTCAAAGCCAGTAAGAAGGTTGAACGCAAGCGCATCACCCAAGGCCCGGCACTGCCAGGCAAACTGGCCGATTGCGCGGGGCAGGACCCGATGCGCTCCGAACTGTTCCTGGTGGAGGGTGACTCCGCCGGCGGTTCCGCCAAACAAGCGCGGGATAAGGAATTCCAGGCGATCCTGCCGTTGCGCGGCAAGATTCTTAACACTTGGGAAGTCGACGGCAGCGAAGTCCTGGCCAGCCAGGAAGTGCACAACATCGCCGTGGCCATTGGTGTCGACCCAGGTTCTGCGGATATCGCCCAACTGCGTTACGGCAAGATCTGCATCCTCGCCGACGCCGACTCCGACGGGCTGCACATCGCCACGTTGCTCTGTGCCCTGTTCGTGCAGCACTTCCGCCCGTTGGTGGATGCCGGTCACGTCTACGTCGCCATGCCGCCGCTGTATCGCATCGACCTGGGCAAGGAGATTTTCTATGCCCTGGACGAAGCGGAGCGCGATGGCATCCTCGACCGCCTGGTGGCCGAGAAGAAACGTGGCAAGCCGCAGGTCACGCGATTCAAAGGTCTGGGTGAAATGAACCCGCCACAATTGCGTGAAACCACCATGGACCCCAACACCCGGCGCCTCGTGCAGTTGACCCTGGAAGACTACGCCGCCACCTCGGAAATGATGGACATGCTGCTGGCGAAGAAACGCGCGCCGGACCGCAAGTCCTGGCTGGAATCCAAAGGCAACCTGGCCGAGGTGGTGGGCTGATGCGCACAGGCGTCGTCCTGGCGATCCTGATGATGAGCGGGCTGGCGGCCACCCCGGTGGTTGCTGCGCCCGTAGCAGAGCTCAAACTCGTGTCCGAGCACCCGGTGGATGGCATGCGCGGCGGCAACTTGTCGGGTCTGGCTGTGTGCGGCAAGGACCTGTGGACGGTTTCCGACCGTGACGACGATCAGATCTACCGTCTGGATATCAGCGCGCCGACCTGGCAGGCCGAAACGGTGAAAATCGAAGTGCCGCCCGTGCCAGAGTCCGGTCTGCCTTGGGGGCTGCGTTCGCGCACCACGGCTGCTTCGTTTATTCGCGGTGGCGACCTGGACTTTGAAGGCATCAGCTGCGATGTTGCCGGTAATCGCTACGTCGTCAGTGAAGCCCATGCGGCAGTGCTGCAAGTGCCGGCCACCGGCGCACCTGAATGGCTGAAGATTGCCCCAAGCATGGTGCGTGAGGCCCGGGCCAGTGGCATGTTGCTGCACTTCAATGCGCTGTTTGAAGGCTTGGCGGTGAACCCTGAAGGCAATCAAATCTGGCTGGCGGCCGAGCGTGAGCGGCGTGGCTTAATTTCCATCAAGCGTGGGCAAAGCCTGTGGAGTTGTGAGGGCCCTTGCGTGTTGTTAAGTGAGGCCGGCCAGGAGGTACAACCGGCTAAATTCACCGACGCCAAGCCCGTGTCCAAGGATTTCGCTGATCTCTCCCTGTTCAACGGCAAGCTGTTTACGCTGGAGCGCAACGCGTTCCAGATTTGCCGGCGCGATGCGGTCACCGCCAAGGTCGAGCTGTGCTGGTCGTTTGCCGACGAAACCCTGGTGCCCGAGCGGCGTTATGCCCAGCCCTATGGTCTTGCCGAAGCCCTTGTGGTTGATGCTGAAGGCGCGTGGCTGGGTATCGACAACAACTTCGGCCCTCGCGCCGATGGTGAAAAACGCCCGGTGGTCTATCGTTTTGCCGCCCCGGTCGGCGGCTGGAGTGCCCAGCCGTGAATGATCAAACACTTGAATTGACTCAGCGCAGCGGCATTTCCGCTGCGCCTTACCAAACAATGATGAGGCCCGCATGAGTGACATCCTCGCAGACAGCTTAGACGGCGTAGAACGCCGGTCGCTGGCTGACTTCACCGAAAATGCCTACCTCAACTACTCCATGTACGTGATCATGGACCGCGCGTTGCCGCATATCGGCGACGGCCTCAAGCCCGTACAGCGGCGCATTATCTACGCCATGAGTGAGTTGGGCCTGGATGCCGATTCCAAGCACAAGAAATCGGCGCGTACCGTCGGTGACGTGCTGGGTAAGTTCCACCCCCATGGCGACTCGGCGTGCTACGAAGCCATGGTGCTGATGGCCCAACCGTTCAGCTACCGCTACACGCTGGTGGACGGCCAGGGTAACTGGGGTGCGCCGGATGATCCCAAGTCCTTCGCCGCGATGCGTTACACCGAGGCGCGGTTGTCGCGTTACTCGGAAGTGCTGCTCAGCGAACTGGGCCAGGGTACTGCGGATTGGGGCCCGAACTTCGACGGCACACTGGACGAGCCTCTGGTGTTGCCGGCACGTTTGCCGAACATCCTGCTCAATGGCACCACCGGTATCGCGGTCGGCATGGCCACCGACGTACCGCCGCACAACCTGCGGGAAGTCGCCACCGCCTGCGTACGCTTGCTGGATGAGCCAAAGGCGACCGTCGAGCAGCTCTGTGAGCATATCCAGGGCCCGGACTACCCGACCGAAGCGGAAATCATCACGCCGCGCGCTGATCTGCTGAAGATGTACGAAACCGGCAAGGGCTCGGTGCGCATGCGCGCTGTGTACCACATTGAGGACGGCGACATTATCGTCACCGCTCTGCCGCATCAGGTGTCGGGCGCCAAAGTGTTGGAGCAGATTGCTGCGCTGATGCAGGCCAAACCGTCGAAACTGCCCCAGGTCGCCGACCTGCGTGACGAGTCCGACCACGAAAACCCATGCCGTATCGTGATCATCCCGACCAACAGCCGGGTCGATCACGAAGTGCTGATGCAGCACCTGTTCGCCAGTACCGATCTTGAGTCCAGCTACCGGGTCAACATCAACATCATCGGTCTGGACGGTAAGCCGCAGCTGAAAAACCTGCGCAACCTGCTGGTGGAGTGGTTGGAGTTCCGCGTACAAACCGTTCGTCGCCGCCTGCAATTCCGCTTGGACAAGGTCGAGCGCCGCCTGCACCTGTTGGACGGCTTGCTGATTGCCTATCTCAACCTGGATGAAGTGATTCACATCATCCGTACCGCCGAGCACCCGAAAGCCGAATTGATCGCGCGCTTCGAGCTGAGCGAGATCCAGGCTGACTACATCCTCGACACCCGCTTGCGTCAATTGGCGCGACTGGAAGAAATGAAACTGCGCGACGAGCAAGACGCGTTGCTTAAGGAGCAAGCCAAGCTGCAAGCCCTATTGGGCAGCGAAGCCAAGCTGAAAAAGCTGGTGCGTACCGAGCTGATCAAAGACGCCGAAACCTACGGCGATGACCGTCGTTCGCCAATCGTGCAGCGTGCTGAAGCGAAGGCGCTGACAGAAACCGAACTGCTGCCAAACGAGAAAATTACCGTCGTTCTGTCGGAAAAGGGTTGGGTTCGTTCTGCCAAGGGGCATGATATTGACGCCACTGGCTTGTCGTACAAAGCGGGTGATGGGTTTAAAACCGCCGCGGCCGGGCGTTCTAACCAGTTTGCGGTGTTTATCGACTCCACGGGACGCAGCTATTCAGTGCCGGCGCACACCTTGCCGTCAGCACGGGGGCAGGGCGAACCGTTGACCGGGCGTCTAACGCCGCCACCAGGGGCGAATTTTGAATGCGTGCTGCTGCCGGACGATGACTCGCTGTACGTCATCGCCTCCGACGCCGGTTACGGGTTTGTGGTCAAGGGTGAAGACCTGCAGGCCAAGAACAAGGCGGGCAAGGCGTTGTTGAGCCTGCCGAATAACGCCAAGGTGATCCTGCCGCGACCGGTAGATGACCGTGAGAGCAATTGGCTGGCGTCGGTGACCACCGAAGGGCGTCTGCTGGTGTTCAAGATCAGCGATCTACCCCAGCTGGGCAAAGGCAAGGGCAACAAGATTATTGGTATTCCAGGGGAGCGGGTGGCCAGTCGCGAAGAGTACGTGACCGACATCGCGGTGATCCCGGAAGGTTCCACCCTGGTGCTCCAGGCCGGCAAGCGCACGTTGTCATTGCGCCCTGACGACCTTGAACACTACAAGGGCGAGCGTGGTCGTCGCGGTAATAAACTGCCTCGCGGCTTCCAGCGTGTGGATGCTTTGCTGGTGGAAACGCCGGTTTAAGGCGTATTAGAGCCCTCGATCTACGATTTAAAGCGTAGATCGACTCTTTGGCGCTGGAGTCATGGCGCATATTCACGGATGATATGGCCTTTCCAGCGCCGGCGTGGCCGAGCGTGTTTAGGTTATTTTTAGTATTACATTGTGGTTCGCCTTGTGGCAGCCACCTGGATGGGATGATGACTGCTCCACGCCTTCCTTTATTTTTGATGCTCGCTGGCCTTTTGGGGTTGGCGGGTTGCAGCACACACCAACCGGTGTCGCTGTACCAGCTGGACAGCGGAAGTCCGGCGCAACCTGCACAAAGTGCCGGTATGGCAGTTCTGCTGGGCCCGGTGGTCGTTGCCGACTACCTGCAACGCGAAACCCTGCTGCAGCGTCAGAATGACGGTAGCCTGCAAGGTTCCACCGATGGTCGTTGGGCGGGTAGCCTGTCTTCGGATATCAACCAGTTGGTATTGCGCCAAGTCGCGGGCCATCTCGATAGCCAGCGCGTGGTACTGGCACCCGCACCGACGGGTTTCAGCCCGGATGTGCAGGTGCTACTGACCATTACGCGCCTCGACTCGGGTGTGTCGCAACCGGCAATCCTGGATGCACAGTGGCGCTTGATCGACCGTCGTGGCCAGGTGCGCGATAACCGTATCGTGCACCTGCAGGAAGAACACACCGGTTCCACGGCATCCCAGGTCCAGGCCCAGGGCGTGCTGTTGCAGCACTTGGCACAGCAGTTGTCGGTGGCCCTCAAACCACTGGCTAACCAGCCGCCGATTGCCGAGGCGCCGCGCAAGCAAGCTCCGGCGGTACAGGCCAAGCCAGCAGAGCCGCAGAAGCCGAAGATGCCGATGGCTACGCCCATTCGTACGGATATGGAAGTGTTCAGGTTCTGATCTGAAACAGCTTCAACAAAAAAGGCCCGCTGACTTAGCGGGCCTTTTTGTTTGTGGAGATATAAGTCACGGCGCAGATCAAGTGTGGAAGGGGGGCTTGTCCCTGGTAGCGTTGGTTCAGTTAATGATGTGCTAACTGATGCTCCGCAGTCGGGGGTAAGCCCCCTCCCAATTGGTTTGGCGGTGTTCTTCAGGGCTTGGAGCGAGTCTCATGCATCCGCGCCAACTGGCGTTCAAGCATCGAGGGATACGGCTCCATCAACCGCTCCACACAGCTTGCGCCTTCAGGGCTGGCAATCGGTCGGATGCGAGCGCGTTGGCGGATCAGCGTGTCTTCACTGATCTTGCGCTCCACCAGCAGCAGGTTGCGGCTGTGTTGCGACAGGGCCAGGGCGTCTTGGGCGATTTCGGTCAGCAGCAGATCGATCTGGCTCATGCCGAACAGGTCGTCACCTACCGTCAAGCCAAGTTGCAGTTGCAGGGTGATGCCGCTGTCCGCCACTTCGATCTGCAGGGCATGGCCCAGGGCGCGCAGCAGTTCGCCGCAGCAGATGGCGTTGGTCAGGTAGTCTTCGCCGCTGTCTTCGCTGTGGAACAGCATCAGCGTGCTGCCATCGTTCAGGGTGTGCAGTTCGCTCTGGTACAGCGAGGCCGCTTGGTCGAGGCAGTCGCGATAGCGTTCCAGCAGTTCCGTCAGGCGTGCGCGGGGCAGGCGGCGCAGTTGGTCCTGGGCACCCAGTTGCACGGCCAATACGGCGCTGTGCTGGGGCTCGGTGTTCCTCGCAGGTACCGGTTTCGGCGCGACGGCCGGGCTGTTGGCCGAGGTGTCGCGCAGGTCGGCGAACGGGTCTTCATCGTCCAGCTCGTCTTCTTCAGCCTGGATGACCTTGCGTGTTGCAGGCTTGAGGCCTGCCACCGGGGTGCTTTCGTCGAAGCCAGGATCACGCAGGTCGCGCACTTCAAACTCGGGCTCGTCGTCGTAATCGGTGTCGTCGAACTCAGGTTCCGGCTCCACTTCACGAACCACTGGCTCCGGGGCGAAGCTGGCGTGGAGTTGGCGGGCGAGGTCGCCGATTTCGTCCTGGCGGTCGGTGGCTGGCGTGTGTTCGTCGATATCCCGTAACCAGATGCGCAGTTGCATCAATGGCGTAGAAATGTGCCGACCCAGCCGCAGGCTTAAGGCCAAGGCCAGTGCCAGCAGGATTGCGCTGAGGATGCCCATGCTTTGCAGGCTGATGGTCATCGGCTGCTGGAATTGCTGCATGTCCAGGCTGATGCGCAGTTGGCCGGCCTTCACATCCTGGAACGTGATGTTGCTCTGGTACAGGCCTTCGGCTTCACCCAGCAGGCCGTTTTTCGGGCGTTGCCCGGCTTCGGCCATGATCCGGTTGTCCACGCTGTAGATGGCGGCGTGGGCCACCAGCGGGTTTTTGGTCAGGTTGTTGAGCAGCACGTTGAGGCTGAGGATGTCGTTGGACACCAACAGCTCAGTCGCCGAGGTGGCGGTCTGGGTCGTCAAGCTCTCGCCCAGGGCGTCGGCTTGCTCGTGCATGGCCTGTTTGAACTGCAAACCCATCACGCAGGCATAGATCACCAGGGCCAAGGCCACCAGGATCACGTTATGGCTGGCGATGCGTAATGCGATCGGTACACGGCGGTGGCGCAGTGCCCGGAAGATCAGCAGGAAGAAGTTATCGGTTTTTACTGGCGTGGGCCGGTTCACTTGCGCTCGGCTCTCGGTCCGTGAAGTTGACGCGCAGTATAGCGACAGGCCTAGGACCGGCAAAGCGCTGGCTGTGCCCGATGGTCACTGAAAGTGGGTAGAATGCGGTTTTTTTCCAGCCTGGGGGTGCGCCTTGCGCGAAATTGTCCTGATTAACATCACCGGTGAAGACCGCCCGGGTCTTACCGCCGCCATTACCGGTGTTCTGGCCCAGGGTGGTGTGAACATTCTCGACATTGGCCAGGCAGTGATCCACGACACCCTGTCGTTCGGCATCCTGGTGGAAATCCCCAGCACCGAACAGGCCTCGTCCGTACTCAAGGACATCCTGTTTACGGCGTATAAGCTGGATCAACAGGTGCGTTTCACCCCTGTTTCCGAAGACGACTACCAGCATTGGGTGGCTGGCCAAGGGAAGAAACGCCATATCGTCACGTTACTGACCCGCAAGGTCACCGCCGAACAACTGCAGCGCGTCAGCTCCATTACCGCGCAGTATGGTTTGAATATCGACCATATCGACCGTCTGTCGGGGCGCATGCCGCTGGACACGCCGGCAGATCAGGGCAAGGGCTGCATCGAGTTCTCCGTTCGCGGCGAGCCGGCCGATCCGCAGGCCCTGCGCGCCGAATTCCTTAGCGTGGCCCAGGAGCTGAATGTCGACATCGCGTTCCAGGAAGATTCGCTGTTCCGTCGTAATCGTCGCCTGGCGGTATTCGACATGGACTCCACGCTGATCGAAGCCGAAGTCATCGACGAACTGGCCAAGGCCGCTGGCGTGGGCGAGCAGGTTTCCGCGATCACCGAGCGCGCCATGGCCGGCGAGCTGGACTTCCGCGCCAGCTTCAAGGAGCGCCTGGCGCTGCTCAAAGGCCTGGATGTCAGCGTGCTGGACTCCATCGGCGCCTCGCTACGCCTGACGGAAGGTGCCGAAACCCTGTTCGCCGAACTCAAGCGTCTGGGTTACAAGACTGCGATCCTGTCCGGCGGCTTCACCTACTTTGCCAAGCAATTGCAGGCAAAGCTGGGCATCGACTATGTGTTCGCCAACGAGCTGGAAGTGGTCGATGGCAAGGTGACCGGCGTCGCGGTCGAGCCGATTGTCGACGCGCAGCGCAAGGCGGATCTGCTGAAGGAATTGGCACACAAGGAAGGTTTGCGTCTGGAGCAGACCATTGCGGTCGGCGACGGGGCGAATGACTTGCCGATGCTGGCGATCGCCGGTTTGGGTGTGGCGTTCCGCGCCAAGCCATTGGTCAAGCAATCGGCCAAGCAGGCGATTTCGACCTTGGGGTTGGATGGCGTGCTGTATCTGCTGGGCTTTCGCGACCGCGACGGTCAGCTGTAACTGACTAAATGTGGGAGGGGGCTTGCCCCCGATGGCAGTGGTTCAGTCACTGATGTGTTGACTGATACCCCGCTATCGGAAGCAAGCCCCCTCCCACATTGGGTTCGGTGTCAGGCTTTAGGTAAAGCGATACCTTGGCCCATCTGCACTGGCGAGCCCGCCACCAGTTCTTCAGCCCACTTCACCTGATCCGGCCCAAACAGCACAATCGCGGTCGAACCCAACTTGAAGCGACCCAGCTCCGCACCTTTTTCCAGATGAATAGGCGCACGCGCCGCTTCGTCGTAGCGGAAGGTTTTCAGTTCGCGCTTCGGTGGGGTCACCAGGCCAGCCCATACGGTTTCAATCGACGCGACGATCATCGCACCCACCAACACGACGGCCATCGGACCGCGTTCGGTGTCGAAGATGCAGGCGACACGCTCGTTACGCGCAAACAGCTCCGGCACATTTTCGGCGGTGGTCTGGTTCACCGAGAAGATACGGCCTGGGATATAGACCATTTCCCGCAGGGTGCCAGCCAATGGCATGTGCACACGGTGGTAGTCCTTCGGCGACAGATAAACCGTTGCGAAGTCCCCGCCCATGAACGGTGCCGACAAGGCTGCATCGCCACCCAGCAACTCCAGCACGCTAAAGCTGTGGCCTTTAGCCTGGAACACACGCCCATGCTCAATCGGACCAAGCTGGCTGACCGCGCCATCGGCGGGGCTGAGCACCGCGCCTGGGGTTTGATCCAGCGGGCGCGCGCCATCTTTGAGGGCGCGTGTGAAGAAGGCGTTGAAGTGCTCGTAGGCGGTCACGTCTTCAACCAACGCCTGGGACATGTCTACTTGGTAGCGTTTAGCGAACCAGGTGGTGAAAGCGTTCTTGAACCAACGCACGCGGCACTCGGCAATGCAGCCCGCGAGGCGCGACAGCAAATGGTGCGGCAGCAAGTACTGGCTGAGGATAAACAACTGCTTTTTCATAACTGTCCTTAAACTTTAAATCTCAACGGGGGTGTCGGGGTGGTTGCCCCATTCGCCCCAGGAACCGGCATAACCTTTGACTCGGGGATAACCGAGCGCCTTGGCCACCAGGTAGGTGAAGCCAGAGCGGTGGTGAGTCTGGCAGTGGGTGATGATTTCTTTATCTTTCGTCAGCCCGAGGTCTTCGAGGATCTGCGGCATGTCGCGGCGGATACGCAGGTTGCGTGCCTTGTCCATGCCGGCAGTCCATTCGAAATTTACCGCGCCGGGGATGTGCCCGCCTTTGGCGGCGAGTACCTTCTCGCCGGAATATTCCAGCGGGCCGCGTGCGTCCCAGATACCCAGGTCGGCCGCGCCGAGACGGCTTTGCAGGTATTCGCGGGTGGCCGTGGGGCCGTCATGCAGCGTGAGCCTGACGGGGCCGCCGACGGGGCCGGGCACTTCGGTGGAAACGGGGTATTTCTCCTCCAGCCAGGCCAGCAGGCCGCCGTCGAGGTAGTGGTATTTCTGGTGGCCGATTACGTCGAGCAGCCAGATAAAGCGCCCGGCCCAGCCGCCGCCTTCGTCGTCGTACACCACGTAGGTGGCGTCGGGCGTATGGCCCAATTCGCCGAAGAGTTTTTCCAGGTCGGCTTTATTGGGCAGCAGGCCGGGAGCCGGCGGCTGGCCCAGTTGGGTGCGCTTAGGGTCAACGAAATGCGCGCCGGGGATATGCCCTTCGGCGTAGCAGACGGCACTGGTGAGGTCCACCAGAATCAGGTGTTCGGCATCCAGTTGACCGAGCAGGTCGCTGGATTCGATCACCAGCGGCAAGCCAGAGAAGTCAGGCATGTGAGGTCTCCTGGGCACAAATGTTGGCGATAAAGGACGGCGATTGTAGCGCAAGCATTAGGCGCTGCGGTTGGTAAAGCTGTGCAGGGCTTTCTCTATGCACTGGGCGGTTTTGCCGAAAGCCTGCACGGTGGTTTCCGAAAACGGTCCGCCGCCCTGGTCGGCGACCATCAGCATTACCACGCGGCCGTTGCAGCTCATCGAACGCAACAGCAGGTGTTCGCCTGTGAACAGACGGCGCAGGATCGGCGGCAGCAAGGCCGAGAACTGCGCGTGGTTATCCGGCGTGAGGCGTACTTGGGCGGATTTCTCCAGCAGGCGCTGTAGCAGCGTGCTGTTGACCACGTCCAGGCTCAGGTTGGCGGCGTCTTTGGGCAGACCGTCGGCCTGGTGCACGCGCAAGGTGCTCAGGGCGCGATCGGCCATGAACAACAAGACTCGCTGCATGCCGCTGGCCACCAGAGCTTCCTTGGCGCAGGTGGTCAAATGCATGGCGTTGGCAAAGCGGCTTGGTTCCAACAGCAGTTCGGTGCAGCGGTTACGCCACACGGCCAGGGCCTCGGCAGTCGGTGGCGGCGCCGGCAGCAGGCCGCGATGAATCTTCTGCACATTCCACGGCCAGATCAGCGACAGCGCCGGGTGCCAGAGGTCGGGCATTAGAGTGCTGCGGGCGCTGGTGACGGCTTGTTGGTGAGATTGTTGCTGCACTTCAGCCAGCGGTTGCTGCAAATACAGCGCGGTAAGGTATTGCCAGCGTTGAGTGTGCGGGCAGGTCCAAGACTCTTGGGCTGACATCGCCAGGCCGTTGGCTAGCAGCACGGTATTGGCCGGCTGGTTCAGCCAACGGCGCAGGTTGGGTTCGGCGTCTAGCAATTGCTGATGGCGCAACGAGTCGTCTTCACGGGCGATATGAAGTGCCTTGACCAGCAAGCGTTGCTCGTTCAACAGCAGGTTATAGCCCTGGGATACCCAGATCGGTAGGTGCCAGGCTTCGGTCAGGCCGAGGCACAGGTCCAGCAGGCGCACGCCGAACAGCTCCTGCTCGACTTTGCGTGCAGGCTCGCCCTTATGGATGACACGCAGTTCCCACTCTTCAAGGAGCTTGGGGTAGGCAACGGCCATCGGCCACAGCGGCGACAGAAACAGCAGGCTACCCCAGTGGATGTCTTGCCAAAGCCGCGCCAGACGACTGCCGAACAGACCGTTGGCTTGCTGCGACGCGTGCTGGCTCACCAGCAACAGTTGACGCAATGCTACGGGAATCTCTTGGGCGGGCACCGAGGGCAGGCGCGCCAGCAGTTCCTCGGCGCGCTTGAGGCCCAGGCGATTGAGCGCTACTTCGAGGTTTTCCGCCGGCTCCGCCAGGCTGCCATGGTTATGGCTGTTGGCCTCGCGCATGACGCTGAGTACCAAAGCCGGGCTGTTTTGCATCAGTTCGGCAATATCTCGCAACGAACTGCGGCTGTCGCGGATGGCTTTGCACACACGGTCGTGGCTGGCCTGGGGAACTGGCAGCAGCACGTCGTCCAGGCGCTTGATCCAAGCGGCGAGAGAGATAGGTCTTACAGATGGGACTGTCGTTTCATTAGCCATGATTGGGGCGCGATCATCACTTGCGGTCAACACGCCCGGAGCGGGCCGAACTGGCTTTTCGCCTTAACGGGCTATAGTCTGGCGCAGTTTTGCCGATAAGAGGAACAAGAGTTTTCCAGTTCCCCCAAATATGTCCATGAACCCGACGGCGCAAGTACTCATCTCCTATGGCTAAAATTATCGGCATCATCGTCGTCTTCGCGAGCGTGCTCGGCGGGTACGTCCTGTCCCACGGTAAAATTGCGGCACTGATCCAGCCTTTCGAGGTGATGATCATTGGCGGTGCTGCACTGGGCGCTTTCCTTCAGGCCAACCCCGGTTACATGACTATGCACGTGGTCAAGAAATCGCTGGCCATGTTCGGTTCGCGCTTCACTCATACCTTCTACCTGGAAGTGCTGGGCCTGGTGTACGAGATCCTCAACAAGAGCCGCCGCGAAGGCATGATGGCCATTGAGGCCGACATCGAGGACGCCTCCGCCAGCCCGATTTTTGCCAAGTACCCGGCCGTGCTCAAAGACGAGCGCATGACCGCCTATATCTGCGATTACCTGCGCATCATGTCCTCCGGCAACATGGCTCCCCATGAGCTGGAAGGCCTGTTCGACATGGAATTGTTCAGCCTTAAAGAAGAGTTGGAGCATCCTTCCCATGCCGTGACCGGTGTGGCCGACGGCATGCCCGGCTTTGGTATCGTCGCGGCGGTACTCGGTATCGTGGTGACCATGGCCTCCCTGGGCGAGGGCGATCAGGCGGCCATCGGTATGCACGTAGGTGCGGCGCTGGTGGGTACCTTCTTCGGTATTCTCGCCGCTTACGGTTTCTTCGGCCCGCTGGCCACCTCCCTGGCTCATGATGCCAAGGAAGAAATCAACCTGTACGAATCGATCAAGGCCAGTCTGGTAGCGTCCGCGTCCGGCATGCCGCCATCGTTGGCAGTGGAGTTCGGTCGCAAGGTCTTGTACCCGAAGCATCGCCCAAGTTTCGCCGAGCTGGAACAAGCGGTTCGCGGTCGCTAAGCCATGGAAAACAACCAGCCGATAATCATCAAGCGCGTCAAGCGCTTCGCTGCGGGGCACCATGGCGGCGCCTGGAAAATCGCCTTCGCCGACTTTGCGACGGCGATGATGGCGTTCTTCCTGGTGCTGTGGCTGATGTCGACCGCCACTCCCGAACAGAAGATCGCCATCGCCGGTTACTTCAAAGACCCGATTGGCTTCTCGGAGAGCGGCACGCCCTTTGTGATCGACCTGGGCGGCTCGCCGCAGTTGGCCCCTGAGCGCACCATCAATCCAGAGGTCAAGACCGAATCGCCTCAGGAGAACATCCCGATCGAGCGCGACACCGTCGAGAGCATGGCTGAACAGGTTGAGCAGGAACGCCTGGAGCTGTTGCTGCAAGAGTTGCAGACCAAGGTGGATGAAAATCCGCAGTTGCTGAAATTCAAGGATCAGATCTCGTTCGAGATCACTCCGGAAGGCTTGCGCATCCAGATCACTGATGCCGCCAACCGGCCGATGTTCGATTCCGGCAGTGCGCGGCTGAAGCCGTACTTCGAAGACATCCTGCTGGCCATGGCTGACACCATCAAGGCAGTGCCGAACAAGATAAGCATCAGCGGCCACACGGACGCCAAGCCGTATGCCGGCCAGGGTGACTTCGGCAACTGGGAACTCTCGGCCAACCGCGCCAACGCTGCCCGTCGTGCGTTGGTGGCAGGCAGCTACCCCGACCCGCAAGTGGCGCGCGTGGTGGGTTTTGCCTCCTCGCAGCTATTTGAACCCAAGGATCCGTTCAATCCGATTAACCGGCGCATTGATATCGTCGTGCTGACCAAGAAGGCTCAGCGTGCGATTGAAGGTGATCAGCCACCTGTCGTGCCAACCCCAGGTGCGGGCGCGCCGGGCGAAGTGCCGGTTGACCCGAATGCCATTCCGTCAGGGCAGGAGCCGTTGCCGGCCCATGAACTGCGGCAGAAGCTGAACCTGTTTGACGATGGTGGGATGAAGGATCCTACGGCGCCTAAGACGGGCTCGTAAGTTCTTTTGCGGTTGTGATGAGCGGGGCAAGCCCGCTCATCACCAAAAGCCCGCTCACCCGCAACGCGGCGGGCGGTTTAGTAACTGCTCTCGGGCAAGCTCGCAATAATCGACCGATAGCTGTTCATCCGCTGCTGCTGCACACGGCCATCGTCCAGGGCCTTGAGCAACGCACAGCCCGGCTCGCGGTCGTGTTTGCAGTCGCGGAAGCGGCACGTACCGATCAGGTCGTTGAACTCGATAAAGCCGGCTTCCACATCGCTGCGGCTGACGTGGCCGAGGCCGAACTCTCGAATGCCCGGGGAGTCGATCAGTTCACCGCCGCCGGGGAAGTGGAACAATCGCGCGGTGGTGGTCGTATGAGTGCCCTGGCCGGACAGTTCCGACAGCGGGCCTACACGGGTGTCTACTTCCGGCAGCAGGCTGTTGACCAGCGATGACTTGCCAACGCCCGACTGGCCGACAAACACACTGATGCGTCCGTCCAACTGCTGTTGCAGCTGTTCCATGCCGTTGCCGTGGTGAGCCGAGACTTCCAGCACTGGGTAACCCAAGGTGCGGTAGACCGCCAGCAACGCATTGAGCGCTGGGGCGTTCTGCTCGTCGATCAGGTCGAATTTGTTCAGCAGCAACAGCGGGCGAATACCAGCATGCTCAGCCGCCACCAAATAGCGGTCGATCAGGTTGGCATGGGGCTCGGGCAACGGTGCGAACACGATCACGATCATGTCGACGTTGGCCGCTACCGGCTTGAGTTGGCCGCGGCTGTCAGGACGACGCAGTTCGGTGGTGCGCGGCAGTTGGGCGACGATCACGCCGATGCCTTGGTTGCCGGCGCGCCACACCACCTTGTCGCCGGTGACCAGTGCAGGCAGGTTGGCGCGCAAGTGGCAGCGGGATACTTGGCCTGCGAGTTCGCCTTCCAGCGCCTCGACTTCGACCTGCACACCAAAGTGCGCGATCACCAGGCCCGTTTGCTCGGGGCCCAGGTCGCCGCCCTCGAGCGCTTCCACGGCGGAGGATTCACGTTTGGCGGCGCGTGCGGCGCGCTCACCTTGAATCTTTTCGATGCGCCAGTTTTGGCGACGGTTGAGCTGGCGTTTGGCCATTGGTGTTCCGTGTCGATAATGCAAAGGTTGGGTGAAACGGTCGCGAGTCTAGCACGGCCCCGCCTGCTAAACTGCGCAGCTACGCCAAGGTGCCAAGAGAATCAAGCCATGCAAAACCCACAGAACCTGATTTGGATCGATCTGGAAATGACCGGTCTGAACCCTGACACCGACGTCATCATCGAGATGGCGACCATTGTCACCGACAGCAACCTCAACACCTTGGCCGAAGGTCCGGTGATCGCCATCCACCACAGCGACGCCGTGCTCGCCACCATGGACGAGTGGAACACCCGTACCCATGGCAACTCCGGTCTGACTCAGCGTGTACGCGACAGCCGAATCAGCATGGCCGAAGCCGAAGCCGAAACCATTGCCTTTCTGGAACAGTGGGTGCCCAAGGGCAAATCGCCGATCTGCGGCAACAGCATCTGCCAGGACCGCCGCTTCCTTTATACCCACATGAAGGCGCTGGAAAGCTACTTCCACTACCGCAACCTGGATGTGTCCACGCTCAAGGAACTGGCCGCGCGCTGGGCGCCGGAAGTCAAAGACAGCTTCCATAAAGGCAGCACCCATCTGGCGCTGGATGATATTCGCGAGTCGATCGCCGAGCTGCAGCATTACCGCAAGCATTTCATCAAAGCTTGAAATGGGGGCGGCTGACCGGGCGCCATCTCAGACAAGCCAGCTCCCACAGTTGAATGTATTCCCAGGTCCAAATGTGGGAGGGGGCTTGCCCCCGATGCAGGCAACTCGTTTTATCGCCAAGCGCCCCCTTTTGGTGCCATCAGCAAATGATTAGACTGCCGGCCTCTTTGCAAGGATCGCCATCATGCTGCTGATGCTCTACCTCATCGCCATCACCGCCGAAGCCATGACCGGTGCCTTGTCGGCTGGTCGGCGCGGCATGGACTGGTTTGGTGTGGTGCTGATCGCTTGCGTAACGGCGCTGGGCGGCGGCTCGGTGCGCGATGTGCTGTTGGGGCATTACCCGCTGACGTGGGTCAAGCATCCGGAATACCTGGTGCTGACCTCGGTGGCGGCGCTGGTGACGATCTTTATCGCGCCGCTGATGCGTCACCTGCGCTCGCTGTTTCTAGCGCTGGACGCCGTAGGCCTGGTGGCCTTCACGCTGATCGGCTGCATGACTGCACTGGAAATGGGCCACGGCATGCTGGTGGCCTCGGTCAGCGGGGTGATCACCGGCGTCTTCGGCGGCATTCTCCGGGATATCTTCTGCAACGACATTCCGCTGATCTTCCGCCGTGAGCTGTACGCCAGCGTGTCATTTCTGGCCGCCTGGTTCTACTTGCTCTGTCTGTATCTGGAATTGCCCAGCGAGCAAGCAATTCTGCTGACCCTGTTCAGCGGCTTTCTATTGCGCCTGCTGGCGATCCGTTTTCACTGGGAAATGCCCAAGTTCGTCTACAACGACGACGTGCACTAGCGCGTAGCGTGTTGGTTCAGCGCCCATTCCACATGTTCGCGCACCAACTCCGACGGGTAATCCCTGCGTGCCTTCAAGGCTTCCAGCACCGGAATGCTTGACGGCGCATTGCCCAGGCCCACCGCGAGGTTGCGCAGCCAGCGCTCGTAGCCCGCGCGGCGCAGGGGTGAACCTTCGGTGCTGCTGAGGAATTTATCCTCATCCCACATAAACAGTTCGGCCAGTTCTGCGTTATCCAGGTTATGCCGTGGCTTGAAATCGCCCTCCGCGGTGGATCGAGCGAAACGATTCCACGGACAAACGATCTGACAGTCATCACAACCGAACACCCGATTGCCGATCAATGGGCGCAGGTCTTCAGGGATCGCGTTCTTCAGTTCAATGGTCAGGTAGGAAATGCAGCGCCGGGCGTCCAGCACATAGGGACCGACGAAGGCATTGGTTGGGCAGATATCCAGGCAGGCGGTGCAGCGGCCGCAGTGTTCGGTGTTGTGGGGCTCATCCACCGGCAGTGGCAAATCGACGAACAGTTCGCTGAGGAAGAAATAACTGCCGGCCTTGCGGTTGAGTACCAGGGTGTTTTTACCGATCCAGCCCAGGCCGGCTTTTTCGGCGATGGCTTTTTCCAGTACGGGGGCGCTGTCGACGAATGCACGAAAGCCAAATGGGCCGATCTGTGCCTGAATGCGGTCGGCCAGTTGCTGTACGCGCTTACGGATCAGTTTGTGGTAGTCGCGGCCCAGGGCGTAGCGCGAGATGTAGGCTTTTTCCGGCTGGGCCAGCAGTTGCGCCATTTGTGTGTCGCCAGGCAGGTAGTCCATGCGCAGCGACACCACGCGCAACGTGCCGGGCACGAGCTCGTCGGGATGGGAGCGCTTGCTGCCATGGGCGCCCATGTAGTCCATCTCGCCGTGGTAACCCGCGTCTAGCCAACGTTGCAGGTGCTGTTCATGCTCGGCCAGGTCCAGGCCGCTGATGCCGACTTGTTGAAAGCCCAGTTCGCGGCCCCAGTCTTTGATCGATTGGGCGAGGGCGGGCAGATCAGAGGTAATAGCGGGCATGAGACACGGGAAACCACAGGTTAGATGCGTATAATTCTGCCAGACATCGGAGCTTGAAGACGCATGCCGCAGACAAAACACGAAATAACCGACGTTCAGTCCTTGTTGCCCGGCCATTTGCCGCAACTGGCTGCGCGTTCCCCGGACGCCCATAAAGGCCAGTTCGGCCATTTGTTGGTCATTGGTGGCGACCGCGGCTTTGGCGGCGCTGCGCTGTTGAGCGCGGAAAGTGCCTTGCGCAGCGGCGCCGGCATGGTGTCCCTGGCCACTCGCCTTGAACACGTGCCTGCCGCGTTGGCCCGCGTGCCTGAGGTCATGACCGTGGGCGTGAGTTCGGCGAACCAGCTTATGGGCTTGCTGGAAAAAATCTCGGTAATCGTTATTGGTCCGGGGTTGGGTGAGGCGTCCTGGGGTAAAAGCCTGCTATCGGTTGCCGCCAACGCGCTGCTGCCGCAGGTGTGGGACGCAGACGCGCTGAATCAGCTGGCTACCGGCAATGTGAGTCTTCCGAGCGGTAGCGTGATTACGCCGCATCCGGGCGAGGCTGCGCGCTTATTGGGCATTTCTACAGCCGAGGTTCAGGCCGATCGCCTTAAGGTGGCGCGCGCGTTGAGCCAGAAATTCAGTGCAGTGGCTATCCTCAAGGGTGCTGGCAGTTTGATTGCCTGCCCCGATGGACGTGTTTCCCGTTGTGATCAGGGGCATCCAGCGATGGCCACAGCGGGCCTTGGCGATGTACTGGCCGGGCTGGTGGGCGCGTTAATGGCCCAAGGCATGCCTGCTTATGAAGCGAGCTGCCTGGCTGTGTGGTTGCACGCTACGGCGGGGGACCGCCAGGGCAGCCTGGGTCGCGGCTTGGCGGCCAGCGACCTGATACCGGCCATTCGTCAATTGTTGGAGGAGCAATCGCCGTGCCTGAAGTAATCCTTTTCCTGGCCAATGAAGACGCCATGGTCGCGCTCGGTCATCGTATTGCACAGGTCACGGGCGCAGCGGGGCTCATCTTTCTCGAAGGTGACCTGGGGGCGGGCAAGACGACGTTGTCCCGAGGCATCATTCGCGGTTTGGGGCACGCAGGGGCGGTGAAAAGCCCAACGTTCACTTTGGTCGAGCCCTATGAGATCGGTGCGTTGCGTGCTTTCCACTTCGACCTCTATCGTTTGGTCGATCCCGAAGAGCTGGAGTACATGGGCATCCGTGATTACTTTGACGAAGACGCACTGTGCCTAATCGAGTGGCCAGATAAAGGCACAGGCTTTTTGCCAAAGCCGGACCTGACCATTACCATTACGCCGCGTGAATCAGGACGTCAGCTGAAGTTGTTGCCCCAGAGTGCGCGCGCAGAGTCGTGGTGCGCCGCTTTGGCATTGGAATTCAAATAATTGGTGGGGTTAGGTATGCGCTTTCGCGCGTTGGTTGCTGTCGTAGGGGTGTTGCTTGCGGCAATGACTGTCAATGCTCTGGCTGCTTCACAGGTGAAAAGTGTTCGCCTGTGGCGAGCACCGGATAACACGCGACTGGTGTTCGACCTGTCTGGCCCGGTCCAGCACAGCGTCTTTACTCTCACGGCGCCTGATCGCCTGGTGATCGACATCAACGGTGCGACCCTGGCCGCGCCGCTCAAAGTGTCTACTGCCAACACCCCGATCACCGCCATGCGCTCGGCCCAGCGCACGCCCACCGATTTGCGCGTTGTCATCGATCTGAAAAAAGTCGTGACGCCGAAAAGCTTCTCCCTGGCGCCGAATGCCCAATATGGCAACCGACTGGTGGTCGACTTGTTCGACAACGCTGCCGATGCCGCACCGCCGCCTGCGCCGACCCCGAGCGTGGCAACGGTGCCTGCCGTGCCTGTCAGCCCGTCGCAACCTCAGGTCAAGTTGCCACCGCCGCCACCGGCCCCGGCTGGCAAACGCGACATTATCGTAGTGATCGATGCCGGCCATGGTGGTGAAGACCCGGGTGCTTCCGGCTCACGCGGCCAGCATGAAAAAGACGTGGTACTGGCTATCGCCCGTGAGTTGCAGCGTCAGATCAACGGTATGAAAGGCTATCGCGCCGAACTTACCCGTACCGGCGACTACTTCATTCCGCTGCGCGGCCGTACCGAAATCGCCCGTAAGAAAGGTGCCGACCTGTTTGTGTCAATTCACGCCGATGCTGCGCCGTCGTCCGCTGCGTTCGGTGCCTCGGTGTTTGCGTTGTCTGATCGCGGGGCCACGTCCGAGACTGCTCGTTGGCTGGCGGACAGCGAAAACCGTTCCGACTTGATCGGCGGTGCCGGCAACGTGTCCCTCGATGACAAGGACAAGATGCTCGCTGGCGTTCTGCTCGACCTGTCGATGACCGCTTCGCTGACTTCCAGCTTGAATGTCGGCCAGAAGGTCTTGAGCAACATCGGTCGCGTGACTTCGCTGCACAAGCAGCGTGTGGAGCAGGCCGGCTTTATGGTGTTGAAGTCTCCGGACATCCCATCGATTCTGGTGGAAACCGGGTTCATCTCCAACGCCAACGAAGCCTCCAAGCTGGCCAGCGCCAGCCATCAGCAGGCGTTGGCGCGTTCCATCAGTGCCGGCGTGCGCCAGTTCTTCCAGCAGAACCCGCCGCCGGGCACTTACGTTGCTTGGCTGCGTGACTCCGGCAAGATCGCCCAAGGCCCGCGTGACCATCGCGTGCAGCCCGGCGATACCTTGGCGATGCTTGCGGTGCGTTTCCAAGTCTCGGCCGCGACATTGCGCAGTGCCAACAACCTGAAAACCGATGAGTTGAAAGTCGGTCAGGTGTTGACCATCCCAGGCACAGAATTGGCGGCGCAGTAATGAGCGAATCTACCTTGAACAGCGGGTCGCGCATTGAGTTGCTCAGCCCGCGCCTGGCTAACCAGATTGCAGCGGGTGAGGTTGTTGAGCGCCCTGCATCGGTGATCAAGGAGCTGCTGGAAAACAGCATCGACTCTGGTGCAAAGCGCATCGATGTCGATGTGGAGCAGGGCGGTGTCAAGTTGTTGCGGGTACGTGACGATGGCAGCGGCATCTCTTCCGATGACCTGCCCCTGGCCCTGGCCCGTCACGCCACCAGCAAAATCCGCGATCTGGAAGACCTTGAGCGGGTCATGAGCCTGGGCTTTCGCGGTGAGGCTTTGGCTTCGATCAGCTCCGTGGCGCGTCTGACCCTGACATCGCGCACCCGCGATGCCGAGCAGGCCTGGCAAGTGGAAACCGAAGGCCGCGACATGGCGCCTCGGGTCCAGCCGGCCGCACACCCGGTGGGCACCTCGGTGGAAGTGCGCGACCTGTTCTTCAACACCCCGGCACGGCGCAAATTCCTCAAGGCCGAGAAAACCGAATTCGATCACCTGCAAGAAGTCATCAAGCGCCTGGCCCTGGCCCGCTTCGACGTGGCCTTCCATCTGCGGCACAACGGCAAGACCATCCTCAGCCTGCACGAGGCTCATGACGACGCCGCGCGCGCTCGGCGAGTGTCTGCGATTTGCGGCGGCGGGTTCCTGGAGCAGGCGCTGCCGATCGAGATCGAGCGCAATGGCCTGCGTCTGTGGGGCTGGGTTGGCTTGCCGACCTTCTCCCGCAGCCAGGCTGACTTGCAGTATTTTTTCGTGAATGGCCGTGCGGTGCGCGACAAACTGGTGGCCCACGCGGTGCGTCAGGCGTATCGCGACGTGCTGTTCAACGGGCGTCATCCGACATTTGTGCTGTTTTTTGAGGTCGATCCCTCGGTAGTCGACGTCAACGTGCACCCGACCAAGCACGAAGTACGTTTCCGTGATGGGCGCATGGTGCATGACTTCCTCTATGGCACCTTGCACCGCGCGCTGGGCGATGTGCGCCCGGACGATCAACTGTCGGCTCCGATAGTGACCGCTGTGGTGCGTCCGAGCGGTCCCGAAGCGGGTGAGTTCGGCCCCCAGGGCGAAATGAGCCTGGCGGCCAACCTGCTGCAATCGCCGCAGTCGCAGCCTGCTTACACCGCACCGGGCTCTGGGGCTGGCGCGGGCTATCAATACCAATACACCCCGCGCCCGCAATCGACCGTGCCAGTGGCCGAGGCCCAGGCGGCCTACCGCGAATTCTTCGCGCCTCTGCCAGGCGCCGAGCCGGGCGCAGTTGCCTTGCCGGAGGGTGGCGGTGATATTCCTCCGCTGGGGTATGCGCTGGCGCAGCTCAAAGGCATCTATATCCTCGCGGAAAACGCTCATGGCCTGGTGCTGGTGGACATGCACGCCGCCCACGAGCGGATCATGTACGAACGACTGAAAATCGCCATGGCCAGCGAAGGCCTCAGCGGTCAGCCGCTGCTGGTGCCGGAGTCTCTTTCCGTCAGTCAGCGTGAAGCCGATTGCGCCGAAGAGCACCACAGCGTGTTCCAGAAACTGGGCTTTGAACTGCAACGCCTGGGCCCGGAAACCCTGGCGATCCGCCAGATTCCCGCGCTGCTCAAGCAGGCCGAAGCCAACCGGCTGGTGGCCGACGTGCTGGCGGACCTGATGGAGTACGGCACCAGTGACCGTATCCAGGCACACATCAACGAATTGCTCGGCACCATGGCGTGCCACGGCGCCATCCGCGCTAACCGACGCCTGGCCTTGCCGGAAATGAACGGCCTGTTGCGCGACATGGAAAACACCGAGCGCAGCGGACAATGCAACCATGGCCGGCCGACCTGGACCCAGATGGGCCTGGACGATCTGGACAAACTGTTCTTGCGCGGCCGTTGATGAGTGCCCTGCCCCCCGCGATCTTCCTGATGGGCCCTACGGCCGCCGGTAAGACCGACCTGGCCATTGAGCTGACCAAGGTGTTGCCTTGCGAGCTTATTAGTGTCGACTCTGCCCTGGTTTACCGGGACATGGACATCGGCACGGCCAAGCCGTCTAAAGCCCAATTGGCTCAGCATCCGCACCGCCTGATCGACATCATTGACCCGGCCGAGAGCTATTCGGCCGCTGACTTTCGTACCGACGCCTTGGTCGCCATGGCCGAGATCACCGCGCGGGGCAATATTCCGCTGCTGGTGGGCGGCACGATGCTCTATTACAAAGCCTTGCAGGAAGGTCTGGCGGATATGCCGCCGGCCGACGCTCAAGTGCGTGCGGAGCTCGAAGAAGAAGCTGCACGCTTCGGTTGGCAGGCCCTGCACGATCAGTTGGCTGCGGTTGATCCAGTCTCGGCCGCGCGCATTCACCCTAACGATCCCCAGCGTCTCAGTCGCGCCCTGGAAGTCTGGCGTGTCAGCGGCCAGACCATGACTGAACTGCGGCTTAAACAAAGTGCGCAAAGTGCTGACGCAGGCGCATCTGGACAGTCACAATTGCCCTATACTGTGGCGAATCTGGCCATCGCTCCGGCAAATCGCCAGGTGCTGCATGAACGAATTGCACAAAGATTCACAATTATGTTGGAACAGGGGTTTATCGACGAGGTCGTAGCACTGCGTTCCAGAGGTGACCTGCATCCAGGGTTGCCTTCGATACGTGCTGTAGGCTATCGCCAAGTCTGGGATCATCTGGATGGCAAGCTGACGTCAGCCGAAATGCAGGAGCGCGGAATCATTGCCACGCGCCAATTGGCGAAACGCCAGTTCACCTGGCTGCGCAGCTGGAGCGATTTGCACTGGTTGGACAGCCTGGACAGCGACAATCTGTCACGCGCCTTGAAATACTTGGGAACGGTCTCCATATTGAGCTGAGTCCTTGCAATTGCCGTCTATCCTTGGGGGTGTGACGGCCTTGAGCTATCTATTTTCCGATTTTTTATTATTGATCCTTAAAGGAGTGCGGCACATGTCAAAAGGGCATTCGCTACAAGACCCTTACTTGAATACTTTACGTAAAGAGAAAGTTGGGGTTTCCATCTATCTGGTCAACGGTATCAAGCTTCAAGGCACGATCGAGTCGTTCGACCAGTTCGTGATCCTGCTGAAAAACACCGTCAGCCAGATGGTTTACAAGCACGCTATCTCGACAGTCGTTCCAGTTCGTCCAATCCGTCTGCCTAGCGCAGCTGGTGACGAACAAGGTGACGCTGAGCCAGGTAACGCCTGATAGGAGTCTCCTTTGTTCTTTGAGCGCCACGGTGGTGGTGAGCGAGTAATCCTCGTTCACTTGGATGGACAGGACCCTGAGGCGCGCGAAGATCCGCAGGAGTTTCAGGAGTTGGCAAATTCGGCCGGCGCCGAGACCGTTGCGTTTTTTAACGTGCCGCGTCATCGGCCAACCGCCAAATTTCTGATTGGCAGCGGCAAGGTCGAGGAATTGCGCGACCTGGTCCACGCCGAAGAAGCCGATCTGGTGATCTTCAATCACACCCTCACGCCCAGTCAGGAACGTAACCTCGAACGTGTTTTCGAGTGTCGCGTGATCGACCGTACCGGCCTTATCCTCGATATTTTCGCCCAGCGCGCCCGTACCCATGAGGGCAAGCTCCAGGTAGAACTGGCCCAGCTTGACCACATGAGCACCCGGCTGGTTCGCGGCTGGACTCACCTTGAGCGTCAAGGTGGTGGTATAGGCATGCGCGGCCCGGGTGAAACCCAGCTCGAAACCGACCGACGCCTGTTACGGGTTCGCCTGCGTCAGATCAAGGGGCGCCTGGAAAAAGTGCGCAGCCAGCGCGAGCAATCGCGACGCGGGCGTTCCCGAGCGGATATCCCTACTGTGTCCCTGGTGGGCTATACCAACGCAGGCAAGTCCACGTTGTTCAACAACGTGACCAAATCCGACGTTTACGCAGCCGACCAACTCTTCGCCACCCTCGATCCGACCTTGCGCCGTTTGGACATTGACGACCTCGGCCCGATCGTCCTGGCTGACACGGTGGGTTTCATTCGTCACTTGCCCCACAAGCTGGTCGAGGCATTTCGGTCTACGCTCGAAGAGTCGAGCAATTCCGACCTACTGTTGCACGTGATCGATGCGGCCGAACCGGATCGCATGTTGCAGATTGAGCAGGTGATGGTGGTGCTGGGCGAGATTGGTGCCCAGGACTTGCCGATCCTTGAGGTGTATAACAAACTCGATTTGCTTGAAGGCGTTGAGCCACAAATCCAGCGCGACGAGAACGGCAGGCCCCAACGGGTATGGCTGTCGGCGCGTGATGGCAGTGGTTTGGAGCTGCTTGAACAGGCCATTGCCGAATTGCTCGGCAGCGATTTGTTTGTCGGCACCTTGCGCTTGCCTCAGCGTTTTGCTCGACTGCGTGCACAGTTTTTCGAGCTGGGCGCGGTACAGAAAGAAGAACACGACGAAGAAGGTGTCAGCTTGCTGGCCGTTCGGTTGCCGCGCTCGGAGCTCAATCGGCTGGTCAGCCGTGAAGGTGTAGTCCCGACAGAGTTCATCGAACAACACACTTTGCAATAAAAGCCTCCGAAAGCGGTTGTGCCGCAGTAGCAGGCATTCTGTAGCATTGGTCGGCGCGCCGTGGGCGCGTCTTTGCTTTATCAGATGGAGAGCGCTATGGCTTGGAATGAGCCGGGTGGCAACTCGAATAATCAGGATCCTTGGGGTGGTAAGCGCCGCAATAATGGCGACCGCAAGGGGCCACCAGATCTCGACGAGGCCTTCCGAAAGCTGCAGGAAAGCCTGAATGGGTTGTTCGGTGGTGGAAAAAAACGTGGTGGTGACGACGGTGGTCGCACAAGCAAGGGCGGCGGCTATGGCCTGCTGGGCCTCGGTCTTGTCGTGCTGGCGTCCGTATGGCTGTACAGCGCAGTCTACGTCGTGGACGAGCAGGAGCAGGCCGTGGTGCTGCGCTTCGGCAAGTACTACGAAACGGTCGGGCCGGGTCTGAATATCTACTTCCCGCCGATCGACAAGAAGTACATGGAGAATGTCACGCGTGAGCGTGCCTACACCAAGCAGGGCCAGATGCTGACCGAAGACGAGAACATCGTCGAAGTGCCGCTGACTGTGCAGTACAAGATCAGCAACCTGCAGGACTTCGTGCTGAACGTTGATCAGCCGGAAATCAGCCTGCAGCACGCAACCGAAAGCGCCCTGCGCCACGTGGTGGGTTCCACTGCGATGGACCAGGTGCTGACCGAAGGTCGTGAATTGATGGCCAGCGAGATCAAGGAGCGCCTGCAACGGTTCCTCGATACCTATCGCACCGGCATCACTGTCACTCAGGTAAACGTACAGAGCGCAGCTGCACCGCGCGAAGTGCAGGAAGCCTTCGATGACGTGATCCGCGCCCGTGAAGACGAGCAGCGTTCGCGCAACCAGGCTGAAACCTATGCCAACGGCGTTGTGCCGGAAGCTCGTGGTCAGGCCCAGCGTATCCTTGAGGATGCCAACGGTTACCGTGACGAAGTGGTTTCCCGCGCCAAGGGTGAGGCGGATCGCTTTACCAAACTGGTCGCCGAATATCGCAAAGCTCCTGAAGTCACCCGTGAGCGTCTGTACCTGGACACCATGCAGGAAGTCTTCAGCAACACCAGCAAGGTCCTCGTGACCGGCAGCAAGGGTGGGCAGAACAACCTGCTGTACCTGCCGTTGGACAAGATGATCGAAGGTGGTCGTAGCAGCACCAGCGCACCGGCCTCCGGCTCCAATGCCGCTGCCAACGAAGCGAGCGCCCGTGCCGCCGCTGACTTGCTGCAACAGCAATCACGTACCAGGGAGAGTCGTTGATGAGCAATAAATCGCTGACAGCCCTGATTGTGGGCGTCGTGGTGGTCATCGCTGCCTGGAACTGCTTCTACATCGTGGCTCAGACCGAGCGTGCGGTGCTGCTGCAATTCGGTCGCGTGGTTCAGGCGGATGTCCAGCCGGGCTTGCATGTGAAAGTGCCCTACGTCAACCAAGTGCGCAAGTTCGACGCCCGCCTGATGACCCTGGATGCACCAACACAACGCTTCCTGACCCTGGAAAAGAAAGCCGTGATGGTTGATGCCTACGCCAAGTGGCGCGTCAAGGATGCCGAGCGCTTCTACACTGCGACCTCCGGCCTCAAGCAGATTGCCGACGAGCGTTTGTCGCGCCGTCTGGAATCGGGCCTGCGTGACCAGTTTGGTAAGCGCACCCTGCACGAGGTGGTATCCGGTGAGCGTGACGCACTGATGGCTGACATCACGCGTTCGCTCAACACGATGGCGGAAAAAGAGCTGGGTATCGAAGTGGTCGATGTTCGGGTCAAGGCTATCGACCTGCCTAAAGAAGTGAATCGCAGCGTGTTCGAGCGAATGAGCACCGAGCGTGAGCGAGAGGCTCGTGAGCACCGCGCCAAGGGTAACGAGCTGGCTGAAGGTATCCGCGCGGATGCCGACCGTCAGCGTCGCGTACTGCTGGCAGAAGCCTATCGCGAGTCTGAAGAGGCCCGTGGTGATGGTGATGCTCAAGCTGCGGCGATCTACGCCAAGGCGTACGGCCAGGACCAGGAGTTCTACGCGTTCTACCGTAGCCTGCGCGCCTATCGTGAAAGCTTCGCAAACAAAACCGACGTCATGGTGCTGGACCCAAGCAGCGACTTTTTCCGCTACCTGGAAAAGTCCAAGTAATCAGCCTGTGATTTTGTAGGGCGCACTCCGTCGGGCGGCTAAAATGCCTGGCGGGGTGATCCTTTCAGAAAACGGGTGTATGATGCGGCAGCCGGGAAATTCCCGGCTTTTTTGCGTCTGCATGTTTGATTCGGCAGGCGTGACAGGTTTTTCGAGGAAAGTGCCCGACGAGGCCGTTTACAGGCCGTTCGTCACGTCGCTCTTGCGCGTGGTTTATGCAGGGGGCGGGTATTTTCTGCTTCACTCAAGGCTCGGCCGAGGGCTGGCCGCCCGGATCAAAGGGGAATGGCGTAATGGCAACGGTAGACCGCTGGCTGCTGCCAGATGGCATCGAAGAAGTACTGCCACCAGAAGCTGCGCGCATTGAAGTAGCGCGTCGCCAGGTGTTGGATCTGTTCCAGAGCTGGGGTTACGAGTTTGTCGTAACTCCTCATATCGAGTACCTGGAATCCCTGCTGACCGGCGCGGGCCAGGACCTGGATCTGCGCACCTTCAAGGTCATTGATCCGCAATCGGGCCGGCAAATGGGCTTTCGGGCAGACATCACGCCGCAGGTGGCGCGCATCGATGCGCACACCCTGCGCCGCGAAGGCCCTAGCCGTCTTTGCTACGCCGGTAGCGTGCTGCATGCTCAGCCGCGTGCCTTGTCGTCTTCCCGTAGCCCCATCCAGCTGGGCGCCGAGTTGTACGGTGATGCCAGCCCGAGCAGCGACGTTGAAGTGATCAGCTTGATGCTGGCCATGCTGCAACTGGCTGACGTGCCTGATGTCCACATGGACCTGGGTCACGTCGGTATCTACCGTGGCCTGGCCCGTGCGGCAGGTTTGTCCGGTGAGGTAGAGCAACAGCTGTTCGATGCCCTGCAGCGTAAGGCTATCGATGAAGTAATCGCACTGACCGAAGGTGTGCCTGCCGACCTGGCTGGCATGCTGCGCGCGCTGGTGAATCTGTGCGGCGGCCGTGAAGTGCTGGCAGCTGCGCGTGAACGCCTGGCCAATGCGCCTGCGCCGGTACTGGCGGCGCTGGATGATGTGCTGGCGATTGCCGAGCAGCTGTCGGCACGTTTCCCTGATTTGCCGCTGTACTTTGATTTGGGCGAGCTGCGCGGTTACCACTACCACACCGGTGTGGTGTTTGCGGTGTTTGTTCCGGGCGTTGGCCAGGCCATCGCCCAAGGCGGTCGTTACGACGATATCGGCGCCGACTTCGGTCGTGCGCGTCCGGCGACTGGCTTCTCCACCGATTTGAAAACCCTGGTGACCCTGGGGCGTGCTGAGGTCGAGCTGCCGTCTGGTGGCATTTGGATGCCCGACAGTACGGACGCAGCACTCTGGCAGCAGGTTTGCCAGTTGCGCAGTGAGGGTCAGCGTGTTGTCCAGGCCTTGCCTGGCCAGCCATTGGCCGCCGCCCGTGAAGCGGACTGCGACCGGCAATTGATTCTGCAGAACGGGCTTTGGCAAGTATCGCCACTGGCTTCTTGAGTTTTCCTGCCGGCCATCGCCGGCACCAAGTTTGCGCGAATGAGGACAAGTGTTATGGGTAAGAATGTCGTAGTCCTGGGCACCCAATGGGGTGATGAGGGCAAAGGCAAGATCGTTGATCTGCTGACCGAACATGCTGCCGCCGTAGTGCGCTACCAAGGTGGCCACAACGCTGGCCATACCCTGGTCATCGATGGCGAAAAAACCGTCTTGCACCTGATCCCGTCGGGCGTCTTGCGCGAAGGTGTGCAGTGCCTGATCGGCAACGGCGTGGTGGTTGCACCTGACGCCCTGCTGCGCGAGATCATCAAGCTGGAAGAGAAGGGCGTACCGGTGCGCGAGCGCCTGCGTATCAGCCCATCCTGCCCGCTGATCCTGTCCTTCCACGTTGCGCTGGACCAGGCCCGTGAAAAGGCCCGTGGCGAGCTGAAGATCGGTACGACCGGTCGCGGCATCGGCCCAGCCTACGAAGACAAAGTTGCACGTCGTGGCCTGCGTGTGGGCGATCTGCTCAACATGCCGCGTTTTGAAGACAAGCTGCGTGAGCTGGTGGACTACCACAACTTCATGCTGGTCGGTTACTACAAAGAGCCAGCCATTGAGTTCGACAAGACCCTGGCCGAGTGCAAGGAATACGCTGAGCTGCTCAAGCCGCTGATGCTGGACGTGACGGCCGAGCTGCACGACCTGCGTCGTGCTGGCAAAGACATCATGTTCGAAGGCGCCCAAGGTTCGTTGCTGGACATCGACCACGGCACCTACCCGTACGTGACCAGCTCCAACACCACCGCTGGCGGCGTTGCGACCGGGTCGGGCGTTGGCCCGATGTTCCTGGACTACATCCTGGGCATCACCAAGGCTTACACCACGCGCGTAGGTTCGGGCCCATTCCCGACTGAGCTGTTTGACGAAGTCGGTGCGCACCTGGCCAAACAAGGTCACGAGTTCGGTGCTACCACCGGTCGTGCCCGTCGTTGCGGCTGGTTCGACGCCGTTATCCTGCGTCGCGCTATCGATGTGAACAGCATCTCGGGCATCTGCTTTACCAAGCTGGATGTACTCGACGGTCTGGAAACCATCAACATCTGCGTCGGCTACAAAGATGCGGAAGGCAATGATGTTGCTCCGACTGATGCTGACAGCTACGTAGGCTTGCAGCCTGTGTACGAAGAAGTGCCGGGCTGGACCGAATCGACCGTGGGTGCTAAGACCCTGGAAGAGCTGCCGGCCAACGCCCGCGCTTACATCAAGCGTGTCGAAGCGCTGATCGGTGCGCCGATTGACATTATTTCGACGGGCCCGGACCGCAACGAAACTATCGTTCTGCGTCATCCGTTCGCTTAATAAGCTGTTGATGTAAAAAGCAAAGGGCTCCTTCGGGAGCCCTTTGTCGTTTCTGTTTGCCAAGCGGCACGACCCTTGCTGTGTTTCTCTTTTTCGCGGTGCTATCAAATTAATGGCACCCGTGGTGGAGGGATTCTTGATGTCTGCCGTTCTGTCGTTGTTACAAAGTCGTCTGTTGCGACCGGTCTTCGTTACCTTGGGTATCGCCCTTTTGGTGCAAGTGCTGGTGGCGGTCGCTCTAACCCGGAGCACCGTCACTGCACTGGAAGCTGATTTGGGTAATCGTCTGGGTATCGATAGCCAGAAGCTGTCTGGTGAGTTGGCCCAAGCCGCTAAGGAGGTCACGTCAAGCCTCGATAGCTTGTCTGCCAGCACTCGGCAACGTCTGACGGCAGGGCTTTCCACACGCCTGCAGGAAGAGCAGAAGCAGCTGCGTGCGACCCTGGAAAAAGACTTGAAGGATTCCGCCAACGACATGGCGCAGCTGCTGGCTTCGGTGGCGCCCCGCGCCATGTGGGACAGCGACGTACCTACATTGTCCGAGTTTGCCCGACGCGCCCAGCGCAATCCCAACGTGCTGTTTGTGGTCTACGACGACGCAGCGGGTGAGCATCTAACCCGTTACCTTAATCGCGAAAATCCGATCAACAAGGCGCTGCTGGAAAAAGGCCAAGGCGACCGCGCCTTGGACAAAGTGCTGAATGCCGCGAAAAACGACCCTTCGGTGTTCTACGTTGAGGCCTCCATCAGCCCCAATGGCGTAGAAATCGGCAAAGTGCTCATGGGCGTATCGACTGCTTCGGTAGAGGCCGACCTGCAAGCACTGGACAAGCGCTTTGCCGCCCTGATTGCCAGCGGTGATCAGTTGGTCGGCGATAGTCTCAAAGGCGCCGCAGCCGACAGTGCGGCGGCCATGGGTGCTCGCCTGCAGTCGGCACAGGCCACTGCGACCCAGATGACTGCCAACACCACCGAGGCCGTGCAGGAGGCCGCGGGCACGCTGCGCTGGCGTATCGGCATGGGGTTGGCCGTAGTGGGTTTCGGCGTATTGGTGTTGATCGCTGTCGTGCTCGGTCGCCGCGTGGTCAATCGCCTGAAGTTGTTGATTGCCGCTATGGATGATCTGGCGGCGGGCGAGGGGGATCTCACCAAGCGCGTGCAGATCAGCAGCAAGGACGAAATCGGCGACATGGCCTCAGCGGTCAATCGCTTTGTGGATAAGTTGCAGCCCATCGTGCGCGAGGCGGGCGATGTGGCCCAGCGTACCGGTGTGGAGATTGGTGCCATGACCTTGCGTAATGCCGGTGCTGATGCGGCGGCTGGCTTGCAGCGCGACGAAGTGGCCGAGAGCTTGCGCGCGTTGTCGCAGATGGCCGACGAAGCCCAGGCCGAAAGCCACGCCATGCAGGCCGCATTGCAACAGGTCGTCGATATTCGCCAGGCCACGGATGAAAACTCACGCACTTCGGCTGAAGTCGGCAGCTTGATCGAAGCGTTGGCGGGGCAGGTCCAGGCTGGCTCACAGGTGATCGAACGGCTGGCTCAGCAAAGTGAGCAGATCGAAGTGGTGTTGACGGTAATCCATGGTATCGCCGAGCAAACCAACTTGCTGGCGCTCAACGCGGCCATTGAGGCGGCACGCGCTGGAGAGACCGGGCGCGGTTTTGCGGTGGTGGCGGACGAAGTGCGTGCGCTGGCCAGTAAAACCCAGAGCTCCACCGGTGATATCCAGGCGCATATCGTGGCGTTGCAACAGGGCGCGCGTGAGGCTGTGGAAACCATTGGCAAGGCCGGGCGCCAGGCCAGCGAAGGTTTACTGGTGCTGCGTGAGAGCGAGCGCTTGCAGCAGACGGTGCAGGCTTCGGTAGAGCAGGTGCATGCCGCGATCGGCTTGGCTACCCGTGCGGCTGAGCATCAGGCCCAGGGCGCCCATGCAGTGCGTGGTCGGGTGGAGGTGATCCATGCCCAGGCTGAGCGTGCCGCGCAGGCTGTGGTGGAAACGACCGCCAGTGGCAAAGTCCTGGATGGGTTGGCGGCGCAGTTGAAGGCGAGCTTGGGGCAGTTTCGCGCTTAGCATTGCCTCAATAGCGGTTTCAGCGACTCAGATACATCCGCGTTGTGAGCAGATACACCGGCAGCCCCGACACCAGTATCAACAGCGCCGCATAAGGGGCTGCCGCCGCGAATTCCACATTGGACGTATGCGACCACACTGCCGTGGCCAGTGTGTTCAGCCCAGTCGGGCTGAGCAGCAGCGTCGCCGTCAATTCCTTCATCGCATCCAGGAATACCAGCGCAAACGCTGCCCCCAGCGCCGGGAAGATAATCGGCAAAGTCACTCGGCAAAACGCACTGAACGACGAAGCACCCAGTGTGCGCGCTGCCTCCTCCAGCTGCGGCGCGGCCTTATTCAAGGCGGTGCGAATCGGCGCCTGAGCCAGTGGCAAGAACAACAGCGCATAGGCGATCAGCAACAACGCGGACGTCTGGTACAGCGCAGGCACGTAATGCAAGGCGAAATACACCAGCGTAAGCGCAATTACCAGGCCGGGCAGCGCGTGCAGCAGGTACGGCAGACGCTCAGCCCAGATCGCCAGTTTGCCTTTATAGCGCACCACCAGCAGGCCGACCGGCACGGCCAGTACCAGGCACAACGCTGCACCGCCCAGGGACAGCGCCAGCGAGGACAGAAGCGCTTCGCCAATTTCTGCCACTGGAAAAGCCGCCGACGAACCCACGGCCAGCCAGTAGCCGAGCATGCCCAGCGGAATCCCACTACCGATGACCGCCAATGCCAGGCAGTACACCTGGCCGAGTGGCGCCCACTTGCCCAATCGAACCTGCTCGGCATGCCGCGCCGCGCCTTGGCCGATACGTACATGTCGGCCCTTGCCGCGCACGCGCAGTTCCAGCCACAGCAGGGTAAGGCACATCACCAGCAGTACCGCTGAAAGCATCGCAGCGTTGGCGTTGCTGAATTCCAGCTCGAACTGCTGGTAGATCGCGGTGGTGAAGGTTTGCAAGCCGATGATCGAAAGCGCACCGAATTCCACCAGCATATGCAGCGCGATCAGCAGTGCCCCGGCCAGCAGCGATGGCCACAGCAGCGGCAACGTAATGCGCAGAAAAACTGCCCGGCGATTGAGGCCCAGCGTGCGAGCAGATTCTTCAAGGGAGGGGTCAAGGTTACGCAATGTTGCTGCCACTGGCAGAAACACTAGCGGGTATTTGGACAGGCTCATCACCAGGATCGCCCCGCCCAGCCCTTCAAAGTTGGCGCTCAGGGACACCCAGGTAAAGCTGCTGACAAACGCTGGGACCGCAAACGGCAGGCACAGGATCACGCCCCATATACGTCGCCCTGGCAGGTTGCTGCGCTCCAGCAGCCAAGCCAGGGACAGGCCGATCACGCCGCAGGTTACCGTTACCCCAACCATCAACGCCAAGGTGTTGCGCAGCAGCCCGAACACATAAGGCCGCCACAGCAGATGCACCGCCTCCGCCCATCCAGCTTGCCAGGCTTTAAGGCCGACATAGGCCAATGGAAGCAGGCTCAGGCCAACCAGAAACAGCACTGGAAGCAGCAGCCAGATTGACGGGCGTTTGCGTCGAGGGCTCAATCCCCTGCGCAGGGCGGTGGCGGGTAGCGATGGGTTCATCAGTTCAAGCCAACATCACGTTCCAGCTCCAGCGCTTCTTCGGCGTTGCCAAGGTCCGCAGGCGTGACTTTTGGCGGTTGCAGCTCGCTGAAAGGCTTAAGGCCTCGGTTGGATTCCATGCCTTTACGCAGCGGGTATTCCGCGGAGGTGTTGGTGATGACCCGCTGGCCTTCTTCACTGGCCATGAACGCCAGCAGTTGTTGGGCTTCCTTGGGGTGCTTGCTGGATTTCAATGCGGCAGCGGACGACACGGTAATCAGGCCGCCGGCATCGCCGTCGGTGAAGTAATGCAGCTTGGAGTCCAGGTTGGTTTTTTCTTTCTTAAGGGCAAACCAGTAATAGTTGTTCACCAGTACGGTGGCCACTTCGCCGTTCTCCACGGCTTTAAGGGCGACCATGTTGTTGCTGTAAACCTTGCCAAAGGCGCGCAGGCCGGTCAGCCATTCTTCAGCTGCCTCTCGACCGTGCAATTTGATGATCGCCACGGCCTGTTCTTGGAACGCGCCGCTGGTGGGCACGAAACCGACCTTGCCCTGCCATTCGGGGCCGGCGAAATCCAGCACGGATTTGGGCAGGTCTTTTTCGGCAATCAGTTTCGGGTTGAAGGCCACGACGCGGGTGCGCGCAGTCACGCCCATCCAGTCGCCGTTGCTGCCGACGTAATCTTTGGGCAGCGCGTCGAGGGTGCTCCCGTCGATCTTGGCCAGCAGGCCTTGCTCGCCGAGTTTGTTCAGGGGAGGGGATTCTTCGGTGTAGATGACGTCGGCGGGAGAGCGGTCGCCTTCTTCCACCACCTGGCTGGCCAGTTGGTTGCTACTGCCTTTGCGTACGTTGACGTGAATGCCGGTCTTGGCTTCGAAAGCCTTGGCGAGTTCGTCGCCGACTTCTTTGTGCTGGCCGTTGTATAGGGTCAGGGAAACTTTGTCGGCAGAGTAGGCCGCGGGCGAGAGCAGGGCCAGGCCGAGCAGAGTGATGGTAAGGCCACGCAGAAGGGATGTCTTGGGGCGGGTATCGCGGATCATCATCCGGGGTGTTCCTCACTTGTAAGCAACAAATTCTTACAAGGATAAACGATAAAACTTCTCAAGTGCGACCCAGGAGGGAATCACCTGCAAAGTTTCAGCCCCAGAAACGAAAAAACCCGCTTTCGCGGGTTTGATCTGAATTTGGTGCCCAGGAGAAGACTCGAACTTCCACGACCTTGCGATCACCAGCACCTGAAGCTGGCGTGTCTACCAATTTCACCACCTGGGCTTTATCAAGCAACGTTACCGCTGTTGATGGGGCGAACTATACGGCGGGCTTTTTGATCTGTAAACCCCTGATTCAATAAAATAAATCGGGATTTACGTTAAAAATCAGAAGCCTGAAACGAAAAAACCCGCTTTCGCGGGTTTGATCTGAATTTGGTGCCCAGGAGAAGACTCGAACTTCCACGACCTTGCGATCACCAGCACCTGAAGCTGGCGTGTCTACCAATTTCACCACCTGGGCATCATCAACAACGTTGCCGTCGTCGATGGCGCGCACTATACGGAGAGGCTTATAAGCTGTAAACCCCTGCTATGAAAAAAGCCTGGAATATTTCGCCAATGGTCGTGCAAGGTGCGCAGCGAGGGCCATTAAGGGCTTTAAAACGCTTGTTGATGCCTGAAATTTCCCGTTTCAATACGCGTATGCCAAACTAACCCACATATAGACAAGGTGAAAACTCTCTAATGGCCGATTGGCAGTCCCTCGATCCCGAGGCCGCTCGTGAAGCGGAAAAATATGAAAACCCTATTCCTAGCCGCGAACTGATCCTGGCGCATCTCGCCGATCGGGGTTCGCCTGCTAGCCGCGAGCAGTTGGTTGAAGAATTCGGTCTGACCACCGAAGACCAGCTTGAAGCCCTGCGCCGCCGATTGCGTGCCATGGAGCGCGACGCTCAACTGATCTACACCCGCCGTGGCACTTACGCACCTGTGGATAAGCTCGACTTGATCCTTGGCCGCATTGCCGGTCACCGTGATGGCTTCGGCTTCTTGATCCCGGATGACGGTAGTGACGACCTGTTCATGAGCCCGGCGCAAATGCGCTTGGTGTTCGATGGTGACCGTGCCTTGGCGCGCGTTTCCGGCCTGGACCGTCGCGGTCGCCGTGAAGGCGTGATCGTCGAAGTGGTGTCCCGTGCCCACGAGTCCATCGTTGGTCGTTACTTCGAAGAAGGCGGTATTGGCTTTGTTGTGCCGGATAACCCAAAGGTCCAGCAGGAAGTGCTGATTACCCCGGGCCGCAATGGCGCTGCGAAGGTCGGTCAGTTCGTTGAGGTGAAAATCACCCACTGGCCTACTGCGCGCTTTCAGCCTCAGGGCGACATCGTTGAAGTTGTCGGCAACTACATGGCGCCGGGGATGGAAATCGACGTCGCGCTGCGCACCTACGATATTCCTCACGTCTGGCCTGAAGCTGTGCTGAAAGAAGCCGCCAAGCTCAAGCCTGAAGTTGAAGAAAAAGACAAAGAAAAACGCATCGACCTGCGCCATCTGCCGTTTGTCACCATCGACGGCGAAGATGCTCGCGACTTCGACGACGCGGTCTACTGCGAAGCCAAGCCCGGCAAGTTGCGTCTGTTCTCTGGCGGCTGGAAGTTGTTTGTCGCGATTGCCGACGTGTCCAGCTATGTGAAGATCGGTTCTGCACTGGATAACGAAGCCCAGGTGCGCGGCAACTCCGTGTACTTCCCGGAGCGCGTGATCCCGATGCTGCCTGAGCAATTGTCCAACGGGCTGTGCTCCCTGAACCCGAAAGTCGACCGTTTGGCCATGGTGTGCGAGATGACTATCTCGAAAACCGGCGAAATGACCGACTACCAGTTCTACGAAGCGGTGATCCACTCCCAGGCGCGCCTGACCTACAACAAGGTCAGTACCATTCTGGAACAGCCGAAAACAAGCGAAGCCAAGGCTTTGCGTGGTGAGTACGGGCATGTCGTGCCGCACCTCAAGCAGCTTTACTCGCTGTACAAGGTGCTGTTGGGTGCTCGTCATGTGCGTGGCGCGATCGATTTTGAAACCCAGGAAACCCGTATTGTCTTCGGTTCCGAGCGCAAGATCGCCGCAATCACCCCGACGACCCGTAACGATGCGCACAAGCTGATCGAGGAGTGCATGCTGGCGGCCAACGTGGCCACCGCTGAATTCCTGAAGAAGCATGAGATTCCTGCGTTGTACCGCGTGCACGATGGTCCTCCGCCGGAGCGTCTGGAAAAACTGCGCGCGTTCCTCGGAGAGCTCGGCCTGTCCCTGCACAAAGGCAAGGACGGTCCGACGCCGAAGGACTACCAGGCATTGCTGGCCAGCATCAAGGACCGTCCGGATTACCATGTGATTCAGACCGTGATGCTGCGCTCGTTGAGTCAGGCGGTGTACAGCGCCGACAATCAGGGCCACTTCGGCTTGAACTACGAGGCGTACACCCACTTCACCTCGCCAATTCGCCGTTACCCTGACCTGCTCACGCACCGCGCGATCCGCAGCGTGATCCATTCCAAGCAGAACACCCCGCACGTTAAGCGCGCTGGCGCCATGACCATACCGAAAGCACGGATCTATCCGTACGACGAGGCGGCCCTGGAACAGCTGGGCGAGCAGTGCTCCATGAGCGAACGCCGCGCCGACGAAGCCACGCGCGACGTAGTGAACTGGCTCAAGTGCGAGTTCATGAAAGACCGCGTGGGCGAAACCTTCCCGGGTGTAATCACCGCCGTGACAGGCTTTGGCCTGTTCGTCGAGCTGACCGACATCTACGTCGAAGGCCTGGTGCACGTTACGGCCTTGCCGGGTGATTACTACCACTTCGATCCCGTGCATCACCGCCTGGCGGGCGAGCGCACCGGTCGCAGCTTCCGTCTGGGTGACACGGTGGAAGTGCAGGTCATGCGCGTCGACCTTGACGAGCGCAAGATCGACTTCGGTATGCCAGACAAGCCAGCCGAACCGGCGGGTCGTAAAAAGCGCGGCGTCGAAACCGCAGCGCCGACCGCCAAAGGCAAAGGAACTCCTGCGAAAGCAGCGGCCGCCGAGCCTGCGCCAGCCAAGGCTGGTCGCCGGTCCTCCGTCAAGGACAAGGCCCCCGAAGCCTACCGTCCAAGTGACGCAGCGGCGAAAAACGCCGAGCTGCGCAAGAGTCGCGAGTTGAAGCAGCAGTTGCTCAACGAAGCCAAAAGCGGTGGTAAAGCGGCGTCTGGGGGAAAGTCCCAAGGGGCGGAAAAGCCGTCGAGCAAACCCAGTAAACATCGTAAAGGCCCGCCAAAAGCGGGTTCGGCCCCCGCGAAAAGCGGCGGGTCGCGCAAACCTAAGGCCAAGTCATGAGTCTGGAAAAAATCTACGGCGTCCACGCCGTAGAAGCACTGCTGCGTCATCACCCTAAACGCGTCAAACAAGTGTGGTTGGCGGAAGGTCGCAGCGAGCCTCGCGTGCAGGCGCTGGTTGAGTTGGCCACCCAAAACAAGGTTGCCATCGGCCAGGCCGAGCGTCGTGAAATGGACGTGTGGGTCGAAGGCGTTCACCAGGGTGTGGTCGCGGACGTGAGTCCTAGCCAGGTCTGGGGCGAAGCCATGCTCGACGAACTGCTCGACCGCACCGAAGGCGCGCCGCTGTTGCTGGTGCTGGACGGCGTGACCGACCCGCACAACCTTGGCGCCTGCCTGCGTTCGGCGGATGCTGCCGGCGCGTTGGCAGTAATTGTGCCTAAAGACAAGTCGGCTACCCTGACGCCGGTTGTGCGCAAGGTCGCCTGCGGCGCGGCGGAAGTGATTCCGTTGGTGGCCGTGACCAACCTGGCGCGCACTCTGGAGAAACTCCAGCAGCGAGGCCTGTGGGTCGTGGGTACGGCGGGGGAGGCCGAGGTCAGTATTTATGACCAGGACCTCACTGGACCGACCATTCTGATCATGGGGGCTGAAGGTAAGGGTATGCGTCGTTTGACCCGTGAGCATTGTGATTATCTGGTGCATTTGCCGATGGCAGGCAGCGTCAGCAGTCTCAACGTGTCGGTTGCGACCGGCGTGTGCCTGTTTGAAGCTCAGCGTCAGCGTGGTGCCCAGATCAAGGCCAAGGTGAAGAAGTAATTCTGATCCTGATATAGCGTCAAAATGTGGGAGGGGGCTTGTCCCTCGATAGCAGTGGTTCAGTTACAGCTGTTGTGACTGGCCCGCTGCAATCGGGAGCAAGCGCCCTCCCACATTTGTTTTTGTGAGGTGTGGGAGATTGTTCAAATAATCACCAATCACCTTGCGCCCGTTCTTCCCCTTCTCTACAATTGCGCCCCTTGCCCACTCGGCAGGCACGCATGTGCCTCCCTGCGGCAAGATCCATAAGTGTCATTCACTCCTTGTCTGACCGTTTTTGAGCGGCAGGCTACAACCCGTAAGGAGCATTCATGCGTCATTACGAAATCATCTTTTTGGTCCACCCGGATCAAAGCGAGCAAGTCGGCGGCATGGTTGAGCGTTACACCAAGCTGATCGAAGAAGACGGCGGCAAAATCCACCGTCTGGAAGATTGGGGTCGTCGTCAACTGGCCTACGCAATCAACAATGTTCACAAGGCTCACTACGTGATGCTGAACGTTGAGTGCACTGGCAAGGCCCTGGCCGAGCTGGAAGACAACTTCCGCTACAACGATGCAGTGATCCGTAACCTGGTCATCCGTCGCGAAGAAGCCGTTACCGGCCAATCCGAGATGCTCAAGGCTGAAGAAAACCGCAGTGAGCGCCGTGAGCGTCGCGACCGTCCTGAGCACGAAGGCGCTGATAGCGCTGATAGTGATGACAGCGACAGCAGCGATAACGCTGACGAGTAATCCACGGACCTTATTAAGGAGCCTATCAAATGGCACGTTTCTTCCGTCGTCGTAAGTTTTGCCGCTTCACCGCTGAAGAAGTGAAGGAGATCGATTACAAAGATCTCAACACTCTGAAAGCCTACGTATCCGAGACCGGCAAAATCGTTCCAAGCCGTATCACCGGTACCAAAGCACGTTATCAGCGTCAGCTGGCCACCGCTATCAAGCGCGCCCGCTTCCTGGCCCTGCTGGCCTACACCGACAGCCACGGCCGCTGAGACCGGGCAGTCGACAAGTAGTAAGGGATTGAATGCATGCGCGCCTTAGCTGAGTTCATCATGCGCGGTCGTGTGCAGGCCACTCTGGTAGTGGCTGGATGTGCAGTGTTGCCGATGTTGTTTTGGTTGAGTGCTGCTGCAGGTTGCCTTGTGCTTCTGCGGCGCGGTTCGGACGCTTTGAGCGTCCTGGGTCTAGGGTTGTTGTCAGTGTTGGTGAGCTGGCATTTCCTGCAAGACCCGACAGCGCTTCTTGTGCTGTTTGGGAGTTGTAGTCTGGCGTTGGTTTTGCGCGCTGGTCATTCCTGGAATCGTGTGCTGCTGGTCAGCACGGCCGTGGGGTTGTTGTGTGCAGTGAGCCTGGGGACCGTATTCGGTTCTTTCATCGAGTCATTGGCGCAGACGTTTCAACACGTTTTGCCGCTGGTGATGGGTGAGTCTTACGAGAAGTTCTCGGCGGACCAGAAAGCAGTTCTCGCTTCGTTGACAGTCCCGCTGTTGATCATTTCAACGTCGGTTTCGGTGCAGATCTTTAGTGTGTTGTGCCTGATTCTTGGGCGCTACTGGCAAGCGTTGTTGTATAACCCCGGAGGTTTCGGAAGCGAGTTTCGCGCAATCCGAATCCCCAAGCGCGTTGCGCTGTCACTGCTGGCCGTCATGTGTGTCGCTCCGTTTATCGGTTGGCACACCTTGATCTTGTTGCCGTTGTGCGGTGTACCGCTGTTCTTCGCTGGCCTGTCCTTGATTCATGGGTTGGTTGCGCAGAAAAAATTGGCCAGTTTTTGGCTGGTGGGGTTTTACGTCACTGTCTTGCCGCTTATGCACTTGATTGGTCCGTTACTCGTGGTCTTGGCCATTGTCGACAGCCTGATTGATTTTCGCGGACGTTCTGCGCCGAAAGACGCCGATAACGCGAACGGTGAAGGTTAAAAGTTAGAGGATTTTCACATGCAACTGATCCTTCTGGAAAAAGTCGCCAACCTGGGCAACCTGGGCGACAAAGTGAACGTTAAGGCCGGTTACGGTCGTAACTACCTGCTGCCATATGGCAAAGCCACCGCTGCAACCGCTGCCAACCTGGCTGCGTTTGAAGAGCGTCGTGCTGAGCTGGAAAAAGCAGCAGCAGACAAAAAAGCTTCGGCCGAAACTCGCGCTGCCCAACTGGCTGAGCTGGAAGTGACTATCACTGCCACCGCCGGTGACGAAGGCAAGCTGTTCGGTTCGATCGGCACCCACGACATCGCTGATGCACTGACCGCCTCCGGCGTTGAAGTGCAGAAGAGCGAAGTTCGTCTGCCGAACGGCACCATCCGCAACGTAGGCGAATTCGACGTAGCCGTGCACCTGCACGCTGAAGTTGAAGCCACCGTACGCGTTGTCGTGGTAGCAGCTTAAGCAACACCTAACTGGCTGGCACCTCGTGTGCCGGACGGTTAACATCGGGCACGATCCTGTTTACAGGTCGTGCCTTTTGTTTTTCTACAAACCCCAAATTCCAAGTGGCCATGAACGATATTTCAGCTCCTGAGCAATACGATCTGCAAACCGCTGCCCTGAAGGTGCCGCCGCATTCCATCGAGGCCGAACAGGCCGTGCTCGGTGGTTTGATGCTGGACAACAACGCCTGGGAACGCGTGCTGGATCAAGTCTCGGATGGCGATTTCTACCGTCATGACCACCGCCTGATCTTCCGTGCCATCGCCAAGCTGGCCGACCAGAACTCGCCGATCGACGTAGTGACCCTGGCCGAGCAATTGGACAAGGAGGGCCAGACCTCCCAAGTGGGCGGCCTGGGTTACTTGGGTGAGCTGGCGAAGAACACGCCATCGGTCGCCAACATCAAGGCCTATGCGCAGATCGTTCGTGCGCGGGCCACGTTGCGCCAGTTGATCGGTATCGCCACCGAGATCGCCGACAGTGCCTTCAACCCGGAAGGCCGTACCGCTGAAGAGATTCTTGACGAGGCCGAACGGCAGATCTTTCAGATCGCCGAGGCCCGGCCGAAAACCGGCGGCCCGGTCAGCGTCAACGACCTGCTGACCAAAGCCATCGACCGCATCGATACCCTGTTCAACACAGACAACGCCATCACCGGCCTGTCCACCGGCTATACCGATCTGGATGGTATGACCAGCGGCCTGCAGCCAGCTGACTTGATCATCGTCGCCGGCCGTCCGTCCATGGGTAAAACTACTTTCGCCATGAACCTGGTGGAAAACGCTGTGTTGCGCAGCGACAAGGCGGTACTGGTCTACTCCCTGGAGATGCCAGGTGAATCGCTGATCATGCGTATGTTGTCGTCCCTGGGCCGCATTGATCAGACCAAAGTGCGTGCCGGTCGCCTGGAAGATGATGATTGGCCGCGCCTGACCTCGGCGGTCAACCTGCTCAACGACCGCAAGCTGTTTATTGATGACACAGCGGGCATCAGTCCGTCGGAAATGCGCGCGCGTACTCGACGTCTCGTGCGCGAGCACGGCGATATCGCCCTGATCATGATCGACTACCTGCAATTGATGCAGATCCCAGGCTCCAGCGGCGACAGCCGTACCAACGAAATTTCCGAGATTTCTCGCTCGTTGAAAGCCCTGGCCAAAGAATTCAACTGCCCGGTGGTTGCCCTGTCGCAGCTCAACCGCTCCCTGGAGCAACGCCCGAACAAGCGCCCGATCAACTCCGACTTGCGGGAGTCTGGAGCGATCGAGCAGGATGCTGACGTGATCATGTTCGTTTACCGGGACGAGGTGTATCACCCGGAAACCGAGCATAAAGGCATCGCTGAAATCATCATCGGTAAGCAGCGTAACGGCCCGATCGGGACCACGCGTCTGGCCTTTATCGGCAAATACACCCGCTTCGAAAACCTGGCGCCGGGCAGTTACAACTTCGAAGACGAGTAACCGTACTAAGGGCGAGGAAACAGCTCCCGGATGGTAGATTCGTCGTACTGGTAGTTCCAGCGTAATTCGGCGCCGGAGGCTATGTCCTCGCTGGCGAACAGCCCCGTGAGTATCAGTTGTTCGTGTGTGTTGTCGTCCACTTGCGCCTGGATACGAAATTGCGCGGCCTCAACGTTATAGCCGACGTTCGCCTGCCGGATCGGCAATTCGCCTTCGTACTCGAAAATCGTGTTTATCCTTGAGAGCGCGTTGTCTCCCGAGAGCACCAATTGCATATTCACGGCGTGCGGGGTAGTAGGCCTGAGGTTTTTGATCGGCATCAGGTAAGGATCCTGCCTTGCCCTGGCGACGTATAGCGGCAAGAGTTCTCCACCGTAGACGCCCAATGCTTGACCTTTTTTCAGAGCGCGGCGGGTGACGACTGTGGCCTCGCCAATCAGCGACGCTTCCTGTGCACACTTCTGATGAGCTGCGGTGAAGGAGGTGACCTCAAGCTTGTCTTCATACAGGCGGGCCACATTTTCGTAACCTTGCCACCGAATGTAGGGGTGCAATTCGCTGGCGGCGAAGACGGCTTCTGTGGTCAACGATTTGCCGTGGCTCTGTATCTGCCGGATTCGCATAGGCCGGCCCAGTGTGTCGCGCAACGGGTATCGGCCGTTGTTGGCGCGGTCGTAGATGCGCCGGTAGTTCTGGCTGTACTGGTAGCCGCGGTGGGTGCGCATTTGGCTAAGCTCGGTTGCAGAATAGTGCGCCCTCACCACGCCCTCTTCGGCTGACTCGTAGTCGCTGCTCAAACTAACCGATTCGGCCGACTCAAACTCCTCACCGGATTCCATGCCTTCCTCCAGCCGTACAGGTGAGTCCTTGCCGCCGAGCAATGCGCCTTTGGCCTGATCAATTTCCCAGCCGCCCTCGGTTTTCTGGCGCAGGTAGGGCTGATAGGCACGAAAGCGGCTGCGGGCATCGAGCAGGTGCCATCCCATGGTGTCGTATTTGACTTGGTAATATTTCTGGTTGTCCTGGATGTAATAGCGATAGTTGCCGTTGGCCAGCGGGGGAGCTTGATGAATGCCGTCTGCGCGTAGTGTCAGGCCCAACGGCGGCGAGGGGTCGCTGAATAAGGGGTCTAGGGGCAAGCCGACTGCGCTTGATGTCTGTGCGGAGGCGACTCGGGTGCGAATGGGTGGCGGGCCTTCGTTCATCACCGACAAGCCGGTTTTATAAAGCGCCTGCTCGAGCGAATCGGCTCCTGAGTGTTGCAGGATTACGCTGCGCTCTGACTCCGGCAGCATGCGCTCGATAGCCCCGAGCAAAGGCATGGGCGCACTTTTGTCATTGTGGAGGGCGTAAAGCTCGCCTTGGCGAATCAACACATCGCGGGCTGTGACCTCTGCGGTGCCGATCCGACCCAGCAACGGGCCGCCGTGGCTTACGTCATGTACTTCGATCAGGCGCGTCTTCGGCCAGCCAGGGATGCGCTCCAGGGTGTGCAGAACGAGTGGCACGCTCTCACGGCTGCGTAGGCATTCAAGAAAAATACTTTCACCCAAACGCGTTGCCTGTTGGGTCTGGGCGTATTGCTCGGCTTCCCAGCGCTGTGCGTTCGGTAAGGTTGTTAGCCCCTCCAGCTGCTGGCGCTCGGATTGCGAGAGTGTGCCTTGCATGTCTTCAAGGTGGCGTTTGGAGAGTGTCGGCGCGGCGGTGTGAAGGCTCTTTTCGGTCGGAGACATCAGTTTTTCATTCGGCGCGGTGAGTAAGGTAAACAGCCGCTGCTTTTGCCCTACGGCTTGTTCTTCCAAGGTCCGCGCCAGGTTTTCGACTTTGGTGAAGTAGTCGATATACACCGGTGGCAGCAGCGCGTTGAATTCGTCTTGGGGCAGTTGCTCTTGCAGTGCGTGCAGCAACTCGCCACGCCGGAAACGCGCCGCGTCTATCCGGGTTTCGGCTGTACCGGTGCCATGGCTCAGCACCTCCTGCTGTTGTTCATCGACAATTTTCAGCACGCGGTTGGCGGGCCATTGCGCCAGTGACGTGAGGAGGTGGAATTGAATCTGCGGCGAATGCGGGCTGAGCGTCGTGCCCTCGGCGCGACTCAGGTCGAAGTCATTGATTTCTTGTTCCAGATTGAAGTGGTTGAGGGTATCTAGCAGCAATGGCGGTGGGCGCACCATCTCTTGATGGATCTGACGCAGCGCCGCCTTATCCACGCCGCAGAGCAACAGGATCGGCTCCACCGCCGCTTGCTTGATCTGCGTCGCATCCGGGCCCAGACGCTTAATGAGCTGAATGTCCTCCCACTCGCCGGGCGTTTCGTGCAGATGGCGCCAGCCGCCCACTTGGTTGCTAAGCAGCGGTGGTGAATAGGCGTGTGGGTCAGTCGGGTGCGCCAGTTCCCATTGCTTGCTCTCAGCGGTACGGCGTACGGCGTGGGCGTGATCATCCAGCTTCAGGAACTGCTGTTGTCCGTGCTGATACAAGCCTTGGCTGTCGGCAACCAGATGTTCCGGCAGCCCGTCGGGATGACGGTACGGCGTGAGGTCCGAGTGCCACAGGCGCCAGCCTTTGTTGCGCACTCGGACTTTTATCAAGCCGGCGGTGAAACCTGCGGTCTTGATCGCGCCGGCGGTTGCAGCGGCAAGGGCGAGATTGTCCGCCACATCCAGCAGATCGTTGAGCGCCTCGTCACTGTCGCCGCGGCTCCAGGCGGAGAAACCCTCGTAAATCGTGTCGATCAACTGGGCGGCGCTGACCACCAGCAGCACTTCGCCCACAATCGGAATGAACGACGCTGCAAAGAACAGCAGGGATTTGCCCGCATCGATATAGCCCTGCAGACGCTTTTGCCGGCTCAGCACGTCGACGTTTGCGGTGAGTGCCGCGAGGGTTTGGGCATCACTCTTGATCTGCGCGATGGTGTGCTCGGCGATGGACAGGAACACATCTGCGCTGCATGCGGTGAGGTCCACAGGAAGGTTCAGATGGGCCGGCTCGGTGTAGATCCGTCCTCCCATTTCGATATTGTCTGAGCCGGAATGCTCCGGCGTTGCGTCCAGCAGGCTGCCTTGGTGCTGCAAGGGCACCAGCCGCTCGAAGACGGCGCGGTAGTTTTCATCCAGCAGCCGTTCGGCCAGCTTGCGCTTGAGTTCGGCTAGGCTCGCGTGCGGACGTAGCGCAGCGCTTGGATCGTCGGGCGTGTAGAGGATGAACGGGAGGCCGATCTTTGGCGCCTCAATCACCAGCACGCCCGGCAATACCACCTCGTTGATCGTCAGGTGATGGCACTGCATATCCGGGGGTGACCCCGACCGGTACAGACTGTTCAGTTGCAGATGCTGCTTGGCGGTGAGGCGGCGGTTCATATAAGCGATATGTATCGCGACCCCAAAGGCATGCTGCACCTGAGCGCGAAACACCCTTCGCACCTCTTGCGGCGTGCGCCCCGAGGCGGAGCTCGACGACGGCTCAAGCGCGCTGAAGATATGCGCAAGGTATTGGCCGCCCAGGTCCAGATTGCGGCAGAACTTGGCGAATGCCGGGCCAGTGATCGAACTGGATACCTCGCCGGTTGCCGTGACGTTATAAATTGCCGTGCCGGTTTCCATGCCGCCTTCTTGCGCTTCAGAGGCTTCGAAGTTCTGCAGGGCCGCCTCTAGCAGCGTTTGCCGGGTGGTTCTGGCATGGGTTTTTATCAGCCCGAGCAGGTGATGGTTTTTCCATTCGCGCACTAGGATCGCGTTTTCGTCGGCAATCAGCGTGAAAAACTGCGCAGTCAGTGCCGCGCGCAAGCGGGGGCGGGCAAAGTCTTCAGGGCTTTGGATCTCGCCCAGCAGCGCTTTGAGGTCGTGCCGGGCCAGGTTGCTGTTGATCAGGCAGTCGCGAAAATCCTTGAGCTGCGAGGCGGGTGCCTGACGCAGCCAGGACGGCAACTGAGGCCCTATCATCGCGTGATGTGCCGTCAGGAGAGGGCGGCGTGGTGGTGGGGTGGGGCGTGTATTCATGGGCTGGGCCACCAGGGGCTGTGGTTGATTGAAACCAGCCTATCGAGGATGTTTTTGCCGACGAGTTAGTGGAATAGCCCCGTATGTGCTTGATTAACTGGGGTGAATACGGAAGCGGCAGATCGCCGGTTTAAAAGCCGACCATTACCGTCGGAATTGGTCAAAATTTGTGCTATATTCCGCGCCCGCGATTTTTCATCTCAACACCGGTCACCGTCATGCAAACAGCCAAGCCGTTATTTGACTATCCCAAGTACTGGGCCGAATGTTTCGGTCCTGCGCCATTCCTGCCCATGAGCAGGGAGGAGATGGATCAGCTTGGCTGGGATTCCTGCGACATCATCATCGTCACTGGTGATGCCTACGTGGATCACCCGTCGTTCGGCATGGCCATCATCGGCCGGCTGCTGGAGTCCCAAGGCTTCCGCGTCGGGATCATTGCCCAGCCGAACTGGCAGTCCAAAGACGACTTCATGAAGCTCGGCGAGCCGAACCTGTTCTTCGGCGTCGCGGCCGGCAACATGGACTCGATGATCAACCGCTACACCGCCGACAAGAAAATCCGTTCCGACGACGCCTACACTCCAGGCGGCATGGCCGGCAAGCGCCCGGACCGTGCGAGCCTGGTGTACAGCCAGCGTTGCAAGGAAGCGTACAAGAACGTGCCGATCGTACTCGGCGGCATCGAAGCCTCCCTGCGCCGCATCGCCCACTACGACTACTGGCAGGACCGTGTGCGCAACTCGATCCTGATCGACGCCACCGCCGATATCCTGCTGTACGGCAACGCCGAGCGGGCCATCGTCGAAGTCGCCCAGCGCCTGTCGTGGGGTCACAAGATCGAAGACATCACCGATGTCCGCGGCACCGCGTTCATTCGCCGTGACACGCCCGAAGGCTGGTACGAGGTGGACTCCACCCGCATCGACCGTCCGGGCAAGGTCGACAAGATCATCAACCCGTACGTCAACACCCAGGACACCCAGGCCTGCGCCATCGAGCAGGAAAAGGGTCCGGTTGATGACCCGGAAGAAGCCAAGGTCGTGCAGATCCTGGCCAGCCCGCGCATGACCCGCGACAAGACCGTGATCCGCCTGCCATCGGTGGAAAAAGTCCGTGGTGACGCGGTGCTCTATGCCCACGCTAACCGCGTGTTGCACCTGGAAACCAACCCAGGCAACGCCCGCGCCCTGGTGCAGAAGCACGGTGAAGTGGACGTATGGTTCAATCCGCCTCCCATCCCGATGACCACCGAAGAAATGGACTACGTGTTCGGCATGCCGTACGCACGCGTTCCGCACCCGGCGTATGGCAAGGAAAAAATCCCGGCCTACGACATGATCCGCTTCTCGGTGAACATCATGCGTGGCTGCTTCGGCGGCTGCACCTTCTGCTCAATCACCGAGCACGAAGGCCGCATCATCCAGAACCGTTCCGAAGAGTCGATCATCCGCGAGATCGAAGAGATCCGCGACAAGGTGCCTGGTTTTACCGGCGTGATCTCCGACCTCGGCGGCCCGACCGCGAACATGTACCGCATCGCCTGCAAGAGCCCGGAAATCGAATCCGCGTGCCGCAAGCCGTCGTGCGTGTTCCCTGGTATCTGCCCGAACCTGAACACCGACCATTCGTCGTTGATCCAGCTGTATCGCAGCGCCCGAGCCTTGCCGGGTGTGAAGAAGATTTTGATCGCTTCCGGCCTGCGCTACGACCTCGCGGTCGAGTCGCCGGAATATGTGAAAGAGTTGGTAACGCACCACGTCGGTGGCTACCTCAAGATCGCCCCGGAACACACCGAGGAAGGTCCGCTCAACCAGATGATGAAACCGGGCATCGGCAGCTATGACAAGTTCAAGCGCATGTTCGAGAAGTACACCAAGGAAGCGGGCAAGGAGCAGTACCTGATCCCGTACTTCATCGCCGCCCACCCAGGCACCACCGATGAAGACATGATGAACCTGGCCCTGTGGCTCAAGGGGAACGGCTTCCGCGCCGACCAGGTGCAGGCGTTCTACCCGTCGCCGATGGCCACTGCCACCGCGATGTACCATTCGGGCAAAAACCCGCTGCGCAAGGTCACCTACAAGAGCGACGCGGTGACCATCGTCAAGAGCGAGGAGCAGCGCCGTCTGCACAAGGCATTCCTTCGCTATCACGACCCGAAAGGCTGGCCGATGCTGCGTGAAGCGTTGACCCGCATGGGCCGTGCCGACCTGATCGGGCCGGGCAAGGACCAACTGATCCCGCTGCACCAGCCGAGCACCGACAGCTACCAGAGCGCCCGTCGCAAGAATTCGACGCCGGTCGGCAGCCATAAGGTCGCCAAGGAAACCACCACCAAGATCCTCACCCAGCATACTGGCCTGCCGCCTCGTGGCAGCGATGGCAGCAACCCGTGGGACAAGCGTGAGCAAGCCAAGGCCGCGGCCCAGGCACGTAACAAACAGGCGGCCAAAGAGCGCAGCGATGCGGCCAAGGGCAAGGGCGGCAAGCCCGCGCGTAAGCCGGTTGTGCCGCGTTGATCGCCGCTTGACTATGTAAAACGCCAGCCTCGTGCTGGCGTTTTGCTTTCTAGGCGGTGGGGAGTCTGTTTGTTAAGGTGGCGCCCATTAAATCGCTATCGGGGGCAAGCCCCCTCCCACTTTTTGAATGTATTCACACATCACATGTGGGAGGGGCTTGCCCCCGATAGCGTCAGTTCGGTCTCCACCCCTTCAAGGAAGAACACCCCATGGGCAACCCCCTGGCCGGCATCGGCATGGACTTCAACCGTTCGCAGTTCATGGCGCGCCAGCGCATCGAAAGCCAGATCAACCTACCGCGCCTGTTCGCTGCCATCGACGCCGACCCCGGCATCGTCGGCGCGGGCGTTGTGTACATCGACGCCGACTTCAACGTCATCACCCTGCGCGAATTCAAGCCGATCTGCAGCATCAAACCCAAGCGCATCATCTTGCGCGAGGCGCAGAAGTACATCTCGCCCGCACAGTTTGTGGAGCAGGTGAAGACCGATCCCCGGGAAGGGCGCCTCCAGAAGGAAGCGTTTGACATGGGCCTGTCCTGTAGCGCCGCGGTGATCGGTTGGATCGTGGTATTCAGCGGCAGCGTCGCGGTGCCGTTCACCGCAGGTGCCAGCGCGTTTGTGGTCGGCATTGGCATCACGGCGGCATTGGCCAGCAGCGCTCAATGCGGGTTTGGTGTGGCGCGCACTTATAACGAAGTGCTTGATCCGGATGCCAACGACCGCATGGATGACGCCGCATGGTACGGCGCCGTTTCCCCCCTTCTCGATGCGGCTTCGTTGGTGGGTATCGGAACAGGTGCCTTGACCACGATTCGGTTGCTCAAGGCCAACAAAGCAGCTGCGTTGGGCAAAAGTTGGTACGAGTTGCTCAAGGGCCTGAGCCGCCAGGAACGCAAGAAGCTGACCAAAGAACTGCTGAGCCTGAAAGACCCCAGCCTGACCCCCAAGTTGCTTAAATTGCAGCAGCGCGCCGGCACGTTGACCAAGAGCTACAGCTCCACCGAAATCCGGCATGCCACACTGACTCAGCTCAAGGATGCCATCGGGGGGCTGTTGGGGATCTGGGGCAGCCATCGAACCGGCCACGTGGGCACGGCCGAAACTATTGCTATCGGCCTGTACGAGGATCTGACGGAATGAACGGCTTTCCCGATATGGGCGGATTCCTGGCCCGATATTTCCCGGTGTTCATGGGCACTATTTTCATGGCGATCTTCTCCGGTTCGGCTGCGGTGTCCATGGCCGGCGTGACGTATCTGCGCGGTGTCGATCCTGCCCTCAAGTCCAGCTATTCGGGAGGCGCCATCCTGGTGCTGGTGGCGGTGCTGGTTTTTGGCAATGTCATGATTGCGCGCGGGTATCCCTGGGCGACGCGGCTCGTCGCGGGGTATTTGGGCGCCTGCCTATTGTTCGTACTGCCGATGATTCAATACGGCCTCAATGGCTGGGTCTATGGCTCGGCCGTGCTGTTTCCGTTGCTGGGGTTATTGCTGCTTAACAGCAAGCGCCATCGTGAAATGCGCCAAAAGCTCTTCGAAATACGCCACCTGCGCCAGGCGGTGATCGCGAAGGGTAAGCGCGGCTGACTGGGTAGATTCGCCACCTGTTTGCACACGCTCGCCACAAATATGTGCAACCCTCGCACCACGGCACCTACGATGGCGCCGTTTTGGTGCTGTACTGCACCGGGTCTTACGATAAAGCGCAATGGCTGCCGCTCTGGCATAAGTCTTGCGCGCGTTGTGTTCATGCCCTGGCTCGCAGGAGGCCGCCGTGTCGATTCATGTCGCGTTGCACCACGTTACGCATTACCGCTACGACCGTGCCGTCGAACTCGGGCCACAGATCGTGCGCTTACGTCCGGCGGCCCATAGCCGCACGCGGATTTTGTCCTACGCACTCAAAGTGCTGCCCGAGCAGCACTTCATCAATTGGCAGCAAGACCCCCAGGGCAACTACCTGGCGCGCCTGGTATTCCCGGAAAAGACCGATGAGCTGCGGATCGAAGTTGACCTGGTCGCTGAGATGGCAGTCTTTAATCCGTTCGACTTCTTTCTCGAACCTTATGCCGAAAAAATCCCCTTCAGCTACGCCGCCGATGAGCAGCGCGAGCTGGCGCCGTACCTGGAAACCCTGCCGCTGACGCCGAGGTTTGCCGCCTACCTGGCCGGCATCGACCGCACGCCACTGCCCGCCGTGGACTTCCTGGTGGGGCTCAATCAGCGTTTGGCCACCGATATCGGTTACCTGATCCGCATGGAACCTGGCGTGCAAACCCCGGAGTTCACCCTGGAAAACGCCTCCGGCTCCTGCCGCGACTCGGCGTGGTTGTTGGTGCAATTGCTGCGCAATCTGGGGCTGGCGGCGCGGTTTGTGTCCGGCTATCTGATCCAGCTGACCGCCGACGTCAAAGCCCTGGATGGCCCGTCCGGCACTGAGGTGGACTTCACCGACCTGCATGCCTGGTGCGAGGTGTATTTGCCCGGCGCCGGCTGGATCGGGCTGGATGCAACCTCCGGATTGTTTGCCGGTGAAGGGCATATCCCGTTGGCCTGCAGTCCCGATCCATCGTCTGCCGCGCCGATCAGCGGGCTGGTGGAACCGTGCGAGTGTGAATTCACCCACGAGATGTCGGTAGAGCGCATTTGGGAAGCCCCCCGGGTGACCAAGCCGTACACGGAAGAGCAGTGGCTGGCGATCCAGGCCCTGGGCCGGCAGATCGACGGCGACCTGCTCAAGGACGACGTGCGCCTGACCATGGGCGGCGAGCCGACCTTTGTGTCCATCGACGACCCCGACGGCGCCGAGTGGAACACCGCGGCCCTTGGCCCCGACAAACGCCGCCTGTCCGCCGAACTGTTCCAGCGCATGCGCAAGCACTACGCGCCCAAGGGCCTGGTGCATTTTGGCCAGGGCAAGTGGTACCCCGGCGAGCAACTGCCGCGCTGGTCGCTCAACTGTTACTGGCGCCGCGACGGCGTACCGATCTGGCACAACAGCGCGCTGATTGCCGATGAGCAAGAGGACTACGGTGCCGATGGCGTGCTGGCCGGGCGCTTCCTGGCCAGTGTTGCCGAACGCCTCAAGTTGCCGGCGCGTTTTGTATTCCCGGCCTTCGAAGACAATTTTTACTACCTGTGGCGCGAAGGTGCGTTGCCTCAGAACGTCACCGCCCAGGACCCGCGCTTGAGCGACGACCTAGAGCGCGAACGCCTGCGCAAAGTGTTCAGCCAGGGCCTGGATAAAGTCATCGGCCAGGTGCTGCCGCTGGCACGTACGGCCGCGAATGACCGCTGGCAAAGTGGGCGTTGGTACCTGCGCGATAACCACTGCCGCCTGGTACCGGGGGATTCACCGCTTGGCTATCGCCTGCCGTTGGCCTCGCAGCCGTGGGTGACGGCGGCGGAGTATCCGTTCGTGCACCCCACCGACCCTAATCAGGATCAGCCGGAACTGCCAACCAGTGCCCAACTGCAAAGCCACGGCGAAGCAGCGCCAAGCAATGAGCGAGTGCCCGAGGTCGACGAGTCCGCTGACTGGCTGACCCGCACCGCACTGTGCGCCGAAGCACGGGAAGGGCGCCTGTACCTGTTCATGCCGCCGCTGGAGCGCGTCGAGGATTACCTGGAACTGGTTGCCGCCATCGAAGCCACTGCCGAAGAGCTGCACTGCCCGGTGCTGTTGGAAGGCTACGAACCGCCATTCGATATGCGCCTGAGCAACTTCCGGGTGACGCCGGATCCGGGTGTGATTGAGGTAAACGTGCAGCCGTCCGCCACGTGGGATGAGTTGGTCGAGCGCACCGAGTTTCTCTATGAAGAGGCGCGACAGACCCGCCTGACCACCGAAAAATTCATGATCGACGGGCGCCACACTGGCACCGGTGGTGGTAACCACTTTGTGCTCGGGGGCGCGACGCCCAAGGATTCACCGTTTCTGCGTCGTCCCGATTTGCTGCGCAGCCTGATCAGCTACTGGCATAACCACCCGTCACTGTCCTACCTGTTTTCTGGCTTGTTTATCGGCCCGACGTCCCAGGCGCCGCGAGTGGATGAGGCGCGTAACGACGCGCTGTATGAGCTGGAAATCGCTTTCGCGCAAATGCCCGAGCCCGGCGAGGACTGCCCGCCCTGGCTGGTGGACCGCCTGCTGCGCAACCTGCTGATCGACGTGACGGGCAACACTCACCGCGCCGAATTCTGCGTCGACAAGCTTTACTCGCCCGACGGCGCCACCGGCCGACTGGGCCTGTTGGAGCTGCGCGCCTTTGAAATGCCGCCCCACGCGCGCATGAGTTTGACTCAGCAACTGCTGCTGCGGGCGCTGGTGGCGCGGTTCTGGCGTGAGCCTTACGCACCGCCGAAACTGGCGCGCTGGGGCACCGAGTTGCATGACCGCTTTTTGCTGCCGCACTTTATCGAGCAGGACTTTGCCGACGTGATCGTCGAACTCAACGCCGCCGGCTACCCACTGCGTGCCGAATGGTTCGCCGCGCATTTGGGGTTCCGTTTCCCCAAGGTCGGCGACTATGCCGTCAGCGGTATCGAACTGGAACTGCGCCAGGCCCTGGAACCTTGGCATGTACTGGGCGAAGAGGGCGCAGCGGGCGGCACGGTACGCTATGTGGATTCGTCCCTGGAGCGTCTGCAAGTGAAGTTGAGCGGGTTGCCACCGCAACGCTACCTGTTGACCTGCAATGGCATCCCAGTGCCGCTGCAACCGACCGGGCGAGTCGGCGAGTTTGTCGCTGGCGTGCGTTACCGCGCCTGGCAACCGGCCAACTGTTTGCAACCGACCATCCCGGTCCATGCGCCGCTGGTGTTCGACCTACTGGATACTTGGATGCAACGCTCGTTGGGCGGTTGCCAGTACCACGTCGCGCATCCGGGTGGACGCAATTACGACAGCTTACCGGTGAACGCCAATGAGGCCGAGAGCCGGCGCATGGCGCGGTTTTTCCGTCTCGGCCACACACCTGGGAAGCTCACCGTACCGAGTGTTGTGATCAATGACGAATTCCCTATGACCCTGGATCTGCGGCGTTTCCCCAATAAAAATGACTGAGCCCTATCCAACTGTGACTCCAAATAATGTAGTGAGCGAGCATGCCTCGCGCGGGGCAAGCCCGCTCACCACAAAGCCTGGAAACCACAGAGGGATTTGCAGTGTTTGTTAGGGTAATCTGAGCCCCTTTGCCTCTGCCGAGCGTTCCATGTCCGACTTGCTCGACCGTTACCCGCTGACTGCGGGCACTTATCACGAACTGCTGGATGACAGCGGCGCGGTGCGTGCCCATTGGCGGCGCTTGCTTGATCACCTGCAACGCAGCACCCCCGCGCAGTTGGCCCAGCGCCAGGCGCTGCTGACGCGGCAGATCCAGGAAAACGGCGTGACCTACAACGTCTATGCCGACCCCAAGGGCGCCGATCGGCCGTGGGAGCTGGACCTGCTGCCCCATGTGTTGGCGGCGGATGAATGGCAGCACCTGTCGGCCGGTATCGCCCAGCGGGCGCGCCTGCTCAATGCCGTGCTCGCTGATCTGTATGGCCCGCAACGCTTGATCAAAGAAGGCTTGCTGCCGGCGGAGCTGGTGTTCGGGCATAACAATTTCCTGTGGCCGTGCCAGGGTATCCAGCCCCCCGACGGTGCTTTCCTGCATCTGTACGCGGTGGACCTGGCGCGCACTCCGGATGGTCGTTGGTGGGTAACGGCCGACCGCACCCAGGCCCCATCGGGCGCCGGTTATGCGTTGGAAAATCGCACCATCGTGTCTCGCGCCTTCCCGGACTTGTACCGTGACTTGCAGGTGCAGCACCTCACCGGTTTCTTCCGCACGCTCCAGGAAACCCTGGTCCGCCAGGCGCCCGGCGATGACCAGACACCGCTGATCGTGCTGCTCACCCCAGGCCGCTTCAACGAAAGCTACTTCGAACATCTCTACCTGGCGCGCCAGCTCGGCTATCCGCTGGTGGAAGGTGGCGACCTCACCGTGCGCGACAGCACCGTGTTCCTCAAAACCCTCAGCGGTCTGCGCCGGGTGCACGCGATCATGCGGCGCCTGGACGACGACTTCTGCGACCCGCTTGAACTGCGCACCGACTCGGCCCTCGGCGTGCCGGGCCTGTTGGATGCGGTGCGCCAGGGCAATGTGCTGGTGGCCAATGCCTTGGGCAGCGGCGTGCTGGAGTCGCCCGGGTTGCTGGGGTTCCTGCCGAAAATCAACGAGTTTTTGTTCGGCGAAGAACTGATCCTGCCGTCCATCGCCACCTGGTGGTGCGGTGAAGCACCGGTGCTCGCCGAAGCCTTGGAAAAACTGCCGGAGCTGCTGATCAAACCCGCGTTCCCCTCGCAGAGTTTCGCCCCGGTGTTTGGCCGCGATCTGAACGATGAGCAGCGCGAGGCCCTGGCCGAACGCATGCGTGCGCGGCCGTACGCTTACGTCGCCCAGGAGCTGGCGCAACTGTCCCAGGCACCGGTGTGGCACACCGTGGATGACCACCTGCAGCACCGTGCCATTGGTATGCGTGTGTACGCCGTGGCCAGTGACGAGGGCTATCGCGTATTACCCGGGGGCCTGACCCGTGTGGCTGCTGAAGCCGATGCCGAAGTGGTGTCGATGCAACGCGGCGGTGCGAGCAAAGACACCTGGGTGCTCGGCGAACGCGCCCCCGGTGGTGAGCAGTGGCGTGCCCAGCGCACGATTGGTGCCCATGACCTGGTGCGCCGCGATCCTTATCTGCCGTCGCGGGTGGTGGAAAACCTGTTCTGGTTTGGCCGTTACTGCGAGCGCTGCGATGACAGCGCGCGCTGGTTGCGAATTGTGCTGGCGCGTTATGTCGACGGCGACGATCCCTTGGCGTTGCTGGCGGCGGTGGAGCTGGGCGAAAACCTGCGCCTGCTGCCGGAAGAGGGCGAACTGCCGGAGCGTCTGCTCGCAGCGTTGCTCGGCGATGACTGGCCATCGAGCCTGCGCGCCAACCTGCAACGCTTGCAGTGGGCGGCGTCCCAGGTGCGTGGCAAGTTGTCCCGCGAGAACTGGCAGGCCTTGGTGGAGCTGCAACGCGAAGCCATGGAGCTGGAAAGTGAAGCGCCGGACTTTGGCGAGTTGCTGGATTTTCTCAACCGCCTGGTGATGTCCTTGGCGGCGCTGTCCGGGTTTGCCCTGGACGACATGACCCGCGACGAAGGCTGGCGTTTCCTGATGATGGGGCGGCGCATAGAACGCCTGCAATTCTTAAGCAGCAGCCTGGCGGCGTTCCTGCGTGGCGTCGCGGTGTTCGATCAGGCGGGGCTGGAGTGGTTGCTGGAGTTGGGCAACAGCAGCATCACATACCGCTCGCGCTACTTGGCGGTGCCGCAGTTGATTCCGGTGCTCGACCTGTTGCTGCTCGACGAGCAGAACCCCCATGCCGTGCTGTTCCAGCTCAAATTGGTCCAGTCGCACTTTGCGTCGCCTTAATGATGATTTTGGTGTGCCACGGGAAACAGGCTTGGCGCCCTTGGTGGAGCGCCTGGCGCGTTTCGACTTGAGTTGCCTGGAGAACCCGTTGTTTGGCGAGTCCAGCGTACGTGCTGCGTTGGACGGCCTGGCCGACCTGCTGCAAGCGGTGGCCGATGAAAGCGGGCAAGTGTCGGATCGCCTCGCGTTGCGCCATTTTGCCCATGTGGATGATGTCAGCCAGCAAACGGTGTCGGTGTAATGAGCGCGCGCTATCAGATTTTCCACGATACCCACTACCACTACGACAGCCCGGTGTCCCTGGCCCAGCAGTTGGCGCACTTATGGCCACGACCCTGTGCCTGGCAGCGCTGCACATCGCAACAACTGGATATCAGCCCGGAGCCGACCTCGCGCCGCGATGAGCTGGATGTATACGGCAACCCGATCACCCGCCTGGCGTTCGAACGGCCTCACGATGAATTGCTGGTCAACGCTGGGCTGACCGTGGAGGTGCTGGCGCGGCCTGTACTGGATTTTCGGCAGTCGCCGGCCTGGGATCAGACCCGTGACAGCCTGACCTACAGCAGCCAGCCGATGACCCCTGAGCGAATCGAAGCCTGTCGGTATCGCTTTGAATCACCCTACGTACACCTGAAAAAAACCTTCGTCGAGTTCTCCGAAAGTTGTTTTCCCCCTGGCGAACCCTTGTTGTTGGGCGTGCAGGCGCTGATGGAAAAGATCTTCAGTGAATTCACCTTCGATGCCGAAGCGACCCAAGTCGCCACACCGCTGGTGGAAGTGCTGGAACGCCGCCGTGGCGTGTGTCAGGACTTCGCCCACCTGATGCTCGCCTGCCTGCGCTCGCGGGGCTTGGCTGCGCGGTATATCAGCGGCTACCTGCTCACCCAGCCACCGCCCGGCCAGCCACGGCTGATCGGTGCTGATGCGTCCCACGCGTGGGTATCAGTGTTTTGCCCGGTGTCAGGCTGGGTGGATTTTGATCCGACGAACAATGTGCAGCCGGCACTGGAGCACATCACCTTGGCCTGGGGCAGGGACTTTTCCGATGTGTCGCCGTTGCGTGGGGTAATTCTGGGGGGAGGGAACCATGACCCGGAGGTGCGGGTGACGGTGATGCCGCTGGAATAATGGTGGAGTGTGGTGAGACAGGGGGGGCCTGCTCACCACAACAGAATTTATTCAGCCGGGTCTTTCGGGGTTTCGGTCTCGTCTGCTGCCACTTCACCTTCCGCGTCCGGGTTCAGTGCGCCCGCTTCTTCATCGACAGCGGCTTTCTTGCGTTGCAGTTTTTCCTCTTTCTTCTGTTCCTTGGCCAAGTCTCTCTGACGTTTGGCGAAGGAGTAATTAGGTTTGGCCATGGGCGATCCTCTAGGGTCGAAGGTGAGGGTGGCGGCGCGCAGCTGCCTTGTGACGACATGGTAGCAGCTTCAAGGGGCGCTTTGCCTTCACTTACCGCAGGCGTACGCGGCCAGCAGGCCATTGAACAGGTGATTGAGGCGCATGGTTCGGACTCCAGTGGGTGATGGGCCGATCATAGGCAGGTACTGCTACTTTGGCTGGTAGATTGTGTTGATAAGTCTGATAGCCTAAAGTTGTATACAATCTGTTGATTCAGATCATAAGAATTCAAGCCTGCTTGAGGCACCCTTACCGCAATCCGCGTTTTATAAACCCTGCCTTGGAGATTCACATGTTTGCCAAACTCGTTGCTGTTTCCCTGCTGACTTTGGCCAGTGGCCAGTTGTTTGCCGCAGAGTGCAATGTCACCGTCGACTCCACCGATCAGATGTCCTTCAACACCAAGGAAATCGTGATCGACAAGAGCTGCAAGACGTTCACCGTGAACCTGGAACACTCGGGCAGCTTGCCGAAAAACGTCATGGGCCATAACTGGGTGCTGACCACTGCCGCCAACATGCAACCGGTTGCCACTGACGGCATGGCCGCTGGCATCGACAAGAACTACCTGAAAGAGGGTGACGACCGCATCATCGCCCACACCAAGCTGATCGGTGCCGGCGAGAAAGATTCGGTGACTTTCGATGTTTCCAAGCTGGCTGCTGGTACGGACTACGCGTTCTTCTGCTCGTTCCCAGGCCACATCTCGATGATGAAAGGCACTGTGGTCGTCAAATAAGACCGCGTTATCGTTTATCGGGAGCAAGCCCCCTCCCACACTTGACCGAGTTCCAACATGAGAATGCGATCAAATGTGGGAGGGGGCTTGCTCCCGATAGCGGCCTGCCAATCAACACAAAAATATCTGGCTCACCTCACGGCGCAAACGGCATCACCCGCTTGTGCTCAGTCTTGCGATAGGTCTCGCAGATAATCCTGAACGCCTCTTCGCGCACCGGTTCACCGTGCAGGAACGCATCGATCTCGGCATACGTCACGCCATGTGACGCTTCATCCGGCTTACCTGGCGACAGGTCTTCAAGGTCGGCCGTCGGCACCTTCTCCACCAACGACTCCGGCGCGCCAAAGTGCCGTGCAATCGCGCGTACCTGGTTTTTTACCAGCCCGCTCAACGGCGCCAGATCGCATGCACCGTCACCGAACTTGGTGAAAAAACCCATCACCGCTTCCGCCGCATGGTCGGTGCCGATCACCAAACCACCGGACGCGCCGGCGATGGTGTATTGGGCCACCATTCGCATGCGCGCCTTGGTGTTGCCAAGCACGAAGTCACGGGACACCGCCGCCTTGCCTTCAAACGCCGCCACTTCACTGGCCAGGGCTTTCACCGCCGGGCCGATGTTCACGGTGTGGCGCTCGTCGGGCTCGATAAAGTCCACCGATGCCTGGGCGTCGATTTCGTCGAACTGGGTTTCGTAGGGCAGGCGCACGGCAATAAAGCGGTAGGCCTCGTCACCGGTGCTGGCGCGCAGTTCTTGCATCGCGCGCTGGGCCAACAGGCCGGCGGTCAGGGAATCGACGCCACCACTGATGCCCAGCACCAACGTTTTGAGTCCGGAATTGCGCAGGCAGTCCTGGATAAAGGTCACGCGTCGGGCAACCTCGGCCTCAAGGGCGGCTTGGTCGTTGAACGGCGCTTGCACCTTGAGCTGTTCAGCAATCTCGCGCTGTACGGCTTGCATGATTCACTCCTTGCTGGAAATGGCAGGTACTTTGAAAACGTGACGCAAATAGGCGACAAAATTCGGGTCGGTGCAGTGGGTCTTGCCCGCTTCATCGGAGATTTTGGCGACGGGCTGGCCGTTGCAGGCGGTCATTTTAAGCACGATGCTCATCGGTTCCACTCCTGGAATATCGCAGGTCAGGTTGGTGCCGATGCCGAAGCTCACATTAATGCGACCGCGCAGCGCACGGAAAATCTCCAAGGCCTTGGGCAGCGACAGGCTGTCGGAGAACACCAGGGTTTTGCTCATCGGCTCGATACCCAGCTTGTGGTAGTGAGCGATGGCTTTTTCCGCCCACTGCACCGGGTCCCCAGAATCGTGGCGCAGGCCGTCGAACAGCTTGGCGAAGTACAAGTCGAAGTCGCCGAGGAACGCGTCGGTGGTGATGCAATCGGTCAGGGCGATGCCCAGCAGGCCACGGTATTCGCGGACCCAGCAATCGAGGGCGGCGATCTGGCTGTCGATCAGGCGTGGGCCGAGTTGCTGGTGGGCCATGATCCATTCGTGGGCCATGGTACCCAGGGGCTTCATGTCCAGCTCGCGGGCCAGGTGCACGTTGCTGGTGCCGACAAAGCGCCCGGGGAAGTCATGCTTGAGCACATTGACCACTTCTTCCTGCACCCGGTACGAAAAGCGTCGGCGCGTGCCGAAGTCGGCCACTTGCAGCTCCGACAGTTCCTCGCTGCTGGCATTCGCCGTCAGCCAATCGAACTTGCGGTACAACTGCTCGCGGGCCTGTTCGAGGATCACGGTCTGGTAGCGGTAGCGGTTACGCACTTCGCTGACGATGGCCAGCATCGGCACTTCAAACAGGATCACATGCAGCCACGGCCCGCGCAGGCGGATAAACAACTCGCCGTTCTCGATGCCGGTCTGCACATAACGCAGGTTGAAGCGGAATAGCCCGAGGAAGCGCAGGAAGTCCGGCTTCATAAAGCTGATGCGTTCCAGGAAGCCCAGTTGGTCCGGGCTCAGGCTCAGCTCGGCGAGGCGTTCGATCTGGTAGCGAATCTCCGCCAGGTACGGGCGCAGGTCCTCGCTGTTACGGCAACGGAATTCCCATTCAACTTCCACGTTGGGGTAGTTGTGCAGCACCGCCTGCATCATGGTCAGCTTGTAGAAGTCGGTGTCGAGCAGGTTCTGCACGATGCGATCGGCAAACACACTCTCGCTCATAACGGGAATCTCCAGACGGGTCGGCGATGGGCGCCGGCCTTTACGCACAATTAAGGAAGGGGGCTAGTGGCGCATAGACCTGTGGGGTTTTGCCAGTGATTTTTTCAGTGAGGCCACTGGCGTGATCGGGGGCAAGCCCCCTCCCGCACTTGGAATGCGTTTCAAATGTGGGAGGGGGCTTGCCCCGATGGCGGTATTCCAGGCACTAAAGAACCTGCTCCATCATCCACTTCACAAACTCGCGCACCTTGGGCACTTCCGCCGAATGCTCGGGATAGGCCAGGTAATACGCATCCTGGCTCGGCATCGCGTGCTGCCATGGGTTCACCAACTTGCCGTCGGCCAGTTCTTCTTCCACCAGAAACCGCGGCAGCAGCGCTACACCGCAGCCTACCTGCGCCGCTCGAATGCACATATAAAAGGTGTCGAAACGCGGCCCGTGGTAGCTGTGCTCGGTGTGATACCCCTGATCGGCAAACCAGTCATGCCAGCCCTGGGGGCGTGAGGCGTTTTGCAGCAGCACCAGTTCGCTCAGTTGCGTGGGGTCATTGAAGGGCTTCGCGGGCAGACTTTCCGGTGCACACACCGGCACCAGTTCTTCGCTGAACAGCTTCAGGCTCTCGGTGCCGGGGCGCGAGCCCTGGCCGAAGTAGAAGGCCATGTCGGCCTTGCCTTGCAGCAGTTCGTCCGGCTCCTGCTCGTTGCACAGGTCCAGGTGGATCTGCGGATGGCGCAACCGCCAACCCTTGAGGCGCGGCACCAGCCAGCGCGCGCCGAAGGTGTAAGGCGTGGACACGCGCAGCACTTCGGTCTCGCCGCCGTAGGAGCGCAGGTAGTGGGTGGACATCTCCACTTGCGTGAGGATCTTGCGCACTTCCACCAGGTACAGGTCGCCCGCCGGGGTCATCTGCAAGCGGCGACGCACGCGGCGAAACAGCAGGTGTTGCAGCAGCTCTTCCAACTGCGCCACCTGTTTGCTGACCGCGCTTTGCGTGAGGTTCAACTCCTCGGCGGCGCGGGTGAAGCTCAGGTGGCGGGTGGCTGCTTCGAAACACTGCAGGGCGGTGATCGAGGGCAAATGTCTTTTGTTCAGCACGGCGTGCCTCTTTTTATGCTTTGCATGAATAAACGGAATGATATCTCGCCTAATCGTCGTTTGTTGGCAAGTCTTGAGCCAGCTACAAATAAGGTCTGGATCGCCGTGCGCGCCGCGGCGCGAATTTTCTGTTTGCAGTTTGAAGGAGTGACCCATGGTTGCCGCATTGCTTGATCGTCTCGGGGTGAACCCGTCGCTGTACCAGACGGGCAAACAGCCCGTGCATTCGCCGATTGATGGCAGCCAAATCGGCAGTGTGCATTGGGAAGGTGCCGCCGAGGTGGAGCAACAGGTCAGTCGCGCCGAGCATGCATTCGACGCCTGGCGCAAAGTACCGGCGCCGCGTCGCGGTGAGCTGGTGCGCCAATTCGGCGACGTGCTGCGCGAATACAAGGCCGACCTGGGCGAGCTGGTGTCCTGGGAAGCGGGCAAGATCACCCAGGAAGGCCTGGGTGAAGTGCAGGAAATGATCGACATCTGCGATTTCGCGGTCGGTCTGTCGCGTCAGTTGTACGGCTTGACCATCGCTTCCGAGCGCCCAGGCCACCACATGCGTGAAACCTGGCACCCGCTGGGCGTGGTCGGCGTCATCAGCGCCTTCAACTTCCCGGTCGCCGTGTGGGCATGGAACACCGCCCTGGCCCTGGTGTGCGGCAACGCCGTGATCTGGAAACCCTCGGAAAAGACCCCGCTCACGGCCCTGGCTTGCCAGGCGCTGTTCGAGCGCGTGCTGAAGAAATTCGACGGCGCCCCTGAGTATCTGAGCCAAGTGATCATCGGTGGTCGCGATGCAGGCGCCGCGCTGGTGGATGACCCGCGTGTGGCGTTGATCAGCGCCACCGGCAGTACGCGCATGGGCCGCGAAGTGGCGCCGAAAGTCGCCGCACGTTTCGCCCGCAGCATCCTGGAACTGGGCGGCAACAACGCGATGATCCTCGGCCCAAGCGCCGACCTGGACATGGCCGTGCGCGCCATTCTGTTCAGCGCCGTCGGCACCGCCGGCCAGCGCTGCACCACCCTGCGCCGCCTGATTGCCCATGAATCGGTCAAGGAAGAAATCGTCACCCGCCTCAAGGCCGCCTATTCCAAAGTGCGCATCGGCCACCCGCTGGAAGGCAACCTGATCGGCCCGCTGATCGACAAGCACGGTTTCGACAATATGCAGGACGCGCTGGAGCAAGCGCTGAGCGAAGGCGGCAAAGTGTTCGGCGGCAAGCGCCAGTTGGAAGACACATTCCCCAACGCCTACTACGTGTCGCCGGCCATTGTGGAGATGCCCGAGCAAAGCGACGTGGTGTGCACCGAAACCTTCGCGCCGATTCTGTATGTCGTCGGCTACACCGACTTCGCCGAAGCCCTGCGCCTGAACAACGCGGTGCCCCAAGGCCTGTCCTCGTGCATCTTCACCACTGACGTGCGTGAAGCCGAGCAGTTCATGTCGGCAGTCGGCAGTGACTGCGGCATTGCCAACGTCAATATCGGCCCAAGCGGCGCAGAAATTGGCGGCGCGTTTGGCGGTGAAAAAGAGACCGGCGGCGGTCGTGAGTCGGGTTCGGATGCGTGGCGCGGGTATATGCGCCGCCAGACCAATACCGTGAACTACTCGCTGGAACTGCCGCTGGCCCAAGGCATCACCTTCGACTGATTTCCTCAAGTCGGAGTGAGGTCAGCGTGGGAGGGGGCTTGCTCCCGATGGCGGTGAATCAGGTTTGAAGTGTTGTCTGATACACCGCCATCGGGAGCAAGCCCCCTCCCACATGTGACCTCATTTGCAGTTCGGAATAGATGTTTGTTGGGTCTCACCGGAGTCTGGCAATGGCATTACGCGAAACGTGTTTGTGGGAACACCTCACCCCTGGCCGGCCGGATCGTGCCGCGCTCAAGGGCGAGGTCAAGGTGGATGTGTGCGTGATCGGCGCCGGCATCACCGGATTGTCGGCCGCCATTCACTTGCTGGAACAGGGTAAAAGCGTCGCCGTGCTGGAGGCTCATCGCACTGGCCACGGCGGTTCGGGGCGCAATGTCGGGCTGGTGAACGCCGGTTTATGGATCCCCCCGGACGACATCGAAGCCGGTTTCGGCGAAGCGGTGGGCAGCCAGCTCAACCGCATGTTGGGCGCGGCACCGTCTCTGGTGTTCAGCCTCATCGACAAATACAACATCGATTGCCAACTGCGCCGCGAGGGCACCTTGCACATGGCGCACAACGCCCGTGGCGAGGCGGATTTGCGCAGTCGTGAAGAACAATGGAAGCGCCGTGGCGCGCCAGTGGAGTTGCTCACCGGTCAGGCCTGCGAGCAAGCCACCGGCACTAAAAAAATTGCCGCCGCCTTGCTGGATCGGCGTGCGGGCACCTTGAATCCCATGGCCTACACCTCTGGGCTGGCCAATGCTGCGGTCGGGCTCGGCGGGCAGTTGTTTGACCATTCACCGGTCACCCAATTGGAGCGCCAAGGTGCACTTTGGTCGGTTCAGACCCAGCACGGGGCAGTGCAGGCTGCACAAGTGGTCGTTGCCTCCAATGCCTACACCGAAGGCGAATGGACCGAGCTGCGGCGTAACTTTTTCCCCGGTTATTACTACCAGGTCGCGTCGGCCCCGCTCGCCGACGAAGCCGCCCAGCAGATTCTCCCTGGCGGCCAGGGATCGTGGGACACGCGTCAGGTATTGAGCAGTATCCGCCGCGATGCCGATGGTCGTTTATTGCTCGGAAGTCTGGGCAATGGCAACCAGAAACCGGCGTGGTTCCTCAAGGCGTGGGCCGATCGGGTGCAGCAACACTACTTCCCGTACCTCAAATCGGTGCAGTGGGAATTCACCTGGACCGGCTGCATCGCGTTCACCCCCGATCACTTGATGCGCCTGTTCGAACCGGCCCCTGGACTGGTCGCTGTCACGGGCTATAACGGACGCGGCGTGACCACCGGCAGTGTGGTCGGCAAGGCGTTCGCCGACTACTTGTGTCACCAGGATCCCCAAGCACTGCCGATTCCCTTCGCGCCCATGCAACCGTTGGCCGGAGTGGGTCTGCGCAGTTGCCTGTACGAGGCGGGATTCTCGCTGTATCACGCCGGGCAATGCTTGAGGATCGTGATCTGATCAGCGAAATACCGCTCAGAAGCCTGCATTTTCTTAGCAGGCTACTAATCTGTATTGGTGCAGGTCGTAGCAATCACGCACTGTAAATGTGCAGTTCCGTTACGCACGCTGTTACAGGTGTGGAGCGGGGTGTTTATCCATTCGGTTGCAGGTGCGACCCGTCACGGTTGTACTTTTTTAACTGGCTGGTTGCACCTGTCGAGGCTAGAGGGTTGCACGTCCTGGCAAGCGGCGTCGAAACGCCTGTAATAACAATGACACCGTGTCTTTTTGAAGAATAAAAACGTAATGGCACGGGGCTTGCTCTGAGCTTTCAGTGAAAAGTTTGAACGCAAGTTGTAGTGCCAAAAATCAAAAATATCGGAGCACCACTCATGTCCCAGACGTTTTACAAGAAAGGTTTTCTGGCCCTCGCCGTTGCAGCGGCGCTGGGTGTTTCTACGTTTGTTCAAGCTGATGTGAAGATTGGTGTAGCGGGGCCGATGACCGGCGCCAACGCCTCGTTCGGTGAGCAGTACATGAAGGGTGCCCAGGCGGCAGCCGAGGTGATCAACAAGGCCGGTGGCATCAACGGCGAGAAAGTTGTGCTGGTGGCAGGCGACGATGCCTGTGAGCCGAAACAGGCCGTTGCCGTGGCCAACCGCCTGGCTGACCAGGACAAAGTGATTGGTGTAGTCGGGCACTTCTGCTCGTCGAACACTATCCCGGCCTCCGAGGTTTACGACGAAGCGGGCATCATCGCGATCACCCCAGGCTCTACCAACCCACAAGTGACCGAACGTGGCCTTGGCGCCATGTTCCGTATGTGCGGCCGTGACGACCAGCAAGGCATCGTCGCCGGCGACTACATCGTCGATGTGCTCAAGGGCAAGAAAGTCGCGGTCATCAACGACAAGGACACTTACGGCAAAGGCCTGGCCGACGCCACCGCTGCCCAGTTGACCAAGCGCGGCGTCAAGCCGGTGCTGGAAGAAGGCCTGACCCGTGGCGAGAAGGACTTCAGTGCGCTTGTCACCAAGATCCGCTCCCTGGGCGCCGACGTCGTGTACTTCGGTGGCCTGCACCCGGAAGCCGGTCCATTGGTTCGCCAGATTCGTGAAGCTGGCCTGAAAGACGTCAAGTTCATGTCCGATGACGGCGTGGTGACTGATGAACTGGTGGCCACCGCTGGCGGCGCGCAATACGTCGATGGCGTCTACATGACCTTTGGTGCCGACCCGCGCCTGCTGCCTGACAGCAAGGCTGTCGTGGAAGAGTTCCGCAAGGCCGGCTACGAGCCAGAAGGCTACACCCTGTACGCCTACGCCTCGCTGCAGGCCCTGGCCGCCGGCTTCAACGGCGCCAAGTCCAACAAGGGCGAAGACGCGGCCAAATGGCTGAAAGCGCACCCGGTCAAAACCGTGATGGGCGAGAAGACCTGGGACGCGAAGGGCGACCTGAAAATCTCCGACTACGTGGTTTACCAGTGGGATAAAGACGGCAAATACCATCAGTTGGAAAAGCAGAAGTAATCCATGTGGGAGGGGGCTTGCTCCCGATCGCGGAGTGTCAGTCAACAGGTGTTCAGCTGACCCACCGCATCGGGGGCAAGCCCCCTCCCACATTGGGACCCGTGTTGTTATCGAGATCTGTTTTTTCCTCCAGAAGCGCCGCACACCCGCCGGTGTGCAGGTGCTCACCGCGTGAGATTGCGTTATGGATGGTATTTTCCTGCAGCAACTGGTCAACGGCCTGACCCTCGGGTCGGTCTATGGCCTGATCGCCATCGGCTACACAATGGTCTATGGCATCATTGGCATGATCAACTTCGCCCACGGCGAGGTTTATATGATTTCCGCTTACCTCGCGGCGATCAGTCTGGCACTGCTGGCTTACTTCGGCATCGAATCCTTCCCGCTGCTCATTCTCGGCACTCTGATCTTCACCGTGGTCGTCACCGGCGTTTACGGCTGGGTCATTGAGCGTGTCGCTTACAAACCGCTGCGCAACTCCACCCGACTGGCTCCGCTGATCAGCGCCATCGGTATCTCCCTGATCCTGCAGAACTACGCGCAGATCGCCCAGGGCGCCAAGCAACAAGGTATCCCAACCCTGCTGGCCGGGGCCTGGCGTGTCGATATCGGCACAGGCTTCGTGCAGCTTACGTACACCAAAGTGTTCATCCTGGTCGCGGCATTCGCCGGCATGGCATTGCTGACCTACATCATCAAGTACACCAAGCTCGGCCGCATGTGCCGCGCGACCCAGCAAGACCGCAAGATGGCCTCGATCCTGGGCATCAACACCGACCGCGTGATCTCCTACGTGTTTGTCATCGGTGCTGCCATGGCCGCACTGGCCGGTGTGCTCATCACCCTCAATTACGGCACCTTCGACTTCTATGCCGGCTTCATCATCGGCATCAAGGCATTTACCGCAGCGGTACTCGGCGGCATCGGCTCCCTGCCTGGGGCGATGTTGGGCGGGATCATCCTCGGTATCTCCGAGTCGTTGTTCTCAGGGTTGATCAACTCTGACTACAAAGACGTGTTCAGTTTCTCCCTGCTGGTGGTGATTCTGATTTTCCGTCCTCAGGGCCTGCTTGGTCGCCCACTCGTGGCGAAGGTGTAAACATGTCTGCTGCCAAACCTATCGATATCAAGAAAAGTGTCGTCGATACGATCCTTGCCGGGCTGATTTCGCTGATCGTGTTCGGTCCGATCGTCGGCGTGGTCCTCGACGGCTACAGCTTCAACCTGGAACCTGCGCGCGTGGCCATCCTGGTCGCCATCGTGATGGCCGGGCGCTTTGCCCTCAGCCTGTTCCTGCAAACCCCCAAGGGCGTGAAGATTCTGCAGGGCTTCGAGAGCAGTGGCTCCGGCGTGCATGTACTGCCACCGGACTACAAGTCGCGGCTGCGCTGGATCATTCCGGCACTGATCGTGATCGCCATCGTGTTCCCGATCTTCGCCAACAAGTACCTGCTGACCGTGGTGATCCTCGGGCTGATCTACGTGTTGCTCGGCCTCGGCCTGAACATCGTGGTTGGCCTGGCCGGCTTGCTCGACCTGGGTTACGTGGCGTTCTACGCCATCGGTGCCTACGGTCTGGCATTGGGTTATCAGTACCTCGGCCTGGGCTTCTGGAGCGTGCTGCCCCTGGCCGCCATCGCGGCGGCACTGGCGGGGTGCATACTCGGGTTTCCGGTATTGCGAATGCACGGGGACTACCTGGCCATCGTGACTCTGGGCTTCGGTGAAATCATCCGTCTGGTGCTCAATAACTGGCTGTCGTTCACCGGTGGCCCGAACGGTATGCCGGTGCCTTCACCGACCTTCCTCGGCCTGGAGTTCGGGCGCAAGGCGAAGGAGGGTGGGATTCCGTTCCACGAATTCTTCGGCCTCGATTACAACCCCAACATCAAGTTCATGTTCATCTACATCGTGCTGTTCCTGGTGGTGCTGGCCGTGCTGTACATCAAGCACCGCCTGACCCGCATGCCGGTTGGCCGCGCCTGGGAAGCCTTGCGTGAAGATGAGATCGCTTGCCGTTCCATGGGCCTGAACCACGTGCTGGTCAAGCTTTCGGCATTCACCATCGGCGCATCTACTGCGGGTTTGGCCGGGGTGTTCTTTGCCAGCTACCAGGGCTTCGTCAACCCGTCGTCGTTCACCTTCTTCGAGTCGGCGCTGATCCTGGCCATCGTGGTCTTGGGCGGCATGGGCTCGACGGTCGGGGTGGTCATCGCGGCCTTCGTGTTGACCGTGGCGCCTGAATTGCTACGCAGCTTCAGCGAATATCGCGTGCTGCTGTTTGGTGTGTTGATGGTGGTGATGATGATCTGGCGACCGCGCGGTTTGATCCGCATCAGCCGTACCGGTGTGACCCCACGTAAAGGAGTGGCGCCATGAGCAAGGAAGTCGTCCTCTCCGTGGAACACCTGATGATGCACTTCGGTGGCATCAAGGCCTTGAGCGATGTGAGCCTCAAGGTCGAACGCAACTCGATCTTTGCCCTGATCGGCCCTAACGGCGCCGGCAAAACCACGGTATTCAACTGCCTCACCGGTTTTTACAAAGCCAGCGGCGGCAAGATCGAACTGAACATTCGTGGCAAACAGACCAACGTGATCCAACTGCTGGGCGAGCGCTTCAAGGCCGTCGACTTTGTGTCGCCGAAAAGCTTCCTCAGCCGCGTGTACTACAAAATGTTCGGCGGCACCCACCTGGTTAACCGCGCCGGCCTGGCGCGGACCTTCCAGAACATTCGCCTGTTCAAGGAAATGTCGGTGCTGGAAAACCTGCTGGTGGCCCAGCACATGTGGGTCAACCGCAACATGCTGGCGGGCATCCTCAACACCAAGGGCTACCGCAAGGCCGAAAGCGATGCGCTCGACCACGCGTTCTACTGGCTCGAAGTGGTGGACCTGGTGGACTGCGCCAACCGCCTGGCCGGTGAGCTTTCCTACGGCCAACAGCGCCGCCTGGAAATCGCCCGCGCCATGTGCACCCGGCCGCAGATCATCTGCCTGGACGAACCGGCAGCGGGCCTGAACCCCCAGGAAACCGAAGCCCTCAGCGCGATGATTCGCCTGCTGCGCGACGAACACGACCTTACGGTGGTGCTGATCGAACACGACATGGGCATGGTGATGAGTATTTCCGACCACATCGTGGTGCTGGACCACGGCAACGTGATCGCCGAGGGCGGGCCGGAAGCGATCCGCAACGACCCTAAAGTGATTGCCGCCTACCTGGGCGCAGACGAAGAGGAGCTGGTATGAGTGCACCTATCCTCGAAATGAAGGACCTGGACGTGTTCTACGGTCCGATCCAGGCCCTGAAGAAAGTCTCGCTGCACATCAACGAAGGCGAAACCGTCAGCCTGATCGGCTCCAACGGCGCGGGTAAGTCCACGCTGCTGATGTCGATCTTTGGCCAGCCACGGGCTGAGTCGGGGCAGATCATCTACAACGGTGTCGACATTACCCACAAGTCATCCCACTACATCGCCTCCAACGGCATCGCGCAGTCGCCGGAAGGGCGGCGGGTGTTCCCCGACATGACCGTCGAGGAAAACCTGCTGATGGGCACTATCCCCATTGGTGACAAATACGCTCAGGAAGACATGCAGCGCATGTTCGAGCTGTTCCCCCGCCTCAAGGAACGGCGCAACCAGCGCGCCATGACCATGTCCGGTGGTGAGCAGCAAATGCTTGCCATCGCACGCGCGCTGATGAGCCGGCCCAAGTTGTTGCTGTTGGATGAGCCGAGCCTCGGGTTGGCGCCGATTGTGGTGAAGCAGATCTTTTCCACCCTGCGCGAGCTGGCAGCCACCGGGATGACCATCTTCCTGGTGGAGCAGAACGCTAACCACGCACTGCGCTTGTCGGACCGGGCGTATGTGATGGTCAACGGTGAGATTCGCCTCACAGGCACCGGCAAGGAGCTGCTGGTGAACGAGGAAGTGCGCAACGCCTACCTCGGCGGCCACTGATCTAAAGCTTGACGCAAACCCCCTGTGGGAGCGGGCTTGCTCGCGAATGCGGTGTATCAGTCAGTAGACTGGAACTGACCCACCGCTTTCGCGAGCAAGCCCGCTCCCACATTTGTTTTACGGTGTTCATAAGGCCGATCCCAAATTGTGGAAAACAAATCCAGCCCCCCTCCAAAGCGCGACATATAGCCGCCGCAAATACCTGTTTTGTCACGCTTTTGACTTGTCCCCATCCACTGTGGAACCGGCTGTGGGTAACGTGGGAGTACCTGCCTGAACGCCTTTAAAACCGTGGCTTACAGCGTGGTGGTTGTTTTTTGATCAGCGGCTTTTTGGCGACCGGCCAAGGGGTTTGTCAACCTGTTTAAAGACACAGGTATATGACCGAAATATGACTCTTCAGCCTGTGGATAAGTCTGTGATTAAACTCTGGAAAGACCTCCGCAGAGGCCGGAATGACTGGCCTGGAGCCATCGTCCGGATTTCCACTCTGTCGATGGGCCTACATACGACCTCGCCAAGGTCAAGCAAAAAACTTTCTAAAATCGGCTGCAGGCCTTGTACACAGAGGCTTTCGGTATTTTGTACTTGCCCCCAAAGACTGTGGGCGCAGCTGTGGATAACCTGCGCGCATATGGCTGCAGGCCACGGTTCATAAGGCTTTGCTTGATATGATCAAAAAGTGATCAGCTTTACATGAAAGGGTGTGCTTAGCGGTTGCCGCGACGGCGGTGTAAGGGCATTCTGCTGGCTGTTTTTTTCCCGATGCCCGCAAGGAGAACACCATGTCCGACACGCTGTTTATTACTGGCGCAACTTCAGGTTTTGGCGAAGCCTGCGCCCGTCGTTTTGCTGAAGCCGGTTGGAAACTGGTGCTCACTGGCCGCCGCGCCGAGCGTTTGAATGCCTTGGTTGAAGAGCTTTCCAAGCAGACCGAAGTGCACGGCCTGGTCGTGGACGTGCGTGACCGCAAGGGCATGGAAGACGCCATCGCCAGTCTGCCGCCGTCGTTCGCCAAACTGCGTGGCCTGATCAACAACGCGGGCCTGGCCGTGGGCACTGATCCTGCGCCCAAGTGCAGCCTCGACGATTGGGAGACCATGGTCGATACCAACATCAAGGGCCTGCTGACCACCACCAACCTGCTGCTGCCGCGCTTGATCGCCCACGGCCGTGGCGCCGGCATCATCAACCTCGGCTCCATCGCCGGTAACTACCCGTACCCTGGCAGCCACGTGTACGGCGGCTCTAAGGCGTTTGTGAAGCAGTTCTCCCTGAACTTGCGTTGCGATCTGCAAGGCACCGGCGTGCGCGTGACGAACATCGAGCCAGGCCTGTGTGAGAGTGAATTCTCGCTGGTGCGCTTCGGCGGTGATCAGGCGCGTTATGACGCGACCTATGCCGGCGCTGAGCCGATCCAGCCGCAGGACATTGCCGACACCATCTTCTGGGTGATGAACACGCCGGCGCACGTCAACATCAACCGCCTGGAGCTGATGCCGGTGAGCCAGACCTGGGCCGGGTTTGCGATTGAGCGGGGCGGTAAGTAAGGCTTTAAACCGCGTCGCTGCCATCGGGAGCAAGCCCCTCTCACACTTGACTGTGTTCACAAGTCGGAACGTGGGAACCCAATCCCATGTGGGAGTGGGTTCGCTCCCGATGGCGTCAAATCGGCCAAAACAGGCCATAAGGTACACTCCACTCCTGAAAACCCCACCGCATCGTGCGGTTCAAAGGTTTTGACGGGAGGAAATGTGAGTAACCGAGGTGAGCAGGCACTGCTCAAACAATCGACGATTCTGATGTTCGCGGTAGCGATCGCCGGCATTGTCACGGGTGTGATATCCGGCGCCCAATCTATTCTGTTCGACGGCTTTTTCTCGCTGATCGCCACCGCCATCAAGGTGTTGATGCTGATCACGGCCAAGTTGATCGCCAAGAAAAGCAACGCGCGCTTCCAGTTCGGCTACTGGCACCTGGAGCCGTTGGTGCTGCTGATCGAAGGCAGCTTTCTGCTGTTGATCGCCATCTATGCATTCCTCAACGGTGTGTTCGGCATGATCAATGGCGGGCGCGAGATCGAGTTGGGCCTGGTGATCATCTACGCGGCGGTGTTCACCGTCGTTGAGTTCGCCTACTTCTTCTATGTGCGCTACCGCAACCGCGCGCTCAAATCGTCGTTGATCCAGTTCGATAACATCAGTTGGCTGGTGGACGCGATGCTGTCGGTGGGCTTGCTGATCAGCTTTCTGGCCGCGCTGTTGCTCAAGTCCCAGGGCTATGGCGAGTGGGCGGTGTATGTCGACCCCTTGATCCTGATCCTGCTGGCCCTGAGCATGCTGGCGCCGGCCTTCAAGATCCTGCGCCCAGCGTTACGCGAGGTGCTGGGGATTGCCCCCGACCATTTGGACGACAAGGTTCGCGAAGTCATGGATGCGGTCCGCGCCAGGCATGGTTTCGACGACTACGTGTCCTACGTGCAAAAGCACGGGCGGGCGCGGTTTATCGAGATTCACGTGGTGCTGCCGGCGGATTACCCGGTGGATAACGTCGCCACCCTGGATGGGTTGCGCGAAGAGATATCCACAGGGCTCGGCACGCCGGATGCGGCGCGCTGGTTAACGATCAGTTTTACGGGCGACCGTAAATGGATTGCGTGAGGCCCTGATAGCAGGTCGCCAGATGATAAGGCGTGGTCGACGGCATATCCCGTCGGCTCACCGCGCCGTTGGCATCCAGGCATTCATGCCAGCCTTTCTCATGCAGGAAATGCTGTTGCAGCGCCAGCAATTGGCGTTGCAGCACCGCTTCGCTGTCGGGCCGCAAGGTCAGTGCCCGCAGGTATTCGGCCTGGGCCCAGATACGCTGGGTAGCGTCACGCACGCTGCCATCGAGGGCAAGCATGCCGCTGACCGCGCCGCTTAACGGATCCACACCCTTTTGCTCGGCGTAGGTAAACGCCCGGGTCAGTGAGGCATGCAACGGCGTGCCGCGTAAGGCGGGCGACGACTCCAGCAAAAAGAACCACTCGAATTGATGCCCTGGCTCAAACCAGTTATCCACAGCACCCAGCGGTTTTTCCATCATCACGCCATGCTGGCGGTCGATGAAGCGCTGCTGCATGGCCGTCGCCAAGCCCAGCAGGGCCGCTTGTACGTCGGCGTCTTCACGCACGGCGAGGGTGGCGAGGAAGCCCTCGGCCAGGTGCATCAAGGGATTTTGCAGGGGGCCGGACTTGAGGGAAGACCAGTTACGCTCAAGTACCGCTTCATACAGGCCATCGCCCGTGGCGAAACGCTCGGCGACCACTTCAAGGGCGGCATTGAGCACCGATTCCACCAGCGGCTCGCGCACTTTGGCCCAGTAATGGGCGCAGGCGAAGATGATGAAGGCGTGGGTGTAGAGGTCTTTGCGCTTGTCCAGCGGCTGCCCGGCGGGGTCGACGCTGTAGAACCAGCCGCCGTATTCGGCGTCGTGGAAGTGCCGTTGCAGGGAACGGAACAACGCGGCGGCACGTTCTTCGGCAAAGGCAGCACCGGGCTCGCCGATCAGACTGGCGAACAGGTACAGCTGTCGAGCACAGGCCATGGCGCGGTAGCGTTGCGGCGGCAAAGGCCGATGATCGGCATCCAGCGCCTCATAGGGCAACGCCAACTCGGCATTCCAGCCCGGGCCCTGCCAGAGCGGCACGATCAAGGTATGGAAGTGGGTGAGCACAGAATTCAACGTGGGCTGGGAAGCGATGGGCATTGGCTGGCGTCGTCACGGCAGGGGTGTAGGCGCGCATGGTAGCAGGCTTGCGTTCTGTGGTGTCTGTGCCAGCGCTATCGGGGGCAAGCCCCCACCCACCTTTGAAGGTGTTCACGCATCAAAATGTGGAGGGGGCCGATGAGGCCCTCAATAGCCCCGCAACTCAGCCCGCGAGCAGCCAAACCCCGGTCGCCGCTGAAGCAGCACCGGCAACCCGCACCAACGGGGCC